>JBMOPU010000039.1:2767-5403 GCA_049322955.1 Patescibacteria group bacterium | reverse complement strand
CCTTTGACAACAGGAGGGAAAGGAAGAGGGGTCAAGTCGCACGGTCTATTAGTACTGGTCAGCTGAATACATTACTGCACTTACACCTCCAGCCTATCGAGGTGGTAGTCTACCACAGACCTTCAGGTGGATTGCTCCACGGGAGACCTCATCTTGGGGTGGGTTTCACGCTTAGATGCCTTCAGCGTTTATCCCTTCCAGACATAGCTACCCGGCATTGCCACTGGCATGACAACCGGAACACAAGAGGTCTGTCCATCCCGGTCCTCTCGTACTGAGGACAGATCCCCGCAAGTCTCCTTCGCCTGCAACAGATAGGGACCGAACTGTCTCACGACGTTCTGAACCCAACTCTCGTACCGCTTTAATGGGCGAACAGCCCAACCCTTGGAACCTGCTTCAGCTCCAGGATGCGATGAGTCGACATCGAGGTGCCAAACCGCGTCGTCGATGTGAACTCTTGGACGCGATAAGCCTGTTATCCCCGGCGTACCTTTTATCCGTTGAGCGATGGCCCTTCCATACAGAACCACCGGATCACTAAGCCCTACTTTCGTATCTGCTCGAGATGTCTCTCTCACAGTTAAGCCTCCTTATGCCTTTGCACTCACCAGCTGGTTTCCGTCCAGCCTGAGGAGACCTTTGGACGCCTCCGTTACCTTTTGGGAGGCGACCGCCCCAGTCAAACTACCCACCAGACAGTGTCCCTTCCCCAGATGATGGGGACAGGTTAGAGCCCCGGTAAGGTAAGGGTGGTATTTCAAGGTTGGCTCCATCCCGACTAGCGTCGGGACTTCATAGCCTCCCACCTATCCTACACATACATCACCAAAGCTCACTGCCAAGCTATAGTAAAGGTGCACGGGGTCTTTCCGTCTAGTTGCAGGTAACCGGCGTCTTCACCGGTATCTCAAGTTCGCCGAGCCCCTCGCCGAGACAGCGCTCAGATCGTTACGCCATTCATGCGGGTCGGAACTTACCCGACAAGGAATTTCGCTACCTTAGGACCGTTATAGTTACGGCCGCCGTTTACCAGGGCTTCAGTTCAAGGCTTCTCCTCTTGCGAAGATGACCTCTCCCATTAACCTTCCGGCACCGGGCAGGCGTCAGTGCCTATACCTCCTCTTGCGAGTTCGCAGACACCTGTGTTTTTGCTAAACAGTCGCCTGAGCCTCTTTATTGCACCCCAACCAATGCTCCGCATTGGAAGCTCCAAACACTAAATCCTAAATTCTAAACAATACCAAAACTCCAAATTCTCAATTTTTTGAATTTAGGTCATTTGTATTTGTTTAGGATTTAGATATTCGGATTTAGAATTTCCAGTGCGAAGCACTGATCGGGGACCCCTTCTCCCGAAGTTACGGGGCCACTTTGCCTAGTTCCTTAGCGAGGGTTAACTCGTACGCCTTGGTATCTTCTACCCACCTACCCGTGTCGGTTTGCGGTACGGTCATCCCATGTGCTCCCTGCGAGGGTTTTCTCGTCAGTGTGGAATCGCCTGAGTTCAGCCTTACGGCCTTGCCCATCACACCTCAGCCTTAACAGTGAGCGGATTTGCCTACTCACCAGCCTCAGTGCTTGGACCTGAACCATCACCAGGCTCAGACTATCCTCCTGCGTCACCCCTTCGGTCAAACGCACACAAGACGGTACTGGAATATTAACCAGTTGTCCATCAGCTACGCCTTTCGGCCTCGCCTTAGGCCCGACTAACCCTGGGCGGATGTCCCTTCCCCAGGAAACCTTAGGTTTACGGCGTCCTGACTTTTCATCAGAATTTGCGCTACTTATGCCGGCATAATCTCTTCTGCCACCTCCAGCACTGATCACTCAGCACCTTCACAGGCCTACAGAATGCTCCCCTACCACTCCAGCGCTCCGCACTGGAAACTAAAACTCTAAATCCTAAGCACTAAATCCTAAACAATTTTTCGGATTTTGAATTTATCTTTTTTTGAGGTTTGTTTAGTATTTAGATATTCGAATTTAGGATTTAACTTCCGGTGCGAAGCACCGGCATCCGTAGCTTCGGTGGTATGCTTAGCCCCGTTGGATTTTCGGCGCGGTGCCGCTTGACCAGTGAGCTGTTACGCTTTCTTTTAATGATGGCTGCTTCTAAGCCAACATCCTGGCTGTCTCCGCAACACCACATCCTTTACCACTCAGCATACTCTTAGGGACCTTAGCTGACGATCTGGGCTGTTTCCCTCTCGACTACGAATCTTAGCACCCGCAGTCTCACTCCCAGCGACCACCTCCATGGTATTCGTGGTTTGGTTGGGTTTGGTACCCCCTACGAGGCCCTAGCCCATCCAGTGCCCTACCCCCATAAGGCTGCGCTGAGGCTGTACCTAAATACATTTCGGGGAGAACCAGCTATCACCAGGTTTGATTGGCCTTTCACCCCTACCCACAGTTCATCCGAGCTTTTTGCAACAAACACCGGTTCGGGCCTCCACGAAGTCTTACCTCCGCTTCACCCTGACCATGGGTAGATCACCTGGCTTCGGGTCTACTGACACAAACTCTGCCGCCCTGTTAAGACTCGGTTTCCCTTCGGCTCCGTCCCTGAAGAACTTAACCTCGCTTGTGCCAGTAACTCGCCGGCTCATTAATCAAAAGGCACACCGTCA
>JBMOPU010000039.1:0-2667 GCA_049322955.1 Patescibacteria group bacterium | reverse complement strand
CTCCGATTGCTTGTAGGCATACGGTTTCAGGTTCTCTTTCACTCCCCTCACCGGGGTTCTTTTCACCTTTCCCTCACGGTACTTGTCCACTATCGGTCATCAGCAGAGTGTTTAGCCTTGGAGGATGGTCCCCCCAGCTTCCCACAGGGTTCCACGTGCCCCGTGGTACTCAGGATACCGCTTCGGTTTCCACAGCATTCTGCCTACGGGACTCTCACCCCCTCCGGTCGCCCTTTCCAGAACGTTCAACTATACTGTGGTGTTCCTACTTATGCGGTCCTACTACCCCCAGGATCAGATACAGACTTCAGATAGAGATAGAGATAAAAAATTTTTCTGAAATCTCTGTCTCAAATCTCTTTCTGACTTCTCTATCTGATCCTGGGTTTGGGCTCCTCCCCGTTCGCTCGCCGCTACTCAGGGAATCTCGCTTGATTTCTCTTCCTCCGGGTACTGAGATGTTTCACTTCCCCGGGTTCGCCTCGTCAGCCTATCTATTCAGCTGACGATACCCTGACTTTCCTCAGGGTGGGTTGCCCCATTCGGATATCCACGGATCTACGCTCGCTCGCAGCTCCCCGTGGCTTTTCGCAGCCTGCCACGTCCTTCCTCGCCTCCTGATGCCATGGCATCCACCATATGCCCTTCCTAACTTGACCCTTCTTCTTCCCTTCTGTTGTCAAAGAACAATCCGCCTTCGGCGGAAGTCACAATTAGCATTTCAAAATGAAAATTTAAAATTTTGCAATGCTAAATATTACTTGTTTTGGTGGAGGTGAACGGGATCGAACCGATGACCTCCTGCTTGCAAAGCAGGCGCTCTCCCAACTGAGCTACACCCCCACTTTCTTAAAATTCCAAAAATCAAATTTCTAAATTCCAAACCTGGAATTTGTTATTTGGAATTTGGGATTTCCACATAAGTGGCTTGGTGGGCCTAATTGGAGTCGAACCAATGACCTCACCCTTATCAGGGGTGCGCTCTAACCAACTGAGCTATAGGCCCCTGCTTTTCTGCAAAAGCTAAAAAAATGCGTAGCGATACTCCAAAATTTTTCCTTAGAAAGGAGGTGATCCAGCCGCAGGTTCCCCTACGGCTACCTTGTTACGACTTCACCCCAATCACCGGTCATACCTTAGATAGCTGCCTCCCTTGCGGGTTAGCGCACCAGCTTCGGGTACAACAGGCTTTCGTGGTGTGACGGGCGGTGTGTACAAGGCCCGGGAACGTATTCACCGTGGCATGGCTGATCCACGATTACTAGCGATTCCGCGTTCACGGAGTCGAGTTGCAGACTCCGATCCCAACTGAGACCTCTTTTAGGGATTGGCTCCACCTCACGGTCTTGCTGCCCTCTGTAGAGGCCATTGTAGCACGTGTGTCGCCCTGGACGTAAGGGCCATGATGACTTGACGTCATCCCCACCTTCCTCCAGCTCATCGCTGGCAGTTTCCTCAGAGAGATCCTTGCGGACCAACAGAGAATAAGGGTTGCGCTCGTTGCGGGACTTAACCCAACACCTCACGGCACGAGCTGACGACAGCCATGCAGCACCTGTGTAAGCTCCCAGGGTTACCCCCGGGTCATCCCCCTTTCGGGTTCTTACCACTTACATGTCAAACCCAGGTAAGGTTCTTCGCGTAGCGTCGAATTAAACCACATGCTCCACCGCTTGTGCGGGCCCCCGTCAATTCCTTTGAGTTTCAACCTTGCGGCCGTATTCCCCAGGCGGGGCATTTAATGGTTTCCCTTCGGCACAGAACCCTTACGAGCCCTACACCTAATGCCCACCGTTTAGGGCGTGGACTACCAGGGTATCTAATCCTGTTTGCTCCCCACGCTTTCGCGCCTCAGCGTCAGTACAGTGCCAGAGGGCCGCCTTCGCCACCGGCCTTCCTCCTGATATCTACGCATTTCACCGCTACACCAGGAATTCCGCCCTCCCCTCACTGACTCAAGCAAAACAGTTTCTGATGCAATTTTAGGGTTAAGCCCTAAGATTCCACACCAGACTTGTCCCGCCGCCTACTCGCCCTTTAAGCCCAGTAATTCCGAACAACGCTTGCCACCTCTGTCTTACCGCGGCTGCTGGCACAGAGTTAGCCGTGGCTTATTCGTAGGGTACCATCATTATTGTCCCCTACAAAAGGAGTTTACAACCCGAAGGCCTTCATCCTCCACGCGGCGTCGCTGCATCAGGGTTTCCCCCATTGTGCAAAATTCCCCACTGCTGCCTCCCGTAGGAGTCTGGACCGTATCTCAGTTCCAGTGTGGCCGTCCAACCTCTCAGCCCGGCTACCCGTCTTAGGCTTGGTGGGCCATTACCCCACCAACTACCTGATAGGCCGCAGGCCCATCCCCAGGTGTATCGCTACTTTTCCCCCAAACATCTCAGTTCGTGGTCTTATGCGGTATTAGCTCCGGTTTCCCGGAGTTGTCCCCCGCCCAAGGGTAGGTTTCCTACGTGTTACTCACCCGTCCGCCACTAAACCAATGCAAAGCATTGGAAGCTCTAAGCTCTAAATCCTAAATTTTTGAATTTAGAATTTGTTTAGAATTTAGATATTCGAATTTAGAATTTCCAGTGCTTCGCACTGGCTCCGTTCGACTTGCATGTGTTAGGCACGCCGCCAGCGTTCGTTCTGAGCCAGGATCAAACTCTCAAA
>JBMOPU010000038.1:0-5454 GCA_049322955.1 Patescibacteria group bacterium | reverse complement strand
GAGCCTGATGACGTTGGAACGTTAACAAACTACAGCCGATAAGCGTGGGTGTTTGAGGCGGGTTGCCAAGTTCTTCGGAACAAGGCGAAAGCCTTAGATGCTCATGAGAACAGAAGTGAAGTTCACTTCAATTCCGTTTAAATGAGTGGCTCTGGTCTGAGAAGGCTGGGGCAGAAAATTCAAGATCGAACTAAAGAGTTTGATCCTGGCTCAGATTGAACGCTGGCGGAATGCTTTACACATGCAAGTCGAACGGCAGCACGGGGGCAACCCTGGTGGCGAGTGGCGAACGGGTGAGTAATACATCGGAACGTGCCCGGTCGTGGGGGATAACGTAGCGAAAGTTACGCTAATACCGCATACGATCTGAGGATGAAAGCGGGGGACCTTCGGGCCTCGCGCGATCGGAGCGGCCGATGTCAGATTAGGTAGTTGGTGGGGTAAAGGCCTACCAAGCCGACGATCTGTAGCTGGTCTGAGAGGACGACCAGCCACACTGGGACTGAGACACGGCCCAGACTCCTACGGGAGGCAGCAGTGGGGAATTTTGGACAATGGGCGCAAGCCTGATCCAGCCATTCCGCGTGCAGGACGAAGGCCTTCGGGTTGTAAACTGCTTTTGTACGGAACGAAAAGGCTCTGGCTAATACCTGGGGCTCATGACGGTACCGTAAGAATAAGCACCGGCTAACTACGTGCCAGCAGCCGCGGTAATACGTAGGGTGCAAGCGTTAATCGGAATTACTGGGCGTAAAGCGTGCGCAGGTGGTTATGTAAGACAGAGGTGAAATCCCCGGGCTCAACCTGGGAACTGCCTTTGTGACTGCATAGCTGGAGTACGGCAGAGGGGGATGGAATTCCGCGTGTAGCAGTGAAATGCGTAGATATGCGGAGGAACACCGATGGCGAAGGCAATCCCCTGGGCCTGTACTGACGCTCATGCACGAAAGCGTGGGGAGCAAACAGGATTAGATACCCTGGTAGTCCACGCCCTAAACGATGTCAACTGGTTGTTGGGTCTTAGCTGACTCAGTAACGAAGCTAACGCGTGAAGTTGACCGCCTGGGGAGTACGGCCGCAAGGTTGAAACTCAAAGGAATTGACGGGGACCCGCACAAGCGGTGGATGATGTGGTTTAATTCGATGCAACGCGAAAAACCTTACCCACCTTTGACATGTACGGAACCCTTTGGAGACAGAGGGGTGCTCGAAAGAGAGCCGTAACACAGGTGCTGCATGGCTGTCGTCAGCTCGTGTCGTGAGATGTTGGGTTAAGTCCCGCAACGAGCGCAACCCTTGTCATTAGTTGCTACGAAAGGGCACTCTAATGAGACTGCCGGTGACAAGCCGGAGGAAGGTGGGGATGACGTCAAGTCCTCATGGCCCTTATAGGTGGGGCTACACACGTCATACAATGGCTGGTACAGAGGGTTGCCAACCCGCGAGGGGGAGCCAATCCCATAAAACCAGTCGTAGTCCGGATCGCAGTCTGCAACTCGACTGCGTGAAGTCGGAATCGCTAGTAATCGCGGATCAGCATGTCGCGGTGAATACGTTCCCGGGTCTTGTACACACCGCCCGTCACACCATGGGAGCGGGTTCTGCCAGAAGTAGTTAGCCTAACCGCAAGGAGGGCGATTACCACGGCAGGGTTCGTGACTGGGGTGAAGTCGTAACAAGGTAGCCGTATCGGAAGGTGCGGCTGGATCACCTCCTTTCTGGAAACTGCAATCCCAATCAAACACTCACACTTATCGGTTGTCGGAAGGTTGTCGCCAGCGACTCAGGGCATGCCTGAGTTACTAGTGACCGGCTTGGGTCTGTAGCTCAGTTGGTTAGAGCACCGTCTTGATAAGGCGGGGGTCGTTGGTTCGAGACCAACCAGACCCACCAAGTGCTCCATTCGCGCAGCGAAACCCGGGGGATTAGCTCAGCTGGGAGAGCACCTGCTTTGCAAGCAGGGGGTCGTCGGTTCGATCCCGTCATCCTCCACCACACAAACCGAAACCAACACCAAAGCGGCTTCGTCAGAGGTTGCTTTGTTGTTGGCCTGGATCTCTAGGTCAATCGGCTGTTCTTTAAAAATTCATAGAGTCGAATCAGCGCTGCTGATGGAAACCGTTCTCTCGGAGACGAGGGGCGGGCCGTGCCATCAGCGGCATGAATTTTTGATTGCGTCAAAACGAATATTCAGACTTCGGTTTGAAATTCGAGCATCGAAGCGAAAGCTTCATGCGGCACAACGCGTCAGGTGAAAGACCTGACAAACATTCCTTGATTGATTTTGCTCTCGCAAGAGAAGTCAAAGTTATAGGGTCAAGTGAATAAGAGCATGTGGTGGATGCCTTGGCGATGATAGGCGACGAAGGACGTGATAGCCTGCGATAAGCTTCGGGGAGCTGGCAAATAAGCTTTGATCCGGAGATTTCCGAATGGGGAAACCCACCGAAAGGTATCGTCATCTGAATACATAGGGTGACGAGGCGAACCGGGTGAACTGAAACATCTCAGTAGCTCGAGGAAAAGACATCAACCGAGATTCCGAAAGTAGTGGCGAGCGAAATCGGAACAGCCTGTCAGTGATAGCACGACTCTTAACGGAGCAGTCTGGAAAGGCCGGCCATAGTGGGTGATAGCCCCGTACGTGAAAAGAGACGTGTGGTACTGAGCTGACGAAAAGTAGGGCGGGACACGTGAAATCCTGTCTGAAGATGGGGGGACCATCCTCCAAGGCTAAATACTCATCATCGACCGATAGTGAACAAGTACCGTGAGGGAAAGGCGAAAAGAACCCCGGGAGGGGAGTGAAATAGATCCTGAAACCGCATGCTTACAAAAAGTCGGAGCCCGCAAGGGTGACGGCGTACCTTTTGTATAATGGGTCAGCGACTTACATTCAGTGGCGAGGTTAACCGAATAGGGAAGCCGTAGAGAAATCGAGTCCGAACAGGGCGAACAGTCGCTGGGTGTAGACCCGAAACCAAGTGATCTATCCATGGCCAGGATGAAGGTGCCGTAACAGGTACTGGAGGTCCGAACCGACTAGTGTTGCAAAACTAGCGGATGAGCTGTGGATAGGGGTGAAAGGCTAAACAAACTTGGAAATAGCTGGTTCTCTCCGAAAACTATTTAGGTAGTGCCTCAAGTATTACCTTCGGGGGTAGAGCACTGTTTTGGCTAGGGGGTCATGGCGACTTACCAAACCAAGGCAAACTCCGAATACCGAAGAGTACAGCTTGGGAGACAGAGCACCGGGTGCTAACGTCCGGACTCAAGAGGGAAACAACCCAGACCGCCAGCTAAGGTCCCTAAAATTGGCTAAGTGGGAAACGAAGTGGGAAGGCTAAAACAGTCAGGATGTTGGCTTAGAAGCAGCCATCATTTAAAGAAAGCGTAATAGCTCACTGATCGAGTCGTCCTGCGCGGAAGATGTAACGGGGCTAAGCCAGTTACCGAAGCTGCGGATCTGCACGCAAGTGCAGGTGGTAGGAGAGCGTTCTGTAAGCCTGTGAAGGTGGCTTGTAAAGGCTGCTGGAGGTATCAGAAGTGCGAATGCTGACATGAGTAGCGTTAAAGCGGGTGAAAAGCCCGCTCGCCGTAAGCGCAAGGTTTTCTACGCAACGTTCATCGGCGTAGAGTGAGTCGGCCCCTAAGGCGAGGCAGAGATGCGTAGCTGATGGGAAACAGGTCAATATTCCTGTACCGATCGATAGTGCGATGTGGGGACGGAGAAGGTTAGCTCAGCCAACTGTTGGATATGTTGGTTCAAGCCTGTAGTCGTGCCTGGTAGGCAAATCCGCCGGGCTTAGATGAGGGGTGATAACGAGGCTGCTTGCAGCCGAAGTGAGTGATACCCTGCTTCCAGGAAAAGCCACTAAGCTTCAGCTATCGACGACCGTACCGCAAACCGACACTGGTGCGCGAGATGAGTATTCTAAGGCGCTTGAGAGAACTCAGGAGAAGGAACTCGGCAAATTGACACCGTAACTTCGGGAGAAGGTGTGCCCTCAGTAGGTGAACCTGTACAAGGGGAGCCCAAAGGGGTTGCAAAAAATCGGTGGCTGCGACTGTTTATTAAAAACACAGCACTCTGCAAACACGAAAGTGGACGTATAGGGTGTGACGCCTGCCCGGTGCTGGAAGATTAAATGATGGGGTGCAAGCTCTTGATTGAAGTCCCAGTAAACGGCGGCCGTAACTATAACGGTCCTAAGGTAGCGAAATTCCTTGTCGGGTAAGTTCCGACCTGCACGAATGGCGTAACGATGGCCACACTGTCTCCTCCTGAGACTCAGCGAAGTTGAAATGTTTGTGATGATGCAATCTCCCCGCGGAAAGACGGAAAGACCCCATGAACCTTTACTGTAGCTTTGTATTGGACTTTGAACAGATCTGTGTAGGATAGGTGGGAGGCTTTGAAGTGAGGTCGCTAGATCTCATGGAGCCGACGTTGAAATACCACCCTGGTGTGTTTGAGGTTCTAACCTAGGTCCCTTATCGGGATCGGGGACAGTGCATGGTAGGCAGTTTGACTGGGGCGGTCTCCTCCCAAAGCGTAACGGAGGAGTTCGAAGGTACGCTAGTTACGGTCGGACATCGTGACGATAGTGCAATGGCATAAGCGTGCTTAACTGCGAGACTGACAAGTCGAGCAGATGCGAAAGCAGGACATAGTGATCCGGTGGTTCTGTATGGAAGGGCCATCGCTCAACGGATAAAAGGTACTCTGGGGATAACAGGCTGATACCGCCCAAGAGTTCATATCGACGGCGGTGTTTGGCACCTCGATGTCGGCTCATCTCATCCTGGGGCTGTAGTCGGTCCCAAGGGTATGGCTGTTCGCCATTTAAAGAGGTACGTGAGCTGGGTTTAAAACGTCGTGAGACAGTTTGGTCCCTATCTTCCGTGGGCGCTGCAGATTTGAGGAAGCCTGCTCCTAGTACGAGAGGACCGGAGTGGACGCACCTCTGGTGTACCGGTTGTCACGCCAGTGGCATTGCCGGGTAGCTAAGTGCGGAAGAGATAACCGCTGAAAGCATCTAAGCGGGAAACTCGTTCCAAGATGAGATCTGCCGGGGCCTCGAGCCCCCTAAAGAGTCGTTCTAGACCAGGACGTTGATAGGCTGGGTGTGGAAGCGCAGCAATGCGTTAAGCTAACCAGTACTAATTGCTCGTGCGGCTTGACCCTATAACTTTGATCATTCGATCAGGGCGTTCTGCCAACTGACGCAATCAAAATACACACTGATTCACTCTATGAATTCGTTGTCACGACCACCGTCGCGACAACAAAAAGTTATGCCTGATGACCATAGCGAGGTGGTCCCACTCCTTCCCATCCCGAACAGGACAGTGAAACGCCTCCGCGCCGATGATAGTGCGGATTCCCGTGTGAAAGTAGGTCATCGTCAGGCTCTTACAGCAAAAAACGCCCAACCAACGGTTGGGCGTTTT
>JBMOPU010000037.1:0-1007 GCA_049322955.1 Patescibacteria group bacterium | reverse complement strand
CGGGTGTTGGAACGAACGGTGCAGCGGGCGCGCAAGATTTCGCAGGCCGTTCGTGCGGTGGTGAAAGAAACCGGAACCAAACTGACGCGGAAAGCGCGCGGCCTTGCCCGAAGCATTGGAGAGAACGCCAAGAAAAAGACGGAAGCCGCCAAAGAAGCGAGACGACAACTGTACCGCAAATTGGTCGAGCAAACCGAAGCGCTCGTCGGGACGGCGCGCCAGACCTTGCCGCATCTGCGCAAGATGAGCGGCAAATATGCCAAACGGCTTGCCGATACGTTGGAGAACTTCATTCCCCTCGCCGAGCGCGTGATCGATCAAACCGAACGGCGCGTCTTTCGCAACGAAGCAGTCCCGGCGCAGGAAAAAATCGTCAGCATCTTTGAACCGCATACCGATATTATCTGTCGCGGCAAAGAAACCAAACCGGTGGAATACGGTCATAAGGTCTGGCTGGATGAAGTTGACGGCGGAATCGTCAGCCACTATCGCATCCTGGACGGCAATCCGCCCGATGCGCAACAATGGCAACCCAGCCTGAAAGCGCATCAGAAACTCTTTCACCAGCCGCCGCAACAAGCCAGCGCCGATCGCGGCGTGTATTCCCCGGACAATGAGCAATTCGCTCAGAAGATGGGCGTCAAACGTGTGATCCTGCCCAAGCCCGGCTACAAGTCCAGACAACGTAAAACTCTCGAAAGCCGCCTGTGGTTTGTCCGCGGGCGAAAGTGGCACGCAGGCGTGGAAGGCCGCATCAGCGTTTTGAAACGCGCCCATGGGCTGGAGCGTTGCCTGGATCATGGCGAACAGGGCTTCCACCGTTGGGTTGGTTGGGGCGTCATCGCTGGAAATCTGGCGGTCATGGGCAGAGCGGCGTAACCCTACGCAAACATTGAAGATATGCGATTGTCAAAGTACGAAGCAAACGAACCCTTCACCGACACGGTGCAAAACTGCTCCCCACGCCAGTTTTCTCTATGGATTTTCGCGTTTTGCACCAGAAACTA
>JBMOPU010000036.1:0-1082 GCA_049322955.1 Patescibacteria group bacterium | reverse complement strand
CAAGACACATCTGAACGATTTTATCAGTGGATTGGGCTTTCCTGATGTCTCTAACTAACAGCACGAAGATACTGCTGTTCATCAATAAACTTTGACTGGTACACCGTGTCTGGTGTTTCGTAGTCAAGTGACTCATGGAAGCGTTCGCTGTTGTAGAACATAAAGTACCGTTTTAGTCCATCCTTGAGCTCAGCCATGCTCTGGTAGTCTTTAAGGTAGATGTCCTCGTATTTCAGAGACCGCCAGAACCGTTCCACCAGGATATTGTCCAGTGCCCGGTTTTTGCCGTCCATGCTGATCATGATTCCGTGCGTTTCGAGCACGCTGATAAAGGCTTCCGAGGTGAATTGGCTGCCTTGATCGGTATTGAAAATCGCTGGCACCCCCCAGATGCTAATCGCCTCCTCGAGAGCCGATACACAGAACTCGGCGTCCATCGTATTCGATATGCGCCACGAAAGCACTTTGCGTGAGTACAGGTCGATGATCGCCACAAGGTAGACAGAGCCACCCTTGAGATGTATGTAGGTGATATCCGTAGCCCACACCTGATTCGGTAGCCAAATGGCCTTATCTTTGAGCAGGTAGGGGTAGCGAGCATGCCCTTTCGCAGGGAGCGAGGCCCTTTTGCTCGCATACAGCGCCCGCAAACCCGCTTTCCTCATGATTCTCCGAACCTGCTTGAGCGACACGCCGAGGTCTTTAATCGCCCGCCACACCTTCCGGTAGCCGTAGAACGGTCGTTCGCGCAACTCCTCGAGAATCGCCTGCAAAACGGCGATATCCCGTTCATCCTCCTTCTGCTCGGGGCTGTAGTAGTACGCTGATCTGCTGATCGAAAGTATCCTGCATTGCTCCTTGATCGTGAGCACTGGATGATCAGGTTCTACCATTTCGGTTCTGTCCCGTACAGTTGTTTGTACTTTTTTTTTAAGAAGTCATTTTCGACCTGGAGTTGGCCGATCTGTTTGTACAGTTCGTCCTGTTTCCTCTCGGTAGCTTCGGCTTCCTTGTCCTTCCCTGTCTTTTCAAAGAGCATTTCTGCACCCTCAAGAAGCTGTTTCTTCCAGAGAGCAATAAGG
>JBMOPU010000035.1:0-1103 GCA_049322955.1 Patescibacteria group bacterium | reverse complement strand
GCGATGAGCTTGACGGTGATGCTGACATTGTCGCCGGGCATGACCATTTCCTTGTCCTTGGGCAGCTCCACCGCGCCGGTGACGTCGGTGGTGCGGAAGTAGAACTGCGGACGGTAGTTGTTGAAGAACGGGGTGTGGCGGCCGCCCTCATCCTTGCTGAGCACGTAGATCTCGGCGGTGAAGTGGGTGTGGGGCTTGACGCTGCCGGGCTTGCACAGCACCTGGCCGCGCTCGACGTCTTCGCGCTTGGTGCCGCGCAGCAGGATGCCCACGTTGTCGCCGGCCTGACCCTGGTCGAGCAGCTTGCGGAACATCTCCACGCCGGTGCAGGTGGTCTTCTGCGTGGGGCGAATGCCGACGATCTCGATTTCTTCGCCGACCTTGATGACGCCGCGCTCGATCCGCCCGGTCACCACGGTGCCGCGCCCGGAGATGGAGAACACGTCTTCGACGGGCATGAGGAAGGCGCCGTCCACGGCGCGCTCGGGCGTGGGGATGTAGCTGTCTAGGGCGTCGGCCAGACGGAAAATGGCTTGTTCGCCGAGCTCGCCCTTGTCGCCTTCGAGCGCCAGCTTGGCCGAGCCCTTGATGATGGGGGTGTCGTCGCCGGGGAAGTCGTACTTGGAGAGGAGTTCGCGCACTTCCATCTCGACGAGTTCGAGCAGCTCGGCGTCGTCGACCATGTCGCATTTGTTGAGGAAGACGACGATGTAGGGCACGCCGACCTGACGGGCGAGCAGGATGTGTTCGCGGGTCTGGGGCATGGGACCGTCGGCGGCGGAGACGACGAGGATGGCACCGTCCATCTGCGCGGCGCCGGTGATCATGTTCTTGACGTAGTCGGCGTGACCGGGGCAGTCGACGTGCGCGTAGTGGCGCGAGGCGGTCTCGTATTCGACGTGCGCGGTGTTGATGGTGATGCCGCGGGCCTTCTCTTCGGGCGCGGCGTCGATCTCGTCGTACTTCTTGGCCGAGCCACCGAACTTGGCCGACAGCACGGTGGTGATCGCCGCCGTCAGCGTGGTCTTGCCGTGGTCCACGTGACCAATCGTGCCCACGTTGACGTGCGGCTTGGTCCGCTCAAACTTTTCCTTCGCCATGAT
>JBMOPU010000034.1:0-1110 GCA_049322955.1 Patescibacteria group bacterium | reverse complement strand
TTTTTTCAAGCAAATAGCAAGATGCTCACGATGAGTGATGTATAGGTTGAAGATGATAAACGCCAAACCGACCAACAACAAGCGCACGACAGGATTTCGGGAGGTGGTGCGAGCGCGGACTTGATTCATTTGGCGATAGCTCGTCTCAATTCCAAATCGTTGGCGATACATTTCAAAAACCTGGTGCGCCTCAATCGACTTTGACAAACGTCCCACCGCATACGCAAACCAGCGTACACCTTTTCGTTTGTATCTTCCTTTGGAATACTTCTTGACCACAACCGCATTGATTTCCAACTGGCCATACTTCGGACTGTTGAGGGTGTAGCTGGTTTTGCGACTGGCCGCATGAAATAAAGTTCGAACGCCACCCGATTTGCCACGCACAGGGATCGGGATGATGAACCTGAGTTTGCGCCGCTGGAGTGTCTTCAGAACGGGCACCGAACAGAATCCTTTGTCCAAATAGACGCACCGAATGGAGATTCCCATAGATTTTAGGCGATTCAATAGCCATTTCACGATAGTTTCCATGCTTTCACCTTTTTCCACGAAACGCAACGCCAGTACATAGCGTTGGTTGTCATGCACAATCGAAACCGTTGCGTATCCGTGAAAATGCGTTGTGCCTGATTTGGCTTCGCCACGCAGAATCTCCTTTTCATCTTCATATTCTTCGCCGTGATACG
Organism: Patescibacteria group bacterium; assembly: GCA_049322955.1. Classification (GTDB taxonomy): domain Bacteria; phylum Patescibacteriota; class Microgenomatia; order UBA10105; family UBA927; genus UBA927. Next base: position 421 of record JBMOPU010000034.1, on the reverse strand, counting down.
GGATCAGCGTCAAGTCGATTGCAATGTAATACGAACGTTTTCCCTTTTTTACAAAGCGCGGTGTTTGTGAGCGAAGAATTCTGTTCAGCGCACGTTGCAATACAGCGCGCTCTGGCAGAGCTGAGGCTAATACTTCACGCAGACGATTTGCCGAAGGCGCGTCTTTCAATTCCTGGCACGCCGCATCCATGCTGATGCGGTTGCCACTGGCATAACCCAGAACTGCAATGATATCCTCTGCGCTGATGCGCGTATTTTGTAAATCCAGCGGTAGATAGGGATATACCACTGCAATCAGCGCATTCAGGACTTGTTGAGATTGTAAGATTCGGTTATTTTTAAGCATAGGTTTGAATATGGTGGTTTGGTTTCCTTGGTCGGTGCCAAGTAAACCATATTCAAACCTTTTCGTGAACTACTG
>JBMOPU010000033.1:193867-247521 GCA_049322955.1 Patescibacteria group bacterium | reverse complement strand
ACCTGCATATCTTGGGAATAATCGGTTTCATCGTTGAATCGGACGGTGTATACGCCATCATCTGCGCTATTTACCAGATAAAGTGCGGTGTTATCGCCGGAGATTTCATACATCTTTTCTTTCTCCCCGGACGTACCGCGCAATGCATAAAGCGCTTTTCCATCCGCGACGTATATGACGCCGTCACTCACTATCGCACTCGTCCGCCACGGCGCATCTTCTTTCCTATATATTTCAGCAAGCGTTCCCTGCGATGTCGAAAGACGATATAGATAGTAGGTTCGCTGTACCGGTGAGGATTCTGCAAATTGAAGCGGGAATACGGGGCGACGATACTGGTTCGCATCGGGGTATTTGCGCTGGATAAGAGCGCGCCGGAGTCTGTATTGCGTTGTGGGAAGCAGTACATACCAGGCAAGCCCAGCAAGTGCGGTGATCATCAGACTTCCCCAAAATAACGGCTTCCAGAGGGTGAACGCGCGACGGGGCAAACGGTTCCCGCTTTTTTTCTTTTGCTTTTTCATATATCACCAGCGTACGTTGTGAGGTGAAAAAATTATAGCCCCAATTCTTCGTGATGCGCTTGCATGGCGGTAAGCGTTATGGTGATAAATTCCGAAAGCGGAATCCCCAATTTTTCCTCACACTGGGCGATTTGATCTCTATCCACCGCCGCGGCAAAAGCCTTTGTTTTCCACTTTTTCATCACTGCCGCGACATCAACGCTTTCGAGTTTCTTTTCCGGTCGCATAAGGGTAACGGCCACGATAAATCCGGTAAGTTCATCCACGGTTTCCAGCGCCCATTCCATGAGTCCCTCAAGTTCGGCAAGATCCGTGTGCTTTCTGTTGTGGGACATGAGGGCATGCACCAACCGTCCTTCCGTCACCCCTTTTTCGGCAAGCCATGAAAGGGTCAATTTGGTATGTTCATGCGGTGCATCTTTTGTTTTTTCCCAGTCGGCATCATGGAGCAATCCCATGACTTCCCAGGTATCTGAGTCCCCGCCGAGTTTTTCCGCGAGTGCGCGCATGGCGTATCCCACGGCATACATATGGCGCCGCAAATTTTCATTCTTCGTATGCTCGTGCAATAGATCCATCGCGACTTTTTTCGATACACTTGTATCCTTATCCTCACCTTTCTTGAGGGAAACCGCGGCAACCGTGCCGGAGATCGATTCGGGGCGCATGAGCGGGAACGGAATCACTTCCCGAATCATCCACGTATTGGTAATAAGCATCACTAATCGGTCAATCCCGATACCGATGCCCCCCAAAGGCGGCATTCCGTATTCGAGTGATTGGATAAAATCTTCATCGAGCGGCTGTGCTTCCGCATCCCCCGCTTTCATGTTGCGCTGTTCTTGTTCAAACCTTGATCGTTGCTCTAATCCGCTGTTAATCTCACTCCATCCGTCACAGATTTCTTTTCCCCCCACATATCCTTCAAACCGCTCTACACGGCCTTCTTTCGTGCGGTGTTCTTTGGAAAGCGGGCTTACGGCACGCGGATAATCAATTACCCACGTGGGTTCGATAAGTTTCGGTGTCACGAAATGGTCGTATAACGCAAAAAGCGCTTTGTCTCTGCTCCACTCACCGGTAACCTGAACACCGGCATTTTCGAGTCGGGATTTGATTTCTTCTTCCGAAATTTTTTGCCATTCGATGCCCGCGTATTCTTTGAGTGCTTCATCCACGGTAATGCGTCGCCATTTGCCGGAAATATCTATGGATTTTCCGTCGATCGTGATCATGTAGCTCTGATTCGCCGCTTGTGCGGCATGTTTGATGAGGTCTTCGGTAAGATCCATGATGCGATGATAATCCGCGTACGCTTCATAAAATTCCATCATGGTAAATTCCGGCTGATGCGTGGCATCCATTCCTTCATTGCGGAAATTTCTCGCGATTTCGAATATGCGCTCGTAGCCGCCGACAATAAGCCGTTTGAGATAAAGCTCAGGCGCAATCCGTAAATAAAAATCGACATCAAGCGCGTTAAGGTGCGTGGTAAAGGGCTTTGCGTTGGTTCCCCCGTATAACGGCTGGAGAATCGGCGTTTCAACTTCCGTATAGCCCTCACTCCAAAGAAACGTGCGGATTGCCTGTTCAATCTTCCATCGTTTATCGAGCGTTGCTTTTACATCGGGGTTAAGAAGCAGATCCAAATGACGCCGCCGATACCGTTCTTCGACATCCTTAAGTCCGTACCATTCATCGGGAAGCGGGCGCAATGATTTGGAGATTATCTGAAAATCGGCAACAAAGATCGAAATTTCTCCCGCCTGGGTGGTATCAACCGTTCCTTGGACCGAAAGAAAGTCACCGATATCAAGGTTCGGCAACAAGGTAAAGGCGTGCTCATGTACCAAATCACTTTTAAAAACAAGCTGTATTTTCGCGCTCTCATCGGCAAAATCGGCAAACATGATTTTGCCATGCCCTCTGAGTCCTCGGATTCTCCCCGCTACCGCAACTTCTTTTTTCAGTGACTGACGGGCATCTAAGATTCGTTGATCCCGTCGGGCTGTTGCAGGATAAGGATTTATCCCTTGGTTTTTCAGGGCTTCCAGCTTCTCAAGTCGTATTTTTTTCAGCGTGTCAATTGTTGCCATATGCGTACTCCGATTATCGTATATTACTTTGATCTATTCAATCAGTACCCATTATTCTCATATGAGACTTGCCGATATTCTTTCGTTGTTCACGCGTGCGTACTAAAAACCCGCCTTTCGGCGGGTTTCGGTTTCAATGTTTTTGGGTTTTACTCTATATGTAAAACCTTGTAGTGGATCTTGCCCGCCGGCGCTTCCACTTCAACCTGCTCGCCTACCTTCTTGCCAAGGAGTGCCTTGCCAAGCGGCGATTCGTGGGAGATCTTCTTGCTTGACGGATCCGCCTCCCATTCTCCGACGACGGTGAATACTTCTTTTTTGCCGTTTATATGAAGCGTGACTTTGCATCCCACGTCCACGTGACCTTTGGTGTGGGTGGTGACGACCTGTACGTCGTGAAGCACGATTTCGAGTTCGGCGATTCTGCCGTCAATGAATGCCAAATTTTGTTTGGCATCGGTATATTCGCTATTTTCAGACAAATCACCCTGTTCACGGGCATTGGCAAGCCGGGTGACAGCCGCGGGGCGCTTGACATTTATCAGTTCGTCATATTCCGCTTTGAGCGTGTCTAATCCTTCTTTGGTAACGACAATATGGTTGTTGTTCATACGATCCTCTCGTTTAAAAAAAACTCCCCACGGTATTTAATGCCAGGGAAGCGATAATTTCTCGCCTTTTCGACTCGTTAGCCGTCAGACGTACGTTAGATTGTCTCAAACTACTTTTTGGTTGTCAAGGCAGAAACTAGGCACATACGGGGTTATCCGAGGCTAATTAACAGGGCTCCCACGGCCATAAGGATACCGCCAATAAGGGTGGAAACGCTTACTTTCTCCTTGAGAATAACGGCGGCAAGAATGATGGTGATAACAAGACTCAACTTATCAATCGGGGCAACCTGTGACGCTTTCCCTACCTGCAACGCCCGGAAATAAAACAGCCAGGAAAGACCCGTCGTCACTCCCGAGAGCACCAGAAACACCAGCGAATACTGGGAAATTGCGGTGAGCTTGCTTGCCGTTCCCTGCCAAAACACGATACCCCAGGCAAAAAGGAGGATAACGACCGTGCGGACGGCGGTCGCCAGATTCGAATCGACGTTTTTTATGCCTATTTTGGCAAGAATCGCCGTAAGAGCGGCAAAAACAGCGGAAAGGATGGCATAAATAAACCAGGACATACGGTCAGTATAGCACCGCCGACATGGGGGTTGCGGAGATCACCATATCCGCTCCAGGATGGCGGCAATATCAACAATCGTAAATCCCTGCCGCTCGATATGAATATTTTTGCTAGCAAGTTCAAATTCATTGGGAATATTGAAATAGCCCACATCGTGCACGACTGCTTTATCTATCGCGATATCCAAGTCGCGAATCAGTTTATGGGACGGTTTTGCTATGCTAAACCACCGTGGTAATCCCCATTTTCCGAGACAGGTATCAAGTGAAAACGGACCGGCATATCTGCTTCGGGTAAATACACGATTATCAGGCAGGGTGTGAATCGAACGGATACGGTTGATACGCACAGGAATTTGCTGACCGGCGACCGCAACACGGGTATCTGCGTGTTCCACCATCCCCGCCAACTCTTCCGTATGCGCCTGATAGAGCGCAATATGGTCGAATGTAAACTCCAAAGGATACACGTGGATTGCATCGTTTCCCTCCTGCAGTACGATCGATTCGATGCGATCAATAAATCGTGCCCGCGGGAACATTTTGCTGAGTAGCTCATCGCCGTGTTCTTTTGACATACCCTATAGTATATCAAATGTTGTCACCTTCCTCTACTGGCGAAAAGTTAGGATTCGGACGATTTTTGGAGTGACTGAAGTTCTTCGGTTAGATTGTTGATAAGTTCCCGTTGCTTGTCAGGAGGGAATGACGGTGCCACCGTACGCCAAAATTCCAATTCATCCCTATCTTCACCAAGCGAGACAAGGTGTTCGATAATTTCGTTAAGTTCGTCCATGACTATATCTTAAAAAACAATTTCTTTGGTTTCTCTACCACCGCGGCGACCGCTTGCAAAATATTTGCGGTAGTCTGGTGCTTTGTCTCAATACCCTTTGCCGCCGCGCGGAGTGTCGGGGCGATAATTTCAGGGCCGTACATGATGGCGTATGCCGCCCACGACGAGCCGTATGCTACTGCCGCAATTTCCGGTCTTCCCGCGGCGACGAGTCCGTACGATGCAAGCCCCGTGCCCACAATAAACGCATGGACAATCCGTCCTAGCGGGGTGAGATTCTGCTGATCAATGGTTTTTCCCGTGTAGGCTTCGGCACTCAACTTCACATATGATCCCACGGTGGCATTAACTGCGGCGGAAAGCACCCGGGAAACGTTGGGGTGTTTCTTCATGGTATCTACGAGTGTTTTCCACATGACTAGCCGTTTTTCGCGGAAATTTGTGATCGTCGCCTCCCGTTCCTTGGCGGGCAAGCTCACGGGTTCTTTGGAGATCGGTGTTTGGGACGATTCTTCCATAACCCCTCCACTATAACACGGAACCTCTGTACAGTGGGAAAGACTCGGGTATATACTGCATGCATATGGCAAAGTCGGAAATCAAAAAATTAGTGCGTCCCAAAAAAGGCCGGAAGATCGCGGGCGTGTGCCTTGCGGTAGCCAATTACCTCAACGTGGACGTTACCCTTGTCCGTTTGCTGTGGGTATTTGCCTTGCTCCCCGGCGGGGTACCAGGGATCATCCCCTACATCCTCTGCTGGATTTTCATTCCCTCCGAAAGCTAATCGTTTGTGAGCTTACAAACGTATGGTTTCTCACCCAGTACGCTTGTGGAAACGAGTAAAATGTCCTATAATAATGGCTCCGTGAAAGAGACTCTGCAACCCACCCGCTATACACTTGCGTATGAAAAAGGCGAACTTGTTCGCCGCGGCAAAAAAACCATACGAGGACACGAAGTAACACTCTATACCAACTACTCCCGACTCCCCCGAGACATTCGTGGAGACGTATTGGTACGGTTACTGGTAGAGGTTGCAAAGGCAACGCATTCTGATCCCGAATCCGTGCGGCAATTGTTGCTTACCCGTTACATTGAGGCATCAGAGAAAATGGATAAAAATGCCTGGTACGGTAACTATGAGGACGTCGCCGTGGAGCCAATTACCTATACCATAGATCCCCGCAGAAAGCCGATTAAAATTGAAGAAGCGCCGATTCTTCGCGCGCCAAATAACTGATTTTTTCACCTCGGATTATTTTCTGTAGCGGAAGATATTGAAGTTTATCACCATCGGGAAGATTCCTCTCCGGATGTCCGAACTAAAACTGACCGTGAGTAAAACCATGAAATCGGGATCATCCGAGTAATTTGATACAATTACCATCGGCCATCATATGACTGAACAATTACATCACCTTAACCTGACAAAGGAGGAGCTCGGTCACACGGCCGTATTTCTGAACATTATTCTCCGGGGGGCAACTGACGATCCGACTTTTGCAGGGCGCTTTCCTGCAACAACCGGCGAATTCCGGGCACAAAAACTTAACGATGTGTATTTCCGAATATTCGGCCGTGATCACGATGAAGTGGTAAAAAGATACGGACACAGACATGAACAACGCGGCGAGGAAACGGGTATCATCGCTCTTACCGATACTGAACGGGAGATGTTCCATAACGAACTGAAAAATGAACTGGATTCCCGCCCTCTGTTGCAAAAGCCGTATCGCAAGATTCTGGAATCCATAGCCCGCAAACTTATCTAATGGAGTCAATTCTCCGTGCCTCACACTTCGGAAGTTGGTTGCTCTCCACACATCGGGAAAAACTACTCGTCATATGTCCAGGCAAGTGCTCGTGCGGGGACAAGAGAACCCATCGGAAAATATAGTACTGTGTTGTACCCGCGACGCAGAAGAAACTGCTCGGTGTCCTTTTGGCCATAGAGAGGGTAGGTCATCCGTACCGGTTTATTCTCCATTCGGGAAAGGGCGGCCGCCATGTGTTCCAGGTGGGAAAACGCGCTTACCCCGCATCCCCCGCGGGCACGACGATGCGTATTTTCCATTTCTATCTGTTGGCTACGTTCCGCCATGACAAATGAAAATACCGCCTGCTCCGTGCCGTCAGGGTGAAACACACAATCAGCCGCATATTGAGCATGAGGGAAACTCTGTACCGTCCAGTCCGCTGTCTCCACAACATTACTCCCCCCCTTTGCAACGGATCGGAGCACGCGCGCGTACTCGACCATCTCCTCTGATGCGACAAGATGTTCGTAAATTGGAGGACGTTCCTTAGCCATACCTATGAAAGCAGATTATAACACGGAGAGCGTACTATAGGGCTGAAGAGAGATCTTTTCCTTGTAATGGTATTGAGACAAAATAAGAAGAATCGGAAGAATTTGCATGCTACTTAAACTGTACAAACACTCCGTATTCATCAAACGTACTTTTGCGAGCGAAATATTTGATATACGATTGATCTCTTGGTGAAATATTGCCATTGTCTGCATCTAAAATGAGATCAATATCAGAAGGTAAATTTCTTGCGTTATGACCGGAGGTGACGGTTGCGAGTGCATCCTCGAGTGTATATTCGAGCGGGTAAATTCCCAAGCGGGCTTTCGATACCGGTAACAATATAGATTGTAAGAACGGAAGCCTGAGAACAGGCGCCATGCTACCAAACAAATTCCACTCTCTTATACGTAATCCGGACGAGGTGAGTTTTTTACGTAAGAATTGAAGTGAGCGCCGATAGTTATCGAAACAAAGTTCTTTCGCTTCCAAATTTTGGGCGACACCGTATTTATTCAGTGAATGTGATAATCGGGACAATAGTTGTTCCCGACGAGTTCCCATATGTTCAAATTCGTGACCATATGAATTCATACAATGATATTCTATCGCGTTTGTGCGGGATTTTTAACATGCATCCCGTGCCGGATTGCAGTGACCACACTGCACTCACCAGCAGTACAATAATTCTCTACGAATCGAATTATCTACTGCTGGATTGCGAACCGGGAACTGATTCGATAATTCAGCACAGGACATATGTGCATAAAAAAAATCCCGCCAAAGCGGGACTTTTTTTTATGCATGTACCCCGTGCCGGATTCGAACCGGCGATTTGTTCCTTGAGAAGGAACCGTCCTAGGCCGCTAGACGAACGGGGCGATATTTAGTTGTTAATTGCGCCGGACTGACCACGGGTACGTGGCACTCACCAGGAGTAGTACTCGCTTCGATGACTCTGCTCGTTCACTCCTGGATTGCGAACGGGGCGCGTATATCACATTTTATCACACTCCGATGTGCCAAACCGAGAGGGGTTATGTCAGGGTAAGAAGCAGGGTATCACTAAAAGAGCGGAACCCCTGGGTTTTATAAAACTTGAGTGCTCGCACATTGTCATGCAATCCTTCCACACTCATCCGTTTGGCCCCCCGCTTTCTGGCAATCGCAACGGCCTTTTCCACCAGTTTAGTGCCTATCCCCTGCCCGCGAAACATGGGGTCAACGCTCAAATTCGTAAGCTCGGCAATCGGGTTATATGCCCGCCAGGAAAAGGTGAGGAATTTTACCAAGATATAGCCCACGACTTTTTCTTCAGCCAAAGCGAGCAAGACAAAGGCTTTCCTACTCCGAAGCATTTTGGTGAAAAACTTTCTCCCCGCCACCCCGTGCGACCATCCCATGTCATACTCATCGGTAAATTGCCGCTCGTGTTCAAAGAGTGACTGGCTGAGGGTACAGATTGCATCAAGATCGGAAAGTTTTGCGCGACGAATGGTAATGTGCATAAGTACAGTATACTCCGCTTAGTGCGAACCGTTATAGATACGGAAAAATTCGCGGAAAAGGTTGGCGACCCGGTTTTTGGTTGCGGAATCCTGAAGCGCCGCCGTCACTTCCTCATGGCTTGTGGCATTGGTACCGTCGGGGGCGATGACGTTGGATACGAGCGATACGCCGAGTGTTTCCATGCCGATATTGGATGCCGTGATGATTTCGGGTACCGTGGACATGCCCACGGCGGATACCCCCGATCGCCGGAGCGCCTGCGAATCGGCAACCGATTCAAACGTCGGACCAGTGAGCGCCGCATACACCCCTTCGTGTACCCTGTCCGCTTCTCCCGTATGCGTTGCCGCATGAAGAAGCATGTCCCGAAGTTCGGCGTTATACTGCCCGTGCTGAGGCTGGAATCGCTCGGCGTTCATAAACTGCACTTGGGGGCCGAGCAACACATTAGGGAAATAAATATCCAAGTGTGAGGTAATCACCATAAGGTCGCCCGGCCTGAACTTTTGCTCCAGTCCACCTGCGGCATTGGTCGCGATATAGGTATCGGCTCCCAACGCACGAGCGACATAGACGGGAAACACGACATCTTTTAACGCGATGACCTGATTGGGTTGGCCGCCGCTTTCGTAATAGTGCCGCCGTCCCTGATAACCGATCACCGGAACTCCTTCAAGATACCCCGCAATCAGGTTGCCTGCATGTCCTACCACGGTGGGTTTATGAAACCCGGGGATCTCTTCATACGGAATCACCGCGAGTTTTTGTATTTCATCACCGATTACTCCCAACCCGCCGGAACCTAAGGTGAGCACTACTTTGGGGACAAATCCTTCGGGGAGCCGTTCTTTAATATATGACTTTGCCTCTTCAATACGACGGACATACTGTTCCGGATCGAACAACGGAAATCGTTCCTGCGACACGTGCTGTTGTCGCTCCACAGTTGTCATTGGGGGGAGTATATCGCTCCTATCAGATATTTACAACAAAATGTTACAATCTTGGCATGGATTTTCAGAGGAAGAAAAAGAACCGATGGCCTCGTTTCATTCTCCTGCTTCTGTTTATCGGGTGGCTCATCATCGGCGCGTTGAAACTCATCACGGGGGGCAAAAACACGGTAATTTCTCCTATTCCCGATGATCAGACTTTTGTCCAACCTACCAAAGCGCCCGCAAAATCATTTACTTTTTTCAAAAAGCAGAAAAGCGCCGACGATCTTGCCGAAAAGATCGAGCAGACAGTGAACGGCGCCTGGAACGATTACTCAATAGTTGTCGAACAATACGGCGGTGATTTTTCACTTCGACAAAGTGAGGCAGAAATTTTTGTCGCGGCGTCGGTGAATAAAGTACCCATTATCGCCGCCCTGTATTACCTTGCGGGTAAAGACGAAATCGATTTAGATCGGGATATCACCGTACAGGCTTCCGACATCCAGGACTACGGCACAGGCTCAATCCGCTATGACAAACCCGGCTCGGTCTACTCGATCAAAACGCTCGCCAAACTCATGATCAAACAAAGCGACAACACTGCCGCCTACATCCTCGCCAATCACATCATCGGATTCCCCCGCCTTTCCGAAATCGTCACCCAATGGGGGCTCACCCAAACCGACATGGTAAAAAACAACACCTCAAACCAGGATATCGCCAAACTGTTCCGCATGATTTACGAGGGCAAAATAACCGACAGTGCACACACCCAGGAGATGCTCTCATTTTTTAAGGACACCGATCACGAAACCCGCCTACCCGCCAAACTTCCCGACAAAGCACTTACATATCACAAAATCGGCACGGAAGTGGGCATTATCCATGACGCGGGAATCGTCACCGACGGCAAGATCACCTATTATATCGGATTGTTTATCAGCGGTGCGGCGGAAAACGAAGAAACCGACGCCCTCATGGCCGACGTCTCCAAGCTGGTGTACGACTACCTGCAATAGCGCTTACGCCTTTGCGGAAAACTTAAGTGGAGGGATTGCGACCTTTAGCACCTCATCCATGTGTTCGACAAAGTGAAACTTCACGTCGCTTAATACCTTTTTCGGGATATCTTCCAAATCTTTTTTGTTATTCTTGGGAAGAATTACTTCCTTAATTCCCGCCCTGTGTGCGGCGATCACTTTTTCTTTGACTCCGCCGATCTCGAGTACCCTGCCGCGAAGCGTGATTTCCCCCGTCATGGCAACCAGTCGTCTGGCCGCTTTTTTGCTTAATGCGGATACGATAGCAGTTGCAATCGCCGCCCCTGCAGACGGACCGTCTTTGGGAACCGCGCCCTCCGGCACATGAACGTGGACATCAAGTTTCTGATAGAACTTCTCCGGCAATTTGAGTGCCTTATAGCGGCTCCGCACATAGGACATGGCCGCTTGTGCGGATTCCTTCATGACTTCACCGAGTTGTCCCGTGAGGATAAGTGTACCGCGACCCGGCATAAGCGCTACTTCGATGAATAAGATGTCGCCACCCGCTTCCGTCCAGGCAAGTCCCGTGGACATGCCGACTTCATCTTTCTTCTCGGCAAGCGAGGAGGTGAATTTCGTGGGTCCCAGATAACTCTGCAAATCATCCGGCGTAATTTTGTACTTTTTCGTCTCTTTGCCGTCGGTTTCCGCTATTTTCTTGGCGGTTTTTCGAAACACGGTCGCCACTTCGCGTTCCAGATTACGTACTCCCGCCTCCCGCGTGTAACGGCGGATAATTTCCCGCATTGCTTCTTCGGAAAGGTCAACGACCCCTTTGGGTACCCCGTGAATCACGCGTTGTTTTTCAAACAGATAGTCGCTGGCAATATGATACTTTTCATCTTCCGTGTATCCCGCAAAGCGGATAATCTCCAGCCGGTCCCGAAGAGCAGGCGGGATCGTGTCGAGCTGATTACAGGTTGTGATGAAAAACACTTCCGACAGATCGTACGGAACCTCCAGATAATGATCGGAAAATGCATAGTTTTGTTCGGGATCAAGCGCTTCCAAAAGAGCCGAGGAAGGATCACCGCGGAAGTCTGCTCCCACCTTGTCGATTTCATCGAGCATGAATACGGGGCTTTTGGTACCCGCCTGTTTGATGCCCTGAATGATGCGTCCCGGCATGGCACCGACGTAGGTTCTGCGATGACCGCGGATTTCCGCTTCATCCCGTATGCCGCCCAATGACATTTTGACGAATTTTCGACCCAACGCTCGTGCAATGGATTTCCCGATCGAGGTCTTTCCCACTCCTGGAGGTCCCACGAAACACAGAATCGTGGGTGCTGATTTACTGCCTTTCTTTTCCTCTTTCTTCTCTTTTTCCGACTTGCTCTCTTTGTCGGAAAGCTCCGTCGATGCGTTTCGGAGTTTCATCACCGCCAAAAATTCCAAAATACGTTCCTTTATCTTTCCCAACGCATAATGATCGGCGTTTAATACCTTTTCGGCATCGGCAAGATTTACTTTATTGATGTTTTCATCCTGCCAGGGAACTTCTACTAACCAATCGAGATAGGTGCGGACATAGGATGCCTCGGGGTTATACTGTGACATTTGGGTGAGTCTCCTCAGTTCCTTTTCCGCTTTTTCGCGTACTTCGACGGGCATACCCGCTTTTTTGATCTTGTCGGCGATTTCTTTAAATTCTTTATTTTCATCATCATCACCGAGTTCTTTTTCGATGGTCTTGATCCGTTCACGAAGTACCTGTTCTTTGACATTCTTTTCAAACTTTTCCTGGGTTTTGGTCGCGATTTTTCTTTCCAGCTCAAGCACTTTCACTTCTTTGGCAAGGTATGAGGCTTCTTTTTCAAATCGTGCTTTGACGGAATTTATCTCCAACAGTTCCTGTCGTTCACTGGGCTTGGTGTCAAGAACGCCGGCAAGCTGGTAGGAAAGGGTTGCGGGAGACATCCCCGACATGATGTTCATGAATGTCAGAAAATCCATGGTTTTCCCGAGCTTCACCGCCTGGCGGAGTTGCGCGGTCAGGTGATTAAAGAGTGCTTTGGTTTCCTCGTCATCTTCGATAACATCCGCCACTTCCGCAACGCGGGCGACAAAAAACGGCTCAACGGCTTCATAGGAAGTCAGTTCCACTTTCGCAATTCCGCGAACGAGAGCGTTTATTTCTCCTTCGTTGCGCATCATCTGCACAATTTCACCGACGGTGCCGATCTGGTTTAAGTCACTGGGCGTCGGATCGTTGATGTTGGGGTTTCTCTGCATCACCAGCACGACTCGCTTGCCCGCGTTTTGTGCGGCTTCGATGGCGGCGACGGATCGTTGTCGCCCGAAGGTTAAAATCATTTCCGTTCCCGGGAACACGATACCGTCACGGATGGGAACGACGGGCAAAATCTGATTTACGTTATCAAGTGAAGTACTCATAGGTGTTTAGCACTCTAGTATAACTAGTGCTAAATAAATGTCAACCCCCGATTTTTATATAGGGTTAGACGCGTTACACAAATTCGTTCAGAAGCTTATCCCAATGGGCCACTTCCAAAGGAAGATTCACGAGCGGTTCACCGGAAAGTGCCGGTTCTAATGCTTCGCTCGTCGGTTTTTCTTCTTTGTAAAAGATGCCGAGGGGTATTTTGTCACCCCACTCCATGGCCTTTTCAATCGCTTTGAGCTTATCGGTCGGGGCATACCCTTCCTGTTCCAACTTGTATAACCGCTGTCGATACCACTGATAGGTATGCACTTTGTCGAACGTGACGCACGGCTGTAATACATCCACCACGGCAAACCCTTTGTGTTTCATCGCTTCCACCATGATTGCGGTAAGTCCCGGGAGATCGCCGGCAAATCCGCGAGCGACAAACGTGGCGCCCGTGACGATAGCAAGTGCTAAAGGATTCATCGGCGCATCGGTAGCACCTTCCGGTGTCGACTTGGTTTTAAAGCCGGGCTTTGCCGTAGGAGATGCCTGACCGGTCGTTAAGCCATACACCTGATTATCATGCAATATTACCGTGATATCGGGGTTCCGTTTGGCGGCATGCATGAAATGATTGCCTCCCTCACCCAAACAATCCCCGTCACCCGATACGACCACCACGGGAAGATTATGATTGGCGAGTTTTGCCCCTTGGGCTACTGGAAGGGTACGACCATGAAGTCCCGCAAATCCGTACATCCGCATCCAGTCATACATATTCCCGTGACATCCGATGCCGTACACAACCAGCCCGTCATCGGGACCGATCCCCATGGTCGCAAACGCACCCTGCAAAGACTTCCAGATACCGAAGTCGCCGCATCCCGGGCACCAGGTAGGGAGAAATCCCGTGTTATACGATGTTGCGGTCAGTGTTGCCATAATGGTTTATCGTGTGTCGTTGCTTCGTTACATCGGCTTTATGGTTTCGATGAAACGATGGAACGCCACTATTTCAGTTTTTCGAGTAACTCCTCCGGGAGCCAAGGCCTCCCGTCATATTTTATAAACTTTTCGGCAATATCGATACCCGTCTCCGCACGGATGAGCCATGCGAGTTGTCCGGTCGCGTTTTGCTCAATAACAACCGCACGTTTTGCTTTCCCTAGGATTTCTTTGGTAGCTGAAACAGGGAACGGATATATCCATGGGAAGGTAACGACACGGACTTTCTTACCTTGCAATCGAAGTGTTTCCATAACGCTTATCACCGCTCCTTTGGTCGTCCCCCAAGTAACAAGCGTGAGTTCGGCGTCCGTGTCACCGTAGGTTACGGGAGGAGGAACAACCGATTCTATCGATTGCACTTTCCGGAGCCGTTTTTCCACCATCTCGCGGCGTTTGTCCGCATGATCGGTCACATGGCCCGTTCCGTCATGTTCATAGGAGTTAGCATAATATTGCCCGTTTTTGGTGCCGGGCACACTACGGGGAGACACACCGTCAGAAACTGACGTATCATACCGCTCAAATATCCCTTCGGGTTTTCCGGTATCGCCAAGGATAAGCTTACCGCGATCGATAACGACGGGTTTTTGGAAATGCGAAAGTTTCATACACCACTGGCTTTCATTAAGATACTTATCGGTCAATACAAACACGGGCACCTGATATGCATCGGCAAGCTGGAACGCATCAATTGTCAAATGATATGCTTCCTCCGCGTCTCCGGGAGCCAAAATAATACGGGCAAATTCACCGTGTCCCGCATGGATGGCAAACAATAGCTCTCCCTGTTCGGTATAGGTAGGCATGCCGGTTGCGGGACCCACCCGCATCCCGAGATCGATGACCAGTGGCACTTCGATCATTCCGGCAAGCGATAATCCTTCCACCATCAGGGCAAATCCGCCGCCGGAGGTTGCAACCATACTGCGCACGCCGGCAACAGAGGCCCCTATTGCCATCGTAATCCCCGCAATTTCATCTTCCGGTTGCTTATAGACAACCCCGAGTTCCTTTGCGTGATCGGCAAGAAATGCAATGAGCGCATTAATCGGTGTCATGGGATAAATTGCGGCAAACTTGAGCCCCGCCTTTATCGCACCCAATCCCACAGCCTCGCTTCCGTTTATGACGAGCTGTTTTTCCGTGATCGTCCCCGGGGAAAGGTGCATGCTCGTTTTGTCCGAAAAATGTTCTTTTATATAGTCGTACCCTGCCCGTGCGATTTTTTCGTTCTGATCCACCACTTCCTGCCCTTTATGTATGAATTGGTCATGAATGACCGAAAGCAACGCCTCAAACGGGGCTCCCAAAAGTGCGACTGACGCTCCCAACACCACGGTGTTTCGCATGACGAGATCGGCTTTGAGACCGGTCACAATATCTTTAAGCGGCACGGGGAGCAATACTACCTCGCGGGGAAAATCGGCGGTCGTCCACTCTTTTTCCGACGGATCAAACAACACCAGCGCTCCGGGGCTCAGTTCATCTTTGTGAAGGATCACGGTTTCACTGTTTAACGCCACAAGGATATGGAGATCGCGGTTAATGCCGGAAAAGGGAGTGCTCCCGATGCGTACGGAAACGACGTTATGCCCGCCGCGAATAAGCGAGGGATAATCATTGACGGCAAAAATATGAAAACCTGCCCGGGTAAATGTTTTGGCGAGTACGTTGCCGGCGGACATGATGCCGAAGCCCGCTTCACCGCCGATTTTCCATGTGACGTTATCGACCATAGTATCTATTGTATGTTGTCGGGGAGCAATCGACAAATCATGCGTTAGGGATACACCTGCTTACCGTTTTCATCGGTTAAGAAGATTGCCATAACAGGACACCCCTTTGCGGCCTCGAGCAACGCGTCATCCGTTTCCTCGGAAGAGGTATCCAGAATAATTGCTTTTGCCTCATCATCAAGCGCCCACGCTTTGGGAGCGAGCGCGACACAGGTAGCGGCGCCGATACACAAATCCCTATCAATGCGCATCGTAAGATTTCTTATTTTTCGTACTACTTTCGGGTCATTCGGATCCATAATGATTTACTATACCGCATTCACGGCTTCATTAACAATGAATTATCTTACAGATTGCACCGCTTTTTGTATCGCCTCAAGCGGTAGGATAGCACACTTTACCCGCGAAGGGGTGAGCGTTGTCCCGAGTAATGATTCCACCACGGCAAGATCAAGTTTCATCACCTCCGATACTTCCATACCGATCACTTTCTCGGTCAACAGTGATGCCGATGCCTGATTGATGGCGCATCCCTCCCCGCTAAAGCGGATATCGGCTATTTTTTGCGGGGACTCTCCCTTCGGAGTAAGTTTCACTTCTATCATGATGCGATCACCGCAACTGACGTTGACTTCCTCGCTTTTCACATCGGCACCATCCAGATGACCGAAATTTCGGGGATGCTTATAGTGATCGAGTATTTGCTCGCGATATAGATCCATGTTACGAAAACATCTTTTTGACGTTTGTTAATGCCGCGACCAACATATCAATATCATCGCGGGTGGTATAGACATAAAACGATGCGCGCGCCGTGGCGGCAATGTTATAGCATTCGTGAAGCGGCATGGCACAGTGATTGCCCGCACGGATAAAGATATTGTCTTCATTGAGAAGCTGAGCAATATCATGCGGATGAGTACCGGCAAGGGTCATGGCAAATACGCCGCCTCTGACTTCGGGATCTTTGGGACCGAGAAAGCTCAGGCCTTCCACTCGGGTAAATTGCTCCATGGCATAGGCAACAAGTTCTTTTTCATGCTGTCGTACATTTTCCATGCCCAATTTCGTAAGATATTCCACCGCCTTGCCGAATCCGATGACCCCCGCGATATGCGGCGTACCCGCTTCGAATTTATGAGGAGGTTTTTTAAACACCGTTTTATCGACATGCACCTCGGATATCATGTCACCGCCATAATTAAACGGCATCATGGCGTCCAAATGTTCAGCCTTTGCCCAGAGCACCCCGATACCGGTGGGACCCAACATCTTATGGCTGGAAAACGCGACAAAGTCTGCTCCCCACGCCTGCACATCAACCGGCATATGAGGCACGGCCTGTGCCGCATCAACAAGCACCAAACACCTCGGATTGAATCGTTTAACTGTTCGAACAATTTCTTTGATCGGAGTGATAGTTCCAAGCACATTTGATGCCGCGGTTATTGCAATGAGTCGGGTTTTGGGAGTCAGAAGTTTTTCGAGTGCAGAAACCTCCAGGTTACCTTCCCTGTCCGCATACCACAAATCCACCGCCACTCCCCTGCGGTTTCCCAGCTGTTGCCAGGGAACGAAGTTGGAGTGATGTTCGACGATGCTGGTTATGATACGGTCACCTTCCGAAAAATCGTTCAATACATAACTATAGGCGACCAGATTGATTGATTCCGATGCGTTTCTGGTAAAAACGATTTCATCAGGAGATACCGCGCCGATAAAATCGGCGGTAAGTTTGCGTGCCTTCTCGTACTCCGCGGTCGCTTCTTCACTGGTCGTATAAATGCCGCGAAACACATTGGCCGTGTATTTCGTGTAATACTCATTTTCCTTGTCGATGACTTCCTGAGGCTTAAGCGACGTTGCGGTGGAATCAAGGTACACGATCGGCTTACCGTTTATCAGGCGTGCAAGTTGGGGAAAGTCGTCACGGATTTTTTTTGCATCAAACATAGCGATTCGGTTATACGGCAACGAATACGTTTCCGTCGGCAATATGCACCTCATACGAGCGTACGGGGGAAGGAGGAGGCGGTGCCATAACGGATCCCGTCGTCACATCAAACATCCCGCCGTGACATCCGCAGACAATCACGTTACCGTCGAGCGCTCCCTCTGATCCCAACGAACATTGTTCATGTGAACACCTGTCGTCCACCGCAAAAAACTCCCCGTCGACATTTGCCAGGGCTATTTGTTTCCCGTTCACCGTAAACGTTTTCATACTGCCGGGTGCAAGATCGGTAACTTTGCAAACGAAATCCTGGTTATCCATAGGTCGTAAAGAATGATGCGACGCGTTCTTGAAGCATCTCCTTTTCTTTCTCGTCGGAAACGAGGGACAATGCGCTACTTAGAAACCCACTTGCTATCATAGTACGTGCGAGATTTTCGTCAATGCCCCGGCTTTTCAGATACCAAAGTTCATTTTGATCAAGCGTTTTGACAACCGCTCCGTGCGTACACCGTACGTCATTTGCAAGAATTTCCAGGGCTGGTGAAGACGTTGCCTGTGTGTTTTCGTCCAACAGAAGATTTTCATTTCGCTGATACGCGTCTGTTTTCTGCGCTGATTTGTCGACCGATATACTGCCGTCATAAGCGCACTGACTGGCATCGGAGAGAACGCTTTTTACCAATAAATTACTGGTAGTTTGCCTTGCCTTGTGGTGCTGTAACGTACTCACCTTCACCATCGCATCTTTTTTCCCCGCGATTATTCCTATAACAGTTGCAACGGATCCCGTCCCCATAAGATGCACGGTCGGTTTGATAGATATATCGGTCTTTGCCGCGACGAGATATACGACGGTAAGCGTCGCTCCTTTTGTAACGGCAAAATCATCGCGGGCTTCACCCGAAGTTATTTCGCGAATAATTGTGGTATTTTTAGAAATCGTTTTCATCGTGCGTATCCCTCATTACCCGACCGATCCTTCCATTTGGAGTTGGATCAACCGGTTCATCTCGACGGCATACTCAAGCGGTAATTCTTTGACGATCGGCTCGATAAAGCCGTTAACTATCATCGACTCCGCCTGTGATTTGTTGATCCCCCGACTTTGGAGATAAAAGAGTTGCTCATCCCCTATTTTGGATACGGTAGCTTCATGCTCAATTTGCGTTTGCGGCTCGTTGATCTTCATGGTGGGATACGTGTCGGATCGTGAACGTTCATCCAATAACAGGGCATCGCAAACAACTTTTGATTTACACCCCTTTGCTCCCTTGAACACTTCAACAAGTCCCCGATACGAGGTCCTTCCCCCGGCTCGGCTAATTGATTTAGAGATAATCTGTGAAGTTGTCTCCGGAGCATAGTGCACCGCTTTGCCTCCCGCATCCTGATGCTGGTTTGCACCCGCGTAGGCGATAGAGAGCACTTCTCCCCTGGCTTTTCTCCCCATAAGATACACGCTCGGATATTTCATGGTAATCTTGCTTCCCAGATTGCCGTCCACCCACTCCATGGTTCCTTCTTCTTCTACTCTGGCGCGTTTTGTCACAAGGTTATAGACATTGTTGCTCCAGTTTTGGATGGTAGTATATCGAACCCGTGCTCCTTTTTTGACGACGATTTCAACAACCGCCGAATGCAATGAGTCGGTGGTATAGATGGGAGCAGTGCATCCTTCGACATAATGGACGTAACTTCCTTCTTCTGCAATGATCAGCGTCCGTTCGAACTGTCCCATATTGGCCGCATTGATGCGGAAATACGCCTGCAGGGGCAAGTCGACGTGCACTCCCTTCGGGACATACACAAACGATCCCCCGCTCCACACTGAGGTATTGAGCGCGGAAAACTTATTGTCACCCGAAGGAATAACGGTACCGAAATACTGCCGTACCAGATCCGGATACTCCCGAAGACCCGAATCCATATCGAGAAAGATTACCCCTTTTTTGGATAGTGCGGATTGGATGCTTTTATACACCACTTCGCTTTCATATTGCGCGCTCACCCCCGCCAAAAACTTTTTTTCCGCTTCGGGAATACCTATTTTGTCGTAGGTGTCGCGGATTTCACCGGGAAGATCCTCCCAGCGGGATACGCCTTTTTCGGTGGGTTTTATGTAGTAATAAATGTCATCGAAATCGATGGTCGAAAGATCCGCTCCCCATAACGGCATTTTTTTCTTGTCAAAAATTTTATATGCCATGAGCCGACGTTCCTGCATCCACGCGGGTTCGTGCTTGTGTGCGCTGATGTTTTTGATAACTTCCGCGGATAATCCCTTTTCGGATTTAAACACATACCGCTCGGGCTTATGAAACCCGTACCGATACTTGTCACTGATGGGTGATTTGGTATTCATATGCATTCCTCAAGCCTGCGGACAAACCCGTGCGTCTTTTCAGGAGAGGTATTTGCCGTATCCTTTGGTTTCTATAGTGCGCGCGAGTGAGGCATCTCCCTTGTCCACCACCTTACCGTGAACCAAGACGTGCACGACATCCGGTTTTACATAGCGGAGGATGCGCTGATAGTGCGTGATAATAAGCACACCGACCCCTTGTTTACGAAGAAGTGCAATACCCTTCGATACGGTGCGAAGCGCATCGACATCGAGTCCGGTATCTATTTCATCAAAAACGGCAAACTGGTGCGGCAGTACCAACGCCTGCAACATTTCGATTTTTTTCTTTTCACCTCCGGAAAATCCGTCATGAATACCGCGCCGTAACATGTCATCGGTAATCCGTAGGATTTTTGCGTGCGATTTAACGTGATCGGTAAATGCGCCGATCGACATGCCCCCCACCTGAAATCGACGGGCGAGCACCGGATTTTGCACGGAACTATCATTTTTCTTTACCGGTTTTGCGGTATGCGCGTCGTATGCCGCACGAAGCAGGTTCATCACCGTAACACCCGGGATGGCAACCGGAGATTGGAACGCGAGAAACAATCCTTTTTTTGCCCGCTCCTCCGTCTCTAACGGAAGGATGTTTTTCCCGTCAAGAAGAATTTTGGAAGTCTTACTGGTTATTTCGTACGCCGGATGTCCCAAAAGTACCTGAGCAAGCGTTGATTTGCCGCTTCCGTTTGGACCCATGACGGCATGCACTTCCCCACGATTAATGCTCATATCAACCCCGTGAAGTATTTCTTTGCCTTCAACTCCCGCTTTAAGTTTAGAAATAATAAGTTTCATAGTCTGTCGGAAACACGATCGTTTTTTCCCATAAATGCTTCGACAATACCCACGTACCGCAGGATAAAATACTCCTGACTCAGAAAAGGATTGTGCGGTATTGCAATATACGCTTCCATTTCTTCTTTTTGGCTTTCATACGAAAACAACGCTTTTGTTTTCACTCCCTTTTGTCTTTTTATATCGATGACCGTGGTGATTTTTTTGTCATCAATACCCCTCCAGGGTTTGCCGAACGATTCGCCAGAGAAATACTTTTTTTTGATGAAATACGATACGATACTGTCGGGCATGCAGGCATAATAAAGCTTCGGAGGATTTTCGTCCGCAGGATTTTCCTCATGACGATCAGCGGCGTATTTTTGGAATGCAAAGGTTGTGGAAAGGGAAAGTTTTACGTTATCCGGATGGTTCGTCACTCCAGAAGGTTCCATCGTGATAACGACGTCGGGTTTATTTTCCCGAAGGACTTTCATAAGTTTTTCTTCAACATCCCCGGGTGTCTGGGATGATAGCTTCCCGTCCTTATAATCAAGAAACGTTATCGAGGAGGCACCGATCTGCGATGCGGCGAGTTCCAATTCTTTCTGCCGTACACCGCCGAAGGTATCGCTATCGGTCGCAGTAAAACTGCCGCGAGCAGAATCTTCTCCGCGGGTGGCACAGACAAGGTCAATCTTCCACCCGGCCTTCGCGTATTTGGCAAGCGTACCAGCCGCCATATAGGATTCATCATCGGGATGGGCGAAAACACCCAACAGCTTTTTCATGAAGTGTATAGTAACCTATTTCACAAAAAAAGAGAACCGCACTCTTACCGGATAAGCTTCACCAGCCAATAAACACCGGACGTCCCTATCAGCGCATAAACGAGCTTTGCAAGCCACGGACTGGTGCCGAAAACAATCTGCACCACATCGAATGAGAACAGACCGGTCAGTCCCCAGTTAATTGCTCCTATTACGACAAAAATCCATGCCGCCCAATCGAATGCTGACATTTTAAGTTTCATGGTTCCTCCTTTATTGTTCCGTATCACTATCATAACACCCGAATGTTTTTCAGGTCACCGACTCGATCGTATATTCTACCCTCCCTTTCGGGGCATCAAGCGCAATCCTATCACCTGCCTTGTGTCCCATAAGGGCTTTACCCAGAGGGGAAATATGGGATATGGAGTTCTCCGCGGGATTGGACTCATATCCTCCGACGATCGTGAACGTACGCCGCATCGCGGCACCCGATAACGTAACGGTAGATCCGAATCCGATAACCCCGGTAAGCACGGGTTTATCAATGACGCTCCCGAACCTGACCAAGCGATCCAGTCTGCGAAGCTGTGCGTCGATAAAAGAAAGGCGTTGTCGGGCGGCTTTGTAATAACCGTTTTCCGAAAGGTCACCCATTTCCCTGGCTTTCTTCAGATTTTCGACCGCGGCTGGTCTGTCATGAAGAAACTCCTTCTGTTGTTTGAGAATCTCCTGATATCCTTCACGGGTAAAAGGAATGCGTGCGGGTTTTTTATAAGGAATTGCCGTTCTCATACGTTGTTGACTTCCGTGTCATTCCTACTATTATATAGGTAAATCGTCAGAGATTATCTATGAAACTTCGAGCCAAAACCCTTTCCGCAATCATATGGTCCCAAGATCACGAAAAACTCGCCGAATGGTATCGGGATGTTTTAGGATTTTCAGTCCGGGGGAAAACCACACTACCGGATGATTCCTGCATTGATTTTGATTTCGGAGACACCTTTTTTGCCGTCGGGAAACACGACAAAGTACAAGGAAGCAATAAGGATCCGTACCGGATAATGATCGGGTTTCCCGTGGAGAGTATTTCCGCTTCCTATGAGGAAATCAAGGATAAACCGGTTACCTGGATAGCCAAGCCGTTCCTTTCTCCGACGGGAACGGTATGGTGTATGACGATTGCCGATCCCGAGGGAAACATTCTGCAATTTTTCGGCGCCAAATAAGTTATCCCCGCCACTCCCCTTTCAGCCCGTTTTCAGTAAAGCGATTATAATGAGGGCATGAGAATCCTCGTTGTCGAAGACGAACATAAGATAGCCGCCGCAATAAAAAAAGGACTTGAGCAGGAAAAGTATGCCGTGGACGTGGCATACACGGGAACGGACGGCTATGACATGGCATCCGCCGAAGAATACGACGGCATATTGCTTGATATCATGTTGCCGGGGATGGACGGCATCACCATCGCGAAAAAACTCCGTCACGCAAACATCCATACGCCGATCCTTATGCTCACTGCCAAGGGACAAACGGAAGACAAAGTAACGGGGCTTGATAGCGGAGCGGATGATTATCTGACCAAACCGTTTTCTTTCGAAGAACTCCTTGCCCGTATCAGGGCGCTTACCCGAAGACCCAAATCCTCGCTCGGAACAATGCTTTCCGTCGGGCCCCTTACCCTCGATACGCGGTCCTATGAAGTGAAACGAAGCGGTGTCACCATACCCCTCTCCAGCAAAGAATTTTCTCTTCTGGAGTATCTCATGCGTCACCCGAACACGGTGCTCAGTCGTGATCAGATCATCGCGCATGTATGGGATTATGACGCGGACATACTCCCCAATACGATCGAGGTGTATATAAAAAATCTTCGCAATAAAATAGACGCATCATATCCAGAGTCGGAACATCTTATCCGCACTGTACGCGGATTCGGGTATAAAATCTGCATATGAGCATATTTCAAACCGCACGTCTCAAACTCACCGCCTGGTATTTACTGATTATCATGCTCGTCAGTCTTTCCTTTAGCGCGGTCATTTACCGGGCATTGACCATAGAACTCGAACGGATGAGCAGAATTCAGCGGTATCGTATTGAAAACAGACTCCGGGACACAGTGGTGATTCCACTCAGTGAGAACTTTCCCCCTCCGCTCCCCGATCCGGAACTTTTGCTCTACGTCAAAAACAGAATACTCACCATGTTGGCGCTCGTGAACGGTTCAATATTTTTTCTTGCCGGAGCACTTGGCTATCTCCTTGCGGGAAGAACCCTTACTCCGATAGCCGATATGGTCGATGAACAAAACCGTTTCATATCGGATGCGAGCCATGAACTCAGAACCCCGCTCACCGCGTTAAAGAGCACGATGGAAGTATCACTGCGGGACAAGCATCTGAGTCTTGCCGAGGCAAGAACCGTCATAAAAGAAAGTATCGCCGATGTCGATACGCTCCAAAGACTGTCCGATTCTTTGCTTTCGCTTACCCGTTATCAAAAGCCCATAACGAATTCCTTCGAGAAATTTTCCCTTCGGGATACCGTTGTTTCAGCCATAAAACAGATGACCCCTCTTGCCGAAGAAAAACATATAACAATCACGGGTCCGGTAGTCGACCACACCATTTTCGGTAACCGTTATAGCATCCGGGATCTCATCGTTATCCTTTTGGATAATGCGATCAAATACGGAAAAAATAACGGAACGATCAATATTCACACCGAGAAAAAAGATAAAGGAGTAATGCTCACCGTCAGCGATGACGGGATCGGTATCGCCAAAAAAGATCTGCCTCGTATTTTTGACCGATTTTATCGTGCTGATACCGCACGGACGAAAAACGCCAAAAACGGCTACGGGTTGGGCTTATCCATCGCCAAGAAAATAATGACCGCGCATAACGGAACGATAAGCGCGACAAGTAAAATAAACGGGGGGAGCACCTTTACCGTTACATTCGTATGAAACAAAAACCCGTATCAAAAACCTTCAGCTTTACTTCAGTATGCACCGGTATGATGGACGGTATGAAACGAGTGTATCAGGGCTTTCTCACGCTTCCCCGGATAAAAAAGGGCGGGGTGATTTTGTTAATTCTTGTCATCGGGTGGTTCGGCATTCAGAAGATTTCCACCTCCAAAAAAACAACACCGGTCTATCAGACGGCGATTGTAGAAAAAGGCACATTGGTTGCCGCAGTATCGGTATCCGGACAAGTTTCGAGCGCAAATAGCGCTGAAGTGACAACACAGGCGTCGGGTGTGGTAACCGACGTCTATGTCAAAGACGGCGACACCGTAAAAGCGGGAGACAAAATAGCACAACTCGATCTTGATCTTACGGGTCAACAGCGGTCACAGCAGGCATATGCGAGTTATCAAAGCGCACAAAACAATCTTGAAACCGCAAAGGCAAACCTCTATACAATCCAATCAACACTATTGACCGAATGGGAGTCCTACATGAGCAAGGCGACGAACGCCACATATGAAAATGCCGATGATACTCCCAATACCGCAAACCGTCAGCTTACGGATTTTGTCATCACACAAAATGACTGGCTTGCATCGGAGGCGAAATATAAAATTCAGGAAAAAGCGATCATACAGGCACAGACATCTCTCTCTTCTGCATGGTATTCCTACCAGCAATCTTCGGCCATCATTGTTGCGCCGATTTCGGGGACCATAACAGGACTTTCCCTGCAACCGGGAACGGTTATCACCGCACAGACAAATTCCTCAGGAGGTTCTACATCGCAACGGATTGCCAGCGTCAAAACATCGGCGCCTCCCACGATCAGTCTTAATGTCACTCAAATCGATGCGCCCAGAATTAAAGCGGGTAATAAAGCAACGCTTACCTTTGACGCATTCGGCGATAAAACCTTTACCGGAGAAGTCGTCAGCATCGATACGATCGGTACGGAATCATCGGGAGTCACAACGTATCCTGCGATCGTCAAACTTGACTCGCCGCTTGAGGGACTGCTCCCCAATATGTCAGCCAGCGCCTCTATCATCACCGCAACAAAAGATGATGTGCTTGTGGTTCCCGCAACAGCCTTGACCACAACAAACGGACAGACGACCGTGCGGATCATGAAAAATAACGAGGTAAGCCAGGTTGAGGTTGAAACGGGTCTTATAAGCGACAGTCAGGCGGAAATTATCTCGGGCGTTTCTGAAGGCGATATTGTCGTAACCTCAATGACTACGGCGACCGGCAACGGCACATCCGCTTCCTCTCCCTCCGTTTTTAGCCCGTTCGGCCGAACCGGAAGCGGCGGAAACAGACAAATACAAATGATCGGCAGATAATATGTATGACCGGGGAGGAAAAATTTCGAAACTTTTCCCTTCATTGGGCGTGGGTTAGATAACTGTCGAGGAAAGTATGTATTGGAGTAAAGAAAATTAAACGCACCATCGCGTAAAACGCAATGGTAGATATTTCACGCCAGGTATGATTTCTATTCGGCATATCACTAAAATCTATAAGACGGAAGCGATAGAAACCATCGCTCTCGATGATGTTTCATTTGAAATCAAAAAGGGAGAATTCGTCGCCATCATGGGACCGTCGGGATCGGGGAAATCAACCCTCATGCACATCCTCGGCGCTCTCGATCTCCCTACGAGCGGCATGTATATACTTGACGGAGAGAAAGTATCCTCGCTATCCGAAGATGATCTGGCAGTCATACGAAATAAAAAAATCGGTTTTATATTTCAGGCGTTCAATCTGCTTCCCCGCACCACCGCAATAAAAAACGTAACCGTTCCCCTGATGTATGCCGGAATCCCCAAAGAAGAACGTCTCAAACGGGCAAAAAAATATCTGGAAATGGTGGGACTGAAGGATCGTATGGAACATACATCCAATCAACTTTCAGGGGGACAACAGCAACGCGTTGCCATAGCACGCGGTCTTGCCATGAATCCCGCGATTCTTCTTGCCGATGAACCGACGGGAAACATTGCTTCGCATCAGGCGGACGAAATCATGAGGATATTTGAAGACTTAAACGATGCGGGACATACCATCGTGATGATTACCCATGAACCGGATATTGCAAACCATGCAACGCGCATCATTATTCTCAAGGACGGCAAGATTATATCGGACAAAAAAAATATCAAGCGCACAAAAGTTGCGAGATAATCCTATGGAATACCGGGAAATATTTATCGAAGCGTTGGGAACACTCTCGATCAACAAGCTGAGAACGGGGCTTGCAATCCTGGGGATTGTTATCGGCATCGGAAGCGTGATTGCACTTATCAGTCTCGGACAAAGCAGTCAAAAATCCGTCGAAAATCAGATTCAATCGTTGGGCTCAAATATTCTGACGGTACAGCCAGGAAGTATGAGTAGCGGCGGCATACGGGGTGCCGCCGGAGGAGGCACGACGCTTACGAATGCGGATGCTGAAGCGATAAAGTCGGCACCGTCGCTTTCCACCGTTTCCCGTGTCTCCCCGGAGTATAGCGGTCGAAGTCAGGTGACAGCCGGCAGAAATAACACGAACACGCAAATAACCGGCGTCGAACCGCAATACGCCGACATGCGGAAAGTCACCCTTTCTTCAGGAACATTCATTACCGAGTCTCATATTTCGGCATTATCAAAAGTTGCGGTGCTTGGTCCTACGGTCGCTTCTGATTTATTCGGTGAAGGCATTGATCCGCTCGGGCAAACTATCAGAATAAACGGACAAACGCTTACCGTGATAGGAATTACCGCCAGCAAAGGAGGAACCGGCTTTACTAATCCCGATAATGCCATTTATGTTCCCCTTTCCACCGCACAAAAAATACTTTTCGGTGCAAGCCATTTATCCAGCATCGCCATAGAGGCAAAAAGCGCTGACGTCATGACCGATGCGCAAAATGAGGTAGGGTATTTTCTTTTGAACAGGCATCGTATTTCCGATCCCGCGGGCGCAGATTTTATGATTCTTTCGCAGAATGATATTTTGAGTACCGTCTCGCAGGTCACGGGAACATTTACCACCTTATTGGGAGGAATAGCCGCCATTTCTCTTCTGGTGGGAGGTATCGGGATTATGAACATAATGCTCGTGACCGTTACGGAACGTACGAGGGAAATAGGACTACGCAAAGCATTAGGGGCGACCAAAAAAATTGTTATCACCCAGTTTCTGACGGAAGCGATTCTTTTAACGATTATCGGCGGCTTTGCGGGGATGCTCTTGGGCATTGCAATTTCCTACGCGCTTACCAGAGTAATGAACATGCCGTTTACCGTATCACCGTATGCCGTCATACTCGCTATCGGAGTGTCGGGTGCAATAGGGATATTGTTCGGATGGTACCCAGCCCGCAAAGCCGCAGACTTGCAACCTATTGAGGCATTGCGATACGAGTGAACCTCCCGAGGCAAAATTACCAATTTTTCCCCCGACACGCGGCATGGCTGTAGCCGAACGATAACTCGTATTACTTTTTCTCTGTATAAATTCAGCAGTATTTCAGCAGACTATATGATAATGAACAAAGGAGGAGCATACGTATGAAACAACAAATGATGGTCATTGTCTTGGGAGTCGCGATTGCGGCTGGCGGCGGTTTTTTTGCGGGCACAAAGTATCAACAAACCAAACGCGGGCAGTTTTTCACCCGGGGAAGCGCTAATTTCTCAGGCAGAGGAGCGGGAACGATGATGGGAACCGGAAACGGCATGCGCGGCGGATTAAGACCGGTGGGAGGAGAAATCATGAAAACGGACGCCAAGTCCATCACGGTGAAGCTTCCTGACGGAAGCAGTAAAATCATCCTGCTTTCCGAGAAAACGCAGATAAACAAAGCCTCGGAAGGAACAATATCCGATCTCATATCGGGAACTCAAGTCGCCGTATTCGGATCGGAAAATGCCGACGGATCAGTTACCGCGCAAAACATTCAAATCAACCCAATTCTCCGACGCATGGAGGAATCAACGCCGAGTGCAAAGTGATACTCGCGTCCCGATATTTTATACTGTAATATAAAATACAAAGGAGATAAAAATTATGAAAAATAATATCGTCATCGTATTGATATTGATCGCTCTTGCCGCGGGTGGCATTTGGTATGTAACGAACACCAAACCGCAATCCGATAGCATGGAATCGGAAAAGAAGATGATGCAGGAAACCGTAACTCCCGCAGACTCTTCCAGCCCGTCAGGGATTATGGAAGAAGGAACAGTGAAAGAAATCACCGTAGAAGGGTTTGAATTTAAATTTGCTCCTGCAACCCTAACATTCAAAAAAGGAGAAACTGTCAAACTTACCCTCAAAAACACCGGCAAAATGCCGCATGACTTTGTGATTGATGAGCTCGGGGTAAAGACAAAGGTCATAAACGGCGGTGAGACGGATACCGTTGAGTTCACCCCGGACAAAGCAGGCTCGTTTGAATACTACTGTTCCGTCGGAAAACATCGGGCTATGGGGATGAAGGGAACGGTAACGGTCGAGTAATCTACTTATACGATATAAAAACCGGCTCTGTAGGGGCCGGTTTTTTATATCTGTGTATTCTGTTTGTGCAACATGATATTGCGTATATAGATAATAAGCGCCAAAAACTGCGCGGTGATAAACACAATATCTTCCCGACGTATCGCATAGATAAGTATCATCACAGACCCGACAATACTCAGATACCAAAAACTGAGCGGCACGACACTCTTTTTTTCTTTTTCCGATGCCCACCACTGTACGGCGAACCGGAGAAAAAAAACGAACTGTGCTAAAAATCCGAAAATGACCCAAGCATCAAACGATATCTTCATTGCGGTTTTATCACCGACGAGACGGATACTTTTCTCCTCCCGGCGGATGTACTAATAATAAGTTCACCCAACAACCCCGTTGAAAGAAGCTGTACCCCGAATACGATGCATAACACCCCGAGCAATAAAAGCGGGCGCGTACCGATGGATTGTCCCAAAAAATGCAATGTCGACAGATAGGTAAGCGCAATGATTCCCGCTCCCACCAACCCCACTCCGACAGGTCCAAACACAATAAGCGGTCTGGTACCGAATCCCGAAAGAAACAAGGTAGAGAGCAAATCAAAGGCCGCAAATACCCGTTCTACTCCGAATTTCGATTTTCCAAACTTTCTCGCATGATGAAGGATGGGAACCTCAATAACCCGGAATCCACGCGCGTGTGCCAACACGGGTATAAACCGATGTAATTCTCCATAAAGATCAATCTCATCCGCCACGATTTTTCGCATTACCTTGAGACCGGAATTCATGTCATGCAATCGGATACCCGAAAACAGTGATACTCCCCAATTAAACAGTTTTGAAACGCCAAGTTTACCCTGAGAATCCTGTCTTTTCTCACGCCAACCGACAATCATATCGACCGAATCATGCATACGGCTTACGAGTTTTTGCGCCTCAAAGGGATCGTCCTGCAAATCGGCATCAAGGGTGACGATATACTCTCCCGACACATAGCCGAATCCTTGTGCAAGCGCCGCTGATTTGCCCGAGCGTTTTCGTAACCGAATGATCGTAACGCAGTTTTTTGTTTTTTTCCGAAGCGAAAGTAATTTTTTATAAGAACCGTCCGTACTGCCGTCATCAATAAAGATGTACTCGATAACGTTTTTCGAACCAGCAAATGCCTGATCAGTTTTCATGACAAGCTCATTGAGACTTTCTTCTTCGTTGTACAATGGAACAACAATACTGACATCAATTTTTTTCATAGTTATTTCTTTATAAACGCATAAAATTCCCCGTCATGGGCAATGAGCGTATGGTCGGAACTTCCAAGCAGAGCATCCACCGTTTCACGCTGTGTGTTACCGCTTGGCCAAGCATACTGATCACCTAATCGTACCACGGCGTAGTCTGACGACATTGCGTTGACCGGAAAATTATACAATTCCTTCCGTTTCGCAAAATGAGAGCCGATATTATTGGTCACCGATACACTTGCCGACTCTGGTATCCGTTCTTCAATTGCCTTCATTACAGATGTTTCCGGTAATGCCCAGATAAAATAAAAAAACCTATCCTGACGCGTTAACGGCAACTCTCCCCAGAGGTACGACGCATATATCGCGGTTCCGATAACCGACAATGACAACCATCTGACAACCCGTGTTCCTCCGAATATTGCATAACGCAAAACAATGGAACGTATGTTTGCATACCCGACAATCGCGGCCACAAAAATAAACGGAATTATCTCGCTGGTGTACTGATAGTCAATCTGACGCATATGCGCGTTGGAACTTAACGCATTAATCAGCATACTCGGTGCGGCAAAGAGCAGATACGGCGAAGCAAATACGGGAAGAAATCCCACCGGGAACAGCAATTGAGAGTAATAGAAAAGCCTGTCCGGTCGTAAGAGGGTGGTTATCACCGCGAAAGGATTTGCCAGTATGGAAAATATAATAGCATTCTGGTTCTCACCGAATTCCGATAGGTACTGTAATGCAAAATGCTGTTTGTCATAGGTTACGGCAGGTATGGCATGCCACATGAGATAATAAAATATTCCTCCTGCCACGAGTGTGCATATCGCGCCGACCGTTCGATTTTTCTGGAAAAAAAAGATATACAATCCCATGAGTGCAACCGGCATCCAAACGGTTTCTTTGCCGAGACCCGCGAAGAACGCCGTCACGATAAAGAGGCCGTACCGCCTTTCCTCCATAAACCAATGGGCAAACAGCAAAAGTGCCATTGAAAGGGCAACCGCATGGAAATCATGGAGCACCATGCGTTGAATCGGAGGATACAAAAGGTATGCCACGGCAAAAAGCAAGGCCGTGCTCCGATTGCCGATATAGCGTATCGCCAACCAATAGACCGGTATCGCTCCCATTGCGACGACAACCGCCTGAATAAGAATAAGCATTCGGGGATCCTGCCAGAGGCGGTACAGGGGTGCTATAACGATGAGCAAAAAATCCGCATGAACGGCAAGACGGGAGATGGTTCCGTTCCCCATGGGATCCGTCAACACGAAACCGTTCCCACGCATGACATTCCACACTGTTTGTTCCATGTTTCCCAAGTCTAATCTTCTTGAATGAAAGTTATCGTGCCTGTTGAATCCCACATAGGAAAAATATGAAATAAACAAAAGGATGGTGAGCCACAGAAGGGCGAACGGATAATTTTTTCGTATGGTTACTAGGATTTGATGCATCTTCACAAGCGCAAAAGCGCAATTCGGAGTGTATCACATTACCCGGTATAATCCCTGAAAGTTTATTCAGGAAGCGTAAGCATGGCGATGACGGGAAGATGATCGGAAGCGTTGCTCGTCCCCACCGCAAAGTCTGTTACGCAAAGATCACTTGTCGATAAAATATAGTCATATTTCCAAACGACGCTTTCTTTTTTTTCATGAGCGGGTCCGTCGGGGTACAAACACCAGGTCGGTACTCCCCGTACGTCTGAATCGGTAAAGTACTGCGTCATGACGGTTAACGGGTCACTTGTCGGTACATTGTTCATGTCTCCCATGATGACCGTCTTTTCCTTCGGAAGGTCGCGGACTAAGGAAGTCACCTGTTCCCGTTGGAGGTGGGGCGTATCGGGAAAATGCGGAACGAGATGGATCGAAATGACATGGAGCACGCTGTTTCCTATCGCAATATCCCCACGAATTGCCGTTCTCGGAAGCACCGACGAGAGTATATAATGGTGCATAGTCCTAATCGGATATTTTGAGAGTATCGCATTCCCCCGCCTGGTTGCTTTTCCTTCCCATAAACAATCCATATTGTATGCATAGCAATACTGGTAGCCGAGCCGTTCGGCAAGTTTTTCTGCCGTATTGCTCCCCTCCTCCTCA
This sequence comes from Patescibacteria group bacterium, assembly GCA_049322955.1. Classification (GTDB taxonomy): domain Bacteria; phylum Patescibacteriota; class Microgenomatia; order UBA10105; family UBA927; genus UBA927. The sequence goes on along the minus strand of JBMOPU010000033.1, from coordinate 215,222 downwards.
CAAACTTCCTGCAGTGCGACGATATCGGCATTCGTCTCGGCAAGATATCCAAGAATCCCGGGAAACATAATGCCGCCCCAAATATTCCATGACAGCAGTTTTATTTTCATCATTCGATTTCCTTCTGATAAAAAATTGTTTTCCGATATCCCTCATTACGCTCCGCAATACCCACAAATCCCCATGACTCATACATACGTCGCAACTTCGGTTCATCGGCATTCGTGTCGACTCGAAGGAACCTTACTTCCTTATCTCTTGCGGTCGCTTCCGCAAGGGCAATGAGACGGGATGGCATACCCTTGCCCGCGAATTTGCGTGCGACGCATAACCAATGAATGTATAAGGCACGTTTGGGATGATCGCCGTCAATATGATTCCACTGAGGGGTATCCGTTATTTGAAGTACTACCGCCGCGGCGGAAATGCCATCGACCGTTATCACATAAAACTCATGCGGTTTGACGTATCTGAGCAAAAAATCCGTTGTAAGGGAATCGGGGTGCCACCATTTATTGGGATTTTTCCCGCTGGTAAGAAGCCAGTTTCCCGCCTCCCGCATCACGGCGACTGCTTTGTCCATATCCTGAACAACGGTAATAACGGGGATTTTATCCATATGCACACAGAAATCGCACCGGTTATTTTTTGAGAATAAGATTCATCAATACGCCTTTGCCTTCACCCGTTACGGATGAGTAGACAATCATGGGAATTTCGCCGAGCTCGTTTTGGATGGCGGTAAGTTGTGCATGCCGCTCATTTGCTTTCAACTTATCGACTTTATTTGCCGCCACGACAAACGGCAAATGATGGTCGATAAGAAGGTTTATTGATTCGCGATCATAGTCGGTAATCCCGATCTTGGCATCGATAATGAGCACAATGAGTTTATGTACCACGCCGGAACGGAACAGATACCATGCGATAAGTTTTCGGTAATGTTCCAGACTCTCTTTGCTTCGCCTCGCATATCCGTAACCGGGAAGATCGACAAAAAATATCGCCCGATTTATGAGAAAGAAATCCAACTTTACCGTCTTCCCCGGTCTGCTACTACTTCGCGCGAGTTTGGTGCTGGTGAGGGAGTTAATCAAACTCGACTTTCCCACGTTCGAACGCCCGATGAATGTTACCTTCGGTTTGTTGTCATTGATAATATCGTCGGTGCCGTTAATACTTTTGACATAGACGGCGTCGATTGTAGATTCTGCCATACCTTATAGTATACCGTTTTACGGGGAGGGAAAGATAGTGAGTTCTTCTTCAGCACGGGTCACCGCCGTGTATAACCATCTTCTCCAGTCCTCATCGGTCATTTTGGCAAATCGTTCTTCAAACAGCACGACTTTTTTTGCCTGCGATCCCTGTGCTTTGTGCACCGTAAGTGCGTAACCGAAATCAAACAAGTCGATGCCGTTATACATGCGCCGATTTTGGGTAAAGTTGAGGGCGGAATCGGCATTAAATTGTTCAACGGCAATAAGACCCGAGTATTCACTCTCTTCCCCATCAAGCGCTATATCGGCGGCATAGACATGGTCGTTTTTTCGGGAAATTGCCGTAACGGTTCCCAACATACCGTTATAGATTTTCGCCTTGTGGTTATTTCGCAAACAAATAACCCTATCTCCGGGCACCGGATCGGGCGAATCAAACCCCAAAGAATTTCTGATAAAGGTATTCAGCTTTTTCCGCGTCTTGTTGTACCCGCAAAGGATGAGCATGTCATCACGGTAGTTGGTGAGCATCTCCTGCATGGCTTCTCCCGTGTCCACATCATCTCTGCCGTATTTCATGACGTTTTTGCCGTATCTCCCCGGTTTGATAAACCCCTGCTCGCGCGCGGTTATGGACAGGGCGATAATCGGATTTTCGCGGGCTTGTCGGTGAATTTCTTCTAACCGAAGGTTCGGCGATTGCATGAGTGAAAATGTTCCGTTAATGGGAGGCAATTGCCCGTGGTCACCGACGACGATCATCGGAACCCGGTAAGACAGGAGATGTTCCCAAATAACGGCATCCACCATGGAGGCTTCGTCGATGATAATAAGATTTTTTTCTATGGAATCCTTGGTTTTCCACCCTACGATTTCATCACTCGCATTGAGAATCGGCGTATATATGAGCGAGTGAATGGTCCCGACACTATCCTGTCGGAATAATACTCCGGCTTCTTTTACCTTGGATTGTAAAATACGCGCCGCTTTCCCCGTGAAACTGACAAAACCGACCTTAAGTCCGGGATCAATTGTGTGAAGTTCTTTGCGTATAAGCCCGATAAGGGTTGTTTTCCCCGTTCCCGCATAGCCCCCGAGGGTCACATACTGCATACTTTCCCGATCCTTTCGGTACCATTCCATCACATGGGAAAGTGCCCGTCGTTGATCATCGGAAAGAGTCGGCATACGAACACTCACTATAGTGGAGGCGGAAGCATTAGTAAAGCAATGAGCGGGATAATTTTCTTTTTGCGATAAAGGAACATACGCCGATTATCCCGAGAAAAAGTATACCCCGTACGCACACCGCCGCAACCCCGGAGGAAGAGGTGAAAAGCAATATGATTCCGCTTCCCAGCGTACATCCCGCAAGTACGGCGGATACACGGAGTTTTGTCTCCGACGGAAAAAGCGCGGTAACGACCGCGTGTACAAGTCCGATAACGGCGATCAACACATGAAAGATAAGCATATTAAAACGATCCGGTTTGTATATCTCCCGCCCGTTTATAGGTTGCAACAATAACTCCTTTGGGAGTGACCTCTACGTCGTGTACGGTAAAAGATGCGGGGATGGTACCGTCAGCAAAGAGTCGCTTCCCGTTCCCTAAAGTTACCGGGAACGTTTTCAACCAGAACTCGTCAACGAGGTCGTTGGAAAGAAGCGTCTGAATGAGTTCACTGCTCCCGTGCACCTGTAAATTATTTCCTTCCTGATGTTTGAGCTTTTTCAGTTTTTCCACAACATCACCCGATAGCACCACGGAATTTTCCCAGGCAGGAGATGTCAGCGTGTTTGATACGACGTATTTCGTCATCGCGTTAATGCCCGGCCAATCCGATTCATGCGTAGGCCAATAGGAGGCAAAAATTTCGAATGTTTTTCTCCCGAGCAGGAGGTCTGCGGGAGCACTCATTTGTTTTGCCATAATGCTCCCCGCGGCAGAATCGAAGTAGGGCACCGTCCATCCGCCGTAGAGAAAATTACCGCTGGTATCTTCCTCCGGTCCTCCGGGTGCCTGCATTACCCCGTCGAGTGAGAGAAACGAGAGCACGATAATTTTTCTCATGTAATCTATCGTACCAAAATCTACTGTCCATGGCGAATTCGAAGCAACATACGGATCGTATATATCATGCACTTGTATCCATGGCCGATATCAGAGTACAGTTAATGAAGGAGGATCCCCCGCGGGATAGCAGGAATATGTTTATCAAACTCTACGGTATTGCGCTTGCGGTTTTTCTCGCAATAGACATGCTTTGGCTCACGGTTTTGGCAAAGGATCTGTACGCAAAACATCTGGGCTATCTGATGGCAAAATCTCCCAACTTGATAGCGGCATTTATTTTTTATCTCATATTTATCGCGGGGCTCGTTTTTTTTGTTTTGGAACCCGCTCTCGGCAAAAAAACGTGGATGCAAGTACTGACCAGCGGCTTACTGTTCGGACTGGTTACATACGCCACCTATGACCTCACCAACCTTGCCACCATCAAGAATTGGCCGCTGAATATCACCATCATTGACCTTCTGTGGGGTATGGGTATTTCAGCAGTCACGTCAGTTTTGACATTTTTTATCGCAACCAAACTTCGGGTATGAACGATTTAATTTTTTTGGCGATAACGCTTTGGGGATATATGACCCTTTGGTATCTGATTGCGATCGCCAATCGTCGGAATGACGTCGCGGATATCGCATGGGGGATGGGTTTTATACTCATCGCGTGGACCGCTTTTTCCCTCTTCGGTTTCTCACGAAAAGCGTTCGTCACTGATATTTTGGTAAGTATCTGGGGAATACGCCTTGCGTGGCATATTTATCACCGAAATAAAAAGAAAACGGAAGACTCGCGATATCAGGAATGGAGAAAAACATGGAAGTATTTTTACCTCCGGAGTTATCTGCAGGTCTTCATGCTTCAAGGATTGCTTTTGTATATTATCGCCCTCCCGATCATATTCATAAACCGGTCCGCCTCTTCAATTTTCGGCTATACGGATTTTGCTGGTCTTCTCGTATGGATCATCGGATTTTACTTTGAACACACTGCCGACAAGCAGTTAGCGACATTTGTCGCCAATCCCAAAAATAAGGGGAAGATTCTCCAGAGCGGGCTCTGGCGATACTCCCGTCATCCAAACTACTTCGGAGAAGTCACCCAGTGGTGGGGTATATTTTTGATAGCCGTATCTCTGCCCGGCGCCTGGATCACCGTTATCGGCCCTCTCACGATAACGGGACTCATACTTTTTGTTTCGGGCGTTCCGCTTCTTGAGAAAAAATACGAGGGAAGAAAAGATTTTGAAGCATACAAAAAACGAACCAGCGTCTTTATACCACTGCCCCCGAAATCCCATGCACCCTAAGACCATTGTCGTTAACGATAAAATGCAGAGGAATTATCGGTATGTTCTCACCGAACCGGAAGGGAAAAACTTTGATCCCCGATTTACTCCGGACCTTACCCCGAAACAAATGCTTGAGATGGGCGTGTTCGGGGGGAAATATATGACCGACTGCATCGCTGAATTTCCCAAGAACTGGTTTGCAAAAGCCAAACTTTCCCCGGAAAAGTCAGACCCATCAATCAATTATTTCGGCGTATCGGCAAGTCAATCGCTTACCGAATGGATACGAAAGCACTGGATACATCCCGACGATCCCCGCGGGTGGTTCCAATGGTATTGCCGTTACTATCGGGGAAGACGCCATGAGGACGACGAACGGCAAATCAAACGATGGCTCGCCATTCGACGGCATGTGAGTCAGATCAAAAAATATTGTATGCCGTATGATGAATCCTGCCGACCCCGACAGCGACAGGCACTCCTCCACTGGGCGTACGATAGCAGGAAGATATAAAGACACGCTTGTTTGTTGCGGGACTTGGAAGATATTCGTCCCGCCAGGGCGGGACTCCATGACTGATCCGCTTGTTATCGCAATCGTTGTTGCGATAACGGCTCCTCAATCCCGAACCATACGCCTGCTGGCAGTTGGTTCTCATCCTAAATCTCTGTATATACAAAAAATGCCCGTTCAGGGCAATTTTTGTATATGCTGAGCGTGCCGGTCACGGACCATACGGTCGTTATAGCTTATTCAAATCTGAGTAGCTCTGAGTTTTTTTCTACCTCATTAGGCTTGAATATTCCACCATTCATACTTATATAGACTCCTGGTTTTAAATGATCGAATGATGCCATGCAGTAGCCAAGATTAAATGCTGCATCTGACATAGAGAATCCAACAACAGGGATCATAGATCCTGTCAGGATAATTTTTTTCTTTAAGTCTTTGCCAATAAAATGTTTATTTAAGTATTTGGCGGTTTGTCCCATGGTATAAGTACCGTGGGTAATAACAATATTTGAGTGAGAAGTATGCTCGATTGCATTGATAAGTTTATTGCGGTCTTCGTCAGTAACATCTCGACTATCTTTTTCACAAACCGATTCAATGGTGTAGGCAAAGTGTGGCTTCACCATATTTTTGAGGTACGTATCTATAGAGGTATCAAGTTTCATCATCTGTGTATTAACGTTTTCGTATCCTGGATCCTTAAATTCTATTGTTCCGCCAGTTTTAATAATATGGATGTGCGTTTTATTCATATATTGGTAGTATATCTCAATTTTGCTGCGGGACTTGGATGATGTTCACCCCGCAAAGCGGGGTTTCATGAGTATTTCGCTATTATTGAAATCGTTGTTTCAATAATGCTTCATACTCCCGAACCATACGCCTGTTGGCAGTTGGTTCTCATCCTAAATCTCTGTATATACAAAAAATGCCTTTTCAGGGCAATTTTTGTATATGCTGCGGGACTTGGATTCGAACCAAGATAACATCCTCCAGAGGGATGCGTACTACCGTTATACGATCCCGCAAGTGTAGGTATTATACCGCAAAAGCGCGTTATTTTTCACTCGGGGGATAAGCGGGATGACGCTTACCGCCAGTCGATGGGGTCCATGCCGTGCTCCGAAAGGTAGGTGTTGCAACGGCTGAAGTGATGGTGCCCATAAAACATCGATACCGAGTAGGGCGACGGATGCGCGGACGTAAGCACTAAATTCTCCGCGGTATCGATCATCGCACCTTTGTTCTGCGCGTATTTTCCCCAAAGCATATAGACCACATGCTTCCTCTCTGTATTGACGGCGCGGATGACCGCATCGGTAAATGTTTCCCATCCGATACCCGCATGGGAACCGGGCTTTCCGGCAAGCACAGTAAGCACGCTATTTAACAGCAGTACTCCCTGTTTCCCCCACCGTATCAGGTCACCATCCGCAAGAGGAGTAATGCCGAGATCGTTTTGAATTTCCTTATAAATATTTTTAAGTGACGGCGGAAGGGGCAAACCCGTATTCACCGAAAACGACAACCCGTTTGCCTGTTTGACACCGTGATACGGGTCCTGTCCGATGATAACGACTTTCACCCTATCCAAGGGACATACGTCAAAAGCCCGAAAAATATACGGACCCGGCGGATACACGACCGAAGTCCGATACTGCTCCCTTACGTTATCGGTAAGGGATTGCCAGTACGGCTTTTCAAACTCTTCGCGTAACGCTTTTTTCCAACTCGGATGAATTCGTATATCTTTCATTGATCCCCCTAGTATATGCAAATAATAAAAGAAAAGAAATTCTTCGGGCATTTTGTTATAGTTACTTGCATCTATGAATGAGTTCTCCACCCCGATGATGCGTCAATATAACGAGATTCGGAAAAAATATCCCGATTGTCTTATGTTTTACCGCATGGGGGATTTTTATGAACTCTTCATGGAAGATGCGCATGTAGGGGCAAAAGTGTTAAACCTGACGCTTACCGGCAAGGCGGGAGGAAAAGACGGTCGCATTCCTATGGCGGGCATTCCCTATCATGCCGTCGATACGTATCTTACGAAACTTGTCCGCGCGGGATACAAAGTCGCCATTTGCGAACAGCTTTCCCCCCCGGGGAAAAAAGGTCTGGTCGAACGGGATGTCGTTCGCGTCGTAACCCCCGGAACGATGTTAGACGAAAATTCGTTGGAGAAAAAGGAAAATAATTATCTTGTCAGTATCCTTATTGCCGATGATGCCGTATCCCTTGCCGCGGCCGATCTTTCTACCGGGTACTTCGCCGCTTCTGAACATGAAGGCGACTACCTCCCCTGGCTGTCGGATGAACTGGCACGACTTTCTCCGAGCGAATGCATTCTCCCCGACGCGCTGTACAACGATGCGGCTTTTCTTAAATTTCTCAAAACGCAACAGGGCATGAACATATATCCCCTGGCGCTGTGGGATACCTATGCGGGACGCGCGCGGAAACTGCTTAAGGAACACTTTGCCATCGCAACGCTCGAAACATTCGGCATCGACGATAAACCGCTCTCCATAAAAAACTCCGCGGCACTTATCGGGTATCTTCGGGAAACGCAAAAATCACGCGTACAGCACATACGAAAAATTATTCTGCATGAAACGGAATCAACCATGGTTCTTGATAAATCCACGACACGCAATCTCGAGATTTTTGCCACGCTCCGCGATGATGATACGCGCGGTTCTCTGATTGCAGTCCTTGATGAAACGGTTACCGCCATGGGAGGCAGGCTCCTTCGGTCATGGCTGAAAAAACCGCTTATCGATAAATCCGCCATCACCGATCGCCATGCCGGAGTCGCCTGCTTTACGGAAGATAACAGAAGACGCGAGTCGTTGCGGAGCAATCTTGAATCCGTGGGCGATATCGAACGCCTGGTGTCCCGACTTTCCGTCAATATCGGGAACGCCCGTGATCTTATCGCACTGAAACACTCGGTACGGGCAATCCTTGCGATTAAACAATCGCTTGCCAACGCCGCAATTGCCGACACGGCAATCGGAAAAGAAATTCTCAAAAATATTTCGGATAAACTTACAAAAGTCGTTGATCGGATCGAACGGGATATCATCGCCGAACCTCCGATAGATGTAAAAAATGGCGGTATCATCGCAGACGGTCGCAATAAGGAACTTGATGCGCTTCGTACAACCGTCGACCATAGCAGGACATGGATGAACGATATGGAACAAACCGAACGAACAAAAACGGGCATCGCCTCGCTTAAGGTTCGCTATAACCAGGTCTTCGGATTTTACATCGAAGTAAGTAAATCGAATCTTCATCTCGTACCGACTACCTATGAGCGAAAACAAACACTTGTGAACGGAGAGCGCTTTGTCACCCGTGAACTTAAGAAACATGAGGAAATCATTCTTACCGCGCAGGAAAAAGCGAATGAATTGGAGTATTCGTTGTACAACGAGATTCTTTCTTTTGTTCTTTCTTTTACTCCCGATCTGCAAAAGGCGGCATATTCGATCGGCATGCTGGACTGCATTATGAACTATGCGCATATCAGCAAAAAATATCGCTACGTCCGCCCCAAACTCCTGTATTCGGGGGAGATCCGTATTATCCAGGGAAGACATCCCGTCGTAGAACGACTGCTTGCCACGGAGGAGCCGTTTGTTCCCAACGATGTGCATCTGGATACCACCAATCAAAGCCTGTTAATCATCACCGGTCCGAACATGGCGGGAAAGTCGGTGCTCATACGACAGGTGGCCCTCATCGTGCTTATGAATCAGATCGGATGCTTTGTCCCGGCGAATTCGGCGCATTTATCACTCGTTGATCGCATATTTGTGCGCTCGGGTGCATCCGACGTCATTACGTCCGGCCTCTCTACCTTTATGGTGGAAATGTCGGAAACGGCACACATATTGCATCATGCCACTTCCCGCTCGCTCATCATCATGGACGAAATCGGACGCGGCACCAGTACGTTTGACGGGATATCCCTTGCATGGGCGGTGGCTCAGTATTTGGTTACCGGTTTTTCTCCCGCTCCCAAAACGCTTTTTGCCACCCATTACCATGAGCTACAGCTCCTGCAAGAAAAGTATCCGTCACGTATCAAAAATTTTCATATGGCGGTAGCGGGAAATACCGACCGCCCCGTTTTTCTTCATACGTTATTCCCCGGGGGTGCATCCCATTCGTTCGGTATCGCCGTTGCCAAACTCGCCGGCATTCCCGACGAGGTGCTTTCCTCCGCAAGCGCTATGCTTCATTCATTGGAATCCCGCGGGACTATGCCGGCCGCAGATTCCTCTAAGAAACCTTCTTCTCCTCCGGACGCGGAGGTAATAAAAGAACTTTTGCGTGTTGATGTGTCGAACATCACCCCGATTGCGGCAATGAATACGTTGGTACGATTACAAAAAATGCTTCGGGAAAAAAAAGCCCCGAAACGAAGGTCGTGATATCAAGAACCATGAAAAAAATTCATAAACTTTCCGAGCTCGTGGTCGCAAACATCGCCGCGGGAGAAGTGATCGAACGTCCGTCGTATGCGGTCAAGGAACTGGTTGAAAATGCGCTTGATGCGAAAGCCGCCAATATCACCGTTACCCTCGAAGATGCCGGACTAACCGTACTTCGGGTTACCGATGACGGAGAGGGCATGTCCAAAGAAGACCTTATGGAGTCGTGGAAACCGCATACGACCAGCAAAATCCGTGAATTGGAAGACCTCCATACGGCACAAAGTTTCGGATTCCGCGGAGAAGCACTGTCGTCCCTTGCCGCCGTTAGCACACTCACCATCCAAAGCAGACCGGCAAAATCCCCTACGGGGTACTCGATCACTGTCGAACGCGGACAATTGATGGACGAATCGTCGGTTGGCATGCCATACGGGACGACCGTAACGGCGGAACAGTTATTCGCCCATATCCCGGCAAGAAAGAAGTTTATGAAGTCGATTCGTACCGAACTGAGACTCTGTGTCGATATCATCAACAACTATGCTCTTTGCTATCCGTCCGTACAGTTTATGCTTACCCACGGAAAAAAAACGTTGCTGTATTATCCCGCGACACATAAACGCGCGGAACGCGTGGAACAGATTATGGGAGAAGATGTCTTTCCTCTGCTTATTCCCATTACAACGAACGATACCTATCTTTCGATAGAAGGGTTCATCGCCAAACCGCAACTCAATGCGCGATCTACCGCCAAACAATACCTATTTATCAACTCCCGTATGGTCCGTGACGGTGTTGTTTCCTCGGCGGTCAAGGAATCATACGGCACGATGCTTGAATCAGCCACCTATCCCGTTTTTGTTTTATTTGCCGATCTTCCCCCGGGATTTGTCGATATAAACGTTCACCCCCGAAAAGAAGAGGTGCGTTTTGCAAACGGGCAATATATTTTCCAAACGGTAAAACAAGCCGTCACCGAAACCCTTGCAAATCACAACCTCACGTTTCAGAACTTATCATGGAAACGATCCGGTGCGGGACTCACGGGAACCGTTGCCGGGAAAAGCATTAAAGAAGCGGTGCTCCAAGAAACGGGCATCATCAATGTGTCCCGTGTTTTTGTGCAGTACAGCAACCTGTATATTATCGTCACTTCGCCCGAAGGTATCCAACTTATCGACCAACATGCCGCCCACGAGCGGATACTTTTTGCAAAACTTACATCGATATACGGCAAAAAAACAAAACTCGCCAGACGATATGCGTTGCCGACTCCGCTTGCCCTTCGATGCACCGCCCGGGAAAAACTTTTGCTTGTCGAGTACCGCGATACGCTTGCCGCTCTCGGATTTGTCGTGAAAGATACGCTGGTTACCCATGTACCCGATTTGTTTCGTGACCGTGATATCCCCGAGCTTATCCGGGATATGTTGGAAGACATCGAAGAACAGGGCTCTCCCAAATCCGTTGATACGGCATCCAAGGAAATGCTATCCTACCTCGCCTGTCGTGCCGCGGTAAAGGCGGGAGATCCGTTAACAACGGAGCAAATGAAAATGATTACCGATCAACTGGAGAAAACTCCCGACAACGCCACTTGTCCGCATGGAAGACCGACGAAAATACTCCTCACGCTCAAAGAACTCCACGGATTATTTCACCGACACTGAAGCATATTATTGCCGCATAAGCGACAGTATTTTTAGGGTCGTAGTACTGTTTCGCATTGTCATGTCGTTATATATTTTCGTTCCGACGATTTTGGTGTATCCGCTTTTGGTGAGTCCTTCCGTTTTTGTTGCCATATAAAGTACGCCGTCACCCACATCGAGGATATCGATGCCCTCACGTACGGGAATTTCCTTTGCGGCGGCGGCGGCGGTCATCGGTTCTTTGATGAACGCAACATATTTACGAAGATCCTCTTTTGCCCACGACGAAGGCATGTTCGCAACAATTCTTTGCATCTCGGGGAGCGAGCGAATCACCACCCGTATGACGAGTTTGAACGCATCCAGAATAACCCGTTCGATATCTTTGGCGATTTTCTCACGATCACTCATCTCTGAATCAAATATGACGTTACCGCTCTGGATAAATGTTGTGACGTTGGTATAACCCGCATGTTCCACCGCATGCGTTAAGTCAGCCATTTTAATTTTATTGTTTCCCCCGACATTTATTCCGCGAAGAAGAGCCACATATCGCATATGGATCAACTATATCACGGCATCTTCCCTCTCCCAAAGAGTGCGGTTTTCACTTCGTCCGCATCTTGTCGGGTAAGCATCGATATCTTAAGCCGAGATAGCATGGTTTGCGTAGTGTTGCTGATACAAGTCGGCGCCTCAAATAGGTCGAGAATGGCATAGACGTCATCATCGCCTGCGATCCTATTGCAGGATATTTTATGGCAGAAAACGCATTCGTGAACAATCAAGAGATCCCCGTTTATCCTTCCGGTATAGAGATTTACTCGAGACGGCCTAAAGGTTAGTCCTATCGGTTTCATCCGTGACCCGCATGTTGCTTTCCGATCCCCGGGAGTATGTTCATCCAAATGACGTGACCAAAGACAGAACGGACAGTGATTTCTATTCTTGGTTCCTAAAGAAGTTGAAGAAACGATGGCACGACAAGTCAGACATCGGAATGATGTCTGACGTCGACAAAATCTTTCTTAGCGGTATGGTATCGGTACATCCGTTTGTATTATATACCTTGGCATCCTCATCCGATCCTGCGATACCCTATTAATCCGCTATAATACGCACATATATGCATCGGAATATACGACTCCTCTCATGGTTTAATTTTTGTACGGACTTTGTCCTGTTTGCGCCGGTAGCCGTGATCTATTTTGCAAATGTATCGGGGAGTTTTACCCTCGGCATGAGTATTTTCTCTCTTGCTTATCTTTTCTCCGCCATCTTTGAAGTACCGACGGGAATTGTTTCCGACTTTGTGGGAAGAAAGAAAACCGCGGTGTTCGGCGCGTTTTTTTCGGTGCTTTGCATTATGTGTTACGCGGCGGCAACGTCGTACGGCATGCTGGTAATCGGCGCATTGTTTCAAGGAGTATCGCGTGCGTTCTATAGCGGCAACAACGATGCGCTCCTCCATGACACGCTTTCCGCCTCAGGAAAAGAAAAGGAATATCACACGTATCTCGGCAAAACGAGCGGCATGTTCCAAATTGCCTTGGCGGCGGCAACGTTTATCGGCGGACTTCTTGCCGCCCGTTCGTTTCCGCTTGTTATGTGGGCATCAGTGATCCCGCAAATTGCCGCGTTCATTATCGCACTACAATTTGCGGAACCGCCGCATCGGGGAAAACAGTCGACAAACGTTTTTACCCATCTTTCATCGTCTTTACATCAGTTTCGGCATAACTATCGACTCCGCATGCTTACGATCGCAAGCATGCTTCGGTTCGGCATAGGAGAGTCTACCTTCTTTTTGCGTTCCGCGTTTATTCATTCGCTCTGGCCGCTCTGGGCGGTGGGAATTTCGTACTCATTGTCCCATATCGGCGGCGCCTTCAGTTTTCATTTGAGCGGCAAAGTTATTGATCGATTTACCCCGCTCCGCGTGTTAAACGTTGAAATTCTTTTTAACCGACTCGTCAATCTCACGGCGCTCATCTTCCCGACCGTGCTTTCGCCCGCGCTTATGTCCACGACCTCACTTAGCTACGGGGCGGGAACTGTTGCGATGAATTCTCTTATGCAGAAGGAGTTTAGCGAGTCACAACGGGCTACCATGAGTTCCCTTGCATCCTTCGGCGGAAGTATCGTATTCGGCATGTTTGCGCTTCTTCTCGGCGCCGTCGCCGATAGGATAACGCCCCGCATTGCGATGATTATCGCACATCTTTTACTCCTCCTACCGCTCATTTTTTATCACCGGGTATTTCAACACGAGGCATTGCGGAAAAAAGCATTACGCTAACAAACGGTTATCGTGAGGCATGTTGCCCGAGACTCGGGAACCGCAAGGTTGCGGGCTTGGTTCGCTTGCTGTTTTGACTCTCTTTCAACCGTTCGACCTGGCTCATAATCAACTCTTCCGTGACCCCAACGGGATGATCGCCGGTATTTATGCGATATACCGGTACTCCTCTGTCTTCCAGGTCCACCAACAGGCGGTCCCAATACGGTTGGAGTTCTACCGGGTCATGGGCGACAAATCCGTCGCGTTTCATCATCCGCTTTCTGATTTCCGCATCAGGCGCATGAAGATAGATAACCAAATCAGGATTCGGAAACGTTACCATATGATGTTCATGTAACCAATGGAGATATCCGTATTGATCGTCGGATAACAATCCCTGATCGTGCAGATATCGGTTATACACTTCGGTAGCCAAAACGCCGCTCTCACGGAAATGCGGGTTGGTAAGTCCTTCGGCTTTGGTATCAAGAATTTCCAATTGCATAAGCTGTATTGTTTTATGCAACTGATTTTCAAAAGCGAATTTTTTGGGATTCTCGACAAATAACGGGAAAACGGGATTTTCGGGTTCGGTATGTACGCTATACCCGTGATCCTGTAACGTACCCAGTAACGTAGACTTGCCCGAGCAAGCGGGTCCTACGATGGTGACATGAAACGGACGTTCTGTAAGTCTCTCTCTCGATTCCTGACGGGAATTTATTTCTTTCATTGAAGATTATTTTGGGGCAGTATGCGTACTATACAACTATTCGTTCACTTTGAAAATACCGATCTTTTGTGGCTTCGGTTCTGCTATAATTGTTGCATGATTACGGGGCTTATACTCGACATCGACGGCGTCATTGTCGGAGAAAAAATCGGATTCAATTCGCCGTATCCTCATGCTGATGTTTCAAACCGCATGCGGGCAATCGTTACCCATGGCATTCCCGTCATCCTTTGCACCGCAAAGCCGCATTACTCGATACTCCCGATCATTACGGATGCGGGTCTATCCAATCCGCATATCACTTACGCGGGAGGAGTCATCATTGATCCGGTAAAGGATCGTATTGTCGAAACCCATCCGCTCGAAAGATCAACGGCAAAAGAAATAGTTTCCGCGTGTATGAAACATAACTTTTACACGGAGGTGTATTCGCTTGATAATTATTACGTACTGAAAAATCAGGAGAATGATCTCACGCGCGTACACACTCATATTCTGCAAAAACCTCCGGTATTTGTCGATTCGTTTGATTCCGTTGTGAACACCCAGGATATTTACAAAATAATGCCCGTGGTTCCGGATGAGTCGGGCATGCCTACCGTAGAAAAAACGCTTCTTCCTTTCAAAGATGTCGTTGAAATTACCTGGAGTCTCCATCCTATCGCGATGCCGCATCAGTTCTGCGGAATTGCGCAAAAAGGAATATCCAAACGAGGTGCCGCGCTTACCGTTTTTACCCACCTCGGATTAAACCCCAAAGAAGTACTGGGAGTGGGAGATAGCACGAGCGACTGGAAGTTTATGGAACTGTGCGGGTATGCGGCAACGCTCGATAACGGTCTGGAACCATTGAAAGAATTGGTGCGTGCCAAAAATGAAGCCGGATTTATCGGCGGACATGTGGATACCAACGGTATATTGACGATTTTCGATCATTTCGGTCTTCCCGCATCAGCAAATACCCCGTGACACCGCTGTTTCCTCCTCTGTTGCAACAGAAGAAAAATCGTATAATGAACGGATGCATTGGCTTTTCTTCGGCGCACTGAATGTCATAGGCTTTTCTATCGCCGCAATATTTCAACGGCTGGCGATGAAGAAGAACGACAGCGATCCCGTCTCATCGGCGATTATTTTCGAATTCCTTTTGAGTCTTACCAGTTTTATCGTGGCACTTGTTTTCGGCTTTCACCTGCCGCCAAAAGAAGTGGCGGTTCCCATGGCCGCAATCGCGGTACTCTACGGATTCGGCAGTATATTTTTCTTTCGATCCGCCAAAACGACCGAGGCTTCCGATATAAGTATTTTAGGCAGTATGGGGACACTCGTAACCGTCATCCTCTCGTATTTTTTCCTCCATGAGCGACTTAACGGCACACAGCTGATCGGCGTAATCCTCATACTTTTAGCCGTGGTTATCATTAATTTTTCCAGACACAAACTGCGCCTTCATACGGGAGCGTGGCAAGCAATACTCGGTGCGGCGTGTTTCGGTTCTGCGGTTATTTTTGATGCCGTTATCCTCAAATCCTACGATGCGATTTCCTATCTCCCCGTCGGATCGTTTTGCATCGGGGTACTCTTGCTTATTGTATTCCCCAGGACGACAGCAAAGCTCCCGACCGCAATAAAATCAGTCGATGTAAACCTTATCGTATATAGCGTATTGTATACGTTCGCCGCCCTTATGTTTTACATCCCCATGCAACTGGGAGCATATGTGTCTCAGCTGAGCGCCGTCGGACGGGTATCCATAATTTTGACCGTCATTCTGAGTGCTATATTCCTCAAAGAACGATCCCATATTGGCAAAAAAATTGTTGGTGCTATACTCACCACGATCGGCATTTTTCTGATCCGTTAACTATGAAGGATAAATATTCAGCGGTGTGGGTTTCCCATTCGTCGATCAGCGACTATCTCAAATGTCCGCGTGCATACTACTTACGGAACGTCTATCGTGATCCAAAAACGAATCGCAAAATTTCAGTTATGGAACCGCCGCTCGCGCTCGGACAAGTTGTCCATGACACGATCGATTCTCTTTCGAAACTTCCCTCTGAGTTACGGTTTCAAAAGCCGTTACACGAAACCTTTGAATTGTTATGGCAAAATGTCACAGGGATCAAGGGCGGATTTACCGACAATGATCAGGAAGAAAAGTTTAAATCACGCGCCAGGGAGATGATCGCGAGAGTATCCGCACATCCGGGTCCGCTCGCCAATAAAGCCATCAAGATCCGCCAGGAACTCCCCTATTATTGGCTTTCGGAGGAGGATAATATTATTTTATGCGGCAAGGTTGACTGGCTCGAATATCGGGAAGATACGGATAGCGTAAGAATTATCGATTTTAAAACCGGCAAATTTGATGAGGATCCCGATTCCCTGCAACTTCCCATATACTATCTCCTGACCAGTCATACCCAAACCAAACCGATCAGCGCAATCAGCTATTGGTATCTGGATCGTGATGACACTCCCACGGATATGCCTCTTCCCGACGTAGAAGCCGCCGAAAAACGAGTGATGGAACTCGCTAAAAAAGTGGCGCTGGCTCGGAAACTCGGACACTTCAAATGTCGTGAAGACGGGTGTCGTGCGTGTAGGCCGTATGAAGCGGTATTGGTGGGCAAAGCAACACACGTCGGTATCAATACGTACGGCCAGGACTTATACATACTGAACAGTTAATCGGAACTCATTGACGGCAAAAACTATCAAAAGTAACGTATGAACTTTGATGATTATCAAAATGTGGTAAAAAAAACCTCTATTTATCCTTCGCAGGGAAATAATGTTGCCTATGCCACCTTGGGACTTGCCGGTGAGGCTGGTGAGGTGGCCGATAAAGTAAAAAAACTTATCAGGGACTCACACGGAATACTGACGGACGACAAACGTAAGGAAATGATCAAAGAACTGGGCGATGTACTCTGGTATCTCACCGCCTGCGCTACGGAACTCGGGGTGAGCCTTGAGGAAGTTGCGGTGCAAAATACCGCAAAGGTTACGGACAGAAAAGAGCGGGGAGTACTTTCCGGAGAAGGAGATAACAGATAGTCATTACGTCGGAAGAGAAAGTGACGTGCCTTGCACGACAACGAGCCCGTCACGGATAAGTCCGGAGATAATCCCTTCGATAAATTTTTTATCCTTCCCGTATTTTTTTGTAAGATCCAGAAGAAGATGTGTTCTCCCCGTCTTACCCGAGCGTAACATGTCAACGATTCTTCCCCGATAAAAACGGTTAGAATCCTTAAATGAAGTCTGTTTTTTGACAAGTTTCATGGATTTCTTTTCGCTTTGCATGGCAAGAGCGCCGTAATCCATAAGCGCCTGATGCCATTCCCAGGATTTTCCCTTCGGCACAATTTGATCCGCGGTAGCTTCAATAATTTTTTCCTTCTGCGGCAACCCTTTATAAAGAAAGTGAGTAATAATATGTCGTATATTGGTATCCACCATCCCGACATCCTTTTCAAAAGCGAATACCATAATTGCTCGAGCTGTATATTTACCCAATCCCGGCAGTTTCATGAGTTGTGACTCGCTATCCGGAAATATCCCGTGATATTCGGAGACAACGGCTTCCGCCGTTTTTTTGAGGTACAATGCTCGACGGTTATATCCCATCCCCCGCCATGCTCTGAGTACGTGTGCGGGTGTTGCCTTTGCAAGCGCATGAACCGTAGGAAATTCGCCAAGAAATTCATCATATTTCGGGAGAACCCGCGATACTTGGGTCTGTTGTAACATCACTTCCGAAACAAGAATTTTATACGGATCCCGTGTATGTCGCCACGGCAGATCTCTTCGATGTGTTTTCCACCACGCAAAAATCATACGCCGAAATGACCCGATATCATTCACTGATGCGGACATGTGCATCATTCTATCACACCAAAAACCCAGCCCTTCGTGAAGGGCTGGGTACAGGGATCCGAAATCCTAACTTAGGGGGTCGGAGTAACGGTGACGGTTGCCGTTACGGTAACTTCAGAAACACTCGGCAGGCTAAAATCCTTTACTTGTGTTACCTCAGTAATGGTATTTTGTGATTTGTCCCAAAGCCCCCGAACACGCACCCTGTGTCCTACGACCACATCTGCTTTGGTAATGGTTTCCCCTTTCCGATTTTCAAACTTTGTGCTTTCGGTGACGGTAACTGTCTGATCCGCTCTGTTTTCACTCTTGGTGCTCATCACCCAACCGTTCCCGACAAGCGATTTGACCTCACCGAAGAAAACGCCGAATCGCTTTTGGATGGAAAGATTGCGTATCAGGCGTGCGGTAATCGTGGTATGGGAATCATCCGTCCAGATACCGATAACATTCACGATATTTCCGACACTAAACTCTGAAAGATTCGATTTGCCCCAGAATCTGCGGCGAATCTGCGTTTTGTTGTCAACATTGACGGTATAACTTTTTCCATCTTTCTCAATCGTAAGAGTGGAATCTGTTTTTGCCGTTACTTTTGCGTTACTTACATTCACTCGCGCGCTCATAAAGTTTCTCACCTCGGCGGCTCGTGAACTAAACCGTTCTTTGAACTGTTCAAAAAGATTCTTTTTTTCTTCCCGGTATTCGCGTCTTGCCTCCTTCCGCTCTTCCCGAGCCTCGGCAATTGAAGAAGCAAATACTTTGGGAGTAACGCTAGCAAACGTAAGAAAAAGTGCAAGGATGGCTGTTTTTTGATTTGTGTTCATACAATATTCCCTTTCTGTATGTAATACGCTAAACGGTTTAAAAAAGTTTCACTGCGTCTCATAGATCACGGTAATTTCCTTTTCGGAATAGTTCCCTTGCGGATCATTGGCTACCACAAGGATATAGTTTTCCCCCTCATCAAGACTAATGGTCACCGAGAAGTTGCCGCCCGTGTCTGCCCGAGTCTCCGCGTCATTGACGAATACCTCCGCTCCCGGCACCGTTTTTCCGCGTACGACCAAGCTTCCCGTGGTTACCGTTGAATTATCTTGAGGGCTGGTTACGACAAGCGTAATGGCCGATCCCCGACTAACCGTGCCCGTTAGCTCAGGAGATTCATTCACGGAGTCTTCCTGATTGTTCGGGATAATCGTGGTGGTAAGCGGGGCAATAGGATTTACATTTTGCTCATTTCTTATTTTTTTAAGCCCGACGATAGCTCCGAAAATAACGACAGCAATGATGAGTAACGGGAGATATTTTTTCATATGCCTCCTTTTTATTCGTTTGTATTGTTACGACTTTTCTTCAATTTTGCAAGCTCTGACAGACGACGTGCCGTAATACGCATCTGATGTTTTGCATGCATCCAATATACGACAAGCAGTATCAAAAAACACAGCGCAAATAATACCGTCCCCCGAGGTAATTCAGAAAAAAAGATAAATAGAGCATCCTGCCAATATTCAAGAAAAATCTCCCGATCTTCGCCGAAGATTTCCAGCACATCAAGTGCGCGTCGGTATGACAATATCATGTACGTACGAACAATCGCGCCGACAATACTGCCGAAAAGAACGAAAATCGTGAGACAAAACGCAATAAACCACGATCGTGACCTTCGTTCTTCAAACGAAGCAACTTCGTTCATGACCTTTTTTGTCATATCGGTTTTTTTCATGATTTCAAGAGTGTTTTCAATGCCGCTTTTGCCCTTTTTAAGTGTGTGCGCACGGTATTGACCGGCAAATGCAGATACTTGCCTATTTGTTCATACGACAAATTATCATAATAGTAAAGAGTAATAACTTTGCGATACTTATTGTCTATCTTTTCCAGTGCGGTCTCTATATCCTTTGCAAGATTTGCCTGTTCATAGAGGCTTTCCGGTGAATCATTTGACGCAATTTCATTTGCCTCGGTAAGCGTCGCATGTTTTTTCTTATTCCGTAAAAAGCTTATTGCCTGGTTACGGGTTATTGCATACAAATAGGATGAGAATTTCTTTGAGGTATCTATGCGTTCGATTGTCTTATACAGTCGGATAAACGTATCCTGTACGACATCCTGAGATGATTCGGGATCATGCAATAAGGAGCCCACAAATGATGTGAGTTTCCGTTGATATCGGGCAACCAGGGTTTCAAAAGCGGAAATGTTCCCCTCCTGTACCTCTCGTACCAGTAATTCGTCAGAGAGCTGTTTCATACTACGGGCTTCATTTTATAGTATAATATGCAGGAAATGAAATCAGGCGTCGTTGCCCTTGTAGGGCGTCCCAATGTCGGAAAGTCCACGCTACTTAACACCTTGCTCGGTCAGAAGGTGTCTATTACCTCGCCCAAACCACAAACGACCCGCTTTCCCATACAGGCGGTATTTGAGGAAGAACGAGGACAGATTATTTTTGTCGATACTCCCGGTATTTTTACTAAGGTGAAAGATCAGGTAGCGGCGCGAATTAATCTCCGTACCGAAGAGATGATTGAAAAAG
The DNA here is from genome assembly GCA_049322955.1 of Patescibacteria group bacterium. Lineage (GTDB taxonomy): Bacteria > Patescibacteriota > Microgenomatia > UBA10105 > UBA927 > UBA927. Next base: position 194,584 of record JBMOPU010000033.1, on the reverse strand, counting down.
GAATAGACGTTATCGTGTATATGGTCGATCATACCCGGGAGCGAGCGGAAGAAGAAAATCGGGCATTGGGTATGGTACGGAAACTGAATATCCCGAAAATACTGGTTGTGAATAAAGTGGACGTGAAGGAACCCACTCACATCGTGCAATACCGATTCATGGAAGATGAGTTTGATAAAGTCATCGAAATATCCGCGCTGGAAAACAAACATATTCCGCTCCTGCTCGACGAGATTTTTGAACGGCTCCCCGAGGGAGAGCCGATGATCGACACAACTACCCTCGTACAACCCGGATTAAACCTGGACAGCAAAACGTTTATCGCGGAAATCATTCGCGAAAAAGCGTTTCTTAACCTGCGACGGGAAGTCCCTTATGCGGTGGCGGCGGTCGTCGATGAAATCGAAGAGCGGGACAACGGCGTCACCTATATCAAGGCACGACTTCTTACTTCGGCTGACAGATACAAAGGAATGATTATCGGGCAAAACGGTGCAATGATTCGCGAAATCAGTATGGCGGCAAGGAAAGAGCTTGAAGTAGCGGCCAATAAAAAAGTATATCTTGACCTCACCGTGGAAACAGATCCGCACTGGATTGATTACGTCTAACGTAATTCGGACCGCTGACCCATTTGGGACAAAACCTACGGTTTTTTCCCAACGATTTTCCCTTCAAATGAACGATTGTGAAACAGGCTTTCTCGAACGCTGACCC
>JBMOPU010000033.1:0-193767 GCA_049322955.1 Patescibacteria group bacterium | reverse complement strand
TTTGGGACAAAACCTACGGAACTACTATTTGAGAGAAAACGATGATTTTCTCTCAACGCGCCGTCCGGCAAAGCCGGACAAAGATAGGCGCTACTCTCTTTCCTGAAACAAACTACTCTCTATGTGGCGTTATACCAACCTGTGTAGGGTAGCTTCCTTTCCTAGGATCTCTAAGGATTCCAAAAGTGGCGGCCCGACGGTTTTCCCTGTTACGGCCAAGCGCAATTCCATAAATACGTCTCGTGCCTTCTTTTCCGCTTTTTCCGCTTCTGCACGTATCGCCTGTTCCATAGCCGCATGATTCCAATCGCACCCGGCAAGGGCATCTTTTGCGAGATGTACCGCCTCTGAAGTCACCGGCCGCTCAAACTCAACGGGTTTGTCATAGAAAAATGAAGCGAGCGACCAGAACTCCGCAAGCGTTTTCATACGTTCCTTCACCAGAGGGAGGATTTTTTTCATTTTCTCGTCATCATGGGGAATACGGGCATCAAACGCATAGAGCATTTTTATGAGTTCCCCGTTATCCATTTTGCGGATGTACTCACCGTTCATCCATCTGAGTTTTTCAACGTCAAAAATCGGCGCAGACGTCTTGAGCTGTCCGATATCAAATACGGCAATCATTTCGGCAAGCGAAAATATATCTCTTCCATCCGGATACGACCACGCGAGACTTGCAAGATAATTTCTGATCGCCGAGGGTAAATACCCTTTGGCTTTGTAATCCGACACCCACACCGGATTTTTTCGTTTGCTTAATTTACTGCGATCGGGATTACGAAGCACCGAAACATGCGCGATTGCCGGCGTTTTCCATCCGAAGAACTGATAGAGCAAAATATGTTTTGGCGTCGAAGGAATCCATTCTTCACCGCGAATAATATGCGATATCTCCATCTCGTGATCATCGATGACTACGCCCAGGTGATAGGTCGGAAATCCATCCGATTTAAGGAGCACCTGATCATCAATGAGGGCATTCTCAAAAGCAACTTCTCCTCGAATAAGATCGGTAAATACCGTTGTCCCTGTTTCGGGAACATTCATTCGGATCACGTGTTTTTCCCCTTCGGCCACACGCTTTCTTGCCTCGGTAAGACTGATTTTTTTACACAAGCCGTCATACATAGGCGGTTTATGGTTTGCTTCCTGGCTTTTGCGCATCTCTTCCAGTCTCTCTGAAGTGCAGAAGCAATAATAGGCATGCCCTGCTTCAATGAGATCCTCCGCATATTTTTTGTACGTAGGGAGACGTTCAGACTGCCGGTACGGACTGTGAGGACCGCCGATATCGGGACCCTCCGCGTGCGGAATCTCGAGCCAATCAAGCGACGAAAGTATACGTCCTTCGGATCCTTCCACCAATCTTGTCCTATCGGTATCTTCGATTCGGATAATAAACTGCCCGTCCGCCTTGGCGGCCACGACATAGTTAATAAGCGCGGTGTAGGCATTCCCGATGTGGAGATCCTGACCGGTCGGTGAAGGTGCGATGCGTGTTCGTGTCGTCATACGATTGATTCTATCAAGTCATATCCATATACTCAATGTAGTGGGGATTCTGCCGTCGTGATACCATACTGCCTATGAGTTCGCTTACCGAAACCGCTTTTTACACAAGAAGGACCATAAACTGGAGCATTATTGCCGTCATCGGCTATATTCTGCTCCGTATCTTTTGGGGAGTCGTCGTCAATGTCTATCTCACGATCTTTCCCCCTCAGGCACCGCCACCCAATCATGCATTCGGTAATCTGCCCGCGTTAACGTTTCCGCTGACGGAAGCGTCCCCCACGGGACAACTTATTTTTCAGCTTCAGACAATCGAAGGATCCGTGCCTGCGGCCTCCCCCTCGGCTAACGTGTACTTCATGCCGAAAAAAGGATCAAACCTCCTGGCACTGTCGACGGCTCAGGCGTTTGCGAAGCGTCTTGGGTTTGCCACTACTCCGATTCCTGATGCCGCCAATAAAAATATTTACCGCTTCGATGACGCAACCACCCAGCTGAGACACTTATGGTATGACATCGTGACGACGAATTTTGTCATCCAGTACGATTTTCAGCGGGACACCGGGTTATTCTTAAACAGTAAGGTTCCCTCCATCCAGGAGGCAAAAGCGGAAGCGAGAAATTTATTGCAGACGTATAATCTCTACCCTGAGGATCTGACCGGCGGCGAGGTACGCGTCACCTACTACCGTGTCTCCGAAAGCAGTCTCATTCCCGTTTCAAGTCAGTCTCAAGCGGATGCGGTGAAAGTTGACTTTTTCAGGCCGAAAATTGCCGCAACCCCGATCGTCACTGGAACATCTGACGGACCGATATCAATCGTATTATCGGGCTCGGGAAATGCCAAAAAACGCATCATAAGCTTTACCTATGCATACTGGCCGATTGATTACCAAACGGTAGCGACCTATGCATTGAAATCCAGCGCTCAAGCATGGCAGGAACTTCAGCAGGGAGGCGGGTATGTCCTGAAATATCCGAAGACACCGCTTATTACGGTACGTAATATTTACCTTGCGTATTACGATCCGACGATCCCGCAAACCTATCTCCAACCCGTATTTGTGTTTGAAGGAGATGACGGATTCATGGCCTACGTACCGGCGGTAAGCCCGGAGTTCATCGAACAATAAGGAAGTTAATTTTCCGAAGGCGGCTGATATACCCGCCACTCGTAGTTTGAAAAAACCCAGTTAATGAGTTGTTCGGTATCCCCGAAGCGATTGAGACTTTTTAGCACAACCATGATGATGCGCCGATTGTCACGCGTGACCAGAGTGACAAGATTCTCCCCCGCCTCTTCCGTCCAGCCCGTTTTGATACCCGCCACCCCCGGGATCTTTCCCAAAAGCGCGTTGACGTTTGTCAGCGGATGAAATCGGGTGTGGGTAACATCGGAAATGGTTATTTGCGGTATGGCGACAATCTTGGCAATTGTTTTATCGGTTAACGCATATGCGGAAAGTCGCGCCAGATCACTTGCCGACATTTTATGATTCGGATCATCGTAGCCTACTGGGTTGGTAAAGTGCGTATGCGTCAGATGTAAAGCGGCGGCTTTTTCATTCATCGCTTCGACAAATTTCTCGACTCCCCCGTCAAAATGCTCGGCAAGTGCCCATGCCGCATCGTTGCCTGATTGTATGAGGGCGCCGTACAAGAGATTTTCCACCGTAATCTGCTCTCCAGGAACAAGCCCCATGACTGCTCCGGAATTTGCAACGGTTTTCACCGTGACCACTTCATCCAAATCATAGTGTTCAATGGCAATAAGCGCGGTCATGATCTTTGTTGTGGATGCCGGTGCCAGGAGTTCTTGGGTGTTTCTGCCGTACAGCGTTACACCGCTGTCGAGATCGTGAACGATAACACCCTGAGCCGTAATCTCATACCCCGGATACACACCGGTTTTATTGATAGGGTACGGCGCTGGCGTCGGTGTCGGAAAGGGTATGAGACGCTTCAACGGTCCTTCCTGTGAAACGAGCTTCCCATACATTTTTGGCGTCGGCACGAAAACAAAGAAGATGACACACACCGTTAAAAACAGGATTTTATCCCCGTGTCTTATCACCCAGAGATTGCGTATGTTAGGCAGGGTAAGACGTTTCATACCGCTTCTTTGGAAAACTCACCGATCGTGGGACTTGCAAACTTCTCGTAATCGGTTTCCTTCATACGAACGGATTTGGTATGAAGTCCCGCGTTAAAGGACACATGCGTATTGGTTTTTATCGCCGCATCCATATACAGCGCTATGCCGAAAAGATGCCCAAACGGAGGTACCGCGCCGATCGTAACTCCGGTTACTTCTTCAACTTCCTTCGGTGTCGCCATGCGAAGATCGCGAACGTGATAGAGTGCTTTGAAGGCCTTCATATCGAGTTTTCTGTCGCCTGCCACAACCACCATGACGGGTTTGTCATCCGCATACAAAAGCAGTGCTTTGGCTCCTTCGCGAAGCGGCGTGTTGCGAACCTTTGCGGCTTCTTCCGACGTTTTGACCGCAACATGCTCGTACGGCTCAAATGAAAACTTTTTTTGATTCAATCCTTCGATGATTTTTTCATATACCGCTTCCCCACTTGCCGGCTTCTGCACCTCATTTTTCAAAACGGCGATCGAAAGCTCGCTGAGCTGTTCAGGAGTAGCAAGACTCGGCGCATCCATAACGCTGGTCGTACCAGAAGCCGACGTGGGAAACGCCATGACTTCACGCACACTCGGTTCGCCAAGAATCGTCATTAAAAACCGATCTATACCGGGAGCAATCCCTCCGTGCGGCGGAACACCATATGTGAATGCCGTAAGCATATGGGAAAACTCCTGTTTTTGCGCCTCCGTAAAACCGATGAGGTCAAAAACCTTGGCCTGCACCTCCGCCTGATGAATACGGATACTGCCACCTCCGACCTCAAACCCGTTTAATACAAGATCATGCTGTAGTCCGCGAACCCTCATGGGATCGGTATCCAAAAGAGGAATATCGTCAGGATGAGGAGCGGTGAACATATGGTGGCTGGGAGCAAATTTCGCTTTGCCGGAACCGTAAAAAAAGTCATCCTCTTTTTGTTCATTAAACAATGGGAAATCAATCGTCCATGAAAATGCGAGTTCATTCGGATCGTTTTTATCCTTGCGTAAGTCCGGTTTGTCGGTACCATACTTATCCATGACTTCCTTATGTGAAAGCCGCGGCCAAGGGGAAACGCTGATGTGTTTTTCCGGGAACATCGTCGTGACGAGTTTCGTGAACATCTCCTCAATAAGTTCAAGGATGTCATTTTGCGTGACAAAGGAAAGTTCCATGTCGAGCTGGGTAAATTCTCCGTACGCGCGATCCCTGCGGGGATCTTCATCGCGGAAACAACGGGCGATTTGAAAGTACCGTTCCATGCCGGCTACCATAAGCATTTGTTTGTATTGCTGTGGTGATTGCGGTAAAGCGTAAAATTTTCCCGGTTGTAATCGTGACGGCACCAGGAAGTCCCGAGCACCTTCGGGAGTTGTTTTGGTTAAAATCGGGGTTTCTATCTCCACGAAATCCCGTTCATACAGAAAGTTTCGGATAAACCCTACTACCTTACTGCGCATTCGGATATTGTGTGCCATCCGGGGTCGACGAAGATCAAGATACCGATACTTGGTGCGTATTTCCTCATTCACCTCATACCCATCGGTATCGATGGGAAACGGCATTTCATGGGCGTGGGTAAGCACGGTAAGGCTTTGGATCTCCAATTCGACGGTTCCCGTGGGAATCTTGGCGTTCACCATAGAATCGGGGCGCTGTTTCACCAATCCGGTGACTTCGATCACATCTTCAGCACGCGCATCACCCAGGGTTTTCGTGCCGACCATCTGCACCACCCCCGATCGGTCGCGAAGATCCAAAAACATGATCTTGCCGTGATCACGACGGGCAAGCACCCATCCCTGAAGAGTAACTGTTTCACCGACTTTTGCCGTCGTTTCAATTGCGAGTGTCCGCATACATCCTCCATTATGCCACAAATAAACCCGTTCTCCTTACTAGGATAAGGGCGAACGGGTAATTCGCGGTACCACCTTATTTTTTTCTCTTTATTGCTGTAACGGGCGTACCCGTCTCGGTTATTACCCCGAAAAGCTCCGGTGTGTCAGACCATCAGCGCCTGCTTTTCGTATTATATGCCGCGAAAGTACGGTTGACAAGATAATGATCCTCTTTATATAATGGAGCTCTTATGCAGAAATCTGCGCATCTTTTTATGACCCTTATTACCCTCCGAATCGTCGGAGAGGGTCGTGTGATGCGCGCATAAACACAATAAAAAAATTCGCATAACACGGACCCTCCCCAAAAAAGGAGGGTTTTTTAATGCCAAAAACTATGGAAAAAGCAAATGAAAGAGCAATGCAACCCGATGAGCCGGAACGACGGTCGTCTGTCTGGAAAATTGCGGTGGTAACCGATAAGGAAACGACGGTAACGGTCGTATTTCCCATGGCGGAAGAACTCGGTACGGCACGAGACGAAAAAGAAGCAACGCAGTAGTGTTGTGAGGCACCTTAACATCTTTTGAGCGATGGCAAAGACGGAAATACTGTCCGTTCCGTCTTTTCCGTTGTTCAAAAATCGGGGGCAATAAAAAAATAAAATCCCAACCAAACAGAGGAGTACGAAAAGAAAGAGATACAAACCGTAATACCCACCCATCCGCCAAATTTTTATGACTAAAGAGGACCGTATGAGACAAAAAACGCACCCAACCCCGGCACAAACACCGGAGCCACAGGCAGGTAAAGAGAAGCTTACCCATACGCAACAGACCTGCAAATGTAAGAACGGAAAATTTCACAAAAGTCGCGGCTTCCTGAAAGGGAGAAAATGCGGCGCGCCGACACTCGGTGCAAAGGACGGACTGTGTTCATGGTGCCGCAAAGGACACCCTGACCACTCCCACCACGCCGGGTGACTACAACCCGACCTACAACCGAATACGGATAAGAAGACCTCAACCTCGGGTCGAGGTCTTCTTATTCTTCGGGGGGGCTATTGAACATACACTGCGCATACTGGTTTGCGTATTTTATTTTTTATACTCCCCCGACATTTTGTCTCATAAACGCTTTTTCTGAAGGAGTGACACACAACATAATTACTTTTTCAATCAAAGCGTTTATGGGAAACGAACAACAACACAAATCCCCGTGTTCACCGGCAATAGCGCCGATCCGAACGCGGGGATTTTTTATGGGGAAATGATGATGTCTTTTAGCTTCAGCTGGAGCGTTCTTTTTCCGTTCCACTCGTTCATATCGATCGAGTAGGCAACATCGGCAACCGTTCCTTTCGGGATACCCCCGAACTCATCGGCCATATTAAATCCCACTGCTTCAAATACGTTTCTTGTCTTTTTTTCCGTGAGAGAAAGCTTGATATGCTTTTTGGTTGCCCCGATAATCCTACTATCGTTGATTATCACGTTTCTTGACGCAAACACCGGCTCATAGTTGCCGAAGCCGAACGGGGCCAAAACCTGAATTTCCTTCCATAATGCGCCGGTCACCCACCCCAGCGGAAGGACGGCATCTATGGTAAGCGTGCGGAGCAGGGTTTCCGGCGATAATTGATCCGTAGCCAGTGCCGTTAGCCGATCCCGCAATGCTTCGATATTTTTCGTTTCCACGGTAAATCCCGCCGCCATCGGATGCCCGCCGACATCCACCAGCAAATCAGAACATCTTCTGATCGCTTCGACAATATTAAACCCCTTAATCGAGCGGGCGGAGGCTTTGGCAAACCCGTCACCCATAGCAAGGATAACGGCGGGTCGATAGTATGCTTCGACCAGCCTTCCTGCAACAAGACCGATAACTCCCGGGTTGTAGGATTCATGCGCAAGAAAAATAAGCCTGCTTTCCGACGGATCGGAGGCTACTGATCGGAGAAAAAGCTCCCTGGCGTGAGTTACGGTATCTTCCGTGAGTTTTTGCCGCTCTTTGTTGGTGAGCCCCAGTTTTTGAGCAAGCATGATTGCCTTATCCGGATCCCTCGTACAAAGGAGTCGAAGCGCATCCAATGCATGTTCCAGTCTCCCCATCGCATTTAAGCGGGGGGCTATCATGTGAGATATCGAGTAGGTGGAAAGCGTGGACTTTTCTATCCCGGATTCAGTGATCAGCGCATCAAGCCCGATACGTTTTGTCGTACGCATAACGGAGAGTCCCGCTTTAACGATCGCCCGATTGATACCGATAAGCGGCAAAAGATCGGCAATCGTTCCTATGGCGGGAAGTGCAATAAGCTCCGGATCATCCTTGTGATAGTGCTTGAGCAATTCTTTTGCAACAAACCACGATACCCCCGAACCGGAAAGCGCTGTGGTGTGCACGATCGTACAAAGCGGTAATTTCTCGGGCTTCACATGGTGATCCGTCACGATCACTTCGATGCCCCGTTTTTTGGCGTATTCCACCTGTTCTCGTGCGGTAATACCGTGATCCACCGTGATAATAAGCGAGGGGTCGTACTCATCCATCACCGCATCAATCCCTTTTACCGAAAGACCGTATCCTTCCTCCACCCTATGAGGAATATAGGGCATCGCACGGGCACCCAATTTCCATAGTGTTTCCCAAAGAACCGCTCCCGCCGTTATTCCGTCGGCATCATAATCGGCATAGACCACAACGGATTCTCTTGCATCTATGGCTTTGATGATCCTTGTAAGTGCCGCGGTAAGGGCATCGGGAGCAATACCGACGTCATCGGCAGTGAGCGTTGCGGGATCTTTCGGATGCAAAAAATTTTTTCGCTCCCCGGCGGTTGCAATACCCCGATCTCCCAAAATATCCGCTATCAGTGAAGCCGGGCTCATTTTGTCGTCGGAACCATCAAATTCACGGATAATATGCCACTTCCTGCTCATTCTAGGTATAATACCAGTATGATTAGCCTACCTCAATCCGCACAAACCATTATCGATACCTTTCGGAAGGCCGGTTTTGAGTGTTACGCAGTGGGAGGATCCGTACGTGATTTGCTCATGGGGAGCGAAACCCACGGCTGGGATTTTACGACGAACGCAACACCCGAGGAAATTCTTGCTCTTTTTCCCGACAGCTTTTACGACAACCAATTCGGCACGGTCGGCATTAAACTGCGCGAGCACCCTGAGCAACCGGAGTCTGCCGTCATCGATATTTATGAGGTAACCACCTATCGGAGTGAAGAAGGGTATGGCGATCACCGTCATCCCGATAAAATTACCTGGGGCAAAACACTCCTTGAGGATTTATCACGACGCGATTTTACGATGAACGCCATCGCGTTTGACGGCAACGCACTTATTGACCCGTATGACGGACAAACGGATATTGCGGCAAAATTGATTCGCACCGTGGGTTTGCCTTCCGACAGATTCCGTGAAGATTCGTTACGGATGCTTCGTGCCGTACGGTTCGCCGCACGATTCGGATTTGCCGTCGAAGAACAATCCGCGGCCGCCATATCGGAACATGCATCGCTTATCACGAAAATTTCCGCTGAACGCATCCGCGATGAGTTTCTTAAAATTTTAACATCTCCCCATGCCGCCGATGCGGTGTTGGTGCTTAAAAACATCGGACTTCTCCATTACATTCTTCCCGAGCTTGAAACGGCATTTGCAACCCCGCAAAAAAGCCCGAAGCGGCATCATATCTACGATGTGGGGACTCATTCAGTCATGGCGATGAAATTTTGTCCGTCAACCGATCCCATCGTCCGTCTTGCCACCCTTATCCACGATTTGGGAAAGCCGCCGACATTTCGCAAAGATGAGACGGGCGTTATCACCTTCTACAACCATGAAGTGGTCGGCTCGCGTATAGCAAAACAGGTCGCCAATCGGCTTCGCCTCTCCCGAAAACAGGCTGAGCTCCTCTATATTTTGGTGCGATGGCACCAATTCAGCGTGGATGAACGCCAAACGGACAGCGCCCTTCGTCGATTTATCCGCCGCGTCGGCAAAGAAAATCTCGATCATATGCTTGCTCTTCGTATCGGCGATCGACTTGGCGGAGGAGCCACAGAAACGTCATGGCGTCTCGAACTCTATAAAAAAAGGCTTGCAGAAGTGCAAAAACAGCCTTTCACCGTTGCAGATTTACAGGTGAACGGACATGATGTCATGAAGATTTTTGCCGTCACTCCCGGGCCCGTTATCGGCAAGGTACTGGATGCGCTTTTTGCCGAAGTGGAAAACGGAACGCTTCCCAATGAAAGGGCACAGTTACTCGCCAAAATGTCGGATCTCAAAACGACTTTTGTCCATTGACCAACGGGATTCTAACTTCGCTTTTGTTTATCCCATTTATGCCAGAGAATGAGGATCGGGGTTGCCACAAACGGTGACGAATAGGTTCCCGACACGGTACCGATGAGAAGGGCCATGACAAACCATTTGATGGTCTCCCCTCCCATAAGAATGAGCGCAACCAACATGAAAATGATCGTAAATGAATTAGTAAGCGACCGATTCATGGTTTCCGTAAGCGCCATATCGGCAATTTCGTCAAAGGGTCGGTTTCTATCCCGTCGTATATACTCACGGATTCGGTCAAACACCACGATGGTATCGTGAACGGAAAAACTCATCGTCGTCAAAAATGCGGTGACGAACAACGTGTCCACTTCAATACCGAGGTAGTACCCGAACAATGAAAACATCCCCAACACCACCAGGAGATCGTGCATAAGCGCAATGACCGCCGCGACCCCGAAACGGATATTTTTAAACGCCCAGGCAACATAGAGAAGGATGGCCGAGATGGCAAGGAGTGCGGCAAAAAGCGCTTTCCGAAGAAGTTCCGCACCGAGTGTCGGACCGACGGTTTCATTGCGGAGGATAACCGCACTTACCGATGCGAGTTCTTCAATGCGCTGTGTGAGTGTACTGATCCGTTCTTTCGGCTCCTGTTTCATGCGGGTAAGAATCGACGAGTCACGGGATTGCTGGACACTCACGAGATCAATTGAAGCATCACGGGCCGCCCGCTCCACGATGTCGACGGATACCGGCTTACTTGTCCGATATTCGACCAATGTTCCCCCCGCAAAATCGATCGACTGGCGGAACCCGTAGCGGACAAGGGAATATATGCCGGGCACCAATACCGTCAACGAAATGAGAGCGTACAGCCAAAGATATTTACTGAACCGTATCATAGTGATTTTTTCTCCTTATAGAACACGCGGATATAGGTTCGCGTGGCGACGATGCCCGTAAATAAGCTCATGAGCACGCCGATGAGAAGTGTCGCCGCAAACCCGCGAACAAGGCCGTTTGAAGGCAAGAGACTCGAATTCGCAGGATTATAGAGAATAAGTGAAGTGATAATGGTCGTAAAATTCGCATCCCGGATACTATCCCACGCCTTCCCGAATGCCTGTTCCATGGCAATTCCCCACGGTTTTCCTGATTGAAGTTCTTCCTTATACCGCTCGAAAATAAGGATATTACTGTCAACCGCCATACCGATCGAAAGTAAGAATCCCGCAATACCCGGAAGCGTGAGGGTGATACCGAAGAGCCGGAACACGCCGAACGATAATAACCCGTACAGTATAAGCGCGGCATCGGCAATAAGCCCGAGCCTGCCATACTGGAGCACCATAAACAGCGCCACAAATCCCAGACCGATAACGCCCGCGGTGATACTCTTTGCCACGGATTCAGCACCTAGGGTTGCTTCCACCGTCCGTTGTTCAACCGGATGTACCGGTACGGGAAGCGCTCCCGCGTTGAGCTGAAGCGCAAGTGTTTTTGCGGTGTCCCGATCAAAACTTCCCGTAATCACGGCTCTCCCGTCGGTAATTGCCGTTTGCACTGTCGGGGATGTCAGCGGTATGGCATCCAAAAAAATCGCAATCGGCTTCCCCACCAGTCGGGTCGTTGCGTCGGCAAATTTTTTTGCTCCCTCAGCATTAAACTCCAATTGCACTTCGGGTTGCCCCGTTTGCGGACTGTATTGCATGCTTGCCCGTGCCAAGTCCTTACCGGTGAGTCCCACCGACTTGGTGTTTTCAAGCATCGGGATAACGAATGCGCCGGCGCTCGCTTCACCGGCGTCGGTAAATTCACGGAAATCCAAAAGCGCTGTCTGCCCGATAAGATCAATTGCCTGGTCGACATCATTGACTCCGGGAAGTTCGACGATAATTCGATAGGAATTTTCCGATATCGCGGTTTGAACGACGGGCTCGGAAACCCCGAAAAAGTTCACCCTGCGATCAATAACTTCCTTAGCGGATTCTATAGCCTGGGCACGGTCCCCTGCGGCAATATCCTTCATGTCCGCTTCAAGCACCACGTGACTGCCGCCTGCAAGATCGAGTCCCAAGGAAGTCCGGATTGGCTTCACCCAACCGAAAAGTCTGATCGTGGGAGGATTGATGATGCGATCGACCGAGATACCGAGGAAATTAAATTTCACCCGATAGTTTTCCGGAAGATCAACCACGACAAGAAGCATGGTCAAAACAAAGAGAAGAAAGAACACCTTTCGTGGATTGCGAAACATAATTGTATTATTATGTCATGCCTGGCTTGATCCGGCATCAATCAAAATAATTCCCGGATGCTGATGCAAGTTCAGAATGACAAGATAGCGTTAATTTACCAATTCTTCCTCATCGCCGATAAGAAGTACCCGCGACCCTCCGAGAATTTCAAGGACAAACGGATCCCGTCTTCTTTTTCGAAAAGTAAATTCCTCTTCGGACATAACGGTATAATTGAGCTCGCGTTCTTTTTTCACCTCTTCCGCCTTCACATAGCTTGCAAGTTCAGGCAGAACGACGGAACCGACAATCAAAAGATCCACATCACTGCTACTCGTATGGGGAAGCCCGCGAAGAAACCTCCCTGAAAGCATGGCATATTTAATTTTGCCGAGCTTCGTTCTGTTTTTGACGATATCCCAACCGAGCCCGGTCGTTTTGCCGATAAGCTCCATGAGTTCAAAATACAACGGATAATCTTTCCGGAAACGGTAGAAGAGACGGTTTGCCCGTTGTTCTTTGGCAAGCATCCCCGCTTTTTCAAGGTGAGCGAGTTCCCGACGGACGGCATTTATTTCTTCTCCGACTTGCCGTACGATTTCACGAACATGATAAATGGTTGCCGGATTATTCAGAAATAACGACAACATCTTTACTCGAACCCGAGAAATAATCAGATCTTCAAGAAGCATACATCCTCCTTCTCCCGCCTCGGCGGGACTGGGCAGAGGTTTAGTACGTAACCGGTGTTCCCGTGGGCAACATCTCGATCCATATTTGTCCGCGTGTGAATTCTATCTCCTTATTGGTCGATGCGTCATAGAACTTTGTCCGTGCCGTACGTGTTTCTTTCTTCCATACCGCTTTTGTCGCTTTACCGTCCTGAAACACAATGCCTTCACCGCTTCCTAAATTGGCATACAGAAGATGCCCGTGCGAGTCAACGGGACCGGTTTCCTTCGCGAACAGGATTGCCACCGCTTTTGCCGTCAGCTGTTGTTTGGTTTCCAGATCCATATGGGGCGCCCCCCCGTTGGTACGCTTATAGACATTTGCCACTTTGTCATAATCCCATTTGACGCCGTAATCACGCTCATACCCCTTCCATGCGGAGAAACTGATACTTGTTGCGGTTCCGCGCTCGTTTTCTTTGGCGTCATTTTTAAACTTCCAGGGCTGAAAATTTTTGTCCCATGAAACACCCGCCGCATCAACATTCGTCCAGCCTTTTTGCTTGGCAAGGGAGAGCAATTTATCCGTCACACACACCATCGTATGTTCCGTCGCCACTTCATGATCCAACCGGTCATAATTGCGGTAACAGGTAGGAAATGAAATACCGAACTGATCCATATCTTTGATCTTATATTGCTGGATGTGGCAGAGCGCCTTTGCCCGTTCATCGACGGTCGGATCATTACAAAGACCGGCTCCTCCCACATGGTTATAGAGCGCATCATATTCCTGCACCCATCCCAGGTAGTGTTCACGCGCGCTCCTCACGGGGGCAAGATTAACGGACTTTGCGGCAATACCGCAGTAGAAAACACCCATAAATCGGGTAATTCCGCCCTCAACAACCGATTCATACACGACATCGGCGCTTGAAAGGCCCGATTGCGGACGGCTATCCGCATGATTTTCGATCATGACCGCCAACGGCCGTCTTGTCTCCCAGATGGCTTTTTCCTGCTCCGTGTAAAACATGCCGTTAATCGGGCATGCCGCGGTTTTCGGTGCGGACGGATCAACAGCAAAATGTTCTTGTGCCCCGTTTCCGGTGTTTTTCGTCGTTGGTGCGCTACCCGATGATTTATTGAGCATGGAAAAGCCGGCAAACGATAATCCCGTGGCAATAAGATATAAAACCAAACCGATAAGCATCGTTACCGCAAATTTTTGTTTATTCATACAGCTTTGTCTCCTATCTGTTTTGCTTTTTCGATGACCGATTCTTCTTCCTTTGACAGGGCAAGCTCTTTTCCTTTGCCCCGCACTACTTCCTTGACATACCACCTGTTCCCTGCCCGAGCATACAGTGATGTCATGACGACACCGCTTCCCTGCGCATCAAGAAGGGCTATGGAAAAACTCTGCGCGCCTCCCGTGTCCGCAAAAGGATTAAACCGGACGATACCGATCCGTTGTACATGAAATTCACCATCAACCGCAATCGAGTTTGTCCGATCTTCCAATATTCCGACTCTTCCCTGCAAGTTATGTATCGATCGGAATATTCCCTCAAGTGCGTCGAAAAGTCCCGTTTTTGTCCCTCCGACGGTCAACTTATTATAATGCGAAATCATCCGAATTAGCAAAAATGAAATGATTCCCAACCACAGGGCAAAGCCGACTCCTATCCCTCCGATGAGTAATGCGCTATTGAACACCATTCGTATTCATCATATTACGATTCCCATTTCATCGTTGTCAATCGTTTGCCGCACTCATTTTCTCTTTTTGTGCGTCGGATGAGGCTAACGAAGTTGACAACCGAATCTGGCCTATGCTACGCTCATGCCCACGAGCTTCATTCTGTATGCCTAAAAAAACCAAAAAGGAAAAACTGCTCGCGAGTGCGCGAAGGTCGCATTTGGCTCCGATAGCAACGCATGCGCCGGCAACCGCCGTGCCTCTTACCCCGGCAAATTCGTCTTTTTCGTTCTCCCTTTCGACCGGAAAAGCATCCTCGCGGACTTCCGTAGCGACGGAAGCGAATTATAGTCTAATAAAGAAAGCTCTTGTAAAGACGGTATTGATCACCGTTGCTATTCTCGTGTGCGAATTCCTGCTCACATCGTGGCTGCCTAGATAACTATCTTTTTTGGAAAGGAGGTGAAAAAAACTATGGCACAAATGTATTGCGTAAAATGTCGCGCGAAGCGCGAAGATGACAAAGCCGTCAAAGTTACCATGAAAAATGGTAAGCCGGCAATGAAAGGAAAATGCCCCGTGTGTGGAACCGGTATGTACAAGATCGGTGGCTAATGTCCTTTTCTGGTGAAGACCGAACCACGGTGATCGGTCTTCCGGTCAATGAACGTTCATATTGCTCCGAAGCCGCAAAAGCATTTGTTTTTGCGTTTCGGAGCCAGCCGTAAGACGTTTTATCAACTTCCCCCCGCCACCGGCGGGGGGTTTTGATGGGATCCGTGCTAGTATGAGTGTATGCACAAACACCTCGCGATTACATTTTTGTTGTTTGGTGTTGCATTGGTGATTTACCTAATCCCGATTTATAGAAATACGGTCGCTTTTTTCACCGATGAAATGTATTGGATAAGCACGGCGAACACGGTGCACCTGTTACAAAACCGGGACACAAAAAATCCGCTGTGGCGGGAAAATTACGGATTTACCAACTTTAACGGCGCCAAATATGTGTATGGAGTAGGGCTACTGCTGTTCGGACATCGCGACGTACGGATAACGGGAACGGCTCCTCAGACCTATTACCGATGGATATCATTCGAACCGATGCCGTTTCCGATTGATCACGCGGCTTTCTCCCTGGTTATTCATGCACGGATTATTTCCGCTGTGATAACCGCGTTGGCTATTTCCCTCCTCTATCCGTTAGGGATCCTTATCGGTCTCCCGGCGCTTTCCGCGGCACTTGCCACAATACTCTTCGGCATGCATCCCATCGTCACCCATGTCGCCACCCATGCGTTCTCCGACGGAATTCTTCTGTTGTGGCAAATGATTCTGCTGTTGTCACTTTTTTGGCATCGAAGATCATGGGGAAATTTTGCGGCGATCGGCATTGCGTTGGGTATGCTCGTCAGCACCAAAATAAACGGATTACTTTTTCTCCCGATCATCGCCTTCCTCATGGCATACGCGCTCAATAAAAAGTCGGGTTTTCCGTATCGGAAATACGGTGCGGCACTCGGCGTGACGGTATTCTCGTGTTTGCTGGTATTTCTCATCCTCCATCCGAATTTCTTTTTTTACCCCGAGTATGGCCCGTTGGCACAATTCAGGGACAGAGTGCTCATCACCGACGAGCATGTCGCCTATTTTTCCCGGGTGAATCCGGCACATGTACTCCTGAGCCCGCAGTCCCGTATAGCTTCACTCGTTCATCATGTTTTTCCTATGTGGCTTACGGGAGCGGCGATACTCAGCCTGATTATTTTTCTATGGAATGCCCGTTATCGCACCGTTTCGCAAAAACAACTGTTATTTCTTGCATCCGGAGCGGTGGTTACGGCAAGCGTACTTTCATATTGCGTATTCAACGAACCCCGTTACTATTTGCCCATCGTACCGTTTGTCATGTTGGGTATCGGCTTCGGCATACAGCAGTTACACCGCTCATAGAAAAGCTATACCGATGCGTCTTTTGCCCGGTATTGCAGTGCTTCGGCAACATGTGGGAGTGTGATAGTATTGCCGCCGCAAAGATCGGTAATGGTTTGAGCAACCTTAATGACCCGGTAATAGCTTCGCGCGGAAAGAGAGAAACGGGATACCGCGTGGCGCATAAATTCACGGACATCAGGGGTTAACGGACAATATTCCTTTACTTGTTTTGTCGTCATTTCGGCGTTGGCGGATACCCCAAGCTTTCGCAATCGTTCCCACTGTCGTGCCCTTGCCCGTTGCACACGTCTGCGGACGATATACGAAGATTCGGCATTCCCCCCGCCGATAAGTTTTTCAGTGGCGACGGTCGGCACATGAACGTGCATATCAATTCTATCCATAAGTGGCCCTGAGATACGCTTTTGGTACCGAAGCACTGCCGCAGGCAAACAGGTACACTCGCGTGTCACCGAACGAAAGTTGCCGCAAGGACACGGATTTGCCGCCGCGACAAACATAAATTTTGCCGGATACTGTACGGATCCCGCCGCACGGGAAATGGTGACGACACCGTCTTCAATTGGCTGACGTAATGCCTCAAGGACATGTCGGGGACACTCCGGCAACTCGTCAATAAAAAGTACGCCCCGATGCGCAAGAGATATTTCACCCGGGATAAGTTTTGCACCTCCGCCGATTAATCCCGCTCGCGAGGTCGTGTGGTGCGGTGAACGAAACGGACGAAAGGTAACAAGTGATTCTCCCGGAGGCAAGTTGCCGGTAATGGAGTATATCTTCGTTACCTCAAGTGCCTCTTCCTCCGTCATGGGGGGAAGGATCGAAGGCAAACACCTGGCAAGCATTGTTTTTCCCGCTCCGGGCGGTCCCTGCATGAATACGTTATGCGCTCCCGCCGCCGCGATTTCGAGCGCCCGCTTTACCTGTTCCTGTCCTGCCACGTCGGAAAAATCGAACGCAAACGCGGACGGCGAGGCGGACAATGAAATATCCGTATGCGTTTGGGGAATAATTTTCGTTGTACCGGTAAGATGGTGAAACAACCCGATAAGGGATGGCACGGGATACACGACGATGCCGCCGGTCACGGCGGCTTCTTTGGCATCAATAAGCGGCACATAACAGGTATTTGTTGTTTTGTTCCCCTTGAGCATCATCGTGATGGGGAGCACCGCATTCGTGTGTCGGAGGGTGCCGTCCAGTGACAATTCGCCTAAGAAAAGTGCTTCTTTCGTAAGCGGCGGTAACTGCCCCGAGGCGATAAGAATACCCACGGCAATCGGGAGATCATAGGCGGGACCGGCTTTGGGGAGATCAGCGGGCGCAAGATTAACCGTCACCCGATGATCGGGAAATGAAGCGCCGCTGTTTCGTATAGCCGCGCGCACCCGCTCTTTGCTTTCCTCAACCGCTTTGTCGGGAAGGCCGACAATCGTAAATGAAGGGAGACTATTTGATGAAATATCAACCTCAACGGTAATGGGAACCGGCGTTAATCCGACCACTGCTCCGGACAGGATTTTGGCAAGCATTACTTCTCACCATACCCCGAATCCCCGGCCGTTTCAGTGGAATATCTTACACATATGATATATACTATAAGCTGTACCTTGGGAACCCGGACACTCGCTCGCCTCTCAGCCCTTTGGGCAGTGAGGGCGGGAGGAAAGTCCAGACAGCAGAATGCAGGGGACTCCGTGTAAGCGGAGCGTCGAAAGATCGGGTGTCTTTATTTCGAAAGAGATAAGGAACGATATCTGAATCGACAGGTTGAGAGAGCCACAGAGACGATCATCAGCCGCCAGCCGAAACTCGGCTCGGAAGATGGGTGAAACGTTGGCAATCCCACCCGCTGCAACCGGCGACCGGTCCGTTACTACCACGCATTCGGGAGGACCAAAGAGTACGGGCACAGAGAAATGAGTGTCTCAAAACAGAATCTGGCTTACGAGGATCCTGAGGTGCAAACAAAAACTCATGATTAAACATGAGTTTTTGTTTATACCGAGGGAGAACACGGGAGTAGCCCCAAGGATTCCAAGGTGCACCAAGAAAACCCATAGAAATATGGGTTTTTTGTGAACTGCGCGGAGTGCGCGTGTAGCCCGAGGATCCCAAGGTGCGTAAAAAATCCGGGAAGATGCCGAGTTATTCTTTCTTTGGCTTTTGGTTTCCTACGGGGAATGAATTAACGATTTCCTGTATGGCCAACAGTACCGGCACTGCAAGGATCGCACCCGTAACTCCGCCAAACCGTCCTCCGATCATAAGCGCAAGAATGGTCAGGACGGGAGATAATCCTACGCTCTTTCGCATAACCAGCGGCACAAGCAAATTGTTTTCAATCTGTTGGACAATGATGTAGAGAGCAACGACCGAGATCGCTAAGAGCGGAGAACTCCCGAACGCGACCAGAACAGCGGGTATTGCCGATACGGTGGGACCGATGGTAGGCACAATTTCCAAAATTCCTGCCAATATGGCAAGCGGAAGCGCAAATTCAACGCGCAGGAAAAACAATCCCGCATACACCAATATCCCCACGATACCCATAAGGCACAATTCGCCGAGCACCCAGGCACCTAACCGTTTTTCAATTTGGATAAGAACGCCAAATACCCGTTCTCCCGTAGCGTCACCAAGCAGTGTTGCCAACATATCACGAAGATGCCGTCGTTCCAGCAAAAAATAGAACGTAAAAGTCATGACGGTGAACATCGAAATCAAATTTGAAAACACCCCGACGGTTACCCGAAGCAGATTTTCTCCAACGGGAGCCACCTGTTGCATCAGTGATTGAATATCCGATGATATGTATGGGAATGCCCGGGAAAGAAACTCCGGTAGCTGAGCAAACAGTTTTCCCGATTGGCTGACAAGCGAGGGAATCATGCTTGCCACCCACGCACCTAGGCCGCCGAAAATAAGTCCGTAAAGAGACAGAATGGAAACGACCCGCGGAATGCGCATCCGCTCCAGTCCGTCCACAAGGGGTCGAAGCGCCGACATGAGGATAAACGAAATAAAGAGTAAAAAGAGTATATCCCTTATCTGCAGGATAAACCAAAGACTTCCCAACAGGATCAGGGTAAAAATAATGGTTCGATGGGATATTTCGATCTTTGTCGGCATAGTTTATTTAGTATACCATCCGCTCACCCTCTCCACCACTAGTCGCTGAGTATCCTCGCTTGCCGCATTGTACCAATATATATATTGCCGTTTTTTAAACCACCGCAGTTGCCGTAGCGCGTATGCATGTTCGTTCCTCGTCCATTGCTCCTTCGCTTCCCGTTCTGAAAGCGCGCCGTCAAGATAGGCGGTAATTTCCGCTACCCCCAGCGACGTGCGCACCGCGAAAGATGCAAGAGCACGTATGCGCTTTACCTCTTCAATCGCTCCATGCCAACGTTTGTCCACTCTCGATGCGATACGTGACGAAAGTTCATCAGAATCCCTGGTGAGACCTATCCATAATCCTTCGACCGATTCCTGTCCGCTCGGTTTGACATGGGGATGGCGCTGTTGCCATACCGCCACCTCAAGAGCCCGTACCAAGCGACGGGGATTATTTCTGTCCGAATTATTCATGCGTCCGTACTTTGCGGCATCAATGTCCTGTAATTGTTTTTGAAGCAAAGGAACGGGAACCAGCGTGAGCCGGTGGCGAAGCGCCGCATTGACGGGGATATCGATCGTTTCGGGGGGCAAAAAAATCGCATCAATATATAATCCCGCGCCGCCGACGATAATCGGAAGTTTCCCTCGGGCGGAAATATCTCGTATGGCCTCAAGAGCGAGAGCACGATAGAGCGAGATATTGCACGGTTGCGAAGGAGTAAGGGCATCATACAACCACACGGGAATCCCTTCGATTGCATAGGTAACAAGCGGGTATCGATGTGATTTATGAATGACTTCTTTACAAAAAACAGGCCGGACACCCGGCGGGACATCCTGTCCGGAAAGCACCCGCAATCCCTGATATATTTGTCGCGAATCGGCACTCACCAGTTCGCCGTGAAAACGTTTGGCGAGACTCAGTGCTAATGCAGTTTTTCCGGTTGCCGTTGTTCCGGCGACAACAAGTGCTCTCATTGATAGGTGCCCGCACGTAAGTTAGTGATATTGATGAGTTCTTCAAGCACCCGCCATCGCCGTTTCTTTTCTTTATATGGTACATCATCCGACAGAACTTTATGGGCCGCCGTCATCGGACGGTCGGAATAAATCGCCACATACGCCTTACTAAATCCCACATGTTTCGCCAAATCAACGGTATTATTAAATTGATCTTCCGTTTCTCCCGGAAATCCCACGATAATATCGGTGCTGATGGTAACTCCGGGGATATGCATTTTGAGTTTTTCTACGAGCGACAGGTATTCTTCGCGTGTGTACCATCGGTTCATCTTCCGGAGTACCTCGTTGTCCCCCGCCTGCACCGGGAGATGGAGTCGCCGTGATATTTTCGGATTTTTTGCGATTACATCTATCAAATCTTCAGAAAAATCCCACGGATTGCTGGAAATAAAGTCGATAAGCTCTATGCCGTCTATGGCACATATCTTTCGAAGCAACTCTGGAAAAAGCGTCGGAATCCGTAAGCGACCCAAATGTTTCACATACGTGGGTTTTACTTTTTTGCCGTCCACCGTAAAGATTTTATTCGTTTGTTCGGCAATAGTCTCATCACGAAAGTATTTTTTGTCGGGAAGATCCCTCATGGTCTGAACGTTATCCGCTCCCAAAAGCAAATCCGCGCCGTAGGAGTTGACGTTCTGCCCGACAAGGGTGACATGTGCTACACCCCTTTTTGCCAATTCTTCAATCTCGCATATGATATCGCGCATCGGCCTGCTGATCTCCCGTCCTCTGGTAAATGGAACGACGCAGAAGGTGCAAAAATTATTGCATCCGTTGGTGATGGGAACCAGCGCATGATGCGGATCATTTCGGAGTGGCGCAAAATCAAACCCTACTTCTTCAATGGGCAGAAATTCATCGACCCCGGGCATTTTTTTGGCAAGTACGGAAAGCATCCGTCCGGTTTTTTCTCGTGCCGCCATACCGACCATGCACCCGGTAACAACAATTTTCACTTTCCTCCCTTTTTTCTTTTCCTGGGTGAGGTTGTGCACTAATCCGTAGACACGATGTTCGGCGGATGCCCTGATCATACAGGTGTTGATCACCACATCATCTGCGGTTTTCATTGATCGGGCACGCGAATACCCCCGGGCTTCATAAAAGGCCGCAACACGCTCTGAATCCGCTTCGTTGGCGGCACAGCCGAAGGTTTTAATGTAGTATTTCATGCGAGGTATATTTTACCATCAAATCGCTTTTTCGAGGAGTACGGGGGTCAGCTGAGGAGAAACTTTTCGATAACCATTGCTACCCCGTCTTCATCCACGGAAGGCGCCACAAAATCGGCAATCGCCTTAAGTTCAGGGACGGCGTTGCCCATGGCAATTTTCAATCCGCAGGCAAGCAGTAAGGGAAAATCGTTGTACCCATCCCCAATGCCAATTACCTCAGATACCGGTATTCCCGATAATCGGAGCACTTCAACGACCCCATGTAATTTGGAAGTATCCGAGCGAACGATATCTAAACATTCAAAACCGTTATTCCATGCTTCCATGCGGTGGAGGGAAATACCTTCCACCGTTGATAGTTCCTTTGACAGATCCTGCAGTGTCGCAGGCGTTACCTCAGGAAAGTACATTCCCAATACCTGTTCCGGCACCGCTCCTCCCGTATAAACAAACTCTTCTTTCCCGTCATATATGCGAACTGATGCATGATGCCTGTTTGCCGCATTGAGAATATGTGGGATCGCGGTGATGGGAAATGCTTTTCGTATAACAACTTCCTTTTTCTTTGGATCGTATATCTCTGAACCGCTGGAGAGCACGGAATGTCCGTTCAATTGCAAATGTTCGATGACTCGAATTACCGACCGCGGAGGGCGAGAAGTTGCGAGTCCCACCACAACACCCCGTTCCATTGCGGCAGTAACCGCCTGAGTGACACGAGGCGAGGGAAGGTTATCGATACCGTGCCGTACGGTGGTACCGTCAACATCAAGAAATATTGCTTTGTACTTCATGGGGATAGCAAGGCAAGAAGGAGCGTTATTCCTCTTTCCCGACGACGACCTGCACATCATAGGCCGCGCTTTCTTCAACGACGGCGGACGAGGAGCCTACGACATAATCTGCCTTGAGATCATCGGTGATGAGTGTTGCATACTCGTCTTTACCCGATTTGGTCTGGACTTCCGTTTGCGTATAGGTATATTCCTTCGCGTTGCCGACACTTACCACGGTGTAGCCTTTTCCTTCAAGAAATGTTTTCATTTTGCTTCCCGCTCCCGGAGTACCTCCGCCGTTTAATACGGCGATTTTGATATCAGACTTATTGACGGATACGGGACTCGGTGTCGGAGCGACGGTAGGCATGGGCGTCGGCGTGGGCGTCGGCTTCATAAATGAAAACGTCGGCGGACCTTTTACCAAAAGCACCAACGATACACCAATGGCAAGCGCAACACCAAGCATTGCACCAACCCACACGCCGAGAGGAGTGCCGCGTTTCCCGACAACGGTGATTTCCGGGCTGATTCCCGGTTCGGATTTCACAAATAACGATTCCACTCCCCCTTTGTGGGTACTTGCGGTTTCTTCATGTGCCATGGAAGTTTGAGACATTTCCGCCGCGGCTTCCTCGGTTTCTTTTTCTTTTACTTCTTCGGAGACTTCTTCTTCTATATCCGATACCGCCTCGGCGATTTCTTCGGCATCTTTTTTGATGGTCTCTATGGCTTCGGGGATGGAATTTTCTTCAACAACTTCAACAACCTGTCGAACCGCTGGCTCTTTTTGTTCTGAAGAATCGGACGCGGAAAAATCACTCTCCTGTATCTGTCCGCTTTCCGTATCAAGCTTCAGTGATGCTCGTTTGCGTTTACCTTTTGGTGGCATATGAAATAAGTATAGTAACTTACGTTGTACTCTGCAAGTCTCTTGCGCAAAAAAAGAGACTCGCCTGTAAAAACAAAGCGAGCCTCTTTCAAAAAAAGTAAAACTGTTAACGAACGACTTTTTTGAGTGCCTTCCCGGCGGTGAAACCAGGAGTTTTTCGTGCGGCAATATTGATCGCCACCCCGGTCTGCGGGTTGCGGCCAGTGCGTGCTTTGCGGGATCGTACCATAAAGGTACCGAAACCGGTGACGACAACCTTGTCGCCTTTTTTCAATGCATCAGTAACGGCTCCGAATACGGCGCCGACTGCTTCGCGTGCGGCTTTTGCGGTCAGATTTGCTTTTTTTGCAACGACATCAACGAGATCTGCTTTGGTCATGGAGAAATTCACCTCCTTTTGGGCAGAGGGTTAGGACAAGAAATTTTTATTAAGGGATTGTTGCAACAATCTCTACGAGGCAATGTAAAAGATACAGCGCGTCCTGTCAACCTATCATTTAGTACATCGCAGTATAACAATCTAAATCGCAACACATAAACATTTTGGATTGTCCCGACAATCCAATAAAGAAAATAAATATTTTTCTTGCTTGCGTATTGAGGGAAAAAGAGCAGCGGCAGCGTTACGCGGGCTATGCCCGCTCCGCGTCGAGAAAAAACCGTAGGTTTTGTCTCGAATATGTTTATTTCACCGTTTCCACCGCACGAAGCTCACGGATTACCGTAACCTTCACGCTTCCGGGTACGATAACTTTTTTCGCTATCTCGTCACGGATCTCTTTTGCCATAACCACGGTGGTGGCATCACTGACCGTTCCGGGATCGACAATGACCCGTATTTCGCGACCTGCCTGGAATGCAAAGCTTGCGGTTACCCCTTTATGGGATTTGGCAATTTCCTCAAGATCCTTCAGGCGTTTGACATACTCGTCATAATTTTCGTACCGTGCGCCCGGTCTGCTTCCTGAAATCGCATCGGCAATGTAGACAAGCATGGATTCAACGCTGGTAAATGGCGTATCCTCGTGATGTTGCGCCACACAATCTATCACTTTCTGCGGTAATCCGTATTTTTTACACAGTTCGACACCCAACTCGATATGGTTTCCCTCTTTATCGGCAACAATCTTGCCTATGTCGTGCAAGAGACAACCGAGACGAACCACATTGACATCGGCGCCGATTTCCTGGGCAATCGCTATACCGATTTTGGTTTCTTCCATGGTATGGGCAATCATATTTTGCCCGAAGGAATAGCGGTACTTGAACCGACCGAGCATGGCAATAAGTGGCGGCGGAAGGTTATAGACACCCACTGAATGACAAAGCTTCTGTCCTTCCTCGAACATAATCCGTTCTGTTTCTTTCTTTACCTGTTCGATGAGCTCCTCGATACGGCCTGGCTGTACCCTTCCGTCACGAAGCAGACGCTCAAGAGTAACTCGGGCGATTTCCCTACGCACGGGATCAAAACTCGAAAGTCGTATCACTCCTTCTTCATCAAGGTCCACATCAACCCCCGTTGCGGTTTCAAACGCACGGATATTTCGTCCCTCTTTGCCGATAATTCTTCCTTTTACTTCCTCATCGGCTACTTTAATAACTGATACCGTATATTCGGGAACATAATCGGTTGCTCCGTGTTTCATGGCGTCAACCAATATTTCGCGGGCTTTGACCTCCGCTTCTTCTTTTGCTTTTGCCTCCGCTTCTTTGATCTCTCTGGCGATATCCTGATCAAGCTCTCCGCGAAGTTCGCTCAGGATAAGTTCCTTTGCTTCATCACGGGTGAGGTGTGCTGTTTTTTCAAGTTTTGTGATCGTTTCCTGGCGGGTCTTTTCAATATCCGCTTTTATCTTTAGCATGGATGCTTCCGCCTCGAGAATACGTTTCTCACGATCAATGAGACTTGCATCCTTACGATCGGCGGCAATTTCCCGGTCACGGACGCTCCCTTCAAGTCGTCTGATCTCGGATTCCGCTTCACGGCGAATCCGGAGCGATTCATCTTTCGCTTCAAGGATAATTTCCCGGGCTTGTGCTTCCGCCATCTTTTTGATGGCTTCAATATCCACCGCGGGCACTTGCGGCTGTGCGCCTTTCTTGCTTTTTTTGGCGGAGAGTACCGGTTCGGGCGGAGTCTGTGTCACGGGGACAATGACGGGCGCTTTCATGGAACCACTCGTACTACTTTTGGGTTTTACTAACCCGGATAACGTTTTAAGTACGTCAAACATAAGAATCCTTTCTCAAGGTGAAGACAAAAAAGCAACAAAAAAATCCGCGGCTTAAGAAGTGCGGTATGTAGGAGAACACGTGGTGTGATGCAATCTCATAATCCTACAAGTCAATCTGTTGTTTTTTATATCTTTACCTATGCCAGAACAATTTGCTGGCCTACTGTCATGTATTTTACACGTTTTCCACTACATCGTCAACGACACCCCGGACGACATCCGAGGAAAAACCGCGGCGTAACAGATAGTCTCCCAGCTTCTTTTTTCGGGCAAGGAGAGGCAATTGACGCCAAATTTCGCGTTTCTTATTTATGGCTCGGTATGCGAGCGTACGTTCATCGGATGCCGACTGACTCACCGCTTTATCGATAAGCGCACGTGCGATCCCCTTCTGTGCCAACTCGGCACGAATCAACCGGATACCCTTGGGCTTACTGCCTTGCCGCTGGCTCAGCCACCACTCACAGAATTTCTCATCGTTCACATAGTCCAGTTCACCGAGTCGATGCAGTACCCGAGCTTCCACCTCGGGCGCGGTCGTGTGGCTTTTGATGAGTTTTTGCCGGATAAAATCCCGTATTTCTTTTTCACTGCGCAGACGAAACGATATGTACCGGATAGCGGCGTTCATCAGTCGTTCATAAACGGTACTTTCTGACAGGTCCATAGGTATGCTTGCCCGCAGGAGAGCTCGCGTATATACTACACCTAACGGAGGTATTTATGGAATTACTTTTTGCGGGGTTAACCCCGGTGTTTATCGCCATAGCGGTACTGATTCTTTCTTCCCTCAAGCAAATTAACGAGTACGAACGGGGTATCCAATTTACCATCGGGCGGTTTTCCGGAGTCCTTGAGCCGGGTTGGCGGATCGTACTTCCGATTTTTCAGA
Organism: Patescibacteria group bacterium; assembly: GCA_049322955.1. Lineage (GTDB taxonomy): Bacteria > Patescibacteriota > Microgenomatia > UBA10105 > UBA927 > UBA927. Next base: position 167,277 of record JBMOPU010000033.1, on the reverse strand, counting down.
CCTGGCAAAAAGTTGACGTCCGTACCAAAGTGGTCGAAGAACCGGATCAGGAAGTGATCACCAAGGATAACGTCAGCACTAAAATTACCGCGGTTATTTACTACAAAATCGTGGATGCAAAAAAAGCCATCCTCGAAGTCGAGAATTTTTATTGGGCGGTTTCCCAACTTGCGCAAACGACCATGCGAAACGTCATAGGAGAGGTGACACTCGACCAGTTGCTCACCCAGCGTCATGATCTCGCGGTCAAAATCCGCGATATCGTCGAAAAATCCGCGGGACTTTGGGGACTGGATGTTTCAAGCGTGGAACTAAAAGATATCAAGCTTCCCGAATCCATGGTACGTACCATGGCCAAGCAAGCGGAAGCGGAACGGGAAAAACGTGCCACCATCATCAACTCTGAAGGAGAAGTCATTGCATCAAAGAATCTCGCCATTGCCGCCAAAACCATGGGAGAAACACCGGGAGCACTGCATCTGCGGACGTTAAATTCGATCAATGATATCTCGTCCGACCAATCGAACACGGTGGTCTTTACGGTTCCTCTTGAAATCCTTCATGCACTCGAAGGATTTAAGAAAAAATAAGGCGTGTGCGGAATGTACGCTATCGACAGATGGCGTGTTATTCTTCGTCTTCGGTGACGGCAACCTTGGCTTGTGCGTGGCCGGACTTCACCGCTTTCCAGATCGCTTCGGAAATCTCTTTAAATACTTTGGGATTTTCCTTGAGGAATAGTTTTGCCGCTTCCTTTCCCTGACCGAGCATTTGGGTGCCGTACTTGAGAAACGCGCCCGATTTGCTGATAACCCCCTGCTCTACGCCGACATCAAGGATTGCTCCTTCACGGGAGATTCCGTCATGCATGACGTCATACTCGGCAAGTCTAAACGGCGGAGAAACCTTATTTTTGACAATCCGTACCCGATGCCTGCTTCCGATGACTTTATCGCCGTCTTTGATCGTTTCGATCTTTCTGCTGTCCATGCGGATACTGGCATAAAACTTGAGCGCCATCCCTCCGGTCGTCGTTTCGGGGTTACCGAACATGACACCGATTTTCTGACGGAGCTGATTGGTAAATATAACGATCGTCTTTGATTTTGCGATGACTGCCGTGAGTTTTCGTAAGGCTTGTGACATAAGGCGGGCATGCACTCCCATCATACTGTCACCCATTTCACCTTCTATTTCGGCACGCGGCACCAACGCCGCCACCGAGTCAATGACGATAACGTCAATACCGCCGCTTCGGATAAGCGTCTCGGCAATCTCAAGCGCCTGTTCTCCGGTATCGGGTTGAGAAATAAGCAGGTTGTCGAGTTTCACGCCCAACACTTCCGCCCACTGGGGATCAAGTGCATGTTCGGCATCAATAAACGCCGCCACTCCCCCCGCCTTCTGTGCTTCGGCAATGATGGAAAGACATACGGTCGTTTTGCCCGATGCTTCGGGTCCGTAAATTTCGACGATTCTTCCCTTTGGCACGCCGCCCACTCCGAGGGCGAGATCAAGCGGTAAGATTCCCGTGGGAACTACATCAATGGCGTCTTTGACATTGTTTTTGTCGCCGAGCTTCATGATGGATCCTTTGCCGTATTGTTTTTCGATAGTCTCCATCGCAAGACGAATCGCCTGAAGTTTTTGGTCCTGTGCCATACGTACCTCCTGTGGGAAATAATATTGGGGCAGACCTGCGGTATTTGCAGGATCTTTCCCATTTTTACACAATAAATGATAGAATACAAGGATCGATAAAGATATATTGGAACAGTCCACATAAAGACTGGTTATAATGTATCTGTCGCGAACGTGGGATAGGAAGCTGAATAGTTCGCGACTCCTATTAGGGAAGATCGTTGGGAAGAAACCGTAGGTTTCGTCCCAAAGTGAATGGAGGTTATCTCTTCCATAATCTTTCCTATTAAGGGAAGATCGTTGGGAAGAAACCGTAGGTTTCGTCCCAAAGTGAATGAGGTCCGAATTACGAAGACGGGGCGTAGCTCAGTTGGTAGAGCACACGGCTGGGGGTCGTGTGGTCGCACGTTCAAATCGTGTCGCCCCGACAAGCATAAAGTCCATGGTGGAGTCGAATGTTCGTCCCGCTTAGCGGGATCGTGCGCTGTTATCTCTTGAGTATCGTCTCTATCGTACGCGCAACGCCGGCGGCGATAAGCTCGCTTCCTCTTTCGGTCGTGTGACCGAAATTGCCGCCGAAATGATCGGAAAAAAGATCATCATACGAGCCCCTTTGCAAAAAATCCCGAAAGTTTTCCTCATTTCCTACTACCGTCACCTCACTGAAAGAATCCGCTAAGCCCGTAATCACCGACCGCAGTTCTTCTGCCGATTGTAACGGATACTGTACCGCAATTACGGGAATGCGTCGGGCACTCGCGATCGCAAGTAGTTTTCCATAATTTTTGACGGTCATAGGGGAAAACAGCGATCCGGGCGATTGTTCGTTTGTGCTACTGTCGCCCATTACCTCACCTTCTACCCTCGCAAGGCCGCGTTTTGCCAGTGTGCTATTCGGTTCAACTGAAAGCACTTTTTCGTATAATGCCTTCGCTTTCCCGATATTATTCTCCGCAATATATATATCCGCCAGTTCAAAATACGGAGAAATCATGGTCGGATAATACCTGATTCCCTGCTCATATAACTCCCTCGCTTTCGCCATATCCCCCTGATACCACGAAGCAAGCATCCCATACGCATCATAGGCAAGTCCGTTTTGCGGATTAAGAAGCAATGCCGTTTTGTACATCTCCTCAGCGAGCATATGGTTTCCATTATCCCGATAGAAGTTGCCAAGCTCGACATAGACGCCGTCTGCAGTCGGGGCGATTAGCTTTGCGGTAAGTAACGTATATTCGGCTTCACGGTTGCGGGACATATCCCTATAGAGAATCGCCAAAAGCATCAAATGCTCGGGATTATCTGGCTCAAGAGTAATCGATCGTCGGAGATACCGTTCCGCACGTTCGTACTCGCCGTTTATCCGATACATATCGGCTTTTTGACTTAACACGTACGGATCGGGTGAGTGATAAAAGTCACGGGCTTCAGCAATCAGCAGGGAAAGATATCGTACCGTCATACGAAAAAACTTTACGGTCAGCCACGGGGTAGTATCCTTATCGGGGATATACACACTTGCCGGAAATGTCGCCTCATACTGATCGTTTATGCCCATCATGCTCACAATCACATCCGGCTGGTACTCGGTAATCTGTGCGGGAAGGTTCCCCACTAATACACTCGTATTTGTTCCGGGGATAGCTTTATTGATAACCCGTATGGAACGGTTCGGATATGCCTGAGAAAGTCGTTTTTCGAGGAGGAGCGGCCAGGTATGCCCGGTGGTATCCTGCGTTGTTGACTCGCCCAGCGTGAGGATAACAAAGTCGGCGGTATCGGTATGGATACGCGATGTAATCTTTGCACCCGCAATGACCGAAGCTCCTCGCAATACGGATTCACACACCACTATCGTTACCGCGATGCTGAGAAAAAGTAAGCCGATTCTTAACGCGACGGCTATGATTTTCGTACGTTGTCGCATATACCTCTATAGTACGGCATCTTTCATACGATACGCCATTCGCTTGACTTCGCATTCAAACACTTATACCCTCATTGTTGTTGTGGGATTGCCCTCAGCTTTTTATTCCCATTATGGAACAACGACGATTACAAAGGATTACGGACGTGGTACGGAGCCGACAGGCTGGGGTGGTCGTGGTACTTGAAGATATTCATGATCCGCATAATGCGGCGGCGATACTGCGTACATGCGAGGCAATGGGTATCCAACAGGTGTGGTTTATTTTCGAAAAAGAGACGCCGTATAATCCCAAACGCATCGGAAAGGCAACGAGTTCAAGCGCGAATAAATGGTTGGATTTTACGGTGTTTTCATCCGCACAGGCATGTATTGAAGCGTTGAAAAAAGCAAAATATCGTATCGTTGTTTCCGCACTTACCGAGGGTGCCGTTTCATTGGAACGGTATCACGATCCCAAAACACCGCTTGCCGTTATCGTCGGCAACGAACATGCCGGGGTCTCAGATGTCATGCGTAAGAGTGCCGATACCGTGCTCAAAATTCCTATGCGCGGATTTGTGCAGAGTCTCAATGTATCGGTCGCCACGGCGATATTGTTATGGGAAATCACCAAACAACGGGTATATGACAATACTCCGACTCCGCTTACGGACAACGAACAACAAACGCTTCTGAACGACTTCCTTGAACGCGCCAAAAAATAGTACGTTCATGCTGAGGGAAAAAGAGCAGTACTACTTCCCGACCAATAGGATATCCGCGCTATAAAAGGAAAGAAGAGCAGATGCGGTTTTCCGCAGGCATTGCCTGTCGCCACATCGGGAAGGAAACTCGTTTCCGTCCCGAGACCACCTTATCGCTTCGGAGATTGCTTGCGAGCACGCGCTTTGTGAGCAAATCCTGCCTTGATGCGTTGTTTCTTTCTGGAATCACGCGTCATGAAGCCGCGTTTCTTCAGGATCGGACGGAACTTCTCTTTATCCGTCTTTTCAAGTGCACGGGAAATTCCCTGTAACGTCGCACCGAGTTGTCCCGCAAGCCCGCCACCGACCGTATGGACACTCACCGCAAATCTACCGATCGTGTTGGTGGTTCTAAACGGCTCAAGATATACTTTCTTGTCGATTTCACCGGGAAAATACGCTTCGGCGGGTCTGCCGTTGACAATCATGTCGCCCTTGGCAACCGTCGTCCCATTGATAACCACCGACTCATCTTTGACGACATACAGTCTCACCCGTGCGGTTGCATTCTTTCTGCGACCTACGGCTTCATAATACGTTGTTTTTGTTTGGTTTGTATCTTCTTCCATAATGATTATTGATTAAATTTACTGGCAAAGTTATGTGTTGCATCAGCCGAAATGTGGAGTCTCGTAATCATACGGTTTCTCAACTTGTTTTTGGGAAGCATACCCATTACCGCACGGCGGATAATTTCCGTCGGCTTTTCATCCCGCATCTGCCACAACGCTTTGGTCTTCAGGCCGCCCGGGAATCCTGAGTAACGGGTGTAAAGCTTTTCTTTTTCCTTATGACCCGTTACTTTTACTTCTTTTGCATTGATAACGACCACAAAGTCTCCGCAGTCCAAGTTGCGAACAAAATACGGCTTGGATTTACCGATTAATTTCGCGGCAATTTCAACAGCAACGCGTCCCAAAACCTTATCCTTTGCATCAATAAGGTGCCAAACTCTGTTAATCTTGCTTGCTTTGGTCGCTTTGGTAGTGTTCATATTATTTATCCGCTTTTACTTTTTTTTCGGCTTTCGCTTTTTTGACGGGAGCTTTCGGTTCTTCCGTTACCACTTCCGCTTCCTGTACTTCTTTTTCACCCTTTTTTGCCGTTTTCTTCGGTTGTTCCTTGACGGGCGCGCTATCGACAAACTCAAGATATACCATTTCCGACGCATCACCCCGTCGGGTTCCGAGTTTTACGATTCTTGTGAAGCCGCTTGTGCGTTTGGTGAATCGTTCCTTTGCCATCTCAAGCAGTTTCTTGTAAGAACCGTCATCGGCAAGCACCATAGATGCTTTACGAAGCGCTCCGGATTCACCTGACTTTGCTTTGGTAATAAGCTTTTCAACCATCGGCTGAATTGCTTTTGCTTTCGCAATCGTGGTACGAACCCGACCCGATCCGATGAGGGATCTTGTCAGTATCATGAACAGACGACGCCGTTCATCTTTATTCCTTCCCAGTTTGCGACCAAAATACCCGTGCTTCATAAGTATTAGACAGAAATTGCCACTCCCTTTTCACGAAGCTTGTCTTCCACGATAGAAAGGGACTTTGCTCCGAGATTTTTGATCTTCATCAGCTCGGTGCGGGGGGTCCCCAACAACTGACCGATGGTTTCGATGCTTCCCCGCGCAAGTGCATTGACGATGCGGGTCGGAATATCAAGTTCTTCGATGCGCATTTTGAGCACTTCATCGGAGACAGACGGAGCCACCGCAACCGCTTCGTCAGAAAGCTTTGCTTTCGGTTCATAAACCTGCATGAAATAAGAGACAAGCACTTTTGCGGCACTCTTCAATGCGGCAAGCGGACTGATTGTTTCATCGGTCCAGATTTCCATAACAAGCTTATCAAGGTTCGTCATGCGACCCACACGGGTGGCGTCAACACGATAATTGACGCGAACAACCGGGCTAAACAATGAATCCATGGGAATACGTCCTACTTCATCAACATGGCGTTCATCCGCCTGAACATAGCCGTATCCGGTTTCAACCGTCGCTTCAAGATCAAGCTCCGCCTTTTTGTCGGTAAGGTTTGCAATGACAAGATCAGGATTCACAATGGTGACTCCCGCGGGAACTTCAAAATCACCGGCGGTAACCGTGCCCGCTCCTTTTTTGGAAAGTTTGATCACGGCACTTTCTCCGGTGGCAACGGCGATACGAACCTTCTTAAGATTCAAAATAAGTTCTACAATGTCTTCTTTAAGCCCTGCAAGCGTCGAGAATTGATGCGCCACACCGCCGATTTTTATAGACGTTATGGATGCACCGGGAAGAGAAGTCAAAAGCACCCGGCGAAGACTGTTGCCGAGCGTGTGTCCATATCCCTGTTCCAAAGGTTCCATGACAAACATCCCGTATCCGGGTTTGTCCACCTCAGTCTTTATTGCAAAATTCGGATCTATCATAATTCGTGCTTAGGGCATAATGCTTTGAGCTTACTTCCCCAAATAAACTCAACAGCCTAGACCCTGCCTCCTTAACGAGAATAATACTCGATAACTAATTGTGTATTAATATCTTCTTTCACATCATCCCGTTCCGGCAAACGGACTACTTTTCCGGCCCCGCCTTTGCGCTCCAACCATGCGGGAGGCGTAAAGGTTTTGTCTTCGAGCATCTTTTTAATCACCGGAATTTCCGCCGCTTTCGGCTTAACGGTAATGACGGCATCGGCGGCAACAAGATAGGACGGAATATTGACCCGTGCCCCGTTGACCATAATATGACCGTGGGAAACAAATTGTCTTGCACTCGTTCTCGTGGGAGCAAGTCCCAAACGATACACGGTGTTATCAAGTCTGCGCTCCAAAAATTGGACGAGCATGTCACCGGTATTTCCCCGCCACTTTCTTGCCATGGCAAAATACTTTCTGAATTGGCGTTCCAAAACACCGTACAGGCGCTTCATTTTCTGTTTCTCACGAAGCTGGACTCCATAGCCAGATACTTTCCTTCGCATTTTCTGACCGTGTTGTCCCGGAGGAACATTCAGTCTGCGTTGTAAACCGGCATGGGCTTTGGTACCGACGGTCTTAAGGCCCAAATCAATGCCTTCTTTTCGTGCGAGTCTGTTTTTTGGTCCGTTATATTTTGCCATAGGTTATACTCTCCGCTTTTTCTTCGGTCTGACCCCGTTATGGGGGATGGGCGTCACATCGGCAATAAGCGTAATACCCAATCCGACTGCTTTTAACGCGCGAAGTGCCGCATCACGACCGGCTCCCGGCCCTTTGATATACACTTCAACCTCGCGCAGACCCGCATCAAGTGCTTTTCTGGCAACTCCTTCCACAGCGGTCGTTGCCGCATATGGCGTTGCCCGTCTTGCACCCTTAAATCCTACGAGTCCTGACGAACCCCAGAACAATGCATTGCCGTGTTCATCGGTTAACGTCACCAACGTATTGTTGAAGGTGGCCGTAATATAGACACGGCCTTTTGTCGGAATGGTTTTGGTTGATTTGGTTGCCATAGGTTATTTTGCCGCCGCGGCTGTTTCCGTCTTTGCGCGATCTTCTTTCTTAAGCGCTCCCACCGTCATACGCTTTCCGCGCTTGGTGCGGGCGTTTGTTCGTGTCCGCTGTCCGCGGGAAGGAAGTCTTCGTGCGTGTCGGATACCGCGATATGATTTGATCTCGATAAGTCGCTTTACATTATCGCCGACCGCGCGACGCAGATCTCCTTCGACCATCGTTTCTTTTTCGATGATTTTGGTAAGTTTGCTGACTTCGTCGTCGGTTAATGTTTTGAATCGTCGAGTGGGATCAAGTTCGGCTTTTTGGAGGATAAGTTTTACGTTTGACCTGCCTACCCCATACAGATAGGTAAGCGCAATATCAAGACGTTTGTCGTTCGGTAAATCTACTCCTGAGATACGTGCCATAGTTGTTTTTATCCTTGTCGCTGTTTATGTTTCGGGTTCTCGCAAATGATATAAACCCGTCCTCGTCTGCGGACGATTTTACATTTTCTACACATTGGTTTAATACTTGCTCGAACTTTCATACAATCGTTACTTCAACCGATAGGTAATTCTTCCCTTTGCCGGATCGTACGGTGTCATCTCCAACTTTACCCGGTCACCCGGCATAATGCGGATGAAATGCAATCGCATTTTCCCCGAAAGATGACACAACACGATATGGCCATTGGCGAGTTTAACTCGGAACAATGTATTCGGCAGACATTCTACCACTTCCCCGTCTATCTCTATATTCCCCTGATGCGCCATATTATAACAACAAACTTCCCTCTTAGTTAGAGAGGGAATTTGTTGAAGACTCTTATTGTACCCTATAATCGCCGATTGGTCAACACGCCTGCTGGTGCCTAAAAATACCCCGCATTTTTGAGGCTATTTCGCTTTTCCTCATCCAGCCAACTGGGGAAATCCCCCGTAACTGGTGCATATTTGGGCGATGCATTCAATTGACGTGTCAGGACCTCATCCAGACGCCCCGCTATGTCCAAATGCTCACCTAAGACATTATTCTGCTCCAATGGATCTTTCAGTAAATCGAACAGCTCGACATAAGCACGAGGTCTCGTATTTTTGTACATCTTCCAGCGATTATTTCGTATCGAGACAATATCACCCCCGCTATACTGGCCGATGAGATATCGTTCACCGATATACGATAATCCCCGACCTTCCAGTAACGGAAGAATGCTCATTCCCTCCATCGGTCCTTGAGCGGGAATGCCGACTAAATCCAAAAGCGTCGGCATAATATCAATTGCCTGCACTAAATCATGGTGCACACCGTTCTTCATCCCCGGAACGGCAAGAATGAGAGGCGCATGCGTCGCCGTGTTGTAGATATTCCATCCGTGATCCAAAAATCCGTGTTCCATAAATTCTTCACCGTTATCGGAAAGGAATATAACGATGGTTTTTTTCTTTACCTCGGGACGATTAAGAAAGGCGAGAAGAGGCATAAGCTGTTGATCCACCTGATAAATTCGTTCATCGTACAGCGTTTTTAAATAATCAATCGTTGCGGCATCGACGGCGGTGCCCACTTCCGACAACTGTCGGTAGTACCAGCTCATGTAGAGGCTATAGCTTTCGTATCCGGGGAACTCCCAGGTGATTTGTTCCGCCTTATCCAGATCATTGGCGCGTATCGCCCGGGAAAGTTCTCGTACGATCGCTCCGTTTCGCTCCTTACTTTCTTTCGTGTTGCTTGCGCGTAACCGATCGGTAAATTCGGCGAGAACGAATTCAAAAAATCCGCGTGACTTTGCTTGAAATTCGTCTTCCGTCAGCGGAACGGACGGTTTGACGCGGGTCAGAAAACGGTACGGCCCCTTTCCTACCAAATACGGTGAATGCACTCCGTAAGAATGAAGAAACATAAACGTCGGCTTATCTTCCAAAAATTTCGGGAGCAGTTTTACGTATTTGCTCACCCAATCCGGTTCTTTGCCGTCCAAGGTATAAAATTCATCAAATCCCGTACCCATACCACGGTCAAGCGGAAGGTTCACGTCATCGGTTACTCCCGCCCACACCGTGTGATATCCGTTGTCTTTCAAAGTTTTCGCGAGCGTCGGTATAGCGGGATTCAAAAAATCCTTGAGCGCTTCAACCATATGGTGCGTGGAAGGATATAGGCCGGTAAAAATAGACATATGGCTATCCAGAGTAAAGGAGGTTTGAGTGTAAAAGTTAGTGAAACGTTGATTACTCGCCGCATACGCGCATAAATTGGGAGACGTATCACGGAAATATCCGTAACAGGGCATCTCGGACGGACGCAGGGTATCCAAATTTATCAGCAAAATATTGCACTCAGGACAAGGAGGTTTCTTCGTCAGCGCGTGTCGTATGGTACGGTTGAGGAGTGACGTTTTGCGTACACTTTCGGTAATTTGCCGTCCATACAACAGAACGGCAACTCCCGAGATTCCCAAGAGCATAACTAGGAAAGGTCTGAAGTTCTTCATATCATCGCTTGACGGCGACACCGTTTATGTGTTGCAGTATCCTGTTGACTAACGATTGTTCAGCCGGCTCATTTTGACCGTACCGGTCGTTGACTTCTCCCGGGTCGACCGCGTAATGATAGAGCTTTTTTACTTGTTGTTCCCTGTCATAGATAATTTTCCAGCCGTTTTCACCCCTCAGTGAAGTCTGAAACGTCGCATATCGATAGCTTGTTTCCGAAATGGCATCAAGTTTCAACTCTTTCCCCCGCATAAGAGGAACCACGCTTACTCCGTCGATCAACTCCGCCATGCGTGCGGGTATTGGTATACCGACAATATCAAGAATAGTGGGAAGGATATCAACATTTCTTACCTGACGATCAATGCGTTTTCCTTTTGCTCCACCGGGAAGCACGACGATAAGCGGTACCCGGAGGACCTCGTCATACAGCGTCATACCGTGATCAATTCGCCCATGCTCATAAAATTCTTCTCCATGATGGGAACTGAAAACGATAACGGTTTTTTGTTCCAATCCCAATGCATGGTACGCCGCGAGAAATTCCCCGATTCGTGCATCCATAAGCGAAACTTTTTCGTCATAAATAGCCCGGAGAAACATGGCATCATCATCGGTGATGTAGACTGACCCCTGACGTACCCCCTGCTCCCGGAGTTCTTTTTGTTCAACCGTATTTCCGATCAATGATCCCTTATAGGAAGAAGAAACAAACCGCTTATCCAACCCTTGCGGGGGCATATATTGCCCGTGCACATCAAATCCGTGAAGAAACACAAAGATTTTTTTATTTTTATTCTTCCGTATAAAGTCGATCGCTTTTGCCGACGAGCTTGCTATATCCTCAAAATCTCCCGGGCTCTCATACACGTCAAAGCCGTCGGCAAATCCGTAGGAGGGATCAAGCGCCGCTCCTCCGGCAAAACCGCCGGTTGCGTATCCGTGCGAACGAAATAGTGTCACCAAGGGAGTAATATGCGGAGCCGTTACTTGCAGTGATGCCGGAATAATTTCCTTATTCGGGGAATCACGCAAAAGTTCTTTGTTAATGATGCCGTGCCGTGATGGATACACACCCGTCATCAGACTCATTGCAGACGGCAACGTCCAGGACGATGCGGCAACGGCATTTGTGAACGTATACCCCCGCTTGGCCAATGCGTCAAGCGTCGGTGCTTCTCTCATTCCTCCGGTGCTTTTAAGGGCATCTGCACGAAGCGGGTCTATTTCAATAAATATGATATTGCAATCTTTACAGGATAACGAGGAATCATCGCGGCGAAAAAAAGAAAAAAGCAATAATGAACAAAGGATAAAGACTCCTCCGAGAATACCGTACAAAAAACGAACCGAAAGTGCTAACGATTTCATTGCGACGAATCAAAAATGTGCTACAGTCAACTATAGTATATATACTCGCCTATGACTACTCGCGTCATCATGTATATTTTGCTCGCAGGTGCTCTCGCAATTTTTGCCCGCGACAGATTTATTTCTCCCGTATCACTATGTGAAAATCTCACTTGCATCACCATACCAAACCGAACGATATTTCATCTGAAAGAAGAGTATGCTGATACCGCTGACACCTATCGCGCGCTCTATGAGTCACCATCTTCCCTTCTTCGCATTGAAGCAAAAAAAACGCTGAAACAACAAGCGGATCAGGAACTTGACGGTGCCGTCTCGCGCATGAAAGCTCTTTTTGAAAAGGCCCCGGCTCCTTACCCCGGGGAAATCTCCGATGCGATCGTTTGCGACGACCGGTATATCCCTCGCTATACGGAAGCAAACGGGATCCGTTACTTTACGGGTTTTTTAAACAATCGTCTGACATTCGGCTCCTGTTCACAGGATCAGGCGGTGTATAGGGGGATTATGGGTTTTTTGTATTGTCCGAAATCATCACTCCTCATCAAACTCGAGCTCATTGCGGAAACGCAGGAATTCACTTCCCATGAAAAAGAATTCACGGATAGGATAAACGCCCTTTCCTGCAATGAATAACCGATTCGTTATCTGCCGAATATTTCAAGCGGCTTCCCCTGAACAAACGTCGGTATCTCAACTCCCAGCGCTTTCATGATGGTGGGGTATTGTTGGATAAGCGAGAACGGCTTGTCCCCCAAAAAATTATTTTTCTTTATACCCGGACCCGCCATAATAAACGGCGTCCACATACCGGGAACATCTATTGCTTTGATCGCCTGTTTGTATCCCGCGACAGAGGGAACAGAGAAGAAGGCAAGATCGGCGGTCATTTCCTCATTCCATCCGTAGCCGGGAGCATTGGCGACGACAAGATCTCCGATCCTATCGGGATCAAGTTGCATATATGCCTTTGCATCTTCCCATTTGACGATATCAACGACGGGCTTTGTTCCGTTTTCATCGGCAAGATTGTTCAGCGTTTCGATAACCTCGTTTCGCAATGCGTCATAGGCGGGACCGCTTGCCCGGGTATATTTGCCGGCAAGTCCGTTTGGATTGACGTAGACATGTGCCATTTTGAGGTACATTACCGTTGATTTCTCCCAATCAATAATCGGCTCCCCGGTCTTGGGATCGATCGCAAACTTCAACCACCCTTTCTTCGCAAACACATTGTTAAGATTCACGCTTCTATCAAGCGGAACAGCACCGTGATCACTACTCACCACGATGTAGGTGTTGGCATCGGCTACCTTGAGAATTTCACCGACCATCGTGTCGAGATTCACATACATATCCTGCACCTCACGCCAAAGCTTTTCCCGATCCGCGGAAGCCATCGTATTGTACGTTGCGCTCTTGGGATCAATGCCGCCCATCCACCACTTACTCGTAAGCATTTGGTTTGGCGTGTAGATATCATGAATAACGACATCGGGGGTGAAGTTTTTCACCATCGTTCCCACCGCTTTGGTATGCCAATCAAAGGATAATTTTGCCTCATCCATAAACGCTTTCTTATCTTCCGGATAGTAAATAAGCTGGGCAGGGAAATTGTCTGCAAAATCGGTCATGGGACCCACGGATTTTTGCAGTACGTCAGCGGCGGTTTCCGGGAACGTAATATTCTTGTTTAAGGCGTCATACAAAAGCCGCATCCGGAAGAAACCGTTATCTCCCAGCTTTATGACACCCGCTTTTACATGCGAAGCGACGGGTACTGCGGCATCCGCCGTTTTCCAGGTAAGGGTGATCGGATGCCAGTCGGTCCAACTACCGGGAGTGATATCACCGAGGGGTGTTTTTTTATCGAGCGAAAAGAGTACATGATCCGGGTTTTTCTTGCCGTCATTGGTACTGTCATAGATATAGGCATACACCGGCGTTCCCCAACCGGTAAGCGTGACTTCAGATGCATCAGAAAAACTCATCGGCGGATTTTCCCACCCGGTGGGTGCAACACTATCGATATACTGGGTAAGCTGGGGTCCGAAAAAGAACAACTTGGTTGCCCTTCCCTGTTTTTTTCGTTGGGTAAGATCGCCGAGCGTTTCAAAGTTCAACGACGCAAAATCCGCCCCCCATCCTCCCCAACGGCCGCGAATGACCACTCCTTTTTGAATCTCGGGAGGGGTACTCCCGGGAACAGATAGGACGGCAACCTTCATTCCCGCTTCTTCAAGGGTTTTCCAAATCGGAGCGACTTTTTTTGCGGTCGATCGGAATCCGGGAACCGCCACGGCGTCCAGCGGTTTGCCTACTTCCCGCATCGGACCGTCATCGACCCCATGGACCTCCGGCATGGATCCCGTTAAAAGCGTCGCAAAATTCGTCGGAGTATGACTGGGGAAATTAGGATATGAGTACCCGTAGGTGCCCCGATCCATGAGTCTCTTGATATTGGGGAGCTTCCCTTCCTTTGCCCATGCGTAAATATTAAACAGATCCGGTTCTGCACGCATCCCGTCAGGAATAAACCAATACAACTTCACCTTTGGTGATCCTGCGGATCCTGTTTTTCCCTGCGTGTAGCGATACCCGGAAACGACGATAAGAAGCAATGCGACAAACAAAAGAAGTTTCTTCATTCTGCACCAAGCGTAATACGCAATGAAGGTTGCGTCAAGTGATGCGCATCATACCGCATGCGGGGGTGTCAGAATAGTCGGCTCATTCTCGGTTATGGCAATGGTTTGTTCAAAGACCGCCGAAAGCGAGTGGTCGCGCGTGGCAATCGACCAACCGTCTTCGTGATAATAAACGGTGGGATTTCCCATGGTATAGATAACTTCAATAGCCACGGTCATGCCGCTTATCAATTTCGGCGTTTTTTCTATCGCGCCTTTCAGAAACCCCGGTATTTGCGGTTCTTCATGAAGCGTTTTCCCTACTCCGTGTCCGACGAGCGGCCGAACGATACCGTATCCCGCACCTTCTACGATCGTCTGTAACATTTTCGATATATGGCCGACATGATTTCCGTGCCGTGCCTCACCAATCGCCTTTTGGAGCGCTTCCTTTCCGGTAGCCAAAAATTTCTCTACGTCGGGTTTTACCCGGTATCCCGGACCTCCGATAACTTTTGACCAGGCGGTATCCGTGTGATAGCCGCGATTGATTAGACCTATGTCTATCGTTAACAGATCTCCTTCGGTAAGCACATAGTTTGTGGGAATACCGTGCACGATGACATCATTCACACACAGGCAGGTCGCCCATTGATAATCCGCCACGGTGGAAAACGACGGTTTCATGCCCGCGGCCTTTATCCTTTTTTGTGCGATTTGTTCAAGTTCCAGGAGTGCAATTCCCGGAGCCGCGATGTCGAGAAGTTCATCCAATATGGCGCCGAGCACCGCGCCCCCTTCCCGCATTGCCGTTATTTTTTGGTTGGTGTTTTCCGATTTCATGAGAGTGTCGCTAAAAATTCGGTAAGAGATGCCTCAAATGCTTCAGGGGTACTTTCATTTTTTATGACATAATCCGCCATGGCAATCGGACCACCCGAGTGTAAATTTTCTATTTCCGCGTAATCTCTTGATTGTGATTCTGTCGGCGTAAGCGGTCGTTCCTTCCGTGCGGCAAGCCGTGCGTAGCGGATAGCGGGTGAGGCATACACCGATAACACGACAAGACCGGGAAATTTTTCCTTAAGATATACGTATTCTTCAAAACTCCGCATGCCGTCGAGTGCTATACGGGACGAAGTTTTTTCCGCTTCCCTGATACGCGGTTCGATCTTTATTGCCATCGCACCCATACCCAATTTTGCGCGTATTTCCTCACGGTATTTGCGTTCATTGGCTTCGGTGAGCGGCAGACCTAACTCGGCAAGCCCCGAGTCGGTGACATCACCGAAACGAAGAACGG
Organism: Patescibacteria group bacterium; assembly: GCA_049322955.1. Classification (GTDB taxonomy): domain Bacteria; phylum Patescibacteriota; class Microgenomatia; order UBA10105; family UBA927; genus UBA927. Next base: position 151,701 of record JBMOPU010000033.1, on the reverse strand, counting down.
AAAAACCGCGAAGTCGGAAAAATTGGGCGGCAACGGTCTTCCCGGAACCGGGAAGCCCCACGATTGCGACATACGTGTTTTTTTTCACGACACCCCCAGACCTGAGAGAATTTTAGAGGTGACTTCTTCGATGGATTGCTCGCCATCAACCTCAAGAAGTCTTCCGTGATCACGGTAGTAATGGAGCACCGGCTCCGTCACGTCATGAAAAAGCTGAATACGGTTTCTGATCGCCTGAAGCGTGTTATCTTCTCGTACTCCTTCTTCAATCCGACCGCTTAATCGCCATAACGCTTCCTTATCGGATACTTTAAGATAAATGACCTTATCAACCCCGTTGGTAAAGTCTTCCGCCTGTTTTGTGGTTCGGGGAAACCCGTCAAGAATATACCCGTTTTTATATTCGGGTTTTGCCAGATATTCTTCGATGATGGGGATCGCTTTTTCGTCCGGGATAAGAAAGCCCGCATTGAGTGTCTCCTTGACGTATCTTCCCCATGCCGTTTTTTCCTGCGACATCTGGCGGAAGATGTGTCCGCTCGATAAATACGGCACGTGTAATTTCTCGCTTAAAATATTTCCTTGTGTCGATTTTCCCGACCCCTGAATACCGATAAGTATCACTTTCATAATTACTGTAATTCCTTTCTTTTGTCATCCTGAACTTGTTTCAGGATCCATCCGGCTCACCTGAGAGATTCCGGATCACGCCCGGAATGACAAAAAGACTATTTATCCATGAAACCCTCATAGTTGCGCATGACAAGTTGCGCTTCGAGTGCCTTCACGGTTTCCAATACGACGGAGACAACGATTAATACCCCCGTGCCTCCGACAAGTAACGTTGACAACCCCGAAATACTTCGTGCTATGGAAGGAAATACCGCCAAGACGCCTAAAAACAATGCGCCCGCAAGCGTTATTCTTGTCAGAATATAGTTTAAATAATTTGCCGTCGGTGTTCCCGGTCTGATGCCGGGGATAAAGCCGCCGTATTTTTGAATTTCTCCGGCTATCTTTGTGGGATTAAAGGTAATTGCGGTATAAAAATACGTAAAACCGAGCACCAGGAAAAAGTAAATCACGTTATAGGAAATGCCGTCGGGATTAAATGCCGTCGTGAAAAATCTTCCGATACCGGCAAGCGTCGGATTCCTAAGCTGTTGCATGAATCCCCCCAAAAGCGACGGGATAAGCACTAACGAGACCGCAAAGATAATGGGAATAACGCCGGCCTGGTTAACACGAAGCGGAAGGTATGAGGTATTGCCTCCGTACATGCGGTTGCCGCGGATTCGTCGCGCATAATGCACGGGAATACGACGCACCGCCTCATTCATAAATACGGTTCCCGCAATCACGACCAGCGCAACCACGCCGAATATCACCATATTCATGAGCTGTTCCGGTTGGAACGTGCTTGCCGTTTGGAATAGCACCACGGGAAGCCTTCCCACGATACCGGCAAAAATAAGAAGCGATATTCCGTTACCCACCCCGTACTCGGTGATGAGTTCGCCGAGCCACATCACAAACAACGTACCTGCGGTCATGGTGAGCACGATGGAGATAAGCGTTAACGGATCGAGAACGCCGACAATCCCCTGGTTTCGCAATAACACGTACATACCCACCGCCTGCATGGCGGCAAGAGGAACGGCAAGAAAACGGGTATATTGGTTGATTTTTTCCCGGCCGTATTCGCCTTCCTTTTGGAGTGCTTCAAGTTTCGGAAATACAATCGTCAGAAGCTGTAATACGATGGAAGCATTGATATACGGATTAAGTCCCAAGGCAAGAATCGAAAAATTAACAAGCGTTCCTCCAGAAAATATATCCAAAAGCCCCAAAAATTGATTCTGGGAAAAGAGAAGCGCCAGCTTATCCCGATCAATACCGGGAATCGGAGTATGGGCAAATATTCGGAATATGACAAAAATCAGTGCGGTGAGAAGTATTTTCCTTCGCAGTTCAGGTGACTTCCAACTATTAACAAGCGCAGTCAAAAGTGAATTCATACCATTTGTATTCCTGAGATCAGGAAAACGCAAGGCCCGTATTACGCAACCGTTCCGCCGGCTTTTTCTATGATCGTTTTAGCTCCCTGAGAACAGGCAACCTGAACGGTCAATGCAACGTCGAGTTTTCCGTTCCCGAGTATCTTTGCCGCATAGGCATCGGCGGGAACCAAGTCATGCTTTTTCAACAATTCAAGCGTCACTTTTGATCCTGCGGAGAGAACGGCAAGTTGCTGTACTTGTACGCGCGCGGGTTTTTCGTGATGCGATTTGTTTCTCTGTTTTCCGCGAAGATACGGCAACCGCTTCATCACGGAAAGCTGACCTCCTTCAAAATGCGGAGGAATCGTACCCCGGGCCTTCTGCCCTTTTGTTCCTCGCCCGGACGTCTTTCCTCGGCCTGATCCGTGACCCCGTCCGAGGCGCTTGTGTGAACGATCAACGGTAGTTGGCATTGTGTGTATCATAGAATTATTTTGCGGCTTTTATCGCCTTTAATTGTTTCAGAGCTTCTATCGTAGCATAGACGTTGGATGCTTTGTTACTGGTTCCCAGAATCTTTGAGACGATATCCCGGATACCGGCGGCCTCAACCACCGCACGAACGGGTCCTCCCGCGATAACGCCGGTTCCCGCAGGAGCTGGCTTCAACATGATCTTCGCCGCTCCGAGTTTCACAAAAACCACGTGCGGTATCGTTGATTTATTCATCGGCACCGTCACCAAATGCTTTCTTGCATAAATCACCGCTTTTTTGACTGCGGCGGAAACATCAGGGGCGCCGCCTAACCCGGCACCGACCCGTCCTTTTTTGTCACCGACGACGACGAGTACGGAAAACCCGATCTTGTTGCCGCCTTTGGTCTTCTTCGATACCCGATTGACCTGAACGACTTTCTCATCGAATTCACTCGGCGGTCTGTTTTCTTGTCTTCGCGTGTTCATCATAATATGCTCCTTTTTAGAAAACTAATCCTCCGCTCCGCAGGGTTTCCGCAAATGCCTTGATCGCCCCGTGATACCGATACCCCGATCGATCAAAAACAATGGAGGTGATTTTCTTTGCTTTTGTAAGGGAAACCATCGTCTCTCCCAGTTTTACCGCCGCGGCGATATTTTTACCCTTAACCCAGCTTGAGACGACAGTTACCGCCTTTTCATCATCAATGAGTTGTGCCGAAAGTCGGGTATTTGAACGGAAAATCGACATTCTCGGACGGCTTTGCGTACCGCTCAATCGTCGTCGGATAGTCAATTTTCGTTTCAATCGCATCTGTTTCTTCGTTTTCATAGATTATTTGGCTCCCGGAGCCCCTCCTACTGCTTTTGCAGATTTACCAGCCTTTTTACGGATATGTTCACCGGTATATTTGATGCCTTTGCCTTTGTACGGCTCAGGCGGTTTGACACCGCGAATGGTTGCGGCCGTTTGTCCCACCAGATATTTATCAATACCGCTTACCACGATCTTTCCGTCCGTGACGGCAAAGGTAATGCCGCTTGGAGGAGCAACCGTCACCGGATGGGAGAATCCGACATTCAACGTCAGGTTCGCTCCGCTTAACGCCGATCGATATCCGACACCGGTTAACTCCAGCTGTTTTGTCCACCCTTTGGTCACCCCGATAATGGCGTTTTTGAGTAACGCAACGACAGTGCCGTGCGCGGCCCGGGTACTTTTGTCATTCCGGGTCTTTTTGGCAATAAGATTTTCTCCCTCCTGGGAAACGGCGATGCCGCTCTGGACAGGCACGATAAGCTCGCCTTTTGGTCCTTTGACCGTTACGGCGTCACTTGCCATGATGATGGTAACATCTTTTGGTACTGCAACCGGTAAATTTCCTATTCGTGACATACGTAGCTCCTTACCAAACTTCACACAATAATTCTCCGCCGACTCCTTTGGTCTTGGCATCTTTGCCGCTCATGATCCCCTGCGGCGTCGATAAGATGGCAATACCAGCACCCCCCATAACCATAGGGATCTTTTTCTTGTTGATGTACCAGCGAAGACCCGGCTTACTTATCCGTTTGATACCCGTAAGCAACGGCTCCTTACCTTCGTAGGTAAGCGCAAGCTTTAACACGTGACCGTGTTCGTTCACTTCTTCCTCGGCCGAGCTAAGATATCCTTCTTTTACCAGCAATTTTGCCACGGCAACCTTGAGCTTGCTCGAAGGAAGCTCCACATTTTTCTTGTGGGCAAGAGCCGCATTTCTGATGCGGGTCAACATGTCTCCGACTGGGTCGCTTATCATCATAAAATTACTCCTTTACCAAGACGCCTTCACTACTCCCGGCAATTCGCCTTTGTGTGCGAGTTTCCGGAAACAGATGCGGCACAATTTAAACTTGCGCATATATGCACGTGACCTGCCGCAAAGGACACAGCGGTTTCGGTGCCGGACACTAAATTTCTGCTTATGTTCAAATTTGACGACATCTGATGTTTTTGCCATATATTATTTCTCCTTTGCAAACGGCATGCCTAATGCCTTAAGGAGTGTCTTTCCCCCTTTATCATTTTTTGCGTTTGTAACAAATGTAATTTCGAAACCGCGCACCCGATCGATCAGTCCGTAATCAAGTTCGGGAAACAGTGTTTGCTCGGAAAGTCCCAACGTATAATTTCCTCTGCCGTCAAATCCCTTGTTGGGAATTCCCCGGAAATCACGGACACGGGGAAGTGCAACAACGGTAAGACGCAAAATGAAATCATACATACGCATACCGCGCAACGTTACCCGTAATCCGACAGGATCACCTGCGCGGAGCTTAAAGGATGAAATTGCCTGTTTGGCACGAGTGATATGCGGCTTTTGTCCGGTAATGATACCGAGCTGTTCCGTTACCTTCTCGATAATCTTCTTGTCTTTCTGTGCTTCTGCTCCGATACCGCAGTTAACCACAATCTTGACGAGCTTCGGCACCGCCATTTTGTTGGTGATACCAAGCTCGGTCATGAGCTGGGGTACGATTTCCTTTTTGTATGTTTCAATAAGCGTGTTCATAATTATATTTTCTTTCCGCACTTTCTGCATACCCGGACCTTTTCATTTTTGGCTACAATGTAGCCTACCCGTGTCGGCTTGTTGCATGAAGGACAGACGATCGCCACTTTTGCAACATCAATAGGTTTGACGATATCAATAATCCCTCCGGGATTCTTTTCATCTCTTCGTTTCATGTGTCTTTTGGACATGTTGACTCCCGAAACGACGACTTTCGATTCCGCGGGAAGCACCTTATCAATTTTTCCTTTGTGCCCCTTATCACGCCCGACCGTCACGACAATGGTATCGCCTTTTTTGTATTTCATATTAATAAACCTCTACCGCCAAACTGGCAATTTTATCAAATCCTTTTTCCTTCACCTCGCGTGCGATCGGTCCGAACACACGGGTTCCTCTCGGATTCTCCGCATCATCGATAACCACACCCGCATTATCGTCAAATCGAATATATGAACCGTCCGCACGATGGTATTCTTTCCGCACACGGACGATCACCACATGCACCAATTCGTCATCTTTGACAATTCCCAACGGATCAGCCTGTTTTACGACACATTGCACCACATCGCCCAATGTCGCCGTTGTTTTTTGCCCGGCGCCGTATATGTGGATAACCACCATCTTCTGTACTCCAGAATTGTCGGCTACGGTCAAATTGGTACGTCGTTGAATCATAGGTAAATATTATTTCGATACTTTTTCAATAAAAAGAAAATGTTTTGTTTTACTGATCGGTTTTGTTTCCGCAATCTTCACATAGTCACCGACTTCGACGACCGCATTTTCAATGTGAGCGACAAAGTGTTTGGTGCTTTTCATTGTCTTTCGGTAAAGCGGATGACGCGTCATGCGCTCGACTTCCACGACAATCGTATTTTTCATTTTGGTTGATATCACGGTACCGATAAATTCTTTTCGTTTTTTCATAATACCTACTTTCCTTGCGCGAGCATTTTCTGGCGAGCTATCGTTAATGCGACCGCCCGTTTTTTCCGTAATTCCTTGGCCGCTCTCCTATTTTTCACCTCTTTTGTCTGCATCGCAAGGCGCTCTGAGGCAATCTGCTTTTTGAGCTCGATCGCTTTTTTTACCAATTCCTCAGGCTTCATGCCATGCATCTCATCGCGATCCCGTTTTTTCATACCGTCTTCTCCTTCATAATGAACTTTGATTTGATCGGCAATTTGATACCGGCAAGCCGCATGGCTTCCGCGGCAAGTGTTGCGTCAACTCCCGACATTTCAAACAAGACTCTTCCCGGTTTAACGACACACACATATTCCGCAACATCTCCCTTACCGCTTCCCATACGGGTCTCCGGCGGTTTCTTGGTAATCGGTTTGTCAGGGAATATTCTGATCCAAACACGACCGCCCCGGCGGATATGGTGCGTGAGTGCCCGTCGTGATGCTTCGATTTGCCGACTTGAAACCCAACCGGATTCCATTGCCTTCAGACCGTATTCACCGAAGGAAAGCACCGAGCCCCGAAACGCCAATCCTCGGCGTTTGCCTCTGAATACTTTTCGATGTTTTGCTCGTTTTGGTGCTAACATATAGGTTTATAACGATTTGTTCTTTTTGCAAATCCAGACTTTCACTCCGACATATCCCGATTTCGTCAGTGCAGGTACCTCGGCATAATCCACTTCTTCCCGGAGGGTCGAGAGCGGAATCGTCCCGGTTTTGTAGGTCTCACGACGTGAGATTTCAGCTCCTGCAATACGTCCTGCCAATTTGATTTTGACTCCTCGAGCGCCACTCGTCATCACACGGTCAAGCGTTTGCATACAGATGCGTTTGTGGGGCATCCGCTTAATCAGCTGATCGGCAATGTTGACGGCAACAATATGTGCACTCAAATTCGGTTCTTTGACCGGTTCCACCACTACTTCAATCTTCGTTTTTGTTTTATCGAAAGCCGCCTTGCCGAGTTTTCTGGTCCGGGCAATTTTTATGACTTCCGCTTCAATGAATTTTTTGACTTCTTCAAGTCCGGTGCCTCCCCGGCCGATAACCAATCCCGGTCGTGAAACATGCAAAATGACCCGCAACTTGTTGATTGATCGTTCAAGTTCGATTTGCGCAAGACCCGCTGGTTTTAAGCGCTTCGCCAATGCTTCGCGGAGTAATACATCCTGAAGCAGTAAATCAGCATAATGCGCATCATCGGCAAACCATCGGGACACCCATGTATATAAGGGCCCTAAGCGAAATCCGTACGGATGAATTTTTTGTCCCATAATTAGTTACCTTTCTTCTCCACTTCCTTGAGTACAACTTTGACATGTGTCATTCTTTTTTTGAACGCGTGCGCGCTTCCTTTACTGACGGCATGCCATCTTTTGAGCGCCGGCGCGCCCATAACGTCAACGGTCGCAATCATAAGATTTTCCGCCGCCGCTTTCTTTTGTACGGCATTTGCCACCGCGGAAGCGACTACTTTCGTCATCGGCTCCGATGCATGTTTTGTCATCGCACTTAATGCCTGTAATGCTACGGATACTTTCTTCCCTGAAATCGCACGGGCAACCAACCGCAATTTGCGCGGACTCGTTCGAATATATTTGGCTGTTGCTGTGTATTCCATAATTCGTTATTTCGTTTTTCGTTCCATCGCTTCTTCGTTTTTTTGTGACGAAGTAACGTGTGTTACGAACATAGCATTAAGTCTTATCCAATACGCGCTTCGTCACTTGTCCGTGTCCTCGGAACGTTCGAGTCGGGGCAAATTCACCCAACCGATGTCCTACCATCGCTTCAGTAACGAATACTTCGGTAAATACGCGACCGTTGTGGACGGCAAACGTCACTCCCACAAATTCGGGAGATATCTGACTTGCCCGCGCCCATGTTTTAATCGGTGCACGATCTCCTCCCGCTTTTTGCTTGTTAATTTTTGCAAGCACTCGCGGATCAATATACGGTCCTTTTTTGCTACTTCGTGCCATAGTTATTTCCTCCGACCGACAATAAAGCGGTCACTATATTTGCGTAATTTTCTCGTTCGCTTTCCAAGGGTTCTCTTTCCCCATGGACTCTTGGGTGACTTAAGACCGATGCCGCTTCGTCCTTCTCCTCCTCCGTGCGGATGACTCCGAGGATTCATGGCGACTCCTCGAACTTCCGGTCTCTTTCCCATGTGTCGAGCTCTTCCCGCTTTTCCGATAACGCGATTTTTCCATTCGATGTTACCGACTTGTCCGACGGTTGCCTTGGCCGCGGCATCAAAGACGCGGGTTTCTCCGCTGGGGAGTTTCACCTGCACCAATGCGCCGTCACGGGCAAGAACCGTAGCCACGTTTCCCGCGGATCGTACCATTTGAGCACCTCTTCCCGGTTTGATTTCCAAATTGTGCACCATGGTGCCGACGGGCATACTCCCAAGCGGCATACAATTACCGACTTTGGCATCAATGTTACTTCCCGTCAACACGATATCATTCACCTTAAGACCCAGAGGGGCTAGTATATACCGTTTATCCCCGTCTTGGTAGCCCAAAAGAGCAACATCGGCAGAACGGTTCGGATCATAGCTGATGTCGAGCACTTTGGCGGGTACGTTATCTTTGTCCCGCTTCCAATCGATAGTCCGATAATAGCGCTTCTCCCGACCGCCCTGATGGCGTACGGAAACATGCCCAAACATATCCCTCCCGGATTTTTTCGGGAGAATGGTGACCAATGATCGTACGATTATTTTGCTCATACTATTATGCCTGTTTTGACTGATCTCCGATATCAAATATCGCTATTTTTTGTCCTTTTGCCAAACGCACCATCGCTTTCTTCCAGTCCGGTCGTTGTTTTGGTACCGCCTTTCTTCCTGTCCGTTGCATCTTACCTTTTCGTCGAATCGTGCGGATTTCCCGAACCGTGACATTATACAAATCGTTGATTTCCCGTGCTATCCCTTCTTTTCTACTGCCTGCAGGCAACATAAAAGAATACCATCCCTTTTGGGCAAGCGTCATGGACTTTTCGGTAATAATAGGTCGGATAAGTTTCATATTACTTCGTAAAATGCGCTTTGCTTTCTTCCAGAGATTTCTTTGTAAAAACTATCTTTTTGTGGGTCACGAGTGCATACGGATGCAGTTCCTTCGCACCGATCAAATTCACGGACGCGATGTTTCGCGCGGCGCGGGAAAGTCCGGTCGCTCCCGTCGGAAGCACCAATAACACTTTGTCCGTCGCCCCGACGAGCGTCAGCGCCTTGGCAATCTGTTTCGTTTTTGCTTCGACGGCTTCCAAACCGTCAACGACGATAACATCATCTTTCTTCGCACTTAATGCGGACACCAATGCACCGCGTTTCATCTGTTTGGTCATCGTAAGGTGATAATCCCGACCGACGGGCCCAAATACTACCCCTCCGCCGACGAAAATATGTGCCCGAATTGAGCCGTGTCGTGCTTTTCCGGTACCCTTTTGTCGATAAATCTTCCGTGACGATCCTTCCACCATACCGCGGGTTTTGCTTCGTGCTCCCCCTTCACGTTGGTTGGCCAGATACACACGGACGGATTGCGCCAATAATTCTTTGTTCACTTTTGCGCCGAATAATTCGGGAGCAAGGGAAACCGTGCCGTTTGCGCGACCAGAAGCATCCACAACGGAAACGGAAAGACCCGAGTCTTTTTTGACTTCCTGCTTTGCTTCTTTCTTTACCGCAGGAACCGTTTTACGTACTGATTTTGTCGTTTTCGTTGCCATAGTTATTTGTTTTTACCGGGTTCTTTTGCGATGATGACAAGTCCGCTCACCGAACCGGGAACCAGCCCTTTGACCGTGATAATCTGACTTGCGGGATCAACGGCGACCACTTTCAAATTTCTCATTGTGACGGTATCGCTTCCCATTCTTCCCGCCATGCGCTTTCCTTTATACACGCGTCCCGGAGTCGTTGTCTGTCCGATGGAACCGGGTGCGCGTTCTCGATCAGATTGACCGTGACTGCGCGGTCCGCCGCGAAAATTGTGGCGCTTTACCACTCCGGCAAATCCTTTTCCCTTGCTCGTCCCCGTTACGCGGATGATGTCGCCGACGGAAAAAATTGCGTCAACAGCCACCTGTGCACCGGGTTTTTCGGTCTCGGCAATTTCCGCTACCGTAAAACTACGTAAAAAGCGGAGCTTTTTGTCTTCGAGCCCCGCCTTTTTTAAGTGTCCTGCTTCCGCCTTGCTGAGATTTTTGATGGTACCGAATCCGAGCTGAACGCTTTTGAAGCTTTCCTTATCTTCAACCTCGGTAATCCAGTTCGGTCCCGCCAAAATTTTTGTGACCGGCATACGCTTGCCGTTCTCATCGAAGGCTTGCGATTGTCCAAGTTTTTTACCGAGTAAAGCAGTTATCATATAAATATTCCACAAAAAAACGACCTCGGTTGAGGTCGTTTTCCGCCCTTTGCGGATTACGCTCATCCGAGACTTTTGGTCACTTCCGATATTTCGCTTTGTCGCGTCATATCAAGATGCTTAGTATACCAGAGTATCTCAGCAAACTCAAATTACATTTTAATCTCGATATCCACTCCTGCCGGAAGATCCAAGTGCATGAGTTGATCAATGGTCTTGTCGGTAGGTTCCACAATGTCAATAAGTCGCTTATGGACTTTAATCATAAAGTCCTCACGGCTGTTCCGGTCGATAAATGTCGCTCGCGCCACGTTAAAATGGGTTTTGTCGGTAGGAAGGGGAACCGGTCCCACAACCCGAGCACCCGTTCTTACAGCGGTATCGAGTATCTTCTGACAGCAGTCATCAACGATCCTGCTGTCATATGCTTTTAATCTGACACGAATACGACCTTTTGGCATTGTGTGTTAATGTGCTTAATGAGCCTTAATTCCTTAAGAAACTTAAGCGATAATCTTTGTAACAACTCCCGCTCCTACCGTATGACCACCCTCGCGGATAGCGAACCGAAGTCCTTCTTCAAGGGCAACGGGTACGATAAGTTTGACATTCATCTTGGTACTATCTCCAGGCATAACCATTTCGACTCCCTGGGGAAGGGCAACTTCTCCGGTTACGTCGGTCGTCTGGATATAGAACTGCGGTCGGTATCCCGTGAAGAACGGTGTGTGTCGTCCGCCTTCTTCTTTGGTCAACACGTACACTTCCGCTTCAAATTCGGTGTGCGGTTTCACGGAGCCGGCCGCTGAAAGCACCTGGCCTCGTTCTACCTGTTCTTTTTCAACGCCGCGGAGTAATACGCCGATGTTATCGCCGGCAAGTCCTTCGTCGAGTGATTTCCTAAACATTTCGACTCCGGTAACCACGGTTGACTGTGACGGTTTGATACCGACGATTTCAATCGTGTCGCCGACTTTCACTTTTCCTCGGGTAACTCTTCCGGTTACGACGGTTCCTCGGCCTTTGATAGAGAAGACGTCCTCTACCGGCATAAGGAACGGTTTTTCGAGTTCACGAACGGGATCCGGGATGTATTCATCGACGGTCTTCATGAGCTCTTCAATTGCTTTTTCCGCATCGGCATCGCCCTGCAATGCTTTGAGCGCTGAGCCGCGGATAACCGGGATTTTGTCTCCGGGATACTTGTATTTGGTGAGAAGTTCACGGACTTCCATCTCCACAAGATCCAAAAGCTCTTTGTCCTGCACCATGTCGCATTTGTTCATGAAGACGATGATGGCCGGAACGTTCACTTGGTTTGCAAGCAGAATGTGCTCGCGGGTTTGCGGCATCGGACCGTCCGGAGCGGATACCACCAGGATGGCTCCGTCCATTTGGGCGGCTCCGGTGATCATGTTCTTGACATAATCAGCATGTCCCGGGGCGTCAATGTGGGCATAGTGCCGTTTGTCGGTTTCGTATTCGGAGTGGTGGATGTTAATGGTGACTCCGCGTGCCTTTTCTTCCGGTGCATTATCGATTTCCTCATATTTCATCGCTTTCGCCATGCCTTTTTTGGCAAGGACGTGCGTGATTGCGGAGGTAAGGGTTGTTTTTCCATGGTCAACGTGACCGATGGTTCCGATATTCAAATGTGGCTTATTTCGAACAAATTTGGCTGCATCTGCCATATTCCCTCCTTAAAAGATCTCAATAATGTTTATAAAAAATAAATACTCGACCGTAAAAAATTAAGTCGCTTGCGACATTTTAACACATCTTAGACGTTCTTCGCAATAATCTTTTCCTGGATATTCTTCGGAACCTCTTCATAGTGGGAAGGCTCCATATAATAGGTTGCTCTTCCTTTCGATAATGAACGAAGTACCGTGGCATATCCGGACAATTCCGCAAGCGGTACCATGGCTAGAATCACCGTCACGGTTCCCCGCTGTTCGGATCCCATGATCTGCGCACGACGCGCGGAAAGGTCACCGATACAATCTCCCATGTATTCGTCGGGGGTTGTCACCTCGACCTTCATGATCGGTTCGAGAATCGTCGCATCCGCGTGCTTTACCGCATCCTGCAGTGCCATGGAACCCGCGATCTTAAAGGCCATTTCCGAAGAGTCGACATCATGATAACTTCCGTCATACAGCGTTGCGGACATATCAACCAGCGGATATCCCGCCAACACGCCGTTTTCCATCGCTTCCACAATACCCTTTTCAATCGGAGGAATAAATTCGTTGGGAACCGCGCCTCCCTTGATAGCATCGATAAATTCAAATCCTTCGCCGCGTGCTTTCGGCTCAATGCGGATCATTGCATGACCGTATTGACCGCGACCTCCGGTTTGTCGGATATACTTTCCTTCTCCTTCAGCCATTTTCTTGATGGTTTCCTTGTAGGCAACCTGAGGAGCGCCCACATTTGCCTCGACTTTAAACTCCCGCTTCATGCGATCAACGAGAATTTCGAGATGAAGCTCACCCATACCCCAGATAATGGTCTGATTCGTTTCCTGATTGGATTTGATCTTAAATGTCGGGTCTTCTTCGCTTAACCGTTGTAAGGCATAGCCCATCTTTTCCTGATCGTTTTTGGTCTTGGGCTCGATAGCCAACGAAATAACCGGTTCCGGAAAGGTAATCTGCTCTAACACGATCTGGTTGGCATCATCACAGATGGTATCTCCGGTAATCGTATCTTTAAAGCCGACGACACCGACAATTTCTCCCGCATATGCTTCCCGGATTTCTTCCCGTTGGTTTGCATGCATGAGAAGTAACCGGCCGACGCGTTCCTTTGCTCCTTTGGTGGAGTTATAGACATAGGATCCCGATTCGAGTTTTCCGGAATAAATACGGACGTAGGTAAGTTTTCCGACGTGCGGATCAATCTGGATTTTAAACGCCAAACCGGCAAACTTTTCTTCGTTCACGCGTTTTCTTGTCGTCTTTTCGTTCGTCTTGGGGTTGGTTCCTTCCACTTCGGGAAGATCAAGCGGCGAAGGAAGATAATCGACGACGGCATCAAGAAGCGGTTGCACCCCTTTGTTTCTCAAACTCGTGCCGCAATAGACCGGAACAAGCTTGTAGGCGATGACGGCGCGACGAAGCGCCGCCTTGAGCTCTTCGACGCTGATGTCTTCGCCGCCGAGATATTTCTCAAGCAATGCGTCATCCGTTTCCGCAACGCGTTCAATGAGTGCATGTCGTGATTCTTCCACTTCCGCTTTCAGCTCTTCGGGAATTTCGATTGTCTCGGGGTTTGCTCCCAAATCATCGGTATTCCACACATGCGCTTCGCGGGTCAACAAATCAACGGCTCCCCGGAAAGTGTTTTCGCGTCCGATGGGAACGACCATAACGGCGGTACGCGCACCCAGTCGTTCTTCGACCTGTTTTATGGTGTTTCGGAAATCGGCTCCGATTTTATCCATTTTGTTGACAAAACAGATACGAGGTACCTTGTATTTGTCCGCCTGATGCCATACGGTTTCAGACTGTGATTGTACGCCTTCTTCCGCATCAAGGACGGTAATGCCGCCGTCAAGCACGCGAAGCGATCGCTCGACTTCCGCGGTAAAGTCAACGTGTCCGGGAGTATCAATGATGTTGAAACGAAAGCCTTTCCAGAAGGTGGTGGTCGCCGCGGACACGATGGTAATGCCGCGTTCCCGTTCCTGTTCCATCCAGTCCATTTGAGTGTTGCCTTCGTCAATGTCGCCCAACTTATAACTTCGTCCGGTGTAAAAAAGGATGCGCTCGGTAGTGGTGGTTTTTCCTGCGTCAATGTGCGCGATGATACCGATGTTTCTTACCTTATCAAGAGGAACGTCGCGATTTTCTGTTACGGTTGTTTGTGGATTTGCCATAGTAATAAAAAAACCCGCCGAAGCGGGACCAATATTTCCTTCAACACTTCTATGGAGATTATTGTACTAGAAAATATGCCGGTTGTCTATGCCGTCTCCGCACTGGTCACCGGTTTGATAATCGTGTTTCCTATGCCTAACGCGGGAAACCTGCTTACGGAAATAAACGTCACCGTTCTGCTTGGTAACGCCGGACAATCGGGACACATACCCAAACATCTTCCCAAACTTCCCTTTTGCACCGGTTCTACGACCTCCACCTGTACATCAGCTATTTGCCGACCACGAAGAAATTCACACCCCGCATCTATTGTTGTCGTATCCTCTTTTCCTGCCGCCATAACGCGTTGACTATACGCTTTCCTTGCATATTTTGCAATTTTTTCCCTTGTTTAAATACTATGCGATTTTTTTGGCCGTAACCGAAAACAGCCGGGAGAAGATTTTTCATACCATCTGCACACGGGTATCACCCCGAATCCTCCGGGGCGTACGTATCACCCCGGAGAATTTCGCTTAGGTCATTCGGCTATCGCAATAATACGCGATAGCATTTTTCATAAATTCCGCCATACCTTTGCGGAACTTTTCGTAATACGCGCGAAAGCGAGAATCTTCGACATACATTGCTCCTAAATTCCTGTACATCTCAATAGGACAATCATAAAATACCTGAATGCCATCATAATGCTTCTGTATCATTTGCTGGACTTTTTCATCCGCTATTCCCCGATCCATGAGCTTTGAGAGCGCTTCGGTGAATTTCGTGCCCTCCTCCGCGATCCTGTCATAGTCTGCTTTTGTCCAGTGTTTCGTGCGCTCTGCGGATTGTTTGTATGCATCGGTATTCCCCCATCGCTTGCGCGCTTCCTCTTTAAATTCTTCCATGGTCGTATCGGTAAATACGCCGAAGGAATGCTGATTTGCCATATGCTCACCTCCTTTCAATTGTGCATCCACAACGCTCAATAATTTGTTTATCCGATTCTTTTTCATTACCAGCATTTTTCGCTGATCACGAAGCGCCGCTTTCATATCAAATTTTTTTGCATATATCATTTCCTTTATCTGTTCGAGCGGAAATGCAAGCTCACGGAACAACAATATTTGTTGTAGTTTGACCAATTCTTTTTCTTCATAGACCCGATAACCGTTTTGCCGCACGAACGACGGTTTAAGCAAACCGATGTCGTCATAATAATGGAGTGTGCGGATGCTTATACCCGCAAGGGTTGCTAATTGTTTAACCGTATAGACCATATCGTGATACTAAACGATAACGTAACGTTATAGTCAAGCCTTCATATGATTTGATTAGCCCGGCGAACTTCTCTACACTTATTGTATGAAACATTACATAATCGTCGCGGCCGCACTTGTCAGCATCGTTGCTGTTGGCATCTATATTGTTCCCCGACGCACGCCACCCGATACCGCACACGACTCACCTGTACCGGTACTCACTCCCGTCGTTGACGGGGAAGATGTAGGCACCTCGCAAAAAACAGGACGCTACGTACCCTATTCCCAACCGTCATTTGATGCGGCGGCCGACAAAAAACGCGTACTCTTTTTCCATGCGCAGTGGTGCCCTACTTGCCGACCCGCCGATGCGGCATTCCAGAAAGAAGCGGCACGTATCCCCGAAGGTGTGGTTCTGTTTAAAACCGATTATGACACCGCTACTGAATTGAAGAAAAAGTACGAAGTGACCTACCAACATACGTTTGTCCAGGTGGACGCATACGGCAACGCGGTAACAAAGTGGAATGGCGGCGATCTTAACGAACTTATCGCGAAGGTAAAATAACTATGATTATCCTAATTTTCTTTGCATTTCTCGGCGGACTCATTACCATCCTTTCCCCGTGTATTCTCCCTATCCTCCCGGTGGTCCTTTCGGGAAGTATCACGGGAGGCAAACGCCGGCCGTTGGGGGTGGTCACCGGGTTTGTCGCAAGTTTTACCTTCTTTACCCTTTTTCTTTCCGCGATAGTACGGAGCACGGGTCTTCCCGCTGATACCCTGCGGCTCGTTGCCGTCGTTGTTATCGCCTTTTTCGGCGTCAGTTTGCTTGTCCCGGCGTTCCAGATTACAATGGAAAAATTCTTCTCAAAAGTGACCTCATTTGTCCCCAAACAAACACAAACTGACGGGTATCTCTCGGGCATATTGGTCGGGGTGAGTTTGGGATTGCTCTGGACACCCTGCGTCGGTCCTATTCTTGCATCTATCATTACACTTGCCGCCACCAGCACCGTAGGGCTTAACGCGGTCATCATCACCCTTGCATACGCCCTAGGGACGGCAATTCCCCTCCTTGCCATCACCTTGGGCGGCAGGTCACTGCTTACCAACCACCCTTGGTTACTGGCAAATACCGCACGGATTCAGAAAGCATTCGGTATCCTTATGCTCCTTACCGCATTCGCCATTTATCATTCCTGGGATCGAGCGTTTCAGACGTTTATATTGGACAAATTTCCCGCATACGGCACGGGGCTTACCCAACTTGAAGATAATGCACTGGTACGAAACCGGTTAACAGACTTACAAAAAGGAGGATCTATGATGACCGATCTGTTAGAGAATAATTACGGCAACGCACCTGAATTTATTGCCGGCGGTGAGTGGATAAACTCCGCGCCCCTCACCATGCAAGAGTTGCGCGGCAAAGTGGTGCTGGTCGATTTCTGGACGTACACCTGCATAAACTGCATTCGTACGCTCCCCTACATCCGGTCATGGCATGAAAAGTATAAAGACAAGGGACTTGTTATCGTCGGCGTACATACGCCTGAATTCGAGTTCGAAAAAGATCTTGATAACGTGAAAAAAGCGGCCGCTGATTTTGAACTTACGTACCCCATCATGCAGGATAACGACTATAAAACCTGGCGGGCGTATGCCAACCGTTATTGGCCGGCCAAGTACCTCATCGATAAAAACGGAAAAATCCGCTACACGCATTTCGGTGAGGGCGACTATGATGAAACGGAAGAGATGATCCAAAGGCTTCTTAAAGAAGCGGGATCTACCGTTGATGAAAAGATCGAAAATCCGACGTACCGCGTGGAGACGAGATCACCGGAAACCTACTTAGGGTATGAACGGATGGCGGGAATTGTTTCTCCCGAACCGGTTCGGCCGGATATTCTCACGGAATTTTCCGCACCCGCAATCCTTCCCAGGAACAGCTTTGCATTCACGGGCAAATGGACGATCGGCGGAGAACGGGCAATGCCGCAGACGGGAGCCACCCTCACCTATCACTTTGAGGCAAAAGAGGTGTTCCTCGTCATGCGACCCAAGGAGGATGCCAAAGGGGGAATCCGCGTTTTCCTTGACGGTGTGCCCGTCCCCGAGAAGTTCAAAGGCGAAGATGTTGAGCAAAGTAACGTTAAGATAACCACCGACCGGTTATATAAGCTTATTAAACTCCCAAGCGCAGGCAAACATATCCTCAAGCTTGAAGTTCTTGACGGGGATATAGAGCTGTATGCATTCACCTTCGGCTAATTAATTGCCTGCCGCCGAACGGGGGAACATGCGGTAGATCGTCCCCGACTTGTCATCACTTATATAGAGTGCCGCATCACGCCCGAACAACAGCCCTGCCGGCCTGCCGAGCGCGCCGTCACCCACAAGCCAACCTGCAATGAAATCGGTTTCTGTCTTGGCGATTTGACGTTCATCGAGATCAAATCGCACGATTTTGTATCCCGTCGGCATACTCCTGTTCCAGGATCCGTGATAGGCTACGAGCAGATCACCCCGATAATCGGCAGGCCATTCGTCGGGAATAAACGCCAAACCCAACGGCGCCGAGTGTGCCTGAAATGTTATATGCGGCGAAATACTTGCCTCGCATTTTTCCCTGGCTTTGGTACTTGCATCGAAGGTCGTGTCATGCGTTTTATTGTTGTAACAATACGGCCAACCGTAAAAGCCGCCGTTTTTAATGATATTTACTTCTTCAAACGGCGTGTTGTCTCCCAAAAGATCCCTCCCCATATCCGTCCCCCACATTTCATTTGTTTGAGGATGCCAAGTAAAAAACACCGTATTTCGTAATCCCGTGGCGAAGCTACGAAAATCCGAACCGTCCGCATTGGCAACAAATATCGCTCCTCTTCGGGGATCCTTTTCCACGCAGACGTTACAGCTGGAGCCTATGGAAACATAAAGTTTTCCGTCGGGACCGAATCCTATCGAGCGCGAGAAATGATTCCCGCCCGCGGGAAGATCAAAAAGCTTTTTTTTATCCGTCGCTTTTTTGTTCGTCGGATCGTAGGCATATGAAGAGACCGCGTCGGTTTCGGCCACATATAGCCGTGTGTCATGAAACGCGATACCGTGCGGAAGGGAAAGTCCCTCGACAACCGTGATCACGGTATCCGCTACGCCGTCACTATCGGCATCCGGTAATGCCACCACCTTGCTCTGTGACGGAATACTGGTAAGGATTGTCCCGGTCGAATCCTCTGCAAGCACCCGCGGCGCACCGAGATTCTTTGCATATACCGAAAGTGAAAATCCCGGCGGCAGGGTGAGCGGAAGACCGGTGGTATTGCCGGGAGCCGTCCCCGACGGCTCTACGGGTTGTTCCGGCAATTGCGGGATCGGACCAAACGCCGCACCGCTCCCGCGCAGGTTGGTGTACACAAACCATGCGCCGTACGCAATAACGGCAAAAAGAACTACGAGGAATGCATATTTGATCCTCATGCTTCTATAGTACCGCCTTAGCGAGGTAATTGAAACGTTGCAAGCGTTTTATAGTCGGTATGACCTTGCTCGCTTACCGATTCATACAGAACTAGCGACGTGACGGGAAGAAGGAGATCATGACGCACCGCATCGGGAGAACGCATTCCCGTAGCAGTTAAATTGCCTTTCGCGCGGGCAAGCGTTACGTGGGGAATAACACGATGGCCGGACCGGAGTAACCGGACATCCCCGCGCGTTTGCAGGAAACGGGAAATCTGACGCGTCATTTCCCGAACCAGTCCGTTGAACGATGCGGTTTTGGCAAACCGTGCCCATATCATTTTTGGTTCATTTCGGGTCGCATATTCGATTCCGTGAAACGGTAACAAAAATGTCCGATGCCTGCCGGTGAGCACACGAATTGCCGCAATAATCCCCGGAATATAGCGTTTATCGACAGTACCGACAAACCGAACGGTGATATGAAAATGATGAGGCGGTGTCCAATGGGTAGGCACGGCACTTGTGGCATGTGATTCTTCAGCTTTCGTTTGCAATGCGGCAAGAGCCGACTGCCATGAGCCTTCTATTGGTATGGCGATAAAGAGGCGTTTTCTGTTTGGCTTTTGCACGGTTATTTTGTGTAAGCCGCCTTGCATAGACGCGTTTCACTCCGCATCAGGAGGGAAAAATATGAGCTCGGTGTACCCTTTGCACCGGACATCGTGTTCCTTTTTGAGTACCGTCATATCCTTTCGTTTTTCGCGGAAAAACAGCATGACATTCGAAACGACGGGGTCGACGACCGGAAGAAGCGTATCGGGAACAACATCTTTTCCCTTCGTAAGACAGGCATCCCATTCGGTGAGGAGTGAGTATGAGTTAATACACGAGGTTTTGTTGTCAGCGAGCACGGTTTGCGATTGTGCGGCTATGGTATCGAGTGATTCCTGATACACGGCGTTACAGGCGCGGGCTGTTTGTCGCAACAGAAATCCGTATCGGATACCTATTCCCAGAACACCGAGGATAACGAGGGTAATGAATAATTTCAAAGCTCTTTCTATTATCGATCCTTAAACGCCCATAACGCAAGAGCGGCGTAGGTTCTGTACGGCATCCATCGCCTGCTCAGTTTTTCCATGAAGCGGAGAGACGGTTCGCGACGCAATTTATACGCCGTCTGAATTGCCCGTTTGAGCCCCAGATCACCGAACGAAAATACGTCTTCCCTCCCTAACGTGAACATCAGAAACATTTCAGCGGTCCACTTCCCGATTCCTTTTGTTTTGGTAAGTACCGCAATAACACCGTCGTTATCCATCGCCGAAAGCGCGGGAAGCGGGATATCACCCGAATTCACCCGTTGCGCCCAGTCTTTCATAAAGCGAATTTTGGCATACGACATACCCACCTTACGGAGTGTTTCATCGGGAAGCGCCAAAACGGCCGAGGGACTGATGCGCCTTCTTCCGAACAGCGCGCAAAATCGTGCATAGATGGTATCTGCCGCCGTCGTGGACAGTTGTTGTCCGATAATGGTACGACACATGCTGACAAAGTACTCACGGGGGTTACTCGGCGCAAGCCGAACGACTCGTGACGGCAACAGGGAATAAAGCACAGGATCAACTTTTTGAAAATGCGCGTGGATCGGGGAATCCTTTACCATCGGAAGTGGGCAAACGCCTTGTTTGCATCTGCCATACGATGTACGGTATCTCGCTTCTTAATCGCTTCTCCGACATTGTTTGCGGCATCCAATATCTCCGCCGCAAGTTTTTCCGCAAACGTATGGAATTCACGATTGCTTCGTTTCTTGGCAAATTCGACAATCCAACGGATGGCAAGCGATACGCGTCGGTCACCGCGGACTTCCATAGGAACCTGATAACTTGCTCCTCCGACACGACGTGCTTTTACTTCCGTTTTGGGCCCGACGTTATTGATCGCGTTTTCGAACACTTTGATGGGATCATCGTTGGTCTTTGCCTTAATAAGATCAAGCGCTTTATACACCTGGCCCTCGGCAACGGTCTTTTTTCCGTCAATCATCACGCGATTCACAAATCGTGACACGAGACGATTGCCGTACATAGGATCGGCGGGAAGAAGTTTATGGTATGTTTTGCTTGTTCTCATAGGATAGGATTAGTTTGCTGATGCGGGAGTCGGTCCGCTTTGCGTTTTCTTGGTTCCATATCGACTGCGCCCTTGGCGCCTTGTGACCACTCCGGTCGTATCAAACTTACCTCGGACAATATGGTATTTTACTCCTGGCAAATCAGGGACACGGCCGCCGCGGACAAGCACGATGGCGTGTTCGGTCAACTCATGACCGATACCGGGAATATATGCCGTCACTTCCTGTTTGTTTGAAAGCCGCACGCGGGCTACCTTCCGAAGTGCCGAATTCGGCTTTTTCGGCGTCATGGTTTTGACCAGCGTCACCACTCCCCGCTTGAACGGAGCCGGCAGTGATTTCGTCACCCCGTCTTTCGCATTAAAAAACTTGCGAAGCGCGGTGGCTTTCACCTTTTTTGATTTATGATGTCGCCCTTGGCGAACTAATTGATTGACTGTTGGCATAGTATTATTCGTGAATCGCCGCCCGTTCCGGGGAAACCGGAATGAGTCGTCCGATTATAACGTTTTCTTTGAGTCCTAACAACTTGTCTTCTTTGGTGGCAAGAGCCGCATCGGTCAACACGTTGGTTGTTTCCTGGAATGATGCCGCTGACAACCAGCTTTCGGTATAGAGCGCCGCTCTCGTAATACCCAGGACGACAATGTGTGCCGTTGACGGTTCGCCGCCTTCCGCAAGCACTCGTGCATTTTCTTCGCGGAAGCGGTTTTTGTCAACCAGCTCTCCGGGAAGAAGCATCGTGTCGCCTGAAGTATCGATACGCACTTTATCACTCATTTTGCGGGCAATCGCCTCAAAATGTTTGTCGTGGATCGAGATACCCTGTGATTCGTACACTTTTTGTACCTCGTTGATAAGGTAATACTGAGCCCCCGCGAGTCCGCGGACCTGCAGTACTTCCTTGATATCAAGATAGCCGCTCCCCAATTGATCTCCCGCCGCCACCAAATCTCCGGTCTTTACATTCAGTTCGCTGGTAAGCGGAACAAGGTATTCGCGTTCTTCAACGGGCTTCATGGTGTTATTCACCACTTTGACCTTATACCCTTGCGGGGTTTCGGTTACTTCCGCTTTTCCGGCAATTTCCGAAACCGGCGAAAGGTTTCTGGGCGTTCGTGCTTCGAACAGTTCTTCCACACGAGGCAATCCCTGCGTAACGTCCAATCCGACGATTCCTCCCGCGTGTCTCACTCGCATGGTAAGTTGCGTTCCCGGTTCTCCGATCGATTGTGCCGCCATAACTCCTACGGGAGTGCCGAGTTCCACTAATTTGGTTGTCGCATAGTCGCGGCCATAGCAAATTGCGCAGATACCGATCTTTGCGGTACAGGCAATCGGTGAACGGACGACGACGGTTTCAACATTTGCCTCGTCGATCTGACGGGCAATATCTTCCGTGATTTCCTCGCCCTGTTTGACCAGCACTTTCTTGCTTCCCGGAACAACGACATCTTCGGCGCTGAACCGTCCTGCAAGACGTGCGGCAAAGGCCATCTGGCGACCGTCTTTGCGTGAAAGCGCCCATCCTTCAGTGGTTCCGCAATCATGCATTCTGATGATGACATCATGAGCGACATCGACAAGACGTCGGGTCAGGTATCCGGCATCGGCGGTTTTGAGTGCCGAGTCCGTAAGACCTTTGCGCGATCCGCGAGTACTGGTAACGTACTCGAAGATGGAAAGTCCTTCGCGGTAGTTACTCTTGGTCGGAAGCTCCACGATCTTTCCCAACGGATCAACGACCAATCCTTTGATAGCGCACAGTTGTTTCAATTGGTCTTTACTTGCCCGAGCTCCTCCGGAATCGATAATCATTTTGACCGGATTATCCGCATCAAGGCGTTCCCAAGTAAGATCGGCAATGCGTTCGGTGACTTCGATCCAGACTTCGTTGGAAAGTCGCTTCTTTTCTTCGAGGGTGATTAATCCCATCTGGAAGTTTTGGTCGATTTCCTTTACTTTTGCGTCTGCTTCACCGATGATGTCGTTCTTTTCTTCAATTGATTGGTTATCAAAGACTGATACCGATAATCCTCCGCAAAGGGTCGCACCGAAGAATCCGATGTTTTTGATGGCATCGATAAGCTCCGTGACGGATTCCTTAGGATACATGCCGAATGCTTTGGTAATAAGCTGTTTAATGGTTGCGGCCTTTACCGGCGTGTTGATGTAGCGAAGTCCTTCGGGAAGCACTTCGTTGAACATGATCTTTCCGACGGTCGTAACGGTCAACTTGCCGTCAATCGGCAGTCTCAACGGACTGCGGAGTCCGATTTTCCCTGACTGATACGCATAGATGGCTTCGGCGGCATCCGCATAGGCATGCAACGTCGTTTCATCCACGTTCATATCGGCGGCGTTCATGGTGGTCAGATAGTAGCACCCGATAACCATTTCCTTGTTCGGCACGGTGATCGGTGATCCGTCGGCCGGCTTGAGCAAGTTGTGGGTCGGCAACATGAGCGCAATCGCTTCCTGTTGTGAAGAAGCGGAAAGCGGAATGTGTACGGCCATCTGGTCTCCGTCGAAGTCTGCATTGTAGCCTGCGCACACACAGGGGTGGATGCGGATAGCCGCACCTTCGATCAGGACCGGATAAAATGCCTGGAACCCGAGCTTGTGCAAGGTAGGCGCACGGTTCAACATGACCGGATGATTCTTGGTAATTTCTTCTAAGATGTCATAGACTTCGGGCGTTCGGCGTTCCAAGACATTCTTTGCGTTTTTGACGTTGGGAGCAATTCCCCGAACGATAAGTTCACGGAGTACAAACGGCTTGAACATCTCGAGTGCCATTTCCTTGGGAAGTCCGCATTGATTGAGTTTGAGTTCAGGACCGACCACGATAACGGAACGACCTGAGTAATCGACGCGTTTTCCGAGCAAATTCTGGCGGAATCGTCCCTGTTTGCCGCGAAGCATGTCGGAAAGACTGCGAAGCGGCTGGATAACGGTGCGTGAAGACGGTCGTTGTGTCGCGTCGATAAGACTGTCAACCGCTTCCTGCAACATGCGTTTTTCATTCCGGAGAATGATCTCGGGCGCTCCCAAATCCATAAGGTGCTTCAACCGATTGTTGCGGTTAATCACCCGTCGGTATAAGTCATTCAAATCAGAGGTGGCAAACCGTCCGCCGGTAAGCTGTACCATAGGGCGCAGATCCGGAGGCAACACCGGAAGCGTGTGCATGACCATCCAGGTAGGATTGATGGTTGATTTTCTCATGCCGTCGACAACCCGAAGGCGCTTTGTGGCCTTCACATGGCGTTGTCCGCTGGATGTCTGGATTTCTTCACGAAGTTCCGCGGCGAGCTTATCGAGATCAATCTTTTTGACCACTTCGAGCATCGCTTCTGCTCCCATGCCTACTTTCAGGAATGAAGAGGCATCGTAGTCCAACAGCCGCAGATATTCATCCTCGGTGATGGTCGATCGGGGCTTGATACTTTTGACGATCGCGGTGATTTGTTCGATAACCTGCTTGATCTTCTCGGATTCCTTCTCAAACTGATCATCAAGCGTGGCAAATTCCTGGCGCTCACGAAGCGTCAATTCACTGGTCGCCAAATCCTGTGCTTCTTTGCCGTGCACGTTGGAGACAACCTCCGACTTTTCCCGTGAGATTTCTTTCTTGCGCTTTTCCTTTTCCGCATCAACGCGTGCCGCGAGATCCGCGATACGCTTTTCGCCTTGTTCCACAAGACCGGCCAATACTTTCTTCTTTTCGTCCTCATCAACGGAGACGACAAGATATTGGGCAAAATAGATAACGCCTTCAAGTGCCCGCGGAGAAATATCCAAAAGCAGGGAAAGTTTGCTGGGTGCTCCCTTAAAGAACCATACGTGCGCAACCGGCGCGGCAAGCGTAATATGTCCCATTCTTTCGCGTCGCACTTTGCTTTGGGTAACCTCGACACCGCACTTGTCGCAGACAATGCCGCGATAGCGGATTCTCTTGTATTTGCCGCAGTAACATTCCCAATCTTTCGTAGGTCCGAAAATTCGCTCGTCAAAAAGTCCGTCTTTTTCCGGCTTCAGGGTCCGATAGTTGATCGTCTCAGGCTTGATAACTTCTCCGTAGCTCCATGCCTTAACCTCATCAGGGGCGGCAAGCTTAATAAGCAATCCGGTAAAGTCAACGATATTGGCGAAATTTCCTTTTTTATCCATTGTTTTCTCCTTCATTCGGTTCTACCGGTGTTTCTGTTCCGCGATCTTCTTTAACCTCATCGGATACCGTTTCTTCGCCGCTTACTTCAGCAAGTTCTTTGGCGACTTTGGCAACCACTTCTTCCTTTGCCGCGTCGGTAATTACCGCGGGTTTTGCGGTAACGACACCGGTCGGGATAACGTTAAGACCCAACGCCTGCAATTCTTTGACTAACACTTTGAACGATTCCGGAACGGTGGAGGCCGGGATATCGGTGCCTTTGACGATCGCCTCGAATGCCTTGGCGCGTCCTACCACATCGTCGGATTTGATTGTCAACATTTCCTGCAAAATATGTGCCGCTCGGTGCGATTCCAGTGCCCAGACTTCCATTTCTCCCAAACGTTGTCCTCCCATTTGTGCTTTTCCGCCAAGCGGTTGCTGGGTGACCAATGAGTACGGACCGGTACTTCGTGCGTGCGTCTTGTCTTCGACCATGTGGATAAGCTTCATGATGTACCCGATACCAACAACGATCGGTTCCTTATACGGCTCTCCGGTCTTCCCGTCATATAAGGTACTCTTGCCGCTCAACGACAGCCCTGACTTTTTCATTTGTTCCGTCATGCGGTCCTCGGAAACGTGTTCAAATACCGGAAGGCCGACTTTGACGTTCATCTTGCTCATCGCAAGACCGAGATGCGATTCCAATAATTGCCCGAGGTTCATACGGCTCAATACGGAAAGCGGTGAGATAATAATGTCAACTACGGTGCCGTCCGCCATGTACGGCATGTCCGACTGGGGTACAATCTTTGAGATAACGCCTTTGTTTCCGTGTCGTCCGGCAAGTTTGTCTCCGACCACGACTTTACGCATTTGGGCGATTTTAACGATAATTTTGCGATTCGTACCCGGCTCTAATTCGTCACCTTTTTCCTTATCAAGGGTAACGACATCGATAACCGTGCCGCGTTCTCCATGCGGAAGGCGAAGCGACGTGTCACGTACTTCACGGGCCTTTTCTCCGAAGATTGCACGAAGCAACCGTTCTTCGGCGGTAAGTTCCGTTTCACCTTTCGGAGCGATTTTTCCGACCAATATATCATTGGGACCGACATCGGCTCCTACGACAACCACACCGTTTTCATCAAGATTTCTCAGTGCTTCTTCGCCGACATTAGGAATGTCGCGGGTCGTTTCTTCCGGCCCGAGCTTGGTATCGACGACACTGCATTCATGCTCTTCGATGTGAACCGAAGTCAGTAAGTCCTCGCGAACCAATCTGTTGGAAATGACGATGGCGTCTTCATAACCCAATCCTTCGTAACTCATGTAGGCGATGGTAAGGTTGGAACCCAATGCCAATTCGCCGTTTTCTGATGCGGGAGCTTCGATTAATACGTCACCCTTTTGCACTTTGTCACCGAGATTTACCAACACCCGTTGGTTGTAGCAGGTCGACTGTGAGGTGCGCTTAAATTTCTGCGGTTCATAGGAGGTGATATCGCCGTTCTTGTATTTCACTTTGATAAGTCCCGCGTCCGAATAGATAACTTCTCCCTCATCGGTGGCGCGCACTAACCGTCCCATGGATTCGACGACTGCACCTTCCATACCCGTTCCCACCACCGGAGATTGCGGGATCAGAAGCGGAACCGCCTGACATTGCATGTGCGTTCCCATAAGGGCACGGTTTGCTTCGTCATGGGCAAGGAACGGAATAAGCGATGCGGGTGCACCGACCACCTGGCGCGGCACGATATCGATGTATTCGATAAGTGATGCGTCGGTTTCCAAGAATTCACCCTTGTAGCGAACCGGCACGCGATCCGCACTGATGAATCCGTCTTTGTCCTTGGGAAGTTCCGCATGCGTAATGTAGTGATACATTTCGTCGTTCGCATCGAGATAGACGATTTCGTCGGTTGCCCGAACTTTGGCTTTGTCGCCGTGCATGACTTTCTCCACCTTGCGGTACGGTGTTTCTAAGAATCCGTATTCATTGACGCGTGAGTACAGCGCCATGTAGGTGACAAGACCGATGTTCGGACCTTCAGGGCTACGAACCGGATCAACACGACCGTATTGTGATGCATTGATGTCACGGATAGAGAAACTTGCGCGCTCTCGTGATATACCGCCGACACCCATAACGGTCAAACGGCGAAGGTTATCGATTTCGGCCAAAGGATTCGTCTGATCCAAGATCGTGGAAAGTTGGCTTGTTCGGAAGAAATCATTGATAGACGCAATGATCGGTCTGGCGTTCACCAAATGCGTCGGAGTCAAATCTTCCGCATTGGGACCTGCCAAACTCATTTTTTCGCGGATAGACCGCTCAAGGCGCAGGATGCCGACGCGAAATGCATTGGTGGCAACCAATTCTCCAACCCGTCGAACACGGCGATTTCCCAAATGGTCAATGTCATCGACATCGCCTTTGCCGTTGGTAAGGTTGATAAGGTAGCGGATACCGCCGACGATGTCGTCGCGGGTCAGCACCCAATTTTCTTTGTTGTTGGGAACGTCAAGATTTAACTTCTTATTCATCTTGTATCGACCTACCCGCTCCAAGGAGTAGCGACGATAGTCAAAGAACATGGTGCGAAGCAATTCCTGCGCGTTATCCAAAACAATCGGCTCCCCCGGACGAAGCTTGCGATAGAGCTCAAGGACGGCTTCATTACTGTCAGTCGTCGTGTCTTTGGCAAGGGTTGCTTTGGTAAATTGGTGATCGGGGTTGACGTCCACATCGGCAAAAAGCCGTTCGATTTCTTCGTTGGAGGAGAACCCCACCGCGCGAAGGAACGTGGAAGCGACAAATTTTCGTCGTCGGTCGATTCTCACCATCAATACGTCATTTCGGGTTACGAAAAATTCAAGCCAACTGCCGTGCATCGGTCGGATCTCGGCACTATATAATGTACGTCCGGTCGAAGGATCGACTTCTCCCGTCAAATAAATACCCGGCGAACGGACCAGCTGATTTACCACGCATCGCTCGATACCGTTGATCACAAAGGTACCGCGTTCCGTCATGGCCGGGATATCACCCAAAAATACTTCCTGGGTGAGCTGATGTCCGGTTTGCTTGTTGGTGAGGGTTGCTTTTACTTTGAGCGGCATGTCGAAGGTGAGACCTTTTTGCTGTGCGATTTCGGGGGTAAGTCGCGGTCGTCCGAAATAATAGTCGCCGAAACCGAGTTCCCAGTTCTTGCCGGTAAAATCGGTCATGGGAGTTACTTCGTCGAGGAGTTCTTTAATGCCGTGTTCCAAAAACCATTGATAGGATTCGCGTTGGACTAACGTAAGGTCTAACTTCGGAAGATCGGGGTATTCGGTGCCCCAGGTTTCTCGCTTATAAATGGAAGGTTTGGATGCCATTACGTAATGCTTTTAATAAGATCGATTTATACTGTTGTAAAGAACGACAAAAAGAAGCGAACAATGAACGTTCGCCTCCTTAAGGCTATTCAAGTAACCATTATTATATCGCGCATTTTTTCTTTGTCAAGCACGGAGTAGCGCCCTATGTTGACTCATACACCCCTTGTGCGAAATACTGGAAACAGAAAGGAATACTTGGACTATGTTTTACCTCTCCGTCAATTATGTCGCCGTGCTTATTGCCGCACTTGCCAGTATGGTAACGGGATTTGTCTGGTATTCCCCGGTGTTGTTTGGAAAACCCTGGATGAAATATGCAAAGATCGATGAGAAAAAACTGAAAAAAACCAAAAACTCCCTGCCAAAAACATACGGCATATCGTTTCTTGCAACTCTTGTTACCGCCTATGCACTCGCAGTACTTCTCAACGCGACACTGGTGATGGATGTCGGTGAGGGACTCATGGTTTCCGGTGTGATATGGTTGGGTTTTGTCACCACCACGATGCTGACAAGCGTCCTTTTTGCCGAGATGCCCTGGGGACTATTTCTTATAAACAGCGGGTATCAGCTTGTATCCTTCCTTGTGATGGGGGCAATCCTCACCACCCTGATCTGACGTCAGGGGTTTAATAACCAAATATTATAATTGAGTACGGTGGCAAACGATATCCACGCAAGATACGGAAGCAAAAGGTAGGCGCTTTTTTTCTCGATTTCATAAAAACGGAAAATAAGAAGGATAAGACTTACCCAAACAAATCCGATGACGACAAAGGAAAGCGGAATATTTTTTGTGCCGAAAAAAATCGGCGACCACAACGCGTTGGCGGCAAGGTGCACGAGAAAAAGTTGGGTCGCTTTTTGCACCCGGTTTTTCATGGCGGTGTGCTGACGAACCAACGCTATCGCAATACCCATCAACATATATAAGATCACCCAAACGGGTCCGAACAACCAATTCGGCGGACTAAAGGACGGACGGTTGAGGGTTGCATACCACGTAGGAATTGCGGACACGGTAAAAACGGATCCCGCTATCCCCGCCAGTTCACACAGTGTGATCCAAAAGAGTAATGACCTCCATTGAAACGCTCGGGAATCGGATGAGGATCGCACTGATTTTTTTCGCTTCATGAATATACGATATCACAGTAAGAGTTGTCCTTGTACCGTTTCATGAGCTCCCGCACGAGTGCGGTACGCGCAGTATTCACAGGCATCTTGTGCGGGAGGCAATCCGTCACCGTCAAGACAGGTTTTTATCGCAATAAGCATCGGCTCAATCCACTTGGTATCTCCTTTGTGGGCAAGCAGTGAAAGCGTAAATTCCAATCGTCCGTCAAACTGACGGGGACTCTTTAGCGCGTTTGCATACACGATATAGGACGTGTTACTCACCGCAAACCCGCTTTCCCGGAACAACCATTGGTACACTTCCAGCTGCCGTTTGTATCCAGTCTTCCACTGATCTTCGAGTGACAGTTCTTTTTCCGTTGACGTTGACTTGTAATCAACGATGATAAGTTCTCCATCGGGGTTCACCCATATATCATCAACCGCTCCAAATACGATGAAATTGGTTTTCTTATGAAGCACTTGTTTGCCGATGAAATTTTCGCGCCATGCGGCAAGCTCGGGGTGCACAAACGGCGTGGCATCAACTCCGTATTGCTTCATGATTTCATGTCGTTTTCCCTGTTCCCGCAACAGATCAAATTCTTTTTTGAGCAAGTGATCAACTGCCGAGTTTAACGAAAATCCCGGCATGCTGGGACGGGAAACTCCCAACCGCCGATCAAGATAGAAGCACCGCGGACACTCACGGAATAAATCCAGTTTGGTACGGCTTAGTTTAAACGGCTCATGACTTTGGGGCGAATATTTCCGCGTTGCCACGTGTTGCATGAGGTTAGTATATATCACCCGACATCAGCCGACATCGTTTCACTATGGTATGATGAATATCATGAAGCTCAATATCCGATTTATCTATCTGTATCTGTTCTCTTTTGTCGGCCTCCTCACTGTGGTTATCGGTTCTGTTCGTCTCATCGACCTGGGACTAAAAGTGTTTGTGTTTCCGGAAGCGGATCGGTATGAATACGTCTCCCCCAAGCTCCCCGGAGAACCGGCACCGGAAAATGAACAGGCTATGAAGGAACAGGCGGCACGCGAACAAACGCGAAACCGTCAGCGGGAACTGTCGGGAGCCGTTGCCATGATTGCCGTGGGACTGCCGCTGTACCTCTATCACTGGAAAACCATCCAGAAAGAACAGAAAAAATCGTAACGGCGATTACTCCGTGGTGATGCCGTCGTATGCTTCGTCGTCTTTTTGCGCTTCTTCCTTCGTCCGATGAACAATGGCATCTACATGATGCGGCGGACTGTACAGCGTATAGAGGCGTAATGACTCTGTCGGGGACGTATTGACGAGATTATGCGTTGCCCCCGCGGGAACGACGATCGCCATGCCGTCAGAAATTTCATGGGTCACCCCGTCGATGACGACTTGACCGGTTCCCTTTTCAACGCGAAAAAACTGATCGTTTTCCTCATGGACTTCTTCCCCGATGTCGCTTCCGGGAGGGATGGTCATCACGACCAGTTGGCAATGTGAAGCAGTGTACAGCACGGTGCGGAAGTTGTTGTTTGCAAGCGTCAGCTTTTCGATATTGGCGATATATCCTCTCATAGGCGCCTCCTTAGGAGGATCGTATCACGCAAAAATACGGGTTGCCGTACGATAGCATACCGAAGAAAGGCGAGGGATCAGCGTTCGATGATATCGACCGAGGTGACGGTAACTGGAGTGACGGGACGGGAATTTTCCCGACCGTCTTGGACGGTTGGTGCGGTCGCGATTGCATCAACGGCGGACATGCCATCGACGACTTTTCCGAAAATCACATAATCGGGAGACAAATCGTAATCCGCATGCATGATAAAAAATTGACTGCCGTTGGTGTCCGGGCCGGCATTTGCCATGGCAACCGTTCCCCGGGCGTATGTCCCGCTAAACGGTTCGTCGGGGAACGTGTACCCGGGTCCTCCGGTACCGTTGCCGCGGGGATCTCCCCCTTGGATCATAAAGGACGGAATCACACGATGAAACGGTGTCCCGTTATAAAAACCTTTCCGTGCAAGGTATACAAAATTGTTAACGGTATTCGGCGTTTCTTTTGCGAAAAGTTCTATGACGATATCACCGGCCGTCGTTTTCAGGGTGGCGGTATATCGTTTGTTCACATCAATGGACATTGAAGGCGGCATAGGTCGCGCATCGGGCTGTACGGTCGGCGTCGAATCGGAGGTATTTCGGTTCATAGTGTTTGGTTTGAAAAGTCGTAAATAGATTGCTATCGCAACAAGAACCAATCCGGCGATTGCTACCCATATATAGGACCGTTTCATATCGGATTTCTATTATACACAAAAGTGGTGTGATGTAATCAGCGAAATTATGAAACCACTTCCCCTTCTATAACGGAAGGATCGAAATATTTTTCGAGTAATGCGAAATTTTTGGCGTTGGCGCGATAAAAAATATCAAACACGATGCCGATATAGGGAACAACGCCGACCACGTAATCAATACTGATGTTCCAAAGCATTCTGGCATAGACCCACGAGGGAACATGAAGTTTCGTTGCAAGCCACAACAGATACAATGATGTCATTGCGGCAAGGGTATTGCCTAGCCCGGGAATAACGTTGAGTAACGGATCGATGCCGAATCGGATACCGAAAACGGTGTATCGGAGATCCATAACTTGCGTGAGTCGCTTGGCAAACAACAGATGTGAGGAAAGGGAGACGGAATTGTTCACCGATAAAGTATAGCACCATAGTTCCCGATGAAAAAACACCCTTGCATCACAACCGAACTCCCGCTATAGTTTTTTCATATGACAGATACAAATTGTCCGAAATGTGGAAGTCCTTTGGGTCCGGTGGTTGAAACAAAGTCCGGTAAACAGATGCAACGATGTACGGCGGGAAGATGGAATCCCGAAACGAAGAAAAATGAAGGGTGTGACTTCGTCAAATGGATCGTTCCCGAACCGAAAGCTCTCGATGAAAAGTGCCCCAAATGCGGCAGTCCGCTCGTCATGGTGGTAACCCGCTTCGGTAAAAAGATGAAGAAGTGCTCAACCAACACCTGGAATCGCGAAACCAAGAAAGCGGAAGGATGCGATTACGTCGAATGGATTAACGGCACCACGGAAGCACTTGATGAAGCATGTCCCGAGTGCGGCAAGCCGCTTGTCCTTTATACGACCGCGGCAGGCAAAAAAATGAAAAAATGTTCAACCTCGGGTTGGGACAGAGAAAAGAAAGTCGCAACGGGTTGCACGTATGTACAGTGGCTTAAACCCGGTGAATACCCCGTAAGTCAGGGGTCTAACGGTGAGGAATTTCTCCCACCCGAACCTCCCGATGCGGAAGATGCTTAAAACGGCTTATCTTCGATAAGCGGGAGCACGCCCGCCTCCTGTGTCAGCGGGGTTGCGGGAGTTTCTTTCAGTTCGGGAAGTGATCCTACCACTCCTTCCAAATCACCGTATAACCCGTGAGTGTTGTCGATCACTTTACGGAGCTGTTTTTCCTGTCTCGACCATTTTTGCGCAAACCAGCGTTTTTCTTTTTCGATCTCTTCCTGCATGCCGGTAAATGATTCCTTGATCGCTTCCATCCGCTGACGGAATTCCATGCTGGTGATGTACTGATACAGTATTTCCTTTTTTTCATCTTTGCCCGCCTGGATATTGCGTTCAAAGCGAACGGCGATAAGTCCCCAGCTTAGGGAAAGGGCAAGAGGCACTACCTGTTTTCGGGGACATATCCAGATACGGTTTTCGCTGTCATAAAAAAAACCTTCCTGTTTTTTGGGCATGTTGGTCACCACCAATACCGCCAAATCAGCCTTTGCCACCCGCTGATCGTCCTTAAGTTTTGCTATCCAGGTATCGGACCATTGGGCATTTTTTGATTCCCATAAGATAATGCCGCACTCGTTTCCCCGCTTGTCGATAACGTGTTGGGTGATATCCGCCCCCCGTTGTCCTTTTTTGACTTCTTCGATCACATCTCGCGGACATTCTTTGCGAAGTAATTCTTCTATTTCCAGTTCCATAACTTCTCCCTGTGTTTGTTGTGAACCCTGGAGAAGCTTGGTATTGAGTTCCTCGATTTTTTTCTTGAGATCAGCTTTCTGCTTTTCGTTTTCGAGATCCTTCAATTCATGCTCCTCAAGCGCTTTTTTACGTGCCTCTTCCCTGATTTTTGACTCATTGTCGGCGAGCGTTTTTTTCATCTCGAGTTCGCGTTCTTCGTCTCTGCGCCGCAGTGCCCGCAGTTCGTCAGTCATTTTTGAAACGTCGTCCATGAGTTTTTTGTTGCGTTCTTTTTCCTCACGGGCATCCGCCGTTGCCGATTCAAGTTTGAGTTGGAAATCCTTTGCCGCTTTATCGGAAGCTTTTTGTTCGGCAAGTTTTACGGCATCGGCAAGACTTTGGGCGTGCTTGCTCTCAAGCTTTCGGGTGAGTTCCTCTTCGACCTGGTGCGCGAACGCATCGGTGATTTCAATGTCGGCTCCGCAGTTTTTGCATTTAACGATATTGGAAATCATGGCAAGGCATACTATAGCAGAAAGGCATTCTAAACTATAGAGATATATGCGACAATATAAAGTTATTATGACTAAACAATCCGTTAAACACGCACCCTTTCTGCCGTCGGAAAAAATTATCCGTAACTATGCTGATGTGTTGGTAAACTTCGCGCTCAATGACGGTGATGGGGTGAAACCGGGACAAGTAGTCTATTGCATCGTCCCCGACTGGGCAAAACCCATGTACGGGGCACTCCAAACGGCGATCCTTAAAGCGGGTGCGCATCCGATGCTCAAATATATCCCCATGGGATATGAGAAGGATTTCTACATGACGGCAAATGACCAGCAACTTATGTTTTTTCCGAAGGAGTGGAATAAGGCGATCGTCGATACCATCGATCACCGCATCGTTATCCTGCCGCTCGAGTCCCCGCACGGATTGGAAGGAGTACCTCCCGCAAAAATTCTTGCCCGAGCCAAATCCGCCCAACCTATGCGCGAATGGTTAAATGACAAGGAAGCCCACGGCAAGTACACCTGGACACTCGCCTTTTGGGGAACCGAAGAATACGCCAAGGAAGCGGGCATGACGCTTGAAGAATACTGGGAACAGATCATCAACGCCTGTTACCTGAATGACCCTGACCCGATCGCAAGCTGGAAGAAAACGTTTGTCGAACTTGAACGGGTTCGCACTATGTTGCAGAGCATGCCGATCAAACGCCTGCACATGACAGCCGTTGGCACCGACCTATGGATCACCCTCGGAGAAAAACGGAAATGGATGGCGGGAAGCGGTAGAAATATCCCGAGTTACGAAATGTTCGTGTCCCCCGACAAACGCTATACCGAAGGACACGTGTCGTTTAACGAACCGCTGTTTTATAACGGCGTTCGTATCGAAAATATCCGTCTGACGTTCAAAAACGGAAAAGTGACGGAGGCAAACGCGGACACGAACGAACACATCCTCCGTACGATGCTCGCCCAACCCAATGCCGACTATATCGGCGAATTTTCCATGACCGACAGCAGATTGTCCCGCATCACCCGACCCATGTGTAATACGCTCTTTGACGAAAACATGGGCGGCAAATTCGGCAACTCACATCTTGCGGTCGGCATGAGCTACAAAGATACGTATGACGGCGACCCCGCATCACTTTCGCCCGAGCAATGGGAGGCGCTTGGGTTTAACGATCCGAACTGTTCGGTGCATACCGACATCATCATGACAACCGATAGAAACATTGATGCGGAACTTTCAGACGGCACGATACAGCCGATTTATCGGGACGGAAAATTCGTCATCTGACGGGAGAGTTACTTCTTTGTCGCAATATATTTTCGCGCGGCTTTGACGGCAATACTGCCGCCGGGAATAAACATGCCCGCGGCATCGGCACCGATATCAAACAGAAAATCCGTATCGAGTACTTTGCCGAGATACTCACGGAATATACGGCTCCCCGAGGACACATTGCCCGTAATACCGTCTATTTCCACAATGCCGTCTTTGCCTTTGCTTTTCCAGTGATACTGAAATGCATAGATAGGACGGTAATAGAGATTGACCGTCGTCACTTCCACGTGCTCCTCGAGTATTTTATCCGCCTGAATCCCTTTGATCATTTTTGAAAGCGCATCGCGCATGATCGCCGATACCCTTGCCTGCGGCGGCACGACAATCGCATCGTTCTCCACCAGTTTTTCGATCTTCCCTTTCACTTCTTCCGAGGATTTTTTTATATATCCTGATAGGTCCGCTTCCTGTTTGCCGCTTACGCCGTCCACATAGACTTCCTCATGTTCTTCCTGCACGCAGTGTTCCACTACGGGGACATGGATATGCCCGTTTGTTTCCTGATAATCGGCATCAAGGAGCGTTACCGACCGCACTTCTTTTCCCCCGACGCTGATTTGATAGGTGGTATTGCGGTCATAGACGTAGCGGGCATTGGCTACCACATGCCAAAACGGCTGATACCGATGCTCAGTGTAAGTTAACTCGAAATCATCGTCCTTGGGACGGGAGAAAAACCCCGTAACTTTACTGAGCGCATCAAAGGCGTTAGTCTTTTTCTCCCAGGCCTTTTTTTCGGCAACGTCTCGGGTCACCTGATCGTTAAGAAGCAATATCTTTTGTTTGGCGACATCGATCTTCATACCCGTATTATAGCTATCAAGAAATGATAAGGTTAAAGCTTATAAGCGATTGATGACTAACCTTTGCCAATCAGATGTTGACCAACTTAAGTTTCCGGTATTAAAAAGATAGCCACGATCATGTGCAAATGATCCAATTGACTTAAACTTAACCGATCCCTTTATCGATTCGTTTATTTTTATTTGATCAAGATCCCCTGCTTGTATCGGCCCATTCCATGAAGAAATTGTGTAATTTACTCTTCCTTTTGAACCACCATAACTAAGAGGTGCGTATTCGTAATCCCTTATTACAAACCCGGCTATATATGCGGGAATCCTCCTAAACTTTGGGAGGGCTTCATACAAAAAATCGGCTTCTGTCTGAGAAATTGCACCAATTTCCATACCCTTTTTAAGGATCTTATCCTTAAAAACTGATATATGTCGAAAGTAGGCAAACAAATGATCTCTTGTGACTCCAACCTTCACTAAAACATTAACATCCGAATGAGAAAATTGCTGATTCGGAATATCAAACCATATACCATTCCATTTGGTTCCTTTTACACTAACTTTTATAGCAGGATCTCGAAATTCTTTGTCAGATTCTTTTTTCACTTTGTGTATATCCATCGGCAAGTAATCGATTAAACTACCCTGCTCATGCCCTAGCCGAGTATCTATGTTCCACCTCTCTTTAAGGAATAGTGTGAAAGCAAACTCAGCTAAATATCCGCGCGTCATATCCCCCCATAGTTGACCTAAATCTCTCTGTCTTGAACTGCCATAATCAGTTGCTGCAGTTGTTTGAAGAATTTTTAAAGCATCAACGCACATTCGTGCATACCCACTCTCATCTATATAAACTATGTTTGGCAAAAATCTGTTAGTTAGCCAATCGGAAAAGTCATTACCAATAACTTCTCCTCCATCAATAGCCTTTGCCACAATAATATCTGCTTCAGATAAATCAATTCCAAGTATCTCGGATATTTTATTGCGAGCCATTGTTATGTCCATATTTATTCAATAATTGATTTTAAATTACTTAAATCCAAATTCTGTTCGACACTTCTATAGGGAATTCCATATAGCGTGTTCAATAAAGATGTAAATATTATTTTTGCAAGCATCGGGGGCACCGCCATTCCAATTTGTCTTCTAACGCTACCGTATTTACCTATAAATTCAAAGTCATCTGGGAAGGTTTGAATTCTCGCACGTTCTCTATTAGTTAATGGTCGGGGGAACTTATAATGATATCCATGTGTTCCGCCTCCCCCACTACCCGTAATGGTATATGACGGTTTATCTGGATGCAATCTTTTATAAATCTGAGATAATTTTGTCTGCTTAACATTTAACTTTAGATGTTTGGGTAAATCTGCCGTCCATACATTCTCACCTGGCTTAATATTTTGAAGCCTCTCAATTACTATGGATGACGCATGAGGAATTTCATTGTTATATGCATCAGCTGGAATATTTGTGAGAACATTTTTAACAGCAATATACTTCGACCTGTGAGTTGGTTCGGGTACTAAAAATTTTTTCTTAGTCTTCTTTGAAAGACCTACAATTATAATTCTGTGTCGAGTTTGCGGTACCCCGTACTCTTCCGCCTTGTATTTATGTGCAGTTATTTCATATCCATCTCCAGCTTTTGATAAGTCATCAAGTATTTTAATAAACGCTTGCCCTCCATTAGCAGACGACAATCCACCTACATTTTCGGCCACAAAGGCAATTGGTTTAAATTTATCTAATACCTTTAACCCATATGTATATAACGGCCCATACTTTCCAGTAACCCCCTTGCGTTCACCGACGACTGAAAAGTCATTACAGGGGAAACCATATGCAAAAACGTCAATTTTTTGCAGTTGATCAATATTAAGAGATTGAACATCTTCAAAGTACATATGAGAATTTGGTTCATACTTTAAGATATTTCTTTTATAAGTTTCACATGAGTCTCTATCATTGTCATTTGCCCAGACGTGGACAAACTTATGCATAATTTTATTCACATCGACAACAGATGATAGTTTCGCACCTAGGGATAAACCGCCCGGTCCACAGAATAATTCTCCATATCTCAAAAAACTTTTTTTCACTGACAAGGTGTTGACATATCTCATAGGTTATACGAATTAGTTAATGGCAGATACATAGTCATATGTTATTCATTTACACTTGATATATTACCTTTTATGATTAACCTTCGTCTATACAAGCATCTACTTAATTCCAAAAGTTCAATGCTCATTGAATTGCCTCCTTATGCATATGATATCTTCAAAAGATTCATGTTTTTATGTGTATCTTTATACATGCAATTTAGTGCACTCCAACAATTTTAGAAAGTTGTGCAGTACAATATTTCCATACCATGATTCCGACTATCCTTATCACTCTAGGCGGCATTGCGCAGGGAATAGCGAGTGTTATTCGTAAGCACAGCTCGACAACCGAACACCGGGCTACCACGATTGCCACCACGACCATGCTCGTCAATGCGCTCATCTGTTCACCGCTCCTGCTGTATCAGTTTCGGCTTCCCACCGAACCCGTCACCTGGA
Source organism: Patescibacteria group bacterium (assembly GCA_049322955.1). GTDB lineage: Bacteria > Patescibacteriota > Microgenomatia > UBA10105 > UBA927 > UBA927. The sequence goes on along the minus strand of JBMOPU010000033.1, from coordinate 112,684 downwards.
TGATTACCTTCCTTTCCGCGGGACTCTTTGCATTGTCTGCCACATTCTTTTTCAAATCCTACCAGCATGCCGATCTTTCGCTTGTTACCATCATTCACCGCACGAGTATCATATTCATCACCGTCATCGGTGTTGTTTTTTTGCGCGAAAAAATGAGTGCCGTGGGACTAGTCGGTTTATTGCTTCTTTTTTTGGGAAGTGCATCCGTGCTGTATGAAAAGAAGAAACTGCAGTTCACCCGCGGGGCATGGTATTCGCTGATCTCGGCGTTCCTGGGAGCCGTCACCGCGGTATTGGATAAAGTGGCGCTTCGTGACTTTTCCCCCTACACGTATGTGTTTGTGAATAATCTGTTGGTCGGCGCGGCATTCCTGTGGCGAAAAGATACGATTCCGGAATCCGTGCGGTTTCTGAAAAAATATCCCAAACAAATTCTTTCCTCATCGGCCTTAGGTATATCGGGCTTTACCATTCTTGCCGTCCTGCTTTCGACCAGTCAGGTTTCTCAAACCATGGCGGTCTATAAAACGATTTCCTTTTTCATTCCCGTCCTTTTGGGCATTATGCTTTATAAAGAAACGGACAAGCTGGTGCAAAAAATTATCGGTATGCTTTGCGCCACGGTCGGCATGCTATTGCTGTATGCATAACCGCGGACTTGCCGACACATCGGAGTGTGCTACTATAGGGAAAATTTCTGCCCGAAAGGATACCCTCTATGGCAACGACAACACAGTACCAGGGAGCAATGAGTATTCAGGGAAAAGAACGAATCGGTATCGTGCATATATCTATGAACAAAGGGAGAGCAACGGTGACGTTTGAAGCAGAAGGCATACGACCGCAACGACTCGGAACTTTTTCCAAAAGCCAATGGATGGATCAGAACGAAGTAAATGTCGAGCTCCGCGGAAAAGGCTTATTATGGCGCCGTACCGTCACCGAAGAGACATATGCAAGACGCGCAACGGCCGTCTGATACATCCCTCTGGCAGATAGCCCCAAAACAACGTATGCTTAGTGTATGAAGCGCGAACGATACGAGGCAAACGAAAAAACCAAGTGGGGCAACATCATTGCTAAAAACTTTATCGGCGGGCTCATGTGGGGGTTGGGCTCAGTCATCGGCGCCACCATGGTGTTATCGATCGTCGTCAAAACATTAAGCACGTTTGAATTTATCCCCGCGGTTGCTGACTTTATCGTCCAGCTTCAGGAATATATCGATATCAAAAAATAATCTACCTGCGGATACGGAGCATGACGGTTATTTTACTCCCTGCGGTTATGCCTTCTGCTTTCCGTACCGTTGATTTGACGGGAAGCACATACGAAGCACTTTCCTTATCTGGGAAAATGGAAGTCATCCATACGGTCTTTCCGATGCTTGCTTCCACCTTTACCGATCCCCATCCGCGCCAAGGGGTACCGAATAAGTGTTTGATTTCTGCCGCCTGATCTCTCGGGAGCGTTGCAAAAAACCACGGGCTATCGCCTTCATATTCCCACAGTTTCGTCGTAAAGCGGTATTCGTTCTGTTTCATGCCGAGTCGTTCAGCGTATCGATATCACGAAGTATTTCATCGGCATGCACGAGCGGATTTACCTTTTCGTATATTTTAACGATTTCACCGTTCCGATTAATAAGATACGTGTTGCGGAGGACGCCGGCAAACGTGCGTCCCATAAACTTTTTTTCTCCCCAGGTGTCATATGCCTTGATCACCTCGAGTTTTTCATCGCTGAGGAGCGGAAACGATAGACGATACTTCTCCGCAAATTTTTTGTGCGATGCCACACTGTCTTTTGATACACCGACGATCACCGCTCCCCGTTTTTGAAATTCGATCGTGTTGTCGCGAAAGTTACACGCCTCTTTGGTACACCCCGGGGTATCGTCTTTGGGATAAAAATAAAAGATTAACCAGGAACCGGCAAAGTCAGCAAGGGAACGTACCACGCCATCCTGGTCGGGAAGGGAAAAGGCTGGCGCTTGCTTCATATGATATATTTTACCATGTATCTTTCGGTAATTACGGTATACTAACGGGAGTTATGAAATTATTTTCCAATGTGAGTAAAGGTCTTATTTTTGCCGTTACCTCTTCGTTCCTCTGGGCATGTTCCATCGTGAACTCCCGATATCTTTTATCCCACGGTGAAAAACCGCTCAATCTCACCATATGGATCGGACTAGCCATGGTTATTCCGTGGCTGTTCCTGTTTCGGCGGCACGTCACCGCATACAAGGCACTCTCGCCGAGATTTAAGCTCTATTTAGTCGGTATCGGCGTCGCATCATCTATCGGCATCAACTATTTGCAAGCACTCGCCCTTGCCAACACTTCAGCGGTGAATTTTTCATTTCTTTATCGGACGATTGTGGTATTTACGATTATTTTTGCATACCTATTTTTCAAGGAAGCGATCACGATGAAGAAATGGTTCCTCACCCTGCTCATTCTTACGGGGTCGTACCTACTCACGACGGGAGGCCAAATAATCGCACTCACCACCGGTGACATGTACACACTTCTCATGGCGGCATCGGCCGCGTTTGTCGCCAACATCCTTATCAAGCACACCGTTTCCCGAATGCATCCGGATTTAAGCGGGTCCGTTATTTCTCTGGTGTCGGCCGCTTCATTGCTTCTCTTCGGGTACGTGAGCGGCACACTTGCGCTTCCCGTAAATATGTTCATGATTCTTATCGGTGCGGCGTTTTCTTTTACGCTTACCATGGCGCGAAACCGTGCATATACGTTTGCCACCGCGTCATTTGTCACGATGGTTTTTTCGATCACCCCCGTATTTGTGGCACTGCTTTCCTATCCGCTTCTTGGTGAACGACTCACGCCAACGGAACTGATCGGCGGAGCAATTATCGTCGCGTCGACCTTCCTTGTTGAAAAATTCAAAATATAACAACACACCGTATCCCTATGCATTCGTAAGAAGAACGCGTCACAATGCTATACTTTTCCTATGACCGCCAAACGGATCGGAACGTATCGCTCGGGCGCTATTTTTGCCGTCCTCTTGCTTTGTTTTGCATACGGCTTTATCACCGCTCCGAAACAAACGGTACTCGCCCCGCTTCCCGTGCCGCATCAGATTTCCCAAACCGCGTTAAGCGGTCCGCTGACCCTTTCGACCGTCGGGGATTCGGTGTTGGGCGCCCAGGCAATAGATCCTATTGATTTCGTCAATGAAATTAATATCGTTCGAGCCAAAGCAAACGCCCCCGCATTGCGCCTCAACGCCACTCTTATGCGTGCGGCAAAAATGCGCGCCGAAGTGATGAAGAAACATCAGAATTTTTCCCATCAGGATCCGTACGAAGGCATCGAGTTGGGTACCGTATTGCCGAAGCTTCACTATTCGTTTATCTATGCCACCGAAAATATCGGCATGGGAGGAATCTCGGCATCAAATTTTGTCGAAGGATTTATGAACAGCACGTCACACCGCAATAATTTACTCGATCCCACGCTCACCGACACGGGAGCGGCAATCGTCGAAGGACCGTTTAAACAATATTACGTCAATTATGCAGTACAGCTTTTTGCCATCCCCGGAGGTACCGCCGAATATCTCGGCTACAAAGATACGGAAAAACAATTATATGAAGCCGAGTTTGCCGCGGTGAATGCCAACCTGCATCCGCTGATTTGGTTTATACAGCGCCTGAAGAAAAATCCCCGCTATACAGACGCATATTATAAAAAACTGAAACGTCAGCAGATAATTCTCGGATCAATTCTCACCCGTATGCGTGAAACCCAACCGCTGAATAATCAGGATGTCGCGCTCATACTGGAATATAATACCCTGCTGTAGAAAACAGTCCGCACGACGTGTCGCTTTTTACTCATACCCGCGTACCTTCAGCGATACTTTCGACATGAGCGTTTCTCCCGTCCGCTATTTTGAGTGAAGCTCCATACTTGCCGTACGCAGGGAATCCAAGATAGTCTGTTTTTCCTGTCCTTCCAGGAAGTACGGTTGGCCGTAGTCGACAATACGAACGGGCAGGTATTCGACATCAACGAGTTTTTTATCGTAAAACACATAGCGACCGACCACTCCCCGTTTCGTTTCCTCACTCCACTCCTGGTCAAATACGAAATTACCGTGGGCGTACATAATAAACTTCTCTTTATAAATTTCGATCGGCTGTATCCAGTGCGGATGATTCCCGAGCACCACGTCTGCCCCCGCATCGACCGATAAATGAGCAAGTCGACGTTGCCGGTCGTTTGGTTGCGTGACGTACTCTACTCCCCAATGATAAGAAACAATCACCACATCGGCATTGTTTCTGGCTTCTCCAATATCGCTCTGAATCCGTTCCTCATCCGCCCACGGAACACCCGCTTCAGGAGCCCCGATGTCGTTATAGGACAGAAACGCAAAGCGGATGCCTTTTACTGCCTTATATGCGATTCCCGTTGCAACGGGGGTGATACCCGCCGCAAGCAGATGTTGCTTTGTTTCTTCTACCCCCGCTTCAAAGTGATTACCGATGTGATTATTGCCGAGCGTCGCCACATCAACGCCCGCATACACAAGTCCTTCCACCGCTTTCGCGTCACCGCAAAAGAGCATCCCCTCGACCGTGACGGGACATGAACTGAGGAGCGGGGTTTCGAGATTGATGACCGTAAGATCGGCGGATCGAAGGATGTCCGCCGTTTTTTCCCACGGCCATAAAAACCCGTGTCCCGTCGCCATTTTATAATTGACGCTTCGGGCAGGTATCACGTCGCCGGTTGCAACAAGTGTTACCGTTTTTTCTTCCGGAAGTGCTCTCGCTTTCGTGTGATCAGAACGGAAAACGCTTTCAAGAGATACCGGATCCAACGACGGCGCCGTCGGCGTCGGGGTAACGACAATCGGAATAGAAACGGTAAGAGAGACGGGAGGAGGTCTTTTGGCTTTCCCCAACTGCCATCCCATGCCGCCCACGAAAAGGAAAAGCAACAGTACCGCGGGAATGAATCGTCTCATATTGCCGTTCATGAATGATCCGTTTTATTTTGCCGTTAATGTTTGCCAAAAAGCCCGCAACGCGGCGGCGAGCCGCTCAAAAATATTTCCGGAAGGAGTAACGGGTTCGGGTTTTTTATTTTCACTGGGCGGTAAATCTTTGCCGCCGTCACGGGTTTTCAGTTCTTCAAATGCGCGGATAAACTCCTCGGTGGGATACGCGCCCTGCAAAAGTATTGCCTGTGAGGGTTTTTTTACATCGACAAAGACCATAGCGGGTATACCCACGGCATCCACTTGCGACAGGAGTTGTTGTCCCAATTCCTTATCAGTGGTAATTCTTCGTTTGTGGGTCGGGTTATTCTCGTTTGCTACGCAATCGGCATATTTTTCGGGATCGGTTATTCCCGGGTAGAGCCCGAGCGGCGGATATGGTTTTGCCTCGTTTGCCACATAAGCCCTGATATTGGACCAAAACGCATTTTGCTCACCCAGACATCCTGACGAAACCAAAACATCGGCGCGTGCTTCCCGATACACTAAGAGAAAATGCACATACCACAGGCGAATATCCTTGGGGTACTTTGCCATGAGTGCCTGCAGTTGATCAACAAGCACCTTGCCGCTTCTTCCTTCTTCCGAGGCATCCGCCAATACAAACACGTCATATTTTGCCGATTCCGCCCCCATGGGAATCCCTATCCGGGTAAGTGCCTGGATCGTTTCCGGTTTGAGGTTTATCGAACGAAGCACCGAATTTTCCTGTGCCCGAATAGCACGGGGAAAAATCAGTGTTGCGACCATACCAGCGAACAAAATCACCGATAATTTCATATCGCTACTGAGTATAGCACGGGTATGCTATACTCGAGCCGATTATGCAAGATATCGTCACGGTCGAAGAGGCGGCACATTTTCTCCACAAACAACCGGGTACGATACGCCGATGGATAGCGACGAAGAAACTGAAAGCCAGGCACCTTTCCGCCGGCGGCCACGGCATCTATGCAATTTTAAGAAACGACCTGTTGGAGCTCATGGTATCGGGGACACTCGAAGAAAAAGAAAAAAAAGAACAACACCCAAAGATACCGGATAATCAGCCCACACTGCCGCTGTAACGGTTACCAACTCCCCCCGCCGCCGCCACCTCCGCCGCCGCCCGAGAATCCTCCGCCCGATGAAAACCCCGAAGAATGTCCGGTAGAAGCATGTGCCGTTATGGATGCGGCAAATGACACACTCATGCCACTGCCGATACTGCGGGCAAACACGACGCTGTTAAATCGCGTGCCCGTAGATGACTGATACCAATCGGGATTCTTGAGTCCCAATTCTTTAAATCGCTCCGCCCAAATTCCTTCCACCCCGAACGCCACGGCAAAAGGAAGAAGTTTTTCAAACATAAGCTGATTTTTTGCCTGGAATGCAAGTTGCTTATCCTGGCTTGTGAGAAAATTTTTGAGACTTCTGGCTACCGCCGCCTGTTCCGCTCCGAAAAGCGTTTTCTTCGGCATTGCCTGACCGAAAATAAGGGAAACCAGGAGCAACACGGGATTAAAAAACACAACGGATAACACACCCAATGCTACATACCATCCCCGAAGTGTATTGGGATTCGACGGAAAAAATTTCTCGTTCACCAACGATTCATACAACATGGATTTCACTTTTTCGAGCGTTTTTACAACATCAAGCGACGCGATACTTACCCGATCACCCGATGAAAATATTCCGCTCAGAAGCTCACGTTCAAAAGGAAGCAAAGCCGTATCGGCCACCCAATCCTTCATTTTCTCAAAATCAAATGCATTCTTTTTTGTCTCGATAATCTTTATATATCCTCGGCGGGCGAGATCGATTATCGATGCATAAATATCCCGTAAATCGGCTTTTTCATCAACAAGCGTCCCCGTTTCCGCGGGCGTCAGAAGTCTCCGGCTCGGGGTCTTGGGTGGGGCAAACCAAGCGGATACTTCTCCCATTGCGGGTTTCGGATCACGTCCCGATGTCCACCATTTTATGACGACGACAATCGGGGCAACGATATACCAGAAGAATGCCGCAATGCCGAAAACCGCTAACAGTATTCTCCCCTGTACTGTGTTGTACCACGGAATTACTTCGGTAGCTTCCAATACGGCAACCGTTCCTTTGGGAATGCCGACCGTATAGGTAAGCCCTTCTCCGGCGGTGAGGATCCTTTGTGACGTTACCGTAATGTCACGGTTTTTATACGAGGTCGTACATGCGGTTTCCTTCGATCCCGCACCCCCCACAAAACAATTCATATGCACCGCGTCATCGGGTATCGGTTCCGGAAGTGTCACTATCGCGGAAGCCTGAAGCATCGGAATTTGCCAGGATGTCCCTACCGCATTCCAATACAGTTCATCATGCCCGGGGAAATACGTAAGCGCTCCCTTTACCGTATAGGTAAGAACATACCAGTGCAAGCCATCTATCGTTTCATCGGGATCCCCGATTTTATAAGTTTTGGCTCCCCCGTCGTCAGTCACGCTAAAGTGGTAGGGAGTATTATTTTCATCGGTAACGGAAAAGTTATCTATGGCCATCGCATATTGTTTGCCGTTATCGTTTGTTTTTATATACGGGATCATCCGGAATATACCGTGTCGGGGTTCGGGGAAATGATACAAAATCCGTTCGGTGAAGGACACCGACCCGTCTTTCATCAGTTGCGCACGGGATTCATAGGACTGTATATATTCACCCGTGGCGGTCGTCGTCTTTGATTGTTCCGTCGTGCTCCCCGTCGTGGTATTTATCTCATAGCGGATGCGTACTGAACCGTTCCCCACCGAAATGCCGTTTGAAGAACCGCCAGCTCCCTGAGGCCTGGCATGCACCGTCCGAACGCTCACAAGCGCTATACCACACAAAAAAAGTAAAATAACCAACCGCAGTAGTGACTTCATGAGAAAAACAAGCTTACCGTAGGTACTTGGCAATATTCGCGTTATGTTCGTCTAGGGTTTCCGCATAATGCACGGCTCCCGATGGATCGTGGAGATAGAACCAGTATGAAGTTTGTTTGGGATATATCGCCGCGCGAATAGAGGCAATCCCCGGGTTACTGATCGGACCAGGAGGAAGTCCCGTGTTTGCATACGTGTTGTACGGAGAATTAATCTTTTTATCTTCGTCATATAATACTTTCTTCCACCAGGTTTTTTCTTTCGCCTGGTAGCCCAGCGCGAATTGTAATGTCGCATCGGCTTGGAGCGGCCACCCCGCCTTCAATCTGTTGAGGAGGATCCCCGCAATAATCGGACGATCTTCATCGGTGTGCCCTTCCCGTTCGACGATTGATGCGAGCGTAATGACCTCGTGAAGCGTCATACCCGATGCCCTGATATCCGCACGCATCTCCGGGGTGACTTTTTTATCGAATGCCGCGGTAAAAAGCGTGATGATAGCCCCTGCCGTTGCATCCTGCGGCACTAAATACGTATCGGGAAACATATAGCCGAGCTTGGCGACTTTCAGAAATTCGCTTTCGGGGATATCAAGATTTTTGGATAACGCCGCGGCAATTTCTTCGTTGCGCCATCCCTCGAGCGTGGTTATCCAGGTATCCTGAAATCCATGGGTCAACTCACGTGCCACGGTTCTGCTGTCCATGGCACGATTCAGGCGGAATTCTCCCGCCTGTAAATTACGCTCTATACCCATGAGTTTAATCAATACGAAGAATGCGGTGGGACTGCGAATGAGATTTTCCTCCGCAAGATTTGCGGCTATCACCCGTACGCCGTCTCCCGCATTGATCCGAAACGCCACCGGCGTTTTATCGGTGCCGTCCGATGCTCTCGTACTGTCAAACCACCAGGCAAGCGCCCCGCCGACCACGAGAATCAGAACGATAAGAAATACGGTCACTCTGGTCATAACTGTGTTATTTGATTTCATTGAGAAGCGCACGGCGGTATTTTTTTGCCGCCGGATCGTACATATAAATTCGTCCGCAGGTGCATACGATGCGCACGATATCATTGCCCGTTCCGGTTCCAAGTGCCTTGCCGCATCCGACACATTTCCCCTGACTGAGGAGCCATGCCTGTACCGGCGCCAACATGTTTTTGAACATATTATTCAACGGTATAAACGGGCATCGTCTTGAGCGTTTCCGCCGCTTCCTTGAGACGCCATTTATCCGAACTGTAAATCGTAGCTAGTATATCACCTTTATCCACCCGCTCTTCAAGTTTTCGATTCAAATACATCCCCGCCCGTTTATCCGTGGGACATCCGAGAATGCGGCAAATCACCGTTATTTGCTGGTTATTCATCGAGGCAATCATACCTTTTTTGGGAGCCTTTAATTCATAGACTTCCTTCCCCGGTGTCAATTTACTGCTCACGACACCCGGTTCTCCTCCCTGTGCTTTGATTATTTCGCGCATTTTGGCAAGCGCTTTACCGCTTGAGAGTATTTCTCTTGCCGCCTCTTCACCGTCCATACCTTTTTTGCCGGGCGTATCGGCAAAGCAAATCGACAAAAGTTTGCCTGCAAGCCGCAGTGCTTTTGCTTCCAATGCTAAGGGTCGTTCCGGAGCCTGTTCCAATACCTGAAACACATCGCGTGCCTCAAGCACCGGGCCGATGCCCCGACCGGCATTTTGGCGAACTTCATTGATGTCGATAACAATATGCATCTTAAATTTTTTGCCGAGCATCATAAACTTTTTCGCCATGAGCTCCGCATCCTTAAAATGCTGGATTTTCATCGTGGGTCCCACCGGGAGGTCAAGCACCAGATGGTTTGCTCCCGAGGCAATTTTTTTCGCCATTACCGAAACGATGATTTTGTCGTAGGATTCAAACGCGAGCGGTCGCTCGACCTGGATTAATATATCGTCCGCGGGAGCAAGTCCCACATGTCCGCCCCACACGATACAGCCGCCGACTTTTTCGACGATATGGGTGATCTGTGCGGTCGTAAAGGTCACGGGAGCGACTACTTCCATGGTGTCCGCCGTCCCCGCGGGAGACGTGATCGCTCTCGTGGAAGTTTTCGGGATTTTATAGCCTGCCGCCGCGATTATCGGGACGACGATCATGGTCGTTCGTGTGCCGGCAACCCCTCCCGCGGAATGTTTATCCGCCACAATCCCGCTGAATTTTAACCGCGGACCCGTCGCCACCATCGCTTTCGTGAGCGAGTACAGTTCATCATCGGAAAACCCTTCTTTGAACCCTGCCGCCGCAAAATACGTGGTGAGCACGGGACTGAGTTTTTCGGTGGCTATTTCATCCATGATGGCATAAATTTCATCATAGTTTAAACTTTTGCCGACAAGCTTTTTTTTGATCGCATCAATTGCTTTTTGTTGTGAATTTGCGGACATAGGGTACGGTTCCTTTCTTTGATAAATATTGGTTATATACGCACCAGTTTTGCTTTGACATTCAGTCGATACAGATAGGTTCCCGGCGGTACGCAGGTAACAAGCGTCAGATACGAATCATCAAACCGCTGTTCAAGCGGCGTTAAGTCGGTAGGCTCCACGACAACTTTGTCGGTTACGACATATTTATAATCCAAACCGTCAAACGTTACCCGTATCTCGTCTCCCACTTTGATTGTGGGGAGCGTGGCGAATATCGTTTTGTAGTCTTTGATGCCGCGAAAAAACTGCGGCAAGGTGGAATGCCCGAAAATAACGGTATTTCCGTAGTCTCCGGGATTTGCGGTACCGCCGTAATGGATAAGGCTTTTTGCCAAATCATCTCCCGCGATGATGACCGAGGCCGATGAAATCCCCAGCGATGGTATGGTGAGCGTGTAACTGTTGACCTGTGCCGAGTTCTTTTTCTGCGGCTTGGTCGGGAACCAGGTATTGGGATCCGTCGTATCTTTTGCGCCGTTTGCATAGACGAGCGCCGCTCCCGTACTCATGCCCGTCGGATCAGAAAGCGGACTCACCGTTTTGGCTAATACCACCTGATCAACAAAGAAAAACGAAAGGATAGGCCATACGGTCCACATGATGATGAGGACCCCGATAGACATCAAAACATACGAAAAAACAACCGGGCGTGCCACCGGCGGACGGGGAACAGTTTTGACATAGCGGTACATGGCCATATGACGTTAGTTCGAAAGGGATACCCCCTTCATTTACTGTACCATGACGGTGATGGTGATGTTATTCCGGCTCATCGGAAGCCGTGAATGCGAGGGTGATAACGTAAAGCGATATTCAGCTCCTGCTACTCCCTGCGTTTGCCGTAAGATAGCGGTTGCCTCATTGACCGGCTTGCCTACCAGTTGGGTACGAAGCGCTTCAGTATTGATTTCGGGAAGCGCTACCGCGGTAAGTTTTGCCGTAAGGGTAATCGTGCCGTCTTTCTTTACGGTAACATTACTGGTCGTCACATTCGTCTGTTCCGGAGCCAATCGGTATCCCGACGGAATCTTTGCCGTCACAAGAGGAAGCAACGCCGCTTTGACGTCACTGTCCCCGATGCTTATGCCGGATACTTTGACGGTTATTTTGCCGTGTAGTTGTGTTGCCTCCTGATTCAGTTCCGCGTCAAACACTTTCTCGGCCACTTCCGTTTTGATGGTGGCATCAATCAGTCGGTCTCCCGCTTCTCCGGTACTGCGAAGCTGTTCTTTTGCCTGTCCCACCAACTCCTCGGTAATTGCCGAAACAAGCGCATCCTGATCGGCACGCGACACCACGGTCACCTGTTTGCTTGTTCCTCCGGTAAAGGCGCTTTCATTCCTCGCCGATATGCTGGAAGGGCTCACATTGGCAAAGCTAAATTCGGAACTTGCCGCAAGGTTTCCGTTCGGTCCGATTTCTTTTGCGGTTACGTTTGCGGTCGCCTTGCCGAACGTAATGGAACCGATCGTTTCACTTGCGGATGCCACACTGACATCACTATCGAGGGTAAATGCTACTCCCTGCGAGGTAAGCGTTGTTCCCTTGGGGAACGATCTCCCGCTGGTTACCTTGTTATAAATCGTGACCGTGCCTTTTGCGGGATCACCGATGTTTTTTTTGCCGGTTACCGCAATGGTTTTTTCACCGGTCACCGATTGTTCCTGATTTTTTCCGGGAATGGTTTTACTTTCGGGATCGGCAACCGTTGCCTTGGGATCGACGGAAACGACCGTTGATTCATCAAGAGATTGCGAGGCAACAAGCACCGTTATCGTTGACTTCGGCACCGTGTAATAAAGCGCAAAAAGGATGAGCCCCACGACAACGATTCCCCCCGCGATAGGCAAAGTTTTCCCTTTGCCTCTGAAAAGCCGGGACAGCATGCCGGTAAGTACGGATTTTGTGTCTACCAGTGAAAATTTCGGCATTTTCCCGGACAATGCCGCAAACGACAGTTTTTTCGCGCTTGAGCCCCGCGGCGTATGTCCTGCAGAGACCGGTGCGGACGGTTTTTCAAGTACGTCCTCATGACGAAAACCGAGTGACTCGGGAGTAACCATCGTCACGTTGGCCAAATCCTCCCGGTCCGCGTCCACGGATACGGATTCGTCAGTCCCGACCGCATTGCCGGGCATCGTATCCTGTCCATCATTATCACCGATGCTCACGCCCTGCATATCTGCGACCGCCTCGTGTGTTTCTTCTTCCTCTTCATCGCCCTCGGTTTCCTGCGTCTCTTCGTCTTCTTCCGTATCTTCGTCCGGCACTTCTTCCGCCTCTTCTTCCTCATCGGCTTCCGCCGTTATGTCATCGGCGGTCGCCGCTTCGTCGGTCCCGGAATCCTTATGGGCGACGGCGGGTGCTTGTGCCACCACCGAAACTTCCTCTCCCGCATCGGCCGTATCTGCGGATTCTCCGATTTCTGAAGCAAGCTCGGAAGCGCCCGCAAGCGATACTGACGTCAAAAGATCCTCCACGGAAATCACTTCTATTTTCGGAAAATGAAGGAAGTTTGCCCGGGACGGCCAGGGATGTTTGAGTAACTTGGCTCGGGCTTCCTCGAGTAGTTGCGCGTTTCCTCCGTACAGCAATATGCGGGAAGGAAGGACGTCGCCGTCCTGCATCTTTTTCAATTCTGATTCGAGCGCCGACGCGGGATCTTCTCCGAAGACCATCATGAAGTCATGCGTGAGCTGGCCGACTCGAAACAAACTCATGCGGGCGGTTTTTCCCGAACATCCGAGCAACACGGCGCTTGTCGGTACCCCTTCCTCACGTTTAATCGAAAAAGCAATCGCCTGAAACAACGGTACGAATCCGACGGGAGTCAACTCCAGCATATGCGACAGCTTTTTTAAGTGCGGACGGACCGATTCGGTGATATTGCCGTCCGGGGTAAGATACGAACCGGCAATACCGAATACCGTTTTTGTAATGGGCTTTGTCACTCCGACTTTCTCCTCGGCGGCGGAAAGTAACCGGTCGACAACCTGAATGCGGGCTTCCCATGTGTCGTTTGCGATCACCGCATGGGCAAAACTTTCTACTTTGGGGGCTCCGGACGGATCGATGTGCCAAACGGCCACGGCCGCGGCATCAACATCAAGATATAAGGAAAAAAAATAATCCTTCGTTTCTTCCTTTTTTTGCAGGAATCCTGAAAAGACATCGGGAAGTTTCATCATCGGACGTATTAACTGAGCTTTGCGTATATTCTTCGTACTCCGGCGCCACTTGCATCCTCTTTTACTATTGTAAAGTGACCCAAAGTACCTGTAAAGGTGACATGCGGTCCGCCGCAAAACTCGGCCGAAAAATAGTGTTTGGGAGTCGCCTGTTCGGGAGATACGCCATCGCTCAAACCGACGATATATACGCTTACTTTTTCCGGATATTTTGTGCCGAATTCCATTTGAGCACCGATTTTTTCAGCCACCTCACGCGGCATTTCCGCACGAGTTACCGCAAGATTTTTGCTGATTGCGGAGTTCACGGAATCCTCCACCTTCTTAAGTTCCTCGGGGGTGAACTTACGGGCAAAACTCACGTCAATACGCAGTCGTTCCGCCGTAATATTGCTTCCCCTCTGCTTAATAGACGGATCAATCAACTGTTGTAATGATGCCAAAAGTAAATGATGCGCGGTGTGTAACTTCGTCGTGGCTTCCGAATGATCGGCGAGTCCTCCTTTAAACATACCGGCGGCCGCGGTTCGGGAAAGATCCTGGTGTTTTTTAAATTCCTTCTGGAATTCTTCCTTATCCACCTGCTGACCCTTATCGAGCGCCAATTCATAGGTAAGTTCCCACGGAAATCCGTAGCTTTGCAATAAATCAAAGGCGACGGTACCCGTAATCGTTTCGTGTTTTTTGAGTTCCGTCATCCCTGTTCGGAGCACTTTTTCGAAACGGAAAATTTCTTCCGACAGAATCTGTTCTTTTTCGGAAAATTCGGGCGATTCCGGAGAAAAATACACGTCTTTGTATATATTCCCCACGGCACGGAATACCGTCACTCCCAGTTCCGCTTTTGATCCCGTCCCTCCAAGCTGATGCATTTTCACGACGGCACGACGGATGAGCCTGCGCAATACGTACCCCTGCTGTTTGTTACTCGGAAACAGGCCTTCTCCGATCATGAACGTTGCCGCTTTCAGATGATCCGCGATAACTCGCATCGCCTGCGTTTCCTTGATATCTGTCCCGTAGGTTTTCCCGGCATACGATGCAATCGCACTGATAATGGGGGCAAACAAATCGGTAGTAAAAACATCCGGATCATCATTTGACGCGGCAACCATCCGTTCCAATCCGCCGCCGAAGTCCACGTTTTTTTGTGACAGTTCCCGAAGCGTTCCATCCGCCTGTTTTTGATACTGCATAAACACGGAGTTGGCGATTTCCATAAACCTGCCGCAATCACAATTCGGATGACATACCTCCCCTTTATACGGCGAATTCTCATGCATGCCCCGCTCGATACCGAAATCAAAAAACACTTCGCTGTCCGGTCCACCCGGTTCTCCCGGAGGCATTTTTTCCGGCTCTCCCGATCTGCTCCACCAATTCTTTTTGGCGGGATAGGTGAATATTCGCTCTCCCTCTTTTGCATCAATGCCGACTTTGGCAAATAACTCCTTCCAGATCGCGATCGATTCGGTGTCTTTGGGAACCGAATCGTTTCCTTCAAATACGCTGACATAAAGCCGGCGGGGATCTAAGGAGAGTTCATCCGTCAAAAATCCGAAGATCCACGGTAACTGATCCTTTTTGAAATAATCCCCAAGACTCCAGTTACCTAACATTTCAAAAAACGTGGTGTGTCGGTTGTCGCCGACTTCCTCGATATCCTGTGAACGAAATGATTTTTGGCTATCAACCAGTCTCGTCCCCGCGGGATGGTGCTCACCCAATAAATACGGCACCAACGGTTGCATGCCGGAACTGGTAAAAAGGGTCGAAGGATCATTGAGCGGGACAATGGGGGCGGAAGGGATTTCGGTATGTCCCCGCTTCACATAGTAGGCGATAAATTTTTTCCGTACGTCGGTCGATTGCATGTATCGCATTATACCATGGGAACCTGAGGATGCATGCTTTTTTCATGGACGATTCCGACCCGGAATCGGCATACTCGCATTTTTCCGCAGAATAGGTATATACTCATTGTTGGCCTATTATTTTGTATGAAGCGCCTGCCGTTTCTCACCATTATTCTTATCGTCGTATTCGGTCTTCCCATACTTCTGTGGGCGGTACGAACCGATAACGCCGATGTGCGCAGTCGGGCAGATCTTTCAACGACACCGACAATTACTCCTTCCGTCACCCCTTCGCCGACGGTTACACCGACCCCGACAATTACGCCAACGATTACGCCGACTCCCACCAACAGCCCTCCGCGATGCACCGGGCTTTCGGTAAGCCCGGGATCGGGCGTCAAGCCGCTCACGGTTACCTTTGCCTGTGCGGGTTACGATCCCGATAATGACATCACCGCGGTCGAATTCGGATTCGGTGGCAGTGAAAAAAGACTGGTGGAAAAGGGAGCCGGTCAATTCGGTTCAATTACGACAACCTACACCTATACCCAGGCGGGAACCTATAACACCACCTGCCGGGTGCGAGACAACAATCAGGCATTTTCCTCCTATCCGAGTTATTGCACATACACGGTGGTGGTTACCGAAAATTCGCTGACCCCGACACCGCGACGCACCCCGACACCGTCATTGACGCCGACTTCCGCCGCTACGGACGAACCCCTGTTGTTTTTCGGCAATCAACCGACGGTCACCACGGCACCCACTGCCACCCCGGCAATCACCGCCCTTCCCACCGTCACGCCGGCAAAGGAAAGCTGGTTCACCGGCGAAAAGATGGCACAGTTGGTCATGATGGTTATCGTAAGCGGCATCACCATTATCGTTGCCCTGCTCCTTCACGGGTTTTTCGACAAACGATAACTCGCGCGGTACAATACCTCTTGCACCTATGGGTTACCTGACGGAATTAAATACGTTGCTTCGTCCCCCCAAATCGTTTGAGTTCTCCTCACTTACCGAAGGAGCGCGATATACCGTAACCCTTGAGCGTGAACGGGCATTTCCTCTGCGTATCGCCGTTCTGGTCGTTGATCATGAATGGAATTTTTACGGGTATGCCGCGGTACACCAATGTGTCACCGAAAACCGCACCTCAACGCTGACGTTTGAGATGCTCTCGCTTTTTTCTGAGGAAGAAAAAGCACTGTATCGCCGACGGTTTCTCGAAGCCGCAAAAAAAACAGGCGAAGTGTAAAACCTGCTGTATGCAGATAATTAAACAGAAAAAAACCAGGCGTGTTGACGCATCGGCAACGACATCCGTCGAAGAGTATGTCATGCGTGAGAGACGGATAAGCGGCGCTACCGCAATTATCTCGGGAAGGTATCCGGAAGAAGGATTTGCGACGAATGCCGTTTCCACGGAGTTGGTACTGGTATTAAGCGGCAACGGAGTCATCGGCAACAGAGGGAAAGAAACGCCCATCGAGATGGGCGATTGCATTTTACTGAAACCGAAGGAAAAATATTATTGGGACGGACACTTCGCGTTATTTATCGTGTGCACCCCGACGTGGAAACCGAAACAACATCATATTGTGAAACGATAAGGAGGAATCAATATGACCGATGCATTGCTTGTCATGGTTTCGTGTACTGATAAGACCCAGGCGGAACAACTGGGAGAACTTCTGCTCAAGAAAAAACTTGCCGCGTGTGTGCAGATTATTCCACAGGCGGATTCCCTTTTCCTTTGGCCGCCGGGGAAAAATCAGATCGATTATGCACAGGAATCGCTCTTGCTTATCAAAACGTTACAAAGCAAATGGGAGCACTTGGAAAAAACGCTTCTCTCGGCTCACACGTATGAAAATCCGGAAATCATAGGTATCCCCCTTCAATTCGTAACGAAAAAATATCGAGCCTGGCTGGAGAGCGAACTAGGGAAGGTCGTCCACTAAGGCGGCTACCCGCGGGACGTAAATATAGGCCAAGGCCATACACCAAAGCAGTGATCCGACAAATATACCAAACACGATAACGCCCGGTATCACCCACACATTCGCTTGTGCTATCGCCGCTTCCAACGTCGTTACGGGAGTCGGATGCATAAATATTCTAGCGACCCATGCGATAAAAATGATTCCCAATAGCACCATGTATTGTCTTCGCAACCTCCATGCAAACGATTCAATTTTGGACATCGACACTTTCGGCCGGGCAAGCGTTTGCGCCAGCTGTTTTGCCCAGTCTTCGGTCTGCTGTTTTTCCGTCCCGGACAGTATGGGTGCAAGCAGGTGCTCTTCCATAAGTCTCGTTCGGGAACGAAGCATCGTATAATACCGGTATCTTCGGGCTTCTATATACAGAAAAAACTGCGCAATGAGGTAGTTTAAAATGATGACGGTATGCGGCGCATCTCCTTCGCCGAACGCAAACGATAAGATAACACCGGTAACGACGATCGCCCAATTGGTTGAAACATCCATGCGGTTTCTCCAGTTCGTTTCGCGATACACTTCCGCCCGATAATAATGGAAAAGAAATCCGAAATATTTTTCATCGACATCCAAAATATTCTTCATTGAACAAATTATACCATCGTTTTTATAACATGCTCTCGAAAACCTCATGAAGGAAGCGTATACTGCATGTCATGTTGTGGTTTTTGCTGGCAATCGCCAGCGCCCTTATTTTTGCCGCCCAAGAGCTTCTCATGCGTGTTCTTGCAATACGCACCGGTTCACCCCGCATTTTTGCGGTGCTCTTTAATTTATGGGGGGCGCTTTTTGCCGTTATCCTGTTTCTTTTTGAGCGCGGTTCTCTTTCCGGACTCTTCGGATTAACGCCAATGCAATATCTTCTCCTCGCATCGACGGTTATTCTCTACGGATTCTATGAACGTACGCAATTTTACGCACGACAGGGAGTAGATGCATCCACATTCGCCATTATTTTCCGTCTCAGTACCGTCATCGGATTTATCGGTGCTATCGCATTTCTCGGCGAGCCGCTGACCGTGGCAAAAAGTATCGGCGTCGTATGTATCATTCTCGCCTCATTGCTTTTGGTGTATAAAAATCCGAAATTTTCGTTCACCCGCCCGTTTTGGTATGCCGTCGTATGTGCCGTTCTTTTGGGACTCACCGCAGTACTTGATAAACCGGCATCGGCTCCCCTTCCCGCAACGCTCTATAGTTTTGCGGTATGGTGTTTTCCCATCGTCATTATCGCGTTTCCCGGCTTGGGGAAAAAAGAATTGGTCAGGGAATTTCATATCGGCGGATGGAAAGTGGCGCTCGCGGCACTGTTAAATGTCATAGGATACATCCTCTATATTCGGGCGATGTCGATCGCCGAAGCATCCCGCGTCAATCCGATCACCGCAACATCCGGTATTTTCACCGTCGCGGGCGGCATACTCCTTCTTCATGAACGGAGTCATGTGGAGCGAAAAATCATAGCGGCAATACTAGCCTTTATCGGCGTACTGTTGCTAAAATAAACAGAGAATATCAAACGAAGAGGGAGAAGTATCCGAAGGAGGATATATGACGATAACCATAAACGAAATAACCGATCTTTCTTTGCGTGCGCTCAAAAAACAGGGATATAACGATGAAGAGGCCAAAATTATTTTGGATATGCTTTTGTATGCACAGCTCCGCGGCAACAACCAGGGTATCGTCAAACTGATCGGCAAAGGTATTCCAAAAAATCCTCAAGCGGGAACGATTACCATAGAAAAGGAAACAAAACTTTCCGCCCGAATCAATGGCGCGAAAAATCCCGGTGCGGTCGTCATGCACAACGCGGTACGTACTGCCATAACCAAGGCAAAGGAACACGGATTCGGCATGGTGGGAACCCATGACACAAATAGCTCCACGGGAGCACTCGGCTATTGGGCAAACCAAATAGCCAAAGAAGGGCTCATCGGTTTCGTGTTTGCGGGATCTCCGGAAACCGTTGCATATCACGGATCGTATGAGCCGATTTTCGGCACAAACCCGATGGCGATCGGTGTCCCTACCGACACCGACCCGTTGGTTCTCGACATGGCAACGGCCGCGATGGCCTACTACGGTCTGATTGAAGCAAGAACCGCGGGTAAAAAAATTCCTTCCGATATCGCGTATGATGCAAACGGACAACTCACCGATGATCCCGGCAAAGCCATGGACGGTGCGCTTCGCCCGTTCGATAAAAGTTACAAAGGAGCAGGTCTTGCCCTTATGGTGGAAATACTGACGGGTCCGTTGGTCGGCGCATCCTTTACCGGTTTCGGTGATACGGCGGGAAACTGGGGAAACCTTGTTTTTGTGATCGATCCCGAGCTCATAACCGACAGAAAAGTATTTGCCGAAAATGTGGCAAAACTCGGCAAACGGGTCAAGGCAACCAAAAAACTCCCCGAAACCGCAGACATAGTATTACCGGGTGAACGGGGAAATACCCTCACCAAAACGCGACTGGCGTCGGGACAAATCGAAATCGAGGAAAATTTGTATCATGAACTCAAAAAAGCCGCAACAGGTTAACCTGCCGGGTATCGGTAGCATAACCCCCCGACAACTTTCGATCGGTTTTCTTGTTATCGTCGCGGCCGCCTACACGTTACTCTCCGTCGGCTCGCGACTGCTCGCGGAAGGATTTCCTCCCATGACGCAGGTGTATATGCGCATCGGCATTGCCACCGTCGCGTTAAGCATGATGTTTCGAAAAAAACTACGCCCCGCGCATATGGCAAAAACGCCGACCCCGGACCTGTGGCTCCTTATAACCATGGGGACGATCGGCTATAGCATCGCGGTGTATTTCGTCACCCTGGGAGCGTTGAACGCAAAACTGGTAAACGTCGCGGTAATATTTGCTTCCGTGCCGTTTTTTACCTATCTTTACTCGTTTATTTTTTTGAAAAAGCCGTTTAATGCACAGCTGACGCTTCTTTTGATCGGCTCGCTCGTGGGCATAAGTCTTGTAGCAACAAAATCATTTATCCCCCGACTCGAAGCCTTCGGGAGCGGCGAGTTTTTTACGCTTATTGCTACCGCCACCATGGCTTGGTTTTTTGTCGGAAGAAAACTTTTGAGCGCGCACCTTAACACACAGGAGATTACGATTATGGTTATGGGGATTGCCGCAATTTCTGGTTGGATTCTTGCCTTGTTCCGTGGCGAAACGTTTTCCCTGTCGGCATTTCAAAATCCCCACGTGTTAACGGGACTTGCCATCGGAGGACTTATGAATGTCATCGTTAACCCGATTGAAATATACGCGTTCAAGCACCTGGATGCCGTTTTCGGCAGTCAGATTTTACTTTTGGAAAACGTGTTCGCGCTCCTTTTGGGCTTTATGATCTACGGCGAACTCATCACGCTTCCCGAAATACTCGGCGGACTTATCGTTATCGGCTGTGTCGCTATCGCAAATAAACTTCCGCAATGAAACGAAATAGTATCGATTGGTTGACATACATCGTTATCGGCGTTTATACCCTCGCCGCCGTATTGGTGTCACTTCATCGGTTTTGGCAGTTTGAAGTGTTTTATTATGACTTCGGCATCTTTGATTCGGCGATCTGGAAAGCGGCGCATTTTACTGCCCCGATTATTGATCACTTCGTCGTGGGCGGGAAAGTCATTTTTGCGGATCACTTTAGCCCGAGCATTTTCCTTTTAAGCCCACTATATTGGTTCACCGATCGACCGGAGGTGTTGCTCGTTGCACAGGCGATTGCCGTGTGCGGCAGTGCCCTTATTTTATATACGCTTGCCAAGCGCTATCTGACCACACGTCTTGCTCCCCTTGCGGTTGTTGTGTCCTATCTCCTGTTTGTCGGACTACAAAATGCGCTTATAGCCGACATCCATGAAGTAACCTATATGACGCTCCCGCTTATGGGTGTTTTCTATGCGATCGTCACGAAAAAGAAAACGCTTTTTTGGGTATGTTTTTTTATCACGCTGGGGTTTAAGGAAAGTAGCGCATTATTGGGAGTGGCGCTCGGCATATTCATATCGCTGTTTAATAAAACGTGGAAGAGAACGGCATTACTCACCGCCGTTGTTTCCGTTTTCTGGGGTGTACTGACAACGCAGGTGATTATTCCGTATTTTTACGGTAGGCCGTATTTCTATACGCCGCACATAAATGAAAATCCCGTACGCATCCTTATGATGTTTGCCGACGATCCCGTAAAACGAAACACCATCCTCATGAGTTTTCTGAGCTTCGGTTTTTTGCCGCTTCTGTATCCGCCGGCTTGGATACTTATCCTGCAGGATCTGGCGACGCGGTTTCTGCAAAATGAATTTAGCCTACGATGGGGCTTGGGTCTTCATTACAATGCGCAAATGGCGGTCATCCTGGCGTTTTCCTCCGTTCTGGGACTGCATATACTCGAAAAGAAGCTTAAAAATCGCCTGTTCATTCTTTCGGTCAGCGTGCTTCTTATCGTGACCAGTGTGTTTCTGCATCGATTCCTGCTTCGCGGACCCTTGGGTCTTTCCTATAACCCCGCTTTCTATAGAAACACGAAAAATTTTACATTTCTTAATGACCTTATTTCGCGTGTGCCGAAAGGATCAACGGTAATGACGATGAACAATATCGCCCCGCATATGATTCACACCCATGAAGTGTTCTTATTGCGCGGCGTGTACGAGGATTTTATGCCCGAGTATTTTGTGTTGGATTTGCGGGAGGGGCAAAATTTCAACAATTTTTTCGGTGCGGACATCGAAGCTGTAAAATTGACGCTTCCCCGGGATACCCGATACGAAATCTACTATCAAAACGGAGATCAGATCATCTATAAGCGGAAATAACCGATCGGTTATTTCTTCTTGGGGATATTCTTGAATTGCTTCCGCAACGTTGCGGTCGTTTCGGCTCCTTTTTGTTGCATTTCCTGGATGTGCGCGAGTGCAATATCTATTTTATCGGCGGCGGCCTGTGTTACCTCATCTTTTTTTCCGTCAAGGGTATCGATAACCTTTTCTTTCATTTCCTCACCCTGGCGAACCAATTCTTTGCCTTTCTCCTGTAACGCATCAAGCTTTTCCTCAAAGTCATCGAGTAAGTCCCGACTTTTATTTTCGAGCATTTTACCGGTTTTTTTGCCTTCTTTTGTTCCCAGGAAAAAAATAATCAGCGCACCGATCAAACCGCCGATGAAAAAGCCGAAAAGGAACTTCCCGTCATTGTTATGATTGTCAGACATATTCTTCTCCTCCTTCATTCTTTTTGCCAAACGATCGGAATACCGATAATGCCGCTTTGATACCGCTTACGACTCCTGACATGCTTGCTACGGAGTCTCCGACGGTACCGGTTACTTTTTTCGCATCATCAAGCATGGTATTGGTCTTTACAATGGCCGTGCGTATTTCCTTGAGGATATACCAAACCTGCACACCCAACAGCACGAGAAGTAAGGTGAGGATAAAACTGATAACGATGATAGTGAGTTGAACGGGATCCATGGGCAGACAAACAATCGCTTATTCAGTATGGCGGAAATCGCCGCTTCTGTCAACCGATCACGGCGGAAAAATTACGGCTGATACCCGACCTCGCGGGTCTCGGAAGTAACTTTCCCGAACCGCGTGGTAGCGACAATCGTGATCTTATTTACTCCCGGCTCCACCGCAACCTGCTCATAAAATCTGCCGTCATCCCGGACGATGGTCGAAACCCCGTTTATCATAACAGTTGTGTCGGGCGCCGTTTTTCCCTCTACCACTACCCTACTGCCGGTGACGATCTGCTGATTGACCGGGCTGGTGACAATAAGCGGCGGCGCTTTTCCGATTTCAAAATATTGGATGCCGAGATACAGGAAAAATATGACACACAATGTCGCGACAATAAGCCCGATAAATCGACCAGGCGTCAGGTGAACGATGGGTGCATTCAAAGGATCGGCAACCCCTTTGGGGAGCAGGCTTGATCGGGTCACATCGGTGGTCTGCCGCCGGAAAAAAGCCATCACCGCATCAGTGGGTAACCCGAGATACTCCGCATAGTTCCTCACAAATCCCTTGGCATAAGAAGGCGACGGCATCACGTCGAACGTGTCTGCTTCGATGGCAAGGATATATTTTTCCCGGATCTTTATTGCCTGCTCAATATCCCGGGGTTTTAATCCCTTCATGACTCTGGCTTCTTTGAGCATCGTGCCCACTGTTTTCATGAGGCCGCCTAACTTTCTTGGGTTTGCGCTTGTTGTTGGCTTGCGAGGTATTCGTCGGGGTTTTTGATCAATACGTCGCGGGGTTTTGATCCTTCACCGGCACCGATAATGCCCGCCATTTCCAACTGATCGAGGATTCTTGCGGCCCGTGCATAGCCTACTGACAATCGACGTTGCAGTAACGATGCGGATGCTTTGTCGTACTGGCATACAAGACGCAAGGCATCTTCAAATAACGGATCCTTTCCGTCACCGCCGGCGGAAGCCCCGCCGCCTTTCTTCATCGCCGTAGCAGGCTGGCTTAATACTTCTTCGGTATAATGCACTTCCGCTTGCGTGTTTTTGAAAAACTCCACTACTTTCGTCACTTCTTTATCGGATACGAAGGTTCCCTGAATACGCATCGGTTTTGCTTGGTCCGGCGGGACGTATAACATATCTCCGCGACCGAGCAGTTTTTCTGCTCCCGGCATATCGATAATGACCCGCGAATCGATCATGGAGGAGACATTAAAGGCGATACGTGCGGGAATGTTTGCTTTGATAAGACCCGTGATGACGTCCACACTCGGCCGTTGCGTGGCGACCACCAAGTGAATTCCCGTTGCGCGTGCCATTTGTGCAATCCGACAAATCGTATCTTCGACTTCAACTGGCGCATATCCCATAAGATCGGCAAGTTCGTCAATAATGATGACAATGTACGGGAGTGCCTGGAAACCGGATAGTTCGTTAAATCCGTCTAGGTTTCGTACGCCGACCTCGGCAAATTGTTTATATCGCCGTTCCATCTCCTGGGTTGCCCAGCGAAGTGCGGAAAGTATTTTATCCGCTTCGACGATAACGGGCGTCAACAAATGCGGTACGCCGTTATATCCGACGAGTTCAACCCGCTTCGGATCAACAAGAATAAGACGTACTTCCGCGGGCGTCGTCCGATATAACAGACTACAAATCCAGGCATTGAGGAGCACCGACTTTCCCGAACCGGTCGTTCCCGCCACCAGCACGTGCGGCATTTTTGCAATATCGCCGATTAACGGATTTCCCGAAACATCAAGACCCATGGCAACAGCAAGCTTACTCTTTGCCTTTTTCATCGGGTCGGAAAGCAACATGCGCTTTAAAGTGACAAACTCGAGTCCGCGATTGGGGATTTCTATTCCGACAAGATCCCGTCCGGGGATAGGCGCTTCGATACGTACCTGTCCTGTCGGAGCGGCAAGGGCAAGCGCCATATCGCTGGCAAGAGACGTGATTTTCGACACTTTCGTTCCGAGCGACAGTTTGATTGCATATTGCGTGACCGCAGGACCGGGATTTACCTCCACGACATCCGCTTGGACCCCGAAACTATCCAGCGTCTTTTCGATAACGTCGGCATTTTTCCGTACGTCACCCCGATCGGCTTTTTCTCCCGGGCCGTCCGAGAGCAAACCGACTTCGGGATACTCCCACAGTTTCATATCCTGACTGTTATTCATACTGCTCATGGCAAGCGTCCCTGCTCCCTGCGGTTCTTTTACGACCGGGCCGGGTTTTGCCGGCACCGGCGGGGGAGTCATCGGTTTTTTCTGGAGCTGTTTTTCCTCATCGGTT
The DNA here is from genome assembly GCA_049322955.1 of Patescibacteria group bacterium. Taxonomy (GTDB): domain Bacteria; phylum Patescibacteriota; class Microgenomatia; order UBA10105; family UBA927; genus UBA927. The sequence goes on along the minus strand of JBMOPU010000033.1, from coordinate 87,438 downwards.
TCCCGTATTTTGAGCGGTTCTTTTTGCGCTCCGCCGATAATAAGCGGTGCTTTTTGCTGTTTTTCCCCGAGTGAGGCTACCCATTCAAGAATCGTCTGCACCCCCATAAGGAGAAAATTGATAAACCGGTCAAGCGAGGTGTTAAACAACACAATGCATCCTATGAGTACGACGCCCAAAAATAAGAGCGTTGTCCCTTCGGGAGCAATGGCATCCGAGGTAAGCACCCACAGGGTATCGCCGATATCTCCGGCTCTCGTAAGTGCCATAAGCCCCACGATGATAATCCCCAGTCCCATCGGTACGTTCTGATTGCCAAGTTCCGACTTCACCTTAAAAAACAGCGTGCTCGCGGATACAAGAAAAATGGGAAGCACGTACATAATCCATCCGAAATGGGAAGTCAGACTTTCCCGAAGGGAGGATAACATACTGCCTTCTCCGAAAAAGGAAAGGCAGATTGCCCCGGCAAACAGCCAAAACCAGATTGCCGCAACCGTATAAACGGTCTGTTTTTTGAGTTTTAACCCAAATCCTTTGCGTTTATGGTATTTTCGTTTCGGTTTTTTCAGTTTAAATGCCATAGTTTCGATACACTCCAGTATAGGAACAGCCGTGCGCTAATGCAATGGAATCCCCTGCTCCCCTCTTCTAACTATCCTATAGTAATATAGCGGCAATGTCAACTTTCCCACGCGCTTAGACCTCAAGGATGACGGGAACGATGAGCGGACTTCTCCCCGTTTCTTTGAGGAGATATTCCCCGAGCGAGTCTTCAATGCGCTTTTTGACTATCTGCCAATCGGCGATTTTCCCTTTTCGAAGGGTCAATGCCCGGTCCACGACTCCCCCCGCATGCGCAAGTAGATGTCGTGATTCTTTGACATAGACAAATCCCCGGGTGATAATCTGCGGCGCGCTGACGAGATGTCCGCTCCGACTATCGACGGGAATTGCGGCAACCACAATTCCTTCGTGGGCAATTTTTTGCCGGTCCTTCAATACGACACTCCCCACGTCCCCTATCCCCAGGCCGTCAATCATGATCTGATCGAGTTCAAGACGATCGACGACGCGAGGAGGCGCATGACGGGAAAATTCCATCACTTCCCCGTCTTCAGGAATCAGCACCGAACGCTTATCGTATCCCAAATCGGCCGCAAGCCTTCGGTATTGCATGAGGTGTTTGTACGTTCCTCCGATCGGCCAGACATACCGGGGACCCACGGCTGATAACAATAACATCATGTCGCCGCTACTGCCGTGTCCCGACACATGGAGATCCTCCATGATGTCACTGTAGGAAACGCGTGCGCCATGGCGATAGATCTGATCGATCAGTTTATTGACGTCGTTTTCCCGTCCCGGAATCGGATCGGCGGAAATAATGACCGTATCGGTATCGTTCAACCGCACCGTTTTATGGGCATCACTGGCTATCCGAAAGAGATTACTCGTCGGTTGCCCCTGCGCCCCCGCCACCACCAAAAACTGTTTATTGGCGGGCATCCGTTTTAAGTCACGGTCGTTGATGATAACGTCGCGGGGGAACTTCATGTAGCCGAGTTTGACCGATTCTTCAACGTTTTGATCGATACTTCGCCCCAAAAAAGCAATTTTTCTTCCATATTTTTGCGCAAGCTCAATGGCCAGCTGAATGCGGGAGATATTGCTTGATTGCGTGGTAAAAAGTACTTTGCCGTTGGAAAGGCGTAACTCTTTTTCAATCGTTTCTCCGATGATTTGTTCCGATGGAGTAAATCCCGGGCGTTCACTGCCTAAACTATCGGAAAGCATGCACAAGACACCTTTCTTTCCCACCGCATTGATTTTATGAATTTCCGATGGTTTCTGATCAAGCGGCGTGGGATCAAATTTGAAATCACTTCCGTGATAAAAAATGCCGATAGGCGTTTCTATGACAAGATGTGACGTATCGGGAACCGAATGGGTCAGACGGATAAACGATACCGTAAAAGCACCCGCACTGACGGTTTTGTCAAACGTCATGGGACGCACGCGCTCCCGCACTTCCGTTTCCTTCAGCTTTAAATTGGCAAATGCAGCGGCCAACGTCGGCGCATACATGGGAACCTTTCCCAGCTTCGGATAAATATATGGAAGTCCGCCGATGTGATCATCGTGCCCGTGGGTAAAAACAAGCGCGCGGATTTTGTCCCGCTTGTCCATAAGATACCGCACGTCGGGAATAACCAGATCAACGCCGAACATACTTTCATCGGGAAATCCGATACCGCAATCGACGATCAGAATATCCCTGATTTTCCCGTCATACCGGTACTCATACAGATACATATTCTTCGTGACATTCCCTGATCCTCCGAGCGGCACGATACGCACCGTATCTTTGCCGGTGGGGGTTCCGAATGATTTTCCTTCAAATACCTGCCGTTGCGGCTCGGGTCGTCGGGAATGGTGTAAATACATTTTTCTCATAATCAACCTTCTTTCTCCTTTTTTTGAGGATATATTTGTACTAGCATTCGGGGCAGAAACCTTCACACGACTAATACACTTCTATAAAACTTTTAATATTATTTTCGTCGATATGAAACGACGTCTGTTTGCCTTCCACGATGGAAAGGGCAACTTTTCTGCATACGCTATTTAATGTCCGTTCAATGGAACGGATTCCGGCATCATACCCCAACGGGCGGACGAGTTTCGCCCACATCGCCTCATCAATCGTCAGATTCTCACCCGTCAAGCCCGATTCTCTCATAAGCGCGGGCATGACATATTTTTTGGCGATTTCAATTTTTTCCGCATCGGTGTACGACGGCATCTGGATAGGCTCGAGACGGTCAAGCACCGCGGTTGCGATATTGGTGGTATTGTTACTGGTTGCGATAAACAACACTTCCGAAAGATCAAACGGATAATCCATATAGTGATCGACAAACGCCGAGTTTTGTTCCGGATCAAGTAATTCAACCAGCACACCCATAATATCCCCTCGCGCGTGCTCGGACACACGATCAATTTCATCAAGCAGTATCACCGGATTTTTTGTGCCCGCAAATCGCAAGCCCTTGAGAATGAGTCCGATTTCCGCATCGGGTCGCACCCGTGACTGTCCGCGCAGTTCCAATGCGTCGGACATTCCTCCGAAGGCAATACGGACAAATCGTCTTCCCATCGCCTGGGCGATCGATTTTGCCAAGGTCGTTTTACCCGTACCGACGAGCCCGACAAGACAAAGTATGGGAGCCCTTCTTGCCAGCATCGCATGGGTGCTTTTTGCTTCCGACTCGCGTGAGTCTTCCGAAGCAACTGCCGCTTCCTTCTTCCACCGATCTTGATTGAGCTTCATGACGGCGAGGTATTCCAAAATACGTTCTTTCACCGGCTGTAATCCGTAGTGATGCGTCTCAAGAATCGTTCGCGCGTTTTTTAAATCAATTTCGTCCTGACTCCGGTTATTCCAGGGAAGATTAATGACCCAATCGATATACCGAAGCATCTGCTCAATATGCACCCGCGCCGTGATATCATGCTCCAATCGTTCAACTTCCTCGAGGTTTGCAATCATCCGCGTTTCCATTTCGGGAGGAACGGCGGCTTCTTTCAGTTTTTTCCGAAGAACACTTACTTCATCGAGCAGTCTGGACATACGTCTATCATAACAAATTTACCCACGCAATTCCTGCGGCGATTTTGAGTAAAGATACCCCGCGGAAGAACTCCCGATGGGTCTTGCCCCTGTTGCATGCGGATGCGTTGAAGAGACGACTTAATAGCGTCGTCGGCCGCGATCAAAACCGCCTCGTCGGCCTCCGCCGTGGCGATCATTGCCGCCCCGTTGTTCCCGACGTTCGGCCGATTTTTTCTCGGCATCTTCTCCAAAAAGCATGGAGAGGTTGATCCGTCGCTGTTCATCAATTTCCATTACACGCACCTTCACAACCTGGCCGATAGATACGACCGTTGAAGGATCATCGACAAAATCGGTGCTCATTTGCGAAACATGCACCATGCCTTCTTTGCCGGGCAAAATTTCGACAAACGCGCCGAACGGAAGAATTCGTTTCACTTCCCCTTCGAATTCCTCACCGACTTCAACATCGTGCGTCAATCCTTCGACCCACGCAACTGCTTTCTGCACACTATCGGCGTCGGTGCCCGAGATAAATACCGACCCGTCATCATTGACGTCAACGGTTGCACCCGTCGTTGCGATGATGTTGCGGATAACTTTTCCGCCGGGACCGATAACCTCACCGATTCGTTCGGTCGGAATCTTAATCACCTTAATCTTCGGCGCATACTGCGACACTGCCTGTCTGGGTGACTTTATCACCGCCGCAATCTTTTCAAGGATCATCATCCTGGCAATGCGCGCGCGCTCAAGCGTCTGTTCGACAATAGCCTCATTCAATCCTTCGATTTTGATATCGAGCTGAATGGCGGTGATACCGTTTTTGGTTCCCGCTACCTTAAAGTCCATGTCGCCCGAAAAATCTTCAATGCCCAAAATGTCGGTCAACAACACAAACTTCTCTTTGTCGGTCATAAGACCGATGGAGATACCCGCAACCGGTTCTTTGATCGGTACTCCCGCATCCATAAGCGCGAGCGTCGATCCGCAGGTACTTGCCATGGAGGTCGAGCCGTTACTACTCATGACTTCGGATACCAAACGAATCGTATAAGGAAATTCCTCTTCGGAAGGAATCACGGAAAGCAATGCCCGTTCGGCAAGTGCGCCATGTCCGATCTCCCGGCGATTCGGCGTGCCCACTCTTCCCGTCTCTCCGACGGAATACGGCGGCATGCTGTAATGGTGGATGTATCGCTTTGACTCCTCACCCATCGGACTCTCGATAAGCTGTTCAAGACTCGGGGTGCCCAAGGTGGCAACCGTCAATACCTGTGTCTGTCCCCGCTTGAACATCGCGCTCCCGTGCGTGCGGGAAAGAATGCTGACATCGATATCGATCGGTCGTACTTCATCGATCTTTCGGCCGTCGAATCGCTTCCCGTGCATTAAGACATTGTCGCGAACCTGTTTTTTGAACAGTGCATCAAGGGCCGCCTCGATATCCTTTAAGGAATAATCGGTGCCGTATGCCTCGGAAATGGTCTTTGCAAGCTCCGCAATTTCCGTTCCGCCGAATTCTTTTTCGGCTTTCTTTGCAAATGCCGTTTCCATTTCTTTGGCGTAGTCTTTGGCGATTTTCTTTTTCAGTTCGTCCGCTTCACTGACTTCAGGAAGCGTGATTTTTTCTTTGCCGACGGCGCTGACGAGTTCGTTGATAAGGGCAATCACTTCGCCGTTTGCCTTCTTGGCTTCTTCGATGGCACCGAATACGATGGGTTCGGGTGTTTCACAGAAACCTCCCTCAAGCATCACGACTTTTTCACTCGTACCGGAGACGATGAAATCAAATTCACTCGTTTCCTGTTCCAAAGTTGTCGGGTTGATAATATATGCGCCTTTTTCGGTACCCGTTTCTTTGACATACCCTACCCGCACGCCACCGATCGGTCCCTTCCAGGGAACGGGTGAAATTGCGATAGCGGCACTGGTTGCAACCAGTCCCAATACGTCGGGATCGTTTTGTCCGTCGACGGAAAGAACGGTGATAATCACCTGTACGTCGCGTTTAAATGACTTCGGAAAAAGCGGACGAATGGAACGATCGATTACCCGACCGGCCAGTACCGCGTCATCCGTCGGTCTTCCTTCCCGTTTAACCCAACGGGAACCCTTGATACGACCGCCGGCATACAGCCGTTCGACGTATTCGACGGAAAGAGGAAAATAATCAAGCGTTGTTTCTTTACTTGATGCGGTGACGGTTGCAAGCACCATCGTCTCACCGTATTTGGCAAGCACTGCCGCCGATGCCTGTTCGGCAAATCTCCCTACTTCAAGAGTCAGGGTTTTTCCTGCGATCTCCGCAGATTTGGAGATAATGTTCATAGATTTCCGCACGATGCATCCTTGTGGGGTATAAGAAGCGGAGGGGTTGAAGATAGAAAACGGAAGAACGTGATAAGTTTTCTACTTCTATGCTCTATCCTCGACCACTGGCCTCTTATCGCTCCAGGGACGCTGTGCGCCGTAAATTTATATTATGTTAAGCCTAATTTTTCCTTGATTTGGACAAATCGCTTTTTATCTTTTTTCTCAAGATAGTTTAACAAACGTCGTCGTTTGCTCACGATACCCAAAAGGCCGCGTCGTGAATGATTATCATGCGGATTGCCGCGAAGATGTTCGACGAGCTTTTCGATGCGTCGGGTAAGAAGCGCAACCTGCACTTCGGGACTACCGGTGTCTCCGGACTTCAGTGCGAATTGGACGATAATTTCCTGTTTTTCGGGAGACGGAATTGCGGCTTCGTCTGCGGCCGCTTTTGCGGCGGCTTTGGTCGGCTTTGCAACCTTCGTCGTTTTGGTCGCGGTTGCTTTTTTCGGCTCTTTGGTTTCCTTCACTGCTTTTGCCGTTTTGGCGGTTTTCGTTGCTTTTTTTGCGGTTTTGGTTGCCATATGCTTTATAAAAGGGAGCGCGCTCTTTTGTGCTCCCAAGGCACTCATTATACGATATTGGCGAAAAATTTACCAGTGGGAGATTACCGTTGCTGTCTCAAACAAGCGAAGAACTCTTAAAAATCTTGGGTTTCAGCCAGTCAGAGGGAGGGTTGACCGGTTTTTTCCCTTCATCCTGAGGGGAACCTACCGCCGGCTTCGTTTCATGCACTACTGCAGGCGGGACAGACGGCGCTTGTACCGGGGTAACATCCAAAACCGGAGCGGGATGTTTATCTTCAACCGGTTTGTTTCCTACGTATACTTTCGGTTCGGATGTGGCACGCGGAGCGTTCGCTGTAATGCCGAAACGTTTTGCACCCGCTTTAAGACAGACGCTTGCCACTTCAAATGCCATGCTGGTGACATTGGCATTTTGGAAATTATTGGTCGCATCGTAGATTGCATTTAACAGGTTCGTCGCGATATCCGTGCTCAGTTTCACCCCGAGTGTCGCCATAAGCTCGGCAACAAGTTCCGCCGTTGAGGAGGCACCGGGATCGACAAGATTCAACGCCCCGTAATTGACATTGTCTTTGTGGAAATCGACATTGATGATAGGTGTTTTGCCGAATACGTCTTTGTGCTGTTCATACACCGCACCAAGATCGGTAAGAGAAAGTGTATCGACACTGATGACAAGATCGGCTGACACACCCTGATACGAATACTGTACCTTATCGGCGCTAAATAGCTCGAACCCCGGGCGGTGTTCTACCACGAGATTAAATTTCTTGCCTTCGATGTTGTAGCTTACCTTTTCGATGGATCCGTCTTCATAGTCTAGGGAAATAACGAAATTTTTCTTGCCGAAATCCCGAACCACACGATCCACACCCACAAAATTCGATAAACCGACCGTCACGGCATCAGGGCAAACGACGGTTGCCTTTTTGCCCAACGACACCACGCCTAACATGAGGGCAAGCGAAGCTCCCATGCTATCCATGGTGGGATTGCCGTGGGTCACGATCACGATTTCACTCGCAGATCCGACCATTTCTTTTGCTTTGGTGAGTGCTTCTTCGTAGGTCATAGTTGGTTGTGTCGTTTTTCGTTACCCGTTCCATCGCACGAAATTTTAAAAAAAAACGATGTACCGTAATACGAATACACGACTATCCTGTAGTGAAGGCTATTATACCATCTTGGAGCGTAAAATCAACTTTTTTGTCCAACAGCACACCGCACTCCCCGCCTACTTCCACCTTGGTAACTTCGTTCTTACCCTGCCGAATTGAGCGTATTCGTGCGCGTCCGATCTCGGTGTCTCCTCGCATGATTTTCACCATGTCACCCTTGGCTAGCCTGCCTGAGACGACTTTGGTGCCTGCAATGCGATCTTTTTCAAAAGGAAACTCGGCAATAATAGCGCCCTGCCCTAACTCGCGCTCCTTGATAAGAAGATCCTCCATCCCGCTGACGACATCGGCCATTTCGTCCAAAAGCTCATAAATAATCGTATAGATACGGAAAATGACTTTTTCATGGGCGGCGAGCTTTTCCACACCTCCCGCGGCCTTGACGTTAAACCCGACCACCACGGCTCCCATCGCTCCCGCTTCCAGAATATCCGCCTCGGTAATGTCTCCGAGCGAGCCGTGGACTATATCAATTTCGTCTTTGGGTAACGCTTCAATAACGGCCTCAAGCGAGCCTGAGGTATCGGCTTTGATAAATAATTTCAATCGTTTTTTGTCTGCCGCGGTCATGGCCGCCAGGAAATCGGCGACATTGGTCGTTTTTGCGGCGGTCGGTGCGGCTTGTACAGAGGGCTGTTGCGGGGTTGTGGAAATAACCGCGCCAATGGAAGGAAGTACGGAAAATCCCAGTACCTCAACAGGCTTACCGGGACCGGCAGATTCCACTTTGGTACCCGTTTCATCAAGCATAGCGCGTACTTTTCCTAATGCTTTTTGCCCTTCATACAACGTACTTGCCGAGGTCAGTGTCCCCGATTTGACCAGCAAAGTCGCCACCTGGCCTCTAAATTTATCTACTTTTGCTTCAATAACCACCGCATGAACGTCACTCTTTTCATCGTTTGCAAGTCCCTTCATGTCAGACACCAGCAAAATAAGCTCCAGCAAATCTTCCACCCCGGTACCCGCTTTGGCGGATACTAAGACAAACGGAACGTCCCCGCCGAATCCTTCGACCTGCACTTCATGCTTGGCAAGATCCGACTTTACCTTGTCGATAATAATGCCGGGAAGATCAACTTTATTGATAGCCACGATAAGGGGAATTCCCGCCGTCTTAATTTGCCGAATCGATTCGATTGTTTGAGGTTTGACGCTGTCATTGGCGGCGACCACCAGTATTGCGATATCCGCGGCAGATGCGCCTCTTGAACGGATTTTACTAAACGCCTCGTGTCCCGGGGTATCGATAAAGGTGATCTTCCGTTGCTCTTTCGCCTTCGTTTTGTAGTCTATCTGATACGCACCGATGTGCTGGGTGATTCCTCCGTGTTCACGGGCGGCGACGTTTGCTTTGCGGATGTAGTCAAGAAGGGTTGTTTTTCCGTGATCAACATGCCCCAACACCGCAACCACCGGCGGCCGTGAAGAAAGAACTGGCATGTGCTTGTCTTTTCCCATAAGAAACGAAAAACAACACTCGTCTCATACTTAGTTTTCTGATGTCGTATTCGTCGAGTCGGATGCTACGGATACTTCTTTTGCTTCTTCCGTTACTTCAGGTGTCGTTGCCTCTTCGGTAACCGGTGCTTCGGCTCCTTCGATGGGAGCTTCCTCAGCCGGCGCATCTTCCTTGACTTCGGTATCATTGACCGGCGCAACCGCCGCTTCCGTCGGTGCCGATTCGGCAACCGCTGTTGTCCCTTTGCCTTTGATATCGATCTTCCAACCGGTAAGCTTTGCGGCAAGTCGAACGTTGCCTCCGTCACGACCGATGGCGAGAGAAAGCTGATCATCGGGAACGGACACTTCGGCAGACTGTTTCTTTTCGTTTAATACCACATCCATATCTTTTGCGGGCGCCAAGCTTGCCATGATGAATTGCTTCATATCATCGCTCCATTGGATGATATCCACTTTTTCATTGCCTCCCAATTCATTGATAACGGCCTGCACACGAACACCTTTTTGTCCGACACAGGAGCCTACGGGATCAACTCCGGGAGCCGAGGAAAATACGGCGACCTTTGTCCTGTTTCCCGCCTCACGGGCGACTACGCGAAGTTCAACGGCACCCTGCGCAACTTCCGGCACTTCACGCTTAAATAAGCCTTCAACAAGTCCTTTGTGCGCGCGGGAAACGATGATCTCGTTGCCTCGCATGGTTTCGCGAATACCTTCGATGTAAAAAGTTAATCGCTGATTTAAGTGGTACCGTTCCGCGGGATTTTGCTCACTGACGGGCATCACCGACTGTGTTCTGCCGATATCGACGATGATGTTCGGACCGTCAAACCGGAGAATCATTCCGGGTACGATGCCGCCTACTTTTTCCTGAAAATCGGAAAGTACCGCCTGCTTTTCCGCTTCGCGGATACGTTGCAAAATAACCTGCTTTGCCGTTTGTGCCGCGATACGGCCAAAACCGGGAGGGGTAACGTCTTTTCCGTCCTGCATGACCCGTGCTTCGCCGGTATCGGGGTTTAAGTCAACCGTAAGCGTCAACAATTCATCAATACCGTAATCCTTCCGATAGGCGGCAAGAATGGCGGCTTTGATGGTTTCCATTACCACGTTGGGATCAATTCCCCGCTCCGTGGCGACTTGATTTAAGGCTAACGCAAATTCACTTCTGACGACTGCTGGCATGGTTTTCTCCTTTGTATTTAATAAAAAAGGCGGGTCGCCCCACCTTCCAAAGCTCTCATCACTAGGCACATTATAACAACAAAATAACATTTGAGTCAAACATACGCTTTAAAAGGACAAAGGGGTGATTTTATCAATTTGCCGCTTATACACACTGAGCATATTCTGTGCAAACCGGAAATGAGTAAAAAGCAGGTTGATGCGTTCTTTCGGATCTTTTTCCGTGTCATACAATTCGATCGGGACGTAATCTTTCCCTGACGTATCCAAAAACAACTTCCACCGGCCAAGACGAAGTGTCGTGAGACGCGCCGAATTTGCCACGAGCATGCGCTTTGGCATACTGCCTCCCAAGAGTGTCCGGACGACGCTTATCCCATCAAACGAAAAATTCGTGCGAATCCCCAAAAGGTCAATAATAGTTGGGGTAATATCTGCCGTCTGCACATAATCCAGGATTCGGCGGCTTTTCGTACCGGGAATTGCCATGGTAAATACGATATGTGTGTTGGGGTTATACAGGGTGCTGTGTGAAATATACCCGTGCTCACCGAACTCTTCGCCGTGATCAGAGGTAATGATGAGGATCGTATTGGATGCGATAGAAGGCTTCTGGAAAAAACTTAGCAAATCACGCAGTGGACCGCTGTCGAGCTTCCTGATGCGATCATCATAAACCGACTTAAAGTACGACATCTGACGCGGATCCGCCGGATCCAACCGTATGAGAGGATCATAATTCTCACGGTATTGGTTCACAACGGTGTTATAACGGGAAAGGGCCTTCTGCTGTGCAATTAAATTTCCCGCACCCGCAATCAATTCATCAAGCAATGCCCGATGATCCGCAGGGTCCTTGGGAACATTGTTTGCAAGATTGTGTTGCAACGCGGTAATGAGATAATCAATAAAATTCTGTGTATTGCCGGTTTTGTCTGCAGACCGCAAAAATATCCAATCAAATTCGTCATCGGCATACGACGCCGGCTTATCTTCTTCATTGTATGGAGGATGAACATAGTATGAATGGATAAAAAGAAACGCTTTTTCTCCACGGCTTGTGACATTTTCAAATTCATTAAGCGCCACGGACCAAGGAACGGTATCTTCATCAAACCGTGTATCAATTCCCCGGAAGTACACCGTATCCGTCGGCATATGGGGATTATCTTGATCCATAACGAATATCGTCCTGTACCCGTTATCCTTGAGTATCGACGGAAGGAACGGTGCCGTCACGGGTATTTTTTTGGTTCCAACCTCTTGTATAGTGTGTGTAGAAGGGTATAAACCGGTAAACATCGTGACGTGGGTTGGTAGCGTGTACGTACTATTTGCATATGCATGGGGAAAATTGACTTGCCCGTCTGCAAATGCGCATAAATTCGGTGCGGTATTATGTTCGTAGCCATAACAGGAGAGATTGTCAGCGCTTAATGTATCCAGGGATACCAGTATGACATTACAGTTTTTACACGTAATACTTCTTTGGAATATCTTCCCCGCATTGTGATAGATTCCAGCAACAAGAATACCGCAACCTATGAAAGCCGCTACATAATAGAGAGATCGAAATATGACGCTTTTTTTGACAATACGTACCATTATTTTTTACACGAAATACGTTGAATAAACCGCTCACCGTCACCATCGGATACCGGGGAATCTTTTGGCATAATAAGTTCGATTTGTACCCATTTCTTCTGTTTTTCGCAATAAACAATGCCGGCATAACTCCGGTAGGAAATTTGATTCTCAATACAGCTTCCGTACTGCATGCGCGCATTAAGGAAGCCCGCAAAATAAACTACTTGCTGATTTGCATCTCCGACGATTTTTTTAGGTACGGGCTTAAACTGCTCGTCACACCGTATCGTGTGTGAGATCGCACCCGGATACGGCGACAGAGCAACATCATACAAACCCAACATGGCAGTGAGATGAATCTTGGTTATTTCATCAGACTGAGTACGTGGGATGTCATGAAGAACTTTTAAACGGATATCCATGTCCCCACTCCGCAGAAGACCGCGCCAGGCGACACCGGTGTCTTCGTATGTATCAACAAGATCCAGATCCTTACCCGAGACACTGATACAGTCGTACGTTTTACATGAAGGCGTCAGGATACGCCACAGGAAATGTGCGCACACGAGAGCAAGGAAAATAAACGGAATTATCCGAAGGCGGAAACGGGTCATACCGCCATTGTACATCGTAAAATCCCCCCGGGGTTACTATGCGTCGAATTCTTCCAACAGTTCCTTTTGGCGCCGCGAAAGATGGGTCGGTACCTTCACCTGAATTTTGACGTATTGATCCCCCCTCCCGTTGCCGCGCACATGGGGAACGCCTTTGCCTCTGATGCGGATCAGTGTACCCGGCTGGGTACCCGGTTGGATACGAATTTTGACCGATTCATCAATGGTAGGAACTTCCAAAACCCCTCCCAGGGCGGCCATACTATAGGAAATTCCCTCTTCGAGAAAGATATCATCCCCTTCCCGTTTGAACTTTTTGTCCGGGGCTACCGAAATCACCAGATCGAATTCATCAAACCGTATGCGCGAACCGGTATCCACGCCTGCCGGGATTTTGATTGTTTTTTTGAGAGACCCTTCGCCTGCTCCCCCCTTGGGCACATGAATTTCGCGGGTCACCCCTTTGACGGCATCCATGAAGCTGATTTCCATTTCATAGGAAGGATGTGCACGGCCGCGACCCCGGGGAGAAAAACCGCCGCCGAAAAACTGTTCAAATATTTCAAACGGATCGATAAAGTCCCCGCCACCCATACCGCCGAACGGATTGCCTCCCTGACCGCCTGACGAGTAATAGTATTGGAACGGTCCCTGTCCGAACCCGCCGCCGAAGGGGTTGCCCCCTTGCGCTCCCCCGCCCATGCCGGGTTGGAACGCCGCATGTCCGTATTGGTCATATGTTTCTTTCTTTTTGGGATCGGAAAGCACTGCGTAGGCTTCGTTGATTTCCTTAAATTTTTCGTTGGCGTTTGCGGCCTTATTTCGATCGGGATGCCACTCGAGGGCAAGCTTGCGATACGCGGATTTAATCTCCGCGGCGGACGCGGATTTACTCACTCCCAATATTTCGTAAAAATCACGTTTCGTTGCCATAATCGTAAGGGCGCGCTTTCGCGCGCCCTAGCATTATACAATGTCAAATGCCTTGGCGGTTAACTCACCACTTCACCTTCTTCAGCCTTGCCTTTTTCATCCGGTTTTTTATCCGCGGTATCGGTTGTTCCCGTTGCCCCCGCATCGGCGGGATTTCCCTGCGGAGCCTGTTGATACATAGCGGCGCCTACCTTCTGGACGACATCGGAAAGCTCACCCGTTTTGGCCTCAAGATCTTCCTTGGATCCCGTCTCAAGGATTTCCTTTAATGCCTTTACCTTTTCTTCGATTGCGGCTTTATCTTCCGCTTTTGCCTTGTCTCCCGCGTCCTTGACGGTCTTTTCGGCGAGATAGATCATGTTATCAGCCTTGTTACGGGCTTCGATCTTCTCCTTTTTCTCTGAGTCTTCCGCGGCATGCGCTTCGGCTTCCTGGCGCATCTTTTCCACTTCCTCTTTCGAAAGACCCGTGGAACCCGTGATCTTAATCGAGCTTACCTTGCCGCTTGCCTTGTCTTTGGCGGAAACGGACAAAATACCCGACGCATCGATATCGAAGGTTACCTCGACCTGCGGCGTTCCGCGGGGAGCCGGCGGAATACCGGAAAGCACGAATCGCCCCAGCGACTTGTTGTCGGCGGCCATCGGCCGCTCACCCTGCAGGACGTTAATCTCAACCGATGTCTGATTATCCGCGGCCGTCGAGTAAATTTCCGTCTTACTCGTCGGAACGGTGGTATTTCGGGTGATCATGGGCGTCGAAACACCTCCCAGTGTTTCCACCGAAAGGGTAAGCGGCGTGACATCCAGAAGTACGACGTCTTTGACATCTCCCGAAAGTACGCCCGCCTGCACCGCGGCGCCGATTGCCACCACCTCGTCGGGGTTGACGGAAGCATTGGGCTCCTTGCCGAAGAAGTCTTTGACCACTTCAACGACTTTCGGCATGCGGGTCATGCCTCCCACCATCACGACTTCATTGATATCGGAAACTTTGAGTTTCGCGTCGGCAAGACATTTCTTGACCGGCTCAATGGATTTCTGGATAAGATCCAGCACGATCGACTCCAGCTTGGCGCGTGTTATTTTGACGACCAGATGGAGCGGGCCGTCTTTGCCTTGGGTGATGAAGGGCAGGTTCACTTCCGCTTCCATGGCGCTTGAAAGTTCAATCTTTGCTTTTTCGGCGGCATCACGAAGCCGTTGGAGTGCCTGATTGTCGCTTCGTAGATCGACACCGTGTTCTTTCTTGAACTCATCGGCAAGATAGTCAAGAATTTTCTTGTCAAAGTCATCGCCTCCCAAATGGGTATCTCCGTTGGTGGCCTTTACTTCATAGACCCCTTCGCCGAGTTCAAGAATGGAGATATCAAATGTTCCGCCTCCCAAGTCGTAGACGGCAATCGTGTGGACGTTTTTCTTGTCGAGTCCGTACGCCAATGCCGCGGCCGTGGGTTCATTAAGAATACGAAGCACCTCAAGACCGGCGATCTCGCCTGCCTGTTTGGTTGCCTGCCGTTCCGAGTCATCAAAGTATGCAGGCACCGTAATAACCGCCTGTTTGACCGGTTCGCCCAGATATTTTTCGGCGTCCGCTTTGATTTTGGAAAGAATTTTTGCCGAAATTTCCTGCGGAGTGAATGTTTTTCCTTCCACTTCGACGACTGCCATGTCGTTTTTGCCGGATTTGATGGTATAGGGAAGCCATTTGGCATCCGTTTGTACCGACGCGTCGGAATATTTGCGTCCGACCAACCGTTTTACGGAAAAGACCGTTGATTTCGGTTTCAGCACGGTTTGTCGCTTTGCAACATCGCCGACGATGTTTTTAATGGGATCAACGACGGAAGGGATCACGTTGCGTCCTTCAGCGGAATGGATCACTTTGGGTGATCCTCCCTCCATAACCGCCACACATGAATTGGTTGTTCCTAAATCGATACCGATAATTTTTGCCATATGTTCTCCTTTCTTTGTGAACAATTAATGAGTTGTTACCTCCGACTTGCCGACTTTGACTCGCGCTACCCGCAACACCTTTCCCCGAAACCGATACCCTGTTTGCACTTCTTCAACTACTTCGTTGTCGTTGCCGGATACGACTTCAATGCAGTCCATTTCGACGGGGTCAAACTCCCTCCCCACCACATCGATTTTTTCGACTCCCTGTTCGGTAAGCACCGAAAGCAATTCCTTATACGCCAGAGCGAGTCCGGGATCATTGATGTGTTCTGTCACTTTCCCGAAGGTATCAACCACCGGAAGCAGTCGTGTTAATACGCTTTCGGCGGCATATTGGCGAACTTCGCTTACCCGCTCGGCCGTTCGTTTTTCGAGATTCTGATAATCGGCAAGCGCCCGCATGTACTTTGTCTTCCACTCCTCCACGGCGGCATCCTGCGAGCTTTTGGTGTCCTGCACTTTTTCATCAATCACCGGTTTATCATTGTATTTTTTCATAGCGGAAAATACTCCTCTTTGTTAACTTGCAAACTCGTCAATGAGGTTGCCCAAATACCGTACGACGGGAATAACCGACGGGTAATTGAGGCGCGAGGGACCCACTACCCCGATAGCACCCGATACATGCGGCGTCTTGAATTTGTGATACACAAATCCGCATTGGGTAAGACTGCCCGTCGAAAGATCATCTCCCACAAGTATCGAAAACGGATCGCCGTGCGATTCCAGAATCCCCCACCAAAAACCGTATTCATCCAGGGTACCGAGCAAATCATGCGTCAGCTGGTAATCATAAAATTCGGGCATGTCGAGAATATTCGCCGCACCGGCATAATACAGATCTCCCTCGTTGGTTGCCGTGATCGCAAGTGTTTTGGTTTTCTCGGCCAGCGCTTTTGTGGCTTCGCGGAGCAATTTATCGATTTCCTGCCGATAATTCCATACTTTTTCCTTCACCGCAACCTCTTCGGCAACGGACAGATCCTTGGGTTTCATGAGTTGCTCGACATAATACTTGAGCGCCACCGGCGTCGGGGCACGACCTGCCGAAGTATGCGGCTGTTTTAACATTCCCAACTCGGTGAGGCGTACCATTTCGTTACGGATGGTTGCCGGTGATACGCCGAGATTATGTTTTTTCTCGAGCGTTTCACTCCCCACCGCTTCCGCCGTCGAAATATACTCGTCGATGACGGCTTTTAAAATCTGAATTTGTCGTGGCGTTAAATCAGCTACACCATCCATATTAGCAGTAATATACATCGAGTGCTAATACGTGTCAAGAGGTTTTTTTACGACGTGTGGCATCTTACTATTGCCATTCATCTCTTGCTCTATCATAATGAAGATAGGCATGAAACGACTTGTTATTATTTTGATTTCTTTAATCACGCTTATTGCCATTCCCGCATCGGTTTTTCTCACCATGCGTAGCCAGGAACTCCGAAAAAAAGCGGCGCCCGCAACCACTCTTACCCTCACCCCGACAACGCTCACAAAGGCGGTCAACGACGAGTTCACGCTTGAAGTGCGGATGGATACGGCAGACAACCAGATTGTCGCCGTGGATTTGAAACTCACCTATGATCCGGCAAAGCTCCAGGCCGAGTGGATACATAACGGCACGATGTTTCCCAACATCCTGACATCGGGAACCGTCGGCAACGGCACCGTTTCCATGGCTCTGGGAGCAACCAACACGACGACGCCGATTACCGGGACGGGAACCGTGGCAACCATTAAATTTAAAGCGCTTGCCGAGACGACATCGCCTGTTGCCGTACGCTTCGCCGCCGATACGTTTGTCGGTGCATTAAATGAGGGAAGTACCAATGCCTTAACCAGCACGGTGCCGGCAACTATTACCATAGGAAGCGGCGGCGGCAATCAGCTCGCGGGAACGGTAACACCGACGACCACGCTTGCCGTTACTCCGACGCTTACTCCCACGCTTTCGGCTTCTGATAGTGCCAGTCCATCCGCCGTGACCATTGATTCGCCGACACGGAATGAATCGGTAACCACGCAACAACCCACCATTGAAGGAAAAGCGCCTCCCGGCACGGAAGTTACGGTGACGATTTATTCTGATCCGATAACCGTCACCGTCACCGCGGATGCAAACGGCAACTGGAGCTACACGATGGAAGAGCCGCTTCCCGCAGGACCGCATACCATAGTAGTAGCGGCCCAGGATCCCGCGACGGGCAAATCACACACCGCAACGCTCGCGTTCGTGGTGGCAACGGGAGATGAAAACGGTGCATCGGGAAGTGCCATTCCGGTATCGGGTGCGGTTGAAAACACCATCCTTCTTTTGAGTATCGGTATGCTGTTTATCGTTACCGGATCGGTTATTCCGTGGCTAAGGAGGCAACAGATATGAGTTTGGTCATGCGGCAGGCATCGGGAAGGACGACGTCAATTATTTCGTTCCTGGGACTTATCATCTTCCTCCCCCTCTTCATCATGGCGATAGGATCGACCATTACCATCCTCACCCGCGCCAGCGGTACTCCCGCAAATATCGTCGTTGACACCTCGACGAGACTTGAGCCTATTAAAACAGATTTTTATCACGCCTTTGCCCAAGGGGGAGAAGAACAAAACGATATGTTGCAAAGTATCGCCGGAGACGTCAGGGCACTTCGCCCGCAAGTAATCCGTATCGACCATTTATATGACAGTTATCAGGTTGTCGGACGGGATGACAACGGACTCACCTTTGATTGGACACGACTTGATGCCGTCGTCAATACCATTATCTCAACGGGAGCCAAGCCGGTACTTGCCCTTTCCTATATGCCGAATGTCATCGCAAAAGACGGCGTGATTATTAATCCGCCCAATGACTGGAATGAGTGGTCACTTGTTGTGCAGAAGACCATTGAACATTACAGCGGAAAAGGCGCACGTAATTTAAACGGCGTGTATTATGAGGTATGGAATGAACCAGATCTGGCACAATTCGGTTCCTGGAAATTGGGAGGAGAGAAAAATTATCTGACGCTATATCGTTATGCCGCAATTGGCGCCAACAACGCCCAAAACGTGAATCAGTTTTTCCTGGGAGGACCCTCCACTACCGGACTTTATAAAAACTGGATCATCGCACTTGCGGAGTCGGGAAATCGGCTGAACTTTTTCTCATGGCACTCGTATCTTTCCGATCCCGAGCAGTTTGCGACGGATCAGCGAAATATTATTTCCTGGTTGGTGCAATATCCGTCCTATACGCTCCTTCCGAAACTTATTACCGAATTCGGATTTACGGGAAGTAAAAGCAACGGCTACGGCACGATGTACGGGGCGGCGCACACCGCCGCGGTTATTCGCCAGCTTATTTCAGGGGGACCCACGTATCTTATGAGTTTTCAGCTGAAAGACGGACCCAACCAATCCGACGGCAGTGGATGGGGGCTTATCACCCATGACGACAACGGACTCAAGAAAAAACCGCGTTATAGCGTGTATTCATTCATCGATACCATGGCGGGCACCCGCATGCAGTTAACAGGTGAAGGATCATGGGTAACCGGTTTTGCGACGATACAAAATGATGTGATGCGGGTATTGCTGGTTAATTTTGATAGCAAGGGCAGTCATACGGAACAGGTTCCGGTGAAATTCACCAAGTTAGCCCCCGGTTCCTACAAACTCCGCGAGCGGTTTCTCTTCGGTCGGGATGCGACAAAACCCTATACCGTCGAAGACGGTACGCTCACGACTGATGTATTCATGCCGAGCCAAAGCATCGGCATACTGGAACTCACCCGGGATAAGTAAATACCGCGGAATAAACCGCGTTTCCCCATGGAACGTATTGCTTCCGCACTCTGCGGTGCGGATTCATTGCGGGGTTACGAGACCTTATCGGAAATACCGCCGTTGACGACTTCCTGTGCGGGTTCAATGGAGAAACCCCGAAGTGCGGTTATTTTCCTGGTGAAGCGAAGAATCGAGTACACCTGCGTCACCCCCAAGACCCAGGACAGAAAGAAATAGGTCATGAGTCCCAGGCTTGCCGATACCCCGGTAAGAAACAGCAAACCGAAGGTTCGGGTCGTATCGAAGACAAGCTGATCGAGTAACTTTAACGGAATGTAGAGCGCGACTCCCGTTACTCCGGCCGCAATCGCCATTTTGATAGCGGGAACCGTAAGGGTACGGGATATAAGCGCCGTGATTCGCTGATCGAGGAGGTACAATAACGCCGCGGCATTAATAATACTGGCGATGGAGGTGGATAGTCCCAGTGACCAGACGGGCAGATGCATGAGCAACACAAATACGGCGCTGAGGAGTGAATTGATGATTACGGTGATAATTCCGATCCGAACCGGTGTTTTCGTGTCATACAGCGCATAAAACCCCCGTGCGAGGATATGGATAATCGCCTGAGCGAACAAGGATAATCCGAAAGCGGAAAGTGTCATCCCCGTATCGACGGTTGCCGCCCAGTCAAATTGTGAGGCGCCAAACACCAATCGAACGATCGGAATCCGTAGCACCATGAACAACACGGACGCGGGAAGCACCCAAAACAGAATCTGATGAATGCCTTTTTGGATCGTTTCCCGAAATTCGTGTTTATTATCTTTTGCGGAAAATTGTGACAATGAAGGAAGCGCGGCTTGCGCGATCGTGGTACCGAAAAGACCGACGGGTAATTGTTGTAAGTGTTGGGCAAAATTAAAAATCGTCACCATCCGTGCCCCCATTAAACTTGCAAGCATCAAATCCACCGTGATATCAATCTGGGCTATGGCAAGTCCCAAAGTTCGCGGACCCATCAGCCTCCCCACCTCTTTCACCCCGGGGGTCTTGGGATCAACCGCAAGGGTGTGTCGATATCCGAGTTTCATGATGAGCGGAATCTGTATCGCCACAAAGAGAAATGCCCCGATCCCTACGCCGACGACGGGTCCCCATAATCCCCACAACGAGGAAAGGGCAATTGTGCCGATAATGATGCCGACGTTATAAAACACGGGGGCCGCCGCGGGAATAAGGAAGAGACTGTGCGACTGAAGGATACCCGTCAAGACATTGCCGATAAGCAGAGGTGCTACCTGAAACAGCAAAATGAACCGAGTGTAGGCGGTCATTTCCG
This sequence comes from Patescibacteria group bacterium, assembly GCA_049322955.1. Lineage (GTDB taxonomy): Bacteria > Patescibacteriota > Microgenomatia > UBA10105 > UBA927 > UBA927. The sequence goes on along the minus strand of JBMOPU010000033.1, from coordinate 66,884 downwards.
CAATTTGCGCCGGACTGAAACCGGGAGCAAGCAGACGGGAAAAAAACGGCGCCGCAACGTATAAAGGAATGGCAATGAGTAACAAAATCACGACGCTCAGATTGATAAGCACGGTTGCGAGTTTTTTGGCATCATCATGTTTTTCTTCCGCTATATATTTGGTATAGACGGGAATAAACGCGGCCGTAAGCGCCCCCATAACCAGCAGTTCAAAAATGACATTGGGGATCCGGAACGCGGCAAAATAAACGCCCAACTGCTCGGGCGCAAAATAAGTGGAAAGGAGCCTATCACGGACAAGTCCCAGAACCCGGGATAAAAGCACCATGAACGCAAGGACGGTGGCGGCAGAACCCACCGTTGTTTGTTTTTTTGAGGCCCAAGCCCAAAAACGCATCATAACTTTCCTATTATAGATCACGGGGATCTTGACCCGATAGTGCCAAGTAAGCTATACTTCCCCACATGCCAATCACAAAACGGGCTATCAAAAAGTTGCGACATGATCGTGTGCGAACCAAGGAAAATGCCGGTCGCCGCGCTTTACTTAAGGGATTAATCAAAAAGGCGCGAAAGTCACCGACGGAAAAGAGTGTTTCCGCAGTGTTTGCCGCGCTTGATAAAGCGGCAAAGCGCAATATCATCCACAAAAACGCCGCCGCCAGAACCAAGGCACGCCTTGCCAAGCTTCTCAAGAAATAACCCGAATAGAGGTGTATTTCCGTACGTTTTTTTCGAAAGAAAATACCCGTCCCGCCCGTTTCATTTCCCCATTCCCCTTGCTATACTTAATTGTGTATGCCTGCCAAACCGATACAGATAAATTTACTTGGCTCTCAGGATCTGGAACACACGCCCTGGGGCCGACTCATCTCCTGGGCAACCACCTACGGAAGGTATATCATGATCACCACGGAAATTGTGGTGCTTTTGGCATTTATTTCCCGATTCAGCCTTGATCGAAAAAACACCGATCTTACGGAAGAACTTACACAGAAACAGGCGATCATTCAGGCAAACCTTGAATTTGAAAAGGAAATAAAATCACTCCAGGCAAATCTTGCGACGGCCAAGAAGCTATTGAGCGAACAGGGAAAACCCGTTGCGATCATCAATTTGCTCGAGACGATGTTACCTCCCGACGTATATTTCACCTCCCTTGAAATCAATAAAACCAAAATGACGATCGCCGCGACCGCGGGAACAACCCAGGGGTTTGCGCAATTTCTCTCGAATCTCCAATCGACAAAGACTATTCAAAATGTCATTTTGGGTGATATTCAGCGAAAACCGGGAGCGGGTATTGATTTCCAGTTGTCGGCAGATATCGGATCACCGACACCCGCGGCAAAATAATCTATGGCACTACCGACAAATACCAGCGTTTCTTCGGAGCAATTTCATCGCTATTATCAGAAACTGCAACCGATGATGAAAAAACCGAAAATGCGGGCGTCAACCACCGCGATATTTTCGTTTTTGGCTATTTCTCTCTTTGCCTGGTATGCCATACGACCGACCGCTCAAACCATAATTCATTTGCGAAGGGAAATAGCCGATAAAACAACGTTAAACGAACAGATGGAAAACAAAATCACCGCACTCATCGAGGCCCAGGCAACGTTTCAGGAAATCGAAGACCGACTCCCCGTTATCAGACAGGCGCTTCCCAATAATCCCGACGCCATTATACTCGCGCGCCAGCTCAATAATCTGGCGTCCTACACCGGCGCATCCGTTTCGGCAATTCAGATCCCGAGTCTTCCCGTTTTAGGAAGGGAAGCAACGCCCGGCGCAAATCTCGCTCCGGGAAAACCCCTGGAAGATTTTCCCGTAAGCGTCGTTCTGACGGGGCAATACGCGTCACTGAAAGCGTTCATGGACGGGTTACTGAAAATGCGAAGGATCGCATCGGTCGATACAATCTCGCTTAAATTAGGACTATCGAAGCTGGTGTTACTCGATGAGTTACAATTATCATTAAAACTTACTTCCTATTATTCAACCGAATAACTATGGACGAGGAACGTGATTTATTATTGGTTTCGATTTTTACGATGCTCACGATTTTTTTGTGGGTATTTTTCGAATTGGTAAAGACAACCAAGACATCGACGATAGCACGCCCCGTCCAACAGGTCGTCAGTCCGCTATCAAGTAAAATTGATGTTAGTATATTGGAAGAATTAGAAACACGAAGTACCATGGACTAGCAAAAAACGTATGCAACAGAGAAAAATCCCCACCATCGTCGGCTTATTGCTTGTAGTGGCGGCGGTTATGGTGTTTCGCTTCGCATTTGACAGAGTCACTCCGCTGTTGACCAAGGCGGTGTCGACGCATGCTCCGAAAAACGTCACCGTCACCAATATCACCGATGCGTCATTTACGGTGACGTGGACGACGGATGATGAAGTCAGCGGTTCGGTGCGATTGGACGGGGTTAACCCTGATAACTTTTTCTTTGACGAACGCTACTCCACCGCAAACACCAAACCGGCAACCGCCGCCTACACCACCCACTCCGTGGTGGTACGAAACCTCAAACCGGATACGGGGTACAAATTTGTCATTGTATCCAACAATGTTTCCTACACCAATAACGGGGTATCGTACGAAGTAAAAACGGCACCCGCAATTTCCGGTCTCGGAACGGGTATTGAACCTGCTTACGGACAAATCACCGCAACCAACGGTCTGCCGCTTGACGGTGCATTGGTATATCTTACGCTTGAAAACGGGCAAACACTCTCAACCCTCTCAAAAACGACAGGCACCTGGGTCATTCCGTTGAATCTTGCACGCACAACGTCACTTGACCGATACCTGCCCGTTGCCGAGCGGATCAATGAATCCATTGTCATCCGTAGCGCTGACGGTGAGTCAACGGCGCTCACCGATACGTTGAATGATAATCCCGTACCCAGTATGACGGTCGGAAAAACCTACGATTTTCGTAAAATTCAGGCGGAAACAATCGGGCAACCGCCCCTTGCGGCGGCTCCCGCCGCACAGCCGGCGGTACTGGGCGAAACAACGGAAGTGAAAAAACAGACGGTCGCAATCGTCAAACCCGCAGACGGCAGTGCCATACCCTCAAATCTGCCGCTGATTCAGGGAACCGGGGTCGGCGGGAATCCACTGTTGGTAACCATCGGCATCGAAAAGCCGATGAGCGATACGGTCATCATAGGAAATGACGGCGTATGGCGATATACGCCCATTAAGCCGCTTGCTCCCGGCAAGCAAAGCGTCACCATAACGACGAAAGATGCCCAAAATAAAACCGTCGCGCTCACCCACACGTTTGAAATATTAAAGAGCGGCACCCAAGTACTTGGAGACGCCACGCCGTCGGCAACCCTGACGCCGGAACCGACCGTTACGGACGATCCCACTCCTACCGCAACGCTCGCCGGCGAACCCATACCGGAAACCGGCTTTCCTTTGCCGCTTATCGTACTGCTCATACTCGGTCTAGGCATTTTCGGCGGAGGTGCTTTTTCGTTACGACGGTGAGTACGACCGCCGCTTGACTCTTATGTTATCGGTGCACTAAGCTGATTCTATATACGCGAATTTATTCGTATGGCTGATGATGTATTAAAACCACAAACAACGACTGATACCCTTCCCCCGGAACCGGAACCCGTTCCGGTGGTTCCTCCTCCCGCAGTACCGGAACCTCCCGCTCCGCCCGTCCCTGCACTTGATCCCATGCCGGCCTCGGTTCCCGCTCCGGCTCCCGTGCCGGTTGCAGAATCATCCGCTTCTTTGAACGCGGGTCAGGATGCCTTGGTCGAAAGTCTTCTTGAAACGAAACCCAGCGAATCGGTGATTGTTCCCCCCGCACAGGAAAAATCGCACCATCATTCTTCGCTTCCGAAAAAATCCTCAAAGGGTCCGCTTATCGCCCTTATCGCTTTACTTTTATTGGTGTTGCCGGCGAGCGTGTATTTTATCTCGCAAAAAAATCAACAGATCGCCGACGTCCGAAGCAGAGCGTGGGGTACCGGATATAAGGAATGTAGTGGAGCGACGGATGGTAATCCGCAGGGAACCTGTCCCGCAGGCTATGTGTGTCACTGCCAGGACGGCGATATGTGTACGGAAACGCGATGTGAATTGCCGGGAGAAACGGAAGGCCCTTGTAAAGCCCAAGGAAGGGCATGGTGCGCCAACCAGCACGGCGTCGGCATGACCTGTTGTTATCCGCAATACCAGTGTAATCCTAACGGCGACGGTTGTGTCCCGGTCGGCGGTGATGACGATAACGGTGATGATGATGACACCACTAATCCCACGCCGACACCCACAACAGGTAACACCCCGGTGTGTCAAAACATAAAAATCTATAAAAACGGCACCCAGGTAAGTGATCTCACCACGCTTCGGGCAGGCGACGAAGTGGTCCTTGCCGTCAAGGGCAACCTCTCGCCCACCAAGGCGCATTTCCGGGTGAACGGCGGCGCATGGACGGAAACCACCACCAAAAATGCCAGTAACGAATTTACGTTAAACTATACGATAGCCGACGGCGTTACCGATTTTGTCATTGAAGGCGAAGTATTTACGAACGGAGCATGGCACTAATATGCATTTCCTAAAGAAATATTGGTATTTGATGACGGTCACCATCATCACGGTGGGTATCGGCGTGGTGGCGTACCTGACCAGCACGAAACTGGAACAGCAATCACCCGTCGCACCGACCGTCCCGCAAGTAACCCCCAAAGCGTCGGACATCAACTGTAAATTGGTCTTTTCGATCGGGGTTGAGAATACCCCGACCCCGACGCCGACCGTGACGCCGACGGGAACTCCTGGTCCGACTTCAACGCCGACGCCGACGGGAACTCCTGGTCCGACTTCAACGCCGACGCCGACGCCGGTTGCCAACAATACCAATCCCGTTTGTGTGGATCTCACGGTTGAACCCGCAACGGGAACAGTCCCCTACACCGTCACCTTAACCTGTGTGGGAAGGGATGCCGACGGGGACATTACCGCCGCAGAATTTACCATGCCGGACGGGTCCACGAAGCTTGTCGAAGAAAATGTCGGCTCACCGGGTTCGCTCACGACGACCTATACGGTGACCACCAGCGGCGCATACAGCTTCTCCTGTCGGGTAAGAGACAATAACAATGTCTGGATCGCATCCGATGACTGCCGTGTCGCAACGGGACCGACACCGCCTCCGGGCACCACAGCAACGCCGACGCCCATTCCGACGCCGAAGATTCCGGTAGCGGGGGTACCTTCCGTCCTCGGCGCAAGCGTGGTTGCCGGCGGTGTATTACTGCTTCTTCTCGGATTAGTGTTCTAATCCCTCTGGATATTCCGTCTGCTCTCCTCTCTCATCCGTATCGGATCACGTATGCTTGGTAATACGCATCACCCGTATCGGTGCGAGTGACACAACACCGAAGCGCGGGCGGTAAGACAAGGGATAACTGCCCACTCACCTATGGTACTTGGGATATCTGCGATAAAAGACGGTATGCGTTAGGGTAATGCGGACTTAACAAACGCGTGGATAGCGGGAAAACTTTCCTTGGGAAGCAGGACATACCGGCCGTACCAACTACTCGGCGGCGTGTAAAGTTTGTCTTCCAAAGATATACGCGTGGTCTTTTCCTTTGTCGTTTGCATAAACATCTTGCCGATCGTCATAAGCTCGCCGATATTGGTGTCCATGTCGGTCGCCTCATCAAACGCCGCATACAGTTTTTCGATTTCGGAAGGGTGCAGATAGATATCCTTGGATAACAGTTTCGTTTTGAGTGCAAGCAACACTTCCTGTTGTCTCCGCCCGCGTGCAAAATCACTTCCTTCATTCCCTTCCGCATGTCTGCTTCGCACATATTTTAACGCACGCTCCCCGTCCATTACCTGGGGTCCCGCATCAAAATGCAATGCTTCATACCGGCACGCAAAGAGCGGGTCACCATTACATTCGTCGTTTTCTTTGCCGGGGATAGGATATTCCTTATCGGTGAAGCTTTTTTCCACCTGTATTTCAACCCCTCCCACAAGATCGATAATTTTCTTGAACCCCGAAAAATCGAGTACCAGGGCATATTGGATCGGCAACCCGACGACATCCGATACAATCGCTTTTGCAAGGATCAGCCCGCCGCCTTTCTTTTTTTGTTCCCCGTAATGGTAGGCGCTGTTCACTTTATCCTTCAAGGTATCGGACCATATGTCCCGGGGCACGGATATCATGGCAAGGGACTGATTTTTCATATGGAATGAAAGCACCAGAATCGTATCGGTAAGGTCGGTGCCGTCATGGTCACCGCCGGGAATACCCAGAAGTAAAATATTTACCCGTCCGTCTATCGGATGAAGGTCGGCTCCCGAATCGAACACCAACCGCATAAGGGTTGTGGGGGTTATCCCTGTTGTCGTCATGAATCCGCGCGAAAATTGCACGGCTTTGACGATAAGCGTCAAAAGCATGATAACGAGTACCAGAAAAATACCTATTTTTATTTTGGACGCGTAAATGCGCCTTGTCCGTGACTCCATAGAAAAGTAAGTTATGCGATGACCGACGTGATAAGCGCAAGAAATGTATGCGGGGTAAGGCTTGCTCCTCCGGCTCCGACCCCCGACAAATGCGTCGCGTTGATAAACCCTTTGACGTTTTCCGCGGTGACACTGCCGCCGTACATAATAGGCACCGTCGGGAAAAGTGCGGCGATATCACCCGCCACTCGATCGGCGTTTTCCGGGGAGTCCGATTTGCCTGACCCTATGGCAAACAGCGGCTCATACAAAAATATCCCCTTCCCGGAAAATTCGGGAGCGAGTACTGCAAGCGCTTGTACCTGATCAATCGCCGAGACACACACGATCGGAATAATACCTGCCGCTATCGCCCGTTTTGTCTTTTCCGCCACCGTCTCATCGGTCTCACCGAAGTACTTGCGTCGCTCCGAGTGTCCGATCATGACATGACTGACGAGTGATTTCGCCATGTCTGCGGCGATTTCCCCCGTATAGGCACCGGTTTCATACGGTGAGATATCCTGTGCGCCGACCGAAAAACCGTGTGTTTTTTCGGCAAAAAGAGGAAGAGCGAGAAAATTCGGACAAACGATGACGGTAACATGGGGAGGAAGAGCGGGGAATGTTCGGTCAACATCAGCAAGCCACGATTTTGCTTCGGAAAGCGTTTTATTGGACTTCCAATTACCCAAAATGAAAAGCTTTTTCATATGCTACTATTATAGTCTATGATCGACGATCTCCTCAATGATTTAAACGCCGCGCAACAGGCCGCGGTAACGCACACGGATGGCGCGGTTCTTATCCTTGCGGGCGCCGGCAGTGGAAAAACACGGGTGCTTACCTGCAGGGTTGCCTACCTTATCGCAAAAAAACATGTTTCCCCGCACAACATACTGATGGTCACCTTCACCAACAAGGCGGCAAAAGAAATGAAAGAGCGGATTCGTGCGCTTATTGCGGATCGGGAATTGCCGTTTGCCGGAACGTTTCATGCGCTATGCGCCAAAATACTTCGTATCGACGGCCACCATATCGGTATTTCACCCAGCTTTGTTATTTACGACGACCAGGATCAGATTGACGCGATCAAGGAAGTCATGCAACAACTGGATATTTCGACGAAGCTGTATAATCCGCGCGCCGTCCTTTCCACCATATCACAGGCAAAAAACGAACTTATCACCGCTCTTGAATACCCCACGTATGCACGGGGCAATTTTCAGGAAACCGTCGCCCGCGTCTATCTTGGGTATCAAAAACTCCTCCTCACCAACGAGGCGCTTGATTTCGATGATATGCTCGCAAAAACCGTTTTGCTCTTTCAAAAATATCCGGAAGTCGCGGGAAAATATCAGGAAAAATATCATTACGTGCTCGTCGATGAATATCAGGATACGAACAAAGCACAATATATGTTGACGAAGATACTCTCAAAACGATGGCGTAATATCTGCGTGGTCGGCGATGCGTCGCAATCAATCTATCGTTGGCGGGGCGCCGATTTCCGTAACATAACAAATTTCAAAAACGATTATCCTGACGTTACGGTTTTCCATTTGGAACAAAACTATCGATCAACCCAAACGATACTCGATGCCGCCCACGGGGTAATCGCCAAAAACACTTCACATCCCGTACTGAAGTTGTGGACGGAAAAAGCATCGGGAGAAATGATCACGCTGTATGAGGCACGGAATGAACAGGATGAAGCGACCTACCTCATTCAGACTATTCTCCGATCGGGAAAACCGTTCTCGCATTTTGCGATCCTGTACCGCACTAACGCGCAATCGCGTGTTCTTGAAGAGGCGTTGCTTCACGCGGGAGTTCCGTACACCCTCGTCGGCGGGACTCGATTTTATGAACGGAAGGAAATTAAGGACGTGCTTTCTTACCTTCGGGTATTGGTGAATCCGAAAGATACGGTTTCCTATCATCGGATTGAAAAATTGGGAAAAGGAAGGTTATCGAAATTTCTCGATTTTGCCCAACGCTATAAAACAGACTCTGACAGTAAGGGCACCACGACGCTTGCGTTGCTCGATACAACGCTGGACGCCACCGGATATCTCGATCTATATGACGCCAAAGTGGAGGAGGAATTTTCCCGATTGGAAAATATAAAGGAACTCCGTTCGGTGGCGACCGAGTTTCCCGATATTACCGAATTTCTTGAAAATGTCGCACTTGTCGAACAGGAGTATGTTCCCCGCTCGGTCAAGGAGATGGGAAAAAATCGCCAGGCGGTCACCCTCATGACACTCCATGCCGCGAAAGGTTTGGAATTTCCCATCGTGGCGATCGTCGGCATGGAAGAAGGAATTTTTCCCCATAGCAGGGCGCTTATGGAAAAAGATGAGCTCGAGGAAGAACGTCGTCTGTGCTACGTGGGCATTACCCGGGCAAAGGAAAAACTCTATCTTACGTTTGCAAACCGTCGATTGTTTTTCGGACAACGGACACAAAATACCATATCCCGGTTCATCGCGGATATTCCTGAGCATGCGATGGACATGCAAGTATCTATGTCCGCTGACCGCGGATATAGGGACGAGGATGTGTTTTTTTAAACGGCGAAGTGAAAAAGAAGAATGACGAAGGTACCTAACACGACGCTTAACGCAAATATCATTTCCACCACAAGAAACAATTTTGCTATCCCTTTGACATGACTGAAAGAAATTAACGGAGAAATTAAACGACTATCAATTGGCAACCAACCGACGGATTGTTCTTTCGTATTTTTCCTTTGCACCTTCATCGGTAAATATTGTACCACATGCGTAAAAGCGCGATAATACGGATATGCCGATAGCCAAAAAGCCCCCCGCAGATCTGCTTTCTACGGAAATCACCGCATGGAATGCACGGGTTACCCACCCGCTACAAAGCTGGCAATGGGGTGTCTTCCGTGAACGTATGGGCATCGATGTAACGCGCATACACAATTGGCAACTCACCTTTCATAAATTGCCGTATCTTCCCTTTACCGTCGGATATTTTCCGAAGGGACCCGCTATAACGTCGACAATGCTAGCAACGCTCACTAAACTCGGGAAGGGAAAAAAAGCGATCTATATCCAGCTTGAACCCGACGTCGAAAAACACGCGTTCGTCCCTCCCTCCGATGCTCCATTATTGGTTCCGTCCCATCATCCCCTTTTTACTCCTCACTCATTCATATTGGACTTAACGAAAACGGAAAGCGAGCTCCTTGCCGCAATGCACCCCAAAACGCGGTATAACCTGAAGGTTGCACAAAAACACGGCGTTACGGTAACCCAGGATTCATCACCCGAAGCGTTTCACGAGTATCTGCGACTCAGCGCGGAGACGACATCCCGCCAGGGATTTTATGCACACAACTCCGCTTACCACCAAACCATGTGGGATACGTTATCCAAAGCGGGGATTGCCAAGCTTTTTACCGCACGGTATCAGGGTGAGGTTCTTGCCGCCTGGGTGCTTTTTTGCTGGAACAAAACCGTTTATTATCCGTACGGCGCATCAAGCAGACTGCATCGGGAAGTGATGGCACCCACCCTCTTACTGTGGGAAATTGCCCGTTGGGCAAAGAAGGAAGGGTATGAAGCGTTTGATTTATGGGGTGCACTCGGAGAACATCCCGATTCCAATGACCCTTGGTTCGGCTTTCATCGGTTTAAACAGGGGTTTCGCCCGCGCCACGTCACCTATGCCGGATCATTTGACCTTGTCATATCGCCATTCCTTTACCGACTCTATACGGTAATCGATACCGTCCGCTGGTTTTTCCTCAAACGGTCTTCGTAAGGAGCATTATGGAAATTCAACAATCACCGCTGTATGCAAAGTATATCCGTTCGTTGGGATGGAAAGTGGAGTCGTTGGACGGTTGTTTTATTTTTATCAAACCGTTTTGGATTTTCGGCGGGATCGCCAAAATCCAGCGGTGTATCAAACTCCCCGATCGCAAAAAAGTACTGCGACTCCTCCAGTCGTACGGAGTGAGGACGCTCGTTATCGAACCGGACAGCCGGGTACGGCAAGCCGATCTGACCCGATGGACAAAATCGATGGCGAAAGATATGACCGTCAATACCGATCCCTATATTCCCTCGAAAACAATACGCATACCACTGTCCGGATCCGAAGACGCATTGTTTTCGCAATTGAGTGAGGCAAAACGGCGGGCGGTTCGACGAGCGCTGAAAGCGGGAGTGCGTATCGGGATTTCCGAGGACATCCGGGCAATGGTTCGATTGAAAAACAGGTCTGCGGGATTATTGGGATTTATTACCACCACGGGGATTACCAAACTCTGGGCAATTCTCCCCCAAAAAAATAAAGCGATTCTTTTTGCGTACGATTCGAAGGGTACTGCGGTGGGAACCGTACTCATGCTCTTTTGTAACCGTATCGGCTATTACTGGATAGCGGGCGCCACCAGACGAGGAAAGAAGCTGTTTGCCCCGACGCTTTTGGTATGGGAGGCTATCAAACTGGCCAGACAACGAAAAATGAATTTTTTCGATTTTGTCGGCGTATGGGATGAACGGATTGCGAACAAAAATACCGAATGGAAAGGCTTCACCAAATTCAAAGAGGGGTTCGGAGGAGAAACGCTGTATTATCCCCTCCCGGGTTAGAACCGGTTACGTGATACCGCAAAACATCCGATATTCGCATTCTTTACACAGTAAGTTTCCTGAACACCGGAAATCGGATGTTTCGATTTGTTTTGCGATGTTGATGATGGTTGCACGTTCCACGGCAAGTTGCTCGACGGTTCTTATCGTCGATATTTTTGTTTTCGTGTCGAAAAAATATAATGAAAGCGTGATATCCTCGCTCTTTTTCCCGAACGGCAAACCGGGTATCGAACTTGCCGCAAGCGCGTAGATGGAAAGCTGAAGATTCGCATCCACTTCTCTTTTGCTCGGCATCCTTCCCGTTTTGTAATCGATAATTTCTATTTTTCCGTCCGGAAGAACATCAATCCTGTCAATTTTTCCGCCGATACTCACCGATCGCCCGTCGTTTTCCACCGGGACGGTAAAAGGCTGTTCGAGCGCGGCAACAACGGTATCGGGGTCAAATTGGCTCGTATAATAGTCGGCAAGATACGCTTCACCTTTTTTGCGAAGCAACGCTTCCCTTGCCTTTGTTTCATAGCCTTCGTGTTTCCATCGCGTATCCAGCAATTCCAAAAGAAGTTTCTTTGTGACTTTCGTGCCTTTCGCATGCAGGGAGTAAAAATCAAATAATGCGTTATGAATACTCGTGCCGAATGAAGACGAAGCGGACGGCGGCGTCGGGATATGAAGGAGATAGCGGAGTTTGTAGTGCAACGGACACAGGCGGAATGTTTCTATCTGCGAATAGGAGAGATAGGTGACGACAACGGGAGATGACGACGGTTCATTTGTCTGTTCCCGTTCGTCTTTTTTCCAATCAAGAAGCGGAATTTGTTGGGGTTGTTCATGAGGAGGAATGATGGAAGCCGTACGTATTACTTCATAGACAAACGGTGAAAGTTTTTTCTCACGCTTTCCTTCACCGTAATAGTTTGCGCCGGTCAAATACAAAAGATCCCGTGCCCGGGTCATACCGACATAACAAAGCCGCCGTTCTTCCTGAAGATGATAATCTCCTTCCGGTAACTCTTCTTTTATAAGCGCCTCGGGGATGGGGATCGTTTCCCTGCGCTCGGTAGTCGGAAACCGGGCCGATACCATGTTCACCAAAAACACGACGGGAAACTCGAGACCTTTCGAACCGTGTACCGACAGAATATTGACGGCGTTATTGGCCGTCCAGTCTGTGTCTCCCGAAAGCGGGGATTCCCCCAAATCCATGGATAATTCAATCCAGTCGAGAACCGCGGTAACGCTGGCGTCATCATGATCCGTTTCATAGGTTTTGAGTTTGCTGAAAAACTTGGAAATATTGCCCGCGATTTTTTCATCGATCGGTGCACTATAGTCCAGAATATTCTTCAGCATGCCGGTATCTGAAAGAAAGTAAAAAAGTATTTGCCCGGCGCTTTCCTGCGTTACCAACCCCAAATGCTTACGGATCATGGTGATGAGCGATGTGATCTTGGCCACCGTATCCTCGTCAATTTCCGGGGGCGTTATCCCTTCGCGGCGGCTGACCCCGGCAATTATTTCACTCGCTTCGAAAAGGGACATATTCTGTTTTTTGGCAAACAGGGTAACCGCGGCAATATCGCGGGCGTTCATGGCAAAGTATTTCATCGAGTAAATACGAAACAGGGCAACGTTATCCTCAAAATTATGAATAACCTGAAGATACGCTATCAGATCTTTTATTTCCGGCTGTCGGAATAATTGCCCCGGACCCAAAAATTGATACGGAATTCCATGACGCATAAACGCGCGAACGAATGGCTCCGCATGATTATTGGCGCGCACTAAGATGGCAATGTCCTTCCATTCGTACGTGTTGGTGTGATCACCTGAGGTGGTAAGCGATCTTATTTTTTTGGCCACTTCATCCGCTTCATTTTCGACCCGGTCCGCGTAGATAAGCATCGGCCATACCGCGGCGGCATCCCTGTTCGCCGTAAGTTTTTTATTGATGTGTTCTTTGATTTCCAACCGGTCGGGATTATTGTTTTGAATAAGCTGATAACTCGCATCAAGAATCGCCTGTGAGGAGCGGTAATTCTGACTTAACACAATAAGCTTTGCCTTGGGAAAATTTTTTCGAAAACTCAGTACATTCGATACCGCGGCACCTCTGAATTTATAAATACTCTGATCATCGTCACAAACGGCGGTGATGTTTTGAAGTTTCCCCGATAACAATGAGACCAGTTCATTTTGCGCGATATTCGTATCCTGAAATTCATCCACCAAAATATATTTAAATTGTTTTTGATAAAAGTTCAGGATATTTTTCCTGCTACGAAGCAACCCCAATGTTTGGGTGATGAGATCGCCGAAATCCATGAGCCCTTCCCGTATCTTGAGTAACTGGTAGGCTTCGTAGGTATCGGCAAGCTCACGGTATTTTGCCGCTTCCTGAATTTCCTCTTCCTCCTTTGCATTTTTTTCCCGCTTTTGTACCCACGCCTTGTAGGTTTCCGGCGATATGTCTTCATCCTGAAGCCGCGATATATGCTGGAGCATTCCTTTTATGAATTTGTTGGGGTTTCCCAGCGGGCGGAAATACTCGAGATGAAAATCATATAACCGGCTTCGGAAAAGCATTGTCGCATCCGTATCGGTCATGAGCCGATATGCGGGGTTTAAGCCGACATGAATAGCCTCCTGGCGAAGCAAGCGATCGCAAAATTTATGAAAAGTGGATATCCACATGTTGGTATATCCGTACGGCATGATGACATCCACGCGCTCTTCCATTTCTTTTGCGGCCTTCTCGGTGAACGTAAGGGCGAGTATTTCCGAGGGAAGCGCCTTGCCGGTACCGATCAGGTGTTTAATGCGTTCCGTAACGACGGTGGTTTTGCCGGTCCCTGCACCCGCGATAATGAGGAGCGGGCCTTCACCAAACGTTACCGCGTCCTGCTGTTGTGCGTTGAGTTTTTTACTGGCTTGAGGGACACTTGCCATGGTGTGGACATTATAGACTTACTCAAGTATCTTTTCGAGAAGCATCGGAAACTCTTTATACTGCGGACCCTTTTCCAAATTAAAATGCCCCTGATCCCTGACGATAATAAGCTCGCCTCCCAGTAGCGCATGCAGTTTTTCTCCGTGAGAAAGGGGTACGTACGGATCGGTGTCCGAATGAAAAAATATGAATTTTCTTGCTTTCTTTCTGATTGCCGGATAATCAAAAGGAGTTAAAAAAAGCTCGGACTTGGTATCTCCCAGCGAATCAGTAAATCCCGCAACCAAAATCGCTTTTGCAATAACGACATCTTTGGGGATTTGGGGAAGTAATCCCAAGATTTCCACCGCCCCCGACGAATGTCCGACAATGATCGATTCATTATCAAAGCGCCAGTTTGAAAGGATATATTCTGTGTATCGCCCGATATTCGGTCGCTCTGCTTGCGGAAGGTCAGGGCAAAAGACCCGATAGCCCTGTTTTTCAAGTTCACGGGTTAACCACGGAAACCAATTGCCGGTGTGATTATTTGCCGTACCGTGAAGAATCAGCGCGTTTTTCATAGAGTTATGTCAGTTTTTTTTCCTCTTCATCCGCTTCCAATGCCTGGGTCTGCGTTAATTTCTGTCCGAGCAGTGAAAACGATCCGGAAACACTTCCCATGGAGTTATATGCGTTATTGATGTGTTTTCCGAGCGTACCCAACCCCTCCTCGATTTTCGCGTAGTCCTTTTGAATACCGCGAAGCAGTTGAAATAACCGTCGGGATTTTTGCTCCAAATCTTTTCCCTGAAAGGAAAGGAGCAATACCTGTAAATGCGCATACAGCGTGTTGGGAGAAACGGGATACACGCGGAGTTTCCTCGCATAATCCATGAGCTCCTCCATATTGGCCATTTCGTAATACACGCCCTCCGATGGGATATACATGAGCGCAAAATCCATCGTGCCTTCTTCCGGCAATATATACTTGCGGCTTATATCCGTTACATGTTTTTTTACGTCGGAGAGAAAATCCTTTTTGGCCTGATGCCGTTCGGCTTCCGTAGGGCCTTTATGCATTTTCGTAAAATTCTCCATGGGAAATTTGGAATCGACACACAGAAGTCCCGCATCGGTTTTTAACACCGCATCAACTTTCATACCGCTCTTAAATGCGTATTGAAGGTGAAATGAATTTTTGGGGAATGTCTGGCCGATCATATCCTGCAGTACCTGCTCCCCTATATTTCCGCGAAGTTTCGGGGACTGCAAGAATTCCTGAAGACTCCGTATTCCTTTGCCCACCTCAGACATTTCGCCCAGGTTCTGTTTCAGGTCACCGATGACCTTTGTTGCCATATCAAGCCGCTCATTGAGCTCCTTCGTGTTTGCCTGAAGAAGACGGCTCACATCGGTTGTTTGTCCGCGCATCGCCTCATTGAGCACCTTGTTCGTATTTTCGATTGATGCCTGCATGGACTTGAGCCACTCGGTGAGGGTTATGTCATCCCGCTTCCCGCTCAAACCGGAAAGCTCTTTTTTGACAAGGTACGTGAGCACTCCGAATCCGACGACAATGACGGCAATAAGGATAAAAAAATCGGGGCTCATGATCGCACCCATTGTAGCACGCTCATAAACTCACCTACAATAAATGTATGGAGAGAATCCGAAAATCCAAAAATCCGCTCCATCTGTTTTTTGCGGTAAGCGCGCTTATCCTTCTGTCGGCGTTTGTGAACGTCATGCCTCCTTCCTCATATGTCTCTATCGGCGTATTTTTTTTCCTGCTTGCCGCGGCAACGATGCTCTTTTCCCTCTACATCGGCGGCAGTGTGCGTCGCTCGCTTGTCGGTGCCGGAAGCGTTGTTCTCTATTTTATTCTCCGAATGCTCGGTCTCAAACATCCCCTGTATTTTCTGCTTATGATCGCGTGCGTGATCGCACTGGAATACCTTTGGAAGGATACGACGGCTTGAATTCATCGTACGTTGTGGTATAGTTACGTGAACATGACACACATCATTTCCATGATGATGGCAAACAAATCCGGCTGACGGAGGTTTGCTCATGGAAAAAACAAACCCCGCCAGGCGGGGTTTTTTTGTTGCGTCGGTAGCCGGATGAATGGCAATTTATGCGGGCATCCGACCGCCAATCCCGCTATGAACGGGTGCAAGTATCGCATATGAATCGTGAACAACTGACTATCGGAAAAACATATCGGCTCCCGATCGACGGCAACGTCTATGACGTGACGCTCATTACTACCGAGGGGGAAAATGCGCGGGTGCTTATCCAAAATCACTCCATTGATATGTCTCTGCGCGGTTTTACCCGACGAAAAAAGCTGTATTCTCAGGCAGTACCCGTACGGATTGTCCCGGTAAGCGAGCTACTCCCGTGCGGGGATACCCGACCCACGACACGAGGCGTCGCCGATTGGCAAGGATAATCCCGCTCGGCAATGCATTGAATGTAGTAAAATACGGAGTATGCAAAATAAATTCTATATTACCTGTGCGATTCCTTACGTCAATGCGGCACCGCATATTGGACATGCGCTTGAATTTGTCCAGGGTGATGTGATTGCGAGATTTCATAGGTTACTGGGTGAAGACGTGCGATTACTCTCGGGCGGCGATGAAAACGCGTTAAAGAATGTGCAGGCGGCGGAAAAAGCCGGGGTTCCCGTACAGGAATTTATCGATGATAATAACATCAAATTTTACGAGCTTACGAAGGCATTAGCGTGCCAATTTGATATCTGGCAAAAAGGAAGCGATACCGATAACCACTTCCCCGCCAGTCAAAAACTGTGGGAACTGTGCGACAAGGCAGGAGATATTTATAAAAAATCTTATGAAGGACTGTACTGCGTAGGGTGCGAAACATTTTATGAACCGGAAGAACTCAATGAAAACGGTGAATGTTATGAACATCCCGGAAAGAAATTGGAAGTCGTAAAGGAAGAAAATTATTTTTTCCGTCTTTCAAAATATCAGTCCCAGATCATTCATCTGATTACCTCAGGGAAATTGGCGATTACTCCCGAATCGAGAAAAAATGAGGTGTTATCATTCCTCAAACAGCCGCTTATGGATATCAGTATCTCACGAAGTAATGAACGCGCGAAAAACTGGGGAGTTCCCGTACCCGGAGACGACACACAGCGCATGTACGTTTGGTTTGATGCGTTAAACATCTACCAATCCGGAGTAGGATTCGGCTGGGATGAAACTCAATATAATAAATGGTGGCCTGCCGATGTCCATGTAATCGGCAAAGGTATCAGCCGCTTCCACGCGGTGTATTGGCCGGCATTTTTGCTTTCCGCAGGACTTCCGACACCGAAGGCATTATTTGTTCACGGATACTTCACCGTGAACGGACAAAAAATGAGTAAAACGCTCGGTAATGTTATCGACCCTCACCTGTTGATAGACAAATACGGCACCGACGCGATCCGCTATTACTTTTTGCGTGAAATACCGGCAACCAGTGACGGAGATTTTTCCGAGCGCCGATTTAAAGAGCTCTATAACGCAGAATTAGCGAACGGACTGGGAAACCTTGTTTCCCGAGTTGCAAAACTTGCCGAAGGGCTTACCTTTGCACCGATGAAATCAGAGGCGTATGCGATAACGGTGGCAAAAACCCCGTATGAAACGGCATTAAAAAACTTTGCATTTGACGAAGCGGTGAAAACGGTATGGAACGATATTAAAGCTACGGATCAATACATAAATGACACCGCTCCCTGGAAACTTGTCGGCGATGAAAAACGTGCGGCACTTGAAAAATCGGTTGAGGCAATTCGCGCGATATCGGTATTGTTACAGCCGTTTATGCCCGAAACCGCGAACAAAATCACCAGACAATTTTCCGGTTCCGCGATAAAAGCCGAACCGCCCATGTTCCCGCGCCTTACATAAATTAACGGTGAGTGGTACGAGTTACCTTGTTAAAAGTATGTATATCGATACCCACGTCCAGTTAAACTTTGCCGATTTCGATACGGATCGGGCCGCGGTGATTGGCAATGCCAAAAAAGCGGGAGTAAAACAATTCGTCGTCCCCGGGGTGGATCATAATTCTTGCCGTACGGCATTGCATCTTGCAAAATTACATCCCTCCGTCGTCTATGCCGCCGTAGGGTTTCATCCGTATGAAGCGCCGAAAAATCCCGATTTGAGTTACCTCGAAACGCTCCTTAACAATCCCGAAAATAAACCTTTCATCGTGGCAATCGGCGAGTGCGGTTTGGATTACCATGAGTATCGCGGCGAGGTCGCGGCGGGAAGGAAAGACGTCCAACAACGCTTATTTATCGAACAACTCAATTTGGCGGTAAGGTATGATTTACCTGTTATCATTCATTGCCGCGAAGCATTTGATGATGTATTCGGCATCATAACCAGTCTTCCTAAAATTCCGCGTGGAGTTTTTCACTGTTTTTCGGGCAGTCAGCAGGACCTTCGGATTGCCGTATCTCTGGGATTTTATATCGGTATCGACGGCAATGTGACCTATTCGAAGCAACTGCCCATGGTCGTCCCCCATATCCCCGAGGATTCACTTGTGTTGGAAACCGATGCACCGTACCTTACTCCCGTTCCCCATCGGGGCAAACGAAACGAACCAAAGTATATCCCCCTTATCGCGGAAAAAATTGCCCTGCTTCAGAATAAGCCCGTTGCACAGATACGGGAAACTACCACCCGAAACGCGCAGGCTCTCTTCGGGCTTGTTTATTAAACGCCGGCTTTTCGCGGTAATGCTTCCCGCATGGTATAATTTAGCTTGATTCTATGCGCCGGCTATTCGAACTCTACCCAAACAAAACTCAGCGGCTTCTTGAGATCTCGATACCGCTCACCTCATGGATTATCATCACCATGCCGTTATGGCTCTCGTTCTGGCACCCAGCGTTGGTTGCCTACTTCATCATCACGTTTGACGTGTATTGGTTTTATAAATCGGTGACACTGGTCAATTATGCATTGCGATCATTTATCACCTATACGGCGCACGCCGCGGTCAATTGGCGCGCGCAAGCGGAATCGTTTCCCCATTTTAATGACGTCTGGCACATGATCGTCATCCCGGAATATCGGGAGCCCGTGCATATTTTAAAACGGACGCTTGAAAACCTTGCCAATCAGGATTTCCCCACAGAACGCATGATCATCGTGCTTGCGACTGAAACGAAAGATCCGGCGGCGGTAGCAACGGGCGCGCTTCTTCAAAAAGAGTTCGGCAAAACATTCGGGCATTTTCTGGTCACGCAACATACGCTCGCCCCGGGAGAAATTGCGGGAAAATCTTCGAATATGGCTTGGGCGGCAAAACAGGCGGATATTTATATCAAAAAACATCGGATACCCGACGAATGGCTGACCATTACTTCCTGTGATGCCGATGCGCTTCCGCACCCCAAATATTTTTCTGCGCTGGCGTTTCAGTTTTTGACCGATACCAATCGGTTTGACCACCTCTACCAGGGAAGCATCATGTTCTACAGCAATATCTGGCGAATTCCGCTTCCCAACAGGTTTCTCAATACGTTAAACAGCATGTGGAATTTGGCGTTCCTTTCACAGGAATCGAAACTCATCAATTTTTCGACGTATTCTCTCGCATATCGGACCGCCCGTGAAGTAGGGTTTTGGGCGGTGGATGTCATCCCCGAGGACTATCATATGTTCTTTTCCGTCTTCTTTACCCGGGGGGAGAAAGTATCGGTTCGCCCGATTTTCTTGCCGATACTCGTCGATGCCGCGGAAAGTCACGGATTCGTGAACACGTTCGTCAACCAATACGAGCAGGCAAAACGATGGGCATGGGGCGTATCCGATATCCCTTATGTGATACGGCAATCGTTTCTCCATCCCGAAATTAAACTTTCCGAACGGGTACGGCGCGTTTCATCGCTTCTTGAACATCACATTCTTTGGCCGACCAATTGGTTTATTCTGACGATAGGCAGTACCGTTCCCCCGCTTATTAATCCCGTATTCGGCAGAACGGTTCTCGGTCATAATCTCGCTCAGATTTCCTCCGGGATCCTTACCTTATCAACTATCTTCTTGCTTATCGTCTTTATCATTGATTGGCGTATTAAGCCTCCGCCGCCGAAAGCATACCCCAAATGGAAACTGCCGCTTTTATACCTGCAGTGGCTCACCCTTCCCATCATTTCATTCTTCCTGTCAGCACTTCCGGGACTCGATGCGCATACGCGCCTGATGTTAGGCAAGCGACTGGAATATCGCGTGACGGAAAAGATATAATAGCATCGTATGTTGAATTATCTGCTGTCGCATACCCCGCTTCTCTATCTTGTGCAGAGTTTTTGGCGGGATGAGGCGTTTTCGGTGCTCGCCGCAAAGGAATCTCTTTCGTTTATCTTCACCCGACTCGGGTTTGAACCGCCGCTTTACTACACCATGCTTCACTTTTGGATCAAGATATTCGGCACGAGTGAACTTGCCGCGCGAAGTCTGTCGCTCGTAGGATTTTTGCTTGCCACGGTCATCATCATCGAATGGGCGGATCAACTTTATAAAAAACACTGGCTCGCTTGGTTTGTGCCGCTTTTCTTCTTCGTTAACCCGATGTTGTTGTATTACGCGTTTGAAGTGCGCACGTACGGCTGGTATATATTTTTTGCGACGGCAACGCTATACGCCTATGCCACAAAACGGTGGCTATGGTTTGTGGTAGCGGCGGTTCTCGGGTTCTATACCCACGTTTATATCCTGCCGTTTGTCGGCGCCCTGTTTTTGCACCGGCTGTTTGTAGAGCGGCATCAGCTTTTCCAAAAGCATCAATCTTTTCTCCGCATGCTGGGGCGTGTTGCAAAAGATTCCGGCGTTCGCAGTGTCGCCCTGGCCGTACTTTTGATGGTGCCCTGGCTTATCCGTATCGGCCTTGAGATGGGTCGCATGAAGTCGTCATGGTACTTCCCGGTTGATGTGCAACTTGTCAGATCCGTCCTCGGCAATATGTTTGTCGGCTACGAAGGTACCCCGTGGTTCGGATGGAAATATACCCGTTATCTGTCACTCGGCATCGTGCTTGCGGGTTGGGGAGCAATCGCGGGGAGCAAAATGAGGGAACATGTGCGTCTTTTGCTTTTTTTCGGGCTTATCCCCCTTATCGGTATTATCGGCATATCGTTTATCAAACCGTTATTTGTAAATAGATACCTTATTCCCGTAACCGTAGCGGAAGTATTGGTAGTCACCGCGGCACTTGCGGCAATACGAAAACCCTTACTCCAAAAAATAACGGCGGCAATCCTGTTTGCAGGAGTAATCTGGATCAACTGGTGGTATGCACCGTTCCATGCCAAAACACCGGTACGGGAAACGTTTGAACAGGTGCATGCCCTGATGAAACCCGGCGATGTGGTGTTGGCTTCCGACTCGTTGATTTATCTGGAAACGCTGTACTACACGAAAGATTCGTCCAAAGTATATTTGTACAACCCCAACGATAATATTTTCCCCTGGTATATAGGCGATGCGCTTATAACACCGTCCCGCATGGTACGCGATTATCCCATATATCCGAGTCGAGCATTTCTTATCCATACCGACGGAACGTTTGATGTCGTTTATCGGATGCCGCTATGAAATTTACCCTCCCCATCCAAAAAGCTGACGGACTCCTTGAGAGCCTCAGATATACCGATACCACGTGGGAACAGCGGCTCGCGAGGGTTGCCGTTATCGCACAGGCGGTTATCGGCGCATCCACCCTCGGGTTAGCCTGGCGGCTGTTGCCGCCAAAAATCCCTATCTGGTACAGCAAACCGTGGGGTGAGGAACGGCTCGCTTCACCGTTTTTTCTGACGATACCCATACTCACCGCAATTATCGTGTATATGGTGAACCGCAGTATGGTCGCGCGATCGGCAAAAGATCATCCCATGTTTGCCAGGGTATTGTCACTTACCTCGCTCCTTATTTCCGTGATCAGCACCATTATTGTAGTTCGTATCATTACGCTCATCAGCTAAATGACACCGTTTCTTCCTCCATTACTTATCGCGGCATTAATTACCGGAGTGACAACCCCGCTGGTTATGAGACTTGCCCGCAGGTTCGGGCTGGTGGATGACCCAAAACATCGGTATCACCCCGCCCATACCCACAAAGGGATTATTCCCCGTGCGGGAGGATTGGCGCTTCTTATCGGAATAGGAGTAACGATCCTTATTACACTGCCCATCACCCCTCAGATTATCGGTATTGTTGCCGGCAGTATCATTCTTACCGTGGTGGGTCTCATGGATGATAAAAAGGATGTGAACCCGTATTTACGGCTTATCACAAATGTGGCGGTGGCACTGCTTGTTGTTATAACCGGCAGTTCAATCCCCTTTATCACCAATCCCCTGACCGGCGGGGTACTGCCGCTTGCGGCGTGGAGCGTTACGCTCCCCTTCGATATAACCGTGGGTCTACCGCACGTCCTTGCCGTTATTTGGATAGTCTGGACGATGAATATCATCGGATGGAGTGCGGGCGTTGACGGACAAATGCCCGGCTATGTCGCCATATCCGCGTTTGTCTTAGGGCTTTTGTCGCTTCGTTATAGTCTCCTTGATCCTCAGCAAATCTGGGTAACCATTCTTGCGTTTATCGTCACCGGCGCATACCTCGGCTTTCTTCCCTGGAACTTTTATCCGCAACGGATTATGCCCGGCTACGGCGGTAAGACACTTGCGGGATTCTTTCTGGCACTTTTGGGAATTTTATCATTTGCCAAATTGGGCACGGCGTTGCTTGTCCTCGGCATCCCTATGCTCGATGCGGTGGCAACCCTTGTCCGTCGTATCGGGACCAAAAAATCTCCCGTCCTTGCCGACCGCGGACACCTCCATCATAAACTTCTGGATCTCGGATGGAGCAAACCGCAGATAGCCTTGTTTTACTGGGGAGTCTCGGCTATACTGGGGCTGGTCTCACTCACAGTCACAAGCACGCTTAAAGTGTTTGCGTTTATTGCTGTGGCTGTTGCGTTGACCATGTTTTTTGTATGGGTCAGCTACTTTACGCAATTCTCAAAGCAGCGAGACCACGACAGTGGCTAAAAAATCTGGCGTTGTTCACCACGATATTTTTTACGGGGCAACTCTTCTATGGACCGCTTTTTATCGCCACGATTTTAGGCTTCATCTCGTTTTGTTTGCTTTCCTCATCGAACTATATATTAAATGACGTGCTCGATGCGCCCGCAGACAGGCGTCACCCGTTCAAAAAATTCCGTCCCGTCGCAAGCGGCAAACTTCCCATTAAGACGGCACTGTTGGTGTCGCTTTTGATGCTCGCGGGTGGACTTGCCATCGCCAGTTCCGTAGGACATACGTTCTTTCTTTTCTCCGTCGGCTTTATCATTCTGCAGTATTCATACTCCGTGGTGTTAAAGCATATTTCGGTCGTCGATATTATCGCCATAACGACGGGGTACGTGTTGCGCGTCTACGCCGGAGAAGCCGCCAGCGGTTATCATATCTCCATCTGGCTGGCGCTCGCCGCATTATCGCTTGCGCTATTTCTTGCTATCGGAAAAAGGCGGGCGGAACTCACTCTTATCCAAGGATCCGGTGATGCCTCACCCAAAGATACGCGGGCGGCGCTTTCCCATTACTCGGAAAAGCTTCTGGACGCCTATACGTCAATGTTTGCGACCAGTACGTTTATTTCCTATACGTATTTTACTTTTCTGGAACGACCCATTACTCAGGGAATAATATTTAGAAACTACAGTGATTTTGTCATCGGAATCCCCGATCGGAAGTGGATGATGATGACGATTCCCTTTGTGCTGTACGGCATCATGCGGTACATGCAACTTATCTATCACGGGAAAGGTGAATCACCGGAACAGATTCTCACCACCGATTTGCCGCTTCTTTCCACAGTCGTACTGTGGGTGGGAGCAACCCTCTTCGTCATCTACGGCATAGGGGGGTAAATATCCTACTTCGGAAGTTTTGACGTATCTAACAGCTCCATAAACAGAATAACGCAGAGTTTTCCTTCTTTGGGAGTAAGGTCGTAGGTCGCATGAGGGGGAATCGCAATCACATCACCGGCACGCACCTCAGTAACTTGCTTGTCGATGATAACATCACCTTTTCCTTCCGTCACCACATATATTCGCGGATGGTCACCGAGGGTACGTTCACCGTGAGGCCCTGTGAATGTGGCGGTCGCTACGGTGGTTCCTCCGCTTATATCAGGAAATTGATAATATGAAGCGTTCACTCCTTCTCGGGTGTGATGGATCGCGGCTTTTTCGGCAATAACCGGCATAGAAGATTACTCAGTTTTATCTGCGTATTGGGCGGATATCCAGCCTTTGTTGGTACCGTCATGGGATATCTGGTACCACCCGGTTTGCTGGTTAAAGATATGATACTTTTCCCCCGGTTTGACTCTGCCCGCTTCGGTAGCTCCCGTTGAAGGCTCCATGCGCACTCTCAAAAAACCCGTAGGGGTATCTTTAATCGTAGCGTACGGTTTTTGGGGAGTGGCGGTTCCCGACGAAGTTGCCGTTTCCCCTGCTTTGGTTGACGGCGTAGGAGTGGTTGGCACAACCGCTGCACTCGTCGATTCCTGAGGCTGACTGCCTGCGGCAGATAACGCGAGTTTCATACTGGTAATAAGCTTATATCCGGTAGTGAGTTTTACTTTCATGGTGCGTGTCAAAAAGCCGGGAGAGGTGACGGTGAGCGTGTGATCTCCCGCCGCGACATCGGAAATGGTAAGCGGCGTTATCCCTTTGGTCACATCATCGAGTACCACGGAGGCACCGTCGGGATTGGTCACAATCGAAAGCTCCGGTTTGCCGACCACGCTCTTTTCCAACCACAGCACATCCACGGCCGACGAGAGCTCCGAATCCGAGAGGACGGCATTTACAAACGTCAAAAGGTTAGGACCCACGAAAATTTTTGATTGCCAGGGAGCAATATCGTCGGTAGTCGAATCCGCAACCAGTCGGATCGTGTATTCACCTGCGGCAACCTTCTCACGAAGCGGGGTTCTGCCGATATGCTTATTATCCAAAAATACGCTCACATTGGGGCTCGCATCCACCCGCAACTCGCCTTCTTTGGGGGCCCTGTTAACCAGGAGCTTAATCACACCGCCGATAACAAGGAGGATAACGATGACAACGAGGAAAAAGCCGATTTTACGCTTCATAAATTGAGTTCGATCATACCACATAAGGCAAGCAAACGGCAATGCTGACAGTATCCTATAATTTGACTTTGGGGCTTTTTTACGCTACAATACGGGGTATTGAACCACTCCTCCCGAGTGGTTTTTTAGTAGGTTCAATCTATGATCAAACATGCCCTTACATGGCTCACCAAGCCGTATCGAGGAAGCAACCGTCTGAGCCACTGGATACGGACCAAAATCGAGCACAAGCAGGCGTTCGAGCTCATCGGCGTTCCCTTAATCGCCCTTGCCGTTTTTTTGGGCGTGGTCGTGCCTTCCACACAGGCGGGCTTTGACTCGACCGAACTCTACTTTGATACCCATGTGACCACGGTCGATGCCGTTGTTGCTCCTTCCCTATTCCGCTGGCCGCTGGCTACCTTCGGTATATCGCAATACTTTGCGGGCGGGCATCCCGGACTCGATCTGACCAATCCAGCAGGCACTCCCATATATCCCGTTACGGACGGTACCGTCACCTTCGCGGGCACCGTAAGCGGCGGGTACGGCAAGCATGTCATCGTGTCCCACAAAGAAGGAATGACGTCTATCTATGCTCATATGTCGCGCATTGACGTAACGACCGGGCAAGTCGTGGGGAAGGAAACCGAGCTCGGTACCGTCGGCGCCACCGGATGGGCAACGGGAAACCATTTGCATCTTGAGATTGCCCAGCATGGGGTCGCTTTAAATCCTATGGAAATTCTTCCCGATATTAAAAAATATGAACCTCGAGTGGCAGTCAACCGAACGGAACCGCACCTGCCGAATCTCTCTCTTTAATCCCGTAGGAGACGGGCGGCGATAAATTCTGCCACGGGCGTATTTACCACCGGAATAAGCGCCTTCTGATGCCCGTATTTATGGGGAACTCCGGGTAATAAACTCCAGGTTTTTTTAGACGGCAAGGCATCAAATATACGCTTTGTTTCCTGCCAGGGAACCTCCGTGTCGGCAAGACCTGCCATCACTAACGTATCGGCATGCGTTATGGTTGCGGCGGCGGCAAGCACATCATGTTCAGCGCCTTCGACATCGGTCACATACTCGTACGGAATGCGAATCGTTTTCTGATCGCGTCCGCTTACTTTTTCAAAGTAGCCTATTTCCCGCCATTCCTTGAGAAGCGGTCCGTAGGCGGTTCCCAAAAAAGTCACGGGAGCCGCAAGCACACCGAGTACCGTTACATCGGGATGATCGGCGCAAAAAAGAACGGCTAACTTCCCTCCCATGCTGTGCCCTACTACTCCCATTCGCGTTGTATCCGCATAGGCGAGTCGGGCAACGTACTGATATACGCTTTCGGCGTCACTCCGGTAGTTCGTGAAACGGTAATCGTCGGCAAGCGTACCGTCACTGTCGCCGAACCCCGAGGACGTAAAACGCACGGCAACAATTCCTTTGCTCGCAAAGCGATCGGCGAAATCAACCAAATCTGTACTTTCCTTATAACCCGTAAATCCGTGGAACAGAAACACGACGGGGAGTTTACCGTCTTTTTTGGGGCGATATATTTCGGTGGCAAGCCCGAGTCCTTTGCTGTTGGGAACTCTTGTCATGATCACATCGTAGTTCATAGTGATGCGGCAAAGGCGACGACTTCATCGACAAAAACTTTTTCTTTTCCGGTGAACCCGTGATCAGCGTCGGGAACTACTACACTTTTATACTTGGAAGACTTGGCATGTGCGTCAAATGCCTTTTGCATCTCGGGTACGGGTCTGTCGGCATGCTCGTCACTGCCCCCGAACATGACTAACAACGGCACGGTGATACGTGCATACGTGGCAAGCGCGCCCTGTTCATCATGATAATTAAAGACATCCTCGGGTGATCCTTCGGCTAAGAGACTCATCCATCGTTTGGGAGTAAGCGGGAAAAAGTCAAACCCCGTTAGCAACTCATCGCCTTTCCCTTCGTTGATTTTCTGTTCCATAATCGCGCGATGCTTTTTGTTGGTTTCGGGATCCGTTGCCGAATACCGATCCGACATAGGACCGGATAATACGACTCCGGCAAGCCTGTTGTCGGTAACGGTTCCCGCGTAATAGCAAACTTTGTTGGCTCCCGTGCTATGTCCGATTAAAATCACTTTCGTAAGTTCCTTCCCCGCAAGGAAGGAAACGATGGCGTCGATATCCTTCACACAGTCGGTGAAGTTCTCCACTCCCGCACCGATCATTTCATGCACATAACCTTTCGGAGAATTCGGATCAATCTTGTGGGTACTGGTGACATAATCATGACCGCGGGTATGGAACGCGGCAAACGCCATGCCGTGTTTTGCCGCTTCCTCGGCAAACCCGTTCATGCTTTTGGCGTTGCTGTAAAACGTGCCGGTGAGTCCGTGAATCCATACGAGCACCTTGCCGCTGGCCTGCGGCGGCACGTGAAGCAATCCCTGATGTACCAGGTTGTCTTGAGTAATAATTTCTTCTAAGGTAAATTGAATCATAATGGATATTTTGTATCATGCCGTCAGCGGTATTGCCATAACCAAAAGTTTTGGCTCGAATGATATGGTGCCTACGGCAATCGCCGCAACCCTCCCTGACATTTTAGGTATACTCCCGTTTTATGCGTTGAAACTTCGGGAGGCTATCGTATATCCGCAGGCTACCTTTATCAAAACCTATACCCGCCTGCTGCTCTCCAATAAATTCACCAACAACACCGACGCGACATTTTATCGAAACACTCACTCACTGGTGGGCGCGGGAATTTTTACCGCCCTTATGTATTTTCTCTTCCCCGAGCGATGGGTGATTTTTTCGTTTGCATATCTTTCCCATATCCTGATCGATATCCCCACCCATGAAGGACAATTTGCCACGCGATTGCTGTATCCGTTTTCTGCAGCACACATCGACGGTGCAAATTGGTCGACCAATCCGAAGCTGTTTTTGTCGTTCTGGCTTGGGCTACTTCTTGTTATGCTGTTTTTGTAGCAAAGGTGGAGATCCACACCTCGTGCGGACGTTCTTCGTTTCTCTCTTTTTGATCCCAGGTAGATTGATCAGTAATAGTGAAGTCCGCGCTAGCTAACAATTTTTTTAATTCTTCAGCACTATAGTAGGTAAAAAATCGGGTATCCCCTTCGATCGTGCCGCTGGTTACGAGCTTTTCTCCCGTACCTTCTTTCATCAGTAAAAAGAGCGTGCCGTTTGTTGTAAGGAGCGAGTGAAATTTGTGGAGTACGGGGACAATTTCTTCTCGCATCAGATGCAAGAGTGAGGCGCATGCCCATATGCCGTCAAACGCTCCCGTAAGCGTGATGTCCCGAAGATCCATTTCTAAAAAATTTGCACCGGGATCCGCATGCTCGCGGGCGTAGGATAAAAGCCCCGTCGATAAATCGATACCCGTCACCGCAAACCCAAGAGAGGCAAAATAATTTGCATCCCGCCCCGACCCGCACCCGGCATCGAGCACCGTACCGCCAGATTTTACCGACGCAATAAACTTCTCCCGCTCGGGAATCGGAGCATATTTCTGCACCTTTGCAACATACTCCGGCGCGGTTTTGTTGTAAACATTGATTGTATGTAATATATGATCTCCCATTTTACAAAGCGAATAGCGTCTCAAATAATGTATTCCTGGCTCTCTGCTTAATTAATTCATTTTTTATTTCATTATCAATTTCTTTCGATAATTTAATCTTCTCTTCTAGCTTAGTTTTAATGTTATCAAGTAACAACCAATTTAACTGTTCCATCTTAAAAGATGTCTGAATTTTATAATGATACTCCACTGTGTATAAGTTTATTATTCTTTCTGCCAATGCATGGTTTTGTAAGGCTCCTATCGTTTCTTCTTCGTTTCGATATGATTGATAAAGTAGTCCATCAATAGGAATTCGAATAAACCTCGCCGCATCTTCAAATTCAGTTGGTAATACATGAATTTCATCGGTTGCACCTCGTTTATGAGCATTTTCAAATGCTGGAATCAATTCATATAGTACATCCTCAAGGATGTGTGTGTTTACTTGAATCTCTGATTCGACAAGCACTAGGGCTCCAATTGTTTTTTTCTTTTCTGCTAATTTTTCAAAATATCTAGTAATAAATACAGTAATTAATATCCCAACCATGATATCTGCCGCGGCATTTCCCAAGGCATTTTCTAAAATATTCATCCAGTTCATATTTTTCTTTTTCTACTAAAACCCCCGGGGTCTCCGGGGGTTTTATGTATTACTCGTTATTCATTATGATGGATTTAATAATCCATTCCTCCCATTCCTCCCATGCCACCCATACCTCCGGGCATGCCGCCGCCTGCGGGACCTTCCTTCTTTTCGGGAATGTCGGTGATAAGCGCTTCGGTCGTTAAGATCATCATCCCGACGGATACGGCATTTTGTACTGCCGATCTTGTCACCTTCACGGGATCAATGATGCCCGCGGAGATCATGGAACCGAATTCCAACGTCATGGCGTTGAATCCGAAGTCGGAAGCTTTTGCTTCTTCGACGGTCTTCATGACCCAACCGGCATCCGCTCCCGAGTTGGTCGCGATCATGCGGGTCGGTTCACCCAATGCGCTGTACAAAATTTCGACTCCGGTCTGTTCATCTTTGACCGCAAGCGTTTCCTTGAATTTGGTGAGTGCCTGGCGAGCCTTCAAGAGTGCCACTCCACCGCCGGGAACAATCCCTTCTTCAAGTGCGGCTTTGGTCGCGGCGACCGCATCCAGCACGCGCTCTTTCTTGTCTTTCATCTCAATTTCGGTTGCGGCTCCTACATTGATGACGGCAACTCCTCCGGCAAGTTTGGCAAGCCGTTCCTGGAGCTTTTCGCGATCAAAGTCGGAAGTGGTCGCATCGATTTCGCGCTTGATCTGTGCTACCCGTGCGGTTACTGCGGCTTTGGGACCTTTGCCGCCGATGATCCGTGCGTTTTCTTTGTCCGCCCAGACTTTGTCCGCGCGTCCGCAGTCATCGACCGTGACGGTGTCGAGCTTTCGTCCCGTATCTTCGGAGATAACGGTACCGCCCGTAAGGATGGCGATATCATCAAGCATCGCTTTCCTTCGATCACCGAATCCCGGTGCTTTGATGGCAAGCACGTTAATCGTGCCGCGAAGCTTGTTTAACACTAACGTTGCCAATGCCTCGGCTTCGATATCATCGGCGATGATAACCAGGTTCTTACTGACTTTCACAAATCCTTCAAGGAACGGAAGGAGGTCGGCGATAGCCGAAATCTTCTTGTCCGTAATGAGGATGTACGGATCGTTGATTTCCGCTTCCATGCGTTCAGCATTCGTCACAAAGTAGGCGGAAGCATAACCTTTGTCAAACTCCATCCCTTCCTTGTATTCGATTTCCATCGTCAGCCCTTTGCCTTCTTCGACGGTCACGACACCGTCCTTGCCGACTTTGGTTAATGCCTCGGCGATAAGAGTACCGATCTTTTCATCCTGGGCGGAAATGGTGGCAACTTTTGCCACATCGGCATCTTTGATGGTTTTGGCCATTTTCTTCAGCTCTCCCACCACGACCTCAAGACCTTTTTCCATACCGGCCTTTAAGATCATGGGGTTTGCTCCCGCGGTCACATTCTTAAATCCCGCATTCACGATTGCTTGGGTAAGTAACGTGGACGTGGTCGTTCCGTCTCCTGCCACATCATTGGTTTTACTGGCCGCTTCTTTGACCAACTGGGCGCCCATGTTCTCGAACGCATCTTCGAGTTCGATCTCTTTGGCGACGGTTACCCCATCATGGATGACGTTGGGGGCTCCCCATTTTTTGTCGATCGCGACATTGCGCCCCTTGGGTCCCAAGGTGGTGACGACTGCTTTTGCCAAAATATTGACGCCGCGGATAAGCGACTGTCGTGCATCTTCAGAAAATTTTAGTTGTTTAGCCATAGATACCTCCTATAAATAAGATTTATTATTCGACGATAGCCAAAATATCTTTCTGTTCGACGATGGTCCACTCTTTGCCGTCCACTTTAATCTCATTGCCGCCCCATTTTTTGTACATGACTTTCTGCCCTACTTTGACGACCATTGCACCTTTGCGGCATTCTTTGTCATCGCAGTCGCATCCGTCGGTTCCCGGACCTACCGCCATGACTTCTCCGACCTGGGGTTTTTCTTTTGCACTATCGGGAAGAATGATCCCGGAGGGAAGTTTTTGTTCCGCCTCAAGAGGCTTAATGAGGACATTATCAAATAACGGTGTGATGGTTTGTTTTGCCATAACTACCTCCTTTTTAAATATATATATGACTACTGGTTTGTATAAAATACTAGCAGTCTTTCGAAGTGAGTGCTATTTTATCGGTGATAAAAAAAGTTGTCAAGAGGGATATGCCAGTGCTGAAAACGGGACGACAACTTTTCCCGTACCCAATGACGGGCATCCGAAGGATGAAATCGAATCATACCGTATCGGATCACTTCATTTGTACGCCTCTTTTGCATGTAATGCAACTGGGCAACTTTTGCTATAGGTTCTAAAGGAGAAAGACACCGCCACCATGCGATGTCCGGGGTATTTTTCCCGCGTGTGGACATATGTCCCGTTTTGTGTCGCCAGGCGTTAGGAAGGTAGTGCGATACCCAACGATTACTCGACAGCATTTTTTGATGACTATTCCCCCTCTGCCATAACGGCACCATCTGGAGCACTTCATGCGCACTAAACAAATCACGTTCGTTTCGCGGAAGTGCAAGCGATCCTTCTTCCATGAACATATTAAGGCATACCTTGTCGGCGACCGCGATTTCCTGCGGCCTCCGCCGTATTCGTAACGCCTCCGCAAGAAGTGTAAGCATCAAACGGCTGAGCCACAGCGTTCCGGGACGGACGATAAAAAATAAGTCTATGTCATCGTCATGCTTTACGTTATTCATCGAAAGCCCGCCGGTAACCCCTACAAGCGTCACGGTGGGAACCAAACGGAATAACGGGGCAACTCTTCGGATAAACTCCCATTTTGTTTTGGCATACATTTCCCGTTTTCTCCGACGCTGTACCAACGCACGCCTTTTCGGAAGCGTCAGGAAGCCGTCACGAAAAGAAACATACCGGAAAAACGAAGGAGACATCGCACGTTTTTTTATAAGCCACAACGACAATTCCTCTTTGGTAAGGGGGTAATCAAATACATCCGCATACGCGAGCGTTGCGAGTTCATGATGATACACGGCGCGCATGGTTCACTTACGGGGCAGGACTTGTTTGAGGTTCGTCATCCGTTGCAATGCCATAGGAAGAAAGTACCTGACGGAACCCCTGATTGACGGTCGTCAGTACTTGCGTGGGAGAACCGCCCGTGGTCATCCCGTTGACCCCGTCGGTTAGGTATTGGATGAGTTTGTCGTTTATGCCGTTATCAAAGGTTCTGGACGCCAGGGGGAAACTTCTCGCGTACACCGCCTGTTTGACGTAGGCCCCCAAATACTGGTCGTCAATAATCGTATTGGCGAGATCCATGCGGGCATACGGCTCACCGAATAACCGGGTTGCCGCCGCATCCGTGTAGAACTTTGCCGCGGTTTCCTTGCTTGTTAAGTATTTGACAAACTCCCAGGCGGCCGCCTGATTCGGACTTTTTGAAGAAACTCCCTCAACCCAATAGGACGCCCACGCAACGGCATTTCCCTGTAGCTGGGGAATAGCACTGATATGAAAGCGAAGTTTCGGATTGATGACGGCGATTTCATGTGCCCGCCATGACGGAGCGATTATCATCGCCACTCTGCCAGATGCAAAGGCGGAAATAGAATTATCCATACCGTCACTCCAGGTATAAAGCGGATCGGAAGGATCGGCAAATTTTCGATAAAACACGAGCGTACCTTCCGCTTCTTTTCCGATCGGTTTTTTCAGACTCGCGCCGTTTTGGAGGAACATTACCGCCAATATGTCGCTAAAGTGCTCGACATTGTTTGTGGTACCCAGCGCAATAGCTCCCGTCACTATGGCGGTACCGTTTTTCACCGTTAATCGCGGAATAAGGTTTATGACATCCGTCCAGGTCGTGGGAGGAGTCACTCCTGCCGTCGCAAAAAGTTCGTCATTTATGTACAACCCGAGCCCGTCGATCATAAGCGGAATACCGAAAATCGTATTGCCGGCGACAAGATCGTTATTTATCACGGGGAAAAACGTGCTACTGAATTCCGCTGGTGTCATGACCGTCTGAGGAACCGTCGCAAGCTGGGTTCTGAGCATGGGCAACCAGGTGTTGTGAAAACGGAATATGTCGGGTCCTTCTCCCCTGTTGATTGCCGACTGCAACCGCTCGCGATACTGTTTGGGAGATTGGGAGGTATATTGTACTTTGATTCCAGGATGTGTTGTTTCGAAATCTGCCAGCATCTGGCGGGTAACCGCATCATTTTCCCACAGTCCCCAATAGTTTAAGGTAACTTCTTTTTGTGTCGGCGTTGCGCCGCCGGCAAAAGCACGATAGCCGAAAATACCCAGCACGATAAGGAGAATAACGCCACCAAACACGAGAAGCATACGGAGCACGGGGCTTTTTCCTGTAGGCGCCGCCGGCTGGGGCGGTACGGCAAGGTTCGGAATAAACGGATTGACCGTTTCATGCGG
This sequence comes from Patescibacteria group bacterium, assembly GCA_049322955.1. Lineage (GTDB taxonomy): Bacteria > Patescibacteriota > Microgenomatia > UBA10105 > UBA927 > UBA927. The sequence goes on along the minus strand of JBMOPU010000033.1, from coordinate 32,978 downwards.
TACTGAAGCGGGCGCGGGTGCCGATACGGCACCCGGTGTTACCGGCGCTCCCGGCTCGACCGGGGGGATGACGATGGTATCCGGCGCTGGTTCCTGCGGAGCCTGAAAAATAGGCTCGGCGATCCCTATTCCTCCGGAAACCGGAGGAGCCTCCGGCGTTTGTGGGTCTTTTGGATCCATAGTAATGTACGGTACAATGTATCATAGCATGACACACGATTCTCAAGCGAGGACATCGCATCCCGGCACAACCGGAGGCCTGCTTCGCGGGATACTTCTCGGGGTTATTCTTGTCGCCGTTTCTTTGGGCGTCGGTCTTTCCGCATTTGATGCGTATTACGAAGGGAAAATTTACCCCAACGTCGTTATTGACGGAGTCCGCGTCGGCGGAAAAACGCCCCAGGAAGTCGAACAATATTGGCAAAACCAAAACATCCCGTTTGCCAAGGCGGTTTTTGAGTTCAAATATGAGGGTCATATCGCGACGGTTTCGGGAAGCGCGCTTGATCTCGGGTATGATGCAACGCTTTCCGCTACCCAGGCATATGAAATCGGACGAACCGGAAACCGATTGCGGGACTTTACCACCAAGTTTCTCCGCGGCACGATAGCACTTACGCCGTATTTCCGATGGCAATCGGGTCTTGTGGAAGAAGCAGTAAATTCTCTTGCGGAACAGATAGACGTCCCCGTTCAGGAAGGATTATTTCAGTTTGAAAACGGCAAGGTAACCGCGTTTCGCGCGTCGAAAAACGGCCAGGCGGTACAAAAGGAGGAAGCATTGGCACGGTTTGAATCCGCCGTCAAAGCATTACCCCATGCACCACAACTCCACATTGTCATCGCCGTTCCCGTCTACACGATCCATCCCACTGCCACCACCGAAAAAATCAATTCGTTCGGAATCAAGGAACTTATCGGTCGGGGATATTCGGAATTTACCGGATCAATTCCGGGAAGAATCCATAACGTCGCGCTTGCGGCAAGCCGATTAAACGGCGTGCTCATCCCTCCGGGAGAAACGTTTTCGTTCGTTGATGCCATAGGGGATATTTCGGCGGCAACCGGATATCAGTCCGCATACATTATCAAAGAAGGAAGAACGGTATTGGGAGACGGGGGCGGCGTGTGTCAGGTAAGCACGACCCTCTTCCGATCGGCACTTGCGGCGGGACTTCCCATCGTCGAACGGCACGCGCACGCATATCGGGTACATTATTATGAAGAAGGCGGATTTAAAGCGGGTATCGATGCCACCGTATTCTCTCCCACCGTTGATCTCAAAATCAAAAACGACACCCCGGCACATATACTCATCCAAACAAAGACCGATACCAAGAATTTGACCCTGACCTTTGAACTCTACGGCACCCATGACGGCAGAAGCAGTGAAATAACAAATCATGTCGTCGGCGGCGAAGTACCGCCGCCTCCCCCTTCCTATCAGGACGATCCCACCCTTCCTCCGGGCGTGGTCCGTCAGGTTGATTGGGCGGCATGGGGCGCAAAGGCATCGTTTGCCTACAAAGTAACACGGGGCAACGAAGTATTGCAGGATACGGTTTTCACTTCCAACTATCGTCCTTGGCAAGCCGTCTATCTTCGCGGGGTGACGCCGCAATAATATGAAAAACGTATTGGTCGGCGGATGTTTTGACCTTATTCACTACGGACATACCCAATTTTTGACCGCGGCTCGGGCGCTCGGAGACCATTTGGTCGTAGCGCTTGAATCGGACGAAAACGTGCGAAAAATGAAGGGATCCACCAGACCGATTCATACGCAGAAACAACGAAAGGCGATGCTTCTGTCGCTATCTGCGGTAAGCGAAGTGATTTCATTGCCGCCGATGAACAGCGACGCGGAATACCGGGATTTAGTTACCCGCATCGCACCTTCCATCATCGCCATAACCGAAGGCGATCCGATGGAAGAAAAAAAACGGGAACACGCCGCGGCAATCGGGGCTACCATCGCGGTAATTCCCAAAATACATACGCCATCCACCTCACAACTTGCCAAGCTCCTTGAGCTTGAATAAGTGATACCGACACGCGGTGATTCCGCACACGTATAGTAAAAGCGTACGTGCTAACGAATGCATCTTTTTTTCCGTCTTGTGCGCTTCGCGATGATTGTACCGCTACAGCGACGCTGTATGAGTAGCTTCCGTTCTCTTGTAGTAAAATAGGGCCATGCGTATTCTCGCCATCGAATCATCCTGTGACGAAACTGCCGCCGCCGTCGTAGAAAACGGCACGAAAATAATAAGTACCGTCGTGGCGACCAGTCATGCGATGCACGAAAAATACGGCGGTATCGTACCCGAAGTCGCGGCACGAATGCAACTTGAATCCGTCATTCCCACAATCACCGAAAGCCTGCTTCCGCTCGGCTACGCTTCCCAGAGCATGATGGAAAAAATCCGCGAACATGTCGATGCCATAGCGGTAACCGTGGGACCGGGACTGATCGGATCTCTGCTCGTCGGCGTCGAGGCGGCAAAAACGATTGCGTTTGTTACCAACAAACCGATTATTCCCGTCAATCACGTGCTTGCCCATATGTACGCCAACTTCGTTACTCCTCAACAACGTAACGAAAATAACACCGCAGGAACGTATGAGAAGCCAGGCATACAATTTCCGGCAATATCCCTGGTGGTTTCGGGAGGACATACGGAGTTATATCTCCTCAACAACGAAAAGGAAATGCGATGGCTCGGAGGGACGATTGATGACGCGGCCGGTGAATGTTTTGATAAAACGGCACGCTTACTGGGATTCGGACACGGAGGCGGGCTTGCCATACAGGAGGCGGCTACCCGCTATAAAAAAACCGACATCTCTCCTCTACCCGGCAAGGCGCTCCCGATTCCCATGCTCTCAAACGAGCATGTCCTGGATTTTTCTTTTAGCGGACTCAAGACCGCCATACTCCGAAAAGTAACCGCGCTTGGCGAACAGCACCTGCTTTCCGATGATATGGTGGCCGCGCTTTCGTATGAGGTACAGGAAACGATAACGGACGTATTGGTCAAAAAAACACTGAAAGCCGTTGCACTCCACAACGCAAAAGCAATTCTCCTTTCCGGCGGCGTGTCCGCCAATCTGAGACTGCGGGAGAAATTCCTTCAAAAAATAGCACTACTCGCCGCTCCGGTAGACTTCCATGTACCGCCGGTGTCGCTGTGTACGGACAACGCCGTATATATCGCAAGTTACGCGCATTTTCGCGGGGTACCCGTTCCGGTTACCGAAGTGAATGCGACTCCTGATTTATCGGTGGAAGTTTTGTTGTGAGGATAACCGCTTCCTCCCTGCACCAGGGCGAGTACGGTTCGGGATTATTTTTTAACTCCGTAAGAAACACCTCCCAATCCGTCCATCGCCACTCATCAACCTCACCGGGGTGCGGATGGGGATCTCCGTCGTAGGTTGCGACGGTGATCGGACAAATTTCGTTTTCCATGATACCGTTTCGGTCGGCAAACCGGTAACGGTAGTAAGAAACTTCTTTCACCGTAACTCCCGTAATGCCGAGTTCTTCCGAAAGTCGTCGCGTTGCCGCACTCACGACATCTTCATCGGGAGCCAAGTGTCCGCATACGGTATTTGTCCACACTCCGGGAAACGTTTTTTTTGTTGATGCGCGCTTGGTCAGGAGTACCTGTCCTTTGGAGTTAAACAAAAATAGCGAAAATGCCCGGTGGAGAGGGGTATCGATCGTATGCACCGTATCTTTATCGGCCGTTCCTATCGGATTATTTTGCTCGTCAACGAGAACCACGAGTTCTTTCATACAATGTAATGCTTATGTAAGCGTTTTCTGCTGATAATAAAGTCGTTCGATTTCCTTCTGGTCTTGTTTCGGATTAGTATCACTCAAGCTTTCCAACACTTCCTTTTCCTGCTGATTTTCAAAGGTAATATTCCACTTCCCGGGATGACGATTATATCTGCACGTTGGAAAAAAGACATGATGGTGCCAGAATTTTTCGGCGGTGTTTAATTCCCGGGCTTTTCGGATGATATTTTCTATTGCGGGAGAGAGCACGTCAGTTGTTTTTTGGGCAAGGATGTCTTCCCCATGCAGGATACTCAACAGGCGTTTTCCTAACGCCATCGCGGGCTCATCGGAATAATACACGTAATATTCCTGGTCAGAACTATTCTCCAATACGAACGCGTGACTCGTTGCTTCATTGAATTGACACGTCGGAGTCAGGAGATGATAATGCCATTGTTTTTTTTCCTGAGCCAATTGTTTTGCGATAGTTTCGATTTCTTCTAGTGATACGGTTTTCATAGTGGGCCAGCTTGGGATCGGACCAAGGACATCTATCTTATAAGGATAGCGCTCTACCACTGAGCTACTGGCCCCATTTTGTACGCACGTATTAATGAGCGTACCTGATATGTCGATAGCGCTCCCCGCCCGCAACGACCAAGCAAGCTCATGCTTGCGATAGCGAGCATAGGTACCGCTGGGCTACACACCCATGGATCCGATTGTATCAAAAGAAACGGCGACGCCGCCACTTACGCCTGCAGAAGTTCTTCCATGCGGGCTTCAATCTCGAGGGATCGTTTTTTGTTTTTTGCAAAAATGATGAATGAGAATTTCTGCATACGCAGGAGATTTTCACTCGTTAATATAAGTCCTTCTTTGGTCGTTTTATCATACAAAATCGGCGAAAGCCTCGTGAGCATGCTCGCGAATGTTTGCCGCTTAAGATGCGGAATCATATACCCGTTATTGGAGAAAAGATAGGTATCATACATGAAGTTTTCGCCGAATAACGCGACCGCTGTCGTATAAACGAAGGTCCCTCCCGTGCTTCGTACGTTTGATTCCGCGACATAGATTTCTCCGTTTTTTCCCGCCACGCAATCAACGTCAAAATATCCGCGATATCCCGCCGCGGCAAACCGTTCCGCAATATAATACCCGGTATCTTTTATACGCGCGGCTACCCGCTCCGGCATGATATCGTGTCCGATTTCTATGCCGTGAAACGCCCCTTCTTTGGTAACCAAAACACCGCAGTGATAAAGAAAATCTATGTGTCCGTTTCTATTGATCTTAAACTCCACATTCGGATTTCCGCCCGCCACCGAATTACTCACCTGAATAAGTTTTTCGATGATGATAGGGAACTTTTGCCAGTAGGAATCCTTGGTAAGCAATGCCAATATTTTTGCCTGACACGCATGGAATTCATCGGGCAAATCACCGGGACGAAAAATTTCGACCCCCATTCCCGAATGCCCTTTGTTTGTTTTGATAACGACGCCCTGCTCTTTGACATAACGGATCGCCGCAATCTTCGCCGCATCTTCGATACCGAAACAAATAACCCCGTCCGCCATTTTAAAATCCGGTTCCTCGTTACTACTTTGCTGGGCAAGTTGCCGGATGCCAGACTTACTGCCGAAGAAATTGACCGTCCAAGCGTCTTCTTCATCGGGTGCTTCGGGAGTTACGATAATCAGTCCCTTCTCACGAAGCGCACGAACGAGATTGAGAAACGGCTGACTTACCGCATAACTCGTTATCGTAAGTTTCCGAGAGGAATTCGCCACCTCGACAAGCGCGTTCATGATCGACGGATCGTGTAAAATATCCTCGCAAATAACGCCGCTATGTTGAGCCGTCGTTAACACGCTCAGCTTTGTGTTGGGGAAAAGCGAATGATAATAATCAAGAAATTGTTGGCTTACCGGTTGCGGAGTTATATACAAGACTTCGTTGTCCTCACCCGCAAACTGAAACATCCGAACATCCCCGAGGTAGCCGTTTTCCACAATCTCCGCACTTCTTGCGTTGGCGTCGGACATGGCGGAAATGAACGACCACACATCCTCCGACATGTTGAATATATACACTAAAACGTTATGTTTTTTTTCTGAGGAAATTTCCTCGGGAGATTGACTCATGAATAGATATATTTACCGAATATCTTCAGAGCATTACATGTTTTTTTTTGAATGTAAAGAGAGTAACCTGAAGAATTTTTTACAAACGGGCGCGTTCCTGGATTTCCGCCTCGATAAGTTCCCTCGCCTGACCGTATTTCAACCGGGATAACTGAATGATTGCCTGCGCGACATCCTTATTTCGTTCAGCATTCACAACCGACATATCTTTCGATAAGTCCACGCTAAACGGTTTCACCGGTTCGTTGTGCACGATGGTTTTTACGTATGCATTAAATTTATCGATGTTGATTAAATCAATTTCGTTAAATGTCGGCTGATATTCATGCTGGAGATAATTCGCGTCGGTTACCCCCACCCGGAATGTAATAAGCGTACCGACGTTACCGAACACTGCGTTCTTCACTTCTTCTTCCATTTGTCCGATGAATTGGTTTGCTACGGTAAGACTCAAGCGGTATTTCCGGGCTTCGGAAAGAATCTGGGCAAAATCAGGGGTGGCGAAATTTTGGAATTCGTCCACATAAAGGTAAAAATCCCGCCGTTTATCCTCAGGAATATCCTGTCTGCTCATTGCCGCGATAAGAATACGCGGCACTAAGATAAGTCCCAAAAAGTTGCTGTTTTCTTCGCCGAGTTTTCCTTTGGAGAGATTAACAAGCAGGATTTTTCCTTCGTCCATCACCTTGCGGAAGTTAAAGCTTGATTCCGATTGCCCGATAATGTTCCGCATGAGTTTATTCGTAACGAAACGGCCGAATTTGGAAACGATGTAGTCCAATACCTCGGATTTATGGAAGTCGGCGGTTTGTGCAATCTGATCGGTCCAATATCTTCTGATAATCGGATCCTGGACCTTGGGAAGCAATTCCTGCACGAAGTTGCTGTCGGTTAATATACGAACCACTTCGATAAACGTCGTTCCCGGTTCGCTCATGACGGTAAGCATGGCATTACGTACCGCATGTTCAAACCGCGGACCGATGATACCGGTTTTCTGCGGATCGTAGAGTTTGTACATAAGTCCCACGATGGAAGTCACCACAAAATGTTTCTGTTCCTCCGTTTGCGCTTCCAACATATTGAGTCCCATCGGACGTTCTCCGTCGGACGGATCAAAATAAATAACATCCTCGGCACGTTCGGGAGGAATACGGGCCAATATTCCGTCAATAAGATCCCCGTGCGGGTCAATGACGGCAAGTCCTTTTCCGGCTTTCACATCCTGAATAACCAGCTCTTCGAGCATCTGTGATTTTCCGGTACCGGTTTTTCCGATGACATACAGATGCCGTCTTCTATCGTCATCTCCGATAAATATCGGCCTGTCGACGCCGCGATATCGGGAAACCCCGATAAACAGTCCGCTAGAGGCAATCTGCATTGGAGCCGGCGCCCGCTTCGCGTTCAACCAGAATATATGCGGTGTTTCAATCGATTTGTTCGGAAAATGATAAATAGTGGCGAGCTCATCGCTGTTTAACACACCGTACTGCTTAAAAAACGGCAGATTCACCATCGGGAAATATCGGTAAATAAAGTCGACCATAAAAAACTTTTTCATCGGATGTTTCACCTTGGAAAAGTGATTGTGATCGGAGGTGTATTGATGAAACGACGTGATAAGATTTTCAAGATGCGCGTCCGCCGCTTCTTTTGTCGCGGCACTCACCACCAGTCGGATGACGGTATTAAAACCCGGCTTAGAAACTTTCTGTTCCACCGATTCAAGTGTTTTCGCATCAATCTTAAAGCTCGCTTTTTCGGGATTTGCCTCGTTCTTTTTCGTCTTTGAGATAAACGATCTTCCAAGGCTACTCCACTTGCTCCCCGCAGGCTGTACCAACACCTGAATTGCGGCTCCCTCTCCTTCGGCCATTTTGGCAAGTACGCTGGTTATCGAAGAAAGCGGATCAATGGGAAGATCACGAAATACCCGGATCGGCATGTAGTCGGAATTTTTGGGCGTCAATGCCGCAAACGCCACCTTGCCGTTTTCGGAAAATATATTGTATTCGTCCACGATTTTTACGTCTGCTCCCGGATATGAACCGTGTATTTGTTTTTCGACAAGATCGATATAGTGTTTCGGGGCGGCGATATAAAATCGTATGTCTTCCCTCTTTGCGACGATTTCAAAAGAAATATGATCCTGCGGTTTCAAAAACGACCAAAATCCTCCGTGATGAATCGCATGCAGACTGGCGAACATTTGCTCCGCCGCATCGATTTTGATTTCGTTATCCCGAGGGGTTGCCACTTGCATGAGGGTATATTCCATCGAACGTTTTTCGCGATCCCGGTATTTCCACGCAAGAAACAGGACGTATCCTAGTACCGCAAAACCGATCAGACAAAAGGTGACGATAAGAAGCGCCACCCCCAATACTTCCAATTGATAGACGATATCAGCAAATTCTAATGGCATACGATTATTCCGTTTTTGTCCGTATAATTTTCCCGTGCGCAGAAGTCAGCAAAATATGCGCCTGTTTGAGTTGTCGTTCACACCACTCGGCTAACCACCGCCATGAAGTCATGATACTTTGATGGACACCTTGTGCAATTTGGTCATCGGTAAGCGGCAACACGACGGTAGCGACGGGTGCGGAAGAAGACGGTGCCGAGGGACCCACCGCGGAAACTCCCATGTTTTGGACGACTTTCGGCAAGGTAATCGTATCCGATTGTATCGTGACTCCCGCTCGCTGTACTTCCTGAGGAAGGTCAACTTCTTTTCCCACTTCCGAAAGAGAAGGTGTTTCGGGAGTGGCGGTTAAAGGAACCTGTTCTTTGGCCATACTACCGACCATCGAACCAGCCGGCATTGCCGGGGTTGCGGAAGATCGTTGCGATGTGTTGGGCAGAGGATCCATAAGTATTATTCTATCACGAACCATAGGTGAATATGATGCCTGATGACGGCAAAAAACGGCGTGATTTTGCCGTGGTCTTTTTTTTCCGCTTTTTCCCGGTTTTTTTCTGCTGGAAAGATCCGGGTTTGCCGTGCTCGCGAAGTGCCGAAAGATACCAGATTATGGCAAACAACAGCCAGGAAGATTGTTTTTTCCCGTCGGGAATTTCAGGCGTATCGGCAAATACCACCTCATGTTCAGCCGGTAACGCCTGACTTTCACACACAATCGTGCGTTCCCACTCAACAAGGAGCCATACGATGATGGCTATCCCCATATCTTTCACTATACGCGTTGCTTTTTCTTCGGCCTGGGCAACCAACTGTTCCGGTATGTTCGCGTCTCGTGTATCCCGTTTCTTCACTCCGTGCGGTTTTGACTGTTTCTCCACGATAAGCGTTCTGTACAAATGAAGAAGCCGTTCCACAAAGGGAAGCGACAGGCGTACGGCGGGTACTTCGGAATTTCCCGGTTCCGCAGGTTTCTTCGGCGTTTTCTCCGCGATCGTCGAGGATATATTTTTTTGTTTCTCGGAGCGAACAAACGCCCGCTTCCCCGCCTCACTGACCAATCGGAAAAGTGATCGCAGTGATATGCGGGGATTTTTTTCTTTTACCCGTGCGGGGGGTAACACGGTGTTTTTTTCCTCAGCGTGAGGGATGCCCATTTGTTTTCTTTTTTCCGGTTGTATCTGTTCCAGGGGACGGGTGAACCAAAAAATAAGGGCACCGGCGCCCGTCGGTATAACGGGGCTATACCGAAGCATGGTTTGCATCACCACCCATTCTGCGGCAACGGATTTCATCGAATCGGTGGACCGCATTGTATCGGTTCGCAGATGCGCATTTGGTGCGGTATCGATGTGGCGAACCGTAATAAACGCTCGTGTTGCCTCGGTAACGGGATGACGATCTGCGGAACCAATCGGGAGACGACGGGTTTTTTCTTTTTTCGGAATGTCGGTGGTGTTTTTCACGAGAGCGATTTTTTTATCAATATGCTCTTTGAGAAACACCCCGAGTTCTATAAACGTTTTTTTGCTGTCTCGCGCCACATCACCCACAATCCGTACATATTCGGTGGACACATGGGGAGACGGTGCCTCACGCACGCGTTCCATGGTTTGGGCAATGGCGATGGTACGGATATCCGATTCGGTGATATTTTTTTCCTTCAGAAAAAAATGCGCGTACGAAGAGACTTCCGATGAAAGCGTGTCGGCATCATGAAATCGGGCAAGGTGTCGGATAAAATCCGCTCCCTCTTCATGAGTGAAGTCCGTACCCGTCGTTTTAAACAGGTCAACATGCTTGGAGATAACTCCTCCGTCTTCCGACTTCTGCCATATCTGGACATATCGGACGGCATCAGGGTGTGACAGCACGCTGACAAATCCCGTCGCATTCCCGGATATCAGTTGTTCCTGCATGGCAAGTTGCGCCGCATGTTCATCCCGGTTATACGCGTCCGGATTACCGGCAAAGGCCGCATACTCTTTGGTATGCTCCCAAAGTTCGTTTAAGGTAATCATCTTGTCCCCGTAGGAAGTAGCCAGCTCCCACGAACCGTCCGCCACCCGTATTTTTTCCCACCGCACTTCAGATTCTTCATGGGCATTTTCTTTGTGTTCATATGAAAGATCCTGTGCAAGCCGTTCTTTGAAACGCTGGGTTGCCTCTTTTTGTACTTCTTCGTGCGTCCAGTCGGGGTGTGCCTTTCTGACTTCCGGCTCGATAAAATGCGTGAGTGAGTAGGATGCCGCTTCGGAATTATAGGTGTGATCGCCCCGCCATCGGGGTTTGTTTTCTTCTTCATCCGTGTCCGTAAGCTGGGGAATACCGCGAAGCGTCAGACGGTCTTTATACCGTGTATCGTCGTTATATGAACGGATGCTATAGCGCGCAAAATTATCGTATGTCGGAGAGGGCTTCTCCATAATTGCCTCCTGCTCGGGATATATAAGGGGGAGTTCCGGACTTTCCGTCAAGCTGGCGGATCACCGTTGCGGCACAGTCCCCGAAGTTCGCGGGGTTCCTCTTGCCCTTACTTCTACTGGACTTGTTTTACTGCTTTTTGGCTTTCCGGTCAATGCCCTGCCACGTTACCTCAACAACGCCGGCGGTATGATTGATAAATCTGGCGAGCATAAACAATAAATCGGAAAGACGGTTAAGATAGACATAAATCTTCGGATCAACCGTTTGTTTTTGCCCCAGTGATACGAGCTGGCGTTCGACCCTTCGGCATACGGCTCGCGCAAGGTGAATTTCCGATGCCAACTTCGTCCCTCCGGGAAGAATAAAATTGGTGAGTTTAGGGAGCGTATCATCCAGGACATCAATCCGCGCTTCCATTTCACTTACCCGCTTGGGAAGCACGCTAAGATCCGCTGTCCATCCCGCCAAATGACTGCCGACGGTAAAAAGATCCGTTTGGATGGCGAACAAAAAGGTCTGAACGTCTGCCGTGTCGATGACGCCGGCAACCATGCCTATCCAGGAATTAAGCTCATCGATGGACCCGTACACATCGACCAGCTCTTCACACTTGAGTACGCGTTTGCCTCCGAATAATGCGGTCGAACCAGTATCGCCGGTTTTTGTGTAAATTGGCATGACAGTAGTTTAACACTCGGAATAACCGCACGAATAGCATTTCTTGCATGATTCTTCAAACACGAGACTCCCCTCGCCGCATGACGGACACAAATCCACGGTTACCATTCTTCGCTCCGTCAGGAGCATTTGGGTCGCGGGCATCGCGACGGGGTTTGCCGCCGGTTCTACCTGCGGTGCGCCGGTAACAACTGTCGGGGCGTGCCCATTACCGTTTGTTTGCGGAACCGTATGACCGTTCCCGTTTGCGGCAATAGGGGCATCAACCCGGTGTTTGGCAAAAAAGCCGAAATGGCGGTCGATGACTTTGGCTACCGCGTCGGGAAGACTGCGGACTCTGTTTTCGCCGAAACCGAGACTTCTTGCGCCTCCGATACCGATAAGCTCACTTGCCACCCGGTGCGCCCGCTCCATGGGAGAAATCGGCGACGCAACGCGCAGGACGAGTGATATTAACCGACCCATGGCTTCCGCCATGGCGGTGACGTCGCTTCCTGCTTTGCCGACATTCACAAATACCTCAAGCGGTTGTTCTCCGCCGTTGGTGTTAATGGTGATGTATGCCTGCCCCATCGGCGTTTCCAGCTGATAGGTCGAGCCGTGCACCACGGCCGGACGCGGCTTTACTTCAGCACTCATCACGGGGGCGGCAACCTGTTTGATTTCCTCTTTTTTGGTCTCTTCTTCTTTTCTCGTTAACACACCCTCGCGGCTTCCTTCCCGCATGTACGCAATACCTTTGCACCCCAAATCATATGCAAGGGTATAAAGGCGTTTTACGTCTTCGACAGTGTGCGTTTTGGGAGCATTGACGGTTTTGCTGATCGAGGCATCCACATACTGTTGGATAGCCGCCTGCACCCGCACGTGGTCTTCCGGGGTCAAATCATTTGCCGATACGAAATAATCGGGACGGTCGGTTTTTTTCGGCTCGGTTCCCTGTTCTTCCTTATACTTCTGGAACCATGCTTCATACAGCGGATGGCGGAGAATATGCTCTCCCAAGCGGTCGCGGCGGATGAATTCAAACTCATACACCGGTTCGATACCGCTCGATACGCCGGCCATGAGCGACGTGGACCCGGTGGGAGCCTGCTGTAATATCATCGAATTTCTGATCCCGTACTTTTTAAGCTTCTTGCGTATTGTTTCGGGAAGTTTCTTTACGAAATACGCTTCAAGATGCTTGGCCTTATCGATTTTCGGAAATGCGCCTTTTTCTTTGGCGAGATCGACGGAAGAATCATACGCCGCATCCCTGATGGTACGGTAGATTTTGTCGATAACGGCAAGACTTTCTTCGGATCCGTACCGGAGCTTCATTTTGATTAACGCATCACCGAGTCCCATGGTACCCAGGCCGATACGCCGTTCTCCGCGGAGCTGTACCTCTTTGATTTGATCAAAGACGTAATAGTCGGCATCGATGATATCGTCCTGGAACCTCACGCCGATTCGGGCGACTTCGGCAAGCCGTTCATAGTCAAACTCGCCTTTTTCATTGACGAGTGCCGACAAGTTGATCGAGGTCAGGTTACACACGCCCCAGTTGGGAAGTCCCTCTTCGCCGCAGGGGTTGACGCAGTTAACGTACTCGTAATAATAATTGTTGAACCACTTGTTGTACCGCTCCATGAAAACAACTCCCGGTTCGGCGCTCTTCCATGCGGCGGTGGCGATAAGATCCCACAATGCCCGGGCTTTGACGGTCTTTTGGACAATCGGTTTTTTCCCGAGCGCTATCCAGTTGGGCATATAGCCGTCCCATTTGGTATCGTAATCGGGATCCTTGGGATCCGGAAATTTTAATTCCCAATCGGCATCTTTTTTCACCGCTTCCATGAAGGCATCGGAAACACATACGGAAAGATTTGCGCCGTTAATTCTCGCAAGATCCTGTTTGACGGTAATAAATTCTTCGACATCAGGATGCCAGTCCCACAACATCAGCATCAGCGCACCTCTTCTACTGCCCCCTTGTTGGATAATGTCTTTTGTCGCGACAGAAAAAAGTTCCGCCCAATTGCAGGGACCCGATGAAAATCCGTTGACTTTTTGGACTCTGGCTCCTCGCGGACGAAGACTCGAAAGGTTTATTCCCACGCCGCCGCCGCGTGACATGATTTCCACCATTTGCGTGAGCGTGGTTAAAATCCCTCCCCGTGAATCATGCGGGCTGGGGATCACAAAACAGTTATAAAACGTTACCTTATACCCCGTCCCCGCCCCCGAGAGGATACGCCCGCCGGGCACCAAAACAAAATCACGCATGGCATCGTAGAATTTGTCTTCCCATTTCTTTCGGTCATCTTTCTTTTCCATGAGGGCAACCGCTTTCGCGACTCTGCGCCACATTTCCTCGGGCGTTTGTTCGACGGGATTGCCCGCCTCATCTTTTAACGCATAGCGGTCGGTAAATACTGTTTTTCTGATGCCGGTAAAATTTGTATCCATAGTTATTTCTTTTTGATAAGTTTTTTTAACTCTCCTTCAAATTCGTCAAGATCAACAAATTGCTTAAATACGCTGGCGAAGCGAATATATGCTATCTTATCGAGTTTCTTCAATCGCTTTGCCACCAATTCCCCGATTCTTTTGCTCGTCAATTCCGTGGTGATACCTCCGATGAGTTCCCGCTCTACCTCGTCCACGATTCGTCGTATGTCGCTTCCCTTGAGTGTCGTCTTACCGCTTGCCCGCCAGATACCTCTTTCTAATTTCTCCCGATCAAACGGCTCTCTCCTGTTATCTTTTTTGATGACGGTCAATGGCACCGTCTCTATCCGCTCATAGGTGGTAAATCGCTTGCCGCATTTACTGCACCCTCGTCTTCGTCTCGTTACCGCAAGATCTTCACTATCTCTCGTTTCAATAACCTCAGTGTCGCTGTTGGTACAATAGGGACATTTCATGGCTCTCTTCTCCTCTTTTGGAACAGTATGTCGTGAAACCTTTAAACACTAAGTGTGGTGTGCTCAGAAATCCTAAAACACTAATAGTGGACCGTCAACTGGCAACTTCTATATCAAAGATACCCAGGCAATTTTTTTAGCCTCGTGAAAATTTTTTGAGGGAAAAGTACGGTGAAAAACGGAAAAACGCCGATGTTTTTTGTGTCCGTCTGTGCAAAAGGATGCGCTCTGTACTCAACTTAGCATGCGGTTCCGGTTTTTTCTGACGGGCTATATACCTATATACGTATACCTTTCATCACTCGGTGCGGAGCGATTTTTCCGCTTTGGTTTTTAGGGAGATGAGCGCATCAGGCGAGTTGCCCAAATCACGGAGCACCTCGTTGTGTTTTTCCAAAGACAGAAAAAACTTTTCGGAAAGATGCCCGGGGATGGTACTGCCCGACTTCTTGTAATTGCCAAGAAGCGTCAATGCCTGCTCCCGTGCCGAAAGCGATTCGCTCAACGCCTCACCGGCTTCTTTTGTTTTCTTGGCACTCGTCAGGCTTATGGCCATATTGAGCTTTTTGTCCGCCTGAAGGATATAAAATTCCGATTTACTCAACGGATCGGTAATGAGCATCTCGATAATTCGGTCCCGCAATAACTTGATCATATAGAGAGGATGCGTCGGGAGAATCCCGGGGTACGGAAGCGTATATTCCACCGGTCCCGGCGTGGGGGTCACCGACGGTTTAGGGATATCCGTGATGCGTGGAGCAAGAGCAAAGGCGGCCTCACTCGACAAGAACGGCAGAGCAAAGAACAGACAGAGTGCAAAAAGTATTTTCTTCATAGCATCCTCCTTCTTAACGCAGTACGTCCATTGTACTCGTTTCCATTGCGTTGGCAAGGCGGACGAGATCTTCAGGGGCGATTCCGATTGCCTCACATACTTTTCTTTCCAATGCTTTTGCCAGGGGGTATGCAGAGGCAAGCATACGCTGTGCCTCCTCGGGGAGGTTTTCTTCCTGCCATAAGGCAAACCGTTTATCCACGGTAATAACCGTATCTTTCACCATTTTATCGGCAAGATATAACAGTTCCTGCTCGCGCGTTTTCGGTGCGATACTTTGATCAAGTATCGCATGGACGGGATGTGTTCTGACCAGGTCGGCAACGGCAGAAAAACCGTGTTCACGAAGGATCCGTACGCCCGTATCCGGATGGTGTTCGCCTTCGCGTTTCGGCGCCATTTTATCAAGATCGTGAAGGAGCGCCGCCGCCGCAAGAAGCGGTATGTTCACGGGAGGGGTGTCCGGGGTATTCGCAAGTCGCCCGGCAAAAAAAACGGCGACCCCGGCAACCAGCTTACAATGATGACGCTTTCGCTCCGGAAGGCCGTAGGTATTCCACAATTCCTCTATTTGCTGACCGGTCGGAATCATTTTTTTGGCAAAGAACATTTAATAATCAACCGTCACAATGATATGAGTAAATAAAAAAGAATACAAAATGTATTCGTGAGATTTTTAGACCGCTTTGGGCTGGCCGTTGACCCGAAAGTATCCCAGCGCCTGCAACACCACATCGAGCGTCTGACCCGGACCATGGGAATATGTGTTAATGACAAGATCATAATGCCGGGGATCCCAAAAATCGTTGACTCCGTATAAACGCTTCCATTTCCCGATGTTAGCATCTTCCCGTTCCCGCAAATGGTTTTTTGCATCTTCTACGGTTGCGTTGTCGCGGTTGACGATCCGATCAATGCGCAGAGAATCGTCGCACATAAGAAGCACCTTTAACACATGGGAGTATCCTCTGGCGTTCCATCCCGCGATCCAGCTTTCCACCGCCATGTGATTTTCCGGGTGGGAGATTTTCTCCCGTAATGCCTGATCTATCTGATAGTCTATATCGTCTCCGTAATCCGTCGCCAAATGGTGTTTCGCGTCGTTGGGATCATGGGTGCCCATTTTTATGGCATATTGTCGGGACCAATCTCCTCCCGAGAAAAATTCAAACCCGAGCGGTTCAAGGTGAGGACGGAGATTTTTCAGCAAAGTGCTTCGCCCGGCACCGGGGCGGCCGGATATCGCGACGCTTGAATATTTGAGTCCTGTCGCCGTGTTGGGGGTATCCATACACGTATTATAGAATCCAAATAAACACAGTCAAGGGTATCCCGTATCCGATCGATCTTGTTGACAAAGACGTGCGCTAAATTTAATACTATCGTATGCGCATTCGCTACCTCTCCATTAGCTGGAAAGAATACCACTCCCTTTCGCAAAAAATTGCCGCCGCAATCCTTGTGCACGAAGCGCCGTTTGACTGTATCGTCGCCATCGGACGGGGCGGTCTCACGTTCGGACATCTGCTTTCGGATTTTTTACGGATACCCATAAGTTCCATCACGATTCAAAGCTATACCGATATTCAGCAACAGGGAGAGGTCAAAATTACCGGCGCATTGTCCGAACGGATAGACAATAAACGCGTGCTTTTGGTGGATGACATCGCCGACACCGGGACGACGCTCAAACGGGCGGTCTCGTATCTTAAGGAATTCGATCCGAAAACGATTACCACCGCGACGTTGTTTTATAAGCCCCATTCGTCCGTACGACCCGATTATTTTGCCAAGCAGACGACGCAATGGATACTCCAGCCGTTTGAGGTGACGGAGTGGGTATATACCTTTACCCGAAAGATGGAACGGGAAGGAAAAACAAAAGCGGAGATCCAGACGTTTTTGGAACAATTGGGCTATAGCGCCGAGCAAATCAAGTTCGTACGAAGACACCATCTCTCACAGAGAATATAAGTATCTCCGAATGCCGTAACACGAGTCGTTACTTCTCGACTGACCCGCTTGCCTGGTCAAATCGCCCCACGACACGCGGATATTTATTCGGCGTGTTTGCATTGCTGACCATTAGAGCAACCGTCCCGTTCGCACCGAAGTTTGCGCTCGTTTCACTCCCTATCGCCACCCAATCGGTATCGGCATCTCCCGTGCGGTACCATCCCCGATACGAATTTCCTACGCGGGTAAGACGCAGTGTCGCGGCTTTCAGCGTCACGGGTACATTCACCGTCGCCTTTTCCGCGAGCGTGCCGTCGGGACTTCTCACCACGAATACCATGCGACTTATATCCTTTCCTACTACCCATCGGAGCGATGCCGCTTCATCGTCGGCTTTTCCTCCCGAGACAAACCGGATACCCGCATAGCCACTGCCTTCTCCAACGACAACCGGCTTGAACATGCGGGTCTGCAACGCAAATTCTTTTCCTTCGGGTATTACCGGTTGCGTCCGGGTAACCACCGCATATCTTCCTTTGTTTTGGATGGGACCCGTCGGAAGAGACATGATCAGATTATCATTTTTATTTTCATACACCTGCGCCCCGTCGGAGCGGGTGACCTTCCATTGCTTTCCGAGATTGCCGTCGGCAAATGCGTCGGAGAAACCATTTCTTGTTGACGGTTCGCCTTCCCAAGCGATGTTGATTTGATCGATTCTTCCGACAACCTTCGGGAATTTCCCGTTTGCTCCCGTGTTGTTCGAACGCAGCGAAATTCTCCCTTCGTTACCGAGCGATATCGCCTGCTCGCTACCGAGAGGAATCCACCCCGCATCGCCCGTAGCATCCGCCCCCAGCTTATAAAACGCGCGATACTTCTTATTTATCCGGTCAAGCCGAAGAATCGCGATATTACTGTTGACATCTTTTTGCTCCGTTTCAATTCGGGTGCCGTTGGGACCGTTGACGAAGAACATGACCTTACTGTTTGAACTACTTACCTGCCATCGTACCACCGCCGCCTCATCATCATCGGTTCCCTTTGACGAAAACCGCAACGCGGTAACACCCGTTCCCTCTCCCGTCACCGTGGGTTTATACACAACGGCATAGGCACGAAAATCTCCGCTGTCTTTGAACAACTCTTTGAACGTGAGCGACGCACCCTTCACTTTGCCGCCGACGTTGCCCTCGGAAATATCGAAGCGAAGGTTGTCTTTGGCAGTTTCAATGACGTTTGCTCCGTCGGTTTTTCCTACCGACCATTTCTCCTCATTGATCTTGCCGTCATTGAATGCGTCAACAAACGATTCGCTCACTTTGGGATTTGCCCGTGAGGCTTTCGTTTTCGTCACGGTGGTCACAAAATCGGCAAAACTGCCGCTCATCACAAATACGGAAACAAGAATCAAAAGTAAGGTAACAAACGAAACAACGGAAACAAGATTCGATTTTGGTGCAACAACTTTTTTTGCCATATAAATGCTCCTTACCATCCAGTGTGTATCGTTTGTCTGGGGATGTCAAGACGAGGGGGTTATTGCGGTTTATTAAGCACGACGGGGCGGAGTCTGCTCACGGCTTCAAGGCTGTATCGCACTCCCTGCACTCCCACGCCGGAGTGCTTCACGCCGAGGAACGGGAAATGATCCGGCCCCCGTTGGGGACTCCCGTTTATCTGTACCGATCCGACGTTTAATCTTTTGGCAAATACCAGCCCTGTTCCTTCGTCTTTGGTGAATATACTTGCCTGCAACCCATATGAGGAGTTGTTGATAATGGTCACCGCCTCGTCAAATGACGAAACATCCACAAACGACACCACCGGTCCGAATGTTTCTTTTGCGATAATCGGCATGCTGGGGATAACCCCCGTAAGCACCGTCGGTTCAATCATGGCGTTGGTTCGTTTGCCGCCGCAGACAAGTTTTGCGCCGTTTTTCACCGACGTTGTTATGGCCTCTTCAATGCGTATGGCGGCGGCTTCGGAAATAACGGGGCCGACGAGCTTGGTTTCCGGACTGCGCGGATCTCCCGGATGCACCATTTCGGGAAGCGTCTTCAAAAGCATACGTACCAACTGCTCACGGATAGCGGGGGTGGTAAGCACATACTTAATCCCCGTGCACCGCTGTCCGCTATAGGCAAATGCCCCTTTGATAATTTCGCGAACCGTAACCGCAAAATCCGCATCAGGCATCACGACGACGGGGTTATTGCCGCCGCATTCAAAAAGTAATGGCTTCATGGCGGCTTTTCCCGCTATTCCTATTCCGGTATCGGAATTGCCGGTAAAAGCGACCATCGACACATCCTTGTGGGGAACGAGATACTCACCGATCACTTCTCCGGTACCGGTAAGAGTGGTAATTACTCCCGCGGGAACTCCCGCTTTTTCGAAAATCCGAACAAGGTGCGTTGCCGATATCCCTCCTTGGGTAGGAGGCTTTACGACAACGCTGTTTCCCATAAGAAGTGCCGGCGCGATTTTACTGGCGGTAAGATTCACGGGATAATTAAACGGCGCAATGGCAAGCACGGTTCCGTACGGAACCCGCTCAATGACGGCAATTCTTCCCTTTTCAAAACCCGGGAAATTATCACTATCAAGCGTCATCCCCCGCATGGACTGTGCCTCATCGGCGAAATAATCAATAAGATCGGCGGTTCGTACTATTTCCCCTTTTGCCTCATCGGCGGATTTTCCGACCTCGCGGATGAGCAACGCGATAAGATAATCCTGGAGGTGGCGTATCCAGTCTGCCGCAAGGTGCATGATGCCAACGCGCTTATTAAGCGGTACAGCCTCCCATAACGGTTGGGCGAGCTTTGCGGTCGCAAGCACACGGTCAATTTCCTCATGAGAAACCATCGGAAGGGTTCCGACAAGCGTGTTATCAATCGGAGAAATGACGGAGACTGTTTTTCCCGTGGTACTGCCTTGCCAGGTGGTCCCGTCAAAAAAGAAAAAGTTGGGAGGCGTTCCCTTATCGCTTATGTCGGCAAAAAAATCGGCAGGCATACATACAGTATAGAGGGCAACGGGAAAGAAACCAAGGGTGTGCTTACGCCGCGGGGTTCCCGACGCTGAGAATTCGTTCCGCAATATTTGCTTGCATCTTTTCGTTCCCTCCGGCTATTTTGCTATCATGCGCGTCTTTCATCGCCTTGAGCTCCGAGGCTTTTTCCGCAACCCCGATACCGGTTGCCGTAGCGGCAAGCGCCGCTTTTGATACCGGTTCGGGATCGATAAACGCCCCGATGGATGCGACAATCCCCAATGTCTTTACAAGCATTTTCTTTTTCGTTTTCGACGCTTCGTCCTTGACCGCCGCTCCCCCGCTTTCAAGCGCCGATTTTATCCTGGCGGCGATATTTTTTTGCGACTGTCCTTCAACCGCCTGTTTCTTGACGGCGGCAAATGCATGACGGTCGGCCTGCTCAATGCCTTGAGATTTTTCGCGAACCCATGTGCGAATCCGTTCCGTCACTTTTTTTCGGATTTCCGTGCCTTTTGCCGCTTTTTCTTCTTCGGATACCAGTGTTTCTGTCATACGGATTCCCCCATTATACGCCTGATTCGGTAAGTGCCTTTCCGATTTCGTCCAAGACTTCCCGCATAGACTCTTCGATTTCTTCCAGTACGCCTTCTTTGTGTATTGCGGTGGATAGCAGGGTAATATACCCGTCAAGCGTCACCGAGGAAAGATTTTTTACCAGTGCCTGCACTTGTTCTTTCGGAAGATGCGACACGATAACCGGCGTTACCGCCGCCTGCAGGGCGTAGCGGATTTCAAGATACAAATGTATCTTATCGCTTTCGGGTATTGCCGCGGATTCTATCCGTCGGATAAGGTTCTTGAGTGTTTCTTCCATGGTATTACGCCCGCTCGAGTCGCTTGACCAGCACGCCTGTTTGATTTTCGGTCGACCCGTTTTGCCCCGACGCCTGCACCAACGCCATAACGGCCGATGTTGCATCATCGACAGATCTTCCCGACATGGCGGCCGCAGTGGAAATATCCATGGGAGTAAGATAGTTGCCGCAACCGGATGAGGCAAGGATGATCGCCTCCCCTTCTTCGAACGTTGCGGTTTTATATGAGGGAACCAATCCGAGACGTTGCGTACCGAGATACTGTTGCTGTTCAATCGGACGGAGCGTGTCGATATCGGGCGTCAGCTTGGTAAATGTGCTTCCGCGAATATGCCACGCGCCCGTCGGTCCTGCGGACCCCAACCAATAATGTCTTGCTCCGACCAGAAGTACCGTGAGCGTTGTGGCCATACCCGCCTCATATCCGGCTTCTTTTCTTTTTTGCCAAACCGCGAGATTCGTCGAACGGAAAATTCTACGCATAAACAATTTCTTATCCATCCAGTAATACCGGTGTTGCCGTATATGCTTATATGCCCATATGGCTGTTTCACAGGCAAATTTTGCGGCGACCGCGCTATGCGGCAGGGTATCGAGACCGTCGGCTAATACGAAGCATTCGTCGTTAAAATTTAAAAAATAATCACACTGCACCGGCTTTGTCCCGATATGCTGACTTGCGGCAAAAATAACGGTTTCGCGGGTCGGCTTGATTTTTAAGGCATACGGGTCGGCAAATCGCATATTACTTGGCGTCGGCGAATCGTTTTTCCACGGCCTTCCAATTAACGACATGCCACCAGGCGGCAATGTAGTCGGCACGGACGTTTTGATACTTCAAGTAATAGGCGTGTTCCCAGACATCAAGTCCCAGTACGGGCGTTTTTCCTTCCATGAGCGGGTTATCCTGATTGGGGGTATCGACGATGGAAAGCGTGCCCTTATCCGCAACAAGCCATACCCAACCGCTCCCGAACCTTCCCATTCCCGCGGCGGCAAACTTTTCCTGGAATACGGCAAATGATCCGAACGATGCCGTAATCGCATCGGCGAGAACTCCTGTCGGCATTCCTTCTCCGGGCCCCATAATTTCCCAAAAAAGCGAATGGTTATAATGCCCGCCTCCGTTGTTTCGTACTTTCATGCGAACCTGCTCGGGAACCTGGGAAAGATCTTTGATCAGGGATTCTATCGGAAGAGCGAGCAATGCGTCATTTCCCGCCAATGCATCATTCAAATTTTTGACATATGCGGCGTGATGCTTGTCATGATGGATCTGCATCGTTTTCTCATCAATGAAGGGTTCAAGGGCGTTATAGGCATAGGTAAGATCGGGAAGTGTGAACATAAGTAGAGTCTCCTTCTTTACTTATTATATAATGTCCCCATGGCCTTTCCTAGACTTAAAGCGCTTACGGCGGGTAAAAAATATATTACCAAACATAAAAAGTTTGTGTTTTGGATTTTCCCGGCACTCTTTATCGGACTATTCTATTGGTTCATATTACGGGATCTCCCCTCACCTGCCAAACTGGGTCGGTATGATGTGCCGCTTGCAACCAAAGTCTATGACAGGAACGGTAATCTTCTCTTCGATATTTTTGTGGGTGAAAACAGATCGCCCGTACCGCTTTCCGACATTCCTGAAGTTGTCCGCAACGCAACCATCGCCATAGAAGATAAAACATTTTATACCCATGCGGGGATCAATCCCGTGGGAGGCATCATCAGAGCACTCTACGCTTCGGTGCTCAATAAAAAACTGCAGGGAGGTTCCACGATCACCCAACAACTGGTGAAATCCGCCCTCCTCACACCTGAACGAACCGTCACACGAAAACTCAAGGAGTTTCTTCTTGCCCCGACCGTTGAGCTTTTGTATTCCAAGGATAAAATCCTGGAAATGTATTTGAACACGGTGCCGTACGGAGGAACCGCATGGGGAATTGAAACCGCCGCGGAAAAATACTTCGGTGTTTCCATAAAGGATGTCACGCTTGCACAGGCCGCGATTCTTGCGGGACTTCCGCAGGCACCGACGCTGTATTCGCCGTACGGTGCGCATCCCGAACTTGCCAAGGAACGTCAGAAGGAAGTGCTCCATCGCATGGTGGAAGACGGCTATATCACCCGGGAACAGGCGGAAGAAGCGGCCAATGAACCGATCGAATACAAACAGGAAGCAGGCATTCAGGCGGCACACTTTGTCATGTATGTCAAAGAACAACTGGTGGAAAAATACGGAGAAAGTCTTGTCGAACGCGGCGGACTGAAAGTAACGACGACGCTTGATCTTGATCTGCAGAATTATGCGCAGGCGACGGTTGCCGCGGAAGTGGCGAAGCTGAAAAATATCCGTGTCGGCAACGGAGCGGCACTCATAACGAAACCGTCAACCGGCGAAATTCTTGCGATGGTCGGTTCAACCGATTATTTCGCGACCCCCTCGGGATCATTTAACGTCACGACCGCGCTCCGCCAACCCGGCTCGTCAATCAAACCGATAAACTACGCGATCGGCATTGAAAATAAAGTCGTTACCCCCGCCACGATGTTTCTTGATGTTCCCACCTGTTTTATCGGTACTCCGGGACAACCGTTGTATTGCCCGCGCAACTACGACGGAAAATTCCGCGGTCCCGTTCAACTCCGGTTTGCGCTCGGCAACTCGCTGAACATCCCCGCCGTAAAAATGTTGTACCTCAACACCGTTCAGGGCATGGTTGCATCGGCATCCGCGTTCGGACTCGATACGCTTGCAGACCCGTCAAAATACGGGTTATCCCTCACCCTGGGGGGAGGAGAGGTCCGCATGACGGATATGGCCGAGGCATTTTCCGTATTTGCCAATGCAGGCATCAGACATGATTTGGTATCGATTCTCAAAGTCGTCGACAAAAACGGGAAGGTGCTTGAAGAATATACCGATCCGAATGTCGGGAAAGATATCCCGTCACAATTACTGCTCACCGGACAGCGGGTCGTTTCGCCGGAAACGGCATTTCTGATCTCCCATATCCTTCTCGACAACAACGCGAGACAGGAAGCATTCGGTCCCAGCTCGGCGCTTGTTATTCCGAATCGTGCGGTATCGGTAAAAACCGGTACCACCAATGACCTCAGGGATAACTGGACCATCGGATTTACGCCGCAGTTCCTCGTCGCCACGTGGGTCGGCAACAATGACAATTCTCCCATGAACAGCGCATTGGTGTCCGGTATTACGGGTGCCGCTCCCATCTGGAATAAACTCATGCGAAGGGTGCTTGAGGGAAAGCCGGATATCTGGCCGAAACAGCCGGACGGTGTCGTCGGCGGAAGAGTCTGCACCACAAACGGACTGTTACCCCCCAACGCGGGCGGCTCCCAAAACGAACAGGAAGCATCCAATAAACCCGATGATGCGCTCGGATGTCCGACGCGATTTGAATACTTTATCAAAGGTACCGTCGCAAAAAGCGGCAGTAGCAGACAGGTTGTTCCGATCGACAAGACAACCGGCGACCTGGCCCCGGCGGGACAGACGGAAAACGTAGAAATGCAGGAACACGATATCGCCTGGGACGGCGTTACGAGATGGTGTCTCGACTGCACGCACCCCGAAGGAAAAGCGGCAATCGTCAAATAACGGACCGGTTCAAAAGTACCGCAGGATAATCCCCTCTTGTCGAGTGACCCGAAGACGTGGTATAAAAAACGGCGCTATGGCGCGCCGCAGACAATCATCCCCCGACGATCAAACCATGAATCCCGCGGCGCAATTTGTTCTGTATTGTATCCTCTTGCTGATTACTATCGGAAACACCCTTCGCACGATCGTCTGGTTTGTGATCATTCTCCCGTTGAAGATTATCGCCGGAGCAGGTCGGATACTCTCGGAAACACATAAAAGTGCGGTGAATTGGATCGCGGAAAAACGGGACAAAAAACGGGCAAAAGGCAAAACGGCACGACCTACCCGAAACACGCTTTCATTCGATAAATTTTCTCCCTGGTTTGATACCCGCTTGCAGTCGTTTGTAAGCAATATCCGGGAATTCCGGTTTCCAAGATTTACGATACCGAAGTTTCGGACTCCGCACCTCCGAGTGCCCGACTTCCCACTGCCGCATATCGCTCTGCCGAAACGGAAAGAAGCACCTCCGCAAAAAGAAAAGCCGATCGAACGCACCCATATCGCCACCGTGCTCGATACTCCCTCACCGTTGAGTCAAATAAAGTCATTTGCAGGAGGCGTCGTGTTGACGCTTATTTTTATTTTTGTTCCGTATAACACGTGGCTATTCCTTAAGTCGCTCCCCAATCCGCAATTATTAACCCAACGTGACCTGGAAGTCAGCACGAAAATCATGGACCGTAACGGACAACTGTTGTATGAGATATATGTTGACCAAAACAGAACGCCGGTCAAATTAGAAGACATTCCGCTCGTGGTCAAACAGGCGACGATCGCCATTGAAGATCACGACTTTTATTATCATCCGGGCTTTTCACTGCGCGGTATTCTTCGGGCGGCTTCGGAAATCGTCATCAACAAACAAATTCAAGGCGGCTCCACCATCACCCAGCAACTCATCAAATCGGCTCTCCTCACCCCCGAAGTCACGATAATCCGAAAGACAAAGGAAATTATTCTCGCATTTTGGGCCGAGCGGTTGTTTTCGAAGGATCAGATTTTTGAAATGTACTTAAACCAGGTGCCATACGGCGGAACGGCTTGGGGGATCGAATCCGCCGCGCAAACTTACTTCCGTAAGTCGGTGACCCAGCTGACGCTTGCCGAGGCGGCGCTTCTGGCGGGACTTCCCGCCGCGCCCAGTGAGTACTCTCCGTTCGGCAGTCATCCGGAAAAAGCCATCGTCCGTCAGAAAGAAGTATTGGAACGCATGCAAATTGACGGCTACATCACCCAGGAACAGAAGGAGCAGGCACTCAAAGCTCCCATTCAGTTTGCGCAACCGAGAATCGGCATCAGGGCACCGCACTTTGTCATGTATATAAAGGATCTTCTTGAAAAGACGTACGGACCCCGCATGCTTGAGCGGGGCGGGTTACGGGTGATCACCTCACTTGATCTTTCCATACAGGAAAAAGCGGAAGAAATCGTCAAAACGCACATCGACAATCTCGCCTCCCTCCAAGTGGGCAACGGTGCGGCACTTATTACCAACCCCAGAAGCGGTGATATTCTTGCGATGGTGGGAAGCCGCGATTACTTTGATACCGGTCGCGACGGAAACGTTAACGTGACGACCGCCTACCAACAACCGGGTTCTTCCATTAAAGTGATTCCGTATGCGGCGGCATTGGAAACCGGTATGACTGCCGCCACAATCATCAATGATGCGCCGATCGTTTATCAAAATGCGGGAAGTCCCCCATATGCGCCGGTTAATTATGACGGCACATTTCATGGTCCGGTACCGCTTCGGTATGCGCTGGGAAATTCCTATAACATTCCCGCCGTCAAAACCCTCGCCGCAATCGGAGTACCCGCCATGCTTGAAAAAGCCGAACGCATGGGCATCCGCTCCTGGAGCAACGACCCTGGTCGTTACGGGTTGTCGCTTGCGCTCGGCGGCGGTGATGTGACGATGCTTGAGATGGCAAACGTGTATGGGAGTCTTGCCAACATGGGGAAGCTTCAGGAATTGCGACCTATCCTGCAAGTCACCGACTATACCGGAAGAGTGCTCAAGGATAATCGGCCGAGCAAAACGACCGATGCTGTTAAACCCGAAGTCGCTTGGATTATCTCAAACATACTTTCCGACAATGCCGCACGTACGCAGGCGTTCGGACCGAATTCTTCACTCGTGATTCCCGGTCATACCGTATCCGTCAAAACGGGGACAACCAACGACAAACGGGATAATTGGACCGTTGGATACACGCCGTCGTACGTCACCGTGGTATGGGTCGGTAATAATGATAACTCCCCCATGAACCCCTACCTTACGTCGGGAATCACGGGAGCCGCTCCTATCTGGCATGATCTTATGGTGGAATTGTTGAAAGGGCATCCCGATGAAATTCAGCCCAAGCCCGACACCATCGTTTCACTTCCCTGTTACTTCGGAAAAATCGAATACTTCATAAGCGGCACCGAACCGGCAGGCGGCAGATGTGCCGCAATCCCCACCCAAACACCGACTCCCACCCCGTAACATGCAAAAACCCCCGCCGCATACGCGGCGAGGGCATTTGAACAATTGCCGATTAGTCAGTTACCACCACCGTACCGCCATCGGTAGGATTGACGTGGTTATGATACTTCCAGGTACCGATTTTGGAAAACACATACTCATACATGCCGCCTTTTGCAACACTTTTGAGTTGATCGAATCCTGGCAACAACTGATGCGTGGGATGCACGCCTGATGCCGTCCACATTGCATTGGCACTTTCATTCTTGAATGTCACTTTGGTACCCTTTTTTACGGTAATCGTAGCCGGTGAGTATCCGTTGTCGGTATAGGTAACCGTCACTTCGGTTGCCACTCCTCCCTTACTGTTACCTGATACGGGCGATTCTTCGGTAATAACGACGTTCGAATCCGTTCCCGTAGGAGCAGGGGTAACCGTATTGGGGGCAATCTGCATGCCGGGAAGTTTCACATCCCCGCGAAACAGATACCAACCGACCAAGCCCCCGACGATAACAACGACAAATCCTACAAGTATCTTATTCATATATTCAGTTCCTCCTGCGTAGACTATATCATACTATGCAAAAGGTACCAAAAACCCAGTCCCGCCGGAGCGAGACTGGGTAATTTATACGCTTCGTTTCAGATTACTGTCGTGGGCGTTCTTCGCGAGGTCGAGCTTCATTAACGACTAACGGACGTCCATTGACATCCTTACCGTTGAACATCTCAATCGCTTTTTTGCTTTCTTCATCGCTACTCATTTCGACAAATCCAAAACCGCGTGAGCGGCCTGAGTATTTGTCGGAAATGACTTTTGCAGACACGACGGTTCCGGCTTGGGCAAATGTTTGTGCCAAGTCATCATTGGTCATGCTGTAGGGAAGATTTCCTACGAATAAGTTGATAGCCATATTGGATTTCCTTTCCCCTTAGGTCTTGAAGGAGACTGTCTCTGCCTAAGAGAAATCAACTAGAGGACTCTCTAAACACTTGACGTCGTCACCACTTTGTTCCCAGGACAAGGGGAAGTATAGCATATTTCCCATGGTTTATGCCAGTTTATCAGGCTAGGAAAGGCTATATGCAAACAGAAATGTCTCTTATTCCAACACCTCTTCCTCGTCGTACGAAGCGGCATCCCCGCTGGCGGGCACCCCGGCACCGGAATCGCTTTCCGAACCGGAACCGGTCAGCGGCGTAAAGGTAAAGTCATTGAGCATACCGTCGTATATGGGTTGCCAGAACGCATCATCGGTAAGTGTGGCTTCGATATACCAAAGCACTCCGTCATACACGATACCCGTCGTTACGGTTTTTACCGGCGACGAAACCAGGATTTTCTGTGCGGGTTTTTCATTTATCACGGTGTCGAATGATATTGCCGATGAAGGGGTAGATGCTTTTTTTCCCCAGGAAATCGTATCGGTTACCCCCTTGGGGAGATCCTTGACCAAAACGACGACACTCCCGGGATGCGACGGATGGGTAAATTCAAGATGCGCGTAATTTTCCTTATCCTCGTCGTGTTTGTTGAGTGTCAACGTGTCGGGATACTTTATGCTGAAACCGGCGGGGTCATCCCATGAAATAAGTGTCGGTACGGGAGTCGGCGTCGGGTTAGCCGCGATAAGGTTGGGTGTTTTTGTTCCTCCGGTGCGCGAAAAAAACAGATACGCTCCCCCGCCCAAACCGCCCAAAAGTATACCCGCAACAAGAATGATAACAATCGGTCGCTTCATATGCCCAAAGTGTATCATGCGACGATTGTTCTTGCTATAATCGGCATATGAAAGCAATCACAATATTTCTTCTTACCGTTGTATTCGGTGCCGCAGTTACCCCCGTGCTTGCCGCAAAACCGCGCGTCCGCGGTGGTGCCAAATCAGCCGTCGTATCTTCCGCAAGCGGCTACTCGAAAGCACGGCTTTCACGGGCAACAAACAGCGTCGTCGTGACGTTTATCAATTTGGGAAGTGTTTCCCGCGTCACCTATACGCTCTCCTATACCGCAAACGGGATAGAACAGGGAGCGGTCGGTTCAATTACCCCCGCGGGAACCACGGACTCCCGTGATCTATATTTCGGCACCTGCAGTCACGGCGTATGTACACCGCATCGCGGCATACAAAACGCAACGCTCTTAATCGAAACACAGCTCAAATCGGGTAAGATGAACGTCAAGCGATATCGTATAAAAATCTAAGCTTTTTTCCTCCCATGCGTGACACGCACAGCATGCGGTTTCTCCGCACTCACGGCACGCTCCTGCTTCTTTTGCTGGTGGGATTTTTTCTCCGCAGTGTGTCTCCTGATTGGGATAACGGGGCAAGGATTCATCCCGATGAGGCACTGATCGTCAACGGAGTCCTTCACCTCCGCTCTACGGGCAGTCTTTTCCCCGGCTTTCATGACTACAACGGGTTTTCCGTCTATTTGCTCGCACTGTGGTCGGCAGGCGTCGCCACACTCTCGGGAAACGCCTATTGGTCACAAACCGCCGAAGGTGTCACGATTACGGGAAGATATTTATCAGCCATCCTTTCTACTTTGTCACTCATCGGCGTGTATACGATCGGCAAATCTTTGTGGTCAAAAGAGACGGGACTCATGGCGGCGTTTTTGGGAACATTTACCCCGCTTCTTATCCAACTTTCCCATTTTTATACCACCGAAAATATTCTTTTGTTTTTTATTCCGCTCCTCATGACGCTGTTGATCCGTAGCGCAAAACACGGCTCACATATATCGGTCGTGCCCGCCGGGGTAACGTTGGGTATATTGCTGGCAACAAAAAACACCGCATATCTTCTTTATCCGCTTGCGATTTTATCGTTCGTTTTTTCGAACAAAAACCTCCCGCAATTGATACGGATGAGTATCACCTTGGGGACAATAAGCCTGACGGCTTTCTTTGTCTTTTCCCCCTACTCATTTATCGATTTTGCGGGGTATGCCGAGCGTTCCCGATACCTTGCCGATGTGGTTTCGGGAAGATTGCCGATGGACTGGACGCGACAATTTTTTGACAGTACGCCGTTGTTCTGGCTTAAAACGCTCCCCATCGCCCTGGGCATACCGTTTGCAATGGGAATATTCGGCATGCTGTATGCGCTGTTCCGCAGACCAAAAAACGGCAGTATCACCGCGATGATTTTTTGGAGTATCGGATACATGGTATTTCTTGCGGGGACGTATCTGAAATTTACCCGATACATCGCGCCTGTCATCCCCATGTACCTGCTTTTTACGGCATACGTTATCCGCAAGATATACCGGCATCGTATCGGAAAAGTGATAGGTGTCGGAACCCTTGCAACCCAACTGATTCTGGGGGTGATGTATGTATCGGTATATCTGTCGCCGCATACATCCGTTACCGCTTCAGAATGGCTTCAAAAAAATGTTCCTTCGTCTTCATCGATACTGGTTGAGGAGTGGAACAGTATTCTGCGATTTTCGCAAGTCCCCTTACGCGATAACGCCTACCGAATCACATCCGTTAATTTTTATTCCCCGGACACTGCTGAAAAACGTTCGCTTCTCCGTCAACGTCTCGCCGAAACGGAGTACATCATCCTTGAAAGCCCGAAAGTGAAAAATACAATTATGCGCCTGCAGGATAGCTATCCCGATACCGCACGGTTTTATACCGATCTTGCGTCGGGGGCGTTGGGTTTTACCAAAATAGCCGAATTTTCTTCCTATCCGCGCCTGGGACCGTGGAAGCTTTCCGATGAATTCACCGAAGAAACATTTACCGTATTTGACCATCCGACCATTCGTATCTACAAAAAAATCCATGCCGCAAAGTAGGTGCTATACTCCTCCCATGCGGGATGCGTTACGACAGCGAGTCGCCACGGCGGAAGGGAGTGCCGGCGATAAACAAAAGTTTTTGGCAAGAATTCGACGGGGCAACCTCACCCGTGCGGAAAATCGGTTCTCACATTTTTGCGTATATTTTGCCGCCTTTGACCCTGTGAAAAAACAGGTATTTATCGGGCATCATAAAAAATCGGATCTTTGGCTGTTTAACGGCGGACACATCGAACCGAATGAACTTCCCGAAGACGCTGTCGTGCGGGAGGCGAATGAAGAATGGGGACTGAGCATCGCAAAAAATAACCTGCCACCGATTGCGCTGATAACACTCACCGTCATCGAGCATCCCGAAAAGCAAATATGTCGCAAACACTATGATCTCTGGTATTTTCTGCCGTATGACGCTTCGGCTTTTCACCCCGACGGTCACGCGCTCGGCAACGAATTTTTCACCTACGGATGGAAGTCGTATGAGGAAGCGGAGCGGTTACTCACCTCGCTTCCCACAAAAGATGCACTGCACTATTTGAAAAACAGCAGGTAAAGGTACATCGCCGACATATTGTGCTGAGAAAAATCGATGCGGGTGGTCTCGCAAGAAACCTGCGAACAAACGGCATGCCCCACTGATTCGGCGTCGGATCGGTACATCCCATACGGGCTGTTGATTTCATACCGCAAAAGATGTTCAAGCATGGCACGGGTGTGTGCCTTTAATTTTTTGAAAAGTACGGGATCTTTTTCCCGGGCAATCCAACCGACGTGCGTTATCCCCTCAAGGAACACGGAAGACCCGGGGATAATGGTCTGCACTTTGGAGTCTTTCAGCTGTTTCTCATATCCGTCTCCCCGTCCGGTAAAATATTTTGCGGTGCTTTGCTTCATGAATTCCCAATACTTGTCTTCCGGCTCAGTGTTATACAGATAGGCAAACGCCGCCATACCCCAACTGAAAAACGCCGAATTAAAATCCTGTTTCCCGTAATGCGACAATGCGTACTCCGCCGCCCTTCGTACCGATTGCAGATGGGTTTCTTTCCGCGTCAGCCCGTAACTTCGGATAAGCGCATACATTGTTTCCCCGTTGTTGTAATCGGATTCCGAAGGCTTCGGAAGATACGAGTTTATATAGGCGCCGGTATCGATTTGCGTTGCCGCAAGATAGTTGGAAAGCTGAACAAGGAATTCAAGATTCTCGGTCGTTTTTCGTGCGGAAATGTCACCTTCAATATACTCCACCAGAGCGAGTACCAGGAGGGCGGTCGTATTGGTCTGGGTTTCTTCCTCGTGTGTAATGGCCATGGTATTGGCACTGGGGGTGGAAACGAGGGTGCGGAAATAGGATAACCCCTTCTCCAATGTTGCCACGGTTTCGGCTTTGCCGCTAAACTTCGCCGCTTGCCCCAAACCGTACAAGGCCCCCGCCTGGCGTACGATACTGTTGCCTTCCCTCGGCTCCCCGGTCAGCGCATATTGTTCATACACAAAATCACCCGCTTCATGCTGATTTTCGTAAAACCAGTCTGCCTGTCGGGTAATACTTCCCGAAAGTTTTTCTTCGAAGGACTCCTTGGGGAGCACACGAATAAGACGTATCACCGCAAGAACCGCGGCGACAATAAGAAGACAAAGAATAATCGACCAGATTATGCGAATGGTATCGGGAACGAATCGCGTGTTCTTTTTCATGAATACGTAGTTATTATACCGATTTTCTTCCCTTGAGTGCCGCGCGTATTCATGGCATGATAGAAATATGTTTATTCCTCCCCCGCTACTTTTGGGAATCGCGATTGCCCTATCATACCTGGTGAGTTTGCTTGTTCCCGATCTGCACTACAATGACGTATCCTTCACCGTTTTGGGCATCATCCTGGTACCTGCAGGCGTTGCCCTTTTCCTATGGGGAGCAAACACACTCAACCGTCATAAAACGACACTGCACCCCCGGC
>JBMOPU010000032.1:0-1155 GCA_049322955.1 Patescibacteria group bacterium | reverse complement strand
CACCAGCACCAGCAGCAGTAACGTTTCCTCCTAAACCACCTCTAATAGTGGACAGATATTGTTCACTAGTTAAGGTATCAGCATCAGACCAGTAGGTGACATAACCGGTGGTACCAGAGCCATCAACCAAAGAGGAGCCCCAGACTCTGGAGTCAATAGATCTAGCAGTTAAGTCACCACTAACTTCACGGGTAATGACAGAGTCAGTGGTACCAACACCCACTGTACCAAGAACAAAGTTGTCGTCGGTTTTTAAGGTATCAGCAGCAGATCTATATAAGGTAGTATCACCACCGAAGTCAATGCCATCAGCAGCGGTGGTACCAGTAGCAAAGGTAAGTTTTGAGGTAGGTGTGGTATCACCAAGACCGAGGTTGCCACTACTATCCAAAGTTAATAATTCAGAGCTATCCCAGGAGAAAGCTAATCTACCAGCTTCATTAACAGTGGTAGAGGCGATGTTTTGTAATTTGAAGGAGTGTAAAGCTTCAGCAATACCAGTCCAGTAAGAGCCAGTTAAGGCTAGGTCACCGGAGTTACTTTGAGTTAAGGTAGAGGAGGCAGTACTTGATTTACCGAGATTAAGTTTGGCAGTTGGGGAGGTGGTACCGATACCGACATTACCAGCAGTATCGATGATAGTGTTACCAGGGAAGTAAGTATTAGCATTAAAGGTTTGAGCACCAGTCCAGGTGTTAGCGTTAGCTAGATTGAGAGAAGCAACTACATCTCCAGTAGTTGGTGAGATAGTAAGAGTACCATCAGCGTTAGTGACGGAAGTAACTCCACCACCATCAACCCCAAAGGCATTCCAAGCAATGCCGTTATCAGAAAATTCTAATTCATTAGTTGTACTGTTGTAACGGATGCCGGCATTATTGACGGTACCGTTATCAAAATAGATGTATCTGTCACCGTCAGCGATGCCTAATTGCAAGTTACCAGTGGTGGTAAGTTGTTGTTCTGGGGAGGAGGTGCCGATACCGACATTGCCTGAGGTATCTTCAATGAACAATCCAAGAGTTCCACCATCTTCGTAGAGGGATAAACCAGAGGCTGAGGAGGCTCTTAGAGCAGTTAGATCAATGTCATCTTCTAGGGTAATAGTAGCGTTAGTAGTACCAGTGATATCAATGTCATCACCAGCGGTGAGAA
>JBMOPU010000031.1:0-1164 GCA_049322955.1 Patescibacteria group bacterium | reverse complement strand
GTTACAGTATCAAAAGTACATAAAGTGAGTAGAGACAAAAGGGAGAGTTCCAATCATACTTAAGAGCTTGAGAAACCCAAATAAGAAAGGAACTCTCCGAATGACAGCCATAGCTGCCTCAATAAGTATAACTGTAAAGATAGGAAATGTGACGAAGACAATTGAGAAGAACATTGCCACTGATGACATAGAGCAGGAAATGAGCACAATGACACAGCAATTGAATGGAGAATTACTGGCCATGATTCTGGAGGCGCTGGATGATAAGATACGAGAGGAAGTGCCCAGAAGCTGGCAGAATATTGGACGGGAGAAGCGGTGCATTGTATTAGAGCAAGGATATGTGACCTATTCACGGCGGGTATACAAAGATGAGAAAGGGCAACGTCATAAGCCGTTGGATGATATTTTGCAAATTCGTCCCTATGCGCGCAATAGTGTGAGAGTACAGGAGATGGGTAGTGTCCTGGCGTCGCAGACGACCTATCGCATGGCAGCTGAAAGTCTGAGCTATATGCTCAAGACTGCGTTCAGTCCAAGCAGCATCCAGCGCATGGTGTGGAAGACGGGTGGACGTGTTGTGGAACAAGAAGCAGCCGACCAATGTGAAGCGAGAGGGAAAATAGCGGCGCCGGTGCTCTATGGAGAAAGCGATGGAGTGTGGGTGCATCTCCAGCACGAGGAGGAAAAGAAGAAAGAAGTCAAGGTAGCGGTGATGTACAACGGCAAGAAAGCCGTTGGCAAAGGGCGATATAAGCTGGAAAACAAGGTTGTGATGACCCAATTTGGGGGAACTACTACCGAATGGCAGGAAAAACTGCGTGATCTCGCTGACCGCACTTATGATTTGGAACGCACGCAGCTCATGGTAGCGGGTGGAGATGGTAACGCATGGGTAAAGCAGAGTTTTGATCTGCTCCATGTACCACAGACATATGTCCTGGATCGTTTTCATGTCGTGCGTTCCCTGCGTCAGGCCTTCGGACGCAAGTTGAAGATATCTGATCTCCGCTCGCGTTTGTTCCGGGAAGGA
Source organism: Patescibacteria group bacterium (assembly GCA_049322955.1). GTDB lineage: Bacteria > Patescibacteriota > Microgenomatia > UBA10105 > UBA927 > UBA927. The sequence goes on along the minus strand of JBMOPU010000031.1, from coordinate 131 downwards.
TTTGAAGCCATTGCGGAGGATCTATTGACCTGTATCTACCATGCCAGTGGGAAACAACAAGAGTTGATGAAAAAGACATATAAGTATCTCGAAAATCATCAAGATGACCTGATGGATTTGGATAGACGCGG
>JBMOPU010000030.1:0-1172 GCA_049322955.1 Patescibacteria group bacterium | reverse complement strand
GGAGATCATGGTCCTGTTTGAGCAAGCCGTTCTGATTTTGCCGGCGTTGGTTTTCATGCTACACTCGCCTCCAGGAAACCAGGAGGCGTACCATGCGCGATACCGATCTTTACCGGCACTTGTTGGGCCTTGTGGCCCCGTGGTCTGTTGAACGGGTGGAGCTTGACATTGCCACCCAGCGGGTTGATGTCTGGGTGGAGCATCCCAAGGGGCACAAATGGCCGTGTCCGGAGTGCGGCCAGGAAGGGTCGTTGCACGACCATGCGGAGGAGAGGGTCTGGCGCCATCTGGACAGTTGCCAGTTCCAGACCTTCCTCCACTCGCAGCCGCCCCGGATGAACTGTTCGAAGCATGGAGTTCGGCAGGTAAAGTTGCCGTGGGCGGAGCCGCACTCTCGCTTTACCTTGCTGTTTGAGCGTTTTGCCATCGACGTGCTCAGGCAGACCAATACCCAGGCGGCCAGAGAGATTCTCGGCATCAGTTGGGATGAAGCGTGGCACCTGATGGAAAGAGCGGTCAACAGAGGCATGAGCCGCAAGCCGGCAGAGGTTGTTCCGCTGCTGGGAGTGGATGAAAAAACGGCTGGCAAGGGGCAGCAGAACTACGTCACCATCATCAGCGATCTGGAGAACAGCAAGGTGGAAGGGGTGACCTTTGGCCGCGACAACGTCAGCCTTGAGAGCTATTTCGACAGCCTGACTGAAGAGCAACTTGCCGGAATCGAGGCGGTGGCCATGGACATGTCCAAGTCGTATATCTCCGCGACCTGCAAGAAGTTGCCCAATGGGCGGGACAAGATCGTCTTTGACCGCTACCACCTGATGCAGCATATCAACCAGGCGGTGGATACGGTCAGGAAAGAGGAGCATAAAGCGCTGGGCAAGGGGTCGGTGCTGGCCGGCACCAAATACGTCTGGCTCTATGCCTACGAGAACCTGCCCGACAGACATTGGCCTACTCTCTGGCAACTGCGGGCGGGTGACCTGAAGACCGCCCGCGCCTGGGCGATCAAGGAGAACATCCGCCACCTGTGGAGCTACAAGAGTCAGGTTTGGGCCGAGAAATTCTGGAAGAAGTGGTACTTCTGGGCCACCCACAGCCGGCTGGAACCGATCAGGAAAGCGGCCAAGACCTTGAAGGACCACTATTATGGAATCGCTAACTTTTTCAGG
>JBMOPU010000029.1:0-1186 GCA_049322955.1 Patescibacteria group bacterium | reverse complement strand
ACAACGTTCCATCAGCATAGTTTGGATGAAGCGGGAGAGTTCCAGTAATCCCCAGCCCACGGTGCTACGCAACTTGGTCCAGATTAACAGTAAATAGCCGATCAACGCGGTCCAGATTTGGATCAGCACGGCATTCTTCGAAGTGCCGTAAAAGGCTTTGATTTTCAGATTTTGCTTGATCCATTTGAAAAAGAGTTCTATCTGCCAACGCCGCCGGTAGAGGGCCGCCACTTCCAAGGCGTCCAAATCCAGGCGATTGGTCAGAAACACATATTCTTTGCCCGTTTCCGGGTCCCGGTAATGAACCCGCCGCAACGGCTCAGGATAAGCGGTAAGACCATGCTCGGAGCTGAGACGGATCATCTGATCGGCCAACACCAAGCCGGGTACCGTGATTTCCCGGTCTTCCAGCACCTCATAACAGGCGTTGGTTTTCAGCCGGGTCACGAACCAGACCTCCCGGCGATGGAGGCTGTAAAGCCAGGCATAATCGATATAGGCCCGATCGAGGATCAACAAGTCGCCCGCCTCAAACTCCATCTGTTTGGCGGCGTTAAGATCGTGAGTGTTGCCGTCCGTGAGGATGACGCATTGGGGCAAAAGGTCGCGCAGCACGGTATGAAGCTTGATGGCCCCTTTCCGGGCCCGGAAATTGGCCCAGGGGAAGACCGAAGCGCAGAGATCGATGGTGGTGGAATCGAGGATTTTGGTCCCGGGGTCGACCGGCTGTTTATGGGCCATTTCGGCGTATACCCGGTCCAACAGGCGGTGATAGGTCTTCTCGAAAATCTCGGAGGGACGTTGCTCGTTGGCATCCGCCAGGGTGGAGCGTTTCACCTCGGCACAGCCCAGGTGGTAAAGCTTGTGGGTCTGCCGGTTCAAGCTAAAAACCAGGTCTCGCAGGCTTTTGCGGCCGCTCCACTGGGCATAGAGCATAGCCCCCAACTGGGACCAATGGGAGAATTTGCGCGGCTGGGGGCCTTGCCCGGCGTGGCTGTCCACCACGTGGTCGAAAACATGTCTCGGTATGAGTTGTAGTAATTGACCCATGAGTGTGTTAAGATGTGCCATAAGCCCCATAACTCCTTTCAATGTTTAGGTTTTAGGCAAACCCATTATAGCATTGATTGGCTGTGTTGGGGCTGTTTTACTTGCTATCTCAAGTAATTTCTACCGGACAGCAGTG
>JBMOPU010000028.1:0-1194 GCA_049322955.1 Patescibacteria group bacterium | reverse complement strand
AAATGGCAAAAGAGAAATTCGAGCGGACCAAGCCGCACGTCAACGTGGGCACGATTGGGCACGTGGACCACGGCAAGACCACGCTGACGGCGGCCATCACCACCGTGCTGGCGACCAAGTTCGGCGGAGCGGCCAAGAAGTACGACGAAATCGACGCGGCTCCGGAAGAGAAGGCCCGCGGCATCACCATCAACACCGCGCACGTCGAATACGAAACGGCCAACCGCCACTACGCCCACGTCGACTGCCCCGGCCACGCCGACTACGTCAAGAACATGATCACCGGTGCCGCCCAGATGGACGGCGCCATCCTGGTGGTGTCCGCCGCCGACGGCCCCATGCCCCAGACCCGCGAGCACATCCTGCTCGCCCGCCAGGTCGGCGTGCCCTACATCATCGTCTTCCTCAACAAGTGCGACATGGTCGACGACGAGGAACTCCTCGAACTCGTCGAAATGGAAGTGCGCGAACTCCTCTCCAAGTACGAGTTCCCCGGTGACGACACCCCCATCATCCGCGGCTCGGCCAAACTCGCCCTCGAAGGCGACAAAGGCCCCCTGGGTGAGCAGGCCATCATGAACCTCGCCGACGCCCTCGACAGCTACATCCCCACGCCCGAGCGTGCCGTGGACGGCGCCTTCCTCATGCCCGTCGAAGACGTCTTCTCCATCTCCGGCCGCGGCACCGTCGTCACCGGCCGGGTCGAGCGCGGCGTGATCAAGGTCGGCGAAGAAATCGAAATCGTCGGCATCAAGCCCACGCTCAAGACCACCTGCACCGGCGTCGAAATGTTCCGCAAGCTGCTCGACCAGGGCCAGGCCGGTGACAACGTCGGCATCCTGCTGCGCGGCACCAAGCGCGAAGAAGTCGAGCGCGGCCAGGTGCTGTGCAAGCCCGGCTCCATCAAGCCGCACACCCACTTCACCGGCGAGGTGTACGTGCTCTCCAAGGACGAAGGCGGCCGCCACACCCCCTTCTTCAACAACTACCGTCCGCAGTTCTACTTCCGCACCACCGACGTCACGGGCTCCATCGAGCTGCCCAAGGACAAGGAAATGGTCATGCCGGGTGACAACGTGAGCATCACCGTCAAGCTCATCGCCCCCATCGCCATGGAAGAAGGCCTGCGCTTTGCCATCCGCGAAGGCGGCCGCACCGTCGGCGCCGGCGTCGTGGCGAAGATCATCGAGTAAG
>JBMOPU010000027.1:0-1196 GCA_049322955.1 Patescibacteria group bacterium | reverse complement strand
TTAGTAACGCGAATTAAATAACTCGTGGATTGGCTGGGACAGCGGTATAGTTCCAAGCCGGTAAAAAGTCGTCGAAAATAATACGCATATTTTGTTTGAAATCGTCAGCGATTTTTCGGCCTGTTTGGTAAATCTGCTCCATAATGTCAACAAAGACTTTCAAACCTTTCTTTGTTTTGGTTTTCAAAATCAACTGCTTGACCAATTCGACACTGGTGAACAAAACACCCTGACAGGCTCTGGTAACATGCGGAAACAGACGATGCTCGATCGGATTATACTTGGAGCAGTAAGGTGGGTAGTGGGCAATACGCATCTCAATGCCCAACTCATCTGCCAATTTTTGCAAGTCTTCTTTGAAGATGTAGTGGCGCGAAGCATTGCTTCCGCCCCCATCGCATAACATCAATATCGAAGTAGCCTTGGGATATTTTTTCTGACCATGCTCAAGCCACCAAGAGCGCAGACAATCACAAGCAAATTGGCTGGTATCCTTGCTCATGCCGATATGAATGTAACCGATGTTTTGTTGAACATCGTAAATGCCATGTGGAATGATGATGCCTTTGGCATCCGTACTGAAGTCATGATCATTTGCGCACAACGTTTCTTGCGTATACAAGCGTCCTGCGCGGTAAAAATTACCCAGATTCTCTTTCTTTTTGGTATCAAAACTGATGATCGGGTTGCCTGCTGCGGCATACTTGGCTTGTAGCTTGTGAATATTCTTGAATTGCTGATCTCGATTGGCTACCGTTTTCATGGTTTTCTTCTTTTGGGCTTTCCTGAGCCGATAATTGTGTTTCTTGAGCAACTTCTTGATGACAGTTTTGCTAACCTTCACTTGATGCTTTTCTTCCAAAAATTTTGCGATTTCATCAGGCCTCAAATCTGTCCAGATTACCTTTTCATCCATCGGGTCACCGGCTGTGTATTCTTTCAACACCTCCAAAAATTGCTCATCAATATTCGGGTGATGTTCCTCATAGCCTTTTCGTCCTCCTCCTGCCTTGCGAATTGCCGGGTCGTATTCCGGTTCATTCGGAAGCTGTTCCAATTCGATTCTGCCGTTGTGAATGGTCTTCGCGTCACAACCCAACACTTTGGCAATATATCCTTGCCCTCCAACTCCCAACTTTAATGCTTCGATGGCGGCATAGCGACGCCGATCTTTTTCTGAAAGTGTGACGTAATAA
>JBMOPU010000026.1:0-1232 GCA_049322955.1 Patescibacteria group bacterium | reverse complement strand
TCAGTAGATGAAAATTTCGTTTCATGACATACTACCTAGAACCAACCAAGCTCAAGGAGCATGTCATGAAACGTACCGTATTATCATCCAATTCGGTTTGTCTGCAAAGCCAGGATGTGCATCGAATGATTTCGGAGCAGTTGTCACATTTGTTATCCAATGCCATGGAAGGATATTCCTGTGATCGCCAAATTGTCAGCGACATGGTGGTCAAAGCCTCCGTCAGCGGAAAGGCGATTGAAGGAACATGCAACAGTTTGGAGAATGCGCCCAGCGGGATGACAGTGCGTGCCTATCTGAACGATGAGCTCTCTGTCACCGAGTTGTCAGAGATCGAGTGCAAGTTGCGCAGTCAACTTCGTGCGAATTTGCCACGCCGTTTGTGGAAAAAGCAGTTGGATTTGGCAATGGATTTTCACGATGAACCCTTCTACGGCAAAGACCCGACCCTGCGGGCTTACACCTGTCGAGGCGAAGCGCATCAAGGAACCACTCGGTTCTACCGAGTAGCCACGGTGTACGTGATCCATCGTCATATTCCTTACACGCTGGGGATCGTGTTTCTCCTGCCGGAATACAGCGTCTTGAACGTGATACAGGCCCTTCTGGTACAGGTAGAGGCCCTGAAATTGGAGATTCGGGGCTTATACCTGGACAAAGGCTTCTGTGGGCGGGACGTCATCACCTTCCTGAAGGACAAACCCTACGAAACCCTGATTGCCTGCCCGATTCGGGGCAAACAGGCGGGTACTCGCTCTCTGTGTAAAGGTCGAGGTAGCTATTTCACGGACTACACCTTCAACCCTGGCAAACCCGAAGCCTACACGGCAACGCTGGCCGTCCTCCGCACCTACGAAAAACAGGATGGCAAACGCCACGCCGTGTGGCTATTGTATGTGCTGATCAATGTCAAAACTCGCAATCCTCAAGCCATCCGCGCCCGTTATCGCTCTCGGTTTGGCATTGAAACCGGCTACCGTTGCATGCGCCAGACGCACGCCATGACCACTTCTCGCAATCCGGCTGTACGTTTTTTCCTGCTCGGAGTGGCCTTTCTGATCATCAACCTGTGGATCGCTCTCCGCTGGCGCTATTGCCAAAAGCCTCAGCAAGGAGGACGTATCGTGGAAGAGACCGCATACGAATTACAGCGCCATTGCCAGTTTTTGGCTCAGTTCATCAATGACCGCTACCTCCTAATATCCCGTATCTATGCTCAGGTCGCACCTTTG
>JBMOPU010000025.1:0-1238 GCA_049322955.1 Patescibacteria group bacterium | reverse complement strand
TAAAGTGCGCCAGTTTGTCTAGACAGTTTTTTTCATAAACATCTTCCTATTTTTTTAAAATTAAATCATCATAATTGTTTTGATGGTGGTGTTTGTTTTGATAAGAGCATTTTGAATCAAAACAAATACCACCGACGATAGAATCAGCCAGTGTATTATTAAAATACACATCATCAGGGGTTCTATAGTCAAGTGAACTATGAAACCTTTCAGTATTGTAAAAATGAGTGAATTGCAATATGCCAATTCTTGCATCAGGTATTGTTTCATAATTATTCAGATATATATCTTCATATTTCAAGGTTCTAAAGTATCTTTCTATGTATATATTGTCTAAGGCTCGACCTTTACCATCCATTGATGCTTGAATTCCATTTTCAATTAGTATATTTTGAAATTCAATACTTGTAAATTGAGAACCTTGATCAGAATTAAATATTTCAGGATTTCCATATATTGTTATTGCTTCATTTAAAGCATCTAAACAGAATTGTTTGTTCATTGTATTTGATAAACTAGACACTAAAATCTTTCTACTGTAAAGATCGATTATGCATACTAGATATGCAAACCCATTCTTTACAGGTATATAAGTAATATCAGTTGACCAAACCTGATTTGAATGAGTTATTTCAAGATCTTTCAGTAGATAAGGCTTCTTGTAATACCCTTTACCTGGCAAGCTGGTTTTTGGCTCAGGATAAAAAGTTCTAAGGTTGAGTTCTTTTTTAATTCTTAATATTTTTGCTTTGCCAGCAATAAAACCTCTCCGTTGAAGTTCCAGAATTATCCTTCTATATCCATAAAAAGGTAAAAGTTCGTATATTCGAATTATTTCATTGATTAGATTCTTATCGCATCTTTCTATATAAGGTGTTGAATTGTAATACAAACTACTTCTATTTATACCTAGAAGGTTACATTGTTTTACTATGCTTATTTCTTTAGGTTCAGCTTTAATCATGGCCTTTCTCGCAGTCAAATCCAATTTCGTCACATTTTTTTTTGACCCAGTTAATTTGTGTTACCAAACTACCTATTTCTTTATATGCTTGATCTAATTTTCTGTCCTTTGCTTTAAGTTCTTCTTTGTGTTTTTTCTCAAGACTTCCTTTGTTGAATACAGTTTCTATTCCATCCAAAAACTGTTGGTGCCAGTTTTGAATAGTCTTTGTTGGAATTCCATATTCAGACGATAGTTGTGCCAGAGTTTTTTGTTCCTTAAGCAACTCTTTTAC
>JBMOPU010000024.1:0-1250 GCA_049322955.1 Patescibacteria group bacterium | reverse complement strand
CAGCCAGCCGCCTGCAATTGCTGGTCGAAGGCCTGCAGCGGGTCGAACGCATCCTGAACGAAAGTGACCGGGCACGCCTGGCAGAAAGCTTCGCACCCTACATTCGGGATAGCGCCGGGCATTACACCTACCGGGTCAAAGGGAAGGAAGCCATCCAGGAACATCTCCAGCGGATCGGGCAGAGCATCCACACCCTGTTGCAGGACTTGCGCCCAACCTACGCCGCCGAAACTGCTTTCCAGGTCTTGGAGCGGCTCTTCACGGAGAACTTCAACCTGGTCGAAAGTCAAGCTCACCCAAAAGCGAACGAGGAAATCCGTTCAGGATGCCTTCAGTCAGTGGATGACCTGGAAGCCACCTACCGCACAAAAGGCAATGCCCACTACAAAGGCTATGTCGCCAACCTGACCGAAACCTGCGACCCGCAGAACGAAATTCAACTGATCACCAAGGTGCAGGTGGCAGCCAATAATATCGACGACAGCCAACTCCTGGCAGACGCCCTGCCCAACTTGCAAGAACGCACTGAGGTGGATACGCTGGTGACCGACGGCGGCTATGGCGGCGAAGCCAGTGACAAGGCCCTACAAGACACGGGCGTGACCCTGATCCAGACTGCCATTCGAGGCCGCAGCCCAAGCACCGATAAACTGCATCTATCCGATTTCATTATCAAGTTCAACCCGCAGGGCAAACCATCCAAAATCACCTGCCCGCAGGGACAAATGCTTCCCGTCCACACCAGCAGCCAACAGAAAGCGTTTGTGGCGCACTTCGACCCGGCTGTCTGCCAGACCTGCCCGTTGCACGAACATTGTCCGTCTCGACCTGGCAAACGTGATCCACGCCTTCACTTGCGCTTTACCCAGGCCGAGGCCCGCGCGGCTGAACGACGCAGGTTGAGCCAGGCTCATGCCCAAGATAGCCATAATTTGCGCTCGGCTGTCGAAGCAAGTGTGCGCTCCATCAAACATCCCTTCCCGGCAGGCAAGCTGCCTGTGCGTGGCAAGTTTCGTATGACCTGCATGATCATCGCCTCGGCTGCCATGACCAATGTGCGAAGGATTCAGCGTTACACCACCGCAAAAATCAAAGCGATGCAGACAAGCCTGAACCAAAAAGACCAACCCATGACCTCCCAGGTCCCTTTTTTTGCCGCTATCCGGCGCTTTTTGGCAGGCCGGCTATGCCCTCGACCAGATTACCCTCTGGTTGTTGGTTGTTAAAGATCGACTTCTTGCAGAGGACTC
>JBMOPU010000023.1:0-1283 GCA_049322955.1 Patescibacteria group bacterium | reverse complement strand
CACTGCTGTCCGGTTAATTTCAAAATCCTTGAAAACTTAGCTGGTTAGAGACTGATATGTCAGGCGAATTCTTTGTATTGAAAAGGTCAAGGATTGTCCTGCGCGTCAAAATCGTTGTTTTCATAGCTTGGATTATGCGCTGAGCGGACACCGTAATTCCATCGATATTCTTGTGTATCCAGAGTAAAAGAGACACTATCAGCGCAACCCATATTTGAATGAAGACAGCGTTCTTACTCGTACCCCAAAATGTTTTGATTTTTAAGTTCTGCTTTATCCATTTGAAGAAAAGCTCAACCTGCCAACGAGACTTATAAATATCGGCTATTTCTTGCGCTGCAAGCTCGAAGTTATTAGTAATGAATACATAGTCTCGATCATATTCTTCATCATGGTATCGTACCATACGGATTGGGCCTGGATAGCTATTATGCCCCTTATTGCTTCTCAACCGTATGACTCCATCATACCTGATGGGTCCAGTTTTGGACTTAGAAAGCTCTTGTTCAATCTCGTAGTCGCAATTTGATTTCATGCGCGTTACAAAAAATGATTTTCTTAATTCGATATCATACAATCTTTTATAGTCAACATAGCCACGGTCCATGACATATATTGCTCCTGAATCTTGGCAGAGACTGGACATCTCGTTGACCTCGTGAATTGCTCCGGTGGTTAGTTTGGCTTGTTCAGGATAGAGTGTATCGCCGTCAAGCTTGAGATGGAGCTTTACGGCGCCTTTCGTTGTCCTGAACTTGGCCCAGTCGAAACGATCGAGACATAATTCGATTGTAGACGCATCGATTATCTTGAGCGGGTTTTTGAACCTGCGCCCTTTGCTTCCTGCAATCTGGCGGGCTTTGGCTACGAGCGAATTGAATTCAGATTCGAATATACGATGATCGCGTTTCTCCAGTGCGTCACAGAGAGTCGAACGCTTTACCGGTTTCAAACCACTGTGGTATAGCTTTGACGAATTGACAGCCATGGAACTTTCAATCTCCCTAACGCTGAATGCTGAAGTAACCTGGCCGTAAATCAGGGTTTTAAGCAGATTATAGGTGCTGAGCGTTCTTACTCCTTTGTCACCTTCATACGTTTTAACCCCCTTTTCGAAATCGGATCGATCAAGATGGCTTAACAAATTACCTAAAACTGTGGTATATTTTCTCATAGCTTGTATTTCCTTCATGGTGAATTGTTTATGGTGAATTATTCATACCATTTGAAGGGCCAAAATACAAGCTATTTTTTTTCTACATCAGATTAACCGGACAGCAGTG
>JBMOPU010000022.1:0-1313 GCA_049322955.1 Patescibacteria group bacterium | reverse complement strand
GGTTCTACTGGAAAATTTGTGGGTAATTTTCAAAACTCCTGAAAGTTGTTAAAATATAAATATTTAGGAGGTTATTATGAATGATAAACAACTCTACCAGCAACTTTTAGGGTTAAATGAAGATTGGGAAGTAATAGGTGTAGACGTTAATTTTTCTGAACTAAAAGTGGATGTTTTCATTGATAAATCTAGTAAAGCAAAATTTAAATGTCCTGAATGCAATAAAGAATGCAATATTTATGACACAAGACAAGAAAGGAATTGGAGACATCTTGATACAATGCAGTTCAAAACAATATTACACTGTAATATTCCAAGAATAGAGTGTAAAGATCACGGTATAAAAACAGTAGACTTGTCCTGGGCAGATAAATATTCCAGATTCACTAATCTATTTGAGCGATTAGCAATAAATATTCTTCTGGCTACCAGTAATCAAACTAAAGCACAAGAATTACTTGATTTAAGCTGGGATGAAGTACATTATATACAAAAAAGAGCCGTTAATAGGGGCTTAGAAAGAAGAAAAATTTTAAAAACAGAATTTCTTGGAGTTGATGAGAAGAGTTTTAAAAGAGGGCAGAGCTATGTTACAGTATTATATGATCTAGAAAATGCTTCTGTAATTGATGTTGGAGAAGAAAGGAAGGAGGAATCCCTTAAAAACCTGCTGGTTGCAATTCCTGAACAAGAAAGAATTAAAATAAAAGCTGTTGCAGTAGATATGTGGGAAGCCTTTGGAAATGCTATCAAAGAGATTTTACCTGATGCAGATATCGTTTTTGACAAGTTTCACATCCTTAGTCATCTTTCTAAAGCAGTTAATCAAGTTCGTATAGAAGAAAATAAAACTCTTTTAAAGCAGCAGATAGACTTATTAAAAAACACAAAATTTATATGGCTCACAAATAGAAAGAATATGAGCGATAAACAAAAGGATTTATTCGATGAACTCTACAATTTAGGGTTAAAAGTTGCAACTGCATGGAACTTGAAAATGTTTATACAGTATTTATGGACTTTTTCAGAACTTAAATTAGCAAAATGGTTTTTTGATAAGTGGTATAAAGAAGTATATAATTGTAATCTAGTACCTATGAACAAAGTAGCTGATATGTTTAAAAAACATCTTGATAATATCTTAAATTATTTAAAATATCCTATAACAAATGCTGTTGCTGAAGGAATAAACAGTAAAATTCAAAACTTAAAAACTACGGCTAGAGGTTTTAGAAGTTTTGAAAACTATAGAATAGCTATTTTATTCCATTGTGGCAATTTAGAACTTTACCCACAATAATCCCGGAAGAACC
>JBMOPU010000021.1:0-1314 GCA_049322955.1 Patescibacteria group bacterium | reverse complement strand
TTTGACAATGTCACATTAGCCCAAGTTGTGGTACAACCGAGCGAATGAGCATGGAGAAAAAAACCTTTTTGATCCCCGACGATGGGGAGTACCGCTTGAGAAGATCAAGGCACTTGGGCCGAAACTGCAAGCGCACTGGCAGCGCTTTCAGCAGCGGTTCAAGAGCAAAACGCGCGACACGAGTGAGCATGCGCTGGCCTACATGCAAGGGCAAATGACGATGGAAAGTAATCGGAATTTTGCTGGGATTGCAAACAGCATAGAAAACGCCGACGGTCAAGCGATGCAGCATTTCATGTCGAATTCGCCATGGAGTGGGCAAGGGGTATATGAGCAGATCCAGGCCGAAATCAAGGAGAAGCCGGAGCTGCATCCGGGCAGTGCATTGATATTGGACGAATATGCGGATGAGAAGGCGGGCGGAGAGAGTGTTGGAGCCCTGCGGCAATACAATGGTCGGATGGGGAAGGTGGATATGTGTCAGGTGGCAGTTGCGCTGGGCTATGCCAACTGGAAATTGGAGCCCTGGCCGCTGTGGACGATGGTGGATGCTGAGATTTTTCTGCCGGAAGTCTGGTTTGGGGATGAATATGCCCTTTTGCGCCAGAAAGTGGGCGTTCCGAAGGAACGGACCAGTTTTGAAACCAAACCTGAACTGGGGTTGAAGATGATCCGGCGAGCCAAAGCGGCGGAATTGCCCTTTGAAGCTGTGTTGTGTGACTCGTTGTATGGTCGCAGCAGCGAATTTCGGCAAGAATTGCGTAAAGAAGACTTGCTGTATATGGCTGCGATCCCGAATAATCTGCGGGTCTATCTGGAGCAACCCATGATTGGGGTTCCAGAACCCAAGTCTGGCAAAAAGGGTCCCAAAGCCGAGAAACTCCAAGTGCTGAATGACGTGCGCTCGTACAGCGTCAAACAAGTGGGACAGCTCACAGATACGCACTGGCAACTTTTGCGTATTCGCACCAACGAACGGGGCCTCTTGGAAGATCGCTTTGCGGCCCGCCAGGTATGGGTTTGGGATGATAAACAGCCTGATATTGCTCCACATCAGGAATGGCTGGCAATGCGGATCGAGAGCAATGGCGACCACACTTATGCTTTCAGCAACGCTCCGGACAATTCTACATTGCAATTTCTGGCTGAACTGATATGCGGTCGCTATTTTGTCGAACGGGTGATCCAGGATAGCAAAGATGAAGTCGGCGCAGATGAGTTTCAAGCCCAAAAATACATCGCTTGGGAGCACCATACCGCTTTGACCGCTTGTGCTCTCTGGTTTATCGCCACCACCAAGCTGGATTGGGCCAA
>JBMOPU010000020.1:0-1317 GCA_049322955.1 Patescibacteria group bacterium | reverse complement strand
AACACATATAAGGCCCTAGAAGTCAAGTACAAAATAAAAGGCAATGAAGTATCAGGACTCCCCTAAGGAAGAACGATACAAGCGAAGCTGGGTAACGCGCATCGAACTGTCAAGCTGTCTGAATCGCTGTTCAATAAAGGTGTAAGCACTCTGCACCAAACACATATAGACGGTTACAAAACAATGTACCGTAGAATTTCATCGGTACCCGGTAGCTGCCTGAAACAAACGGAAGGATTCAAAGATCCAGTTAGAAGCGCAGGTCAGGCCGGGACAGACTGCTTGTAGCATCGGAATTGCATACAAAAGGACCGGCATGCAGGTCATAATCAACCGCGAGGGAATCACAGGATCGTGTTCCAGTTAGGCTGCGTGATCCTACATGCCGTCCTTAAAAAACTTTACAGCATTATAAGGCTCCTTGTGTTTGAGGATGAAGTACACGGTACGACCAATTTTTTGAGCAATAAGCGAAAGCGCTTTTGCTTTGCCATAGCGTGCGACGAGTTTCTGGTGCCAAGCTTGACCTTGTTCATTGTTTTTCAGAAAGAATACAGCAGCTTCGCTGAACGCCCACTTAAGGTGACCGTTTCCGATTTTGCTGTTACCGCCTGATACCCGTTTTCCAGCTGATTCATGAGCAGGCTTCACGAGGCGCGCATAGGAGATAAAGTTTCCGACAGCAGGGAAGCGCTGAATATCCTGAATCTCATAGAGTATAACAAGGGCAAGCGTAGAACCAATACCAGGGATAGATTTAAGGAGCTCAAGAGAAAGCGGGTCATGGAAGAGAGCAATTTCCTGTATGTCCTTTTCTATACCTTGAATGAGTGTGTGAAAGGCATCTGCGAGAAACATGTCTGCGCGTATGCTCTTTTGAGCGAGCGGATCGTTGAAGGCACCGGGGAGGGTGTTGCGGTAAGTCGCGCTTTTCATTTTGGTAGTCTTGAGGGTAGTGTTGAAATTGTACTGGTAATTGGTATTCTCGATGTGTGCAAAGAGTTCAGCCCGATGATGGACGAAGTATTCGCGCCTACGGAGAAGGTCTCGAGTGGCGCGCATCGCTTTGGGGTAGACAAAAGCAATAGGAAACATACCGCCCCTGAGCATGGCTGCAATCTTTTCTGAATCAATGCGGTCATTTTTTGATTTGCCGCCATGGATAGCTTTCATGTACAATGCGTGTCCAAGCGCAAAGGCGATAGAACGATCGGTACAGAAATCAGCAATCCAATACCAGGTAAAGATGCATTCAACGCCGATGACGATATCGGTTCCGAATTGTCCGACTACATGGTCGAGTGAAGCTGGAGTAGA
>JBMOPU010000019.1:0-1346 GCA_049322955.1 Patescibacteria group bacterium | reverse complement strand
AAATCAAACATCAACGTTTTTTATCATCAGGATGTAGAAATGCCCAGCCCTTCATATGTATTCTCTCAATTTTTAGACCTTCTTCCACGTTACGAATTCCAACACTTTGTCAACAAGTACCATGGAGACCATCGCACCAGGGAATTTAAATGCTGGAACCAGCTGGCCTGCATGATATTCGCTCACATCCGCCAAGAAGACAGCCTCAGGGATATTGACATTGCACTGAATGCCCACGCCAGCAAACTATACCATATCGGCATCAAGCAATGTCCGAGATCCACCTTGGCTGATGCCAATGAACGCCGGGACTATCGAATCTATGAAGAATTTGCCCGCTCACTGATGCTCAGAGCCCGACGTGCATATTCCAATACAAAACTCGCAATGGATGTCGATAACGCCGTCTATGCTTTAGATGCGTCTACCATTGATTTAACCCTGTCCCTTTTTCCATGGGCAAAATTCCGTGCCGCAAAGGGCGCTATAAAATTGCACACCATGATCGACCTGAGAGGCAATATTCCGGCCTTTTTATACATTACGGATGGCAAGGTTCACGACGTCAAAGCTGCGCCGCAAATCCGCATAGAGCCGGAAGGCATCTACGTAGTCGATCGAGCGTATGTTGATTTCGCATGGCTGTGGTCCATCGAGGAAGCCGGCGCATTCTTTGTTACCCGTTTAAAAACTTCAATCAAATGGACCCGTATCCTCTCCAGGCCGGTTGATAAATCAGTCGGTCTCCGGAGCGATCAGGATATTCTTTTGTTTAGCAAACAAACCAAAGAGAAGTACCCAAAGCGCCTGCGTCGCGTATCATTCCGGGATGAAGACCAGAACCGCACGCTGGTATTCATAACGAACAATTTTTCACTCTCAGCCGAAACCATCGCGGCTTTATACAAGGCCAGATGGGAGATTGAACTTTTTTTTAAATGGATCAAACAAAACCTCATGGTAAAAAGCTTTTATGGGACCTCCGCCAATGCGGTTAAAACTCAAATTTGGATTTCGATGATCGTTTATCTCATTTTAGCAATCATGAAACAGAGATTTCACCTTGAAAACAACCTTTCGCAGCTATTACACTTTTTAGAGGTAAATCTTTTTGAGCGAAAGCCTCTTGTTTCGATCTTCCAGGCCAACGAGCGAAAGATAGATATCAAGAAATATAATGGCCATATCCAATTGAAACTTTTCGATTATTGATAATTACTATTTCAATCAATCCCAATCGGGATTGACGGGGTTGTAAAAACAGGCTTTTTGCCAGAATTGCAAGTTGAATGGGTAGTTATTTTATAAGTATAAGTAATCATTAATCAGTTAACCGGACAGCAGTG
>JBMOPU010000018.1:0-1349 GCA_049322955.1 Patescibacteria group bacterium | reverse complement strand
TTGCGACCAGGCCTGGGGCGGTATTGTCGCCAGGAGATTTCGGCCAGACAACGCCGGAGAAGCTCTTGGCATTGATCCAGGGTTTCAGCTATCCAGAGGCGGTCAAGATATCTGGCTACGGCCACTAAAGAAGCTTTGGTTTCCAGGTGGGCCACGGGGATGTCATGTTGCCGGGCTGCCTCCAACATGAGGATTCTGGTAAGGATATAATAGAGGTAGGTGGACAAGAGCAATTTCTTGGGTGGAGAGACCGTGATCTTGCCATCCCGCTTGCCTCGGGCCAGAAAGTCCCGAGCTTCCTGAAACAGGCCGTCTTTGGGTAAGCGCACCAGGAAATCAGCCCTTTGGGTGATGACGGCATGGAACAACTGGTAACCCGGATATCCCCGGTCCAGCAGCGCCAGGTCTCCCGGCCCCAATTCCCGGAGGAGTTCCAAAGCCATGCGCCGCTCGGAGGTATTGAAGGGAGCCCGCAGGTAGTTGAGGGGCAGTTTGGCCAAGACGTCAAACAGCGCCCCGGTAATCATCTGGGGAAAGTGGGCGCGGTGGGGGGCTTCAAAAAAGTCTCTCAACTCTTCGCGGTCAGGCAAGTTTTTCTTGGCGCCGTCAATGGCATACACCCGGAAGCCGTTCCAGGTGAGCTTTTCATGCTGACGGGCTAAAGATTGGGCGTAGGCCGCCGCCTCGCCAAACAGGATTTGGCAGACCTCCACCGGAATTTTCTTTCTGGCCCGATTAAAAGCCGCTTTGTCGGGGGGCTTGACGACTTTCTGGTGGGAAAAGGCTAATCTTGTTTCTGAGAACAAACGATCGATGACTTTTTGATACCCGACTCGCTCTCCAGGTCGGACCATGTTATACCGTTTTCGCTTTCAACTGCAACAAACTATTAATGTAACATATTGATAATCTTTATTTCTTTTAACCGAAAACGGAAAACCGAAAACCGAAAACGGTATTAAGCATCAGAGCCAGGGTGATCTCCAAGCTGAGGCGTCGAACTCTGGAAAAGAAGCGGATATCCAGTAACGATTGCAGGGATTTTCTATCTGGAAGAAAACGATGGATGAATTCGGGGAGGAAAAAATCGGCAGAAGCAGCATCTTCTGTCGCACGTGGCATGATATTTTCACGGTGTGATCATGTGACCTCCTTTTATTTCAATAAGTTATGCACGATTATAACTCGGAATTTTCCTTAAGTCAACGGCATTGAGGGGCTTGTACCCTTCACCTTTACGGATCCCGGCTCCGGTGAGATGACTTTGGATATGCAGATCGGAAAACAAAGACCTCATCCTCAGTTCCAGGTCGGCGCGGAACATTTTCAGCGCCGTTTCGATTTGCCCT
>JBMOPU010000017.1:0-1459 GCA_049322955.1 Patescibacteria group bacterium | reverse complement strand
ACTACCTACCCATCTTACCAGAATTTTGTTAAACTATCCCAATGGCTGAACAACCGCTAGCGACAAATACCTTGATGAAACGGCTTGCTGATCTTGAGGCTGAGGTTACCCGCCTGCAAGCGGAAGTTGCCTTTTTGCAAGCAGAAAATGCTGAGCTGCGCCGCCGGTTGGAGATGAACAGCCAGAACAGCCACAAACCGCCTTCGAGCGATGGGTATCGGAAGAAGCGGAGCCAACCTGCCATGCCCAAAGGGGAAAAACGTGCTCCAGGGGGTCAGGTGGGGCACAAAGGGAAGACGCTGCGCCAGGTGGAGAAGGCTGATAAAGTGAAGATACATTTGCCGGAGCATTGCGGCATATGCGGGCGAGGGATTTCTGCGGATGAAGCGCATGAAACAGTAAGCAAGCGACAGGTTTTTGATTTGCCTGAACCGAAGTTGGAAGTGACCGAGCATCGGCTGGGAGAAATCGAATGCTGTGGGCAGGCTCAACGAGGCGCGTATCCGGCTTACGTGACCGGCAGTGTGCAATATGGGCCTGGGGTGCGGGCATTGGTGACGAAGCTATCGGTCGATCATAAAATGCCGTTGGAGCAAATCAGCCGCTTGTTCACGGATTTGTATGGCTACGAGTTGAACAGCGAAACGGTGGAAACGGCGCTGCAACAGGGCTACGAACTGGCTGAGCCGTTGGAAGCAGAGACAAAGGCGCAGTTGCGGCAGGCAAAAGTGGCGCACTTCGACGAGACGGGGCTGCGGATTGGCGGAAAACTGCAATGGCTGCATACGGCCTGCAATGACCTGTACACGCACCTGTTCGTGCATGAAAAACGCGGCGAAAAAGCCTTGCGCAGTGAAGCCTCGGTGTTGAAAGACTTTACCGGTCATGCCATCCATGATTGTTTGGCCGCCTACTTCAAATTCACTCAGGCTCAACACGGCTTATGTGATGCGCATGTGGTGCGCGAATTGCAGGCGCTCATGGAAGAACACTCGTCGTGGGCCGAAGAGATGCGCACCTTTCTGTTTGAACTGTATGCCCAGGTTCGCCCCTTGCCAGAACAGGCGGCAGAAGCGGCTCGTCTGCGCTATCGTCAGATCCTTTCCCAGGCGGAGTTGGAAGAACCGCCGCCCCAGCAAAAAACGGGGAAAGGACGACCGAAAAACACCCCCGGACGCAATCTGCTCCGCCGTCTGAATGAACATGAAGAGGCGGTATTAGCCTTTGCATTGGTAGAAGGTGTGCCGTTTACCAACAACCAAGCAGAACGCGACCTGCGCCCGGCCAAGGTCAAACAAAAGGTCAGCGGCTGCTTTCGCACGGAAGGCGGAGCAAAGGTGTATGCCCGACTACAAGCCGTGATTTCCACTTGCCGCAAGCAGGAGCGAAATGTCTTCGCCGTCTTGCACAGCCTATTCGCCTATCAGCCAGTCACCCTACTTGCGGGGTAGGCAGTTAC
>JBMOPU010000016.1:0-1463 GCA_049322955.1 Patescibacteria group bacterium | reverse complement strand
TTTTTATAAATACGGGCTAATCCAATGCTCGCCGCGCCGAAGAATGGATGTTTTTGGAGTTGAGTGATTTTAAAATAAGCTTCACGCGCATCCAGCGCCTTTCCCGATGCTTCAAAACATGCCGCTATAGCTAAATCTACCGCCGGTGTGACGGGATGCTTTTTATATTGGGTAAGAAAGCGTTGATAATAGCCGATCGCTTCATCGTAACGGTGTTGATGCCACGCCTCCGATGCTAGATTCAGCAGAACTTCGGCGCCCTTGGAACTCTGGGGATATTTTTCGGAAATTTCTTTCCAGACTTCGGATTTGTTGCCGCCCTTTAGATAAAGGGTGGTCGCTTTTTCCTCCATGCGGCGATTTTGCTCCCATCTGAAGACAAAAACACATGCCGCAACCACAAAAGTAATCAGTATTCCCGCTACCCATGCGCGATACTTTTTCCAAATTTTATTGCTGATTTCAGCGACAAGTTGCTCGTTCCCTGCATCCACCTGTTGGTTATTCATATATTGCTCTGAAATGATGCCAGTACGCCATCGATAAACAAGTACAAAGATTGCTTCACAAAAGGGGAGTTGCACCGCCACGTTCTCTTGCATGCGTTCGTGGCGAGTTGACGCAACCATATCTACGCTTTTAGGTTTTATCTTAAATATTGACTATGAATGAATTGAGATCGTTCTGGCGTCTGAATGTTTTTTTGACGCCAGAGCTGAATCATTTCTACAAGCATAGCAAATCCCATGGCGAAATAAATATACTCTTTCTCGATGTGTTTATGGAAGCCTTCCATCGTCAAAACGCATCCGATCACTACGAGAAACGAAAGCGCAAGAATTTTGACATCAGGGTGTTTTTTAAGGAAATCCGCCAGTGGTCCCGCGATCGTGATCATTGACATAACGGCGATAACAACGACAGTAATCATTACCGCAAGATGATTCGCCATGCCGGCGGCGGTGATGACAGAGTCGATGCTAAACACCACATCCAGCAAAACAATATTGCCGATAATCATCCAAAAGGTGGATTTTTTTACTTTTGAGAGAAGGATATTGCCGTGATCGCCAACAACTTCTCTATGGATTTCCTCCACAGCTTTCCATATCAGAAAAAGCCCGCCTCCGAGCAGAATTAAATCCTTCCAAGAAAAGCTCATAGAAAAAATTGTGAGAACGGGGCTCGTGAGTCCAATCAGCCAACTCGCTCCACAAAGCATCATAATTCGCACTACCATCGCGAGCAGAAAACCAACGTTGCGCACTCTCACCCGCTCGCCCACCGGAAGACGATCCGCCATGGAAACCACCATGATCGCATTGTCCACTCCCAACAAAATCTCAATCACACTCAAAAAAAGCAAACTCAAGTAAGTCTGCGGATCCATCAATAGCTGAAGCATAGTCATAAAGCATAAATCTGACTGCCCGTGCAGAGTTGTCAATGAAGACTCGAAAACA
>JBMOPU010000015.1:0-1463 GCA_049322955.1 Patescibacteria group bacterium | reverse complement strand
AGGCAAGGGCTTTACTCGAATTGCCAATAGTGGTAACATGAGTCTAAAACTGGATAGGAGGCAGAGCCATGTTACCATTGGTTGAGTTTCCTGAAGTTGTCCAACACTATGCACCCTGGTTTGAGACCGTGTTCTCACCTGAAGCTTTGGTGCAGTTTCAACGGTACCTGAGTGGGTTGATCGTCTCCGAGAACAAGACGGTAGACGGCATCAACAAGCTCTTTGTCATTGAGAGCCGTAACCAAAGCAGCCTTAACCGGCTGTTGACCGCCAGCCCTTTCTCGGAAGCCGCACTGAACCAGCAACGCTTGGCCCTGTTGAACAGCTTGGACGGGACGCGATTGAAACCGAAAGGCGTGCTCAGCGTAGACGACACTCTGCTCACCCACTACGGGCGGCACTTTGACGAAATCGCCTTTCTCTACGATCCGGTCGACCGCTGCTACAGCTGGGCGCACAACCTGGTCAACCTCCACTACAGTGACGACCAAACCGACTATCCGCTCCAGTTCCAGTTGTGGCGCCCCGCGGACCTGGACAAGATCGAGCAGGGGTTACAGGCGGCAGGCATTCGTCTGCGGGCAGGCAAGTTCGCCTTGAAGGAAAGCGATCCCAAGAAGTGGCGGCTGTATCTGCTGGGCGTGTGGAGTCGACACCAAGGCAAGCCAGAAGTGGCTGCTCTGTACCAGAGCAAGTTGTGGATTGCCCGAGACATGTTGCAGACGTGGGTGAACCAGAACCCGGAGTGGAAACTACCTGTCACCTTCGACAACTGGTATACGCAACCCGCCTTCTGCCGTTTCCTAGACCAGGAATTGGGTCTGCCCTACGTGGGCACCTTGGCCCCTGACGATCAGGTTGTTCGGAAACAGGGCCGCGTCACTCTAGAGCAGTTCGCCAAGGAACTGAAGCAAGAGCACCTCGAGGCGGTTGCTTCCGGAGGCAAGCCGATTTTCCACAAGATCGGCATTCCCTACAAAGGCGAGAAAGAGACGTACTACAGCTACTGCCGTACGCATCGGATCCACAACTTTGGTAAGCAACGTCTGGTGATCAACTTCAACGAACCAGACCTCTCTGACTCGCCCAGTTTCTACAACTCGAATCGCTTGATTTGGCAATCGGTTGGCATCACACGCATCCGCCGCCATCGCTGGCCCGTTGAAGTCTATCATGAAGAGGGCAAAGCCGAGGGGTTGGACAAGTATCAGGTGCGGGACTTCCAGGCCATATCACGGCATATTGGCCTTGTTGCCGTCGCCTACAGCTTACTGCGTGCCACCCCACACGACGAAGCACTCTTGCACAAACTTCAGCGTGAACTCGAGATGGATCTCAAAGGCAGCACGCCGTTCTGGCGTCGGGTCAGTCAGGCACAGAGCTTGTGGGCACTGGCCTGCTTCATCAGTGTAGGTTTGACACAGGGACAGACCCTGCGTTCATTGATGGCCCCGCTCTTGGCT
>JBMOPU010000014.1:0-1471 GCA_049322955.1 Patescibacteria group bacterium | reverse complement strand
CTATAGTTTTGCACTTTATGTATCAATAGGCTGATATTGTTGTAGATTGTCTTGAAAAACATCGGCGTTCCTGCCATAGACGGTTTGCCAACAAACTGGGGGAGGAACGCCGATGCGCAAGCGGAATCTGCCACAGCCGTTTCAGATTGACAAGGTGCGTTTTGCGGATTGCTTTACCGCCCCGAGTCTTCGGCACTTCGGGGTGTTGATTACGGGCTGGGTGTTGACCGTGGGAGTTCACACGATCAGTCAGGTGATCCTCACCAGCGGGCTGCATGAATCGGAGAGCTTCGTCAGTGTCTACCGGTTCTTGCAGAAAGCGAAATGGGCTCCGGACCAAGTGGCTTTTCAGGTCTTCCGGAGCATTGTGGATACCCTGGCGCCGGGCGTGACGGAGATTGAGCTTGTCCTGGACGACACGTTGAACGACCATGTGGGAAAGAAGATCTTCGGCGCCGGATTTCAGCACGACGGGGATGCTCCCAAGACAGGAAGGCCGATTGGATACGGTGTTTGCTTTGTCATCATCGGCGTTGTGGTTCGTTTGCCGGGCATATCCGACCGGGTATTCTGTTTGCCGTATGCGGCTCGGCTGTGGTGGCCCCAGAAGGCGAAGGTGAAGCCTCGGGGCGAAAAACACCGGAGCAAATCCGAGTTGGGGGCGGAGTTGATTCAGTTGACTCGCTCGTGGCTTGATCCCTCCATAACGCTCCGGGTGATCGTTGACGGCGGATACTCGAACAAACAACTGCTCCAAGGCCGCCCCCAAGGGGTGCATATAACGGGAAAGGTCCGTATGGACGCCGCCCTGTACGCTGTTGCGCCGCAGGACCCGCCTGGCAAAAGGGGGCGTCCACGGAAAAAGGGAGATCGTCTGCCATGTCCAAGGTCTACCTTCGCTCGAGAGAAAGACGGATGGGAATGGATTTGGATCACTCTCTACGGCCAAGAGACCATCGTAGAGGCATATCGTTTTGAGGCAATCTGGTACAAAGCTGCGGGAAACGAACCGTTGTCCGTCGTAATGGTCAGGGACCCCGGCGGCAAGTACCCTGACACGGTTTTCTTCGACACTGATATCGCAGCCGCCGATTCTGAGACCATCGGGAGGTTCAGTCATCGCTGGAGCATCGAGATCACCAATCGGGAGACCAAGAGTCTGCTGGGCAGCGCAGACCCTCAGTGTCGTTCGGAAAAATCCGTGAGTCGCTCCCCGCTCATGGCCTACTGGAGCTATTGCTTGGTGGTAGTCTGGTTCGTGGATCAGTTCCGTATGGGAAAAGACCTCATGATTCGGACTGCGCCCTGGTATTCCAAGCGACATATCACTTTCTCGGACATGCTCGCCGCGGCTCGCCGTAGTCATTTCATCCCCGGAATTTCGCGCGATCCCGGCGAGCACCGCAACGACACGAAATTCGGCCCACCGCGCTCTACGAGAGGACCTGAGTGGTACGAAAGGGCAAAACTA
>JBMOPU010000013.1:0-1631 GCA_049322955.1 Patescibacteria group bacterium | reverse complement strand
ACCTAAAATTCTAAAATAAAATAGTAGCTAAAGTGATCCAAGATTCGTATATTAAGGTGGTTAAACACATGAATATCGAACCAAAAAGGATCACTTTAGCCATGAAAAAATCACCCCAAAAGCAGTCAAAATTTAAGAGCACATCCATCGCCCGCGACTTCACCGCCCGACAATTGACCAAATACGCGGGATTGAGCCCGGTGATGGCATACATCAATAAACTCAAGATCGGACAGCAGCTAAATACATTATTTCCAACGGTCATGCACAATGCCACAAAATTTACGGATGCACAAATTTTATTAACGATCATCTTGTCGTCGTTTGCTGGTGTCAAGCGTCTGATCCGGATGGCCTCGTTCAGTTATGACGCGTTGGTTATGGCGTTGCTTGGCCTGCCCGAAGGCTTAAATAAAGATGTGATCAGCACACGACTCAAGGCGCTCGGCCAGGCTGGAGCCATCTATTTACAGGAACATTTGTTTGGTTTGGTGACCCAATGGCTGACCCAGTCGCAGTTAGAACGCCTTACCATTGATGCGGATTCAACGGTGCGCGTGGTCTACGGCAACCAAGAAGGCGCTGCCAAAGGCTACAGTCCCGACAAGCGCGGAGCCAAGAGTTACCATCCGCTGCTGGCCTTTGCCAGCGAGCTGAAACTGGTGATGAATAGCTGGTTTCGCACCGGCTCGGCCTATACATCCAACGGGATTTGTGATTTCATCAAACAGACACAGTTGCTCTTGCCCGCGAATATCAAACAGGTGTTCTTTCGCGCTGATAGCGGCTTTTTCAGCGGACAGTTGCTCGATCTGTTAGAAAGTCTCGGCTGGACATATTTAATCAAAGTCAAACTGAAAAATTTAAAGCAGCTAGTTTCGCGGCAAACGTGGATCGTCCAGCCAGGCAATCCCAACGTCGCCATCTGTGAATTTTCCTATAAAAGCAAAGGCTGGACGAAGGCACGTACGATGCGCGCCATTCGCACCATTACCGAATGGGTCGAAGTCGAATTTATGGGGAAAAGACAGATCGCGCCCAAATACGAATACGCCTGCTATTGCAGCAACCTGCTTGGTGATGCTGTCGCTTTACATGAAATTTACAAAGAACGGTCAACCAGTGAAACCTGGATTGAGCAGGTGAAAAGTCAACTGCTGGCTGGCTCAACCTTAACCGACGACTTTCACGCCAATGACATACTATGGCAATTAAGCGTGTTTGCCTACAATCTGTCGGTGATGATGCGTGTTCCCAGCAACGAATATTGGAAGCAGGAACATGCCACCTTCCGTGAATGGTTCATCAATCTACCGGCCATCCTGGTAAAAGGCGGTCGAAAGCTATCATTGAAAATTTATGAACATTATTATTTCAAAACACGCTGGCTGGAGTTTGAGCGCCTGCTCGCCAATCTGGCGTGAATGCTCAAACACCGTCAGATAAAACATATTGAAAAACAAAGGGATAACTACGTCTTGTTGTTACTAAAAAGCTCATTTTTTTACTGAAAAACACCGTTCGACTTACTGAAAAACGAATGTCTGGCGGCGCCGATCAGTTTTTTTGATAAAATGACCTGAATTTATGCCCTTGTTTTGTCTCTAAATTTTCATTTTAGAAATGTAGGT
>JBMOPU010000012.1:399014-990597 GCA_049322955.1 Patescibacteria group bacterium | reverse complement strand
GGGAGAAAGAAAAGATGTATGAAATCTCCGGCGATAACACCGCACTTTATCTGGTAAATAGCGCAGATGATGGCGTATACACCGTCCGATTCAACGATGAAACCGATTATTCCCAAGATATGCAGGTCTCAAAATTTAATCCGGTGCAAAAAACGGTAAATTCTTTTGCGACACTGCGCCCCGGTATTTACGAATCGCCCTCCATGGTAATTCCGGGAGAGTATCCGACGCTTATTACCGGCGGCGGTGACGGATGCGGCGGCGGTCATCGGGTATTGCAGTACCGGGACGGGGATCAGAAACAGATTGCCTGGTTTGGCGAGGGTTGTGCTGAAGGTCCCCGCTATATTGGCGTGATGAATGACACCACAAAACTGCTCGCCGCCTCTCCTTTATCGCCGATTGACGGTGAAAACGGCCCGTTTTACTGCAATTATGATGTCCTCTACTCACACGATATCAAAAGCGGGGGAGTGATGCCGATTATCGATATGAAGCCGATTCCCGGCTGTATTCGCGATATGACCTATGATCGTGTCACCAATCACGCCGCAATCGTCACTGACGCGACGATATATATCGTCGATGTTGCTAAGGCCGCGGTGGTGAAAACACTGGCAAACGCTGATGCACATCCGTATAATTTCAGCCAATACGGCGGCTTACTTGTCTCATATACCGATGAACCGGGTGATAAACATATAACCGTTACGGACATCATGAAGGAAGCATCAGTTGACGTTTCATGGGATTATCGATACGGAAGGTTTCCGTCTTTCGTGGGAAGAATCGGTGACGATATTCTGATTAGTACCTACGAAACAAGGACACGCTAATGCAGAAATTGCTTATTGCCACCACAAATCCCGGAAAACTTGCAGAACTCCGATTATTTCTCCGCGATGTTCCCGTGGCGCTTGTAGGACTTCCGGATATCGGGATCTCGAAGGGAGTTGCGGAAACGGGGGAAACATTCGAGGAAAACGCTCTTCTGAAAGCGAAGTTTTATCACGGTCAGTCGGGATTGATGACGCTTGCCGATGACGGCGGGTTTGAAATAGACGCATTGAACGGAGAGCCGGGCGTACGTTCCCACCGATGGAAAAATAAAGATCGTGAAGACAGTGACGAAGAACTGATTGCGTACACCATGGAACGAATGTCCGGCGTCCCCGAAGGACAGCGGGGTGCACAACTTCGGCTGGTATTGGCACTCGTTACCAAAAGCGGCACCATACACACGTCCACCGCAAGCGTACGCGGTGTCGTGCCGACCCATCCTACAAATAAGCTGACGCCGGGCTTTCCATACCGCTCGCTTTTGTTTCTTCCGGAAATTAACAAGTACTATAATCACGACGAGTTAACCCCCGGGGAAACGGAAATCTATAATCATCGGAAAAAAGCGCTTGATATGCTCATTCCCGTTATCACCAACGAATTGACGAATGAAGCAAATGCCGTATAATAAAGGATGAAAGGCGTTTAAAGCGGCTTCCAACCGCCGAGCCTCTTGGAGTTGCAACCAGGACGGGTGAGCACGTAACGCTCTAAATTAAGAACTTGTTAGGGTGGCACCTTCCCGCCATGGCGGGACCATAACACGCAGATTTTTGCGTGTTTTTTTGTGGTATAAAGGAGGATATATGTTAGATATAAAATTTATCCGGGAAAACCTGGAACAGTGTAAAAAAGCGGCAGTAAATAAAAATAGGGTTGTCGAGTGGGATACCCTACTTACCTTGGATGAACAGCGCCGTGCACTCATCGGCAAAGCGGAAGTATTGCGAGCGGAGCGCAACGACGTTAGCCGCGTCCGTACCGAGGAAAGTATCGCCCGCGGGAAAGCATTAAAGGAAGAACTTAAAGCACTTGAGGAAACCCTGCGGATGACGGAAGAAAAATTTTCGCAAATTATGCTTACGGTTCCCAATGTTCCCGATCCGTCGGTGCCCGTGGGGAAAGACGAATCGGAAAATGTGGAGATAAAAAAGTGGGGAGAACCGACAAAATTTTCCTTTACTCCCAAAGATCATATCGAACTGACCAAGTCGCTCGATCTTATTGACTTTGAACGCGGAGCCAAGGTCGGCGGATCACGAGCGTATTTTCTCAAAAACGAAGCGGCACAACTTGAGCTTGCGCTCATGTACTATTGTCAGTCAAAGCTGGTAGCCAAAGGCTACACGCCGCTTATCGCTCCCAGTATGGTGAAAGAATATACCTTCTTCGGTAACGGACAATTTCCATGGGGAAGAGAGGAAGTATATGTGCTTCCCAAAGATGATCTGTATTTAGCCGGGACGGCAGAAGTACCCGTAACCGCATATTACAGCGATGAAGTGTTACACGAAAAAGATTTGCCCAAAAAATTCGTCGCTTTTTCTCCGTGTTTCCGCCGTGAAGCGGGGAGTTACGGCAAAGACACGAGAGGGGTCTATCGGTTGCATCAATTTAATAAAATTGAACAAGTAATTATTGCACCGAATGAAATGAACAATTCTCTTACTCTTCATGAGGAATTACTTGCGAACGCAGAGGAAATTTTACAGGATCTTAAGTTACCCTATCGGGTGCTTTTGATGTGCACCGGAGATATGGGGGAACCGCAGGTGAAAAAGTATGATGTGGAAACTTGGATGCCCGGCAGAAATGCGTACGGGGAAACGATGTCCAATTCGTTTATGGGGGACTTTCAGGCGCGGAGGCTTAAAATCCGCTACAAAGCAAAAGACGGCTCTATGAAATTTTGCCATACCTTAAACAATACGGCGATTGCCAGTCCGCGGATACTTGTTGCGATTTTCGAAAACTATCAACGGGAAGACGGATCAATCGCAATTCCGGAAGCATTACAACCGTTGATGGGGAAAAAGGTAATCAGCCGATAATCGCTTTTGTATGATAGCGCCGACGTATCCGTAGCCCCAGCGGGAGCACCGTAAGTGCGGTCGTTATTCCCAAGACGGTGTACATTGCCTTGACGCCGCCGAAATACTCCATAACGGGAGTCGAGATGAGGGCAAATCCGACGACGGCAAGGGAAACCAGCATGGAAAGCGTGGATATCGCCGTTGCCCTGTTCTTTGAGTCATAGTGTTCATTCACATAGCCGCCCAATATTACCCATCGTGCGCTTGACGCGAAAATACTTATCGCAACGGCAAAAACGGCGAGCTCTTTGGTAAGCAGTATTCCCGGCAGATAACAAAGCATCATTGCTATAGGAAAGAAAAGATATGCCCTTCGTTTGGTAACGATTGTTTTAAGGTGCAAAGCGCCAAATAACACACTGCTGTTAAATAACCGTATGGAAGCCACGATGATGCCGATATAAAATGCGGAATATCCGATGGTGGTGAGAAGCGATGTGTTATAGATCATCATTGCCGACCAGGTAATGCCTCCCACTCCCACGTAAAACAGCGATATGTCGCGAATATAGGGAGTCTTGAAGATTTCCTGGAATCCCCTGCGAAATTGTCTGATGTAGCGCACCAGAGTAAATTTGTCCGTGTCGACAGAAGGTTCCTTAAACCAGAAGCTTAAAAGAAGAGCGATCGCGTACGCGGCGGCGGATGCGTAGATTGCCGCCTGATATCCCCACAGGCTCAAAATACCTCCCGCCAGTATTGCGGCGGCAAATGACAGCTGAAAAATGAGCGACGCCTTGGATGCTACCTTGGGATACTGTTCCTCCCTGCCGTCCTGCTTTAACGAATCATAGATGAGCGCCTCTTTTGCTCCCGATATAAACGAATCTCCGATACCCGCGATAATCGCGTAAAGGATAAAGTCGCCGAATGAATGCGATGAAGCGTACATAAATATACTGATGAGGACGATAATTCTTCCGATGATGACGGATGCCCGTTTGCCCAGAAGATCGGCAACGGCACCGGTGGGAAGTTCGGAAAGAAGCTGTGTGCCCTGCACGATTGCCTCGATGACGGCAATTTGGGCAAGCGTTATGTATTGGAGTTCAAATGCCACCCACACGGGCATATGGAAAATAAGCCCGTTAAAGCATTCGGAAATAAAATACACTTTTTCGTTGCGCGATGATAATTTCATAAACAATTTCCCTATTATACCCTCCGCGGTGCGAGTTGTGGTGTATGCTATCCTACCCGTAAAAAAAAGTCCCGATATTGTGGTAAAATACTTCAATCATGTTTAAGTTCCTCTCAAAGCTTCTCGACAGTAACGAAAAAGAGATACAAAAACTCAAAGCGCTGGTCGAAAAAATTACCGCGCTGGAACCTGAGGTCAAAAAACTCAAGGAATCGGGTTTGGCCAAAAAAACCGCCGAATTGAAAGAGCGCTTAAAAAACGGGCAAACGCTCGATGATATATTGCCTGAGGCGTACGCATTGGTACGCGAAGCCGCTTTTCGTGCCATAGGAGAGCGGCATTATGACGTACAGCTCATGGCGGCTATTACTCTCCACCAGGGGAAAGTTGCGGAGCAAAAGACCGGAGAAGGAAAAACACTTTCCGCAACACCCGCACTTTACCTTAACGCCTTAACGGGTCGAGGAGCGCATCTTGTGACGGTCAACGATTATCTTGCCCGCCGGGATGCCGGATGGATGGGGCCTATTTACCATTCATTGGGACTGACGGTATCGGCTATCATCAGCGAACAATCATTTCTGTATGATCCCGACTACACCGCGCCGGGTGCTAATGATTGGCGTCTTACCCATTTGCGACCCGTAAGCCGCAAAGAAGCATACTCGGCAGATATAACCTACGGTATCAATTCGGAATTCGGTTTTGATTACCTGCGGGACAATATGGTGAGCGATATGAGTCAGCTCGTTCAGCGGGATTATCATTTCGCCATTATCGACGAAGTTGACTCCATATTAATCGATGAGGCGCGCACGCCGCACATCATCTCGGCTCCCGCCGAAGAAGCCACCACTAAATATTACGACTACGCCAAAATCGTGGATAAGCTCGTCAAGGAAACCGACTACAGTATTGATGAAAAACTCCGTACCGCGCATCTTACCGATCACGGAATCCTGAAAATCGAAAAAATGCTGGGACTGGGGAATATTTACGAAACGAGCTTTGAAACGGTGCATCATATCGAAGCGGCATTGAAAGCCCGGGCGCTCTATCACCGGGAGAAAGAATATATCGTCAAAGACGGACAGGTCATCATCGTGGATGAATTTACGGGTCGCCTCCTTAACGGACGACGATTTTCCGAAGGCATCCATCAGGCGATCGAGGCTAAAGAGGGAGTAGCTATCCAACAGGAAAGCAAGACGTTGGCTACCGTGAGTTTGCAGAATTATTTTAGGATGTACGAAAAGCTTGCGGGTATGACCGGCACGGCATCCACCGAAGCGGAGGAATTCAAGAAGATTTATAACCTTGATGTCGTCGTCATGCCGACGCATCGGGCCCAAGTCCGTGAAGATTTTCCCGATATGGTGTATAAAACCACGCGGGCAAAATACACGGCGATAGTGAATGACATCATCGAACACCACAAAAAGGGACAGCCGGTACTGGTGGGTACGACCTCAATCGATAAAAACGAAATAATAAGCGAAGCATTGAAGCGCAAAGGAGTTCCGCACCAGGTGTTAAATGCCAAAAACCATTTGCGCGAGGCCATGATTATCGCCGATGCCGGAAAGCTCGGAGCGGTTACCGTTGCAACCAACATGGCGGGTCGCGGCGTCGATATTATTCTGGGCGGACCCAAGAAAGAAAAATGGGAATACACCGACGCCAAAGAATGGGAAAAGGATCTTGCCGCATGGAAGAAAAGCCATGAAGCGGTGCAGAAGGCGGGAGGCTTATACGTCATCGGAACCGAACGGCACGAATCACGCCGCATCGATAATCAACTCCGCGGACGAAGCGGCCGGCAGGGGGATCCCGGAGCCAGCAGATTTTATGTATCGCTTGAAGATGACATCATGCGACTTTTCGGCGGCGATCAGGTATCGAGACTGATGGATGTCTTTAAACTTCCCGAGGATGTTCCGCTCGAGCATCCGATGGTATCGAGAGCGCTGGAACAGGCGCAAATGAAAGTCGAAGGATTCCACTTCGACAACCGGAAACATTTGGTCGAGTACGATGATGTGTTAAACAAACACCGTGAAATCGTATATAGACGTCGTCGTAAGGTATTGGAGGGGGAGAGTCAAAAAGACGCGATCATGAAAAAGGTTGCCGACGATATCGCATCATTTACTGCAGTTCACGGCAGTGATCCGGGGAATATCGATAGGGAAAAGATCGTTGCGGAATTTGTTTCCGTCATTCCGTTTGATCCCGCCAGTCAGGAACAACTTCTTGTCCAGCTTCGCCAATTCCATACCGCCGGCGAGATGACCGAATTTTTGAGCGGACTTGCTTCTGATCTGTACGCAAAACGCGAAGAGCAGTTAACCCCTGAAGTCATGCGACAGGTGGAACGATGGGTGAGCCTCCAGGTGACGGATAGTCTTTGGATGAATCATCTGGATGCCATCGATGATCTTCGGGAGGGTATCGGACTTCGCGGATACGGACAACGGGATCCGCTGGTCGAATACAAAAATGAGGCATTTTCGATGTTTGAACAATTGCTTTCAAATATCGACAGCGAGATCGTGCATAGGATTTTCAAGGTGCAGGTGCAGATGGCGCCTCCCGGGCAAGAGGTAAGTGCGTCACCCTCGGGAGATAAAAAAACGTCGAGTCCGTTGCCGATTCCCAAGAAACGGATGCAAACCAACGCACCGACGTCTGAGGTATCGAAAAATCCGGTATTGTCCGATAAAATCGGGCGCAATGATCCGTGTCCGTGTGGCTCGGGATTAAAATACAAGAAATGCGGACTCATTAACGCGCCGCAACACAGAAAGTAATCAGAGGGCTTCGATCGTCTCCTTTTTTGTCGTATCAAGATCAAAAATTTTCCACAGCGGATTGCCGAAATAGTCATGAATCTTCGCGCTCGGGGTAGCGGCGTTATTACAGGTATGGGTGGTGACATACAAAATTGTTTTCGGTTCCTTCATGAGTGGGGATGTCATGTCGCGGGCATCCAGGCACTTTTCACTGAAAAGGACGGGTCCCACCGGATAGTGAACAAAAGGCAAGGTTTGTTTCTCTTTCCAGGATTTTTGGATAAGGGCAGGATCGATGCCGTTCCAGAAGGCGTATTCCACGGCGTCGGCAAATGAGGTGTTTCCCAGATATACCATATCCACCTCCGATTTGCGGGTATGGGCGAGGATACTTATCTCCTTGATACTTTTTGCCCAGGCTTCCGCTCCGTACCAGGCATATCTTCCGTAATAGTCATAGAGGTAACTGCCGAGCGCATAGAGGTAAAGACATATAATCAGGATAATCGCCGTATTTCGCGCCACACGGCGGCGAAAAAAATCTATTGCGGAAAGCACGCCCGCGGCGGAAAACACCGGAAATATTGCGGCGAGGAAAAAATTTCGTGAAGAATACGGCATACCGCCGATACCTCCGGGCAAGCCCCCGATGAGAAGAAACGCAATCCATAAAAGTGCGGAATTTTGACGCAGTTTTATCAAATATCCGATACCGAGAATGATAAAAAAAAGATCGATAAAGTAAATTCGTCCCCGTGACCAAATGGAATATATGGCACTCGGTTCGGTATAGAGGAATAAAAATTCGGGTGAATACGCTTTGAGATAATTTTCGCGAAAACGGTCGATAATATAGGTCGGCTTATTGGTGAAAAAGCGACGCACGGTAAGCGGTCCCTGTGCTTCCCGTATGGTGGTATCAATATCCGCCTGCATTTTCGGGTTGTCAAAGAGTGCCGCTCCTTCCGCGGTATATCCTTTTCCCGCAAGTAATGCGGCGGTGACAAACAGCAGGGTACACAGCACCAGTCCGACAATGAATCCGCGTAACCGATTCGGCGGTAAGGTGCCGCTTATTTTTGCATGCCATATGAGGGCAATCCCGAGCGGCAAAAAGATAACGCTCATCCCGCGGTAACTGAAGATTGCCAGAACAAACGAAACCACGGTTAGCCAGGGGAATTTGTCCTCTTTTGCATGAGCGTACAATGCGGCGATGCCCAAGAGGAAATAGAATAGCGAATAGTTTGCGTCATAGGCGCTACGGGCAAAATGCAGATGCCACGGAGAGATAGCCAGAAAGAGTGCCGCAAGCAACGAAAGCGCCACTTTTCCGAACAGTCGTTTCACGATAAGAAACAACAGAAGAATATCAAGAATGCCAAGCAGTGCCGGCAGAAGCCGTCCCACAAACGGAGTGAGGGGAAACAGCCAAAAAAGCGGTACCATTCCGTACACCGGTACCGGCATGAAAGGAAACCCGTCGCGGGTCATCCAGGTAAAAAACGGAAGCGTTTCCCCGAAAACGTTTTTTCCGGTTTGTGCTATCGAGTAGGCATTGTAAATGTACCCCATTTCATCGTGGGTAATTCCCTTTGGGATAGTTCCCAATTGCCACAGGCGCAAAATACCGCCGAGGATAAGTATGCCGATAAGGAAGGGTTTCCAAAGAGGAAACGCAGGAGTTTTTCTCATAACCGTTTCCTCCGTTATACAGAATGCGAGCGGTTT
Source organism: Patescibacteria group bacterium (assembly GCA_049322955.1). Lineage (GTDB taxonomy): Bacteria > Patescibacteriota > Microgenomatia > UBA10105 > UBA927 > UBA927. The sequence goes on along the minus strand of JBMOPU010000012.1, from coordinate 982,000 downwards.
ATACAACCATACGTCGGAAAAAACAGGGGATAAACACAAAAAAACTATGTGTTATAATCTCTTTCATATGAATAGCGAAACAAAACTTTTTGCGGGTATTATTGCGGCAACATTCGTCATCATTGTGGGTGCGGCTTTTGTGTTTAGCAGGCCGACCAATACGCCTCCCGTAGATCCCAAGTTGCTTGTCACAGAGGATAGTTATAAATTCGGTTCGGGTTCCGCCGTCACGCTTGTGGAATTCGGTGACTTCCAATGTCCTGCCTGCGGTGCATATCATACGGTCGTCAAACAACTCATGGAAAAATACAAGGATTCGATGACCTTGGTGTTTCGCCACTTTCCCTTAAATATTCATCCCAATGCCGTTCCCGCATCGCTTGCGGTGGAAGCGGCGGGTGTCCAGGGCAAATTTTGGGAAATGTACGATAAGATGTATGTTACCCAAAGCGCGTGGTCCAACGAAAAGAACCCGGGCGATATCTTTGCGGGCTACGCAAAGGATATGGGCTTAGATGTCGAGAAGTTCAAAAAAGATATGGCGGATCCTTCATTGAAAAAACGTATCGATCGAGACGTAGCCGATGCGACGACGTTGGGCATAAATGCAACGCCAAGTTTTTACGTCAATAACGTAAAAATCAGTAACCCGGCAAGTCTAGAAGAATTTGATATGTTGCTGAAGACGGCGATCGAAAAGTCCGCCACCCCGAGTAGTACTCCGTAAGACCGTTATTCGTATCGAAGCGCTTCGATAGGATCCAGCCGTGCCGCCCGTATGGCGGGAGCCACGCCGAAGATGATGCCTATTGCGGCGGAGAAGCCGAATGAAAGAAGCACCGACCATAGCGTCACCGACGTGTTAATCAACTTACTGAGCCCGATAGCACCCAGCGCTCCGAGGCCGATTCCTATTGCCCCGCCGAAAAGGGAGAGAATGACCGACTCGATAAGAAACTGCATAAGGATGTCCTTGGGTGTTGCCCCCACCGCTTTCCGAAGTCCGATTTCTCTCGTCCGTTCAGTGACGGATACCAGCATAATATTCATAATACCGATGCCCCCGACCAGGAGCGAGATGCCCGCAATACCACCGAGCGCGGCTGTAATGACGCTCAAAAACTGTGTAATGGTTTCCAATAGTTGCGTAGATTCGAGCACGGTAAATTCATCATCTTTGAGTCGTTTTGAAAGAATCCGTTCCGCGTCATCTCTCGCCTGAGTGACATGCTCGCTGTCCACGGCTTCGACAAACATCATAAACGGGCGATCACGGTCGAATTGCCGCATGGCGGTGGTTAACGGAATTGCAGTAAAGTCATCGGCGCTCCCCATGGCACCGCCGCCGCCCTTTGATTTGATGGTGCCCACGATCTCGAACTGCACGTCATTTAACGTAAGAGTTTTGCCGACGGGATTGACCCCTTCGCCGAACAGGTCGGTCGCCGGTTTGTTCCCCAGGACGATGACGCGTCGTGATCGTTCAACATCATTTTGCGTGATAATTCTGCCGAATTCCGGTTCATATTTTGCAAGATCGAAATAGTTTTCCCATAACCCCCATACCTCGGTGGATATGGTGTTGCCGCCGTATGAAAATGATCCGAATCCCTGCACCATGGGAGAAGCCTGTTTGATGGATTCACTGCCGCGTTCAAGATCCGCAACATCGGAGAGTTCAAATTTACTGGCAGACATCATGGCTCCCCGCGGTCCCTGGCTCATATCCACGTCGCCGGCCATGACCATGATGGTGTTTGATCCGAGGCTGGCAAATTGCTCGGTGACGTAGTTTTGCAGTCCCGTGCCGATCGAAACAAGCAGAATCACGGACGACACGCCGATGATGATCCCCAGCATCGTTAAGAGTGACCGTACTTTGTTGGTACGGAGCGCATTAAATGCCAATCGGATATATTCAGCGGTATTCATGATTGTTTCTTATGCGTTTTACCGTCGGCAACTATTTTACCGTCGGCTATGCGGATAATGCGTTTGGCGTGACGGGCGACATCCTCATCATGCGTGACGAGCACGATCGTGCTTCCCTGGGAATAGAGTTTTTCGAAAATATCCAGAATGTCTTTTCCTGATTTGCTGTCAAGGTTTCCCGTTGGTTCATCGGCAAGGATGATGCTGGGTCGGGAGATGAGCGCACGGGCGATTGCCACCCGTTGTTGTTGTCCACCGGAAAGTTGGGACGGGAAATTCGACATCTTCGTTGCCAATCCGACTTCCTGCAGTAACGCTATCGCCCGTGCTTTTCGTTCCTTTTGGGATACCTTGGCATACACAAGCGGCAACTCGACGTTTTCTATCGCGCTCGTTCTTCTCAAAAGGTTAAACTGTTGGAAGACAAACCCGATATGCGTGTTCCGAATCTCCGAAAGCTCACTGTCATTTGCCGTAAAAATATCGTGATCTTCGATGTACACTTTGCCGCTTGTCGGTCGATCAAGACAGCCGATGATGTGCATAAGGGTGGATTTACCGCTCCCCGACGGACCCATGATCGCCACAAACTCTCCCTTTTTAATCGAAAGGGATACGTTCTCTAACGCCTGAAAGACGACTCCGTCCATGGCGTACTGTTTGGAGACGTTTTCTATCCGTAATAGATCGGTCATTTTGGGATGTTGGTGAATCCTTTGGTGACGATCACGTCACCTTCGGTAATGCCGGTTGTCACCACGACGTCATCTTCGTTTTTCTTGCCCGTGGTTATCGCGGTCTTTACGTACGATGATCCGGATTTCTTATACACGTATGTTGTCCCGTTTTCTTCTCTGATTGCTTCGGTCGGCACGGTAATCACGTCGCTTTCACGATCGGTAACGATCGCGATATCACCATTTAACCCGATGCGGAGATGTTCGGGGTTGTCGAAGGCGATTTTGACGGGAAACACGGTCGCGCCCCCGCTCGACTGTTGGGAAATATAGGAAATGTAGCGAATTGTACCCGAATAGGTCGCGTCGGGAAACGCGTCAAGGGTTATGGTTGCTTTTTGGCCGACGGACAGACTGCCGACATCCGTTTCATCAACCGTGGCTTCAAACACAAGGCTTGAGGGATCGGCAACCGCAAATACCGCGGTGGCGGGCGTGATGTTGACTCCCGCGACCGGCGTATCAATACGGGTGATAATGCCTGCAATAGGGGTAACGAGTGAAGCGAATTCAACCGCAAGATGTTTCAGTTCGACATCAAGGACTGATTTTTCCAGATCCCACTGGTTTTTTTCAAGCACCCGCTTTACGGTATCGTTGAATGCGTCATTGGGATGCTTTCCGTCATAGGTGACTCGCCATGTTTGTTCATAATCATTGCGTTGGCTACTGTAATCCCTGAGCGCCTTCTCAAGATTTTTCTGCACTTCACGGCTATCCAGGGTGGCAAGCGTCTGATATGCGCTGACGCTTTCCCCTTCCTTAACTCCTACCCATGTAAGCTTTCCCGATGCCTGAAATTTGAGCTCAACGGAAATATCCGCTTTGGTTTTTCCGGAAGAAGAAAGGGTTTTGGTGAAGTCATGCCGGGCTACCGTTTTGGTGGTGATACCCGCCGTGGCCTTTTGCGCCTGTGCCTGCTGTACCCACACGGCAACGCCGATCACGACCGCAAGAATAATAAGGAGCAATCTATAGTTGCGTAGAACAAAGGCTTTCATAGGGGAAGTATAGCAGGAGTTCGTGCGGTGCGCTATGAACTACCGTACGAAAACCCAGCCTCGTATGAAGCTGGGTTTCGATGCCGGTACGTACCCCGGTTCACTTTTCTTCACGAACGGAAATTTTCTTCGGTTGCGCTTTCGGGGACTTGGTAAATGTTACGGTCATGACGCCGTTTTTGACGGAAGCAACCGGATCTTTGGTAGTATCGATATCACCGGGTACGGTTACCCGATACGAAAACGAGCTCGCCGCTTTCCGGTAATATTTTTTGTCGGTTTCCTCTTCTTTGGATTCGCCTTTTATCCAAACGACGCCGTGATCAACCGTCACTTCGATGTCTTTCGGGTCAACACCCGGGACGGCGGCCTGAACGAAAACACGGGAATCATCTTCCGCAAGCGATAAGCCGCTCGGCCAATTGGTTACCGCACCCCAATCCTCCTCATCATCCCACAACGAAGGAAGAGTGGGGAAGCGCCAGTACGAACGCGGAACAAGATCTGTCATAGTGGTATTCACCTCCTTTCCGCCTAGAAAATAGGGCTTAGCACTCTTATATCACGAGTGCCAATTTTCTGTCAAGATCTTTTTTGGGCGGCATGAGTTTGTGGCTTGCGTTACAAAATAAGTTTCTTTACAATGCCTATATATGAAAGAAACACCCGTTGCCGATCGTCCTTCCTGGATACAAATTGTCGTTGTGGCTCTCCTTATGATTGCATCATTCCTCGTGGGGTCACTCTATACGAAAGTTCAATATCTCGAGTCCATGGGCGGCGCTCCTGCGGGAGTAGCCAAGGCAAAATACAAGTCGTTTGACGACGCCATGGCGGCGCTTGCCAAGGAAGTGAAGCTTGACGGTAAAAAATTGGTGGCCTGTATGAACAGCGGCGAGAAGAAAGCAATCGTCGATGCAGAAGCCGCAGAAGCGGCCTCCGTCGATGTGACGGGAACGCCGGGTTTCTTTATTAACGGACGGTTACTCGGGGGCGCGTTCCCTTTCGAAAGCTTTAAGGAAGTTATCGATAAAGAGCTTGCCAAAACGGCATCCAACAATGTCGCCGATTATTCAAAGGGACTGCAAGATGCCAACAAGAGCGGTGCGTTTGATCCCGTGCCGAAGGTTGTTGCCGTAGGGAACTCAAGCTCAAAGGGGCCGGAGAATGCGCCGATAACGATCGTGGAGTTTTCCGACTTTCAGTGTCCGTTCTGTAGCAGAGCGCACCCGACGGTGAAACAAGTGATGAGTGAATATAAAGACAAAGTCCGCTTGGTGTACAAACACCTGCCGCTTGTCAGTTTGCATCCCCGTGCACAGAAAACTGCGGAAGCGGCCGAATGTGCCAAAGATCAGGGAAAGTTCTGGGAATTCCACGATGTCCTGTTTGAGAAGCAGGCAGATTGGTCTTCTCTCTAAAGAGAGAATAATGTTTCCTGTTGTTTCTTCGTGGGAGTTTTTCCGAGATGGGTAAATCCCGCCAATGTGACCGTTCTGCCGCGCGGCGTACGTTTTAAGAATCCGATTTGCATAAGATACGGTTCAAGGACATCTTCCACCGTGCCGACATCCTCCGAAAGTGCCGCCGCGAGCGTTTCGATACCGACGGGTCCGCCTTCGTACTTCTCGATAAGAAGCGTTAAGAGACGTCGATCCGATGTATCAAGTCCGACGCTATCCACCTCAAAAAGGGTGAGTGAGTGGTGAAGAATCGGCATATCGATGGTACCGTTCCCTTCTACCTGTGCCACATCTCGCACACGCTTTAAGAGGCGAAGGGCAATGCGAGGTGTACCGCGACTCCGTTTCGCCAGTTCTTTTCTTGCCTCACCGGCGAGTGTAACCTGTAATTTTTTGGCGGCACGATCAAGGATTGCTTCGATATCTTTGGGTTCATAAAACGAAAGTCTGGTAACAACCCCGAACCGGTCACGCATCGGGGAGGAAAGGGCTCCCACTCTGGTGGTTGCGCCGATGATGGTAAAAGGAGGCAAGTCGAGGCGGAGCGTTCTGGCGGCCGGTCCTTTTCCGAGCACGATATCGAGCGCATAGTCTTCCATTGCTGGATATAACGTTTCTTCCACCACTTTGTTGAGCCGATGGATTTCGTCGATAAATAAAATGTCATTCGGTTCTAAATTCGTAAGTATTGCCGCGACATCGCCGGCCCGCTCGATTGCGGGACCGCTCGTCACCCGAACATTGACTCCCAGTTCCTTACCGATCAGATGGGCAAGCGTGGTTTTGCCGAGTCCCGGGGGACCGTAGAGCAGGATATGTTCAAGGGGTTCTTTCCGTTTTTTCGCGGCGGCTATCGCAATATGGAGTGTTCGTTTTACGTTTTCCTGTCCGGCAAACTCCGGCCAGGTTGCGGCTCTGAGCGACACCAAAAGATTCTGTTCTTCCGGGGTAACCGTCGTTTCGAGGATATGTTCGATAGGGTCAGCTTTTTTCATGACATGGGATTAGCCGAGTCGTTTTAGGGCATATTTTATTTTTTCTTCGAGCGATCCTTCCGCGGGCACCTTCTTCAGGGCTTCCTTTGCTTCATTTTTATCAAAACCCATGCTTACTAATGCATCCATCACCGCTTTGGAATCCTGTGTGTCCCGTGCGGCAAGATCGATATCCGGCGAATTACCCAATTTACTTTTTATTTCGATGATTATTTTTTGGGCATTTTTCTTTCCGAGTCGGGGGATGCCGGTGAAAAATTCGACGTCAGAATCGACAATTGCGCGTTTTATTTCACCGCTTTCATGGTCGAGTACGGAAAGCGCGGTTTTTGGGCCTATGCCGGAAACACCCAGGAGGAGCTCGAAAAGAACCCGTTCTTCCTCGCGTAAAAATCCGAACAGCATGAGGACATCTTCCCGGACATGCGTGTGGGTAAGTATGGTGACGGTACTTCCGGGTGTCACCGTACCGAAAAGTCTTTGCGGAACCCACACGGCATACCCTACTCCGTGCACGTCAAGAACAAGCGGATTTTTTTGTGCGGAAACGATAGTACCCGTCAGTTGTGCGATCATGTGAGCTTCGTCTTTATCTTATACGAGAATCCGTGTGTGACTGCAATAGCAAGTGCATCACAGGTATCATCCGGCGTCGGCATTTTGGTAAGTCTTAGTAATTTTGTCACCATTTTCCCTACCTGCGATTTATCCGCGCTTCCGCTCCCGCATATGGTTTTTTTGACGGTCATAGGTCCGTAGGTGGAGAGAGGAATACGGGCCTGCGCGCACGCAAGCAGGATGACACCGCGGGCTTGGCCGACGGCGATGGCGGTTTTTGCATTTTTGGAGAAAAAAAGGTCTTCCACCCCGACCGCATCCGGTTTATACGTAGAAAGCAGTTTTGAAAATGATGTGTAAATAGCGGCAAGGCGGGTTTCCGGCGCATCTTCTTTGGGAGTCGTGATGCATCCGTACGCTTTAGCGCTGAGACGGCTTTTTTCTTCCGTAATCACTCCCCATCCGATTCTCGCCGTTCCCGGATCCACTCCTAATATAGTTATCATGTGTTCCATTTATAACATGAGGGATAGGGTATTGCCATTATCGGGTACGACAAATTCTTGTGCTATAGTGCAAGGGGCGGGGGGGATTTATGCAGAAAAATACGCAACGCATTGATACCGTGAAGTCATTGGCAAGCATGTGGGTTGCGGCAATCGCGATTTTCTGTGTGCTTGCCGTTGCCGTCCGATACACCGGAGGGACGGAGCAGGTCATTGTCGGGAAGTTCACCGCGGGTAACTTAATGATTGCTGATGTTTTTTTCGGGAGCCTTGCATTTTTCTTCATGGTGCTTACGGTAATGTACCGGATGTTTGTTCGTTACGAATTCATCCGCATTCGGGATGGAAGCCTTGTATCGCGCATGGCGTCATATATTGCCTTTGTCGCCATCCTGGCGATTTTTCCGCTCTCTCTTTCGTTCCGGCTTATTGATTTTCGCCGATGGAGGGAACGGGTTGCCAAAAAAGAATTTGCCGCACTGGTAAAAGGGGTCGCGGGTGGGGTGCTCGCTCTGGGCCTCCTGCTTCCCGTTTGGACAGCCGGGTATTACGGTATAGCGTACGAGGGAATGAATCTGTTAGGGTATGTCGCCGAACCGCAGGCAATATCGGGAACAGGATCCATGTATCCAACGTTCCCCAAAGGAGAGGGTAAAGACCCCGTTGCCTTGTCAAAGCAGATTGTCGGCACGCCGGGTATGTTTCGGTATCCCAATGGACTTGTGATTGCGGGGAAACGATTCTTTGCCTATACGCTTCATCGAGGAGATATCGTCGTCGCACAAAGTCCCGAAATCGCCGAGCGTACCGAAAAAATGTACGGAGAAGCGGGCGGGTGGGTAAAACGCATCATCGGGCTTCCGAAAGATACGTTGGAACTTCGGGGAGGTATCGTCTATAGAAACGGTGAACCGATCCGGGAACCGTACACCGCCAGTCCGCAATCCACCTTTGGCGAAACGTTTCTCGGGGAATGCAAAACGGTTACGGTGCCGGATAATTCCGTGTTTCTCATGGGAGATAATAGAAAAGGAAGCGGGGATTCCCGTGATATCGGATTTGTGAGTATTGATGCTATCCGTTACGTCATCCCGTTTGACAAGCAAAAAGGAGTTCTGGACGCTCACTTTCGCGATACTGCTAACGATTTCGATGAGGGCTCGCGGATATCGCTGAATAAAGAACGCTACGTTGAATTACTCAACGAAAAACGGAAAGAAGCCGGAGTGGCGCCGGTACGATATGCCGCAAAACTTGAAGAATCCGCAAAACGTCGGGGGAAAGTAATTTTGCAGTATGACGATTTTTCGTTTGAGGCAACGCGAAGCGGCTATACGATGGCGCGAGCCATGAGTGAGGTCGGTTACGGCAATGTGTTATGGGGCGAAGCACCCGCCCAGGGATACTACGAAGCGGAGGAACTTATCGAAAACCAATTTCAATTCCCTCAGTCAAAAAAATTTCTGCTTGACCACGCGTTTGATGATATCGGGATTGCGGAAGTTCAGGGAACCGTCAATGGGTGTCCGACACAGGTGATTGTTCAGCATTTCGGCGGGTATGTGCCGCCCAATTACTCGAAAGAAGTGATTGATTCATGGAATCAAACGTTACGGGAACTGCGGGAAATACAACCGGGATGGAATCAGCTGAAAGAGGTTTTTTCGGTCTATGATGCGCATAAGGAAGAAGTGAACCGAATCAATGAAATCATCGCAATTCGTATCAGCCGTATCAGCGGTATTGTGGCCCGTATGAATGCCAACCAGTGGCTGACTCCGGAGCAGAATAGTTACATCGAGCAGGATAAGGCGCTGTATGATGAACAGGAGCGGCTGGCTACCAAACTAAATAGCTACTAAGTTCGAAGCACGATATAATAACCCTATGGTACTTTTGCAATTCTTGGGTGCGGCATTGGGAGCGTTTGCGGTTGTTTCATTTATCAGTATTGCCTGGCCGAGATTATCATCGGATCCGCGTCCGGAAGCATTAACCCGAGTGCGGGAAGCAGTCATAGAAACATCCCCGGGAAGAAGTCTGTCGGAGGTGTTGGGGGTGACCGATGAAACGGCGGTATCACCGGTGAGTATCAATTCGCTCGTTGCCTCGGGAACCAACGCCGCCATTGACATGGTGACAAAATCCACGCAGAAGGCCGTGACGGGGAAAATACTCGAGACGCTGGGAACACAGTTTGAAACGCTTTCGGAAGAAGATAAAGCGTCGTTTCGTGCAAAAATCTGTACGCCCACCGAGTAATCAGGTGTGCTTCCGTCTTTCGGGTATGGTGAGGTACCACGCGGCAAAAAACGTGGTCAATGGTACGGCGAAAATAAGTCCGAAACTCCCCGAGAGCGTGCGCACGATTTCTTCCATAATCATCTCACTGTTGAGTATGGACCAGAGCGGATACGAGTTAGGGTTGGTAACCAGCACGATAAAAATAGGCAGTGATGCGCCGGCATAGGCAAGTACCAGGGTGTTGACGAGTGAGGCCACATGCTCTCTCCCGACCCGCAGTCCCGCAGTCATGAGTTGCCAAAGGGAAAGTTTTTTGTTTGCCCGGTGCAACTCGTATATTGCGGCGGTAAGTCCCGTCGTCACATCATCGAGCACTCCCAGGACGCCGATCAACATTCCTCCCAAGAGGAGCCCCCGGAAATTTACAATCGTCGACATGCCGAGTTTTAACGAGTAGGCGTCTTCGCTTCCCAGTCCGGTGAGATGCATTGTATGGACAAAAATGACGGAAAGCGCACCCGTCACAAGCAGGGTGCACAATGTCGCAAAAAGTGCCACCGTGGTTTGCGCCGAAAACCCGTGTGCCAAATACATCGTCACGATCATTATGACAAGACAGCCGATGATACTTACCGTCAACGGGTCCTGACCCGATAATATTTGGGGTACAATCCACCGTGCGATAACGAGAAGGCTGACAAACATGCCCAGTATTGATCCCACGCCTCGCCATCGGCTTAAAAGAATAACCGCCGCGGCAAAAATAATAAGATACGGAATAAGGGTAGGCAGACGATAGGAGTCAATGATCGTGAAAGCGGGAGTACCGTCGGTTCCGGAGGTATAAAGCAGCACAACCGTATCGTTTTTACGGACAAATTTACTTTTGTCGATGGAGAACACGTCTCCGTGATGAATCGTGACCGTGTGATCTTTGAGGTTACCATCGAGGATGGTGACGTCGACGATCTGATAGGGGAGGGAGATACCGTTATTGGTGCGACTGCCTTCCTCACGTACCCGTTCCACCCGAGCGCGGTATTGTGCCTCGGGAATTCCCGCGGGTTCCTGCGCCATAACGGGTTGCAGTGGAATGTATGCGGTAAGAAACAAAAGAACGGCAAGCAAGGTGTTTCTCATAGCGTCATTGTAACAGAGTCATTTACCAAACAACTCCCTTGCGGGAGTTGTTTGGATGTATTGCGTAACATGCCGTGCAGGCATCTTGGTTGAAACGTCTTTTATACGGTAATGGTATCGTAATCCGCTTTTGATACGAATTTGGTAAGATTTCTTCCGTCTGCGGTTTTTGCTTTCAGCGCGTAACGGGTACCGCCATTTACGGTGTATGCTTTCTTTTCGGTAACCTGGACATTCACTTTCTGGCGGCTCTTTACGTCATAGAATGATGCGTTCATATACTCACCTCCTTTAATTGAGAACTTATAAATGTATATCACTTGCATTTGACAAATGCAAGTTTATTGCATATACTGCCATTATGCTTACGCATGAGAAAACGCATAACTGCAAAGATGAACTGCGAAATGTATCGCTCAAGGTAACTCCCGCGCGCCTTGCGGTGCTTGATGCATTGGAACAGGCGAAGACACCGTTGGATGTATCGGGGGTCATTGCGCATCTTCGGAAAAAGGGCGTTGATGCCGATGCGGTAACCGTGTTTCGGATTCTTAATATGTTTAGCAAAAAAGGACTTATAACTCCCATACAGTTTAATGAGCATAAACTGAGGTACGAACATGCCGATAAGCCGCCGCATCATCACTTTATATGCGAAGAATGCGGCAGTGTCACCGACGTCGAGGGCTGTGTCGTCGGGGGCATTGAAAAAAAGATTGAAAAGACGTTGGGAGCAAAAGTAACCAGACATTCCCTGGAATTTTTCGGTCGTTGCCGGAGGTGCATCGTATGACGCAGTGGTATGCAATTGTTTCGGTTATTGTAGTAAGCCTGATTTCACTTACGGGGGTATCCCTTATTTCCCTCCGGAAAAAGGAACTGAGCGCCCTTATCACGTATGCGTTGGCATTTTCATCAGGGGTGATGTTGGGGGCAACCTTCTTTGATTTGCTTCCCGAGAGTGTCGAAGTGTTTCCCGAAGGGGCATTTACCTGGGTGCTCGGCGGCTTTGTGGCGTTTTTTGCGCTCGAAAAACTGCTTTCCTGGCATCACCATGTGGAAGGCAGACACGTGCACGAGGAAAAACCGTTCGCATATCTTACCCTTTTGGGTGATGCCATTCACAACTTTGTTGATGGTGCGGTGATCGCGGGTGCGTATTTGGTATCCGTTCCTTTGGGAATTACGACCACCGTTGCGGTCATAGCGCATGAAATCCCCCATGAGTTGAGTGACTTCATGATTCTTCTGCACGGCGGATTTTCTCGGGCAAAAGCGCTTTTGTATAATTTTCTGTCCGCAACAACCGCTATCTTGGGGGCCGTCCTTGTACTGTTTCTCTCGGGACAAGTGGAAGTGTTTGAACAATACATGTTGCCGATTGCCGCGGGTAACTTTCTCTATATCGTGGCAAGTGACCTTATTCCCGAACTGTTAACCAAACGGAAAGGCATTGAGTCCGTCGTACAACTTGCCCTCATGCTTTTGGGACTTCTTGTCGTTCCTCTCGTCTCGCGCTTCTTTGGCGCGGCATAAGCCCATGCTACAATAGTGGACACGTATGGACGAAGATATCAGAAAACGCGCCACAGAACTTCTCATTCGTCTTGACATGGACGGGATGCGCAAACACATCCGCGAGCTTGAAGCCGAGAGCATGCATGAGAACTTCTGGAAAGATCCCGAATCCGCCGCCGGGAAAATGCAGGAACTGGCTACCCTCCAAAAGGAACTTGCCGAAACGGAAGATTTTTCCCTGCTTCTCGAGCTGGGCGAAGAAGAGAAACTTAGGGCGGAAATAACCCGTTTGGAATTTGCGTTGTATCTTTCCGGCCCTTACGACAAAGGGAACGCAATTATCGCGCTTCATTCTGGTCAGGGAGGAACGGAAGCCATGGATTGGACGCAGATGTTGTATCGGATGTACACGCGGTATATCGAACGCAAAGGTTGGAAAATGGAAGAGATGGATTATACGGCAGGTGACGAGGCGGGAATAAAAAGTGTCACCATGGAAGTGACCGGTAGGTTTGCGTTCGGCTTTTTGAAAGCCGAAGCGGGAGTACATCGACTGGTCCGGCAGTCGCCCTTTAATGCGGATAAGCTCAGACAAACCTCCTTTGCCATGGTGGAAGTACTTCCGATCGTTGACGAGGTAGGGGTTGATATCCGTGAAGAGGATATCGAGTGGGAATTCTATCGTGCGGGGGGAAAAGGCGGACAGAATGTGAACAAAGTATCGACTGCAGTGCGGCTGAAGCATAAACCGTCGGGCATCATCGTTGCCAGTCAGGCTCAGCGATATCAGGGACAAAATAGGGAATTTGCCTTAAAAATGCTTCGGGCGAAATTATGGGAGCTTGAGGAAGCAAAAAGAAGAAGTCAGGATAAAGCATTTCGCGGCGAATACAAAACGCCGGGGTGGGGGAATCAGATACGTTCCTACGTGTTGCATCCCTACCACATGGTCAAGGATTTGCGTACGGAACACGAAACGTCCGCAACCGACCGGGTGCTTGACGGAGACATCGAGGATTTCATCCTGGCATACTTGAAAAAAATTTCTTGAACCCGGATAATGGACGTATGAGACATACACCGCAAGAACATCCGCAGGAAAACGTGCTTCGCTCTCTTGATCAGAAAAATGTTCCCGACGAAATCAGGAATACGAAAAAAGATGCGGTTGTCGTGCTGGTCGTTTATGTCATTTTGATGCTTTTGGGCATCGGCACCGGATATCTGTTGAGCCAAAAAGGAGCCGGTCCGCTTGCGCCGAAGGGAACCCCCGTTGCGACCGACAAAGTTGTCGGCGTGCAGGATGCCTCGACGTTTAAAGATTGCGCAACCGGCAAACTTGAAAAAGACGGGCTTGACGGGGAAGGAACGCACAAGTTGATTCGTGACGGCGGCCCGTCGCAAACGGCCTATCTTATTTCTTCGATTGTGGATCTGGATCAATACGTCGGTCTGACCGTCAAAGCATGCGGGCAGACCCTTGCCGCCAAGAAAGTCTCATGGCTTATGGATGTCGGCAGGCTGGAACTTGAATGATTAACTTCACCAACGTCTCCAAATATTATCCCGGTAAGGTTCCGGGACTCGTCGATGTAACGGTGGAAATACCGGATGGTGAATTCGTGTTTTTAATCGGTCCTTCAGGGAGCGGCAAAACCACATTTTTACGGCTACTCATCCGTGATCTTGTTCCCTCGAGCGGTACGATTACCGTGGATAACACGGATATCGCCAAGTTAACGGGCGCAAATTTATATCTGTTGCGCCGCAAGGTAGGCATCGTGTTTCAGGATTTTAAACTGTTGCTTGACCGGACCGTTTATGAAAACGTGGCGATGGTGCTGGAGATTTTGGGAAAGCCGGAACGTGATATCGAACACGGCGTGATGAACGTGTTGGAACTTGTGGGACTTGCGGGGAAGCGCAATCTGTTCCCCGTCCAACTTTCCGCGGGAGAAATGCAGCGGACGAGTATCGCGCGCGCTATCGTCGGAGGACCCAAGATCCTCCTTGCCGATGAACCGACCGGCAACCTTGATCCCGATACGGCATGGGGGATCATGGATATCCTTTCCGAGATTCACGGTTTGGGTACGACCGTCATTGTCGCGAGCCACAATGCGGAGATCGTCAACAAAATGCGCAAACGCACACTCACGATCCAGCACGGTCAGGTAGCCCGCGACGAGGCAAAAGGACATTATCATTTGGAAAAGCATCAGAAGAGTAGTTCTAAAGGAGGCAAACACGATGCCGCTCACGAGAGAAGTTAAAACCCATATCAGAAGAAGTCCGTATCAGGCCATGGCGGCAACGCTTACCATGTTCCTTACCTTTCTGGTCGGCGGCGTATTTTTTCTGGCGACGATGGCGTCGGTGAGTATCTTAAGTTACTTTGAGGGTAAGCCGCAGGTAACGGTGTTTTTCACCGCGAAAGCGGGGGAAGCGGAAGCCGAGAAGTTAAAAACCAAACTGGAAGCGACAAACCAGGTTGCCGGCACGCATTTCGTTTCGAAAGAGGACGCGCTTGCTATTTACCGGCAACAAAATCAAAACGATCCGCTCCTTTTGGAGATGGTGACTGCCGATATCCTGCCCGCGTCGCTTGAAGTTTCGGCAAAAGATCCGCAATATCTTTCCCAGATTGCGAGCGTTATCGAAGGTAGCGAGGGCGTGGATGAAGTAGTATTTCAGCGGGATGTGGTAGATTCGTTACTCTCGTGGACGAATGCCATTCGTCTCGTGGGCGGTGTGTTGGCGCTTCTGCTGGTTGCCGATTCGTTACTTATCATCGGCACCGTGATTGCGATGAAAATCGCCCTCAAACGTGATGAAATTGAAATACTCACCCTGGTGGGTGCATCGCCCTGGGCAATCCGGGCTCCGTTTGTTGTAGAAGGCGGTTTGTACGGTCTTTTCGGCGCGGGAGCCGCATCAATTATTTTAAGCGTGCTCATTACCTGGTTCCGGCCGTATCTGTACTCCTTTTTAAATTCCATACCGGCGATGAAGGAACTGCTTGCAAGTGCCACGGGTACGCCGTTTCTTATCGCGGTTTCCGTATTTGTCGCGGGTAATCTCCTGATAGGGTTTATGCTCGGCGCACTGGGAAGTGCGATTTCTATCAGGCGGTATCTGAAATAGACCATGAGCGCTCATGAAAAAACTGCTTCGCACGGTTATCGTCTTACTGCTGCTTTGTGTTAGCACCGTTCCGGTGTTTGCGAACGAGGCGATTGACCAGCAGATCAAAGATCTGGAGGCAAAAATCGCGGCCTCAAAGTCCGAACAAAATACGCTATCCAAGCAGATAACGCTGTTGGATTCCCAGATTAAACTCACCGAGCTGCAGATTGCTTCAACGGAAAAGAAAGTGGCCGTCCTGGAACGGGAAATCGGGGAACTTGCCGACGAAATTCATCGGCTTGAAGATTTAAAGACGAAACGATTGGAACTTGTGCTGCATCGCATACCCCAGTCGTATAAGCGGACGTCCTCCTCACAATTCGGCTGGCTTTTGTTCAGCAAAAACTTTTCGGAACTTCTCACCCGGGCAAAATATATGGTGCAAGTGCAGGAAGAAGATACGACACTGTATAAACAGCTCCAGCTGACGCAGATGAATTATAACGAGCGGCGTGATATCCGCGAGACAAAGAAAACGGAACAGGAATCATTACGGAAAGAATTGGAACGCCATACCCGGGATCTTGCCGCGCAAAAGAAACAAAAACAATCACTGTTGGATCAAACAAAAAGCAGCGAAGCGGTGTATCAACGGTTACTTGCGCAGGCATTGGCGGAGAAACAGGCCGTCGATCGGGCGCTGGTGGATTCCGTTAAAGTCGGTCCGGTGAAAAAAGGCGATCCCATCGCCCTTGTCGGGAACACCGGATACCCAGGGTGTTCGACGGGCGCGCACCTGCACTTCGAGGTTCGTCAGGGCGGCTCTTGGGTAGATCCGTCTTCGTATCTTTTGAACAAAACCGTCAAAGATGAACAGGGGGGCGGGGAGTGGACCTTGGGAGGCGGCAGTTGGAATTGGCCGCTTGCGGATACGATTCGGATGACGCAACATTTCGGAAAAACACCCTGGTCATGGCGATACAGTTATTCGGGTGGTATACATACGGGGTTTGATATGATCTCAACTTCCAGCGAGGTAATCAGGGCGCCGGCGGACGGCGAGCTGTTCTCTTCTTCACAGGCGTGCGGGACGAGCAGTGTCATAAAAATTAAGTATATCGACCACGGAAGCGGCACACTCAGTTTTTATCTTCATGTGCAATAAATCGTACAGACGGAATGATAAGAGACGGTATAGTGTGAACCTGTATGTCCTGCCCGCGGGGTGTTGTGCTCCTTTGTGTGTTTTGCTTCATGCTCGGCAGTTTTCCGCTTCAAACGCTAGGTGCCGCCCGGTCCGTCACCATTACTACCGACAGTAGCCGTATTATCGGCGATGAACCGTTCCGGATAACCGCATCGGCATCAGGGTTCATCGACGGGGAAACCGTCAGCATGAAAGGGGCATTTTTTTATCCCGGATCATCCAATTATTTCGGCTATACCAAACGAGCCGACGGTTCATGGGTAAAAAATGGGGATGCGACCAGTGAGCAACCGAAATTCATCATTGGGACGTGGGACGGCGTGCTTTTGCTTCGTGCCGATAGCGCGGACAGCGGCTATCAGGGCGAAGGGGAGTATCAGATAAAGATTGGATTTTATTACACGACCGGAACGGGAAGCCTCTCGACGGTCAATTGGTCGGCAAATACATTGCCGATAACGGTTACCGAGCCCGACCCGACCGTCACACCGTCGCCGACGGTTACTCCTTCGGTGTCTCCCACGACTCCCGTTACGCCGTCGGCCACCCGAACGCCGACGCCGTGGGTGACGATCCGACCGACCGACCATAGGTTCCCGCTCCGGCATACACCGATACGGTATGGGTCCAGCATGTCTGGTATACTGGGTATACAGGACAAGGTACGTGGCAGTGAGGCGACCGGAGATGCGACTGTCTTGTCGCAGGTTCGGACCAGGCCACCTGGTACCGTCTATGCGTTTTTGGTTATCGGGGTAGGGGTTGCCCTTATCTCCTTTGTTGTTGCCGTCGGCAAGCTGCCCTTATGGAAAAACGTACTGGAACATCAGAAAAAAAACGAGGATTCGTAGCAGTCGCTGCGGGATATTGGGGACCCGTTTTCTTGTGGATGGCGATTATTTTTTTCCTCTCAAGTCGGCACAGCGTCAGTGTTTCGGAAGAATATTTCATCAACTTTCTTTTTTTTAAGTCGCTCCATATCATCGAATACGCCGTGCTTTACACATTGGTCGTACGGGCTGCCTATCGGACTTCGGACGTACGGCAAAAAAAAAGTGTCTATCTCCGTGCTTACCTCATTACCGTGCTCTACGCCGTCTCCGACGAGCTTCATCAGTCCTTTGTTCCGAGTCGTACGCCGCAGCCGCGCGATGTTATAATTGACGCCATCGGAGCGGGATTCGTATGGTATTACCTGAGCGTGCAGTTACCAAAAGCGCCAAAGCGACTCAAACAGTGGGCGAAACAGTTGGCCATTCCTTACTAACGGAAGGGGAGGGGTATGCCGGGAAAACGGCACGGGTGATCTGTTTATGGGGTGAGCTGGGAAGCGGCAAAACCACCTTTGTCCAGGGAATAGCAAAAGGTATGGGGATCACTGATCGGTTGCTCTCCCCCACTTTCATTATTGTGCGACATTATAAGGTTCCTGGCGGGTCAGGCTTGCTGCATCATCTGGATTTGTATCGGATGACGACACCGGAAGACGTGCATTCCGTAGGCCTTTCCGACATGCTTGCTGATCCGCAATCCGTCGTCATTATCGAATGGCCGGAGCGGTTGGGCGATCTGTTACCGCGGGAGCGCATCGATTTTTACTTCACCACCCAAACCGACGATACTCATATAATAGAAGGGAGGAACAATGAATGATCAGATAACCGAAGCGGTGACCGTGCTTAGTCAGGGAGGCATTATTATTTTTCCCACCGATACCGCCTTTGGCATAGGGTGCCGGCTCGATAAACCGGAAAGTGTTGATCGATTATTCGCGTTGCGAAAACGACCGAGCACGCAAGCAATGCCGGTTCTGGTTGATTCCATAGCCATGGCACTCTCCTATCTCGACTCCCCTGGTGATATTGTGCGACGTATGATGCAGGCGCATTGGCCGGGGGGACTAACGATCGTTGCTCCCTGCAAAACGGACCGTATCTACTCCCCTATTCGCGGCGGTGGAACGACGATCGGCGTTCGTATGCCGGATCATGAAATTACCCGATCAATTATCACGGGAGCGACGGTACCGATTCTCGGGTCATCCGCCAATTTTCATGGGGAAAAAACGCCGTTTCATCTTACTGATTTGGATCCTCAGCTGGTACAGCTGGTTGACTATGTAGTGTCGGGCAGTTGCAAGGTGGGAAAGGCCTCGACGGTCGTCGATACGACGCAAACTCCCGCTGTCATCGTTCGCGAGGGAGCGGTTCATTTAGCGCCGCATGAACTGTTATGAATAACGCTGCCGTGATTCTTGCCATTGATACCTCCGGCATACGGGAGACGAAGGTGTCGCTTACGGTCGGTGAAAAAACCTACCAACGACACACCACCGAAAAGCTTCCCCGCTCACAAACCGTATTGCCGTTTATTGAAGAGGTGCTTCGTGAGGCTAACCTTCCCGCCGACGCCATCACGGAAATTATCGTCAATACGGGACCCGGTTCGTACACAGGGCTCCGGGTCGGGATCACCGTCGCCAATACGCTTGCGACCCTGTTAGCCGTCCCCGTTAACGGCAAAAAAACGCTTGCCGTTCCCCGCTATTCGTGATACCACTAAGAATGAATATATTTCCCGCCGCTTACTATTTTTGGCGGGGATAAAGGAGCGTTTATGGCAAAAAAAGAAACGGAAGCCGTGAAAAAGGGTACAAATCCCCTGGTGTTTGTCGGAGTCGGTTGTCTTGTCCTCCTGGTGGTATTGGGAGTAGGAAGCGCGGTTGCCTTTAAGTTTTTTGCCAATACGGTAGGCAAGGGCATGGTGGAAAAAGCCATTGAAGCCAAGACCGGAGTGAAAACCGATATCAGCAATCTTGAAGACGGCAAAATGACCTTCACCGACAGTAAAACGGGCGCGCAGGTGAATATCGGTACCGGGGAAATTCCCGCCGCATTCCCCAAAGATTTTCCGGTATATCCGGATGCCAAGGTCACAAGCTCGCTATCCGGCGCGGAAGCGGGGAAAAACAACGGATACTGGCTTACGTTTGAAACCGCCGATGCTCTCGATACGGTCGCCGCCTTTTATAAGGCTGAATTTGCCAAAAACGGATGGACCGTCGAATCGACGTATACGGCTAATGACACCACCACACAGGCGGTGAAGAAAGCTGACTGGCGCGGTTCTCTTTCGCTCGCGAAGGATGGCTCGGGAGGGAAGACGCAGATTGTCATTATCCTCGGGCAGGAACAGGAATAAACGATTGCGGGCAGGCGCAAGCTTCTTTGTTATTCGATCAGCCACGGACAGTTGTCCGTGGCGTTCGTTTTTTCCGACGTAGGGAACAACCCCGACGCGTGCCTCTTGCAGGAGGGGAGGGAAATGGTGGAGTATAGATATATGCGCCTGTTTCGGATGCTTCATCATTGGTTCGTTCCTCACGAGGGGAATAACCATCGTGCGAAAGCACTTCATCATGATGCGCTTTTTGCCTATGTCTTACTGCTTGCAGTGTTTAACCTGGGTATTCGTTATTTCCATGGAGCGATGCCTGATGTGTTGGGATATGCAACCGATATCCGTATCGATCAACTGATTGCCGCAACCAACGCGAAACGAGCCGAAGCCGGTCTTCCCGCAGTGAGTTTAAACGGCACCCTTTCTCAGGCGGCGGCGGCCAAGGCTGCCGATATGTTTGCCAATAATTATTGGGCGCATAACAGTCCCGCAGGAAAGACACCGTGGGATTTTATTATCGGTGCGGGATACCGCTATACGTTAGCGGGAGAGAATCTTGCCAAGAATTTTCAGACGAGTGACGGGGTAGTAGAAGCGTGGATGAACAGTCCGACACACCGGGCAAACATCGTCAAAAGCGGGTATCGTGATGTAGGATTTGCGGTAGTAAACGGGGTATTAAACGGGGAAGAAACAACCCTTGTCGTGCAGATGTTCGGAACCACGGCTGCCGCCCCGATCGCCCAGATACCCAAGGCGGAAGCGGCGGGACCCGCGCCGACGACCGCTCCGAAAGTCGTTCCTCAAACCGAGGAAAAGCCGGTAACCGTCGTGCCCACCGAACCTGCCGCGGTCAACACCACCCCCGCGGTTATGCCATCTCCGGCGCTGGTTTCCGGTTTTTCGTTTGAAAAATTCATCGCAACACCCAGGATAGACATCACCTCGCTCACGAGCTCTGTGGTATTTGTCGTCGTAGGGGTACTTATCGGCATATTGGCGGTGGATGCGTACATTGTTGGAAAGAAGCGGGTAGTACGGCTTGCGGGGCATAACGTTGCACATATGTTATTCCTCTTAACGATTGTGATAGGAGGGCTTTCAATCGCCCGGGGGAGCCTATTATGAAACAACAGACAATGCTTGAGTCTATGGTGCTGTTTTGTATATTAGGAGGAGGTCTTTTTACCTTTTGGTATGCCAAGGGGAACGTAAACCTTCAACTGACGATCGGTGCCCTTATGACGGTGGCCTATGTGCTATGGGGAATTATGCGGCATCACGCGGCAAAAAGTCTTCACCGGAAGATTGTGATAGAATATGTGCTCGTGGGTATAATAGCCCTTGTATTACTGGCGACACTGGCCATCTAGGAAAGGAGTACCGATATGAAAGGCGTTATCCTTGCAGGCGGACTTGCGACAAGATTACGGCCGCTTACCGCGGTTACCAATAAGCATCTTCTCCCGGTTTATAACAAGCCGATGATTTATTATCCGCTCGAGGTAATGCGACGGGTGGGGATGAAAGAAGTGCTGCTTATCACCAGCGGCGGACATGTCGGCGACTTTGCCAATCTCCTCCTTTCCGGTGAAGAGTTCGGTCTCCGGCTTTATTATGCAATTCAGCAGAATCCGACCGGGGGTATTGCGGACGGATTAAAGCTTGCCGAAGAATTTGCCCGCAATGAACCGATTCTGGTAATTCTCGGGGACAATATTTTCAACTTTGATCTCACGGCTTCAATGAAACGGTTTGAAGAAATGATTGCACGGGATAAAAAAGGCGCCATGGTGTTCGGCGTTCACCGCGAGAAGCTTGCCCAACAATACGGTGTCATCGAGATGGATGCGGAAAACCGGGTGTTAAGTATTGAGGAAAAGCCTGAACATCCCAAAAGTGACGTTGCGCAGACGGGGATTTACATGTATGACAACCGGGCATTTGAATTCATCAAACAGCTCACTCCCTCCGCCCGCGGGCAACTGGAAGTGACGGATCTTAATAACATGTACCTTCGTGAGCGGTCACTGCGGTGTGAACTCATTGACTGGTGGGTGGATGCGGGGACGTCGCATGATGAATTGCTTGAAGCCAACATTAAGGCGGCCGAATTCGTAAAGCAAGGAAAACTCTAATGCGATTACTCGTCACCGGCGGTGCCGGATTTATCGGTACAAACTTTATCATCTATTGGCTCAAAACCCATCCCGATGATACGGTCGTCAACTTTGATAAGTTGACGTACGCCGGTAACCTCGAGAACCTCATAAGCGTCGAAAACGATTCCCGCTACTCGTTTATCCAGGGAGATATTTGTGACACGAAAGCGGTGGCTTCCGCGATGGAAGGCATTGATACCGTGGTGCACTTTGCCGCGGAAAGTCATGTGGATCGCTCGATTTTGGAGGCTTCTCCGTTTATCACGACGAATGTCGTGGGGACTCACGTGTTGTTGGACGCGGCGCTCAAGGCAAACGTCGGAAGATTTCATCATGTATCCACCGATGAGGTGTTCGGCGCGTTGCCGCTCGGAACCAACGATAAATTCCGGGAGACAACCGCGTATGATCCCCGCAGTCCGTACTCGGCAAGCAAGGCGGGATCGGATCATCTGGTGCGAGCCTATTACCACACCTTCGGGCTTCCGATTACCATCACCAACTGCTCCAATAATTACGGTCCTTACCAATTTCCGGAAAAACTTATTCCGCTTGCGATAACCAATCTGTTGGAAGGAAAAAAAGTACCGATATACGGTGACGGAAAATACGTCAGAGATTGGCTGTATGTGGATGATCACTGCAGGGCAATCGATGCGGTCTTAACCTCGGGGAAAATCGGGGAGACCTATTGTGTCGGGGGCCTTACGGAAGACATGGATAACCTTACCATCATCCGCGCAATCCTTGCGATCATGGGCAAGGATGAATCTTCGCTCGAATTTGTCAAAGACCGCCCCGGTCATGATCGCCGGTACGCGGTGGATTGGACGAAGATACAAAAAGAATTAGGATGGAAGCCGCAAAATGATTTTCATACCTGGCTTGTCGCCACCGTGGAGTGGTACAAAAACAATGATGCCTGGTGGAAAAACGTCAAAACAGGCGCGTACAAAGCATATTACGAGAAACAATATCAACGCCCGCTATGAAATTTTTAGGTACGGGACTGTCGGGGCTTGTCGGTTCCCGCGTCGTCTCTCTGCTTTCAACACATACCTTCGTCAATTATAGCCTCGAAAGCGGCGTCGACATCACCGATCGCGAAACGATCATGCGCCGCATTACCGATGATACCGAAGCGACGTGGGTGCTACATTTTGCCGCATATACCAATGTGCAGCAGGCTGAATCCGATAAGGATTTGGGAGAGAAAAGTCCGGCATGGCAGGTCAACGTCGCCGCAACCCAGTCAATTGTCGATGCATGCCGTGCGTCCGGTAAACACCTCCTCTACATCGATACGGATTATGCGTTTGACGGTACCCGCGACCGTTATACCGAAGATGATCCGGTAAGCCCGCTCGGTTGGTATGCCAAGACAAAATCTGAAGGAGCAAAACGGGTGCTTGCGCTTGATTCGTACGGCACGGTCATACGGATTTCCAATCCGTATAGGGCACACCCGGTGGGCAAGAAAGATTTTGTGCATAAAATGATGGAACGGCTATCCGCACGCCAGGAGATTGTTGCCCCCGCCGACCAGTTGTTTGTGCCGACGTTCATCGATGATATCGCGGGCGCGATAGAAAAATTGGTTGCCGTTTCCGCTTCGGGTATCTATCATGTCACGGGAACGCAAGCAATCTCTCCGTTTGATGCCGCATACGCCGTTGCGGAAACATTCGGGTATGACGCCAAGCTGGTGAAACCCGTCAGTTTCGCCGAGTATTTTGCCGGCAAGGCTCCCGTCCCCCAAAAAGCGGTGCTTGCCACCGATAAGATCCGCGCGCTGGGAGTGACGCTCCACGGATTCAATGACGGTATTGCTGAGGTGAAAAAACAGGAGGAACAAACGGCCGGCGGGAAAACGGTATGATGGCCTACTGTACAGTCGGGTGATAATTTCGTATACTATTTGCTTATGACAATCGCATTTGTCGGTCACGGTTATGTCGGACTCGTCACCGCCGCGGTGTTTGCGGATCTTGGGAATACCGTTTGGGTGGTTGGACGAACGAAGGAAAAAATCGAACGCCTTAAAAAAGGTGATCCGTTAATCTATGAACCGGGACTTGATGAACTGCTCAAACGCAATCTTGCCGCGGGCAGATTGAAGTTTACGCTTGATTATAAAGAAGCGGTTACCGCGTCTTCGGTAGTGTTTATTGCGGTGGGTACTCCTTCCAAAGCAAACGGGGAAG
Organism: Patescibacteria group bacterium; assembly: GCA_049322955.1. GTDB lineage: Bacteria > Patescibacteriota > Microgenomatia > UBA10105 > UBA927 > UBA927. The sequence continues at coordinate 958,027 of JBMOPU010000012.1, read as the reverse complement.
CGGACCTTAGTCAGGTGTTTGCCGCCGCGGAAGAAATCGGAAAATCGCTTGTCGGCTATAAAGTGGTTGTCACGAAAAGTACCGTACCTCCGGGAACCGGGAAGAAAGTCGCCGCGATCGTTGAGAAGGCAAAACCCGCCGGCTCCTCGTTTGCCATTGCTTCCTGTCCGGAATTTTTACGGGAGGGGACGGGGCTTTCAGACACGTTGCATCCTGACCGCGTGGTAATAGGAACCAACTCCGATCGGGCACGGGATATCTTAGTAGAGCTCCATAAGTCAATCGACGGCAAAGCGGTGCTTTGCAATGTGGAAACCGCCGAACTCATCAAATACGCCTCCAATTCCATGTTGGCAACCAAAATTTCATTTGCAAACGCCATTGCCTTTATGGCGGAAAAAGTGGGGGCCGACGTCGAGCGCGTGCTTGAAGGGGTCGGTCTGGATAAGCGAATCGGGAGAAGCTTCCTTTATCCCGGTGTCGGCTACGGAGGCAGCTGTTTCCCGAAGGACGTCAAAGCGCTCATCGCGATTGCCGGTGAGTATGGCTATGATTTTACCCTCCTTAAAGCCGTCCATGAGGTCAATAATGAAGCCCGGAAAAATTTTGTGGAGAAGATAACCCGTCACTTCACATCGCTTGAAGGGAAAACCATCGCGGTATTGGGGCTCGCCTTTAAACCGGATACCGACGACATGCGGGAGGCACCGGCAACCGATATCGTTGCCGCTCTCCTGAAGGCGGGAGCAACGGTTGCGGTGTACGATCCGATCGCGATGGAGAAAGCAAAAGAGAAATTGCCGAAAGAGGTGCGGTATGCCAAGGATCCGTATGACGCCGTCCGTGATGCGGATGCGGTGGCGATTGTTACCGAATGGAATGAATTCCGTCAGTTAGATCTTGTGCGTCTAGCCCGCGGCATGAAACATATGGTATTATTTGATGGAAGAAATATTTACGAGCCCGCACGAGTGCGAGAGCTCGGATTTATGTATTATGGTGTCGGTCGAATGTAAAAAAAATTTGTAAGGAGGAGCGTATATGGCAAAAAAAGCATTGATCACGGGAATCGCGGGTTTTGTAGGAAGCCACATGGCAGAACTTTTGCTCTCCAAAGGCTATGAAGTCTACGGACTTTGCAGACCGCGAAGCAAAATGGATCATATCGAATCCATAAAGACCAAGCTCCACCTCGAGGATGCCGACCTTCTTGATAGTCACAGCATGTACACGACGATCAACAAAATAAAGCCGGATTACATCTTCCATTTGGCCGCGCAGTCATTTGTACCCACCTCATGGGGATCACCTGCGGTGACGCTTGAAGTCAACATAGTAGGAAGCGCCAATGTGTTCGAGGCGGTTCGTCAGGTCGGTATCGACCCCGTTATCCAAATCGCCTGTTCTTCCGAAGAATACGGGTTGGTGCATGCCGATGAGGTGCCGATTAAGGAAACCAATCCGCTCCGGCCGCTTTCGCCGTACGCGGTAAGTAAGCTTGCAATGGATTACCTGGGATACCAATATTTTGAATCCTATAAGATGCGGATCATCCGAACCCGCGGATTCAATCATACCGGACCGCGCCGGGGTGACACGTTTGCAGAATCAACGTTTGCCAAACAGATCGCACTTATCGAAAAGGGCAAGCAGGAACCCGTGATTTATGTCGGCAATCTTGAGGCTGAGCGTGACTATACCGACGTTCGCGATATGGTGCGCGCTTACCTCCTGGCCGTCGAGAAATGCGATGCCGGTGACGTCTATAACATCGCAACGGGAAATGCGATCAAGATCGCCGACGTGTTAAAGCTCATGCTCTCCATGAGTAAGGTACAGGTGGAAATTAAGGAAGATCCGAAGCGCATGCGTCCTTCAGACGTACCGATTCTTATCGGAGATAATTCAAAATTTGTTGAAAAGACCGGGTGGAAACCGGAGATTCCCTTCACCAAGACCGCTGAGGATCTTCTCAACTATTGGAGAGAAAGAGTCTAAGATACCGGTGCGCTCGCGGTCCACTTATGAAAGCGGTTATTATTCTGCCAACGTATAACGAGCGGGAAAATATCACCAGCATGTTAACGAAGCTGGTGGATGTGATGGAGAAAGTAAAGCGCTTTTCGTATGCGATCCTGGTCGTCGATGACACTTCCCCCGACGGTACCGCCGAACTTGTTCGGGCCTTTGCCAAAACCCACCGTGAAGTTCATCTTTTGACCGGAAAGAAAGAAGGACTCGGAAAAGCGTTGCTTCGCGGGATGAGTTATGCGATCGATACCCTGCATGCCGAAGTCATTGCCCAGCTTGATGCCGATTTGTCGCATGATCCGGAAGCCCTCCCCGAATTTTTCAAAAAAATTGCGGCGGGAGATGATTTTGTCGTAGGCACCCGATATATTCCCGGCGGTTCCATACCTGAGAATTGGGGACTCCACCGAAAAATTTTTAGCGTGGTGGGAAATGCCATTGTCCGTTTCGGACTCGGATTCCCGTACGTCCATGACTGGACCGGAGGGTACCGGGTATTTCGTAAAGAATACTTCGAACGGGCAAAGGATAAAATGGCAAAATACAGCGGGTATGTGTATCAGATCGCGTTTCTTCATAGTGCCATCGTGGATGGGGCAAAAGTTGGTGAAGTGCCGATCCATTTTACGGACCGGAGATACGGGCGGTCAAAAATTGCGCCCCTTCAATATATACGGAATGTATTTTTGTACGTCGGACGCGCCCGCTTTCATCAGTTGCGTCACGGTCCGTTTGCCAAGTTTGCGGTAGTGGGAACGGTGGGATTTGTCATTAACACGACGATCCTCGAGCTGGCGGTGCGAGGAGGGTTTCATCCGGCTGTGGGAAGCGCAATAGGAGCGGAGTGTGCGATTATTTCGAACTTTTTCTTCAATAACGGCTGGACGTTTCGCGGGAAGAAAATCAGCGGGTTAAGGCTTATTCCTAAATTTCTGCAGTTTAATGCGACGTCATTGGGCGCGCTCCTTATCCAGTCGGGTACCGTCGCGTTGGGAACGCATTTCTTCGGTGAAAATCTCTACCGTCTGTTCTATCTCATGGGGGTGGGCATCGGACTTGTCTGGAATTACACCATGTACTCACGGGTAATTTGGAAGAATAAATAACGATGACAACCTTTATGCGTAGGGTAGCCCGATATCTCCCGACAATTATTCTCGTTGGTGTTTTACTTCTCGGCGCGTATCTTCGCCTTTACAAAATTTCCGAATACATGACGTTCCTCGGGGATGAGGGGCGGGATATGCTGGTGATAAAACGGATGATCGTTGATCACAAATTTACGCTCCTGGGGCCTACGGCATCGGTGGGAGGATTCTTTTTGGGACCCATCTACTATTACTTCATGTTGCCGTTTGTATGGATAAGCGGATTAAATCCCGCGGGAGCGGCGGTGATGGTTGCCCTGTTCGGCGTTGCCACCATTTATGCACTCTATCGGCTGGGGAAGGATGCGGTACATGAGTGGGTAGGTCTTTGTGCCGCCGCGCTCTATAGCGTTTCACCGCTTGTTATCGCGTACTCACGATCATCATGGAATCCGAATCTTGTCCCGTTTTTTTCGGTAGTGCTCTTGTATGCGCTTTGGCGATCCGTCATCAAAAACGAATCGAAATGGCTGTTTTGGGTGGGGGTAACGTTAGGCATCGGATTGCAACTGCACTATCTTTTTCTCTTTTTGTTTCCCGTGGTTGGCGCCTGGTATCTGCTTTTGGGAAGAAAAAAAGAGTGGCTGCTTGCGTACGGGAAGGGGATAGCGGGGTTTGTCGTTGGCTACGGACCGTTTCTTGCTTTTGAACTGCGTCACGGATTCCCCAATACGATTTCGATTTATAATTTTCTCCGTGAAGGCGAAGGCACGGGATTCATTGCCGCAAATTTTTGGAATACGCTCGTTGATGTCATCTACCGATTGTTCGGAAGGCTTGTGTTTCGCTTGCCGCCGCCCGAACAATGGGTGAATCTTACCCCGACGGTGCAGACGGTATGGTCGGGAGCGGTGATAGCCTCCATCATTCTTTCCCTCTGTCTTCTTGTCGGGGTGGGATTGGGGTTATTCGAGAGAAAAAAGAAAACATTGTCTCAAGATCGCCGGACGGCGTTGCTGTTTTCCTTGTGGTTAGGAATTCCGCTTATTCTTTTCGGGTTTTATAAAAAGGGCATTTATGATTATTATTTCGGAGTATTTTTTGCCGTACCGTTTTTGCTTGTCTCGTGGGTGTTATTTTCCATCAAAAAAATACCGATCGTACGATTCATCGTTCCCGTTATCGCGGCAATCCTTCTTATTTTGAACTGGGAAGGACGGCCGTTTAAGTTTGCTCCCAACAATCAGCTTGCCCAGGCGCGGGAGATTGCCCGGGTTGCGTACGAGAAAACCGAAGGAAAACCCTACAATTTTGCCCTGATAACAAACTCGAATTCCGACCATGCATATCGTTATTTCTTTGAAATATGGGGAAACCCTCCCGTTGCCATCCAAAACGAAACAATCGATCCTGAACGGAAGAGTGTTACGGATCAGCTCATCATCATCTGTGAGCTTTCCGAGTGTAAACCCCTGGGTCATCCGTTATGGGAAATCGCCGGTTTCGGACGTGCGGAAATAGCGGGTGAGTGGCAGGCATCTTTTGTCCGGGTCATGAAATTAGTACACTATACGGAAGGAGCGAAATGACAAGCCCGTTTCTTTCGGTCGTTATTCCCTCGTATAACGAGGAAACCAATATCCGTTTAGGCAGTCTTGATAAGGTCTCACGGTACCTGGAAAAACAACCCTATACCTGGGAAGCTATTCTTGTGGATGACGGATCTACGGATAAGTCGCCACTCCTTATGGATGCCTTTGCCAAGGCGAATCCGGGATTTACCGTGTTGCACAACCCGCATCGGGGGAAAGCGGAAACAGTCGTTGCGGGCGTAATGCATGCCAAAGGATCGATCGTGCTTTTTTCCGATCTTGACCAGGCCACCCCTATTGCCGAGCTCGAAAAAGTGCTTCCGTGGTTCGATAAGGGCTACGACGTCGTCATCGGGAGCCGTAACCGAAGACGGGAAGGGGCGCCGCTCTCGCGGGTTATCATGGCACGGGGATTTATGGTGCTACGGGGGATCATACTGGGACTCAAAGGAATAACTGATACCCAATGCGGCTTTAAGGCGTTTAAACGTCATGTCGCCAAAGATATTTTTTCTCGGTTACAGTTGTACGGAAAAAATCAGGAAGTGCAGGGTCCCATGGTGACGGCGGGATTTGATATCGAAGCGTTATTCCTCGCCAAAAAGCTCGGTTTCAAAATTAAGGAAGTTCCCGTGGAATGGCACTACGTCGAAACAAGACGGGTAAATCCGGTCAAAGATTCCCTGCAGGGATTTTTTGACATGATTAAGATCCGAAGGAACGCCTGGCAGGGCAAATACGCATGAAACGCGTCCGGTTTCTTGTATCGCTTTTTTATCTTGCGTGTATCGCGTTATTTTTGTTTTCCTATACGCAGGTTGATTTGAATCTTACGCTGTCCCGGACCGGCGTTGTCCAGCATATCCAAAAATCGTTTCAATACATAGGATATTATCAGCGGCCGCTTGCTACCGCGATATACGGAAGTATCCTTTCGCTTTTTTTTGTTTTATACGGATACCTTTCATGGCTTGCGTACAAAAAGCAACTCACGCTCTCCGTGATTCGACGGCTTATCGCGGGGGCGACATTGCTGCTTTTGTTCTCCTATCCCGCCGCATTTTCCTACGATTTTTTCAATTATCTCTTTACGGCAAAAACCGTTCTGGTTTATCACCATAATCCTTACACCGTGATTCCGTTGCAGTTTGCCGGCATCGATCCATGGACGAATTTTATGCGATGGACGCACTTATCGAGCGCCTACACGCCGCTGTGGATAGCAATGAGTATGGTTCCGTATATCTTGGGGCTCGGGTATTTTATTCCGGTACTTTTCGCCACTAAATTTTTTATCGCCGCCTGTTATCTTGCGTCCTGTTATGCGATTGTCCGTATTGCGGAGGCTATAGATCCTGACAAAAAGCCGTTTATCCTGACCGTGTTTGCCTTAAATCCGTTACTCATCGTCGAAACGCTGGTGAGCGGACACAATGACATCGTGCTTGTCCTGTTTGCTCTTTTTTCAATTCTTATGTACATAAAAAAGCGGTATGATGCAGCATGGCTTTTGCTCGGTTTGTCCGTGGCGACGAAATTGATGACGATATTTCTTGTTCCCGTATATCTGTTACGGAAGAACCGATGGTATCTGTTTGTTTTCATGGCTGCGGGACTTATCCTGGTGCTGCTCAAACGGGAATTTTTGCCGTGGTACTGGGTATGGATGCTCCCGGTTGTTGCGTTAAACTATGAGCGCGTACGGCTCCTCCGCTTTTCTTTTGTCGTTTCCGCGGCGCTCCTCTTAAGTTATGCACCGTATCTTTACTATGGCGAATATTCAGCACTATCCCAGGCGTGGAAAACGGGAATCATCTGGACAGGAGTGGCGCTGGGTGCCGTGACCGCAATCTTTTTCCCGAAACCGACCGCTACGAACGGATAAAAATACCGGTAACAATCGCGCCCTGGACAATAAGCAGCATACAGATCACCGCAATGATCGGTTTTGCCCGGTGGAGTATCCCGTAGATCAGCCAGCAACAAGAGACGGGTAGGAATCCGCACCGGGAAGTACGGGAGACGCCCAAAAGATTCGGTGCCGTCTATACGCTGACCAGCTGAGGAACGTTGACAAGGACGGTGATACCTCCCATGAGGGAGGCGAATCGGTCAAGCGTACGGACGATTTTTGCGGATGATTTCTTGCGCCGTTTTTCCACCGCGTGATAAAAGCCACCCTGCATAAGGTCAGTGGAGCAGAGAAGGAATACGGTATTTCCTGGTTTTCACGGTTTTAGGATATAATGAATCCATGCGGTGGAACAAAACGAAGCTATGGTTCGGTATCGGCGCCTTGGTTCTTGTGGCGATCTATTTTTTCACCCGACTTTTTCACCTCACGGGGCTTCCCATATTTACCGATGAGGCGATTTACATCCGCTGGTCCCAAATAGGCATGCGGGATGCCAATTGGCGCTTTATATCGCTCACCGACGGGAAGCAACCCATGTTCACCTGGATCATGATGGTGCTGTTAAAGATTTTTGAGACTGCCGATCCCCTGTGGGCGGGGAGGCTCACCTCGGTAATTGCGGGATTCGGCACGCTTATCGGTGTCTGGTTTGTGGCATATGAATTGTTTCGCGATCGCCGGGTTTCGTGGGCGGCAAGTGTAGGCTATATTCTTTTGCCGTTCAGCACCTGGTACGACCGGGTCGCACTGTATGATTCGTTGGTTGCGACATTTGCCGTCTGGAGTTTGTACCTGGGAATCCGTTTGGTGCGTAAGTTGCGGCTTGATACCGCACTGTTACTCGGTATGGTGCTGGGTACCGGGATGCTTAATAAAAGTTCCGGATTTTTGTCGCTCTACTTTCTGCCCGCAACCCTTCTTTTATTTGATTGGCAACACAAGGAAAAGCGGCAAAAACTTTTACGGTGGATCGCGCTGGTTGCCGTAGCGGGTGTCCTTTCCCAGGTGATCTACAGCGTGTTACGGCTTTCACCGTTTTTTCACATGGTGGAACAAAAAGATAACGTGTTTATTTTTTCCGTCAGCGAATGGTTGAATCAACCGTTCCGATTCCTTGCGGGTAACCTTCGGGGGATGTTTGACTGGGTACGGCATTATCTCACCTTACCGGTATTTATCGCGGTCTTATTGCCGATCTTTACAAGGTGGCCGAAAAACAGGGAGCGATGGTTCCTGTATGTCTGGTGGGCGCTTCCGTTTGCGGCACTTGCGACATTTGCAAAAATACTGTACCCGCGTTTTATCTTTTTTATGATGATGCCGCTGCTTATCGTTGCGGCTTCAACGGCGGTTACGGTATGGGACGCGATGAAAAATCGGATGGCACGCCTGCTTCTTGTCTTCGTGCTCGTCGTCCCTTCACTCTTTATGGATTGGTTTATTATTACCAATCCCGTTGCCGCCCCCATACCCGAATCCGAACGCGGGCAATTTTTGGATGATTGGCCGGCAGGGTACGGAGTAAAGGAAGTGGTTACCTATCTTACCGCCGAGGCGGCGCATCAAAAAATACAGGTATTTACGGAAGGAACATTCGGACTGCTTCCGTACGCGATCGAAATTTATCTTGTCGATAATCCGAACGTACGTATCACCGGTATGTGGCCGCTTCCAGAAACCATGCCTGATGATATCGTTACCGCGGCAAGCGAAAGCGCCACCTACTTTGTCTTGAACGAAACACAGACAAAACCGGATTGGCCGATGACGCTTATCGGCGAGTATCGAAAAGGGATGAGAGAAGACAAGCGGATGATGCGGTTCTATAGAGTGGATGCTCCGGTTGCCGATTTCGGTGCCGCAAAAAAGTAACGGTAGGGCGGTACGGGTATGAGAAAGAAAAAACCATCAATGCAAAAAAACTCCGGCCACTCACTTGCCCCGAACCGTGATAGGGAGAGTCCTTCGGGATTTTTCTCCCGTTGGTCGTTGCTCCTTATTGCGGCGGCACTTTTTCTTGTTCTGACACCCCTGATGCGATCGGGATTTTTTATTACGGACGACGGTGAGTGGATGATAATCCGGCTGTCGGCATTCTATCAAAGTCTCGCCGACGGACAATTCCCGGTGCGATTTTTGGGAAGATTGAACAACAGTTACGGCTATCCGGTGAGTAACTTTCTGTATCCGGGGTTTCTCTACTTGGGATCCCTGCTGCATATTCTCGGCGCGTCATTTCAGGATGCGGTAAAAATCATCCTTGCCGGTTCCGTTGTCTCGGCCGTTATTGCCGTCTACGCGGGACTTCGGAAAACATACGGAAGATGGGCACGGACCATGGGGGCAGTAAGTCTTGTCTTTGCTCCGTATCTCCTTTTTGATATGTATCATCGTGGGTCGGTGGGAGAAGTACTGGCGATCGCCGCCGCATCCTGGGCCGTCACCGCCATTGTCAGAGGGTGGGGGTGGTTGTTTGCCCCCATGATAGGGCTTCTTATCATAAGCCATAATTCGGCGGCGCTCCTTTTGGGGATTGCAATCGCCACCCTTGCGATGAGCGTTCCGGCAAGAGGCATGTTTTTGACCGCCGGCGCAATCGGCGTGGGGTTTGCCAGTTTTTTCTGGATTCCCGCCCTTCTGGAGAAACATTTGGTTCGGTTTGATGCCGTCGTCATTTCGGATCCGTCATCGTACTTTATTACGCCGCTGAATGCCGGACTTATCGGGTTGGGCACCGTGGTTGCGCTTGCGGTATTTCTGGGCTTACGGAAAAAAATTACCCGGTTTGAATCGGTTGCATTTTTTTGGGCGATAGCGGGAATCATACTTGCGCTTCCGATTACTGCTCCCGTATGGAACATATCCGCATTTTCCGTCCTTTTTCAGTTTCCGTACCGCGCGTTGTTATTGCCCGTACTGTTCGGGCCGTGGATTATCGCCGCGGTTTTTGAACATCTTTCGGGTTGGCGGCGGGTCGCCTTATCCGCGGTACTTTTTTCAGTTTGGTTATCAACGGCATCCGTTCTATTGGGTGAGGTTTCTCCCGTACGGCGTGACACGGGCTATTACGTGACAAACGAAGCGACGACTACCGTCGCAAACGAGTATATGCCCCGATGGGTGCATGATATCCCCGTGAATCGTCCCGTGGAAACCTTGGAAGTGATAAACGGCGACGCTCTCCTTTCAACGCGCACGTTTTCCGGCGAAAAAATCACCTTTACCGCGGAAGCAAAAGAGTCAAGCACGATTCAGATCAATAAAATTTATTATCCCGGATGGGGGATTACCGTTGACAACCGATTGACGCCTATTGATTATGCGAACCGATTGGGAGTCATGCGTATCGAAATTCCCAAAGGAACCCATGTCGTATCCGCCGATTTTCGTGAGACACCGTTTCGATTGGCCGCGGATTTGATAAGTATCCTGTCGTTTATCTGTTATTGCATTGTGTTGCGGCGCCTAACGCACTCATCATGAAACGAGTCCTACCGTATATTTTGCTTGCGCTTGCGGGTTTTTTTGCCGTCCGGCCGCTCGTATCTCCGGGGTTCTTCCCGATGCACGATGATACGCAGGTTGCCCGTGTCATCGAAATGGGAAGGGCGCTTCGTGATTTCCAGTTTCCCGTCCGATGGGTCAATGAGTTAGGGTACGGATACGGTTATCCGATTTTTAATTTTTACGGACCGTTACCGTATTATTTCGGCGGGTTGCTGTATGCCGTGGGTGTCCCCGCCGTTTTGGCAACCAAAATCATGTTTGCCGCAGGGATCCTACTGCCCGCATTGTTGGTAACGCTGCTTATCGAACTGCCGTACGGACTTCTTGCCGGCGTACTCTTTCTTTTTGCGCCCTATCATGCGGTACAGATATACGTTCGGGGGGCGGTGGGTGAATATTGGTCCCTCGTGTTTTTCCCCCTTATTGCCTACTGGATTACGGGATGGGGAAAACCCGCAACAAAGAAGTCGGCGGCGGCGGGAGCGATCGGGATCGGAGGAGTGATCCTCTCCCATACCCTCATGGGATTTGCGGTGACGATCTTCGTCGGGTGTTCCTTTGTCCTGTATCGGATGGTTCGATATCTTCGTAATCGCGACCGGCTTCGCGAAACGCTTTCCGCATCCGTTCCGCTGCTTCTCGGTATGGGGCTTGCGGGTTTTTTCTGGCTCCCTGCAATGTTTGAAATGCAGTTTACCGGGGTTTCCGGCCAGGTGAGTGCCAGTGCCGATTATAAGGATCACTTCGTATGTATCACCCAACTGTACGCATCACTCTGGGGATTCGGCGGATCCGCGAAAGGATGTGTTGACGGCATGTCGTTTATGGTCGGGAAAGCCCATCTGCTTCTCGGTTTTGCCGGACTGGTGACGGCGCTTGTATTGCGGCCGAAACGAATGGCCGGACTTATAGGAGTTGCGGTCGCCGCGGCATTTGTAGGAGTATTGTTTGCGACCGAAGCTTCAAAATGGTTGTGGGATAGCATCCCCGGCTTTGCCTACCTTCAATATCCCTGGCGTTTTCTGGGGATTCTTATGTTCGGCACGTCACTCTTGGGAAGTTTTGCGATGCTCCCGGTAAAAAACGCCGTTGCCAAATGGGCGGCAACCATAGCCATTTGCGTCGGGGTTATACTGTTAAACGGCAAATGGTTTATGCCCCAATATACCTATGAGAAACCAAGTACCGCATTTGAAGCCCCTTCCGATGTCAGGTGGCGGGTATCAAAAATTTCCGATGAATACCTTCCGCGTTCCGTCCCCCGGCCGGACACACCGAAAGAAGCTGATTTTGCTACAATAGAGGAAGGAAACGGCCTGTCGGCGCGGTTGCTGACAAAAACCACGACCCGGGAAGTATGGTCCGTCATTGCGGCGGAAGAGATGCCCGTTCGTATCAACAAAGCGCCGTTTCCCGGTTGGCGGTATTTTATTGACGATAAAGAAGTACGGCCGACCGTCAAAAACGGATTGCCCGAGCTTACTCTTGCCGCGGGTCAGTCGTATATAACCATGCGTTTTACCGATACGCCGATACGGGTTATCGGCAACGGTATTTCGCTTGTTAGCCTTATTATTTTTATTTATTATCTTTATGCCAAGCAGCACAAAACCAAGCGTTAATATCGTGCTTCCCGTGTATAACGAAGCGGTGGAATTGAAAACGAGTGTCGGCACCCTCATCCGTTACCTGGCAAAAAATCTCTCCGATTTTTCCTGGCATATAACGATCGCCGATAACGCAAGCACCGATGCCACTTTGAAAATCGCGCGTGAACTCAGTCGTACGTATCAATCCGTGTCGGTAGAACATCTTTCGCAAAAAGGACGGGGAAGGGCGGTGAAGCACGTCTGGCGCAAAGGCGACTATGATTATCTTGCCTACATGGATATAGATCTTTCGACCGATCTGAAGCACCTGCCGCCGCTCTTGCATGCGCTCGAGCGCGGTTTTGACATGGCAATAGGGAGCAGAAATACGAAGGGAGCGAGAGTATTCGGCAGAAGCACCCTTCGGTCGATTACATCAAAAGGATATATCAGCCTTATCAAGCTTTTTTTCTGGGTGAATTTCACCGATGCGCAATGCGGATTTAAGGCGGTCTCCCGAAGGGTCGTACGCGAGCTCATGCCGCAGGTGAAAGATAACGAATGGTTTTTTGACAGTGAACTCCTGATCGTCGGTGAGAAGAGCGGGTATCGGATTTACGAAGAACCGGTGACGTGGATCGATAATCCCGGGTCTACGGTGCGTGTCATGAAAACGGCGCTTGGGGACTTGAAAGGATTGTGGCGGTTATATACCACGCGGCCGTGGAGAAAGCTACCGTATGCCAGACATTGATTTGGAGGTTATAAAAAAACGCTCGGTTGTCGGAGTTGTGGCCCTCACCGTTCGCACGTTTATCCTTCAGGTAGTCGCGTTCGGAGCGACATTTTTATTAACGCTTTTTTTGACCCCGGACGTCTTCGGCGTTTTTTATGTCGTTTCCGCGATTATTTCGTTCCTGGGATATTTTTCCGACATCGGATTGGCCGCCGCATTGGTGCAAAAAAAGGATGAGGTGACGCTCGACGACTTAAATACCACGTTTGTCATTCAACAGGCGCTGGTTCTCACGCTCGTTGTCATTAGTCTGGTATTATCCGAATTTATCGCATCGTTTTATCGGCTTGACGCGTCGGGAGTGTGGTTGTTTCGCGCACTCGCCGTATCGTTCTTTCTTTCGAGTCTCAAGACCATTCCCTCGGTATTACTTGAACGGAAACTTTCCTTTGATCGTTTGGTTATTCCCCATATCGTGGAAACGCTCGGTTTTTACGGCGTGGCCGTTTTTCTCGCCTGGAAAGGACAGGGCATAACAAGTTTCACCTGGGCGGTATTGGTGCGGGGGATTGTCGGACTTATCACAATGTACATTGTTGAGCCTTGGTTTCCCCGATTCACGGTCTCCCGGGCAAGCGCAAAGCGGCTGATGAAATTTGGTATTCCGTTCCAGATGAATTCGTTTTTGGCTCTGTTAAAGGACGATCTTATGACGGTTTTTTTGGGTAGGGTTTTACCGTTTGCGGAAGTAGGATACATCGGATGGGCGAAAAAATGGGCGGAGGTTCCGCTGAGGCTTATCATGGATAGCGTCATCCGCGTGACGTTTCCCACGTATTCACGGCTCCAACATGACAAAAAGCTTCTGGAAAAAGCAATTGATAAAACAATGTTCGGTTTGGCTTCCGCTATTCTGCCGCTATCGACGGGGTTGCTGTTTTTTGTCCATCCGATGGTCGGTCTCATACCCCGCTATGCCAAATGGGAACCCGCGCTTTTGTCGTTTTACTTTTTTGTTTTTTCCTCGGCTATCGCGGCACTTTCGACACCGCTGATGAATGCGTTAAATGCCGTGGGGAAAATACGCACAACGTTAACGTTTATGGTGGGATGGACGGTCGGTACGTGGGCATGTACCCTGCTGTTCATGCGATTTTTCGGTTATAACGGTGTCGCTCTTGCGCTCCTTGTCGTGTCATTGTCGATCATTCTCGTTATCCGAGTGGCGAAAGGGATTGCCGATTTTTCGTTTATCGATAACGTCAAAGGGCCTATTATCGCAACCGTCGTGCAGGGGATTTCCTATTGGGTGTCGCTTACGGTCGTGCCGCATACCTATATATACCTCGTTCTGTTGGGAATTATCGGCATGGGGATCTATGCGGGCACGCTTTTTTTCTTGGAAAAAAATAAAATACACGCATTTGTCGGCATGATAAGGAGGAGCACCCAATGAAACTATCCGTCGTCATCAGTACCCATAACCGGGCAAAAAGTCTGGCAAGAACCCTTGCTTCCGTAAAAAAGCTTGCCGACGAGATTATTGTCGTCGATAACGAATCATCCGACGACACGTCGCAAGTGGCCAAAAAGTTCGGCGCAAAAGTTTTTTCGCGACCGAATAATCTGATGCTGAACGTGAATAAGAATTTCGGTTTTTCCAAAGCAAGCGGGGATTGGATTCTTTGCCTGGATGACGATGAAGAAGTGACTCTCCCTCTTTCGGAAGAAATACGCGCCGCAATTTCACAAGACGATGCGGACGGATATTGGATACCGCGCAAAAACATGATTTTCGGCAAGTGGATTCAACACGGCATATGGTGGCCCGATCTTCAGTTACGGCTTTTCAAAAATGGCGCGGGAAAGTATCCCCAAAAGCATGTCCATGAGTATATCGATGTTGCAGGAAAGCTCGGCACGCTCAAAAATCCCTATACGCACTATAACTATGATAGCGTCGGACAGTATTTGGAAAAAATGGAGCGGGTGTACACCGAAAATGAGGTGCAGAAATATGTTTCTCTGGGATATACCGTCACGTGGCAGGATGCGATCCGTTTTCCCGCTTCCGATTTTATCAAACTCTATTTTGCCCAGGGAGGGTATAAGGACGGGTTGCACGGATTAGTGCTTGCCCTGCTTCAGGCGTTCTATTCCTTTCTCATTTTCATAAAGCTTTGGGAGCGTGAACGGTTTGTCGATATGGAGATTCCCGTCGAAACGGTCATTGCCGAAATGAAAAAAACGGGAAAAGAGGTGTCGTATTGGATAAGTACCGCGCGGATCGAGGAAACAAAATCCGTTTTGGGAAAACTTCGTCATAAGATTACGCGAAAACTGGGAAAATAACCATGAAAAAAGTTGCCATCGTCATCGTGAACTGGAACGGCCATAAAGACACGTCGGTGTGTCTTCGATCGCTTGAAAAACTTCGCCGCAATACCGTCGAGGTGCTCACGATCGTCGTGGATAACGGTTCGACCGATGATTCCGTCGCGATTCTTGCACGGGATTTTCCGAAGGTAACCTTGTTAAAACTCGATACGAACCGCGGTTTTACCGGCGGCAACAACGTGGGTATGACCTATGCGATGAAACTGGGAGCAGATTATGTGTGGTTACTCAATAATGATACGATTGTCGACCCTGAAGCACTTTCACTGCTCGATGCGTTTGAAGAAGATAGCGTGGGGATTGCCGGTTCAAAAATATATTTTGCGCCGGGACATGAATTTCACAAATCCCGCTATACCAAAAAAGAACGGGGTCGCGTGTTTTGGTATGCGGGAGGACTCGTTGATTGGGATAATGTCTATGCATCACACCGCGGCGTTGACGAAGTGGATCACGGACAATATGACCAGCGTACGGAAACTCCGTTCGTGACGGGTTGCTCGATGATGATAGACCGGCGGGTGATCGAATCCGTCGGTATGCTTGATGACGCGTATTACCTTTATCTTGAGGATCTGGATTTTTGCCTTCGCGCAAAGAGAGCGGGGTATCGGCTCATGTATCAACCGACATCGGTCATTTGGCACGTCAACGCGGGTTCATCGGGAGGAGCCGGTAATCCGATACACGATTATTACATCACGAGAAACCGATTACTCCTCGGGATGCGGTATGCATCCCTCCGGACGAAAATAGCCTTACTCCGTGAGGGAGGTACGTTTCTTTTCGGAACAAACCGGGAAAAACGGCAGGCCGTCGGAGATTTTTTCTTTATGCGGTGGGGAATGCGCTATGAACCGAAAAAAACAAACGCTTAGTATCGTTATTGTCGCCAGAAACGAAGCACCGCGTATCGGTGGGTGTATCGGTGCCTTGGGCGACTTGGGAGAAATTATCGTTATAGACAACGGCTCCTCAGACGAGACCGCAATTGTCGCAAAACACGCGGGGGCACGGGTGATTACGGTGCGTCATGAAGGGTTTGCGACGCTTCGCAATCATGCGATGAAGTATGTATCGGGTGCGTGGGTGCTTTCTGTTGATGCCGATGAGATGGTGACCCCGACACTGGCACGGGCGATAGAAGCCGTGCTTTCGGGGAAAAATGAAACCCCGATTGCCGGCTACGAGCTGTATCGGAAAAACTACTATCTGGGGCACCCATGGCCGGGAGGTGAATGGATGCTGAGGCTGTTTCGGGTTTCGGCATTTCGCGGGTGGGAAGGAGAACTTCATGAAACGGCGCGTATTGAAGGGAAAGTGGCGCGACTGGAAGGAGAGCTTCTCCATGATACGCATCGGACGCTTGCGGAAATGGTCGATAAAACAAATGAGTGGAGTGAAACGGAAGCCGAGTTGCGTTTTGTCGCCCGTCATCCTGCCATGACCTGGTGGCGCATGATCCGCGTTACCCTTACGGGCTTTTTCCATTCGTTTTTCACACTCGGCGGATGGCGTGCCGGTACGGTCGGATGGATCGAAAGCATCTATCAGGGCTTTAGCTTGTTTATCACGTATGCGAAGTTGTGGGAATTACAGCAAAAAAAGTCGCATGAATAAACTGTTACATCGATTTTTGCCTTTCGGTGTCATTCTGTTTCTCACCGGTCTTTTGGGGGCACCGATTCTTTCGGGCAACATGCCGTTTCCCGGGAGTTACCTTGCCACGTTTTTTACCCCCTGGGCGGCGACGTATGCGATGCCGGTGAAAAATAATGCGATGCCTGACGTCATTACCCAGATCTATCCCTGGAAGCGGTTGACCGTCTCTTCGTGGAAACAGGGACAACTTCCTCTGTGGAATCCGTACAGTTTTTCGGGAACCAGCCATGTAGGGACGTATCAAACGGCGGTGTTTTCCCCCGTTAATCTGTTATTTTTGTTTCCGGAAAAACTCGCATGGAGCCTGATGATTTTGCTCCAGCCTCTGCTTGCGGGTGCGGGTATGTATCTTTTCCTGTCACGGCGAGCCTTAAGCGTCGAAGCTCGGCTGATCGGAAGCATCGCATTTATGTTCTGCGGATTTATGACCGTATGGATGGCGTACGGGACGTTAGGGTATGCCGTGTTATTCCTTCCGTATGCGCTGTTGGGTATAGATCTCCTGATCGGCACCGCATACCGGTCGGGAGGTTTCCTTGTCGCCGGAGCGATAGCACTTTCGTTTCTTTCCGGGCATTTTCAAATGAGTCTGTACGTACTGTTGTATGTTTTGGGGTATTGTGTGCTTGTATGGTTTGATAAAACGAATAGGCACAAAGTACCCGGAGCGGTTTTTGCCGTATTGGCGGGGGTACTTATTGCCGCCCCGCAAATTTTTTCCGGTTTTATAGCCTATACGGAAGCGGTGCGCAGTACGCTATTTATCAAGGGAGAAGTGATTCCGTGGCAATATTTCCCCACGCTCCTTGCCCCTGACTTTTACGGCAATCCCGTAACAAGAAACGATTGGTTCGGTCACTATGCGGAATGGGCCGGATATGTCGGCGTAGCCCCGCTGTTTTTTGCGGTCATAGCCGCCGTCTTCGGAAGACGGCTTCGCGAGGTGCGGTTCTTTGCGGTGATGTCGGTGCTTCCGTTACTTTTTGCATACCAGACACCGCTTGTTGATCTTTTGTTCTTCCTCAAAATTCCGGTCTTATCGACAAGCTCCGCGTCACGGATCATCATTCTGGCGAGTTTTTCCCTTGCCGTGCTTTCCGCGTACGGTACGGATACCGTACGGAACTGGTGGGCAAAACGAAATAAAAAAACGCTGATAGGGAGCGTGCTCGGTGTGGGAGGCGTGTTGCTCGTGTTGTGGGGGACGCTTATCATCGCGCGGCCGCTTCCGTCCGATAAACTCGCCATCGCCATGCGTAATCTTGCCCTTCCCACGGGATTTGCCGTCCTGTGGATGGCGGTTGTTGTGTCGGGCATCATGTTTTCCGGAAAGGTTGTTAGGCTCCTGCCGTTGGTATTTGTGCTCATCACGGGAGTGGATATGTATCGCTTTACGGCAAAATGGATGCCCTTTGATCCGCAGTCGCTGGTGTATCCTGAGGTTCCCGCGATCACACAGTTACGACGTCTTACCGGGCAACGTTATACGCGTGCATTCGGCAACATCGGCAATGAAGTGGGCTCTGCGTTCGGTATCCCGCTTATCGAGGGATACGATGCGGTCTATAGTTACCGATACGGAAAGCTCATAGGATCCGTCAGCGAAGGCATACTGCGTCCCGTGGACCGGTCGGTCGTCGTTTTTGACAAACACGGCAAGTACAGCCAAGACATGCTGAATCTTCTCGGGGTGCGATATTATTTCCATAAAAAAAGCGACGGCAGACTTCCGTGGGCATATCCGTTTTGGGAATATCCCGCTTACAACCGCGTCTGGGAGGATGAGCATTTTGAAATTCTCGAAAACACCGAAAGTTACCCCCGCGCATTTTTGGCGTATTCGTTTGTCTCGGCAACGGGCGACCAGCCCGTTCTCGATATGTTGTATAAGGAGGGGATGGATCGACGGAGTACGCTGGTCCTTGAAACGACGCCGCATCTTACGCCGAAGCCCGGAACGGGAAGTGCGACAATCCTTTCCTACACGCCCAATGAAGTGATCATCGGCGTTGAAACCTCATCTGACGCGCTTCTTTTCCTTTCCGACGCCTATGACAGGGGATGGCATGCGGCCGTTGACGGAATAAAAACCCCCGTCTATCGTGCGGATTATGCGTTTCGGGCGATCGCCGTTCCCGCGGGTACGCATACGGTGCGCATGCACTATATGCCGTCGTATATATGGTGGGGATCTATCGTAAGCGGATTTGCTACACTAGGATTAGGTCTCATGTTCCGCAGAAAGGCAAAAAAATGAAGATCGGGTTTTATAATCCTTACTTTGACGGTCTCGGCGGCGGCGAGCGATACACGCTGACGCTTGCAAGCCACTGGGCAAAAAAACATCAGGTTTCCCTGTTTTGGGATGATCCGAAAATAATAAGCCAGTCTGAAAAACGATTCGGTTTGGATCTGTCGGGTATTCAAGTTGTTCCGAATATTTTTAAAAACGGCAACATTTTTGAAAAACTCTGGCAATCACGAAAGTATGATCTGATTTTTTTCCTGAGTGACGGAAGCATCCCCGGGACATTGGCGAGACATAATATTTTGCACTTCCAGGTGCCGTTTGCCTCCGTACTTGTTGATCCGTGGAAAATGCGTCGATATGACGCCGTCGTATGCAATTCGGAATTTACCAAGAACCAGTTGGATGCGCAGATAGGGGAAAAAGCGGTGGTAATTTATCCTCCCGTTCAACAGGTGCCGCCCGGGCATAACAGGAAGCGGAAACAGCAGATACTTTCGGTGGGGAGATTTACCGGATATTTCCAGGCAAAAAAACAGGACGTGCTTATTGATGCGTTTCTTGACGGATACCGGTCCGATCTATTGAAAGGGTGGCAGTTAGTGCTCGCGGGCGGGCTTATTCCGTCCGATGAGGCATATTTTGCCCGTCTGAGTGAAAAGGTGAAAAATACCCCGGTTATGCTTTGCCCGAATATAACCAACGATGAACTGCTTGCACTGTATCAGACGAGTCAGTTTTATTGGCATGCCGCGGGATTCGGGGTAACCGATCCCGTGAACATGGAACATTTCGGGATAACCACCGCCGAGGCGATGAGTGCGGGTATTGTTCCGCTTGTGTATGCCGCGGGCGGACAACTGGAGATTGTCCAAGACGGCGTAACCGGTCGTGTATGGCATACGCCGGAAGAATTAGTCCGTTTCACCAAAGCGCTCATCGACGATAAAAAAACCATGCAATCAATGGCGGGTAAGGGAATTGCAAAAGCCAAGGATTTTAGTGACGCGGAATTTACCCGTGCGTTTGATGCGCTGATTGCGGGATGGGAGAAATAATCTATGAAGCGGGTTCATTTTTGGATAGTGGTTGCCGTATGCGTCGGTCTCGCATCGGTGTTTTTTTATCCGACGATTCTTCATAGAAAATTACCCGTTCCGACGGATACCCTCGTCGGTCTGTATCATCCCTGGCGGGATCTGTATGCGGATACAAATCCGCGCGGAGTTCCCTATAAAAACTTTTTGATTACCGATCCCGTCCGTCAGCAGATACCCTGGAAAAAAACGGTTATTGATGCATGGAAACAGGGAACGGTGCCGAAACTTAATCCGTATTCGTTTGCCGGCGTTCCGTTGGATGCAAATATTCAAGCGGCGCCCTTTTACCCGTTTAATTTGCTTTTTTTTGTGACTGATTTTCCTTCCGCCTGGACACTGCTGATTACCGTTCAACCGGTGTTGATGCTCCTTTTTGCCTACCTTTATCTTGCCCGCAGAGGACTGGGGACAGGGGCATCTCTGCTTGGCGCGCTCGCGTGGGCATTCGGAGGATTTAGTGTCGCATGGCTTACGTGGGGGACCATAGTTCACACCGCCCTTTGGATTCCGCTTATGCTCCTGGGACTCGATTTGCTGGCCGCCGAAAAAAAACAACGGGTGCACCCGATTGTGCTTATCGTTTTGGCCGCGAGCATGATGCTTTTCGGAGGACATATGCAAATCGCGCTGTACGGCGGAATTTTTGCCGTATGCTACGCCCTATGGCAATGGAATTCACCGCATTACGGGAAACGGTATCGTGCGCTCCTTATCGCGGGAGCCGTTATTCTCCTGATTACTCTGCCGCAATGGCAACCGTTCATCGGATTTTTTTCTCAGTCCGCAAGAGGGACGGAAGTTTCGGCCTGGAAAAATCCCGGATGGTTTATGCCGTGGGAGCATATCATCCAATTTATCGCTCCTGATTTTTTCGGAAATCCCGCAACGCTCAATTACTGGGGAGAGTGGAATTACGGGGAATTTGTGGGGTATATCGGAATGGTTCCGTTACTGTTGGCGTTAAGCGCCCTATTTCTTCCCGGCGAACCCCGCTTTTTTTCGTCGATATTGTTTGCCGCATTGTTTTTCATGCTTCCTCATCCGTTGAGCAAGTTCCCTTTTCAACTCCAAATTCCGGTGTTTTCGGTGTTGCAACCGACACGTCTGATGGCGCTTGTTTCCCTTTGTCTTGCGGTCCTTACGGCATACGGCGCACGGCATTTTATGATGGGAAAATCACGACGGGTTTTGATAAGTGCGATTTTTATAGGGGGAAGTATCGGGCTTCTTTGGATCGGTGTATATGGCAAAGTATTTGAAACAATACTGCATATCACCCCGGAAAATCTTGCCGTTTCAAAGCGGAATATCGTGCTTCCGACGGTATTATATATTGCCGGTATTGCCTTGCTTTTCCTGTATCACACCATACGGGCAAAAGGAATCCGTACCGTTCTCGGCCTAGCCGTTTTTACGGTATGCGTGGTTGATCTTTTCCGATTCGGTTGGAAATTTACCCCGTTCACCCCGGGGGAATATTTCTTCCCGACAACCAAGACAATAGAATTTTTGACCCGTCAGCAAAAACCGTTTCGGGTCATGAGCCTTGACGATCGTATCCTTCCTCCGAATGCCGGCGCCTACTACGGTATCGAGTCTATTGAAGGCTATGATCCCATGGCTCCGCTTCGGTATGACCGTTTTCTTTCCGCAAGCGAGCGTGGCAAGTATGACCCCACCGCAGTCTCAGGGTTTCATCGGATCTATACCGCTCATACGATCGATTCCGTGCTTTTGCCATATTTTAACGTTCGGTATGTGTTGTCGCTTACCGAGGTAACAAAGCCGTTCCTTCGCGAAGTGTTTCGTGAAGGGGACACGCGGGTGTACGAGTATCGTAACGCGTTGCCCCGTGTCTATCTGGCGGAGGAAGTGAAAGAAGCAAAAACAGATGATATCATCCCGCTTCTCTTTGAGGAATCGACGCTCCGACGGGCGGTATATGACGGATCCGAGCGCATATTGTCCGCACCGCTTTCCGGCGACGAATCGGTAACGATAGAAAATTATCGCAATGAATCCATGACGGTAAGAACGACGACGGCAAACAGAAGAATCCTGACGATTCTCAATCGCTACGACACTCGATGGTCTGCTACAATTGATGGCGGAAAAAAACTACGGATATATCCGGTAAATTACCTTTTTATGGGCGTGACGGTTCCTGAAGGTACGCATCGGATAACCCTATCGTATCGCTGATATGACAACATCACGACTTTCGGTAAGCATCGTCATTCCCAACTGGAACGGGGCGAAACTGCTTCGGAAAAATCTTCCCGCGGTAATTGCGGCGGCAAACGGCGCCGAAATTGTCGTTGCCGATGACGCTTCCGTCGATGACTCGATAGGGGTGTTAGCAAAGGAATTCCCCGGGATTGTGCGGGTCGAAAACAAAAAACAGAGAGGATTTGCCGGAAACGTCAATAGCGGCGTTGCGAAAGCGACCGGGGATATCGTCGTTTTACTCAATACCGACGTGCGTCCCCAAAAAGATTTCCTGGCTCCGCTTCTTGCGGCATTTGCCGCGGACGATACGCTGGCCGCCGTCGGGTGTTTGGAAAAAAGTCATGAAAAAAACGAGGTCGTACTTCGCGGGAGGGGCATAGCCCGGTGGGAAAAAGGCTTTTTTATCCACGCAAAGGGTGAGGTGACAAAGACCGATACCGCTTGGGTATCGGGCGGAAGCGCCGCGTATAGAAGAAGCGTATGGAACACCTTAGGCGGTATGGATACGATCTATAATCCGTTTTATTGGGAAGACATCGATCTTTCGTATCAGATACTCAAGGCGGGGTATGCCATTCGCTTTGAACCGAAAAGTATTGTGGACCATTTTCATGAAGAAGGGGCGATTAAAACCTCTTATACTCCCGAAACGGTGAAACGGATCGTGTATAGAAACCAGTTTTTATTTCTCTGGAAAAACATCTCCGACGTTTCCCTTTGGCTCATGCATTGTCTATGGATGCCCGTTCGATTGGTGCAGGCGGCGATTGTCGGGGACACCGCAATGGTGTATGGTTATGCCATGATATTTCGTATGTTTCCGGCTCTGTATAAAAGCAGATTGCGTGCTTCCCGTCATTGGCGGCGCCGCGATAGTTCGATTTTTCCTTCATAACCGCTATGCAATGCCTCCTTTGCAAAACCACGCTTGATAAATATCTCTATAAGAACGGATATTGGCTCTACCGTTGCGGAAGGTGTCACCTTGCCGAAACCGACTTAAAGCGAGATTACTCGGCATTTGTAAAAGAATTCTATTCGCAGGGCTATTACGAAGGTGACCCCACAAGAAGCGCATATGCCGATTACGAGCTCGATAAACCCCTGATCACCAAAAACATGCAAAAGTTTCTTTCCTTTGTCGCGGAAAAGAAACCGACCGGAAAACTTCTCGATGTCGGGTGCGCGTTCGGGTACGTCGTGGAACTCGCGTTGCAAAAAGGATACGATGCCTACGGCTTTGATCCTTCATCCTTTGCCGTACAAAAAGCGGGAGCCCTGGTCGGGAAAGCACGCATCAAAGAAGGGACAATTGCCGAGGTGAAATACCCCAAAGCGAGTTTTGACGTCATTACGATGTTTGATGTTTTCGAACATCTTGAGGACCCTCTTTCCGACGTCAAAAAACTTACCTCATATCTTAAACCCGACGGCATTATCATCATCGCGACGGGCGATACGCAAAGTATAGCCGCAAAAGTAATGAAACGCCGCTGGACGTTTTTTATCCCGCCGCAACATATTTTCTTTTTTAACCGGAAAAACGTGACAACACTCCTCACCAAATCGGGGTTGACGCCGTTTCAATGGCACAGGGTCGGGAAATGGTTGAGTTTGGGGTATGTGTTACATCTGGCACGAACTACCGGGGAAAGCTTTTTGGCGCGTTTTGTGTATGACGTGGTCAGGAAAACAATTCTGATGCGGTTTCCGCTCTATGTGCCCATGAAAGATAACATGGTCATCCTCGCTCGGAAATCATCGGTTCGGGAATCGTGACGGGCGTGTGATATGATAGCGTAAGGAATTTATATGATGCATTGGGTAAAAAAATACTGGGCAACCGTTGCCGTTTTTCTTCTGCTTCTTGCGGTTTTCGTCACCAACGCATTCCATGAAAAATATCCCGACGAGTTCGACAGCATCGTCGGCGGTCGCTATATCACCGAAGGAAAACTTCCGTATCGTGATTGGTTTCAACATCACCAGCCCGGCGCCTATGTCATGGCGGCGACCATTTTGCCGTTTAGCGGTCAATCGTTTGTGAAGTTTCGCGTGGGATGGGAAATCGTTCTGTCTATGTTGCTCATCGGGTCGTATTTTCTTATCAAATCACGGCTCCCCAAACGCAATCTCTCGTTTTATGTCGTCCTGCTTTTTGTGATCGGAGTATCGGGAACGTATTTTTGGGGGCACATGTTGCTTGCCGACACGCTGGCAGGCTACTTCATTTTGCCCTCGTTTGCCCTGTTGTTTCTTAAAGATTACTACGGTGAAAAGTTCGAAAAAGAGGACCTCATGATCGTGGGATGGTTTGCGTTTCTTTCCTGGTTCACCTCCATGACCTACATCTTTATCGTTGCCGCGATTTCCCTGTATGCGCTGTATCTTTTTGTGACGGCACGAGGGAAGCAACCGGTGTTTCCCCGCATCCTCACGGGAGTTTCGCTTCTTGCCGCCCCGTATCTGCTGTTTGGCGCATATCTTGTGCTTACGGGAAGTGTTGCGGATTATTACTGGGCGAATGTCGTGTATAACACCAACTATTATATTTATAATTATCCGCATGCACCCGGTGCTCCCATTAACCCGATCCGTTATGCGGCGGTTATTTTTGACACGTTTATCAATAACTATATTCTTGCGGTATGGGGAGCAAAAGATTTCCCGCTCGGCAATCCGGTCCAGGTGACCATTGCGTTTTCATCCGCCGCGGCGATTGTATTGGTTCTCGTACGAAAGCGATTCCTTTTTCTTATTCCGCTTCTGACCGTGCTGGTGTTTTCCAATGCCAGGAGTAATCCCCAGTCAATTCGGGAAACCGATTATCAGGCGTTTGTCTATATCATCACATCGTTTTTCAACGGATTATTTTCCCTTTGGGCCGTCAGGGAACTTATCGATGAGGAACATATCGCATTTTCCAAAAAACTTGCCCTGGGAGGATTGTATGCGGCACTGCTGTTGTATTGGATAGCGACGCCGCTTTATTTTGTCATGAAAATGGAACAGAAATTTTTTCCGAAGTATATGGGGACTGCGCCCCTTATTTATAGCCGTCCGCAGATAGCTCACTATGTCAACGCGATCGTCGACCCGTCGGATTATGTCTATATCGGACCGTTTGAATTTGAGGAATTGTTTTACCTGACCTCCAAAAAACAACCGAGTAAGTATCATTGGTTTTTGGATCATGCGGCAAAGAATAAGATTAAGGATGAACTTTTGGCCGATCTTAACAAGACCCGGCCAAAGCTTATCGTCTTCCAGCGCGATTTTGCCCCATGGGGAGGCGATCCCAAAACCTACAACTGGTGGATGACGGAATTTTTGGATGCCAATTATTTCAGATTATTTACGTTAAACGGGACGCTTCCCGATGTAGAGTACAAATGGAAACTCGGGAAAACCCAGAACTTTGATCTTGATGCCTCGTTTAATTTCGATAAGCGATACGAGAAAGAAATACTCGAAAAACTTCTGTCATTAGGCTACATAGAAAAACTTCCGAAACAACGATCCGGTAAATAATCCGCCGTGTGTCACCGTACAGGCTGAGGCTGAGAGAGCGTTGCCGCGACAAATACTTTGGGCGTGTGGACTCCATGTATCTCGCCTATGACCGTCAGCTCTTTTTGATGGAGCAGGTATTCGGAATAGGCAAGAATATAAAGCGTCTTTCCCTCCCGGGGGAGTGAGGAAAGCGAAAACGACGCATCCATGAATTTAAGTCCGTTGGTGTCCCAGCTTGCACCGCTGAACAGATACTTCCCGAATTGTTCACGGGTGCCGGACCGTTGATAGATTGCGGGATTCACCTTGCCCCAATACAACAGAAATATATACGGACGCCAGTGGTAACCGGAAATATAGATACGATCATAGTCTTTCCCGTTTCGCATCACGTACTCGACCATCTGTTTATAGCCGTCACCGAATGCAAGCGCGTTGTTGGTCGGGTTATCGACAAAGTAAGCATAATGAAACTTGGGAAACGAGGAGATGAAGAGAAACATAAGTACTCCCGCGGCGACGGTCACTCCCCAGGGGGCGAAATTCTTCCGTACGGCACGAAGCGCGTACAGGATACCCAATCCCGATAGCAACGAAAAAGCGGGCGCCGCGACGAGCGTGCGGAGCGTATTGGGTTGATTGACGCTGAACGCTCCGGGTAAAAAGGCGGTGATCAGCCACACCAGGACAAGCATGCCGCCGAATCGGGAAAACCCCGACAGCGCGACAAGCCCTAACGGAAAAAGAATGGCTTCAAACGGATAGAGCGCACCGTACGTTCCGGTTCCGGTCATAAATAAGTTTTGGGGAGAAATATTTTTCGAATAATTTTCCAAAACGGTAACCAGCAGGGCGACCCGCCGGTTATAGACGATTTTTTGCCATACGGTCGGCGACACGCCCATCTTGGCAACATACGCTTCTTTTCGTTTCAGATACTGTTGGTCATTCACCACACTGACAATCGATATCCGCTCCATGCCCCCGGGAGAGAGCATCTCTCTCCCCAGTGGTGCAAATAACGCAATACTGAGGATGACGGCAACCGCGGTCGTCTTTATGTGTGTCTTCATGGTTTTTCCATGCATCACAAGATACAAAAGACCGATAAACGGGATCACCAGTCGGACTGAATAGTAGAAATACAATGCGGCGACATAGCATATTCCGGAAACGATGATCATCGGATACTTTTTTATGCTTTTGAGTAAAAAGTAGGTTCCCGCCATAAACCAAAATACCGCGCCGTTGCTTTCAAATAACTGCCGCGAAAAATTGATATGCCAGGGAGACAAGGCAAACATGAGGGCGGGGAATAACGCGGCCTTTCTGCTTTTTGTTAATTCAAAGGCGATACCGTACATGACGATAACGGAAAGAATACCGAATAACGCCGAGGGGGTTCTTGCCGCCCGTTCGGTGAGTCCGAAAAGTTTGACCCAGGGAACTGTCGCATAGACCATACCCGGAAGTTTGTAGTCATCAAACGAGCGAAAAAGTAGCGGATACGAGATACCGTATTCATCCTTACCCGTCGTAAGAATCGAATACGCATTATAGGCAATCGCCGTTTCGTCATGGGAAAGCGACGGGGGAATGCTGGTTATGCGATCAAGCCGCAAATATGCCCCGACAACCACGATCAGCAAAAGAAGGAACCACTCTTTGACGTATTTTTTCATATTACTTATCCAAATCCAGGACAATAAATTGCACCGAGCCGTCGGGAAGCGTAATCGTTGCCGTTGTCTTGCCGGCGAGTCCCTGGGGGAACTCGTCGGGAGCAACCACAAGGAGCGTATTTTTTTGCGTGATATCTTTTTGCCAATCTATCGCCCGGAAAGAAAATCTTCCGAAACCGGAAACATCGGTAAATCCATCCGAAGAGATCGGATAGCGGGTTGCGGTTTTCTGATAGTCGGCGGGACTGTATGCGCTGTAAAACAAGATGTAACTGTACGGTGACGTTTCCGGTTTGGTCATAATTACCCGTTTGCCCATATGCTCCGGCGCAAAAAGCAGTGCGGTAAGTTTTTTGTAGCCGTATCCCCAATGCATCGCTTCCGTCTTTTTAAAATGCACGAAGTAGAGATCAAGATAGATCGCCATACACAGAAGGTAGCCGATAATAATTCCCGACATCATCAGTTTTTTCCCCGGTCGCGGGACCAGATCCAGAAGAAAGTTGCCGCCCAGGGCGGCAGTGACGGCAAGAGAAGGAACGACGGCAAGCATGCGGTTTGAGTGGGGGGCATCCTTGGTGATTGAGGCGGCGACGCCTCCGACCGCAATCCACCAGAGGATAAATTTCGCTTCTTTTTTCCGGAGGAGCCCTATAAGCACGGCAACACCCAGAAGCAATAACGGCGCTTCGATGATATGCAGATTCCCGTATCCTTCGATATTGTGCGCGCGGTTCCCGCCGCCTTTGATGAAGAGAAATTCAGGGCCGTATGAGGCCAAATAATTATGTGCGATGCGGACGACGGCATAGGTGAACTTATTATGCAAAAGTTTCACGGCAAGTGAGTCGGGGGTATCGTGCACTAATCGCGGAAGCTCGATATCGTTATGGATAACCGTCGGATCGCCGAATATCGATATGCCGCTTATTTTCGTGTGATCCGCCTGAAACGTCGCACCCAAAATAGTGAACGTAACGATGGCGCCGATGAGGACCGCTATCCCGAATCGGGGAACCTTGACGATATCTTTCCAAAAAATTGCCGCCATTCCCAAAAGTAACAGTGTCGTCGAAACATGCGTGCCGTGGTAGGTCCAATAGGTAAGTCCGAAAAGTATTGCCGATGCGATAAGCGATGTAGCTGATTTAGTCCGTATGCCGCGCAGGAACTGGACGGATCCTATGAGGGTAAAAAATACCGAAACGATCGCTTCCGATTCTACCCGGGAAATATGCACATGCCAGGGCATAATAGCCAGCGAGAAAGCGGCCAAAAGCGCGATACGTTCCGATGCAAACAACATGCGGGCAAGAAAAAATACGGCGGCTACCGATCCCACTCCGGCGAGTACGGAAGGGAGGCGCACGGCAAGTTCCGTCAGGCCGAAAAGTGTGATAAAGGGGATAGTGGTGTAAATATACAGAGGTAATTTCCAGTCGCCGAATGATTCAAAGGAAATCGGAAGCGTTCTGCCGTATTCGTCTTTCCCCGTCGTCATGAGCGAATACGCGGTTATGCCGATGCTTGCCTCATCGCGATTTACACCCGGCGGAACATTTGTTATATCCCACAGGCGGAGTAAAAGGGCAATGGCGACAATGAGAATGAGCATGTATCTGACGGTCGGTTTCATGATCGTTTTGGTTTTGCGAAAATAAGCAGTACTATTGTCGCAAACAGGCTTCCCATACTCAAGAGAATACCGATTGTTACGCTACGCGGCGCATAACGCATGGTGACCGTATGCGTGCCTTCCGGCACCGAAACGCCGCGCAGGGTCCAGTTGACCGGAAGTATTTCTGCCGGTGATGTATCCACTGACGCCTGCCAACCGGTAAAGAACGTGTCGGTGAGGACGAGCATGCCCGATACGGTGCTTTCGGTGCGTATTACCACTTGCTCCGGTTCGTAGGAAAGAATAGTTGCCGACCCTGATGCTTCGATACCGCGGGTTTCCCCGACAGTATCACTGATCAGCGCGGTAGTTATCGGGTTGTGGGAAGGGGCAAAAAACGTATCGGCAAAATCCTCCGTATTTTTTATCGTGGTTATTTTCCCCGAAACATACGCTCGAGGCAGAGCTTGGGTGTTTTCATACAGTATCCAGTCATCGATCGAGTCTGTTTTCTTGATAACATCGGGCGGAAAGGTCTGCTCACTGCTGGCGTTTTCGGTGCGGTCCAGGATATACCGGACGCTTAACGCACTCATCAGTTTTTGTTTAACCCTGTCGGTCAGTCCGCCGTCGCCGAATCGCGAACTGATTGCGGCGTCGGAGCGTGTGGTATTGTCGAAAATATCCATAAGTCTTCCCGTCCGATAGGCATATAAAAATTCTCCGTATCGTTTGGGGTATAACGGGTCATATCCTTCGGGCGAAAATATCCCGTATTGTGAGGCAAAATTTGCCGGTATTCCCGCCGTGCCGTATCCCCAGTACCGATCGGGGGCATGCGTTTGAAGGCGAGTAAGAATTTTGTGCTCCGGAAATACCAGTGCCTGCGGAACAAACGGATTAAACCGGTAAAAGAACACAAACATATCAAGCGCATGGACGATAACCATCACAAGTACGGCGTGCATCCGCCATCGGGGAAACCGGATGGCGACCCAAAACAGTGCAAGGGTAACCGCGGTAATTCCCGCCCCGTAGAGGAGCGCCTTTACCGATTGTCCCGCATGTAGGGAAAATTCCGGGATGAAGGGAAGTTTTGTCGCGATAAAAAGGATGATAAACACGCCCGCCATTTCGATGCTTCGGCGAACAAGTTTTTTTACGGAATGCTTATCCGTGATCCAATAATCAAGTCCGAGTCCGCACGCCATCGCAAGCGAAAAGGCAAGAAGGAATGACATAAGGGTCGGACTGCTTGAGGTAAAAAGCGGGATGGGTACCCGGTACAAAATCTGAGTCATCGGATTACTCGTAATCAAAATCACGACCGCGATGCTTGCCAACACAAACCACTTGCTGACGCTCTCTTTTCGTCGGAGTGTCGATAGGAAAAAGAAGAGGGGGACAAGGCCTATGGTCGTTACTTTGCCGATGAACGTATCGGTTGGCCAGTAGGTACGCGTTGCAGGATTGCCGAAGATATTG
Source organism: Patescibacteria group bacterium (assembly GCA_049322955.1). GTDB lineage: Bacteria > Patescibacteriota > Microgenomatia > UBA10105 > UBA927 > UBA927. Next base: position 927,635 of record JBMOPU010000012.1, on the reverse strand, counting down.
GGGAAAGGAAGTGCCATGAGTTGCCCGGGATGAATCAGTATCTTTGCAAAAAGGTTTCCCGGATCATGCGGGCTTCGGGCCGCCTGACGTATCAGTTCAATACCCGGAATAATTTGTATGCCCGAAAGGCCGATACCCAAAAGCGTTGACCCGAAAAGATACGGCCACATCGCGCGGGTCATACGGAACAATCCGTAAAGAAGCGAATAGGCGGCAAGATACGCATACACCTGAGGGTGTCCGGCAAGCAGTGCCATGACATGGCTTCCCACGAAAACGGCAAGCCACGCCCGATGCGGTTTTTTGGCAAGATTTTCAATGCTCAATAAAATGAGCGGTAGCCACAACACGACATGACTTATGGTGTTGTACTCAAGCCAGACACTCATAAACCCCGAAAAACCGTATGATATGCCCGAAAGGGTACTTGCGAGCTTTCCCATACCCAGTTTTCGTGCAAAAAAATAGGTAAAAAGAAACGCGAGGAGCGGTTGCATGATAATAAGGATCGTCCAGGCGGTTATTTGCGGCAGGAAAAGGTAAAAAATCCCCAAAGGATACAGTGCCGCACTCTGAAAGTTCGCAAGAAGCGGGGAGCCCGAGAAATTATAGGGATTCCACAGAGGGAGTTTTCCGCTTTTAAGGGCTTCCACCGCTACGGTTTTCCACGGATACATTTGTCGTATGGTATCGGGATACTGTGCTTTATTCGGTATTCCTCCCGCGCCGTAGCCCAGGTAGGAAGTCGACCGCCACGGTTGAAAGTCACTGACTAGAATGTCCCCCGGAAACGGCACCAGACCTCGAAAAAATGTCTGATGAAAAAAGAGGATGAGAAGAGACGTAACCGTGACAATGATAAACAACCATTCTTTTCTAGCCATATGCAATGATTTTTTTTCGTAGGGCAAACAACACCGTGCACACGACAGCGGAAATGAACGTAATAATTTTCGCGATTCTCCTGATGGGAGAATCTTCCCAGGCAACCGTTACGTGATGCGTACCGGGAGGAAGGCGAAAGGTAATAAGCCCCCGCCAGTTCTGATCCTGAAATTCGACGGGCACTTTTGTCGTTCCCGTATATACTCGCCATCCGGGGAAGTATTGCGTTTTATCGACCACCTGCACGTCGGTTGCGGCGTTGACGGTGAAAGTATGTTTCGTTCCCCGTTTTACGGGATCCGAAACGGTACCTTCGCCCCCCACAACCTCGAAACGGTTTGCGGGATAACTATCTTTGGGACCTGCCGACCAGATGATGTCAGTTTCGCCGAAATACGTCGTATTTAACGGATAATCCCAATAATATGCTTCGTCAACCCGATCCATCCCGAGCGGCGGTCGGAAATACACGAGGCTTGAAAGCACGGTGACCGCGATAAGAAACAGTGTCATTTTTCTGGATGTTTTTTTGGAAACAAAAACGATGCCGCCGATCATGGCAAGAGAGAATGTCGTGACGTTTAGCAGTCGCCACGGAAACTGAAACATGCGAAGAATCGGAATATTTTCCCAGAACACCTTACTGATCGGTTGCATGACAAAAAGCGCCGCAACGCTGAGGAACAGCCCAAACCACAGCGCGAGTCTGTCGTGTTTGGCGGATATTTTATTTCCAACAAGCAGAATCATCGCGGCAAAGAACCCAAGCATCGGAACCAATCCTAACGAAACGGCGATCCCTCCCGTTTGAAGGGAAGGGGCGTTTGTGAGATTCGGAAGAAAGAAATGCCAAAGGGGTGCAAAATGTGAAAGATACATGTCCTTCATGAATAAATCTCCATACGTATAGCGTCGTTCCACCAGTGCGGGGAGCCAATAAAATGCCGCAAGCGCAAGCCCCAACGATAGACCGAGACCCGCTTGGAGTCGTTTGGCGTGGGAAGGGGCAAACACGACGGCAAACAAGGCACAGACGCCGAAAAACACCAGACTTATCGCATTATGCGATGTGATAAGAAGCAACGTGGCGACTGCGGTAAGTAGCATCGAGGCAGAGACCGTTTTTCCTTCAAATCCCCGTTGCAGTGAGTAAAGTACCAGGGGAAGAAACGCGAGTGCATACCCTTCGGCCATGTCGCCGCGTACCACAAGATCGATAAGGTGAAACGGTGCAAACTGATACAGGGCCGTGACCAATGCGGCGCGCCTCGTATCTTTGAAAAATGTCGCGGCGAACAGGTACATGAACACACCCGAGAGAAGAAAACTTACGGCAAGCGAAAATTTAAAGGCAAACACGGTGCCGCTCCCCAATGCCACAGGAATGACGGCAACCAGGTAAGGGACATGGTAGATGAAATTAAAAAGCGGCATGCCATAGCCATAATTTAATTCTCCCGCCCATCGGGGGAGGATTTGCCCTTCCGAAAGCGCTTTATAGTACGCCGCAATACGGGCAAAATGTACGGGGCTGTCATGGGTATGCGGGGCCAGATCGCTTGAAAATACGGTGATAAACGGGAGGAGCGAAATTGCAATGACAAGGATATAGTGCTTAAATGAATGCATATAGGTACGAGGCTATTGGCATTATAACAAGAATACGAGCAGAATGAGCAAGTCGCGTTCGACTGATTATTGGCTGTCGGGAATAATTATTCTCGCCGCATTTCTTCGACTATTCCGGATCGGTGCACTCACCGAATTTCTTGGAGATCAGGGAAGAACGATGCTTATCATGCGGCAGTTTGTCGAGCAGGGGACCGTTCCCCTTGCCGGTCCCACCACGCTCAGCGGTCACCACTTGGGACCGTTTTTTTATTACCTTCTGCTCCCCGGCTATCTTGCCGGAGGTAATCCGCTCGGAGTTTCGCTTTGGATGGCGATTCTGGGGGTCGTCGCCGTCATACTTCTTTATAAGACCGTGAAGGAACTTTTCGGCAGTGTGCCCGCACGGCTCGCCGCATTTCTTTGGGCGGTATCACCGAATATGGTCACCGCAGATCGGATCATCTGGGAACCGAATCTGGTGCCGCTGTTTTCCGTGCTTTTTCTCTTCCTATTATATAGGGCGTATCAGCGATGGCTGGCGGTATGGTGGATTGCGTTAGGGGCAACGGTGGGAGTGCTGGTGCAGTTACACTACCCGAATTTGTATTTTATCGGGCTTGTTTTTCTTGTCGTCGTCGCCGCCCGATATTATCGGGTCGCATCGGTTCGGCAAATATTTTCCGCGGCCGTATGGTGGGGGCTCGGATTGTGTATCGTTATAGCACCGTTTCTTTGGTATGAAATGACGGTGGGATTTCGTGACATCACGGGGATCTTCGGCGTGTTGGGCGAAGGGACAAGAGTTGTGATGAGCAAGCGCGCTATGGTTTGGCAGGCGCTTGATTATAGCTTTCGGGTATGGGGAAAGATGCTTCCCTGGATGAGCAGATGGCCGGCGCTTGTTGTACTCGGGGCATGGGGTATATTTTTGTTTTTTACGCCCACCAAAAAAAATATATTCCTTACGGTATGGTTCCTTGGCGGAGTTACCGCGATGGTCCGATACAGCGGCGTTGTCCATGATCATTATCTTTCATTTATTACCCCGGTACCGTTTCTTATGCTGGCATCCGTGGTGTCTCGTATAAAACATGCGATCGTTCGTTACGGTCTGATCGGAACCGTTATTGTGATCGGTTCGGTGCATCTTTTCCACACCGATATTTTCAGAGCGGGTACCAATGATATCGGGAGAACACAAGCCGCTGTTTCGCAAATAGCGCAATTGACAAAGGAATCGCCGTTCACTTTTACGCTTCTTACCTCGCGTTCGTATTCGGATTTGCACTACCGGTATGCTATGGCGGTAGCCGGTCTTGTCCCTCTGTCCGTCACAAGGGACGAGAGCAGATTCCTTGTGCTGGTCTGCGACACCCGGCAGTGTCCGTCGGCTCCCGACGTAACGAAACTCCGGGATTTGCAGGCGATGTGTTATGACGAACATTGTCGGGGGAGGTATCCGACTATTGAGCTGGCGCGCGACTGGTCCTATATCCGGGATGAGGAAGTAAACACCGCGGCAGGGAGTGAAGGCCGGGTGTATCTTTTTGAGCGAAAATCCGAACGTGAATGATCCCTCAATGGTCAAGCATAAGTTGATTTAGTACAATGACAGGTATGTGGCTTAGCATCGTCGATTCGCTTCTCCTTTTTGCGCTCTCCATTCCTATTGTTATGAAGTATCGGATACTTCCCGTGGAAGGAACGCCGTATTGGCTTTTCGGCATGCTTTTTTTATTGCTTACCCTTCATTGTGTGATCTCATTTTTTCCGGAACTCTTAGGCAAATATAAGAAACACCTTAACATTGTCAAAGTATTTTTGATGATCGCGACGTTTGTCATAACGCTCGGCGGGGCGACGGTCACGGCCATGTTTGATAGGGCAAAAACCGCACCCGTGTATCAGGTGCACGATATCATTCTCCAACAGGAAGCGGCCATGCGTTATCTCATCGTCGGGAAAAACCCCTATAAGGAAACGTATTTCGGAACTCCGGTGGAAAGTTTTCATTACGCCGAGCTCGGTCGCGATGCGGTAAACCCCGCACTGTATCACTTTGTCATGCCTCCCTGGTATTTGTTGTTTCCGTTTGTTTTTTATTACACGGGAATTCCCGTCTTCGGATTTTTTGACGGCCGTATGGCATCGCTTTTTACCATGGGGATGCTTCTCTTCTTTTTATGGTTTTGGTTTCGCGACAAGGGTGTTGCCCGCATTGCCATGATTATCACCGCTTTGTCACCGTCCGTCGTGGATTACTTTGTCGAAGGACGGAGCGATGTATTTGCTCTTTCATGGCTTGTCGGTGCACTGCTGTTTTTATCGTATAAGCGGTACACGCTGAGTGCTGTCGTATTTGCATTGGCGATGTTAAGCAAGCAAACAATTTGGTTTATGGCGCCGTTTTATCTTGTCGCGCTATGGCTGAAAACGGCGGCGCACCGGCGTGTTTTTTGGATTTCGGCGGCCGCCTGTGCCGTGACGGGACTCGTGCTTACCGCACCGTTTGTTCTGTGGGATGCGAAAGCATTTATCGAGAGTGTTATTTTATATCTTTCCGGAGGAACTGCCACCAGTTACCCGGTCTCAGGGTACGGATTGGGGATGGTGCTGTATGATGCGGGGATCATTACCGATATCCATGCCTACTATCCGTTTATATATTGGCAGATTGTTTTTGCCGTGCCGACGTTTGTCATCCTTATGCGATGGTTTATGGGGAGACCGGACGAGTCGCGGATGATTGTTTATTACGCGGTGTTTCTGACCGTTTATTGGTATATGAGCCGGTATTTCAACAACAGCCACTTGGGTTACCTGTCTATGGTGTATGCATTAGGCGGGCTCAAGGTTCTCGATGAAAAAATCACTCATGAAACAGCATAAGTACGTGATACCGTTGCTTGCGGGTGTGCTTCTTGTAGCACTCTTTTTTCGTACGTTTCGCGTCAGCACCAATCCCCCTGCAATTTCCTGGGATGAGGCATCGATAGGGTATAACGCGTACACCATTCTCACGACCGGCAGGGATGAGCACGGGACATTCATGCCGCTTGATGCATTTGCGGCATTCGGTGACTACAAGCCGCCGCTGCCCATTTATCTTACGGTACCGTTTGTCGCGCTGTTCGGTCTTACCGAACTTGCGGTGCGGCTCCCTTCGGCGCTTTTCGGCGTGGCAACCGTAGGCATGCTCTTTGTGTTAGCCCGGGAGCTTTTTCGCGACAGCAAGGAGCGGGATGCTATCGGTCTGGTTGCCGCATCGTTGATGGCGGTTACCCCGTGGCACATCATGTTGTCGCGGGCGGGATTTGAGGCGAACATTGCCGTATTTTTCCTGATTTCCGGCATATGGGCGGTGCTTCGGGGTCGAAATGAACCGAAGTATTTTTACGTTGCGTGGATACCGTTTATATTGGGTATTTACACCTTTAACAGCACCCGTTATGCGGCGCCGCTCATCGCAGGGGGACTTTTGCTTATCGTTAAAAACGATCTGTTTCGCGCAAGGAAGCAGGCTGTCGTCGGCATCCTTGCGGCGCTTATCCTCCTTATCCCCATCGCGCCGCATCTCGTGTCAAAACAGGCGAGACTACGGTTTGAAGAGGTAAGTATATTTACCGATCTTCGCACCGTATTAACCTCCAACACGAGAAGGGAAGCGGATAATTTTTCGCCGCTTTCGTCGATTCTCCATAACCGGAGGGTGGGGTATGCAAGGGAATACTTCATCCATTTTTTTGATAATTTGGAACCGCGGTTCTTATTTATCAAAGGCGATGGGAATCCCAAATTCTCCGTGCAGGACGTCGGGCAGTTGCTTCTGGTTTCCGCACCGTTTCTTATGTTCGGATGGCTTGCACTGTTTCGCGATTACCCGGTTGTCGGGGGATTCCTCCTCTGGTGGCTCATAAGCGCCATCATCCCCACCGCGGTTGCCCGCGAAACACCGCATGCGCTTCGGATAGAGAACGGTCTTCCGGTCTATATGCTGGCTACCGCCTACGGCATGGTCGCGGCGATCCGGGCAATAAAAACGAAGTGGAGAACGGGCGTAAGTCTTTTTGTTGTACTCCTGTTTCTTTCAAATTTTGCCTATTTCTGGCATACCCTTATGGCCCATTATCCCAAAGAGTTTTCCGGTGAGTGGCAATACGGCTATAAGTCCGCCATCGCCATTGCGGAAAAGTATGAAAAAGATTTTGATACGGTGGTGTTAACCGAAAGCATCGGCAGGCCGTATATTTATGCGTTGTTTTACAAGCAAACGCCGCTTTCGGAATTTACCGCAACAAAAGATGCATCGTTTGACGCTGCGGGATTTTACAATGTCTATGGGTTCGGCAAATACCGGTTTGTACGGGAGGGCTCGGGGGATTTTTCGGGCAAGGTGCTGTATATCATGCCGCCCAAAGATGTGCCGGCAACGGCTCGGGTGATTGAGACCGTACGGTTACTCAACGGAGCGCCGGTGCTTGTCGCGTTTGAATAACTACTGAGTATGAAAAAACTGTTTTTTATCGGCATTATTATTCTTGCGGCGTTCCTGCGTCTTTGGCAGCTTGGTGTGGTGCCCGTTTCCCCGGATTGGGATGAGGCGGCGTTGGGGTATAACGCCTATTCGATACTGAAAACCGGTAAAGATGAATACGGGATATTCCTCCCGCGGACGCTTCGGTCATTTGACGATTATAAGCCGCCGCTTTATACGTATCTCGCCATTCCTTCGGTCGCCGCGTTCGGGCTTACCACATGGGCGACGAGACTGCCTTCGGCGGTCATGGGCATTTTGGCGGTTATCGGTACCTATTATTTGGTTAGCCTGCTTGTGAAAAAAAAGGATGATACGCTCGCCTTGCTTACTTCTTTTTTCCTTGCAATTTCGCCCTGGCATCTGCAGTTTTCGCGGATTGCGTTTGAGGCAAACACCGGCGTCACGTTAAATATCTGGGGGTTGGTGGCGTTTTTTCGCGGACTGACCTCACTTCCGTGGATGGTATTTGCGGCATTTTTGTTCGGGATTTCACTGTATGCGTACCATAGTGAACGTATTTTTGTGCCGCTTCTGCTTTTGGTCGTAAGCGTTCTCTGGCGAAAAGAACTGTTTTCCGACAAAAAGAAAATTGCCATAAGCATCATGGTGGGGCTTCTTACCGTCCTGCCGCTTATTCCGGTACTGCTTGATAAAACATCGGTAACCCGACTGAAAGGCACGAGTACGCTTTCCGATACGACCGGACTTCTCATGCGGTCGGTCAAAAAACTGGAAGACGATATACGCGCCGGCGACCGGATCGGAGTGATTATGGAAAACAGGCGTATCGTGTACGCACGGACGCTGTTGGACGGCTATATCAGTCACTTTTCCCTGCGATGGCTCTTTTTGACCGGAGATAACGACCGGCATCACGCGCCCGATAACGGATTACTCTATTTTTTTGAATTGCCGTTTTTGTTCATCGGGTTGTATACGATTTGGAAAAAAGGCGGGAAGCTCGCGACACTGGTAGTTAGCTGGATCTTGCTTGCCCCGCTTGCCGCATCCCCGACGTCGGAAACGCCGCATGCCATACGGACGCTTGTGGTACTTCCGATCCTGCAACTGTGCATTGCGGTAGGTTTCTATGGGAGTGTCGTTTTCGGGATATCGCTATTCAAGAAAACCCGCGGGGTATCGCGGTTCGTCATGGGAGCGGGAGGGGTGGTTGCCGTCACGGCAATAGCGGCGAACTTGCTTTTCTACTTCCACATGTACTATGTGCATATGAATCTCGAGTATTCCCCGTTTTGGCAGTACGGTTATAAGCAGGCGGTAGAGTATGCTGAGGCGAATAAGCATAAATATGACAAGATAGTGGTCTCCACAAAGCTCGAACAACCGCATATGTTTTTCCTTTTTTATACGAAATATGATCCCGCCGCATACCTTGCCGCAGGAGGAACCGCCTCGGGCGGGTTTAAGGAAGTGCGTAACCGTTTTGATAAGTACGAATTCCGTCCTATCCCGAATTGGGCAAACGAAAAGCATGACGGCTCGGTACTCTATATCGGATCACCGAAAGAAATACCGGGAAGCCCGATGGTTATTTCATACCTTGACGGCCCGGATGCCATACGAATTTCGGAATAATACGCATGAAGCGATATATCCTGGTAACACTTTTTGTCGTCGCGGCATTGTTGCGACTTGTGCACCTCGGGAGCGTTCCTCCCGCGCCGTCTTTGGATGAGGTTTCCATAGGCTATAACGCCTATTCGATCATGGTGACCGGCAAAGACGAATACGGCAACTCATTTCCGTTGCTGTTACGTGCCTACGATGACTTTCGGCCGGCGCTGTATGTCTATCTCACCATCCCGTTTGTCGCGGTTTTCGGCCTTACCGCAGTTGCCGTGCGATTGCCCGCGTTTGTTCTCTCTCTTATTACGCTATGGGCGACGTATCAAATAGGCGTTCTTGTCGGGAACAAATATTTGGGTACTCGTGCGATCGGAGAACTGGCGCTCGCAATTCTCGCGATTTCTCCGTGGCATATTTATCTGTCACGACTCGGCCATGAGGCAAATTTGGGACTTACGCTCGCGGTGCTCGGATTATACTTCCTGCTTCGCGCAGTTATTGCAAAGCGTGGACGGGATTGGATATATACGGCGGTATTCTTCGCACTTTCACTGCACGGGTATCAAAGCCAGAAGCTGATCGTACCCTGCATTGCCGCTGTCACCCTCCTACTTTTTTGGAAAGAACTACTGCGTGAAAAAAAGCAGGTGATTATCGCGGTCATGGCGGGGAGTGTTATTGCGATACCGGCAATGATTGTCAGTCTTTCGCCGGAAGGTATGTCGCGGTTTAAGGGAACAAGCGCGTTTGCGCCCGATAGTCCCGTAATGACGGAGGCAACGTCACGATACGCCGATGCGGTAACGCGGCATGATCTCTTCGGTCGGGTGGTATATAGCAAATATACGACGAGTCTTGCGATTTTTGCCGGGAATTATCTTTCGCATTTTTCCCCGCGATGGCTATTTACAGGGAGTGAGCGGGAAGCCCACAAGGTGCCGGGTATGGGGCTTCTGTATTTGTGGGAACTCCCGTTTTTGGTCGCCGGCGTTGTTTTTCTTGCCAAGAAGAAATTTCCGTCACGTGTAACGCTCCTCCTTGCGGCATACCTTGTCGCGGCTCCCATACCGGCGGCACTGACGACCGGAGCACCGCATGCGATGCGTTTTTATTCGGCGATTCCTATTCCCCAAATTGTTGCCGCTTTGGGGGTATGGTATGTCATAGGCATGCTCAAATCCGACGGAAAACGATTGCTCGGAGTGATTATTGCGATTGTAGCGATAAGCGGAGTAGCCGTGTTTTGGAACGGGTACTTCATACGCTTTCCGCGTGAACAATCCGATTCGTTTCAATACGCGATATCGGAAGCCGTTTCGTATGTAAAACAACAGGAGGGAACCTATGCCCGGATTGAAATGAGTAACCAGGGAGCGCTGTATCAGTCGTATATGTTTTTCCTTTTTTACAGTAACTACGATCCCAAAAAATATCTGGCACAGGGGGGTACCACGTCCGGCGGATTTGCAGCCTCCCATACCATAGGCTCATACGCGTTCGGATTTCTTCCCGAACGAACGGAAGATATGAGTGAGGATACGCTGTATCTCTACGATAGCAACGGGGTTCCCGCAGGAGCCAAGGTACTGAAACGGTTTGCCAATAAAAACGGAGAAACGGCAATTATCGCCGTGACGAAATAATACTATGAAACGGATATCTGCGTTGGGTACGTACGTTTTAACCGCGGCCGGTTTGGTGGCGATTGCGTTGGGAATTGTGCTTCGTACGGTGGAGACACTAAACGGCAACTACGTATTCGGTTTTGATCAGGGGCTCGATACCATGGCGGCAAGCTCGATTGCGTTTGCGCATAAATTTACGCTTATCGGTGCTGAAGCGGGTGCGGGTTTTGCGGGACTGCCGGGTATTTTCCACGGACCGGGATATCGATATATACTCGCGGGTTTGTTATTCATTGGTGCCGGCAACCCTTACTGGTCGATCGTGTTTTTATGCGCGGTGAGTTTGGCAGTGATTTTTGCGTTGACCAGATTATCAAACAGGATATTCGGAAATGCTACTGCGCGGCTTGTATTGCTGTTGTCAGCCGTATCGCTTCCCCTGACCGCGCAAGCGAGAATGATATGGGCTCCGAATTACTCGGGAGTTCTCGTTATGCCATTTTTGTATGCGCTATGGATGTCGCGAAAAAAAACCTTAGTTTCCGTTTTTCTCACGGCATTTTTGGCGGCAAGTCTCTATCATTTTGAAATTCCGATGGCGGTACCCGCACTCGTCGCGGTTGGTGTCTATTTTGCAGTCGTGCTTCGTGTACGGGATATTCGTCGTTGGATAGTCATTGCGGCCGGTGCTCTCATGGGGTTTCTGCCCATGATACTCTTTGAGGCCCGACACGGATGGAATATTGTTCGCGGGGTGCTGTCGTACGGCACGCGGGTTACCCAGGGTGCACAGGCAAAACCGTTTCAGCCGATTGCCGGGTGATAGGAGACGGCAATGCACTGCTTGCAACGGTACGAGAGTCGTTCTCATTGGGTATACCCGGAATGACCTATCTGTTTCCGTTTATACTTTTTTCGGCCGCTATCTGGTACGTGTATCACGAAAAAAAGAAAGAACAGCAACAGTATATGACGGGGATACTGCTTCTCATTTTTGCACATCTTATCATTTATTATCCGTATCGGGGACCGGTATATTCCCATTATTTTTCTCTGCTGTATTTTGTTTATCCCATCCTCGGTGCATACACGGGTATGAAAGCCATGCATGGAAAAGTAGGCAGATGGGTGGCACTGGGACTCCTCGGCGTACTTCTTGTCAATGTGTTTTACCGATTTCCGAAAATAATTACTTATGATTATCGCGACTATGGCGGGACGGCGAAAATACGCGGAAAAATTGATGCGATCGATTTCATTTACACTGACGCACGGGGTGAGCGTTTTAATCTTGCTGTTTTTACGCCCCCCGTATATACCTACGCGTATGACTATCTTCTCGGTTGGCACGCTTCAAAGCGATACGGGTATGTACCGGGAACATCGCTTGAAAACACCGTATATCTGCTGATTGAACCTGATCCCGAAAAACCGTGGAGTTATAATGGATGGTTGGAAACCGTGATTAAAAAAGGAAACGTTACGGCTTCGTGGAAATTACCGAGCGGGTTTATTATCGAGAAACGAATAATGGAGGAAACAAAGTGAAACGAAACATACGTTCCGTATTAGTATGGATCGGTCTGTTCTGTGTCGCGCTATTGCCGCTTTCTGATTTGCTCAATCCGGGTTTTCCCGTGACGCATGACGGGCAGGATCATATCGCGCGAATTGCAAACTTTTACCGGTCTCTTTCGGAAGGGAACATCGTGCCGAGATGGGCGGCGAATCTGAACTGGGGATACGGACATCCGATCCTTATGTTTTTGTATCCGCTTCCTTCGTATGTCGGCTCGCTCTTTCACTTTTTGGGATTTTCATTCGTTGACAGCACGAAGCTGGTTTTTGCCAGCGGTTTCATTGCCAGCATTTTGGCAATGTATCTGTGGGCAAGTGCTTCATGGGGAGTGGCGGCCGGGGTGACGGCCGCAGTGCTATACGGATTTGCACCGTATCGGTTTATCGATCTGTATGTTCGGGGAGCAATCGGCGAACACATGGCATTTATCTTTCCGCCGATTATCGCATACGGCTTGCTTTTGCTTTCAAATATACGGAAGGGGTGGGGGATTGCTCCCGGTACCGTCATCGCGGTGGGAGTGGCATGTCTTATCCTTGCCCATAACGCGTTAAGTATCATGTTTTTGCCGATCCTTGCATGGTATGCGATTTATTTGACCGTTCACGAGACAAAACTTCGTGCGCGTTTTTTGGTGATCGCGGCGATTGCCGTGGGATGGGGATTTTTGCTGTCCGCATTTTATTGGGTGCCGGGTTTTTTTGAGGGAAAATATACGCTTCGTGACATCGTGACTGCCGGTGAATTTGCCGGACGGTTTGTGCCGTGGACGGCGTTTATTTATTCTCCCTGGAGCTACGGCGGAGGAAATGAATTGTCCAAATGGTTGGGAGCCGGTCCGTGGCTTGCGCTCATCGTGGGATTCTTTTTACTGGAGAAAAATTCGAAATACCAAAAACTTCTCATCGCCTGCATCCTGCTGTTGTTCTTTACGCTGTTTGCCATGACGCAACTATCAAGTCCGCTGTGGAATACGGTTACCATACTTCAGAAATTCCAATTTCCCTGGAGGCTTTTGTCGGTCACAACGTTTCTGCTTGCCGTCATCGGAGCGCTTGCGGTAGTGCTTTCGTCACCCAAACGGCGGAGACAAATTGCCGTATTCCTTTGTATCGTCGGGATTATTACGACCGTTCCCATGTGGCGAGCCAAGGAGTACAAACAATATCCGGAGTCGTTTTTTACGGGGATTTATAACAGCACCACCGATACCGGCGAAAGCAGTCCTATTTGGTCGGTGCGTTTTATGGAACGCCGCCCCGAAAGCGCCGCGTACCTTATCCCCAGTGAGGGCAGAATCACCCAGGGAATACGGACCAGCACCGTACGTTCCTATCATGTGGAGACGACCGGTCCCGTGCGGTTTGTCGAGAACACGCTCTATTTTCCGGGATGGCGGGTGACGATAAACGGTGCCCCGCTTGAAGCCGATGCCTTGCAGTTTCAGGATCCGTCGTATCGCGGACTCATGACCTTTGATTTGGATCCTGGTAGCTATGATATCCGGTTCGTATTTTCGGACACAAAATTACGCTCCGTAGCCAACGGTATCAGTGCGGCATCGCTCGTTATTCTTGCGGCACTTGGTACAATAGCACTCATATGGCGAAAAAGAATGTCCTCATAACCGTAGCGCTGGCTACCCATAACGAAGCCGCAAATATCGAACGCTGTCTTGCGTCGGTGCGGACGCTTGCCGACGAAATCGTGGTGGTGGACGGCGCATCTACCGATACCACGGCGATCATTGCCAAAAAGCACGGGGCTACGGTAATTGAAACTACCAACCCGCCGATGTTCCACATCAATAAACAAAAAGCACTGGATCATGCCCACGGCGTGTGGATTCTCCAGCTCGATGCCGATGAGGTGGTGAGTAATGAATTGGCCTCCGAAATCCGGGCGGTATGCTCAAATGCCAATTCACTTGACGGATACGCAATCCCGAGAAAAAATTATTTTTTGGGCGATTGGCTCCGCAAAGGTGGGCAATACCCGGATTATGTCGTCCGACTCTTCAGGCGGGAGAAGGGAAGTTTCCCCCAAAAAAGCGTCCATGAGCAGATAACGATAGCCGGTTCGGTAGGCAAACTCTCCAATCCTCTTGACCACTATTCCTATGTTTCGGCAAAGCAGTACTGGAAGAAATCCGCCGCGTATATTGCCCTTACCGCCCGCGAACTTGCCGAAAAAAAAGGCAATCGAAGCATTGCCGCCGCGGTAACATATCTTGTGGGAAAACCGCTTGGTACGTTTTTCCTGCTGTTTATCCGTCATAAGGGATTTGTCGACGGATGGCGGGGGTTTTTGTTTGCCTTATTTTCAGCGCTCCATTTTCCTAAGGCGTATTTATTATCTCTCGCATCATGAACGTTCGACTGTTCGGCTGTTTGGTCGGCATTGTGATCTTTTTAAGCGTATCCCCGCAGGTTCGTGCCGAGTACGTATTGCCGTATCCTTCCGCTATGCCGGGAAACAAACTCTATCGGATCATGCGCATTATCGACGAGCTCAAAAAACCGCTGTATTTCGGCTCGATTACCCGGTACAAATACCATCTGTCGCTTGCGGATAAATATCTTGTCGAGGCAAAAACCTTATTTGAATACAAACAGTATCTCCTCGCCGTGGACGCGTTGGAACGTTCCGATAGGGAATTCCAAAAAGCAACGCCGCTTCTTCAAAAAGCCTCGGCGGAAGGGAAAGACGTACGGTTGTTTGTCGCGCGATACCTGGGTGCGATAGGGGAGCATACGCGGGTGTTATCCGACATACGCGCGCATGTTCCCGAAACATTTACCTGGACTCCCGAAAAAACCGATGCGACCAAGTTGCCGCTTTCTTCTTTGTTAACGGAATCGCTCCGCATCCGGGAAGAAGCAAAACAAGCGCTTTTATAACCTATGAAACGATTGGTATATGCGTTGACGATTCTTGCGGCACTTCTTTTTTGCGTTATCTCCTACGGATTTATTGATCCGCATTTGTCGCTCCCGTTTGCTCCCTATACCCGGCAATGGGAGGATATGATGCGGTATTTGGTGTATCGGCAATCACCGCTTACCGCCCTGCTTTTCGGGGTCTTTCTGGTTATTTGGTACGTCGCCTATGCCGATGTTTTGCGATATCGGGCAACGGTGAGCATCCGAAAAATTCCCCGGATGCTTATCGGTATCGTCCTGCTTGCCCTGTTTGCGTTCCCGGCGCTTTCCTATGACATATTCAACTACATCGCGACTGCCAAAGTAACCTATCAGTATAGGGAAAATCCCTATGTGGTGATGCCGATTGAAATACCCAATGAACCCATGCTTTCGTTCACGCGTGCAGCCAATAAACTCGCCTTGTACGGTCCGGTTTGGATTTTAATTACCGCGATTCCGCACATGGCGGGAAACGGTCACATATTTTTGAGTATTTTTTCGTTCAAACTCTTGGCGGGCGTTTCGTATGGGATTATTTGTTGGTTAATTTACCGAAAAACCGGGCGGACGGATCAGGTGCTGTTTTTTGCGGCAAATCCGCTCATCGTTACGGAACTGCTGATAAACGGTCACAACGACGGCACCATGATGGCGCTTGCCATCGGCTCGCTTGTCTTATGGGACAGAAAAGGTGTGCCCGTAAAAATCGTAGCCGTGCTTTTGTTTATCGCCTCGATACTTATCAAAGGAGCAACGGTTGCCTTGTTACCGTTATTTTTCCTCCCCAAGCTTTCAATCGATAAAAAATACCGGTACGCGTTTTGGCTTATGGTCGGCGTATTTCTCGTTAGTCCCTTGCGTGAAGAAATGTATCCCTGGTATGCCGTGTGGTTCATCAGTATCGCGGCGTGTATCCCGAGAACAACAAACGGGTTGATGCACGGCGTTGTGTTTTGGCTTTCGTTGGGCCTTATGGCACGGTACATTCCGTGGATAGCGACAAGGGAATACGGGGGGATAACGCCGATAGCACGGGTAGTACTTACCGCAATTCCGCTTATCATCTACGGAATATCGATGATTTTTGGATCGCGGATTTTTCCGAAAAAGCGTCTATGATACCGTTTATCCTTGTCCTTATTCCGGTACTTTTTGCCGCGTCACCGTTGTTCGGGAATGGATTTATTCCGACCCATGACGGTGAATATCACATTATACGGTTCTGGCAGTATTTTACGATGCTTTCCGGCGGCACGTTATTTCCCCGATGGGCTCCGGATTTAAATTATGGGTTGGGGATCCCGCTGTTTACGTTTCAATATCCGTTTCCCAACCTGGTAGGCGCATTGTTTCATGTATTCGGATTTTCATTTGTCGATAGCGTCAAATTAGTTACCGCAACGGGTTATATTGTCGCCGTGCTCTTTTCATACCTCTGGCTCAAGGAAAAATTCGGTACATTCCGTGCCGCGATCGGGGCGCTGGCAGGGGCTTTTGTACCGTACTGGTTTCTTGATATGTATATCCGCGGTTCCCTTGGCGAGATATGGGCGATCGCCTTCATATTTGCATCACTCTTTGCGCTTACGAAAAAACGATACGGTATGGCGTCCGCCGGTGTGGCGCTTCTTATCGTCAGTCATAACATTATGGCGATGCTATTTGTGCCGGTACTTTTTCTGTACGCTTTTTTGTTTTGCCGGCAAGGGCTTTTTGCCATACTCCTGGGTGTGGGTATGTCGAGTGTGTTTTGGATACCCGCGCTCTATGAACGGCAGTTCATTAGCGGGCTCAGTAACGTGAATGTGTTTGATTATTTTCCCCGGTTAGACCAGTTGTTGCTCCCATCCTGGGGAAGCGGCTACCGCGGACAAACGGGAGGCGCTACCGAAATGTCCTACCAGATCGGGATTATGCCGATGGTGATTTTTATCGCAGGTCTCTTTGTTTCCCGGAAAGAAAATCACCTTCGCAAAGAACTCCTCTTCTATCGGCTGCTCGGTGTTGCCGCCGTTTTTTTCATGTTGCCGGTCTCTGTGTTTGTATGGCAAATGATCCCGCCGCTTTCGCTCATCCAGTATCCGTGGCGGCTCCTTGCGGTTATCGTCATAGCGACCCCGATACTCGCTGCCGCGGTTGCGCGAAAAAACGTCGTCAGCGTTCTGATCGTGGTGTGCGCATTTGCATTTACCTGGCGGTATTTTCATCCGGTTATCTATCAGCCGCGGACGGATGCACAGTATTTTGCGCATGAACAATTGTCCCGCGGCACCTCGTCGCTCGGGAATGCGTTTCAGACCCGATGGATAACCGGCGATCCCAAGTCGCTTGCGACCACGCCGTTTTCTCTGTCATCGGGAACCGTCTCCGCGGAAAAAACGGCACCGACCCGTTATGCGATATCCCTTACCGCCACCGCAAGCGGGACGCTTACCGCTCCCGTCGCGCACTATCCGGGATGGGTATTTATCACGGGAGAAAAAACAATACCCAGTGAACCCGACGGACGCGGTCTTGCGTCATTTACGATTCCTTCCGGCGTACGGGAAGGCGAGATAGCACTGCATGAGACATGGTGGCAGCGGCTGTCCGTTTTTATCGGCGTTCTTTCGTTGTCTGTCGCATTCGTATCGTTTATACTCAAGAGGCAATTATGAATATCGCGATAAATACGTTGCCGCTCTCGACCGAACACCGGATGCGGGGGACGGGTGTCTATACCAAAAACCTCATTGACGCGCTGCTAAAATACGAAAAAGGGCACACGTATTCCTTTTTTACCCGGGTTGAGGATATCCTCAAAAAGACGGATGTCGTGCATTATCCGTTTTTTGACCCTTTTTTTCTGACCCTGCCGTTTTTTAAGCACTATCCCACGGTGGTAACCGTCCACGACATGATTCCGCTGCTATTTCCGGATAAATTTCCGCCCGGGATTCGCGGCAGGGTAAAATGGCAAATACAGCGATTATCGCTTATGGGAGCCGCGGCGATTGTGACCGATTCCCGATCAAGCAAAAAAGATATCGCGAAATTGACGGGCAAACAGGAAGAAAAAATCCATGTAGTGCCCCTTGCCCCCTCGCCGTCCTATAAGCGGGTCACCGACGAGCAGAGGATTCGTGCCATGCGACAGCGATATCATCTGCCGGAGGAATACGTGCTGTATGTCGGGGACGTGAACTGGAACAAAAACGTTACGGGACTTCTTGCCGCGTGGAAGCTGACCAGGGCAAAACTTTCCCGAAGCAGAAACACAACATTAGTGTTGGCAGGCAGCGCGTTTTCCAATACGGAACTGCGGGAAACCCGTGATATCCTGCAGCTTATTACGTCGCTCGGGATAGGGAAACATGTGATTCGCCCCGGATTTATCCGGGATGAGGATATGTCCGCGCTCTATTCCGGTGCACGATCCGTAGTGCTTCCTTCATGGTATGAAGGGTTCGGATTCCCGGTGATAGAGGCGATGATGTGCGGGGTGCCGGTGGTGGCAAGTGACCGGGGGAGTATCCCCGAAATATCGGGTCCCGCGCTCAGTGCCGATCCGGGCAATACCGGGGAGTTGGCGCGTGCCATACGACAGTCGGTTATGCTTCCGCCCAAGGAACGCAAACAGCTGGTAAAAAACGAAATGGAATGGGCAAAACAATTCACCTGGAAACGGGTGGCAAAAGAAACGGCGTCGGTCTATGCGTCGCTTTCCTGATCGTATGAAAAAACTTTCCGTGATTATTCCCACCTATAACGAAGCGGCGACGATTGAGTCGGTGCTTACCCGCGTGTTTGCCCAAACGGTGCCGGGATGGACAAAAGAAGTCATCGTCGTGGACGACGGATCCGTCGACGGAACACCGCAACTGCTCAAGCATTGGCAGAAAAAAATCCGGCTTATCGTCATGCCGAAAAACGGGGGAAAAGGATCCGCCGTTTCCCGGGGAATACGGGAAGCGACCGGAGACATCATCCTTATTCAAGATGCCGATCTCGAGTACAGTCCGGCGGACTATCCCACACTGCTTGCCCCGTTTGAAAACGAACGCGTCAAAGTAGTCTACGGATCTCGATTTTTGGGCGCGCATCTTTCCACCATGTTTGTCTATGAACTCGGCAACAAGTTTGTCACGTTACTCACCAACATTTTCTACAACACCAATATCACCGATATGGAAACCGGTTATAAGGCATTTCGGAAAGACGCGCTCTCCAACATTACGATAAACGCCAAGCGGTTTGATTTTGAGCCGGAGGTGACTGCAAAACTTTTGCGGAGCGGCCATCAGATTTATGAAGTACCGATTTCCTATTTCGGGAGAAAATTTGAAGAAGGGAAAAAGCTGACCTGGTGGGACGGGGTAATTGCCCTGCTTACGCTCGTTCGCTACCGCTTCTGGCGCCCATGAAAACGGTTATTTCTTTCTTTCGGCGAATTGCCGCCCATCCCCTGGCAAGAGGAAGCGCTGTCGTCCTTATCGGTTCGACGCTCGCCAATCTCGGCGCGTACGCCTATCACCTGGTGGTGGGAAGAATGCTGGGACCCGTTTCCTACGGAGAACTTGCCTCGCTGTTTTCGTTTTCCTATCTGTTGAACGTTCCGTCACTGGTGCTCCAAACGGTGCTCACCAAGTATATCGCGGGATTTCGTGCAAAACAGGAGGTAGGGAAGGCAAAAAATCTCGGCCTCGAAACGATGAAATGGCTAACGATCGTCGCGATAGGGGGAACCGCGGCAGTCCTGCCGCTTATGGGGATACTTGCTGATTTTTTGCACATTTCACATCCTGTCTCCATCCTGTTCATGTATCTTACCTCCGCGTTATGGATCGTGACCGTCGTCCAGACCAGCTTGTTGCAGGGGTTCCAGCTTTTTACCGCCGCGATGGTGATGAACAACGTTACGACCGTATTGAGGTTACTGGGTGGCATTATAGGGGCGGCGATGGGTGTTGTGGAAACGGTTATCGCGGGATTTTTGACGGGACTTGTCGGTTTCGGTGCATACTTTCTCCCGCTTCGTTTTGTCTACTCGGCAAACGCCAAACCGAGCGGGATTTCCAAAAAAGAATTCGTTTCCTATTCGGCACCGTCGCTTATCACCATGCTCGGCATCACGTCGCTCTATAGTACGGATATCCTGCTTGCCAAACATTTTCTTCCGCCCGTTGAAGCGGGCTATTATGCGGCGCTTTCGGTCATGGGGAAAATAGTCTACTTTGCCTCAAGCAGCGTTTCATATGTGCTTTTTCCGGTTGTGGCGGAGCGAACCAAGCAAAATACAGGCTCGCGAAATCTGGTGATGGCGGCGTTGCTCGCGGTATGCACCGTTTCTTTTGGGATTACCACCGGATATTTTCTGTTCCCTCATATCGCCTTGGGGCTACTGTTTGGCGCATCGTATTATCCCGCGGCTCCGCATGTGGGTTGGATGGGAATATTTTTATCGTTTTACTCGCTGTGTTACGTGTTGATTATGACGCTCTTGGGGCATGGAAAGACGGGTGTATGGGTGTTTGTCGCGGGAGCGTCGGTTGTCCAGATTGCCGCTATCGTGGCATTCCACGATAGTATCTTTTCGATCATTACCGCAAATATCACGGTTGCCGTCGGGTTATTTATCGGTCTTTTGCTATACTATCGCCGGAAGCGATAAGCCTATGAAACTGTTAAGTCTTATTATTCCCGTCTATCATCAGGAAAAAACCATACGCAAACAGTTGCAGAATATCCTGGCGGAGCTTGAGTTGCTCCATGTGCCGACGGAAGTAATCGTGGTAATAGACGGGATGGATGACAAAAGCTTTGAGGAGGCAAAAAAAGTCCGTTCGACAAAAGTTACGGTGACCGGGTACAAAACGAACCATGGCAAAGGGTATGCCGTCCGTTTCGGTATGGGGAAGTCGCACGGTGACGTGATCGGGTTTCTCGATGCGGGAGGAGATTTAAGCGAGCTCGGGCTTTCCATGATGCTCGAGCATTTCAAATGGTATAACGCGGATATCATTGTCGGGAGCAAACGGCATCCCGTTTCCAAAGTGATGTATCCGTTGGAGAGGAAAATTCTCTCCTGGGGATATCAGCAGTTGGTGCGGCTTCTTTTCGGATTGAATGTGCGGGATACCCAGGTAGGGATGAAGCTGTACCGGCGAACGGTGCTCGAGGATGTACTGCCGCGATTGGTAGTGAAACAATTCGCGTTCGATATCGAAATACTCGCCGTCGCCAAATACCTGGGGTACACCCGTATCTACGAAGCGCCCGTCGAGCTTGATTTTACGGGAGCCTCCAGCATCACTTCCACCGGGGTGTGGAAAACAATCCTCAATATGCTCTGGGATACGATCGCGGTATTTTATCGGTTACGCTTTCTGCGGTATTATGATAACTTAAACAAGCGCAAATGGCGCTTTGATGAGGAACTGAATTTTAAAGTATCTGTCCCGTAAAGGAGGATCGTTATGCGTATCGTCATTACCGGGGGTGCGGGGTTTATCGGCAGTAATGCCGCAGCGTTTTACCTCGGCAAAAAAGCCGATGTCGTGGTCTTTGATAATCTCTCGCGGAAAAACACCGACAAAAATCTTGCCTGGCTTAAGCGTTTGGGCGGCAAACTCACCTTTATCAAAGGAGATCTCCGGAAACCCGCCGACGTGGCCAAGCTCGTCGGTTTTTTGAAAAACGCCGACGCCGTGTTGCACCTGGCCGCGCAGGTTGCCGTGACCACATCGGTACTCGACCCGCGGGAAGATTTTGAAATCAACGCGTTGGGTACCTTTAACCTGCTTGAAGCGATGCGGGCAAGTTCCAGCCGGGCCAAGCTTATTTATTCGTCAACCAATAAAGTATACGGGGGAATGGAAGATGTTTCGGTCGTTGAAAAAAACGGCCGGTATGCGTATGAAAAGCTTTCACACGGAGTGAGTGAATCCGCTCCCTTGGATTTTCATTCGCCGTACGGCTGTTCGAAGGGAACCGCCGATCAATACGTGCATGATTACGGCAGGATATACGGATTGGACACCGTGGTGTTCCGTCAATCGTGTATTTACGGACCGCGACAGTTCGGCGTAGAGGATCAGGGATGGGTCGCGTGGTTTATCATCGCCACCACCATCGGGAAAAAACTTACCATTTACGGCGACGGGAAACAGGTGCGCGACCTTCTGTACGTTGATGATCTGATACACGCATACGATATGGCGATTGCCGCAGGCAAAAAAACAAAAGGCGGCCTCTATAATATCGGAGGCGGTCCCAAAAATACGTTATCGGTGTGGCATGAATTCGGTCCGCTGCTGGAAAAATTATTTAAAAAAACCATCCGCGTCAGCCCGCAGGACTGGCGTCCCGGTGATCAGAAAATATTTGTTGCTGACGTAAGAAAAGCGAAAAAAGAATTCGGTTGGGAACCGACAACGGGTGTTACTGAGGGCATAACAAAACTGTATGAATGGGTGCGGGAGAATGCCTCGCTCTTCACCTGATACGGGGCATGTATGACGGCAAAAAAATCTCCCGCAAGTGATTACCCGAAAGAAGCCTATGCGCTTCTTGTCGACCGCGAAGAACGGCATTTTTGGTTTCGCGGCAGAAACCATGCGATCCGGTCAATTATCACGAAATATTTTCCCAAACCCCTGGGAAAACGGTTTCTTGAAGTCGGATGCGGTACGGGATATGTCCTTCGTGAACTTGCCGCGATGGGGTTTCGGGTGACCGGCCTGGATATGCACGGTGATGGCATCAGATATGCAAGAAAACGCGTGCCTTCCGCAACGTTTGTTGTCGGCGATCTCTTTGATTTTAAACCCGCAAAAAAATTTGATGCAGTCGGTATCTTTGACGTTATTGAACATATTGCCCATGCAACAAAAGCGCTCGAGAGATGTCGGTCTTTGCTCAATCCCGGAGGGATGTTGTTTGTGACGGTTCCCGCACGGTCGGAGTTATGGAGTGCATATGACACGATATCGGGGCATAAGCGACGGTACACCAAAGCCGCCCTTATCGAAGCGCTGGAAAAAAGCGGATACACGGTACGATTTGTCGGATATCTCGGTTTTTTTCAGTATCTGCCGCACTTTCTTGTGAAAAAACTGCTGATCTCACCCGCGCATACCGATGACACGATGGCGGTGCTTGAGGGGGTGCTTCGCATGCCCGCCGCTCCGCTTAACCGATTGCTGTTGTTTTCCATGCGACTAGATACTTATCTCACTACACGGATCGCGTTGCCCTTTGGCACGACGCTGATCGCCTGCGCGCAAAAAGCGGTATAATCATGCCTATCTATGGATATCCTGATCCTCAACTGGAAAGATATAAAAAATCCCGATGTCGGAGGAGCGGAAGTTATCCTTTATGAACTCTCCAAACGGTTGGTGCGTGACGGTCATACCGTGACGTGGTTTTCCCGAACCTACAACGGCGGAAAAAAGGAAGAGACGATTGACGGCATCCGCATTATCCGTCGCGGCAACCGATTTACGGTCTATTGGGAAGCGTTTCGGTATTATCGCTCGCTTGCCGAAAAACCCGATAAAGTGATCGATTGCGTCAACACCATTTGCTGGCAAACACCCTTATATGTGCCAAGGGAGAAACGAATAGCCTACGTAAATCAACTGGCCAAGGAAGTGTTTTTTTATGAACTGCCGCCCGTGATTTCGCATATCGCGTACCTTTTAGAACCGCTCGAATACTTCACTTATAAAACGACGCGGTTTGTGTGCTATTCGGAAAGCGTCAAAAAGGATATTGCTTCGTTCGGCATCCCGCTTCCCCATATCAGCACGTTTCCCATAGGGATTGACCATGATCGCTATAAACCGGGGAAGAAGTCAAAGACTCCGCTCTTTGTTTTTGTGGCGCGGCTTACCGCCATGAAACGGCCGGACATGTGTGTCGAGGCCATGCGAATCGTGGTCAAATCAGTCCCTGATGCGAAGCTTGCTATCGTCGGTTACGGACCGATGGAACAACGGCTCCAAGAAATGATTAACGAGTACGGACTGCAAAAAAATGTTTTTCTGGTTAACAAAGATCATCTGTTTTTTGATAAGCACCCCAAGGATCAGAAGGTAAAGCTCATGCAGGAGGCGTGGGCGCTTTTGCTTCCGTCGGTAAAGGAAGGATGGGGGATGGTGGTGACGGAAGCCGCCGCCTGCGGAACGCCGAGTATAGGTACGCGTGTGACCGGTCTGTGTGATTCTATTGCTGATTTTCGTAGCGGAATATTGCTTTCGACAACTCCAGACATCCGTGAGCTTGCAGACGCGATGATGCTGGTCATACGAAATGCCTCGTTGCGCAAAAGGATGGAAAGAAACGCAATCGGCGGAAGTGATGAGCACACATGGAAAGTGTCGTATAACCGGTTTATCGAAATATTATGAAAAAAGGGCAAGTATCCGTCATCATACCCACAAAAAATTCCGCCGTTTTTTTAGAAAATTGCCTTCGAAGCGTGAGGGCACAGACACACAAAGATATTGAAATCATACTCGTTGACGGTAACTCCACCGACGACACAAGGGTAATAGCCAAGCAGTATGGCGCACATGTATATACCTATAACCCAAAGGTGCCCCGGGGATATTTTGATGCTCCTTACCGACGGAATTACGGAGCGAAAAAAGCTAAGGGTGAATTCATATATATCATTGATGCAGATATGGAGTTGACCCCAAAAGTAATAAAAAATTGCGTTGATCTGTGTAAAAAAGGGGCAGACGCGGTGATCGTATCGGAGGATTCATTCGGTGAAGGTATTTGGGCACGGGCAAAAAATTTAGAGCGGCAATGCTACTGGGGTGACGAAACTATCGAAGCGCCTCGTTTTGTGAAGGCCAGCGTATGGAAACGATTAGGGGGGCTTGATACATCACTGGGTGGCGGTGGCGATGATTGGGATCTGGCGGTAGCGTTGCAAGAAGGGGGATTCGCCACTTACTGGAGTACTGAAATTCTTCGTCATAATGAAGGGGCGCTTACGCTAAGAAAACTGTTTCGAAAACGATATATGTACGGCAGAGATTCGTTGTTATACCTTGCGAAGCGACCAAAAGCGGCAACCAAAAGTTACTTTCCCATACGTATGGCATATATCCGTAACTGGAGATTGTTTCTCCACCGTCCCGTTGATACACTCGCCTTTATTATTATGAGGACAGTCGAATACACAGCCGGATTGCTAGGTATTCTTACTGCAATACTGCGAAAATCATGAGTGACTCCTTTTGGATTAATAAAAAAGTTGCCGTGACCGGAGCCGGAGGGTTTATCGGAAGTCATGTTGTACGATTTTTGTCTGAACATGGTGCCCGGGTGACGGCACTAGTGTCTCATCGATCAAAACAGAAACCTAATGCCGTACGGAAAAAAAATCTACGAGTTTGCGTCGTTGATTTAAATAATCGCGAAAATACCGTTCGCGTCCTGAAAAACACCGATATTGTGTTTCATTTCGCAGGCTTAGATGGCGGGACGGCGTATAAGCAGGCGCATACACATGAAATCTTGCAGACGAACACGAGAATCGCGTTGAATATTTTGGATGCATGCAAAATAAACCGGGTATCACGGCTACTCTTAATGAGCTCTGTAGAAGTCTATGCAATATCAAAATCAAGTGTGGTGGATAAGCGTTTTAATCGGGGCTATTGGTTTGATGAAGATATCGGCGCGTATGCATGGGTAAAAAGATATACAGAAATTTTAGGCAAGTATTATCACGATAAGAATCTTCGCATCGCAATTGCCAGAGCGGGCAACGTATATGGACCCGGGGACGATGTAGCAAAAGGACGAGTTATCCCGACATTCATACATCTTGCCAAAGCCAATAAGCCGATAAAGATTACGGCACCAAAAAGCAAGGAATTAACATTTATGTTCGTTACCGATCTTGCACGGGCACTAACGCTTCTTATTGAGAAGCACGCAACGGGTGAACCGGTGAACATTATCGGATCACAACGGATAAATTTATACGAACTGGCCAAAAAAGTTGTGGATATTACAGGTTCAAAATCAAAAATAAGGTACTCACCGCCAGAAAGCCAATCTGTTCATCGGAAATATTCAAACAAACAATTTCTTACGCTTACACCCTTTAAGGAGCAATATACTATCGACAAGGGAATAAAACATATGTGTGAGAATGTATGAACGAAAAAGATACCAACAAAGAGAGATACAGGTCTTCGCGGGTGCTCCTACTGTCCCATTACGCCACTACTGCCATGCAAGACTTTTTGACTCTTTATTTGAATGATCATAAAACACAATACGTAGCAGCTATTAAATTCCCCCTTCCTGAAATTCCGTTACTCACGCATATCGAGGTGTATGAGTACAGATATGGCAAGAAGATAGCAACGAAGAATATTCGTACATACGTCGGACACCCGTCGTTAACCTATATCCTGCATTTCCTTCAGGGGCTGTGGGTGTTATTCAGGATGCGTCATCAATCTTTTGACCTCGTTATTGCACAAAATTCTCTTCTTGCTCTCATAGCGATATTTTTCCGTCGTATCGGGGGATGTAAAAGAGTTATTTTTTATTCGCACGGTATTGCAAAAAAACGTTTTAGCGGAGCGAAAATGAACGTTTTGTATCGTTTGCTGGACGGCTTTGCGTATGCAAACAGTGATATAAATTGGGCATTATCGAACGATATTCAAATAAGCAGAAGGATGAAGGAGCAAAAACCCATACGGGTGATTCCCGCAAATGTTCCGGTGGCGCTTTTTCCCAGGAGGCATAAAAAGTTAGAAACGCCGACACTTGTTTTCATAGGAACGCTTAATCGCATGAACGGGGCTGATCTATTACCGGACATACTCAAAGAAATACATAAATATGAGCCGTCATTCAGACTGGATATTATCGGAGTAGGATCAGAAGAAGCAATCATACTGAATAAAGTAAAAAAATTTTCACTGGAAAATTATGTTCGATTACATGGGTATCAGGATATATTTACGTATGCTTCCAAACTCGGTTCATACCTCTGCGGTTTGGCGCCCTATAGGAAGGATGACTCTTCACTTCTTACCACCACAGATCCTATGAAGATTCAAATTTATGCGGCTGCGGGTATACCTACCATTGTGACAAAGGGCTATAGTTTCTCCAAACGCGTTATCAAATACGGCACAGGGATCGTAGTACCGGGAGACCCATGCTCATTTGCCAAGGGCGTCTTAGATCTCTATAAAGACAAAAAAAAGCACACACACATATGTACGCAGAGCAGACTA
The DNA here is from genome assembly GCA_049322955.1 of Patescibacteria group bacterium. Lineage (GTDB taxonomy): Bacteria > Patescibacteriota > Microgenomatia > UBA10105 > UBA927 > UBA927. The sequence goes on along the minus strand of JBMOPU010000012.1, from coordinate 900,624 downwards.
TATGCAGAAAAGAACGATATATATAAAATATATGAGTATGAGTTTGCGAAGGCACTATGAATAATCTTTTAAGAATAATTTGCTGTCCGTCTTGCGGCGGCGCCCTATCAGGGCAAGGTAAAAAAGCAATCATTTGTGGACGTTGCAAAAAGCGGTATGCAGTCACCAACGGCGTGATAAATTTTCTGGATGACAGGGTGTTTGAGGACACACATAATGAACATCAAAAAAACTATTATGACAAAGAGTATGTAAATGACTATGCAAATACGCAATTTGAATGGCGGAATAGATATATTCGACGGTTACAGCCTTTCCTGCCTACGAACAAAAAATCAATAATTCTGGATGCGGCATGTGGTCAGGGATATGTTTCCATTGCTCTTGCGGAGTTAGGATACACGGTCATCGCGTGCGATCTTTCTATTGAAGGGCTTTTTCATGCGAGAGCAGTCGCAAAGATAAAAAAATTACAGAATCGTATTCTGTTTGTAGCCTCAGACATCACAAAATTACGGCTAAAAAAAAGAAGCGTACAAATGACAATTCTTCTGCATGTTATAGAACACCTGCAAAATGATAAAAAGGTAGTAGTTCAATTAAATGAATACATAAAAAAATTTGGAATAGTTATTGTCGGTGTCCCTCTTGCTTTCCGATATGTCTTCCCGTTGTTCATTCCCATTTACATGTATTCTGATAGAAAAGTGGGGCATTACCGTCATTACTCACTCGAAGACATTGTGTCATTATTCGGAAAAAGATATGCAGTTAAAGCGGTATATTACACGGGACACCTTGTAAAACTTTTCGGGGCATTTTTATCACTTCTGCGAATTTCAATGCTAGAAAAAATAATTGAAGATATTGATGAAAAACAGATATCCTCCAAATTTTGGGCATCCAATATTATGGTTGCATTACAAAAGAAATGAAAAATACAGAAAAACACCCGCTTGTATCAGTTATTATAGTAAATTTTAACGGGAAAAATCACCTCAAAAAATGCATAAATAGTCTTAGAAAACAGCAATATAGACACATTGAGATTATTTTTGTTGATAACGGATCTCACGACGGTTCAGTCGAATTTGTCCGGCAAAAATTTCCTGAGGTTGTAACCGTTTCTCTTTCGAGAAATATTGGCTTTGCGGGAGGCAACAACGCCGGTCTTTCTTCTGCGCATGGAGAATATATCCTCCTTTTAAATAACGATACGATGGCTACATCAACATGTATCAGTAATCTCGTGCGAGTTTTTTTACGAGATAAAGCAATTGGAGCCGCGCAAAGTAAGCTGTTAATGATGGATAATCCAGGGTATTTGGATTCGGTGGGCGCATATCTTACCCCTACAGGCTTTCTGTACCACTACGGTTACGCAAAGAAAAACGGAACATTTTATAACAAGCAGTTACTTACTTACTCGGCTAAAGGTGCGTGTTTGATGATACGAAAAAAAACTTTAGATGCAGTACTTGTTAATAGTGAAATGTTTGATTCGGACTATTTTGCTTATTTTGAGGAAACGGACTTATGTCATAGGGTGTGGTTGAGTGGCTATAAAGTTGTCTTTGTTCCTTCGTCAATTGTCTATCACAAGATGGGAGCTACAAGTGGACAAATGGATAATTCATTCGTTCAATACCATTCCTTTAAAAATCGAATAAACTCTTATATTAAAAATTTAGGAGCATTTAAGTTAATCTCTATACTTCCAATTCACCTTTTTATATGCATGCTTTACTCATTATTCTGCGTTATCAAAAATAAAGGACGCATAGCGTTGGCGATATACAGAGCTATATTTTGGAATATTAGCATCTTGCCTAAAACACTCAATAAGCGTGCCTATATACAGAAGACGATTCGTACTCGATCAGACAACGAGTTTTGGCCTCAAATTATGAGGCATCCTCATTTGAAATATTACTATCTGATGACCGTAGGGGTAGAGAATTATATAGATGAATAATCTCAGTAAATCTGATACATACTATGCGGAAATATGCCTTGGTGCGAGTCAATATGTCCAAATTCGCAAGCAGAGTAAAAGCAAATATGCTGAAATCAGATATTCTTCTGATTGGCATTTTAATACTTATTTCGTTGGCTTTATTTGTACCTCTTAAAGGATTATATTTTCAAGCAGATGAGTGGTACCTTTTTGGAAAGGTGTTATCAGTTAGGGATTGCGGGCTCGTTTGTCTGATAAAACCATTTAGTTATCATTTTGTACCTCTGTCATGGTTCACCTATTATTACGTTTATAAGCAATTTCAACTACACACGCTTCCATACTTCATTTTTACATATATATTCTCTATTGCTAATGTTTTATTGGTGTATTTTTTATCGAGACGTTTTTTTACAAAAGTAATATCCTTTTATTCTGCGTTATTTTTTTTAACATTTTCGCAAGCTAGTCAAACTATCACTTGGTATGCAGCATCGTTGGTTGGGTTACCTTCAACCTTCTTGTTACTTAGCGGTCTGCTAATCTATGCGAATTATGAAAGAAAAATATCCTGGGGTTTTACGGTTGCATATATATCGCTCTTCGTTGGTCTTTTGTTCAAAGAAGATGTAATAGTCGCTGTGATAATAATTGCATTGTATGAACTTATCATATCTCGAAATGTCAAAAAATTTACAACCTCAGCTATTTTTATATCTTTATATCTGATTTTGCGTTTTGGAAGTATTTACCTCTATTTTCAAAATGTTTCAGAACTACACATTGGCGGCATCGATTTACAAAATGTTATTAAAAATTCAATCGTTATGCCTGCTTCCATGCTGGCATCATTACTCATAAATGATCACGATAAAGTATTCCTAGGAAAATTTATCGGAAACACTGTGCTCTCGACAAAGATTATTCCATATGGTTTTATACTTAACGCGGATATTTTTAATGAATTTATATCTTTTTATATCGTTGGTCCGGTTATTGGAATTGGGATGGGTGCGTTCTTGTTATTTCAGAAATTAATCGATAAAAACTTTATTCGCTTTACTTTACTTTCAGTATTAGTAACAGCAGTGCCGTATATTTTATTACCTACAAGTCTACGACTTGAATCTCGTCACTATTATATTTCGGCAATTTTCTTATCTTTATTATTTGGTGCGCTAGTTAGATCTTTATTGGAGAAATATAGCTCTAAGTCAATTATAATTTATGTGGTGTTCTCATTTATTATTCTTAGAAATACTATTTTTTTTCATAAAGATATCAATCACGCTCTTAACATTGCAAGACCGATGGCAAGTTATGTGCAAGCCTTGCAACAAGCCAGCAAGTATACGAGTTCAAAAACAATTATCGTAAATACCGGAGATTTACCCCCTCTCTACTCAGGTGTCGGATATGTGGCTATGGTGGTTAATTCAAATATATATAGATATGATAGCTTTTTTAAAGCCGAGGATTTATGGAATTGGGGGAGTGAGGGATATTATGAGCATGGAAAGATCGGTTTTAGATTTTATCTTTCAGAAAAATCTTATCTTGATGCAGAGCTTTTGACTGTTGATGCGCAGGTTGTCAAGTTAAACTGGAACAACAAAACTCTAAAATCGACTGTGGGTAAATATATGGAAAAATAGCCATATGAATGCGAAATTCTTTCATGGTATATATGTCATTTTGCTCCTTTCAGGGATTATCCTTCGAGCATGGTTCTCCACACTGCCATATAACGTCGATATAACGAACTATCTTAAAGATGTCGAGATTTTCCATCAGGGAGAAAACATATATTCAGCTCAATCCGCGTATAATTATACCCCTGTATGGTTTTATATATTGGGAACCTTGGATCAGATACGCACTAACATATTCCCGAGCGTACCGTTTGCAGTATTTATCAGACTTTTTTTGTCGGTAGTTGATGTAGTTACCTTAGTTGTATTAACACACATTGCCCGAACGAGGAAGATTTCAATATTTCACCCGCTTCTCTTCTACTTTCTTAATCCCATATCGATGATTATTTCTTCTAAGCACGGGCAATTCGATAATTTTGCCATTCTTTTTCTTATTCTTTCTTGGCTAAGTTTTCAAAAAAAATTACCGTTTATCGCATGGCTGCTCGGTACAATGGCGCTTTTGACCAAGCACATCGTTCTTTTTCCTCTTCTTATTCTGTTTTTTAGTCATTGGGGTGTAAAAAAGGTTTCCTCAGAATTGCCACGACAATGATTATTTTTTTCATGTCATTCCTTCCTTATGTCAGCGCATGGAGGGAAATAGTGACGCAAGTATTTTTTTATGGTGGCATACCGGGACAATATGGTGTGTCTTTTTTTCTTACATCAGTTTATCGGATGCTTGCGCACTCACAAACGCTTACCATGGAGTCTTCTGTTGGAGGGACATCAGGTGGCGTACGTATGATATATATAGCCTTGACTGCGGCAACTGTAGTGGTGAATGTCCTCATTGCCATGTATTTGGCTAAGCGTAAGGATAGTTGGCGGAGCATGGGGCATTCGTTGGTTATCTTTTTAGCGACCACGACCGGGATAAGTGCGCAATATTTTGTATTACCTCTTGCATTTTCCTGGACAGAATCAAAGTTGTGGCTGATTGTATATACGCTTGCTACGACATTATTTCTTTTGGGAAATAAAGATGAATTCGGTATACATTGGCTGCATCTATTTTCCTGGAATATTGTCTGGATAGCAGTTCTTTGCTGGGCTTTTGGGTTAATGCGAAGCGTGCTTTTGCATTCCCAAAGTGCATCAGCTCTAACAGGAACATATGAAAAAAGTAATATTTAATTTTCTGTCAAAATATGCAGTGGCATTCATCGCCGTTACGCTTTTTTTAATTCCTTTGCTCTTTTGGGGTCAACTATATCATGTCGGTGGGGATGATACGCGATTGTATTATGTTATGCCAAAACCGTTTTTTGAACACTATTCATCTTCCATTATTACGCAAAACAGACTCGGTACGTACGGTGTTTATGCATCGCCAGCATTTTTAACTCCCTTTTATATATTTATCTGGATAATATCGCTTATTCCCTGGCATAATGTGCAATTTGCCATGTACGGAGTTAATTTGGCAGCAGGATTTGTGTTTTTCTATCTTCTGATGGGCAAATTGAAAGCAGATGCATCTGGATTCGGCTGGGTATTTAAAATAGCCGCAGCACTATCTTATGTATTATCAAATTTTGTCATCACTACGCTATACACCCATGAGCTCATGTCTATTTTCGCAGTTAGCGTGTGTCCGTTGCTTCTCTATTTGTTTATTATATCTGTTCGGGAGGAGCGGTATATTCTTCCCGTCTTATGTGCATTGATATATTCAGCAGTAAGTGCGACTCTCATAACTCTTCCATGGTATGGGGCATTCTTTTTTTCTGTTCTTCCATTGCTTTTTTTAGAATTTAAAAGGAAACCGTTAGTGTTTATCAAAATTACGTCAATATTTTTATGCTCATTTCTTGTACTTAACACGCACTGGATAATACATCTAATTGCTTCTCAATTGATTACTGAAGCTGGCTCATCTGCCGCGTTATCATTTGATTCGTTGAAGGCGGCCTCGCGTGCGAACGCAAATTATATTGCGGCGATCTCACATCTCAATCCAATTTTAGCGCAGTTTTTTCAACAGGAACGAACAGGATGGGGAATGAATATCGTATTTAATCCACTGAATTCACTCTATCTTTGGCCGGTGCTTTTGGGAGGCATACTCTTTGCCCGACTAAAGAGAAATAATAGGAGAACCATCTATTTATTGAGCATTTTTTCATTTTTATTTACCGTAATTTTATTTACTCCAAATATAGATGTTTGGAGCCTTAAATTATTTTTACTGCTCAACTCATATGTGCCATTATTCGCAATGTTCAAAACCTCGTATGATAAATTTGCGCTACCATTAGCATTTCAGTACGCATTCCTTCTCTCATGGAGTCTTTGGATTATCGGAAACCTGCACAAGAAATTGGCCGTATTTTTTGCATGCGCAATTATTGTGCTCACCGTCTATTCAGGATTTAACTTTCTATTTCCACAACATAGAAGTGAGCAGTTTTCCACAAAAATTTCAGGAACTTTGAATCAGGATTTTAATGATATGGTTCGTTATCTAAAAAATATGGATACGGGAGCGCATTTCGTATGGTTACCTCTTACTTTTCCATCATATATCTATATTGAAGACGGAAAACTACCGAATCATTTCTATAGCGGACCGTCAATTATTACCCCATTAACAAATAAAATAGATTACACGGGAGAGCTAAGCTTCGATATACCGTCCCGTCCGGGGATTGCCCAAACAATTATCAAGAATATAAAAGAAAGGAATTATGAAGCAGTGGGAAAAATATTTCAGGAGTTGGGTATTCGATACATTATCGTAAACAAACAGCGGCTTCCTGCATCTTCTGCAAACTATGCGCTCTGGTTATGGGGTTCGAATAAATTGGATACGCTACAGGATGATGAATTTATCAATCATATGACCGGAAACGTTATTGCCAGTTTCGGCGATCGATATGAATTATATGAAATCAATCCCGCATATATTACTGATGTCCTTTATCTCACCGCTTCACTCTCTGAAGTTCAACTTAACGATAATTTTTCGTATGTTAAGAATAATGAAGGGGAATATACTGTCACAATAAATAATGCGGATAAAGTCCAATATATGGTATTGCTTGAGCCATATTACCGAACCTGGCGGATCTACCTGGAGGACAAACAGGGCAAATATACAATACCGTATATGACGGGAATGAATACGAGAGTGTATGACTACGCTAATGCATGGAAGATCGATACGGCGCAAATGCGAAATATACGGGGATATGAAGGTGGCGACCAGCCCATAAAATTAAAAATAATTTTTGAGCCGAAGCGACTGCAGAATATAGGTAATTTCATAAGCATAACGGGTTACATTATCTCTATCGCATTGGTACTTTACGCTGGCTATGTACAAAAAAAGGGAAAAAGTGTCAATTAAGCGGAGTGTATGAAGAAATCTTCCATGGAAAAAAAACAATATTTTAAGCTTTACCATCTTCTAAAGGTAAGTGTTGCCTGGATCATTATTCCGTGCATATTGGCGCTTATCGGATTTTTATACGGGATTGTTAATTATCCGGGAGCAAGCTTTTTTTCCTTGAATTTTTATCATCAGAAAAATGTAGAAGAGAATGAATATGTAACTTTGCCCAACCCGGGAACCGTGCAGTTCAGTTTCACATCCCAGATGAATAACCTCGGAACGATTGCACTGCGTTTCAAGTTACCTAAAGAAGATCCAGAAGGGGTAATTACTTTCAAATTAATGAATCAGGACACGGGCGAACTGTTATTTACGGGACACTATGACATGCGTGTCCTTTACGGGGGAAATTTTTACCCTCTAGGATTTCCAACGATTATTGAATCTAAAAATATACGATACACCGTTACGCTTGAAAGCGAATATACGAAAGGGGAAGGTATACAGGTGCATTTTGATACTGTCGCCTTTTTAACAAAATATCGTGTAGACAAGATACATCCCTTGAAAGATTTAGAGACATTTATGAAATACTTTAAGATAAAAATTGAAAATCTATCACAGGACGTGGAGTTTTATTCCTATATTCTTTTATATCTTCTGCCGACACTGTTGTATTTGATATGGAAAATAATGAACAACAGGTATGTAACCGCAACATTAATAGTGTTTATTGCGTATCGGATATATAGTTCAGTATATGTACCGCTACAGGAAATGGGATATGAAGCAGAGCTATATTTTAAGCTTGCCACTCTATTTTTTGTAATCGTAAAGTTTAATATCGGCGGAAGTGCCTATTTTATCGTAGGTTTGGCCATGTATATGCTTTCGACCGTATACGTGGCACTCAACAAAATTGATATCGCCGAAGGGTATGCAGTTTGGACTTATTATTTCATCGCACTTGCCCTATGCGCGTACATATGGGAATACAACGGAAGTAGTATAAGAGCAAGATTATCAAGAATAATTTCACCGTTGAGAAAAATTGTACGAAAGCTAGGGCAATCGTAGCTTAAATAATTATGATCTTCGTATTCTTGTCAATGACGTTACTGCTCCCGATATTTGTTCGATGGGGAATCAGCGGTACGCTTTCATCAGGCGATTGGGGATACAGATTTGTCGAGCTTTCCAGCTCCATGAACCCATGGGTGGTTTCATGGTCAACCTATTTTGGAAACGGATTGGGCGGGGGGAAAATGATATTGGCCCCTCTTGATACGTGGTACATTATCACCGCCCGGATAGCTTCCAATATGTCTCTTCCGTGGGAATTTACGGAGAGAATCGTGTGGTTTATCCCGCTTATCATCATCGCATTATTTTCAAGCATCAGGCTTACCCAGTCCCTAGTCAGGGCGCGCTTCTCTTTCCTGGGAATTCTGTATGTGATAAATACGCACTTTATTATGGTTCTCTCAGGAGGACAAATGGGAGTGATTTGGGCAATTGCGATAGCACCACTTGTTATTCATCTCAGCATGCATCTTGTGGATCTGCTCCATAGAGAATCTATCAAGTTGGTACGCACCACCTGTTTAGTCGGTGTCATAGGTGCCATTCAGCTTATGTTTGACGCGCGAATTTTTTATATCACCGTAATGGCAATTGTGCCCTATATTGTATTTGTTTTTTTGAATAAAGGAGTAAAGAAAGTTGTATATATTAGGCTCATGTTAGTCGGGACCGGTGCCGGCCTCATAATTTTCGGGTTGCATGCGTATTGGATCCTCCCGTTAATTATTTACCGAACGCCCATCGATACCTTGTTGAGCCCGGTATATTTATCTTCCGATGCGCTTCGCTTTTTCAGTTTCGCAGACCAATCTCATACCATGTCATTGCTTCATCCGAATTGGCCGGAAAATATCTTCGGAAAAATGTCATTTTTACGACCCGAATTTCTTGTATTTCCCATTCTTGCCTTCAGTTCCCTGTTGTTCCTTGGTAAGGAAGATCGTGAGAAAAAAATAAAAATTTTGTTCTTCGCTTTTATGGGACTCATTGGAGCATTTTTAGCAAAAGGGGTTAATCAACCTTTCGGATCTCTTTATGAGTGGATGTTCGTGCATGTTCCCGGATTTGTTATGTTTCGTGATCCGACAAAATTTTATGTTCTCATTTCAATCTCCTATACGGTGCTTATTGCCTACACGTTAGAACGTAGTAATGATGCTGTTATGCGCGCAATCAAACATAAAAAACTGTTTATATACCTTCGCACGGGGTTTTTTGCTTTATTGTTGAGTCTACTGTTGTTCGCTTTCAGAGATTTTTATGCCGGCGGGATACGCGGCACATTAGTTCCAGGTAAAGTACCCAATGAATATGTCTTACTAAAGGATTTTCTGAGAGAGGATAACGGTTTTGCACGGGTTCTGTGGGTTCCAACCAGAAGTAGATACGGTTACTATGATGATAACAAGCGAGCAATCTCATTAGAGACACTGTCTATTGCCAGCACCTCTGCGTTTATTCCCTGGATCACCGAAGAGGGAAATGATAAACAGCTGGCACGATACGGAGTCAAGTATATTGTTGTTCCGAGTGATGTAGAACATGAACTTTTTGTAAAAGACGGAAAACCGGATAATAATGCTCGGCAGTCAATAATTAATGCCATTGACGAAACACGTCGTTATGAAAGATACGATCGTATAGACGGTATTTCAATTTGGCGTACATCGATATCGTTTGGCCATGCTTTTTTTGTGGATCAGCCAAATCAATCAATTTCGGTATCGATGATATCCCCAGCTGAATACTCATTAGTACTACCAGAGCGTGATAGCGATGCTTCAATCATTTTTTCAGAGACATACAATCCGTATTGGATGCTTTCAGTGCAAGATATCGAATTGAAACCAAAGCGAACACCCGACGGTTTGCAGGAATATACGATTCCGAAAGGAGTTCATGGAGTTGCAACTGTAAGATATGTTCCTCAATCCGTTGTAGGCCCCCTGCTCATCCTGGCATGGGTAATTTTTGCCGGAATATGTATAATAATCAAAATAAATAATTATTCGCGAGAGTAACCTACTTTTATAGTCTATGAAAAAAATATCACGAAATCATAAAATAGCGTTAGTGTGCGGTGCAGGAGGCTTTATCGGCGGTCATATGGTAAAGCGACTGAAGGCTGAAGGCTATTGGGTGCGGGGAGCAGACATCAAACGTCACGAATACAGCAAAAGTCCTGCTGACGAGTTCCTGCTCGGCGATCTTCGTGATCAGAAATTTTGTCAGAAAGTCTTTAACTTGCCGTTTGATGAGGTGTATCAATTGGCGGCCGATATGGGGGGCGCAGGATATATCTTTACGGGAGATCATGATGCCGACGTCATGCATAATTCGGCACAAATAAATCTCAATGCACTGCATTACGGAAGACTTGCCAAAATAAAGAAAATCTTTTTCTCCTCATCGGCCTGCATATATCCGGAACGGAATCAGATGGATCCCAATAACCCCAATTGCGAGGAATCTTCCGCATATCCCGCCGCACCCGATAGTGAATACGGGTGGGAGAAAATCTTCGGCGAACGGATGTATCTTGCGTATAAGCGTAACTACGGTATGGAAGTGCACATCGCGCGATTCCATAACATATTCGGTCCCGAGGGAAGTTGGAATAACGGAAAGGAAAAATCACCCGCCGCCATGTGTCGGAAGGTTGCGCAGGCAAAAGACGGCGGCACCATCGAAATGTGGGGGGACGGGAAACAGACGCGGTCATACCTGTATATCGACGAGTGTTTAAACGGAGTACGCAAGCTCATGGACAGTGATTTTGAAGGTCCGGTCAACATCGGATCCGAAGAAATGGTGAGTATTAATGAACTGGCCGAAATGGTGATGAAGATCGCCGGCAAAAAGTTAAAGATTAAACACATTAAAGGACCGTTAGGTGTTCGCGGGAGATCATCTGATAATCGCCTCATCAAAAAGAAGCTCGGCTGGGCACCTTCGACCAAGCTCTATGACGGTCTCGCCCAGACCTACGTATGGATCAACGAACAGGTGCGTCATAACCGCAAAGATAAATAATTCCTTGTATGCAGACCAATCTCGTTATCGGTTCGGATGGATTTATCGGCACGCCGTTTTGCCGATTTTTGGAGGCGAAAGGCGAAAAGGTAATACGATTCGATGTGAAGCGAGGAAAAAAGGAAGATGCGCGGTTTGCCAAGCTCCCGCTGGCGAAAGTTGATAAAGTCTATTTTTTGGCGTGGGATGTCGGCGGGAGTAAGTATCTTTATGTGCCGAAGCTTCAGAAAAATCAGCTCGATTGGAATCTTGCCCTGATGAAAAATGTTTTTGATCAGGTGGAGAAGGCAAAAAAACCCTTTTTGTTTGTTTCCAGCCAGTTGTCCGAGGAAGTGGACACGGTCTACGGTGTGACCAAGCGCTTAGGAGAAGTATGGACGGGGTTGTTAAACGGCGTCTGTGTTCGGGTCTGGAATGCCTACGGTTATATGGAAGGGGAGGATATCAAAAGTCACGTGATCTCAGATTTTATCTACCAGGCTCTAAAAACAAAAAAGATCACCATGATGACCGACGGCGAGGAATGGCGGCAGTTCACACATATTACCGACTTATCCAACGCATTCTATATGGCGCTCAACGAAAAAAAGCCGCGACGAACCGTCTATGACGCCAGCAGTTACGAATGGGTACGTATCATTGATGTTGCCAATTTGATCGCCGACATGACAAACGCGAAGGTGATTCCTGGTACCAAAAAGGGACACGATCCTATCGCTTCACCCAACTGCGGCAGGGTTCCCGGCTGGCTTCCCTCAATCGAGTTGCGGGAGGGGATAGCCGCGATGGTTGAAGAAGCAAAACTTCGGGTCCAGCATGAAAAACGTACGTAACTTTACCCTTTCTCCCGACAGTACCGTTTTTTTTGCGACCTTTTCCCTCTGGTCTAACGGCAAACGAATGCCGACCAACGGAAGCGTCGAGCCGCTCCGTGATTTTTTGCTTCCCCGGGTGAAAAAATTAGTCTTACTCGATCAGCTGGTTCCGGGCGAAGAGGATATATCGTACAAAATCGAGGAATACAACGACGGAAACAAAAAATATATTTCTCATAAAATGGGTTGGTGGTACGGAATACTTTCGCCGTTTTTACGGCTCACCAACAGCAACGCCACCCAGGTGCCGTTCAAGATACGGGATTTCCTGTCGGTGATCGATTGGGCATTTCGGGATAGTACCCGCTTTGACTACTTTATCGGTCTTGAGAGCGTCAATGCAATCGCGGGCATTCTCCTACGTTTCATCGGCAGGGTGAAGACGGTCGTCTACTACGTATCGGATTATTCTCCAAACCGGTATGCCAACAAACTTTTTAACCGGGTTTATCTAGTTCTTGATCGGTTTGCGGCTATGCATTCGGATTACATATGGGATGTCTCGAAAGCTATGCAGCCGGCACGTATTTCTGCAGGGCTTAACGCAGTAAGATCAGCTCCGGTCATTCATGTTCCGAACGGTCTATTAGCTACACAAATTCAATCCTTAAAAATTACTAAAATTAAAAAGCATGCCTTAGTTTATATGGGGACCTTGGGTGAAGAGAATGGCCCAGATCTTATCATTCGCGCAATGCAAAAGATCCGAAAAGCAATCCCTACAGCGACGTTGCGGATTATAGGTGGTGGGGAGCGATTGCCCGTACTTCAATCACTAGTCGCAGAACTTCACTTAGAAAAAAATATTAAATTTTACGGATATGTACCCGATGGAGCGAAAATGGCAAGTTTGCTTCGTGAATGCGCGCTTGGAGTTGCGCCCTACCGATCTTTTCCAGGTTCAATAAGGTTTTATGCCGATGCTGGTAAAATTCGTGCGTACTGTGCGGCCGGACTACCCGTTATCTCCTCAAAAGTCCCCCCGTTAGGCAAAGAAGTAGCTGAGTATGGCGGTGCCCTCGTTGTTAATGATACCATTAGAGAGTTCAGCAACGCCGTGATTTCATTGCTATCTGATAGAAAACGTTATATACAAATGAGAAGTCGTGCATATGATTATGCAAAGAATGCGACCTGGGAAAGAACATTCGCCAATGCTTTTTTCATCATGAGCAATTATGCTGCGTAATTTTATCGTCTATATTCAAAATATTTTTTTCTTTAAATGCCTTGAATGGCATCTGCGAGGTTGTAAAACTGTTTTGGATGTGGGGTGCGGATATAATTCCGCAATAGGGCATATTCGTAAAACATTTATAAGTGAAGGCATCGAAATATATCCTAAAACTCTGCAGCTAAGTAAAAAAAGAAAGCTTCACGACTCTTATAAGTTAGGGGATATACGTAGATTAGGAAATTATTATAAAAATAAGAGTTTTGATGCGGTTGTATCAATTGATGTCATCGAGCATCTTGAAAAGAGCGAGGCAATCAAAATGATTAAATCCATGGAGAAAATAGCCAGAAAAAAAATTATTCTATTAACACCAAATGGTTTTTATGAACAAGAAGCGTACGACGGTAATCCGTATCAGGTTCATAAATCAGGTTGGGTAATTAGTGATTTGACTAAATTAGGATATGTCGTATACGGTCTTAGAGGGTTAAAAATATTACGAACGGAGCATGCGGGTATCAGACATAAACCGTATTTTTTTTGGGGCTTCATTTCGCTTATTTCGGAAGTTATTTTTTTTCGCGTTCCATCCATATGCTTTGATTTATTTGCGGTTAAAAAAGTATGAGTAGAGTTTTTAAAAATTCTCCTCTCTTTGTAGACCTATTTCTCCTGTTCATTGTCAGTTTAATTCCTCTTATTTGGATCGGTCCGGGGCAATATGTAACGGGAAATGACGCGGCTTATCCGATTAACATACAGAGTACCTATCTCAATCGTTTTTTTGCCTGGACACATGTCGATAGTCTTGGTCAAGAAACCTCAATGCATTTTGGCTCATTATTCATTCACACCGTTCTTGCCTTCGGTAGCTATTTAGGATTATCTATAACCGACGCTCAACGTTTAACTTTTATCTTCTGGTTTTTTGCGATACTACTTTCGATTTATTTATTTGCACGATCAATTAATAAACTTTTTCCATATCGATATTTTCCCCTCATTGCAGCTTTTTTTTACGGAATTAATTATTTTTTATTAGAGCTATGGAAGCTTGGTGCCGCAACTACTTTTTCTGTGTATGTCGCTCTGCCGTTATTTATGAAATATATCCTGCCTATATTAGAAGGTCATGGCTCAATTCTCCCTTCTGCAATTTCTATTGCGTTAATCACTGTTTTCTTTAACGGAGGATTAGGATTTAGTTCACCCTTGTATGGAGGCGTTATTCTTACCGTCGCAACAGCGATAATATTCTATTTAATATTTTGTCCACGACCATTTGTTTTTAGATACATTTCCAGAGTAATTGCATTTTTTATTCTCTCTGGCATGTTCGTACTGACGATAAATGGGTATGCATTTATTCCATTTATTAATTATTTGCTGTCAAATTACTCAGTTCAAGTAGATAGTCACGGTGGCGTTGAAGGCGTTATTAGTTGGGCCCGTGAAGTAAGCAAGCATACTAGTATATCTAATCTATTTAGATTGCAGGGGTATCCGGACTGGTATGAAGTTGGGGTAGGCCCTGATTATGCACGCCAGATACTTAATAATCCCTTTTTTATTGCCCTAAGCATGTCAATTGCGCCTCTGGCTTACGCATCATTGCTACTCTATCAAAATATTAAACAACGAAAATTTATCTTATATTTGGCTATACTATCGCTAGTTGCGATCCTATTTTCCGCGGGCACACACCCGCCAACGGGTTGGTTGTATGTACAGTTTGTAAAATATATCCCAGGCTTCGCAATATTTCGTTCTGCACAATATAAATTCATTCCCGCGTTATTTTTCTCCGTATCGCTCCTTCTATCATATACGTTAAATATATTATTTGCGAGATTGCAGGAAAGGAACATAAGAAACAGCAGTGTAAAGCTAGTCTTATCAACCTTGTTTCCCATGTTAATTCTCGGGTTAATTCTTGCATATCATTACCCGATTTTTGGAAAGAGCAATTTTATATGGCGCGCTCCGATGACAACATTAATTCAAATTCCAAAGTATGTGACCAATTATGACGATCTTCTGGCCCAGATAAATATACCCTCGAGAATATTATTAACACCTAAATTAAACTCAGTTTGGGGATCTGAAGCATACACTTGGGGATATACGAGTGTAAGCAGTCTCTTTAATACACTACATCCGACATCCTTTATATCGAATTCATACTTACTTAATGACCAAGCGAGAATACTAATCACTAGGCTATACAAAGAGCTTTTAAGTGATGGGAGTTTGGTCGACCCCTTAGCAAGAATATTTAATATTTCCCATATATTGGTTCGCGGAGATTCATATTATCAACTAGATTGGATTCGATCAGAAAACCCTTTGCTGTATATCGAAGCATTAAAAAGGTATAAAAATATTTCCAAAATCTGGAGCGATTCCATGTGGACGCTATACAGATTTGATGACGATTCTGATAAAAAGTTCTACAAGACAAATACTATCGCGAAAGTATCTGGAGACAGGGAGCATATCCTTGGGCCATTGCTACTCGGCACAGCAAATTTCATATATCAAAATGGCAGTGAAAAAAATGAACTCTTAGAAAAATCTTCATTAAATATGAAGAGTATAGAGGGTGCCAGATGTGATACGTGTGCGTTAGATGAATCAATGAATACGGTTGATCGATCTTTTTCACGTATTCTTCCGGGGTCATGGTTTTATCCGCTGAAAATGCGGAAAGAAGCAGCTGAGCTTGGTAGCGCATCAGAAGATAAGATTCTAACGGTAAATTTAGGTCATTCTCTCAACCGAATAAACGAAATGGAACAACTAAGGGACATGAAGGAATCTGAGTCGTTGATAAATGAAACGGTTGATCGTCTATTTCTTAACTGGCAACAAATTGATCAGTATTCTCGTTCTCAAAATATAGAAAATAATATAACTTTAATCAAATTACTTGAAACCTATGCAAATAGAGAAAAAGATGTCATCGAAAACTCGATTACTAGTATTTCCAACGTTCAGACGAGGGATAAGCTGAGTAATATCGTCAAAATTACCGAAAATATTTCAAATCTAGCCAACAGATCTCGTCTTCGGGCCTTTGATATAAAGGGATATACATATAACGGTAAATATTCTGCTAATGAGGTATATATCGATAAAGAAACTCTTGCGAAAGATGCGTTAGGAAATTTAGTTTATCCGATAAATATATTTATAAATAATAAGAAGTATCCAGTAAATCCCATAGATATGACTGACACGATATATCTTGGGCGTTTTAACTTTGATGACGCAAACTCCTTTGATCTAGAATTTCCTCCGCAAAGAGATTTACTCTCGAACGGAATTACTCACAATGCAGTCATTGATAATGAGTTAAAATACTGTCTTTCATTTTCCGTAAATCAATATAATTGGCAGAAAAATTACCGGCTAACAATTTTTGATCCCTTATTGATTTCTCCCAAATCACAAGTGATCGTAAGTTATCAAAAGTTTGAACCAGTAGACCCAGTCATGCGAACCACTTTGCGAAAAGACAAGCTTTTTATGATTACTCACAGCAATCGCAAAAGCCAATTAAATTATTTTGCCGGTGAGGAGAGTAGCGAGGCCGCTACGGTCTCATTATGTGCGGATAACAACGGGGAACTTATGACAAATAAGCGTAATTTTTCACTACATGAAGTGTATAAACCTTCAGTCTATATCAACCATCCATACGAAAAAAAATCAGCAGATATTGAAAATACAGTTTTGTACAAGAAAATTTCTCCTGTTATGTATGAAATTTCACTCGGAGATGACAGAGATGATGTGTTAGTGATTTTTAATGAGAATTTTAACTCAAACTGGAAGATGTATTCCGCATCAAGCAAGCCGTTAAATTATATTACGAAATTCTTTTACCCCTTATTCCATAGACAAATTTATGAAAAAAATCATATAAAAATAAACGGATTTGCCAATGCCTGGTTATTACCGGCAGGACACGAGCAGAGAGTAATAGTGTTTTTTTATCCCCAATATCTTTTCGGTGTTGGCATAATCATATCTTTGATATCAGCATTTGTGATTCTTATCATATCTTTATCCTTAAAATATAAATGAAACATATAAAAAATATTTTTATTAATATGACTCAAAAAGAGAAAATTTTTTATGATAACGCAACCTTTTTCCTAAAAAATAAGTTAAAAGAGATAAATATTTTTCTCGCCGTTATTATGACATTATTTTTCTCGAGAGATATACCTTACGTTAATATCATACTTAATCAATACCACTCATTGGTAATCATTGTTGTACTTTTTCATCTTTTGTTTCGGGTGAGTACAAAATTTGTTTTGATATTAACACTCTCACTGTACGCATTATCCTTTATATATTTAATTCGAGGAAATACGACGGGTTATGAACAGATCGGAAATAGTATATATTTTTTACTTTGGTATATATGTGTGTTTGATATTATACAAATATGGAAAAAACAAATAAAATCATCGCAAAATTAAAAGCAAAAGGATTTGTTGAATCTGCCGTGCATTCGCTCACTCTTATATGGAGTGCAATATTTTCCTGTGTTTATACTATATTTTTGCGGTTACGAGGATACCACATTGATTACGGTGTTTGCCTTACTTCGACATCCCGTTTTTTTCAAAGCAATGTAGGTGCTATACGAATTAGAGGCAATTGTAAAATTGGTCATAACACAAGAATTAATAGCGGCTTCGGAGGTAAAATTGATATAGGAAAGAACGTGCTCATTGATGATAATACGCATATTTTGTCTCAAAAGGAAATAAAAATCGGCGAATTCTCACAAATATCCTCACATTGTTTAATTGTAGATTTTAATCACATCTACTCAGATAAATTTACACCTATAGTTAAGCAGGGGTGTAAGAGTAAATCGATATATATAGGTTCGGATGTCTGGGTTGGCTCACATGTTATTATTCTCCCGGGCGTTCACATCGGTAAGGGATCTGTCATCGGAGCAGGGTCAGTAGTGACGAAGGATATAGCGGCATACTCAGTTGTTGCGGGAAATCCTGCAAAAATAATTAGGAAACGCTCATGAAAAAGTTAGCCTTTTCAGCCTTTCCCTGGTTTCTGATTCTTGTCTTCCTTACCGTAATTTATAGAAATTGGTTTATAAAAGGCCTTCTTTCCGCTCCAGACTTTTCGTATATTTTCCCGATGCAGTTAGCTGATTTTCAATGGTTTCCT
Source organism: Patescibacteria group bacterium (assembly GCA_049322955.1). GTDB lineage: Bacteria > Patescibacteriota > Microgenomatia > UBA10105 > UBA927 > UBA927. Next base: position 882,251 of record JBMOPU010000012.1, on the reverse strand, counting down.
TTTGCATGGTCGAATTTATTTAATAGTGGGTTAGGAGGAACGACTTTTAATACGCTTAATCTCGATACGTATTTACATTTGGGAGTTAAATTCTTTGTTTACACGATTCATCTCCCTTGGCACATTACTTATAGAATTCTTTTCTTTTGGCCGTTTATTATTCTCAGTGTGGTGTCCAGCTATCTGCTAAGCTTTTCACTTTTTAGGAGGCCTATCTTCTCAGTTGTAGCCTCATTAATCTATACAACAAACACTTATGTATTAATGTTAGCCGGTGGTGGTCAAATCGGATTGATGATGGCATATTCAGTTGCTCCCGTTGTTTTATTTGCGTTTATAAACACTTCAAGTGTCACTTTTGGATTCGCACTTGCTGCACTTTTGCTTTTTGACTTACGGTACAGTTTTCTCATGGGAGCATTGCTTTTTCTTTACTGGTTATTTGTACTTTCATATGAAGAAAAGATGGCAAAATTACGGCACTTTTTTTTACCTGTCCTCATTGTTTTGGGAGTTCACAGTTTCTGGCTCATACCCGGTGTTTTCGCCAAAGGCCTCTCTCTTCCTGAAGGATACGGGAACACTGAATGGTTGCATTTTTTAAGTTGGGCTGAGTTTTCAAAATCTATATCAATGCTTCATCCGAATTGGCCTGAAAATATATTCGGAAAAACTTACTTTTTTGAAGCAAAATTTCTCAGCATTCCTATAATTTCATTTGCTTCCTTGTTATTCATGAACGGCGTATCTGTGTTAAAACAAAAGCAGATAATATTTTTTGTAACGGCCTCATTGATAGGGGCTTTTTTTGCAAAAGGTACAAATCCTCCCTTCTCGCATATTAATCAATACTTCTTCGAGCGGGTACCGTTTTTTGATGGATTCAGAGACCCCACAAAATTTTATTTGTTAACAGTTATAAGTTTTTCATTATTAATACCATTCTCCCTTTCCAATATTGCCGACTTCATGAAATCACGATTTCGTCATATATCACATGGTGTATTGAGAACTGGAATATTTCTTATTTTTTTTGCAGGTTGGTTTATTTTGATTGCCCCAATCTTTAGAGATGTTCGCACTGGCACATTCGCAGATATAAATATCCCGGATGAATATCGTAGGTTTGCAGATATGATTTATGCTGACAGATCCTTTGGTAGAATAGTTGTTTTTCCATGGAGAAATCGTTTTATTTTTCAATCAGAGCTTCATCCAGCAACCAATGCGAGAGACATCCTTCATACATCCGACTTGAATAAGATGATTGAATTGGCAGAAGATTCTGATTTCTCCACTTTGTTGGCAAGGTTTGCGATACGTTATGTTGTTATTCCCGATGATTTTACCAACGAAATATTTCTGACCAATCGCGTGCAAGATCCGAATCTTAAAATTTCGTTTATTAAAACTTTAGATTCTTTAAAGTATTTAAAAAGATTAAATGAATATAAAAACCTAATAGTGTATGAATTCATTCCCGAATCTGGACTGATTTATACCGCTCACCAAGATAATACTTATGAATACTATAATAACTACAATGACAACGCCATTTACTATAAAGTTGATATCACCAACGGAAAGCGACCATTACTCATTCATTTTTCTCAAAGATATGATCCCAATTGGAAGATGTGGGACGGTGTAAGCATTATCACTAGTTCTCCTTCGGCGGAAGGCTTAAATACATTTCTCTTAAACGCAGACGTCACCTCACAAGTCGTGATATACAATGCCGCGCAACGAATATTAGAAATAGGTTACGCTGTTTCAGCCGTAGTCATCCTTCTCGTAATTCTTTTGCTGTGGATTCGTTTTGCAAAAAGCAAAAAGATAAATCGTATTTTTTATACATTAATAGCTTATCTAATTCTTGCAATATTTATATCAGCTTTCCCAAAGAGCACCTTTATTAATTTATTTGTTTCAACCTATGATCAACTACAGCGTAATTTTTACGAAGTAATACGTTCTAACTTAAATAAGATATATATAGATGAAGGAAAAACTTCATTACTTCAGTCCTTAAGATGTGCGCATGAAGAAACCCTTTTTGTAAGCAATGAACTGTCAAAAATGGATTGTTTTGCCGCTAACAAAAAAAGTAATGATGTTATCTACAACAGATGCTGGATTGAGATGTGGTCGTGTTATTTAATCTACGGAAACTTAAAGGCATACACGGGTGCGAGATCTTCGAACACAAAAATTGGAATACTTGGAGATTCCATATCGGCTATTTACGGGAAGCTAAATTATTCGTATTTATTGTCATACCGATTCGGTTTTATTCATACAAACTCTTCCATACCTGGCTCAACTGTTTCGTATGTCGACATGAGTGAGTCGGCTTTCTCTAGGTACGATGCATACATGCGTACTGAAAACCCAAATATAATTCTTGTTTTTCTCGGCACGAACGATTTAACAGCCAAGGTTACGCCCGAAATCTTCAGACAAAATTATTCTCGACTAATTTACAACATTAAAATATTACGACCTAACGCTCAGATTATTGCGATAGGATTATTGAGAAGAAAAGATCACAATGGTGAAATGATTAAAAACTATCGTGCAATTATTAAAGCGACAGCAATACATAATAAAATAAATTTTATTGATCCATATAATTGGTTGAGCGAGGGCGATATGCCCGACGGATTACATCCTTCAATTGAAAGTCAGAAAAAACTTGCATCAGGGTTTTATCATTCAATGCAGGCATTTATACGGTAATGAAAATGCGCATTGCATCAGATTTTCGTGTTATTTTCTTCCAACTGATATATGCCGGATTGATAACAACATTATTCTTATCTCTGCCATATAGCAAAGACAATAAAAATATTCTTCACAATAAGGATATTTGGCGATCGAAGCAATGGATACTGATTCAAAATCCCTTCGATAATAAAAAAGCGCTTGTTTCAAGGTATGGCGGTAGTGAAGTGCGGTTTCGTTTAGAAAATAGTAAACAAATATCGATAAGAGCCTCAAGTTCCAATCACGCATTTGATCAGGGGATTAGTGTAGATATTGATGGAACCCGTTACCAGGTAGAAACACCTGAAATTGATAAAAAAACTCTTGATATTAAGTTGCCGGTGCATAAAGGAACACATCAATATGAGGTGATAATTCGTCATCACTGCGCAGGATCCACACACCCTTGTGATTTATGGCTTAAGGAAATAGCGGTAGATATAAGTGCCAAAATATATCCGCCGGTGTCACATCCGGAGCAAACGATCGCCTTTCTGGGTGATTCCATAAGTGTGGGGTTTTCGGAGAATAACTATACATATTTAGTTGCAGAACGCATGGGAATGCTTTTGCATAACGCAAGCGTATTTGGGTCAAGAATAGGTCGAAAGGAGGGGTGGGACTCTGTACAGGATAGATTGCAGAAAGACGTGATTAATTATCAGCCTGACATACTTGTCGTAGCATTGGGAACAAATGATTTATATGACAATATATCGGAATTAGCTTTTCGAGAGTTGTATGCAAAATTGATCAGAGATATCCGTAGCGGAACGCCTGATACTCAAATTATTACGTTGGCTTTATTCAATCGTCGAGATATTAGTGAATTTCGAATACGACAATTTAATTACATTATTAATTCAATTGCATCCGAAAATGATATTACGCATGTTGATCCCTTCCATTGGTTATCACACGCAGATCTTGTGGATGGTGTTCATCCATCTTTGAAGAGTCAAGAAAAAATTGCCGAACATATGTACCGTGCAATCGTTCACTTGAGGGAAGACTAATTCCCATATGTTCCTTATTGCTTGATTCCAGGTGCGAAAACATTACGTTGTGGATATAATTGTTTTATGACGGATAAAAAAACGTGTGTGGTGACGGGGGGAGCGGGGTTTATCGGCAGTCATCTTGTCGATGCATTGCTTGCCCGCGGATACAAAGTATTTGCGCTCGATAATTTGATTACGGGAAGAGAAGATAATCTTGCCGAGGCGAAAAAGAACCCCGACTTTTCGTTCATTAACTACGATGTGACCCGCGAGCTTCCGGTATTGGGACCCATCGACTACATCTATCATTTGGCGTCGCCGGCGTCCGTGCCCGATTATCAGAAGTATCCCGAGGAAACGGCGCTCGTCAACACCGTGGGAACACGCGGCGCGTTAAAAGTGGCAAAAGCGCACAATGCCAAATTCCTTTTCACCTCGACATCGGAAGTGTACGGTGACCCCAAGGAACACCCCCAAAAGGAAACCTACTGGGGAAACGTCAATCCCAACGGCGTACGCGCGTGTTATGACGAAGCCAAGCGATTCGGGGAAATGCTTACCATGCTGTACGTACGGAATCACGGGGTGGATGCGCGGATCGTGCGGATCTTTAACACGTATGGCCCCCGCATGCGAAAAAACGACGGACGGGTGATTTCCAATTTCATCAATCAGGCAATCGCAGGTACGCCGATTACCGTGTACGGCGACGGCTCGCAAACCCGGTCATTTTGTTACGTCAGCGATATGGTAGAAGGGCTTATTGCCTTGATGGAAAAAGAGGGGACAGCAGGGGAAGTGGTAAATCTCGGCAACCCCGAGGAATACACCATGAAGGATCTTGCCGAAAAAATAAAAACGATGACGGGTGCAATGGTTCCTATCGTGAACACGGAGCTTCCCGCCGACGATCCCACCAAACGCAAGCCCGATATTACGAAGGCCAAATCATTACTCGGCTGGAGCCCCGTCGTTTCAGTCACGGAGGGACTGACCAAAACCGTCGAGTATTACCGAAAATTATCAGCCGGCAGTTAACTGGTACCGGTTCACGGTATCTTCCATGAAACCGCAGGATATTCTTTTCTTTGTCAGTTTGGGGGCGCTCCTTGCGCTCAAAAAGCCCGTGCTGTTTGTGTGGGCGGGACTTTTGTGTCTTGCGCTTGCCATCCCGCTGTTTGCCACATGGACGTTCTTTACCGCGGAGCGCCTTACCTGGTATGCCGCGGCTTTTTTTCTCGTCTTTATCCTGATTTCACTAAGAAGTCGCCATACGGTACAATAGAGGACATGAAGATCCTCGTTACCGGCGGTGCCGGCTACATCGGTAGTCATATGACCCGCATGTTAGCCTCCCGCGGCTACCAACCCGTCGTTTTGGACACCCTCGAATTCGGTCACAAAGAAGCACTCCCCAAGGAAGCGGAACTTATCGTCGGCAATGTCGGGGATAAGGAAGTCGTTGAGAAGCTTTTTGCCGATCATGAGATTGGCGGGGTACTGCATTTTGCCGGATACCTGCAGGTCGAAGAATCCGTGCGGTTTCCCATAAAGTACATGAAAAATAACGTCATCGCGCCCGTCGTGCTCCTTGAGGCGATGCGTGAGGCTCGCGTTTCGCGCATTATTTTTTCCTCAACGGCGGCAGTCTATGGCAATCCCGTCACGGTGCCGATCCCGGAAGATCATCCGAAAAACCCGGTCTCGCCGTACGGGCTTTCCAAATGGACGTTTGAAGCGTTGCTTCGGGTCTATGACCGGTCATTCGGGATAAAAAGCATCGCACTTCGGTATTTTAACGCCGCGGGTGCTTCACTCGACGGCGCACACGGCGAGGTGCATGACCCTGAAACGCATGTTATCCCTCTTGCCTGCCGTGCGGCGTTGGGGTCGGGAAAAGGATTTTCAATCTACGGCACGGACTATCAAACGCCCGACGGGACGGCACTGCGTGATTTCATACATATCGAAGACCTGTGTGAAGCGCATATTTTGGCGCTTGAGGCACTCGGCAACGGCCATGACTCCGATGTCTTTAACGTGGGGACGGGGAACGGGGTGAGCGTCCGTCAGGTCGTCGATGCGGTACGAAGTGTATCGGGCAGTGATTTTCAGGCAACGCTTGCCGATCGGCGCGCGGGAGATCCCGCCGTTCTCGTTTCCGATCCGGGCAGACTGAAGAAAGCATTCGGTTGGGAGCCGAAGTATTCCGACATCAAAAGCATCGTCGAATCCGCATACAAGTGGCATGCAAGCCACCCCAAAGGATACACATGAGGATCGGTATCGATATAAGTCAGATTGCCCACGAGGGGACGGGGGTTGCCGTCTATGTAACAAGACTCGTCTCGGTGCTGGTTTCCCGCTACCCCGAGCATGAATACGTGTTGTTCGGAGCGTCGCTACGGAAATCGGCCGTTTTTCGTGCATTTGCCGATACCTTACGCCGCCCTGACCGACAAATCCGATTGGTGTCCGTAAAACTGCCGCCGACCCTCCTTGCCTATCTGTGGAATACTCTTCACCTCGTGCCCGTCGAGCGGTTTATCGGTGAAGTGGACGTATTTTGGAGCAGTGATTGGACACAGCCGCCGCTCCAGTCCGCCAAAGGAATCACCACCATTCATGATTTGAGCATCATGCGGTACCCCGAGGAATCCCATAACCGGGCGGCCGTACACGGCGGACAACTCCGGGCAAATATCGTCAAGACCCACACCGAGCGTTTGAGGCGTGCCGCACATGAATGTTCGCTGTTTTTATGCGATTCGGAAGCAACCAGACAGGATGCGGCACAACTTCTGGGGATTCCTACGGAAAAACTTGCGGTAGTGTACCCGGGACTTTCGAAATAATCTTATGCGACTTGCCATTGACGGTTATGAAGCAAATGCCCAAATCCGAGTAGGTGTCGGACGGTATGCGTTTGAGCTCATCGCCAAAATTGCGAAAATGCAACAGGGGTCACGGCGGGTGTTTGATGAAGTGACGGTATATCTGCCCGAACCGAAGCGTCCGCACATGCCTGAAGCGTCGCGATACTTTACCTACAAAGTCTGTTTCCCCAAAAAACTCTGGACGTTTATCGGATTTCCCCTCGCGTTGGCTACGTCGGCAAAAAAACCCGATGTGGTATTTTCGCCCACACACTATTTGCCCCGTTTTGTGAACATACCCCGGGTCATTGCCGTTATGGATGTTTCCTACCTTTCGTACCCCGAGTTATTCCGTCGGGAGGATCTCCATAAACTGATTCATTGGACCGCCTATTCGGTGCGTCACGCCGCGAGGATTATTACGATCAGTGAGTTCTCCAAACGTGCTATAATTGAGGCATATCACGTTCCCGCCGATCGGGTGACGGTTGCCTATCCCGCGCTGACGGATTGGCAAAACAAACTTCCTATGGCAACGACCGAAACGACACGGAATACCGAGCGCCGATACATCCTTACCGTAGGGACACTCCAGCCGCGAAAAAACTTTACCCGCCTGATCGAAGCGTTTAGCAAACTCAAGGAAACCGATATTTCCCTGGTCATCGTGGGGAAAAAAGGCTGGCTCTATGAGGAAATTCTTGCGGCTCCCAAACGATTCGGGGTGGAACATCGCGTAAAATTTATGGATTTTGTTCCCGACGACGAACTGCCGGAGTTGTATAAAAATGCCGCATGTTTTGTGTTACCGAGCCTGTACGAAGGGTTCGGACTTCCGGTTTTGGAAGCGATGTCGTATGGCATCCCCGTCGTGGTGAGCAATGTTTCGAGCCTCCCCGAGATAGCGGGGGATGCGGGGATCTATGTCGAACCGGAAAACGTCGAAAGTATAACCCGCGGACTTGAAACCGCACTGACCGAAAAATCCGCCGACCGTACCAAACGCATAACGGGCGGAAAAAAGCGCGCGGCCGAATTTACCTGGGAGCGCGCGGCCGATCAGGTCATGCGGGTGCTTTCGGAAGCCGCGGCGAAAGGAGACACATGAGAATACTCATCGATTTTTGGGTGTATTTGGCGACACTTACGGGATTTATTCCGAGTCATATCGTGCGGCTTTTTTTGTATCGGACGTTTTTCGGCGTACGAATCGGCAAGGATTCCTCGATTCATTGGCGGGCACAGTTTAATAACCCCGCAGGCGTTTCCATCGGACACAATACGATTATCGGCAACGATGCGTTTTTGGACGGCCGGTACAAACGGACAACAAAAAAAGGCGAAACCAAACTGGCCAGCTACGTTGGTCAACTGACGGGACAGGGTGAACGGCCGCTTCGTATCGGAAACAACGTGTCGATCGCGGGAGAAGTACGCATCTATACCATGGAACACGATATCGACAGCCCGACGTTTGCGGAAATCGGAGCACCCGTCGTCATTGAGGATTACGTGGTGATCGGCACCCGCGTTACCATCCTTCCGGGAGTAACGGTAGGCAAGGGTGCGGTTATCGCTTCCGGCGCGGTGGTTACCCGCGACGTGGCACCCTATGCGGTGGTCGGCGGAGTGCCCGCCAAGGTAATTCGCGAGCGGGCAAAAGAGCTTACCTATACGTTAAAGTTTGCCCGTCTTTTCCAGTAAGTATCACCATGGCAACCGATTTATCCGTTATTATCATAAGCTTCAATACCAGAAAACTTACCGAGGAATGTTTGGCCTCGGTTATCAAAAGCCTGAAAGAGACCAAGCTAGTCTACGAGATTATCGTTGTCGATAACGTTTCCGAAGACGGCACCCGAGAGATGCTCAAAAAGAAATTTCCGTCGGTCAAAACGATACTCAACAGCGAAAACGTGGGGTTCGGCAAAGGAAATAATCAGGGCATCCGTATCGCAAAGGGTGAGTACATTCTGCTTCTCAACTCCGACACCATCGTGTTAAATAACGCGATCGGCAAACTCGTATCGTATGCCAAACAGCACCCCAACGCATTTGTGGGGCCCAAATTGTTAAACCCCGACCGAAGTCCACAGAGCTCCTGCGGGCCCTTCTTTTCGCTTCCTGTCGTGTTTGCGTCATTGTTCCTGAAAGGCGATTTTATCGGGCTCACCCGCTGGTCACCCAATCGGGCGCGAAAAGTGGATTGGGTATCCGGCGCGTGTATATTGGCACCCAAGAAACTTTTTATGCAGGATCTCTTGTTTGATGAGAACATATTCATGTATATGGAAGAGATAGACTTACTGATGCGCGCCCGGAAAAAAGGGTATCCGACCTATTTCTATCCGCGGAGTCTTATCGTACACTTAGGAGCGGCAAGTTCGACGAATAAAACAAAAGGTCCGGTAGTAAACATTTACCGGGGCTTTGTCTATTTGTACAAGAAACACGGTACGCCGTTTTCGCTTGCCGTAGTTCGACTGATGCTCAAAATCAAAGCGGTCTTGGCGTGGACGGTGGGCGTCCTTCTCGGGAAGGCGCTCCTTAAGGAAACCTATGAAGAAGCTTATCGCATGGTGTAAGGAATATTGGCTCCTTATCTCAGGATGCGCATTACTTGCGTTTATCCCGCTGTACCCGAAACTCCCCCTGCTGGATGTGTTTCAGACGTGGGTATATATCCGGCTAGAGGACTTTCTGGTAGCTCTTGTCTTGGGGGGAGTTGCCCTCATGCTTTGGCGGCAAAAACTGTTCCCCAAATCACCCCTTACCGTTCCGATCATCTGTTATTGGCTGGTGGGACTCCTCTCGCTTGCGGTGGCGATCGTTTCCGTTCATCCGGCCCTGTCGGAGTTCAAACCGCATTTGGGGCTTTTGCATTTCCTTCGTCGCCTCGAGTATATGGGGCTTTTCTTTGTGGGATACTTTGCCGTGATCAAAAAACCCAGGGCGCTTCCTGCGGTGGTGTGGACGCTGGTTATCACGACCGTCGTGATCGTGGCGTACGGATTCGGGCAAAAACTGTTCGGGTTCCCGGCATTTCTTACCATGAACGAAGAATTTGCCAAGGGATTGCCGCTCAGGCTTCCGCCCACGGCACGGATTCCCTCAACGTTCGGCGGCCATTATGATCTCGGTGCATTCCTGGTATTTGTCATCCCGATCTTCGGAGCGCTGGCGTTGGGAGCGGAAAAAATTTGGCAAAAAATAATATTTTGGGCAGTCGCCGCACTCTCGCTTGTGGGATTGCTCCTTACGGCATCCCGTATATCCTTCGGGGTGTATCTTGTCGCTATCGCCGCCATGTTGGTGTGGAAGAAAAAAATCTGGCTGATTCTCCCGGTGTTTGTCGTCAGTTTTATGCTATTAAATTCCGTTTCGACGGCATCGGAACGGTTTTACAAAACACTCCGATTTTCCGATGTGGTCATAGACCTTTCGACCGGACAACCTATAGGCACCCTCGAAACACTCGAAGGCGGAACGGCGACTATTGAAAAACAGGAATCACCCGCGACCGAAAATCTTCCCAAGGGAAGCGAATTTATCGGCGTACCGCAGGTTGCGGAAAAACCCACCAAAACGGTCAAAACGATCGAAGTCTATACCAGCAGTCCGCTGGCGACCGGAAGCGGAGAAATCGCGACCGTTTCGGGAAGTTTCTTGGTACAGAAGGCGTTTGTGTATGACATATCCATAACGACCAGGTTCCAGGGACAATGGCCGAAAGCAATTGCCGCATTCCGCCGGAATATGTTATTGGGAAGCGGCTATTCATCGCTCAACGTCGCATCCGACGGAGATTATTTCCGCATGTTGGGGGAAACTGGAATAGTGGGCACCGCGGCATTTTTGGGCATATTTCTTATGGCCTTTTTCCTTTACTTCAGGCGAGGGACGAAGCTTCCTACGTTTGCCGATTCGTTTGTGACGGGAATCTTTGCGGGACTCGTGGGACTCCTTATAAACGGCGTACTCATCGACGTCTTTGAAGCATCCAAGGTTGCGTTCCCGTTCTGGTTTTTGATGGGAGTTGCGATCGCGCAGTTGACGGGTACGCCCGGTGAACGGACAAGTTATGCCCGCATGTGGTGGAAAATCATCACAAGCAAAGCAAGTGCCGTGCTACTGATTGTAGGAAGCGTTTTACTGCTTTACGGGAAAGCGCTCACGTTTTACTTCATGGGAGACGACTTCACGTGGCTCCGTTGGTCGGCTTCCACCGTTTCCTCGGATATCGCGAAGTACTTTACGGACGCGGGAGGATTCTTCTATCGACCCGTACCGAAACTTGCGTACTTTATGTTGTATTCGTTCTTCTGGCTCAAGCCGTGGGGGTATCACCTCACGTTACTTATGCTTTTTGCACTGCTTGCCGTCATGATACTTATCCTTCTTGAACGTCGCGGGGTACGGAGGGGGATTGCCCTTCTTGCTTCTCTTTTGTTCGTTTCCATGGCGGTCCATCATGAAAACGTGGTGTGGGTGTCGGGATTATCGGGCATGCTCACGTCGGTCTTTACGGTGCTTGCCGTAGTGCTCGCCGCGCAGGTGCCGCACAAAAATCGCCTAGTGACGACGGGTATGTGGCTCGGCATTTGGCTTGCCACGATAGCGGCGATGCTGTCGTATGAAGGGGGCATCGTCGCACCGGGTATCGTCGTATTCGTGAGTATGGCAATCTTTGGTATCCGATCGGTTCGGCCGATCTTGCTTCTTGCATTGATACCCGCGTATTTCTTCCTCCGGAATTCGGTACATGCGGTCAGTCCGGGCGGGGATTACAGTATCCGATGGAGCCGGTTCTTCGTGAACGGGGTCGGAAACACCGCGGCATACCTCAGTGCGCTCTTCGTCGGTCCCGCGGCGATTGAAGTATTTGCGTCATGGCGGGAAACGGCAAGGCAGTCTGTCACACAAACCGCGGCAATCGGTGTCGTAACACTCGGAGCGGCATTCCTGGGAGTGCGAAAATATGCGGGAACGATTGTCAGGCGCTATAAAGCCCCATTGCTGTGGCTGGTAACGGCAGGCGTCGCGCTTGCTCCGTTTGTCGGTTTGGGTACCGCGGCTGAACGATACGGACTGTTGGCATCGGCGTTTGTGGTGATGGCTGTGGGCGAGTGGGCAGAGATTATCTGGCAGAAGCATGAACGAACCGTGCGATTTGCACTGATCGTGGCTTTTGCACTTTTGATCGCATGGAACGCCCGTGAGCTTACCCGGGTGCTGGGTGACTGGCAAAAGGCCAGTGACGTGTCCCAAACCACGATTCTTTCCCTCAAGCATTCGTTTTTCCCACTGCAGGATAAACAGGCGTTTGCGTTTGTCAACACGCCGATCCGGTACGGGAGAGCGTGGATATTTCCGACGGGCTTAAACGATGCGATGTGGCACATGTTTAAATTTAATCCCTATCCGTACCTTGTTTATAGCGCGCCCAGCGTGGAAGAGGCATTCAACATAACGACCCCGCTCGGAACACCCGCCGTGTTGTTGTTCGAAGACATGGTGCTGAAAGTTGCCAAGCATACGACGAAAGTAATCGAGGTGGATGAACCATGAAACGGCACTACGCGCTCTTCTTTCGCATCGGATGTATTGCGGTAGTTGTCCTCACCCTCGCGTTACGGCTCTATAAGATCAATGCGCCGATTGCGGATTGGCACAGTTTCCGGCAGGTGGACACGGCATCCGTTGCAAAAATATTTCTTGCACGCGGTATCGATCTGTTGCATCCGCGGTATCACGACCTTTCCAATATCCAGTCGGGGAAGGATAACCCGCAGGGGTGGCGTATGGTCGAATTGCCGCTGTATCAGGCGGCAAGTGTGTTGATGGTAAAAGCGTTCCCGTCGATTTCTCTTGAGGTTGCCCTTCGTCTGGTATCCATACTTGCCGCCGCCGGTACCGCATTGCTTCTCATGCTGTTGATGCGGGAACTCACCTCACCCGGTACGGCGATTATCGCGGGGCTTGTCTATGCGGTCATGCCGTACAGCATATTCTACGGGCGGGCGGTGTTACCGGAGACGTTTGCGGTTTTCTGGGCAATGCTTTCCGTGTATCTCACTTTTCGGGTGTCCGCAAAACAATCCGTCATGTGGGGAACACTGCTTCTTGCGGCCGTGTCCGCGGGCGTCTCGGTACTCGTGAAGCCGACTGCCGGATTCTTGCTGTTGCCGGTGCCGTATCTTCTCCTCAAGCGACGCATACTCGGCCTTTCCACACTGGTTTCCCTTGTCATTTTCGGTGTCATTTCACTGGTTCCGTTGTTGTGGTGGCGCAACTGGATTACCCGCTATCCCGAAGGCATACCCGTTTTTGACTGGTTGCTGAACAAAGGGGAAATTCGTTTCAAAGGCGCATGGTTCCAGTGGTTGTTTGCCGAACGGATCGCCAAACTCATGTTCGGGTTTTGGGGTATCGTGCCGCTTGCCTTGGGCTTTATCGTTCCGCGGCAAAAAAAAGAAGGATGGACTCTGCCGCTCCTGGCGGTAGGCGGGCTTTCCTACCTTTCGATATTTGCCGCAGGAAATGTCCAGCATGATTATTATCAGATTATTTTGATTCCTATCCTGTGTCTTTTTGCCGCAAAAGGGTACACTTTGCTCGTGTCGGGGACCGCATTTTCACGGACGGCGGGAGTAGCTCTTGCCGCGGTGTCCACATTGTTTTTTGTCGCATTTTCCTGGTACACCATCCGCACGTATTATTGGATCAACCGCCCCGAAATTATCACCGCGGGGACGGATGCCGACAGACTCCTTCCAAAGGATGCAAAAGTGATCGCTCCGTATAACGGCGACACCACCTTTTTATACCAAACGGGAAGATCGGGTTGGCCGTTGGGGTTTGACATCGATGAAAAAATCGCCATGGGCGCAACCCATTACGTGACCGTATCTCCGACCGATAGCGATTGGGAGACCAAAACGCTTGCGGAAACCTATACGGTTCTCGTGCGCAATGACCGATACGCCATTATTGATCTGACAAAACCGAAGATGCCAAAAAAAGTAACTAACGAGTAACCCGTAACCGGATATGAGTACCGGTGCGTCAATGGTTACCGGAATGAAGTTTGCGATCTTATGAATATTCTCGTAGTTGCCGCCGTGTTGCCGTACCCCCTGTACTCGGGAGGGCAGATCCGTATGTATAATCTGCTCAAACGATTGAGCAAAAAGCACCGTATCACACTCGTATCATTTATACGAAGCGATAAAGAGCGGGTGTTTTCGCGTGAGTTTTCGTTTTGTGAAGCCGTTCATATGGTGCTGAGGGGAAGAGCATGGCAACCCAAATATTACCTCCGTGCCCTGTTGGGAAAATATCCGTTTTTGCTTTCGACGTACGATAACGCGCTGATGCGCACACTGCTTTCCGAGCTGATCACCAAAAAACATTTTGATCTTGTGCATATGGAGCCGTTTTATGTCATGCCGTCAATGCCCGCGCATACGATTCCGACGGTTGTTTCGGAACATAACGTCGAATACGACGTGTATGACGGGTATGTACGAAGATTCCCCGTGCCCGTGCTGAGGGCTCTGCTTTCGTGGGATGTGTATAAGTTAAAAAAATGGGAGCACCTGTCATGGAAACAGGCGACGGTGCTTACCGCGGTATCATCTCATGATGCCGAAGTGATGGGCAGTTATCTTCGAAAGCCCGTCGCCGTGGTGGCAAACGGCGTGGATCTTGCGTCGTTTCCCTTTGTCGTCCGACCCGGGCGTCGGCAACCGACTGTACTTTTTGTGGGAAACTTCCGATGGCACCCCAACCGTGATGCCGCCAATACGTTGCTCACTACCATTTGGCCGGAAATAGCGCTGGCGCTTCCCGGAGCAAAACTGACCGTCGTCGGTATGGATATGCCCGAGGCGATGAAAAAAAGCATTGTCGCAAAAGGCGGTACGGCACTTACCAGTGTCCCGGACATCGCAAAAGTGTATAAGGAAGCGGATATATTGGTTGCACCCCATGCGATTGCCGGCGGAACCAAGTTTAAAATGCTCGAGGCGATGGCTTCGGGTCTGCCGATTATTACCTCACCGCAAGGCATGGCCGGTCTCGATGCCGAAGCCGGCGAGCACTATTTTGAAGCGACGACTCCTGCAGAATTTGTGGCGCATATCGTGGCGATTACAAGAGAACCCCAAAAAGGAAAAGCCATCGCACTCCGCGCGCGCCGGCTTGTCGAAAAATACTATAACTGGGACGGCATTGCGGGCAACCTCGAACGGGCATGGCGGGAAGCATATGAAAAAAGATAATCATCCCATCGACCTTTCGGTCGTCATCTTAAATTACAACACCTTAGAACTCACCAGAACGTGTCTTACCACCGTGCTTTCTTCACGGCTTACGGGCTATACCATGGAAGTAATCGTTGCCGACAACGGTTCCACCGACGGCAGTACCGCGATGATTACCCGTGAGTTTCCGGGCGTGCACCTTATTAAAAACGGAAAAAATCTCGGATTTGCCGCCGGCAACAATCCGGGCATAAAAAAAGCAAAAGGAAGATACGTGCTTCTCTTAAATACCGATACCGAAGTGCCTCCCGACACGCTTGCCGTCATGATTGCCTATATGGATAGTGCCCCCGACGTGGGCGCATCCACCTGCAAGATATTGCTTCCCGACGGCTCCATGGATCCTGCGTGTCATCGGGGATTTCCCACACCCTGGGCCGCGGTCACGTATTTAACCAAACTCGAAAAACTATTCCCCACGTCGCGACTGTTCGGACAATACCATCAGGGGTATAAGGATCTCCGGGTCATTCATGAAGTAGATTGCATCGTGGGGGCGTTTTTTATGGTGAGACGCGAAGTGATAGCGGAGGTCGGCTTATTGGATGAGGACTACTTTATGTACGGGGAAGATATCGATTGGGCATATAGGATACGGAAAAAAGGATGGAAAATCACGTTCAATCCGGAAGTTACTATTTTGCACAAAAAAAAGCAAAGCGGCAGATCGAACGTTTTGAAAAAACGGCGGGTAACGACCGAAATATATTTCCACAAATACAACTGGCTGTTTTATACCAAGACATATGCCAAACAGTACGGACCGGTATTAAGTTTTTTTGTCGACACCTTTTATCGCCTGCGGCTGTTTTCCCTTACAAAATTCGGTATCTGATACAACTATGAAAATAGGCATCGACGCGCGACTTATTGCGGAAACGGGGGTAGGCAGATACATACGGAATCTGCTTCGTGAACTTTCGCGTATCGATGACAAAAACGAATATGTCATCTATCTGACCAGCAAGTCATTTTCTCGTTTCACCCTTCCCGGTCCGCGGTGGAAAAAAGTACTTGCGGACGTTCATTGGCATACCGTAGCAGAGCAGTTTGCCATGCCGAAATTGTTTGAAAAAGATCACCTCGATCTTGTCCATATCCCGTATCACAATCCGCCCGTCCTGTACCGCGGCAGGATGATCCTCACGATCCATGATCTGACTATTTTGCATTTTTCCACCGGCAAGGCAACCACGCTTCCGTTGCCGCTTTATTACCTCAAGCGATTCGGATATTGGGTGGAACTTGCCGTGGGACTTACGAATGCCACAAAGATAATCGCCGTGTCAGAAAGCACAAAACGGGAAATTACCGATCATTTTCATGTCGCGGAATCGCGTATTGCGGTTACTTATGAGGGCGTGGACGAAGGGGTAAAGAAGCCGGCGGCAAAAATGAAACCGCTTTTGGCAGAGCCGTATTTCCTGTATGTGGGAAATGCGTATCCGCATAAAAACATCGATATGCTCGTTTCCGCATTTCAGAAGTATCGCGCGGATAATCCGTCGCACACGACAAAGCTCGTGCTTGTCGGCAATGAGGATTATTTTTATCGGCGGCTTATGCGCCGTGTGGAAAAAGAAGCCATGAAAAACGATATCGTTTTTTTCGGTTCGGCAAACGATGCGCAACTGGTTAATCTTTATGCCAATGCGACAGCATTTGTTTTCCCGTCCCTTATGGAAGGATTCGGCTTGCCGGCGTTGGAGGCATTGTCTCTAGGGTGTCCGATACTCGCGTCGGATATTCCCATTTTCCACGAAATATTGGGCGATGCGGTGACGTACTTTGATCCGAAAAATCCTGACGATATCGCGGCGAAGCTTGCCGAATCCTCTACGGGAAAAATAAAGAAACCTTCCGTCGATGCATCGTTTTTCACCCGATATTCATGGCAAAAAATGGCCCGTGACACACTCTCGCTCTATGAAAACAGCACTCGTCTATGATCGCGTCAACAAATGGGGAGGCGCGGAGCGGGTGTTACTTGCACTCCATGCGATTTTCCCGTCTGCGCCGATTTTTACGGCGGTGTACGACAGGCGTCGCGCGTCCTGGGCGGATGTTTTTACGGTGCATCCTTCATTTTTACAACGGATTCCCGGCGCCGCGGGTGCTCATGAGCCGTTACCGCTTCTTACCCCGCTTGCCTTTGAATCGTTTGATTTTGAAGGCTATGATCTCGTGATTTCCGTCACCAGCGCGGAAGCAAAAAACATCATCACCCGGCCGGGAACACTGCACCTGTGTTATTGTCTGACGCCCACACGGTATTTGTGGAGCGGCTTTGACCAATACAAAAAACAGCCCGGATTGGGTGCCATAAGCGGACTTGCGTCGGTGGGACTACGGATGTTTGCCCCGATGCTTCGGAGATGGGATCTGATCGCCGCAAGCCGCCCTGATTATTACGTGGCGATTTCCCGTCACGTGAAGAAACGGATCGAAAAATATTATCATCGCGATGTGGAGGCGGTCATATATCCCCCCGTTGATACGAAAAAGTTTTCACCGCGAAACGGAAAAGGGGAAAACGGAGAATATTTTCTCACCGTATCCCGGCTGGTGAGTTACAAACGGCTTGATGTCATTATCGATGCATTTAACAAACTTGCGTTGCCGCTTGTCATCATCGGAAACGGCAGACAGAAGCGTGAGCTTTCGGCAAAGGCGGGTCCCACCGTGCAGATCATAGACCGTTATTTGACAGATTCTGAGCTAGTTGGCTATTATGAGGGGTGTCGCGCATTCGTCTATGCCGCCGATGAGGATTTCGGTTTGGCGGCCGCGGAAGCGCAGGCGATAGGGAAGCCCGTTATCGCATATCGGCATAGCGGGGTTTCGGAAATTGTCGCCGAAGGGGTTACCGGCGTATTATTCGACGAGCAGACACCGTCAGCGGTGGCAAATGCCGTAACGCAATATATGACCATGACCATATCACCGGTGGCCTGTCGCAAACAGGTGCTCGATATGAGTGAGGAGTCGTTTGCGAATCGGATTCGTTCGTTGGTATTCCAATTAAAAAATAAATAGCGCGGGGATTTGTCGGCAAAAAATACGACGATTCCCCTCTGCTATCGGTTGATACAATGAAAGGATAACGGTAGGGTGACGGCATAATCGATCACCCGCCATACTTTGTATGAAAGCAATCATTTTTGCCGGTGGAGTCGGTACCCGTTTATGGCCTCTTTCTCGAAAAAAATCCCCCAAGCAATTTGAACGTATTATCGGTGATAAATCCACCTTACAGCTTGCCGCCGGCCGCCTCCAGCCGGATTTTTCGTGGGAAGACGTGTATATCGCTACCGGCAAACAATACCTCCCGATCGTTCATGAACAGTTGGGGAAAATTCCGCCGCGCCAGGTCGTGGGAGAACCGCAGGTACGGGATGTGGGACCCGCGGTGGGACTCATGACCGCAATCCTTGCCAAAGAAACCCCGAACGAACCCATGGTTATCCTCTGGAGCGACCATTTGGTGCGCAAAGAGGAACATTTCCGAAAAATTCTCCGGGTAGCGGGTGACGTCGTCAAAAATGATCCCGACAAGATCGTCTTTGTCTCCCAAAAACCCCGTTTTGCCAGCGAAAATCTCGGATGGATTTCGTATGGGAACGAGGTGGAAAATCGCGAGGGAATTTCGTTTCACACGTTTGTGGACTTCCAATATCGACCCGATGCGGAAACCGCAAAGAAATATTTTGCAAGCGGGCACCATGCCTGGAATTTAGGATACTTTGTGACCACGCCCGCGTTTTTGTGGAAACAGTACGAATCCTTCGCGCCGAATCTCGCCCAGAGCATCGCAAAGATAGTCGAGGCGTGGGGGACACCGCGCTTTTCCGAACTTCTGGATGAAATATATCCGACGCTCGAGAAAATAAGTTTTGATAATGCAATTTTGGAGAAGCTCGATCCCAAAGACGCATTGGTCGTTTCGGATAATATCGACTGGAGCGATATCGGGGCATGGGAAGCGCTCAAAGAAGCCCTTGAAGAATCCAAGGACAAAAACGTGACGCAGGGCAAGGTCATGCTTACCGATACGTCCGACAGTCTTGTCTACAATTACAACGATAAGCAACTGGTGGTGACGATCGATATGGATGATGTCCTGGTAGTCAACACCGAGGATGTACTGCTCGTGTGTAAAAAAACGTCTGTTCCCAAAGTAAAGAAAACGGTCGAGGCGATGCAGGGCACCGAACACGATCATCTGACCTGATCGGGACCTTATGTACAATTTTTTTAAACGGTGTATTGATATTATCGGCAGTGTCGTACTGGGTATTATTTTTTTGCCGATCAGCACGCTTGTGGCGATCGCCATACTGCTTGACAGTCCGGGACCGGTTTTTGCCGATACGCCCCAACGCGTAGGAAAGGACGGCAGTCCGTTTAAGCTATATAAATTCCGCTCGATGATCGTCAATGCCCATACCAAACTTCGTACCGATCCAAAACTCAAAAAACTGTACCAGGAGTACAAGCGAAACAGTTACAAACTGAAAGAAGATCCCCGGGTAACCACCGTCGGGCGCTTCATACGGAAACATTCTCTCGATGAAATTCCCCAGTTTTTGAATGTCCTCAAAGGTGATATGAGTCTGGTGGGCCCCCGTCCGTATTATGCCGACGAACTGGTCGAACAACAGCGAAAGTATCCGCATACCAAAGATTTGGTGCAGATCGTGCTTTCTGCTCGCCCCGGGATAACGGGGTGGTGGCAGGTCTCCGGCAGGAGTGAGGTGAATTTTGACAAGCGCATTAAGTTAGATGCCGATTACGTTCTTCGCAGATCGCTCCTTTTTGACATTTATATCTTGCTCAAGAGTCCCTGGGCCATGATTTCGGGCAAAGGGGCGGTATAACGGGAGCGTATGGGGTTGACTTTTTCCCCTCAACACCCGACAATAATTCCATGGTTGAAGAACTCAAAAAAATTACGGTTGATACCAAACCCGATCCCATGATGCCGAAACCGAAAAAGAAATTCCGTGCCGCGTATGTCCTGATCCCGTTGGGGATTATCGTAGCCTTTGTCGCCATTGTGGGAGTGATGTTACTTCCGCTGAGGGGGGTCATGGCGAAGGCCAAAGACGTGGCGGCCATCGGCAGACAAACGGCGGAATCCCTCAAAAACCAGGATCTTGCCGCAACCAAGGACGGGTTAGCCAAAACCCGCGTGTCGTTCACCGCACTTTCCGACGAATACAAAAAAGTGATGCCGCTTTCGTATGTGCCGTTTCTCGGTGCCTACATCAAAGACGGCGATCACGGGATCAAGGCGGGATTTGCCGCCCTTGATGCCGCAGATCGTGCGATCGAGGCGTTGGAGCCCAATGCCGACTTACTGGGATTTACCGGCGGGAGTAAATTTGTACAGGGATCCGCCGATGAGCGTATCCAGGTGGCGGTCAAGACCATGAAGGCGTTAACCCCCAAGATCAACGAAATGTCCACCGCCATCGATACCCTGCGCAAGGAAATCGATCAAATCGATCCGAACAGATACCCAACCAAGGTAGGCAAGACGGTTGTGAGGGCGCGACTTGTCGAGATGAAGGACGTCATCGATAACGCCGCAAATCTTTTTGTGAACGCCCAACCGCTTTTAGTCAATCTTCCCGCCATGTTGGGAGAGCCTTCCATGCGCCGGTATCTTGTCCTTTTCCAAAACGACAAAGAACTTCGCTCCACCGGCGGATTTTTGACGGCATATGCTGTCTTCCGCATCGAAAAAGGGAAAATGATTCTTGAGAAAGCGACCAATATCTATGATTTGGATGACGCTTTGAAAAAGAAATTCCCCGCCCCGCGTGAGATTACGACGTTTCACAAGAACGTCTATAACCTCTATATCCGTGACAGCAACCTGAGTCCCGACTACAAGGTTTCCATGCAGAAGTTTTTGGAAATGTATGAAACCGCGGCGGGGGTTGAAGATGTTGACGGCATCATCGCCGTTGACACCCACGTGTTGGTGGAAGCGTTAAAGATACTGGGCCCTGAAACCATCGGGGGACGCGTGTTTTCAGCCGATACCGATAAACGCTGTGATTGTCCGAGAGCGGTATATGAACTGGAAGACTATTCGACCCGTCCGGTGAACTACGTCCGAACGGAACGCAAAGACATCATCGGCATACTGCTCCAACAGCTCATGCAAAAAGCGCTCGGGGTGTCTCCTTCGCAATACTGGGGCAAACTGTTCCAGATGTTGCTTGCCGAAGTGAACGAAAAGCATGTCTTGGCATTCCTCATAAAGCCAGAAGAACAGAAAGCGGCCGAAAGCTTTAACATGGCCGGTCGTATCATGACGGCCTCCGAAACGGCCGCACTCCTTGCTTACAAAGAAAATGCGGGATGGGATTATGTCCACGTCAATAACAGCAACATGGCGGGAGCAAAATCCAACATGTTCGTGAGTGAAAAGGTCACCAAGGATGTCACCGTGAACGGTTCTACGGTAACAACCAAACTTACCGTCGACTACAAAAACCCGTATAAGGGGAGCGACTGCGGCTTGGAAAGCGGAGGACTCTGTCTTAACGCGCCGCTTCGGAACTGGGTGCGTGTCTATGCGCCCGAAGGAAGTAAGCTTGTCGAAAGCAAGGGAATCATCTCACCCACAGACGGCAAGGCAAAACCCATGGACACCTATAACGATCTCGGAAAGACCGTGTTTGAAGGATTCCTGATCGTCAATCCGTTGGGAACCGCGCGTATGGAACTTACCTATACCTCGGAAATCAAATCAGACGACGGAAAATACCGGCTTCTTATTCAAAAACAGCCGGGCACCGACGGACAGGAATGGGTTATCCGATTGGGCGGCAAAGACCGAAAGAAAATCATCCTGGATACCGATACTGAAGTAACGCTCTAAGCTCTTCATGACCGCTCCTCGGGTATATAAGGCGGAGGGGATAATCCTCAAACGGAAAAATATCGGTGAAGCCGATAGGATACTCACTGTTTTTACCAGAGAATACGGCAAGCTCCGGGCAGTCGCCAAGGGGATTCGCAAAACGAGTAGCCGGAGAGCCTCACATCTGGAAGTCTTTAATCGGGTAACCGTCGTATTGCATGTGGGGAAAACCTTTGATCATCTTTCGGAAGTAACCACCATTGAACCGTACGAGCAGTTGAGAAGCGATTTGGCACGGGTGAGTATGGCATATTACATTGCCGAACTTATCGATAGTTTGCTTCCCGAGCGTCAGGAACAGGCGGATGTTTTTGTGCTTTTTTGTAACGCCATGGAATCGATTCGGAGCGGGGCGGTTTCCGGTATCTATAAAACGGGCAAGGATTTTACGCTTTCGCTGTTGTGGACGTTGGGATTTTTGCCCGAAGGCAAGGTGCTAACGGGACAGAAACTGCAGGATTTTATAGAAACAATCACCGAACGGCGGATCAAAAGCACCGATTTTGCGAAATTGTTGATAGCGCGAAAGGCTTGACGGGGAATATTGCTTGGGTTAGACTGAACAGGAAACGCGATGATCCCGCCGGCACCGGAGGAGCGATATAACATAAATGAAGCTGTCCCGCCGCGGCGGGAAAGTAGGGTGGAACCGTCCAAAGATGTAATGGACCCCTATCACAATAGTATTGTGGTGGGGGATTTTTTATAGGAGGCATATATGGCAACGCTCGATGAAATTACCAGTCTGTGTAAAAGGCGCGGGTTTGTGTATCCGACAAGCGAGATATACGGGGGGCTGATGAGTTCGTATGATTACGGTCCGTTAGGCACCGAACTTCTGCGCAATATCCGAAATGCCTGGTGGGATACGTTTATCCGCGACCGGAGCGATATGGTGGGACTTGATTCGCAGATTTTACTGCATCCCGAAACCTGGGTGGCGTCGGGACATGTGGGATCGTTCAGTGATCCGTTGGTTGAGGACGCCAAAACCCACAAACGGTTCCGTGCGGATCATGTCATTGAGTCATGGCAAAAGGAACACCCTGAAGATACGACCGTGGTTGAAGACTTAACCGTAGAGCAGATGGGCGAATTTATCAAAGCGCACGGTATCAAAAGCCCCGACGGCAACCCGCTTTCGCAACCCAAGCAGTTTAACTTGCTCTTTGAGACCAAGTTAGGCGTGGTGGAAGGCGAAAAGTCCAAGCTCTACCTTCGCGGGGAGACGGCGCAGGGGATATTTACCAATTTCAAAAACATCATTAACTCGAACAGGGTAACGCTTCCGTTCGGTGTGGGACAGATCGGGAAGTCATTTCGAAACGAGATTACGACGGGTCAATTTATTTTCCGGACGCTTGAGCTGGAGCAGGGAGAGATCGAATACTTCTTTGATCCCGAAACCACTCAGTGGGAAGCATTGTTTAAATCCTGGCAGGATGCCATGTGGCATTTTGTCACCAAGAAAATGGGGATTAAGGAAGAACATGTCAGATGGCGACGCCATACGGATAAAGAACGAAGCTTCTACAGTAAGGAAACTTACGATCTGGATTACCAATTCCCGTTCGGATGGAAAGAACTGTGGGGGATCGCCTATCGAACTGACTATGACCTGTCGCAACAAGCCAAGCATTCGGGTGCGGATCTTTCCTGGGTGGATTCCGCAACGGGCAGGAAATTTGTGCCGCATGTGATCGAGCCTGCAGTAGGGATCAACCGGTTGTTTCTGATGGTCCTTGCCGATTCGTATGAACAGCAGGAAAAGCGTATCGTCCTGCATCTTTCTCCGACACTTGCGCCGTATAAGGTTGCCGTGTTCCCGCTGGTTGCCAATAAACCCGATTTGGTAGCCAAAGCGCGTGAAGTGCACGATACGCTCAAAAAACATATGTCGGTCGCGTGGGACGAGCGGGGCAATATCGGAAAACGCTATCTGTCGCAGGATGAGGCGGGAACCCCGTGGTGCGTCACCATCGATTATGGTACGCTAGAAAACGGGACGGTAACCGTGCGTGACCGCGACACCATGTTGCAGGATCACGTGAACGTTTCCGATCTTTTAGACTATTTTCAGCAAAAGCTGGGAGCATAAGGAGGACCTATGCAAGCACTTATGAAACATAAAATGACACTGTTATACGCAACATTGGCGATCCTTGTGGTTGTCACGGGAGTCGTCGTCTATAAAGTGGTGGCGCCGTCTGCAGAACCCGCCCCGGTTCCTGAGGAAGAAGTAGTGGAAAACCTTCCCGAAGCGGATGCCTCGATCGTTGTTGATGCAAGTTTCAGCAAGGTCAAAGACAATACGGTCGTACTCAAGGTGAGTGCCTTGGGAAGCAAATATACCACGGTGGGCTACGAGTTAACCTATGATAGCCAGGGGCTTATCAAGGGAGTGAACTCGGGAAGCAAACCAGTGGAAGTGGCGGGACAGGACGGATTTGAACGGGAAGTGTACTTGGGGACCTGTTCACGTAACGTGTGTAAGCCTGATTTGGGCGTGACCAAGGTCACGATTGTCATGGAATTTACGGATACAGCGGGAAAAAAGAGTCAGTTTAGTAAAGACTTCGATTTGTAAATTACAGGTACCGTTGGGGCTATGGAGTATAAAAAATCTGTGGCGGAGGCATGAAAATGCTAAACGATGCATTACTGCACCTGCTATTTTTCATACCTCCACCACTGCCTACGCATGGTGACTAGCTAACTTGACCACGCGGTCGGACTTCCCTTCAAAGGGCTTCAAGAGTATTCGTTGCTGATTACAGATTTTCCAGTTCGGCGGCGACATCGGGGTCGGATTCGGCGCTCAGCAGATTGCTGTGCTTTTCCAATGCCATCTCGAGTCGTACCGTGGACTGCATTTTGGCGCGCTCCGCCCATTCGACGATAGCGGAAACACCGCGACCGGATTGCAGTTTGGCGATGTCGTCCAGTGAGTTGACGACCTTGCGCTGGGTATGCGCCACCTTGAGGGTCTGTTCGACATAGTCACGTGCTTCGGTGAGTTGTTCGATGTTGAGGTCAACAACTTCCCGCGCCTGTGTGAGTGTCGCCAGCGTCGCTTCCATTTCGACGATTGATTTCTCGGCTTTTTGCATCGACGTCTGCTGGTTCATGTACCGGCGGACCTGCAGGGAAGCAAGAGACATTTTGCCAGCGGTCTTGAGCGTCTTGGCGCGTGCCTTCTTGACCGCGACTTCCTTCGAAAGACCGGCGGACTTATCACGGGCGAAGCGCAGGTCGGATTCGACCAGTGCATACGTTTCATCGAGTTCTTCGCCGATGAGGTTGAGACGCCGGATTTGCTCGGTCAGGACGGCCGGGCTTTTGGCTTTGAGGGCATTGTCCACCATCTCGTGCAGAGAGGCGCTGACCAACAGTTCGACTTTTCCCAAAAGGGATTCGGGATTAACGGTTAGAGTGTTCATTTGGTTTCCTTTACTGGTTGAGTATATTTACATTGGGTATCCGGTGATTCGGTGTGCAAAACCATCACACAGACAAACGACTTAATCTGATGCGTTATACCTCTTTAGACTGAATTTTTGATTACCACTTCTTCGATCCGCCGCCCATCGAACTGCGAGTGACATTTACGGATGAGCCGCGTTGCGAACTGCTTCCCCAATTGACCGAGCCGCCGCCGGAACTGCTTCGTGGGGTGGGTGCGCTCCAAGTGGAGGTGCTTTCGCGACGGGTTGACGGTTGATACACGGGCGTTGAATTGCCCCAGATCACCACGGTGGTGTCGCCATCATCATCCGCCTCGTTTGCCTCAGCCACATCTTCCTTGGCTTCGTTGTAGGCATAGCGGGCTTTTTCTTCCGCGCCTTCGGAAAATGCGATGCATCGCTCAAAATCCGAGGCTTCTCGTGCGGTGACGAGATTTTCCCGTGCTTTTCGCAGGTTGGCTTTGGCGTTGGCGCCGACATCGGAGGAATGATCCTCGATGTATTCCTGCGCCTTGCTGACAAGCCGTTCGGCTTCGCGAAGTGCGGTTTCCGCTTTGGCTCGCAGACGAACCGTTTTTTCGGCTTCGGCGCGGGCGCTTGCAAGCACCGCATCAGCCTGTTCATTCGCCGAGCGGGCGAACTTGACCACGAGAATCGGGTTCGGCATCGCCTCATCCATTTCGCGCATTGCTTCCCGCAGTGCCTTTTCGGCGTTTTTGAGCGCGTCGAACTGAGCGTCTTCAAGGTCCGCTTTGTGCGCGGTCAGGAATGATTGCGCCTTCATGATATCAGCGGCGGCATCATCGAGTTCCTTCTTGCAGGCGCGGGCGGCATCATCGAGGCTTTTCTTCAGTGCCGCGATGGAGCGCATAAAGGAATCAATTTCCTCCGCCCAGGTCGTCCCGCGTGCCACGAGTGCTTCCGCCTTTTCGTAGTGTTGCTTTTCGATGAACTCGAGGAGGTCATCGAGCATATCTTCGAGGGCGCGCACCCGTTTTTCCGCCTCAGACCCGTTCTTGGCGATGGGCTCGAGGGCATCTTCGGGATAGACATCGTCCATTTCATCGAAGAGCTTGCGACCATCAGTCACCCTTGCCTTGAGTTTCTCAATGAGTGCAGGCAACGATTTAGCAAACGCCGCGACTGCCTCATGGCGAGAGGGTAACGCACGAACCTGCTGAGTCACTTCCTTGGCAAGGTCGGCGGCTTCCGTGGCGCGTTGATAGGTGAGGTCGGGTCGTTTGTTTTCGCTTGCCTTGCGTGCCAGCGCCAGAAGGCGTTCGGCGGGTGCAAGGATGTCGGTCGGAATGATGAATTCCTGCGCGGTCATTTCTTCGACGGCTCGCAGTGCGGCTTTCATTGCGTTTTCTGCCTGCTGAAGCGCTTCTGGTGCCTTGTCCGAAGATTCTTGCACCTTGGCATGTTCGGTAACCGCTTCCGCCAGTTCCTCTTGCGCCTCTTGCAGAAGTGCAAGCACCTCGGCGTAGGCGGTTTCCATGGCGTCATATTGTCCAGCGGTCAGACCGTCGGTGTCCGGATCACCGGCCGACGAGTCAAGCCCGTTATAGCGGCGAAGCATCTTTTCGAACACGACTTGCGCTTCACGAACCATGCTGGTTAAGCGGTTCGTCACCGTCTCGTCCACTGCTTCTGAAAGTCCGAGAATGTCAGTCTCGACGGCTTCCACGCTTGCACGCCACTCCGCAATACCAGAGGTCAGAGCCTGCTTGCGCAGTTTCGCCCGCTGTTGCGCCCGCTTACGCTTTTCATTTTCCTTTGCCCACTGGTTGTACCAGATGGCGCCGAAATAGATTAGCGCGCCCAGGGCGATAAGGATAGCCGCGATGATAAGGAAGCGGTAGAAACCCGAGTAGTCGGTTGCTTCCTGTTGGGTGATGACGACGGGTCCGCTTTGCACCGGTGCCTGCGCGGGCGGGTGAATCTTTAGGTCAATGAGACGATTCACTTCGTTGATGCCCGCGACGAATCCGCCGGAAAAGTCACCGTCACCGAACCGTGGGTTCATGTAGTCGGAGACGATGCGCGTCCAGTTACTATCGAGCGGGTCAGCCCACTGGTTGCCGTAAAAAATGCCCGTATCTTGGTCGTCATAGCTGATGGCAAAGACGATGAGATTGTTTTTAAATCCGCCGTCGGTTGCCTGCCAGCTCGGGCATTGTTGGCGAATGCCATCCACATACGCATCAAGCGTGCTGTTGCCGTAGGACTGGATGGTAATCACGCGGACTTCGGCGTATCTGGCGAGGTCATTCAGTGCAGATTGCACCTCAGAGATATTGCCGCCAAACACGCCCGCGTCATCGGCTATGAGTTGATCACAGCCGGATTGTGCCGCCACGCCGTTTATAGGCATGGTCAGGATGAGCAGAAGCATCATCCCTTGGAAAAATGTCCGTAATATCGGTTTCACTTTTTGCTCCATTTGTCATACAAGTTAGGTTGGTTTATAGATATTCAATTCCCCCGTAACATTGCTTGTTTTTTTCTTTCTTTTCTTGCCTGTTTTTTGTTTCTTGTTGCTACCTCCTTCATTGGATTTGGATTGTGGTACATACCGGACGGTAATTTGGCTTCCCGGCCCGTATGTACCACAACCCGTACAAATGGAGTGTGAATACTCTTGAATTGTTAATGTGCAAAATATGTTCTTCCCCACGGGAATTAAGAGGCGCAAATGCCCCTCTTCCCTTGCGAAAGAAGTTTGGGGATTTGAGCAGAAAACGAGGCTGAAGTCAAAAACTATGGGGTATTTTCTATGCAAATTTATCGATGAATCGTGATCAATATGGACAGAACACGAATG
Source organism: Patescibacteria group bacterium (assembly GCA_049322955.1). Classification (GTDB taxonomy): domain Bacteria; phylum Patescibacteriota; class Microgenomatia; order UBA10105; family UBA927; genus UBA927. The sequence goes on along the minus strand of JBMOPU010000012.1, from coordinate 854,059 downwards.
ACATCCGTCTCGGGGTATGGGGAGAGATATCGGGGGGGAAAACCCGTGAAACACCCCTTGACACGGCGTGAAAAATGGGTAACTATGGATATTAGTGGGAAGAAGTGGTAGATTAGAGTCATGAATTTGTTCCTGGGGGAATACGAACACAGCTTGGATGATCGGGCCCGCGTGACGCTCCCGAGAAAGATACGGCAAGAGATAACCGGTGAGGAAGTGGTACTGGCCAGAGGGTACGAGGGATGTATTTTCGGATTTGATAAGGAAAGTTGGGAACGCGAAGCGGGAAAGCACCTTGACACACCGGTAACCGATGAAAAAGGGAGACAAGTACGAAGGTACCTGTTTGCCGGAGCCCAAAAGGTCGAAATCGATAAGTTGGGGCGGATATTACTGCCCGCACAACTTAAAGAGCACGGCCAGATTAAGCGGGAACTCAAAGTCATCGGAGCCGGAGACCATTTTGAGATTTGGGATACGGCGCGTTGGGAAGCGTATGCCAAGGATCTCGGAACCGTATGAGGACACACCACATATCGGTTTTGAGAGACGAAGCAATCGCCGCCCTGAATGTTACGGCTGGAAAACAATACATTGATGCGACGGTAGGCGCCGGGGGACATGCTTCGGAAATCATAAAAAGAGGAGGAGTGCTCTTAGGTATCGATCAGGATACGACGGCACTTGAATTGGCAAGAGAACGACTGGACAACGAACACGCGACGGGAACATTTACATTGGTACACGGGAACTTTCGGGAAATCGTAAGACTCGCACGCGAGCACGGGTTTAACGAAGTTTCGGGAATTTTGTTTGATCTTGGGGTATCGAGTATGCAGTTAGATACACCCGAGCGGGGAATGAGCTTTCGGTTCACCGATGCTCCCCTTGACGGACGTATGGATCCGTCAGGAGGAGACACTGCTGCCCAATTGGTTAACCGAAGTACGGAAAACGAACTCTATGACATTTTTAGTAACTATGGCGAAGAACAGTTGGCTCGCAGAATTGCTCACGCTTTTGTCGGCGCCCGTTCGATAAAGCCCATTACCACCGTGGGTGATGTGGTTAAAATTATCGAAACGATCGTGCCGGGAGAAGAACAGAGACACGGGGTTTTGGCAAGAGTATTTCAGGGAATGCGGATAGCGACAAACGATGAACTAGGAAGCTTACGGGAAGGATTAACCGGCGCAAAAGAGTTGCTGGTTCCGGGGGGGAAACTGGCCGTTATCAGTTTCCATTCGCTCGAGGACCGCATCGTGAAGTTATTTATGCGGAAAGCCGGGTGGAAAGTGGAAACGGTACATCCCATACGGCCGACCGATGAAGAAGCGGAAAACAACCGGAGAAGCCGAAGTGCAAAATTACGAATAGCAACAAAACAAAACCATGAAACGCCTGCTACGAATCGCTGAAATACTTCTGCCCATTACCGCTATCGTCCTTCTTATCGTCCAGGTCATCATCTCCAATGAACTTGCCACACTCGGCAAAAAAATGGCTTCTCTTGATCACGACGTTCGCATAGAGAATGAGGCTCGTGAATCACTTACCATAGCAGTTGCCTCCGCCTCATCGTTGTTACAGCTTCGTGAACGCGCGCTAGCCGAAGGATTCGTCGAGCCTACCACCAAACAGATTCTTAACCTATCGTTACAGGTACCGGTCGCATTGGATACCGGTCATAACGCGCTACTTACCCCGGTACAGTAGTGCTGTCCGTGGTAGGATAATGGAATGGGCACTACACAGCGTCGCTCCTCACTGCTTTTTACCTTGTTCGCGATCGGATTCTCGCTGGTTATCATGCGTCTTTTTTACTGGCAGATTATTTCGGGAGCAAGGCTCCAAAAAGCCGCCGCCAATCAGCACTTCATACAATTTACGGTTCCCGCCGCCCGCGGCGAAATTCTGGACAGCAAATACGCACCGATTGTGGTAAATCAGCCCGCCTATGTGGTGTACGGCGAGCCGCGAACCATCACGGATGTCCGGGATTTTTCGGAAAAGGTGGCCAAAATTTTAGGACTTGATCCCGTCAAAATGGCGACGGATTTATCCGATACGTCCCGGGTGTGGGTGCCCTTTGCCCACAAAGTCGAACTGCCCGTGGTAACCGAGCTCAAGGCGTTACAATTAAGCGGTTTGGGATTTGAGAAAGAACCAAAGCGGTTTTATCCCGAGGCTTCGACGGCGGCTCACCTCACGGGGTTTGTGGGGAGCGACGTCAACGGTTCGGACAAAGGGTACTTCGGTCTGGAAGGGTATTACGATAGACAGCTCCGCGGTATAGACGGTTCCCGAAGACTCGAAAAAGACGCCCACGGTGCCCCTATCCTTATCAGTCAGGAAGATCGGATATCGCCCGAGGACGGACGCACCTTGGTGTTATGGATGGATAAAGTGGTGCAACAGATCGTGGAACGGCGACTTAAGGAAGGCATGGAACGGTACGGGGCGAAGGAAGGCAACATCGTGGTCATGGATCCTTCTACCGGAGGCATTCTTGCCATGGCGGCATTCCCCAACTATGACGCACGGAATTTTTCAGCGTTTGATAAATCCCTGTATAAAAATCCCATTGTGGGAAGTTCGTTTGAGCCGGGAAGTACGTTTAAGGCCCTCATTATGGCCTCGGCTATTGATGAAAACCTGGTTGAGCCCGATACGGTCATGGATGAAGACGCGCCGGTTGAAGTGGGACCGTATAAAATACGCACCTGGAATAACCAATATCACGGCAAAATAACGATGACCCAGGTGCTCGAGTACTCCAGTAACGTCGGTATGGTCTATGTGGCGAAAAAATTAGGCAAGGATAAACTCATCGGCGCGATTAAAAAATACGGCTTCGGCAAGATAACGCGCATAGACCTCGAGGACGAGGCCTCTCCCGATCTGCGTGCCGATAAGGAGTGGGGTGAAGTCGACCAATACACCGCATCGTTCGGCCAGGGTATCGCGGTAACACCCGTGCAGATGGTACGCGCGATAGCCGCGCTCGCCAACGGCGGAAAGCTCATGGAGCCGCATGTTGTGAAGGAAATACGGGAGGCAACGGGAAAAACCATCACTATCCCGCCCAAAACGGTGCAACAGGTGCTCAAGCCGGAAACCGCGCGCATTGTCACCGAAATGATGGTGGCGGCCGTCGATAACGGTGAAGCGAAATGGGCAAAACCCAAAGGCTATCGGGTGGCGGGGAAAACCGGAACGGCCCAGATCCCCATCGCAGGGCATTACGATGCCACAAAAACGATCGCTTCATTTGTGGGGTTTGCTCCCGCAGATAATCCGCGCTTTGTTATGTTGGTGACGCTTCGCGAGACCACGAGTTCTCCCTGGGGATCGGAGACCGCCGCACCGCTGTTTTTTACGATTGCGCGTGATCTGTTCACGTACTGGGGAATTCCTCCCCAGTAACATAGAGCGCTGACCACTTTGGGACAAAACCTGCGGTTTTTTCCCAACGATTTTCCCTTCAGATGAACGGTTGTGGACGAGGCTTCCTCGGGCGCTGACCACTTTGGGACAAAACCTGCGGTTTTTTCCCAACGATTTTCCCTTCCACCGGATGAAACAGGCGTGGGCGTTTTGAGCGTGCTTTTTTGCTCTTGTCGGCTTACTTTCGGTATAATAGCCTCATGCTACGAACCCTCAAGGGGCTCTACCATCTCGCGGTGGCTATTGTGGCCAATATCTGGTTCCGGTTTCCGAGCCGGTCACTCACGGTTATCGGTATCACGGGTACGGACGGGAAAACCACCACGACCACGATGGTGTATGAAATTTTGAAAAAAGCCAAGGTAAAAGCCTCCATGATCACCTCGGTGCATGCGGTGATTGCGGGGCGTTCCTATGACACGGGATTCCATGTCACCACCCCCACCGCCTGGTGGGTACAGCGGTATCTGCGGGAGGCGGTGGATCACGGCGACACCCACATGGTACTTGAAGTTACGTCCCACGCCCTAAGTCAGTCCCGGGTGTTCGGTGTTCGATTTGCCGTGGGAGCGATCACCAATATCACGCACGAACATCTTGATTGGCACGGCACGTTTGAAAACTATCGGAAAACTAAACTTACCCTGCTTTCGCAGGCAAAAGTTGCCGTCATAAACCGCGATGAAGCAAACGTTTATATGGCGGGCATGCCGTATCTTACCAAGAAACGCTACATCACTTACGGCATACGCCGCGACAGTATGGTGAATCCCAAAACTCATCCCGTGCGCCTCAAGATCCCCGGTATGTTCAACCGGTATAACGCGCTTGCCGCGCTTGCCGTCGCGGATGCTTTGGGTATTTCCCGTTCCGTTTCGCTTTCTGCCCTCAAGCATTTTTCGGGGGTGGTGGGGAGGATGCAGGTCATTGCGGAAAAACCGTTCAAGGTTATTGTTGATTTTGCCCACACTCCCAACGCATTGGAAAAAGCGCTTTCAACGGTCCGAAAGATGACGCGAAAACGCCTGATTCACGTGTTCGGAAGCGCGGGACTTCGGGATCAGTCAAAACGGCCGCTGATGGGAGCTGCATCGGCAAAATACGCCAACTGTATCGTATTAACCGAGGAGGATTTCCGCACCGAAAACGTCGAGGATATCATGGATGCCATCGCAAAAGGCATTCCCGAGGGCAAAGAAGTCCATCGGTACCCCAATCGCAAAGACGCGGTCGTATTTGCGTTTTCACAGGCCAAACCGGGGGATATCGTTATATTGACTGGAAAAGGTCACGAACAAAGTTTGTGTCGCGGGACAAAGGAATATCCCTGGAGTGATGCGTCTGCGGCAAAAAAGCTTTTGGCAAAGCGGAAGAAATCACGATGATTTATACAAACGGCAGAGGGCAATCGACACTTCTTTCGGGACTTCCCGGCATTACGCACGGCTATTCGGATCGCACAATGGGTGACGGACGAATCGCAACCAATACGGATGCGTTTATCAAAAAAGTTATCGGCACCACCCGTCCCGTCATTCGGGGGCAACAGGTGCACGCTTCGGACGTTGCGGTCGTCGATGCGACGTTTCCCCGGACGGTTTCGGGAGTCGACGGAGTGGTAACGGCGGATCCATCCGTCATGCTGGAAGTGCATGTTGCGGACTGTGTGCCGGTGCTTCTTGCGGATCCGGTGGCAAAAGTTGTCGCCGCGGTGCATGCGGGCTGGAAGGGAACGCTTGCCGGTATCGTGCAAAATGCGGTGACCCGTATGACACAACAGGGAGCCACGCCTGCTACTATCTATGCATCGATCGGTCCGCATATCGGCAGATGCTGTTATGCTATAGGGAGTGATCGGGCTGAGTTGTTTGCAAAAAAGTTCGGTAATGATCCGCTCATTATCTCAAACAGCGGTGATACCTGGTACGCTGATATCGGCTATGCGAACAGACAACTGCTTCTTACCGCAGGCGTTACCCAGGTACACATTGATGCGCCGGTTACCTGCACGTCGTGTCAGAATGACCGTTTTTTTCGTTTCGCAAAGATACCAAGGAAACATTCGGAGAAATTATAGGGGTGATCGGCATTACCGGATAATTCATTATGAAACACACAAACTTTCCGTATAAGCATGCCCATCTTGTGGGGGTCAAGGGCGTCGCCATGTCGGCGCTTGCCGTTTATCTCAACGATTGCGGAGTGAAGGTGACGGGAAGCGATATTGCGGATGATTTCCCCACAAAGGAAGAACTTGATCGGGCACGGATTCCCGTCTCGGTCGGCTTTGACGCATCAAGGATGACGGGGAAGCAGGCACCCGACGTCGTGTATTATACCGGAGCGCATAACGGACGGGATAATGTAGAGGTCGTTGCCGCACGGGAAGCGGGCATCCCCGTATTTCCGCACGGGCAGGCACTCGGGATGATCATGCAGGGAACACGTCAGATCGTCGTTTCGGGGAGCCACGGTAAAACGACGACGAGTGCCATGGTTGCGGTGCTCCTTTCCCGCGCCGGAAGTGAACCGAGCTGGGCGATCGGGTGCGGATCGATTAACGGTTTGGGAGCCGCGGGCAGAAAAGGAAAAGGCAGTTTTTTCATCGCCGAGGGCGATGAATATGTCACTGATCCCGGTCATGATCAGACGCCGCGGTTTCTGTGGCTTGTTCCCGAAATACTCATCGTTACGAACATTGATTTTGATCACCCCGATGCGTACGCCGATCTTGCCCAGGTCCAGGCGGCATTTACCAAACTGCAGGAAAAAAGTACCACCGTCGTATGTAATGCCGACGATGCCAACAGCAGAGTGCTTCTCGGCAAACAAAACGTCGTGACGTTCGGGTTCTCCCCGAATGCGGAGTATCAGATTACGCATGTGGGGGTGGGGAACGGCAGAATGTTTTTTACGTTGCACGAACGCGGTGTTTCGCTGGGTGAATTTTCGCTGAAGGTTCCCGGCAGGCATAACGTGTTAAATGCCGTGGCGGCAATGGTTTCCGCGCATATTGCGGGCGTCGGTTGGGACGTACTCAAGGAAGGCATCACCGGATTTACGGGCACAAAACGACGGTTTGAGGCGTTACCCGGAAGTACCGACACGCTTCGTTTCTACGACGATTACGCCCATCACCCCACCGAGATAGCGGCAACGCTCAAGGCCGCAAGATCATGGTATCCGTCATCCCGGATTATTGCCGTATTTCAGCCGCATACGTACTCCCGAACCAAAACGCTGTTAAAAGAATTCGGCGCGTGTTTTTCGGATGCGGACACCGTCATTCTTACCGATATTTACGCGTCCGCCCGGGAACACGATACGCTGGGTATCACGGGAATGACGCTCGTTAATGAGCTTTCTCCCCATCACAAAGAGGTGCATTTTGCAAAAGACCAAAACGCGGTGGCAACCCTTCTTCGCACCCTGTCGAATCATGATACCGTCGTTATGTTTATGGGCGCGGGAGACATATATAATTGGGAACACGATGTCATACGGGAGGTAACATTATGACGGACAGACTGTATGAGTTTTTAAGCCGACTCGCTCCGAAAGTGAAAGAACAGGAGCCGCTTGCCCGCTACACCACCTTCAAAATCGGCGGGCCGGCCGATTACTTTTATGAGGCAAAAACCAAAGAAGAATTTATTACGGCAGTATCCCTTGCCAGGGCAACGGGGTTGCCGCTTTTTGTCATGGGCGGCGGGACAAACATTCTCATCGGAGATCGCGGTATACGGGGGATTGTCATAAAAAATTCATCACAGGCAATTACGATCAGGGGGATCCGTGGGTCAGTGGAACAGGGAGCAAAGAAAAAAACGGTCTTTGTCGAGGCGGATGCGGGAGTTTCGATGAACAAGCTGGTGCGATTTACGATAGAAGAAGGATTATCGGGGCTTGAGATGCAACTGGGTCTTCCCGGGAGCGTGGGAGGGGCGACGTTTATGAATTCCAAATGGACGAAACCGGTAGGCTACGTGGGAGACGTGGTGTATCAGGCGGAACTCCTCACTCCGGAAGGGGAACGCAAGATCGTATCGCGGGATTACTTCGACTTTGCATACGACTATAGCGCCCTGCAAAAAACGGGTGATATCGTCGTTTCGGTCACCTTTGCCCTTGTCCAGGATGAAAAAGACCGACTGTGGCAGGTAGCAAACGAAAGCATCGGGTATCGCAGGGAAACACAGCCCCAGGGGGTATTTTCCGCGGGATGTACGTTCAAAAACATTTCCAAAGCATCGGCACTTACCGCCGCAACCCCCAACTACACGACATCGGCGGGCTTTTTGGTCGATCACGCGGGGATGAAAGGAAAAGTGATCGGAGACGCGGAAATTTCGCCGGTGCATGCAAACTTTATCATCAACAGAAAAAATGCAACGGCAGTCGACGTGGTAGAATTAATCGAGGCGGCAAGAACAGCCGTGAAGGAAAAATTCGGCGTGAGTCTCGAAGAAGAGATTATACGGGTGGGAGAATTCTGATATGGATACGTTTATCATCAAAGGCGGCAATCCGCTAACCGGTACGATTCATGTTGAGGGCGCAAAAAATGTCGCCTTGAAGATCCTTATCGCATCCCTCCTCACCGACGAGGAAATCATTATTCACAACGTCCCGCATCTTAAGGACGTGTTTTCCCTTATCGAAGTCCTGAAGAGTTTGGGGGTTTCCGCCGTATTTACCCGGCATGATTTGGTCATAAAAAACGGTACCATGGCGAGTGAACCGCTTGTTCCTCTTGATATCGGCGCACGGCTTCGGACCTCTTCGATGGTATTGGGTCCGCTTCTTGCACGATACGGCAAAGCACATGTTCCCAATCCCGGCGGATGCAGGTTGGGCGCGCGTCCGATTGACCGCCATATAGTGGGACTTCGGGATATGGGAGCCGTCATTGACTACAATTCGGAAGACGGATTTTTTCATGCAACGGCTACAGGGCTTCACGGTGCTACCGTGACATTCCCGAAAAATACGCACACCGGCACCGAAACTATCATATTGGCCGCGGTGCTTGCAAAAGGACAAACCGTCATAGAAAATGCCGCGGAAGAAGTGGAAGTCGATGACCTCATCGACTGTCTTAACCTTATGGGTGCAAACATTCGGCGCACGACTCCCCGAACCATTGTCATCGAGGGAGTGGATAAACTGCACGGCGTCGAGTACACCATCATGCCTGACCGAAATGAAGAGGTAACGTTTGCCATCGCGGCGGCTATTACGGGAGGAGATCTTATCGTCACCGGATCCCAACGAAAACACCTTTCCTCATTTTTGTCCGTATTTGCACAGGCGGGCGGGGTGTATGAGCCGATAGATGAAACGAGCACCCGGTACAGAAGCGGCGGCCGCCTTACGGGGACGGACATCGTTACGCTCCCGCATCCGGGATTTATGACCGATTGGCAGGCGCCGTGGGCGGTATTTATGACGCAGGCTGAAGGTACCTCGACGATTCACGAAACGGTGTTTGAAAGCAGATTTTCATATGTGGGAGAGCTTATGAAAATGGGTGCCGATATAACCTTTTACGACCCCGAGGTGAAAAATCCTCCCGATTTTTATAACTTCAATTGGGAAGACCGGAAAGAAGGGTATCATCAGGGCATACGAATTCACGGAAAGTCGACGCTTCATAACGCCGTGCTTTCAGCCGATGATATCCGGGCGGGGGCGTCGCTTGTTCTTGCGGCGCTTGTCGCTTCGGGCGAAAGCTATATCCACAACGTTGATCTTATCGATCGCGGTTATGAAGACCTTGAAGGCCGGTTGAGTTCCGTAGGTGCGACCATCAGCCGGAAAAAGGAGCAGTTGCCATGAAACGCGATGTTACGATGGTGGTACTCACGGCGGGTATCGGCAAGCGGTTTGCGCCGTTTCGTACCGACAAAACCCTCTTCCCGTTTCTCGGAAAAAAAGTCATCGATTATGCCCTGCCGAACAAATTACCGCCTGAAGTGGTTCGTCTCGTACTTGTGGTAAGCGAGCGTAACCTTGAAACGTTTGAAGCAATGCATTTCCCCGTGCCGCACACCGTGGTTGTGCAAAAAGAAGCAACCGGTATGGCAGGAGCGCTTCTTGCCGCAAAAAACGAACTTCGGAAGAAAGCAATCCTCGTCGTCATCGGAGACGATGTGGCGGATGATCGCCTCATTGATACGGTGTTACAAAGTGTCAGACCGGACGTATCCGGCGTTATCGTAGGTTGGAAACCGAAGCAGTATTTCCCCGGGGGATATCTGGTGTTTCGTGAGGGGAGACCTGTGGGTATCAAAGAAAAACCCGGTGAGGGTAAGACGCCGAGCGAGTACGTGTACTTCGGCGGACAATATATCGCCGACGCCGACAGTCTGATTGCCGCCATCGAATCTGCTCCGGAGCAAACCGACGATAGGTACGAGCATGCCCTCACCGCGCTTATGGCAAAGGATCGATTCGTGATGGTGCCCTATGAGCGTGAGTTTGTTTCGCTAAAATATCCCTGGCATGTACTGGATATGACCGAGTATTTACTCACCCACCGATTGGTTGCCGGTCGGGGAAAGCGAGTGGAAATACGAAACAACGTAAGTATTGAAGGCCCCGTATATTTGGGGAATAACGTGAAGATTTTTGAAAACACGAAGATCGTGGGGCCGGTGTATATCGGAGACAACACGATCGTGGGCAATAATAATATCATTCGAGACAGCATTATCGGTGAAAATTGCGTTACCGGGTTTAACACCGATATCACGAGAAGCTATATCGGCGACAACTGCTGGTTCCACAGTAACTATGTCGGCGACAGTGTTCTTGAAGGCGATGTCAGTATGGGTTCGGGATCGGTGCTTGCCAACCTGCGGCTCGATGAAGGGGAAATACACTCCGTTGTCGGAGAACAAAAAATAAATACCAAAAAAACAAAATTGGGTGCCATGATAGCCAGAGGGGTACGCATAGGGGTAAATGCGAGTGTTATGCCCGGTGTCAAAATAGGTGCAAATTCCCTGATAGGAGCGGGCATTTTGCTTGATGCCGATATTCCCGCCGATTCGTTTTGTACCGGAAAAAGCACCCTCGTCGTCAAAAAAAATACCCGTGCAGTGGGTACGAATAACCGGGACAAATATAAAGCAAAAATCTGACGCCCTATGAAACAGGATCTTATTATTCTTCACGGCTGGAACCTTTCGGGGAAGCGATTTCCTGCCCTTGCCGACAGATTTCGTAAGGCGGGATTCCGCGTCTTTGCCCCGGATATGCCGGGATTCGGAGATGAAAAAGCCCCCGATGTCGCCTGGCATGTTTCGGATTATGCGGAATTTCTTCATCGGTATATTACAAAACATACGATAAAAAATCCCATTCTCGTCGGCCATTCATTCGGCGGGAGAGTTTCGTTGAAATACGCCGAGCTGTATCCTTCACGAGTCAAAAAAATCGTGTTGACGGGTACGCCGGGTTACAGTCCTATCCCTTCAAAAAAACTGCGTTTTTTCCTGATTATTTCGAAAATCGGGGGAATTATTTTTCAGCTCCCGGGGTTACGGCATATCGCGGACGGTGCCCGTAAATGGTTGTACTACATTGCCGGTGCCAGAGAATTTTTACGCGCCGAAGGCGCGATGCGACAAACGTTTAAATATATCGTGGCGGATGACTTATCGACGGCCATGCGATCGGTTGCCGTACCCTGCCTCCTGGTGTGGGGACAAAACGACACGATTGTCCCCGTTTCAGTTGCGGAACGAATGCGCGATACCATTCAAGGCTCCCGGCTCATCATCATGCCGGAAATGACCCACGCCGTTCCGTTTGAACACCCCGCGGAATTTGCCGCTCGCGTCATGGCATTTTTGCAAACGTGATATGGAACTACTTGTAACATTGGGAGGTATCGGTTTTGCCGCCCGAGCAGGTCACAAGATTGCCGGCTTGCTCTTTTTATGGTGGCGCAAAGAATACCGTATCGATAGGATGCGCATTCACATGGGGACGGCACAGGGCAAGACATTGCTTTTTGCCAAAACGCACCTTCTTGCGATATTCCTCCTTATGCTCGCATCGGTTCCCGGTCTGCGGGACATTTCGATAGCGTTGTTGGCGGTTTTTTATGCGGTCGTGGGAGGGATGTACGTACGAAGTATAAGGAATTGGCATCTGCCGCCCGTTTCCCCGAAAGTTATCCTGTTGGGGGGGGTCCTCGTTGGAACGTTCATTATCGCTCCGTTTGTTATGCCGTTTCCGTGGATCGTTTCTCTTGCGATCACCGATCTTTTGCTGTTTCCCGTGAGTACGATTATCGTCGTACTTCTGACCATACCGACGCGGATATACCACCGTATAAAAATTCGCCAGGCCATAGGAGTACTTTCCAGACACAAAAAAATGGCGGTCATAGGCATCACGGGCAGTTACGGAAAGACCTCCGTCAAAGAATATGTCTCGGCAATTCTTGCCACGGGGCATAAGACGATAAAAACCGAAGCGAGCAAAAATTCGCCGATAGGAATTGCTGAATTGCTCCTGCGGAAACTTTCGGCCGATGATGAGGTATTTGTGGTGGAAATGGGAGCATACCGACCGGGGGAAATAGGGGAAATGGCCGCCATGGTTCATCCGGAAGTCGGCATACTCACGGCCATCAATCCCCAACACCAGGATTTATTCGGTTCCATCGAAACAACGATGCAGGCCAAATATGAACTGGTACAAGGGTTGGTCGGGAAGCGCGTCGTGATAGTTAACTTGGATGACCATAGGGTATGCACCATGGCACAGTGGGCACGACGCGACGGATGTGTCGTCTGGGGATGGACGGTACGGGAGCCTCATAAAAATCACGCCGTGCTCGCCGACGAAATATTTTACGGCGACAATATCCGTTCGGATATCACCGGCGTTCGCTTTGAATGCAGGTACAAGTCACAAAAAATATCCGTCCACGCACCCGTCGTAGGGGTGCACCAGGCGGGAAACATTTTGGCGGCGATTGCGGGAGCGGTGGCAGTCGGGATGGATTTTCGGTCTGCGGCAAAAGCGGCAAGTACGGTCAGTCCCGCCGAAAAAGTCATGCGGGTTCGACCCGGAGTGAACGGAAGCATATTTATCGATGATACGTTCAATAACAATCCCGATGCGGCCATGGCGGCGATTCGTTTTCTGGGCGATCAAAATGGAAAACGCATTATGGTGTTTCAACCGATGGTAGAGTTGGGCGCATATGCACAGAGTTCACATGAGGCGGTGGGAGAGGTTGCCGCAAAGCATTGCGATGTCATCTTCCTGACAAACGGTAATTTTTCCGAATCGTTTATCAAAGGCGTCAAAAAAGTTTCTCCGAAATGTCCCGTATATATCCGTCCTCCGTCACCGATTGCCACGTATATTCGTGATACGGTGCGGAAAGGCGATGTCGTGCTTTTTAAGGGAAAAGATGCCGAACACGCATTGCATCTGCTTGTATAACCGCTATGGGTATTGCTCGCGTCATATCAGCCTCGTTGTCTCCCAATACCGAAGGGGATGATGTCCTGCGCGCATTCGGTATGTTTTTGACGCCGTGGCGGTGGCAACGGGGAGGAAGTCTCGCCGAGGTTACCCGTTGGTTTGCCGAATATTTGGGGAACGGGGATCGTCCATTTTTTTTCAATAGCGGACGCAGTGCGCTGTTTGTAATCCTCAAGAGTTTCGGTATAGGAGAAGGAGACGAGGTGATCGTACAGGCATTCACGTGTGTCGCCGTTCCCAACGGCGTGCTGTGGGCGGGGGCGACCCCCGTCTATGCGGATATCGACGGGACCTACAATAGCGCACCGCGATCGGTAGAAAAATGCGTCAGCCGAAAAACAAAAGCGATTATCGTGCAACATACGTTCGGTGTCCCTGCCGATATGGACTCGCTTCTTGTCATCGCCAAAAAGCATAATCTTCTGCTTATCGAGGATTGTGCCCATGCGCTGGGATCACGATGCAACGATACGCCCTTGGGCACCTTGGGTGATGCGGCTTTTTTCAGTTTCGGTCGTGATAAATCGCTTTCCAGCGTGTGGGGAGGAGCGGCGGTTATCCGCGCCAGACACAAAAAAGCGGTGGATGCGCTTTCCCGCTATCACGAACGCGTACCGCAACCAAACGCCGGTTGGATTGCCCAGCAACTTTTACATCCGATACTCTTTGCGCTCATTCTGCCGATGTACCGACTTGGCATAGGAAAACTGCTTTTATTTCTTATGCAACGAATGCGGTTGTTATCGTTTCCGGTGTTTGCGACGGAAAAAACAGGGGGCAAACCGTTGTTGTTTCCGGCAAAATATCCCGAGGCGCTTGCCTATTTGCTTATCGGACAACTGAAAAAACTTACCCGCTACACGAAGATGCGCCAATCGATTGCGTCATATTACGCCGAATCGCTTGCTACTCTGCCCGGTATCACCCTGCCCAAACTGACAAATGGCAGTGCCCCTTTACGATATACCATTGAAGTGGCTAACCCGGAACGTATGAGGTCGAAAGCGAAAAAACAGGGGGTGCTTTTGGGAAATTGGTATAATAATATTATCGATCCCCGGGGTGTTGCATTTATCAGTATCGGCTATAAAAAGGGAAGTTGTCCCGTTGCGGAATCCGCCGCATCAAGAGTAGTCAATCTTCCCACCCTGATAAGCGGGAAGGATGCCAACGCAGTCGTTTCGCTTGTCCGGAAACTTCGCTAACCAATGCAACTTTATTGGATAGACGCTATCATCGTCATTGTTATCCTGTATCACTTGTATGAAGGGTGGATTCGCGGCAGTCTGACGCTTATCGCCAATTTATTTTCGTTCATCGGTTCCCTTTGGCTTGCCATACGCTATCAGGGCGTCGTCGGAACTTTTCTCGGCGAAAAATTCGGTATTACTCCCGCTTGGACTTCGGTTGTGGGGTATGCGGGTGTTGCCCTCATCGCTCAGCTTGTCATTGAAGAAGTATTGCTGTTCGGAATCAATAGATTGCCCGACAAACTCCATGCGTCAAAAATCAATCAGATTATCGGCGCGTTTCTTTCCGCGGTTAACGGGTGCATTCTGGTTACTTTTTTCCTGCTTTTGATTCTTGCCCTTCCGCTACGGGGCACAATAAAACAGGATATTAACGCATCCTTCATAGGGAGCGCATTGATACGGATTGCACAGCGTTATGCGGGTGATATTACCTCATCGATTTCGCAGGCCGCAAAAAAGGCCGTCACCTTCCTTACGGTGGAGCCGGGTTCAAAACAGCAAATACCGCTTGATATTCCGGCTCGCGGCATCGTCTATACTACCGATAGCACCGCAGAATCGGGGATGGTCGATCTCGTCAACAAAGAACGGGTGCAGAAAGGCCTTGCACCGCTTACCCTGGATCCTTCAATAAGCACGGTTGCCCGAGGAAAAAGTCGGGATATGTTCGAGCGTCGATATTTTTCGCATTATGATCCCGACGGAAAAAACGCGGCCGATCGGATGGATGCGGCAAAGATCTCCTACACCGTGGTAGGGGAAAATTTGGCCTACGCTCCCGATCTCACGAGCGCGCACGACGGCCTCATGAACAGCCCTGGACATCGGGCAAATATTTTGGAACCCCGGTTCGGTCGGATCGGTATCGGCGTCATTGACGGAGGCATATACGGCAAAATGTTCACGCAAATATTTGCCGACTAACCATGCATCAGCTCAAAATCATTTCGCTTACCGTCGGTCAAATGGCTACCAATTGTTATATTCTCGCCGATCGTGATACGGGCGAGGGGATCGTCGTGGATCCGGGGGATGATGCCGAGTATATAAGCGACACGTTGCTTCGTGAGAAAATTACGCCGTCTCTTGTGGTTGCAACCCACGGTCACTTTGACCACATCATGGGTGCGTTTGCCGTGACGGCGGGGTTTGGTATTCCGTTTGCAATCCATAAAAACGATGAATTTCTGGTTGCCAGAATGCCGCAGACTGCGAGACATTTTTTGGGTGTTGCATCCGATCCTGCCCCTTTGGTGAGTCGGTATCTTACGGAAGGAGACATCCTGCACGTCGGTACCCACGAGCTGACGGTCATGGAAACGCCGGGACATACCCCGGGAAGCATATGCCTCCATGACAAGGCGGAAAATACGCTCTTTTGCGGGGATTTACTTTTTTCGGGCGGCGGGGTGGGACGGACGGATCATGAGTATGCGAGCAGGACCGAGCTAGTCAGGTCAATAGCGCGGGTGATGAAACTCCCCGGGCGTACCATGCTGTATTGCGGACACGGTGAAATGACGACGATTGGCGTCGAATCATCCTTTCACGTACAATAGCGATATGAAACTCCTCATGCGTATTGTCGAAGATCGCGCCACGTGGGAATGGTTTATCCTCCGACACAGTCCTCAGGCGCTTTTTCAGAGCTGGTTATGGGGTGAAGTACAAAAAAACGCCCACATTGCCGTGTCGCGATACGGATTTTACCGGGGTGACAAACTTGTAGGTGTCGCGCAAGCCGTGCTCGTCAACGCAAAACGGGGAAAGTTCTTGCATGTGCGACACGGTCCGGTTTTTGAAAAACAGGACATTGCTACGTGGAAAGCATCCCTTGCACTGCTGACCCGAGAAGCAAAAAAGTTAGGATGCGTCTTCATACGGATCAGTCCCTTACTGCCGAATTCCCCCGAAACCGCATCACTGTTTTCCCGCCTGCGCACGATACCCGCCGCCATGCATCGGATGGACGGGGAGTATTGCTGGGTATTGGATCTTGATAAATCGGAAGAAGAGTTGCTCTCCGGTATGCGAAAAACGGTCCGTTATGAGGTGCGTCGCGGGCAAAAGGAAGGGGTGGCGGTCTTTACGACCACGGACGGCAAATATCTTCATGAATTTTTTTCGCTCTATGAAGCGACAAGCAACCGCCACGGGTTTGTCCCGCATGTTGGCATACGGGAAGAATTTGCGCTGTTTGCGAAAGCAAAACAGGCCTTGCTGTATTTGGGCAAATATGAAGGCAAAACGACGGCGTCGGCGATTATCCTGTATTACGGCAATCAGGCGATATATCACCATGGCGCATCGGTACAGTCAAAAGTACCCGCGTCGCCACTTCTGCAGTGGGAAGCAATCAAAGATGCCAAAAAAAGAGGAATGAAAGTGTACAATTTTTGGGGTATAGCACCGGAAAACAGCCCAAATCATCCATGGCGAGGAATAACATTGTTCAAAAAGGGATTCGGGGGCAGGGTGGTCGAATATTCTCATGCGCAGGATATTCCGTTATCTCCCCTGTACATTATTCCGCGAACCGTTGAAACGATCAGGCGTCTTATGAAAGGGTACGATTAGGCGGCTATGCCGTTTCGTTGAGTTTTACCGGGCAACCACCTATACTTAGGAGCATAGGGATATGAAAAAGATATTGATGCAACACCATATCTCATTTAAAAACGCATTTTCCGGCCTTTGGTGGGCAATCACCACCCAGCCGAATTTTCGCGTACATATCGCGCTTTCAATTCTCGCGCTTTTTCTGTGCACCTATCTTGGGGTGAGCCCCGTCGAAGGAGCGATCATCGCATTTACCATCGTATTGGGACTTTCCGCAGAGATGATCAATACCGCACTTGAATCAATGACCGACCTTATTACCACCGAGTGGCGCAAAGAGGCCAAAATCGCCAAAGATGTCGCCGCAGGTATGATGTTGACCGTAGCATTCGGTGCGGTACTGGTGGCGGTACTGATATTGGGACCCAAATTAGTTGCCCGTTTCGGGTATTAACCTATGCAATTACTTCTCGGCGTCGTCTTATTTTCGTGGCTTATCCACAGTGTATTGTTCATCCCGTTTATCAAACTTCTGTATCATTTGAAGCTTCGCAGACTCGATCAGGTCACCCGCGACATGTTCAATAAACGAACCCCGCTTTTTGACAAATTCCACCATCACAAGGCAGGTACTCCCGTGGGAGGAGGACTTCTGATTATCGCGCTCACGACCCTGCTTTTGCCGGTGTTGCTGGTCCTCATGTACTATTTCTGGATACCGATTACGTCGGTGTATCCGTTGGCAAGTGAGGTAAAGATTCTGTTATTCACCTTTATCTCGTTCGGGTTGTTGGGTCTTTTGGATGATACGAAAAAAACATTCGGCTGGGTAAAGAACGGATTTTTCGGTCTGAGGCTCCGGCATAAGCTATACCTTGAAATATTGCTTGCGGGTATCATCGGATTTTGGTTGGTACACGATTTGAAGATCGGCATCGTCCATCTGCCGCTTCTGGGGGTGTTTCACCTCGGATGGTGGTACATACCGTTTGCGGTGTTTGTGATTATCGCATTCGCCAATGCGTTTAATATTACCGACGGACTGGACGGACTGTCCGCGGGAGTACTGGTGATTGCGCTTTTTGCATTTTGGTTTTTATCGGCGGCTATCTTGGACACCGTGCTTTCCCTGTTTTTGGCGTTATGGATCGGCGGAATGTTGGCGTTTTTGTACTTTAACGTCTTGCCCTCCCGTATATTCATGGGGGATGTCGGTTCGCTTTCCTTCGGTGCCACCTTTGCCGTGGTCGGACTGATCCTCGGAAAAACCCCGGCACTGGTCGTCATCGGAGGAATATTCGTTCTTGAGGTCGCATCTTCACTCGTCCAACTTGTGGCAAAATCAATCACGGGCAAAAAGCTTTTTGCCGCCGCCCCCTTGCACTTGTGGTTGCAGGTGAAAGGTTGGCCTGAGTCAAAAATCGTCATGCGGTTTTGGATACTTGCTATTGTCTTGGCACTCTTTGGTTTGTGGCTTGCGCTTCTGAGTTAAGATCCCGGCACCATGAAGATTTTTGCATCACTTGCGCACAAAGCAGATAGGCAGAGTGCGGTACGACATATAAAAAATTCGGAAGGCCGGGGGGACCGGTGGCTCCTCCTTACGACGGTCGTGTTATCCATCATCGGCATCATCATGGTGTACGATTCTTCGGTGGCCATCGCGTTTCGGGATTTTTCCAATCCGTATCATTTTGTCCGCGATCAGGTGAAATGGTTGCTGTTGGGATTTACGGGATTTACGATTCTTTCTCGTATTCCGTACGGTATTTGGAAACGGTTTGCGGTTCCGGGAATCGTCGTAACGCTCATCCTGCTCATTGCCGTATTTATCCCTGGCCTCGGAGTACGCGCGCTTGGTGCGCATCGGTGGATTGATTTCGGATTCTTTGTCCTTCAGCCCGCGGAATTTGCGAAGCTGGCCATGGTGCTATATCTTTCGGCATGGTTTGCCACCAAAGAGCACGGGAGATTATTGGCATTCCTTCTGTTGCTCGGCATGGTATCGGGTCTCGTCATTATCGAGCCGGATTTGGGAACCGCGATAACGATTATTGTTACCTCCATGGCACTCTACTTTCTTTCCGGTGCTCCCGTAGGGCATTTTATCGGGCTTATTCCCGTGCTTATTGTCGGGATTGCTGGACTTGCCGTCGTACAGCCGTATAGACTCCGCCGGGTCACGACGTTCCTCAATCCCGAATCGGATCCGTTGGGGGCGTCATATCAAATCCGTCAGGCGCTTATCGCGTTGGGATCGGGGGGATTTTTCGGGGTGGGTTTAGGGAAGTCACGGCAGAAATACGAATACTTGCCCGAGGCAAACACCGATTCCATTTTTGCCATCCTCGGAGAAGAAGTGGGATTTTTCGGGGCGGTTATTGTCATTGCACTGTTCGTATTTCTTGTCTGGCGATGCTTTAAAATCGCCAAACGGGTGAACGATCCGTTCGGTAAATTATTTACGTTGGGAGTGGGTTCGTGGATCGGTGCACAGGCGCTCGTCAACACGGGTTCGATGGTAGCGTTACTTCCGCTTACCGGTGTGCCGTTGCCGCTTATTTCCTACGGGGGATCGGGGCTGATCGTAACCTTGGCGGCGCTTGGTATTGTCTATAATATAAGTAAGTCAGGAAACAAGTTATGAACCATCCGATAACGCTCGTCATTACCGGCGGTCATGTGACTCCCGCAATCGCTACCATAGAGGCGATACGACAATCGCATCCGAATTGGCGGCTTATATTTGTCGGGAGAAAGTATTCGTTGGAAGGAACGAAAGTCCTTTCGGAGGAATACCGCCTTATTCACGATCTCGGGGTGTCGTTTGTGCCGATTACCGCGGGCAGATTGAAGCGAGATTTGGGGATAGGAACGTTTTTTTCCCTGTTCAAGGTTCCCGTCGGTTTTGCGCAGGCGTTTATCATGCTTCTTCGGAAGCGTCCGGACGGCATATTGTCTTTCGGCGGGTATGTGGCGCTTCCCGTTGCTTTGTGTGCGAAACTTTTGGGTATTCCCGTTATCACGCACGAACAAACCACTCGTCCGGGATTAGCCAACCGTATTATCGCCCGTATCGCAACACGCGTATGTGTGAGTTTTGCGGATACGACGGCCATGCTCCCGAAAACAAGCCGCGTGGAAGTGACCGGACTGCCCATACGGAGTGCGGTACTCACGCCCCCCAAAGCATCACCTTTTGCCGTTGATTCGGATACCCCCGTGTTATTTGTCGTGGGCGGAAGCACGGGTTCGGTAAGTATCAATACCGCCGTTTTCGCGGCCCTCGAAAAACTCCTTAGCCGTTACACGGTCTTGCATCAGGTGGGGAGGCTTTCCGTGGAAGCGGGGGACAAAGCGGCAAGAGCACTGCCGCAAAGTCTCCGAAAGCGATATATCCACAAGGCATTTTTCACCGCCGAAGAATACAGTTGGGCATTGCACCATAGTGCGCTTATCGTCGGAAGATCCGGCGCAAATACGGTGTCGGAATTGGCGCTGGTCGGCGCCGTTGCCGTACTGATACCTCTGCCGTGGTCTGCCGGTAACGAGCAATTCCATAATGCAAAAGTACTCGAAAAAGCAGGATCAATAATTCTTGAACAGCGACAGCTTACCGCGGCGTCCTTAATTGCCGCAATCGATGCAATCACGGCAACCATGACACAGCGCAAGGAACAAGCGAAAGCGCTTGCCGCCACGGCACCGCACGACGGGGCGATACGACTCATGAAAACGGTTTCAGAAGTATTGACGCCCCGACGATAACTAAAGACCATGGCATCCCGGCTCACGACGTACACCCTAAAAAGAACGGTACGCTTCATCGGCGGAGTGGCGGCGCTGTTGATCGGGACATTTATCCTTGCCATGTTTCTTGTTCGGGCATTCACCATCCGCGATATTATCGTGGATGCGCCCGGAATGACGATAGAACTGGATCGGGAAAAGTTCGGCAAGAATCTGCTGTTTCTGCCCGTTTCCACATTCCGTAAAGAATTGCTTTCCTCGTACCCCCTGCTCAAAGACGTATCGTTTGAACGGAAATTTCCGGGAACGCTCGTGGTGCATCTTATGAAACGACCCACTTTCGTGCTGATCGAATCCGCCGGAAATATTTATGAACTGGATGAGTACGGACTGATTTTGGGTTCGGTAGGAAGGAAAGATACGCATCCTTTGCTTGTGTTTGATGTGGGCATTCTCTCGACCGGGGGAAGAGTCACGGATGATCGGGTGGAATCGGCGCTGTCGTTTCTGCGGCAGATGAAGGGAAATGCCGGTATTTCGGTTATCGCTCCACGGGATACGCAGTCATTATTTGCCAAACTCGGCAATACAAACATATTTCTTCCTCAAACAGGCGACTTAAGCGCGAAAGCAGATACTTTACAAATAATTGTAGAGGGGTTTAGAATGAAAGGAACACTGCCCACGGTGATAGATTTGCGGTTTGAAAAACCGGTCATCACCAATTACTAGTTTTCATACCACTTTTATGGCACGCGATCGCATCCTCTCTGCAATAGACATCGGTTCCTCAAAAATAGTCACGCTTATCGCCGCAATCACCGATGAAGGAGAAGCCCGCATTATCGGCGTGTCGGTGTCACCCAGTCGGGGACTCCGAAAAAGCCAGGTAGTCAACATCGAAGAAGCGACAGAGGCGATTTCCGCCTCTTTGGAAGCCGCCGAACGTATGGCGGGAGCATCCGTCGCCCAGGCGTTTGTGAGTATCGGAGGAGCGCATGTGGCATCGCTCAATTCGCACGGCGTGGTTGCCGTTGCCGAGCCGGAAAAAGAAATCACCGCCTTTGACGTAAAGCGCGTCATTGATGCCGCCAAAGCGGTACAGTTGCCGACGTCTCGAGAGATTCTCCATGTCCTTCCCCGCGGGTATATCGTGGACGGTCAGGAGGGGATAGTTGATCCCATCGGGATGGGAGGAGTGCGGCTCGAAGTGGAAACCCATCTTGTTACGGGAGGAGCAACCGCAATCCGTAATCTGCATAAATGCGTGTCTGAGTTAGGTGTGGAAGTTGCGGGCATTGCGTTCGGCGGTCTTGCCGCCGCGGCCGCAACGCTTTCCGATACGGAAAAAGAATTGGGAGTTGTGTTAGTCGATATCGGCGGAGGAACCACGGATGTGGCGATTTTCGTGGAAGGCGCGCTTTCGTATTCATCGGTTATTCCTGTCGGTGCGATAAACATCACCAAGGATCTTGCCGCGGGACTTCGGGTGTCACTTGAAAGTGCCGAGAAGATCAAGCTTCGCTTGGGTGAATTGCCCAAAACACCCGTCCTGAGTGAAGACGAGAAACCGAAAAGCAAGACTGAAAAAGATGATGAGATTGACGTTTCCGATTTGGGGCTTCCCGAGGGCATGCGATCGATTTCGAAGAAAACGTTGATCGAAGGTATTATCAAGCCGAGGCTCAACGAAATATTCACGATGGTAGGACTTGAAATAAAGCGTAGCGGATTCGGCGGGATGACGCCTTCGGGTGTCGTGATCACGGGCGGAGGTGCGCTGACCGTCGGCGCCGTCGAAGCGGCCCGAAGAAACCTTGCGATGCCCGTGCACATCGGTATTCCGCAAAAAATAACGGGACTTATCGACGAAATCATGACTCCTTCCTATGCCGCGGGAGTCGGACTGCTGTTGTGGGGGAACTCGACGGGTAAATCCGAGTCATCAGGATCATTGCTTTCCGGTTTCGGAAAAATCGGAAGTGCCATACAAGTAAAGGGACTTGCTGGAAAGGTCATTGATCTGGTAAAGTCGTTCTTGCCCTAAATTGTTAACCCCGTGAGACTGCCCCTGACGGAATAATCTACTATCATAGTATTTATATACCTATGCTTATAAAACCGGATATCGCAAGGTTTGCCAAAATTAAAGTCGTCGGCATCGGCGGCGGCGGAAGTAATGCCGTCAACTCCATGATCCTCAACAATCAGATTAACGGCGTGGATTTTATTTCCGTCAATACCGACGCGCAGGCATTGCTTCTTTCCCAAGCGCAAAGCAAAATCCAAATCGGTGATAACCTGACCCGCGGATTGGGTGCCGGGGGAAATCCCGATATCGGCCGACAGGCGGCGGAGGAATCACGGGAAAAGATTGCCGAGCATCTTCGCGACAGCGACATGGTTTTTTTGACCTGCGGTGAAGGCGGCGGCACGGGGACGGGAGCCACTCCCGTGTTTGCAGAAATTGCCAAAGAAGTCGGCGCACTGACCGTTGCCGTTGTCACCAAGCCCTTTCACTTCGAAGGCACCCGACGCATGGTGTCTGCGGAAGAGGGGATCGCAAATCTTAAGGACAAAGTGGATACGCTTATCGTCATCCCGAACCAACGGCTCCTTGAAGTGATCGACAAGAAAATGACATTGGTCGAAGCATTCCGCGTCACGGATTCCGTGTTGGGTCAGGGTGTGCAGGGCATTTCTGACCTGATCACCATGCCGGGACTTATCAACGTGGACTTTGCGGATGTCCGCGCCATCATGACCAATGCGGGAAGCGCCCTTATGGGAATCGGCACGGGAGTAGGTGAAAACCGTGCGGCAACCGCGGCACGTACCGCGATTGCCTCGCCGCTTCTTGAAACGACCATCGAAGGAGCCAAGGGAGTGTTATTTAACATCATCGGCGGCAACGATCTCACGATGGCCGAAGTGGATGAGGCGGCAAAGCTTATTTCATCTGCGGTGGATCCCGATGCCAACATCATTTTCGGCGCCATCATCGATGAAAAACTGGTGGATCAGATCAAGATTACGGTGGTGGCGACAGGGTTTGATGAAACCAAGAAGCGACTGCGTGAATTAAGCAGTAAGCCCGCCATGGATCCGCGATACGGCGGAAGTTTTAGCAGACAATCTCCGACCTTCGGTAAGCCGCCCGTGCAACCCGTCACTCCTATGGAGCAACCCATGAAGCAACAGCCGCCCGTGAGTTTTGCCCCGCAAACTGATGACGCGCCTCCCGAAGAGGACGAATTCGACATCCCCGCATTCCTACGACAGAGGAGTTAACGATAAACTCACTTTTCGTTTGATATTGGAAGCCTTGGATTTGCCCAGGTAATCAAGTTCTTTGCGTTTGCCGCACCGAGTATCCACTCAAATGCATCGTTTTTCAGGGTAACTTGTTTGCCGCGCATAGGGACGGTTTCTCCCATTTTTCCGATTTGAACAAATTGTCCGCCATGTTGCGATTGCAATGCCTCAAGGAGCGGTCCGTTTACGGAATTCACTTTGACCACGTGCGATATCCAATACGAAATTCTTTTTCTGTCCGGTTGTTCGCCCGGTGCCACGCGAGCCCGACAGTCGATAACTCCGGCGACAAACTCCGGGTCTTGTACAAGTCCGCGGTATTCTTTCGGTTGTACGGGATCAACTGTTCGTCTCCCAACGACACCCTCTGCTATCGCCACACGGTCTTCGGTAAAATCGGCACGTAGCCAATCAAGAAATGCGGTGATGATAGTGCGTCTCGATAGGGCGTCAGGAGCTATCGAGTTGGCCATATATACCGCACGGTCACCTCGGACAATCGCATAACTTGTGGAGCGCGCCGTTCGAACTTTGTCGGTGCTTCCCCATAGCTCACGAAGTCTGGTTATCCGATCCAGATCATCGTCGCCGTAAGCGATTTCGGGTCGTGCCTGGGGAGTCTCATGCCCATTCTGATGATTACGCACGATAGTGAGCTTCATACTGCCGCCGACTTCGAGAAAACCCGCAAGCCAGCGAGGGTGTGAGAAGCGAGGCATCTGCTCTGGCGAGATGGTGGGTTTTCTTTTTTCTGCCATAGGGTTACGTCGGCGGCAATTATAGAAGAAAAGTTAAAGAGTTGCAAACTATAGGATATAATTGAGCCTGGTTACGTATGCCATGGGGAGGGTGACTGCAAATTAATGAGGTTTCGCGAGGACTAAGGAGCGGCTTGGGACAAATGAAGCGTTTGTGTAATTTAATTGCCTTTTAGAGAACATAATCACTTCTTCGTACCAAAAAACCTTTCCTTAAAGATCGCCTCGGTGAAATTATCGGCATCCTTATTAGACATTTCGTAAGTTTTGCTCTTTCCATCAGAGCCCTCTACTACCATTCTAGTTTTGCCATTAGGATCTGTAGGTGTTTTTCTAGAATTAAAGTTATTATGACTATAATTAATGTAAATATAATAAACCCTATAAGTATTGGTGTCATACTAATAATTAGTATAGTTCATAACAATATTTATTTACCAGTTTATAGAAATAGTCAGATTTAGTTTTTGATAAGGTTTTAGATTGACATTCAGCTTTGACGGTTCAACGCATTGATTATAGCAATACTGTTTATCCCATGAGTTTATTTTGTCTGAACATGTATTTGAACAATTACTTTGCATAACGCAATCAAATTCATAGGAGGAGCTCTGATCAAACAATGGATCTTGAGCAATGAGGCTGAGCTTGGGTTTGATACGGTTGATCCTCGGTCAGATCGTGCATATCGAATATCGGTGGAGAAGATATACCCGTCCCCTACATAGCAATCTTTTATTCCATATCCGCCAGGTCGGTTGTATGGTGCTTTACATACTATGACTATAAGATGTGATACGATACAAAAGACATGAAAAGTTACGTAGAAAAAGTACGTAGTGTTGTTTCGTGACACCCGCCGCGGAGGCGGGTTTTTTGTGCAAATTGATAATGAAAGGAGGTGAACAAGATGAAAAAACTATTGATGTTTGTTTTAATTGGTATAGTATTTGTTCTTGTCGCTTCTCCCGTTGAATCCGCAAAGCCAGCGGTAGATGTGTGCAAGACAATTCAAGGAGGTATGTTGACTGATGCGATAGGTCAAATAATTGGACTCGGATACGATCAATGGGGATATAACTATCAAGCCCATATGTTCAATGGTCTATATGAAAATTTTAGTAGACCAACTATGCCAGTTACAGAAGGCAGTCTTAACTTGATGATGAAGTGGAACGATGCTTGGTTAAGTAACAAAAGTTGTGACACCGATTTCAAGTTAGATAGGCCCAATCCAGTTCAAGGTTCAGGAGCGTGGTTGACTAACCATATTACAGGAACATATCCAAGTACAACAAAGTATAGCTTGAATTTGTCGGGTGTATGGGACTTTGATGTAGTCAGTACAAAGTATCCAGGGACATACGCAAAAACGATGACCATTACCCAAGATGTAAATGGAAACATTACAGGAACTGGTAGTAATGTTCCTGCAGGTTATACATGGACTGTTGCGGGTAGTATTACTGGAAGTAATGTGGCTTTTACTTTGACGTATGATGCTCCAATGTTAGGCTATGTTGCTACTTTTATTGGAACAGTTGCAGTGGACGGAACAATGAATGGTACTTGGTCTGATGTCGTGTATGGTGACTCTGGAACATGGAGTAGCACGAGCGGTCGAGCAACAAAAAAATTTGAAATGTGTTCAGTGAGTGATTTTGTAAAAATCGTTGCTGTATCTACAGGTTCCCATCATGATTCGTTAGTCTCAACTCCTTATGGAGAAGGTATGTGGTATGAATCAGAAGGTGGTAGAGAAATTGGACCTGCAATATGGGGCGATTTCGCGGTTATCCAAGAAGTAAGTAGAGACCCCTGTAATGAATTTAATACAATGAGTTACAGAAGTCAGATTCGATCAGGTCTTGGAAATTGGAGTAAGTAAAGTTTTTTAATTTTTCAACCCATCGGTAGAAATATCGATGGGTTGTTTTGTTCTCTGCATTTCGCCGTCTTCGGGTGAGAGGGTGCGGGTATAAAAACAATAGGCGGAAAGAAATCTTTTTCGGCAGAGGCAATATTGAGTGCATCTGCCAAAAACAGGGAAGGGTGCAATTTCTCGAAAGAGTATGGGGTTATCGGAATACCCGCTTCGTCACGCGAATGAGTATCGGTATTGGACGCCTTTTTGTAGTGCGCCATTAACTGCGACGGATAACTTCGTGTTTGCCTCCGGTGTGTTCCACGTCGTCTTGTATGTGATGCACGATATCTTGGGGGTTATGTACCAGAAGCATGTGAACATCCTGTTTTAAGATCGGACTGTATGCGTGAATACTTCCAAAGTTAAATAGTCGACCCAACAAAGACTGAGAAATGACGGCAGAGCCGAGATTACGCAGTGAATATATTTCTTCTTTTCGGTAAAAAATACCGTGTCGATGGATGATCGCACCATCGCGAATTTCGTATTCGTGATTCGTCCAGTCCAGGGTTATATACGCGATCAGAGCAAGTTGAAATATTGATGATGCGATGAGACTCGTAATACTCATCAGAGTCAACGATGTCACTGCCGAGGTGTCATTCATGAGTGCAGAAGTGGCAAGCTGTGGTAACTTAAGGGCAATATTTACCCCAAGAATAATACATTCGGCGAGGATAAGTCGCATGATTAATATTACGCTACTTTGACGAAACGAAACCGTCTGATTTTTTGCGTTCATACGCTCCATTATATCACATAATATGGCGGCAGTTTAGCCAAAAATAATCGACGTACGCTCCTCAGAAAAGCCGCAGGCGATACCCGAATTTACATCATGCGAAATGGTAAGTAAGGATATTTTGCCTCAAAACAGCTTATAGTATAATGCTCACCATTGCGCTATGAATACCCAAGAACTCGCTCAATCAAATTTTGATGCGTATTTCGGTGACGGTCCTATCGGGGGTGCTTGTGCCATATGGCTCCAGGGGAGTATCCGCATCCTTACCGCGTATCATGTGAGTCATGACAGCAAAACGCATGAGCCCCGTGCGCTTATTCTGCGAAATAGGGTTGGGAATGCAACGTTTAGGAACCTTGCATTCGAAAAGGTAGCCGGATCACGGGATATATCGCTTAGCGAGCCCGTTGCGATAAACGAGGCATTATCAGTCGCCACGCACTATACACCGGGCGTTGAGTACGTGACTTTGGGGTCTCCGATACCCTTGATGCCGCCGACCGATCGGGTGATGACCGTATCGAAAGAAAAACCTGTTTTATTGCGTCGGGCACCGAGAGAGCTCATCGTATCTTCGCTCGGTCAGCGCGTGGATTTCGGTTTTTCGGGAAAGCCTGTGATTGATGCCGAAAGTAACGTTATCGGCGTTATCTTGGCAAAGCGTTGGATTCGCGGACGATGGTACGGAGTGGCGGAAGTACTGCGTCAACGGATATTC
Source organism: Patescibacteria group bacterium (assembly GCA_049322955.1). GTDB lineage: Bacteria > Patescibacteriota > Microgenomatia > UBA10105 > UBA927 > UBA927. The sequence goes on along the minus strand of JBMOPU010000012.1, from coordinate 826,077 downwards.
AGAATCTAGCCGATACGCATCCGGTTGATTACCGGCTTACCAAAACGTATTTGTCTATTCCCGCTCTGATGGGACCGTTTGGTCCGGTATAGTTCGGGACGTTAATGGGGCATAAGTCGTTTTCATAGGTTGAAAAACTTATCGCACGCTTATCTAACGCTTCAGCAACAATATCGCGTTCTTCACCTGTATAGGTGGTCACAAGCATTTGTCCATTTCCGCCTACTCTCTCCCCATACCCTGCAAGAGTGTCTGCCCACCATCTATTGAATTTAAATCCGTGCTTCGAAACTGTCTCAAGTATTCGAGGTGCGCGACATATGACAAGATTAGGTTCACCGCCTAGATGGCGTATGACCTTGTCAATACGCTGTATGCCTTCGCGATGATACTGAACTTTGGCGTACTCTGATAAATCCCGCATTCTCATGGATGGTTGCAGAATATCGAACGCATGAATGTTTGCGCCGTGACCGGTAAAGAAACGTAAATGAGGTAATTCCTCACAACCTCCGACGGCAAGTGCCGCAACGTTGGTCTCACCCTGTGGTTGATCCAGATACGTGTTAAACACGTCGTTAATCCAACGCGTTTTAAGAATCGGCCCTGCGTATGCAATTTTAAGATAAGCTTCTCGTGTATTTGTCATCCGCGGATTATACTATAGGTTAAAATTATGTGCAATATGACGAAGGGTTACGCATGGTGTACCATACGCTTTACAGCATATGCGCATCGACATCCTCAAACGCCTTCCCCGAAGATCAATTTCCCTTCATATTCTCCCGACGGGTGAACTGGAAGTACGTGCTCCCAAATACATGCCGGAGTTTTTTATCCGACAATTTGTCGCATCAAAGCAAGATTGGATAGACAACACGCGGCGCAGACTGGCATCCGTTCCCAAGAAGAAAGAGAGAGTGTATGAAGAAGGCGAATTGTTTCGATTGGGAGGAAAGGATTACACACTCCACCTCACGGACGGCAGTGCCATTGTGCTCACCCCCTCCCGAATATTTTTTCCCAAAAAATTTCTCGCAAAGCCGAAGTATCATATGGAACAATTCTGCCGCAAATACGCCAAGGAGTTTCTCACAAAACGGGTATCGTTTTTTTCCGAAAAAATGAAGGTTACCTATCGGCGGGTTTCCATACGGGATACTTCAAGCCGGTGGGGTTCCTGCTCGAGCACGGGAACCATCAGTTTTTCGTATCGGCTTATCTTGGCCGAGATTTCGATTATTGATTATGTCGTAATCCATGAACTTGCCCATATCACTCATCCGCATCATCGTTTGTCCTTTTGGGCTCGGGTAGGGGAGTTTTATCCCGAATATGCATCGGCACGAACATGGCTACGCAAAAACGGCCATACACTCGTACTCTAGTGTGCTTGATGGCAGTACCTTTATCCGTTGAGGTATAATGCATCTCTATGAATTTTGAAGCAATGAAAGAACGGTACCCGTTGCAATCGGGAGCGTATCGTCGATATCTCCGCATGATCGTGCCTCAATTGGATATCGAACGGCTTGATACGGGGTTACTTGTCGGGCATGAGCGTCATGTGGTGCGTACGCCCATAACCGGTGACTTTTCGACGGTACTTCGCTATAAAAACACTGAGGCCGCTGTGAGTAGTTTTGAAGCCCGCGGCGATGACATGGTATTACAACAATTACAAGGAGCGAGGTCGAAAGTTTCATGGAGAGTGGCGACGGGGATGCGCTGGGATGATTTTTTGATGTCGGAAGCAATTGCCGTAGCTACTCTTCCGGAAAGTGGGGTGCGAAGGCTTGGTATGCCGCAACCTATTGATATTGAAAACATTGACGGAGCAAGATCTGAGCAGGCACTTGAACGATATAAGGCCTTTATCGTGCTTGCGCATCTCCGATGGTCCCAGCAGGATCAATTATTTGTTCGCGACTTGAAATGAATACATGTCGGTATTGCAGTTTGCATAATTCGCTCACCCTCTTCGTATTGATATAGTTTGATATAATTATCAAATCTATGTGCAGGCAAGGTGTCGAAACATATACGGCGGAAGATATCACCAATGATCTATTGGTTGGCGCGGGTTTAGAAACATTCCGTGAACGACCGGCACGAAAAGCAATACTTCATATTCACCTCGATCATCCGTCCAAACAACTTCGCCGGATGGTTACGGATCTCGATAGCATACCGACGGGGCATATCGCGTGGTACCGCGGGAAAAGGTGGAAGGTTGCCGATGCAAAGGTGATTGATACGACACATCATCACGGGCATCAAAAGGACAAAGGATTTGCCTGCGATTATTACCTCGAGGAAGTCGTGTAACCGGACACGGGAAAAACCATTTGGCTCGATATCACCGGTCTTCTTATGTCTCTTGGTTAGGCATTTACCACTAGCGTTTTGGCGATCTTGTCATGCCAGCCCTGTTTGCGGGGATCCCAGCCGATCGAAAAATAGCCGAGACCAAGCACCAGGAAGGACAAATAGCTGGCGAGCTCCCGCAGTAATGCATCGGAATAGGTGAGCGATTTGCCGTTTTCTTTGACGATTTTCATTTTGAGGATCATTTTCCCGATCGTGGCGCCATAGGTGCCCACCATCCATACGAAATAAGCGGTCCACGTCAGAAACATAAGCATATTGACCCATGCGTTATCCATATCGATGCCGGGAATCAGCCAAAAAAGTGCGTATATGAGGAGTGAGTCAATCGCGTACGCCAATAACCGTTTCCAAAATCCGCCGTATTTTTTCATGCTGTTTTTCCTTTCGTCTCTCATTGTAACATTTTACGATGGTTATCCGGTCACGTGCATCCTGCAGTTTCCTTTCAATGGACGTGAACAAGGTGTACTATTGTGACCGTTCTGCCCTCTGTATGGCAAAAGAAGATGAACCGATCCGAATTGAGCATGACGACGACCTATCGCGGGCGATTTCGGAATTTCATGAAGAACGGGACGGTGCGGCGTTGCGATCCGGCACAAAAGAGAACAATACGCTGACGGGCACGCGTGATAAAGCATGGGAAGAATCTCGATACCAATTGCCTGAGGGTATGACGTTATTGCAGTTCCTTCTTCGTCGTCGGAAGAAGGATAAACCTAAACGCGGCAAATGACCAGCGCTTTCTGACGTATGCGTGTATAATAAATTCATGCTGATGCGGTTTCTCATCAATGCGTTGGCGTTTTATATTACCGCATATATTCTCCCGGGTATTACCATAAGCGGATGGATTTCGCTTTTTGTGATTGCGATCGTGTGGGGGATATTGAGCGTGAGTATTAAACCGGTGCTTCTCTTGCTTACGCTTCCCATAAATATTCTGACGTTTGGGTTGTTTACCATTGTTATTAATGCCCTTCTTATGCTTATTACCGGTGCGATCGTGCCCGGATTCAGGATAGACGGTTTCGGCACCGCCGTGCTTGCGGTTATCGTCCTGTCTGTCGTCAACAGTTTCCTCAATGCCCTGGTAAATAAGTGACGCATCTCCCTTTTGTTTCAGGTAGCGAGGCTACGTTTCATTCGGTGGGATATCGTACAGCAATGTGCCATGGGTGGCGTATACTGTCGCCATATGAAATATGTACTCATTTTTCTTTCCCTCGTCATCATCATCGTGGCGATTATCCTTGCCGGGATCGGCGTTATTCCGGGTCTTTCAAATCTGATCGGAGCCGGACAAAAAGATCTGGGGATACGATATGCGCTCGACGATTCACGTGCCGCATGGAAAAAGAGCGGAGGCACTGAAATAATTTCGCTTCCCAGTGATGCCTCTCCAGCGGACGATTTTCGGCTGGAAGGGAAGAAATCCGTTTCGTTCACCATGAACAGCACCGAACTTACCGCGCACTCAAATAACCGCTCATGGAAAAACTATCCGGTGAAAAATATCCAGATAAAGATCCATGACGACGGAACTATAGAAAGTTCCGCGATCCTTCTTGTCGATAAAGCCATGCCTTATGCTATGGCGTTGGGGTATTCGGAACAGCAAATACGCGATGCGATGAAAACATACGCGATTCCGCCGTTTGCCGTACCTATATACGTATTGGGCAAGGGATCGGTTCGAAACAACTCCGTGCAAGTTGACGCGCGCACCGTAAAGATAGGTGCCATTCCTATCCCCGGTGATATAGTGGCGCGGGCAAATAAAGAGGCTGAATCGGTGCTTAATGACGTGATCGCCAAGCATACGGATGCGTTCCGTGCGGATGAAGTATCATTTGCCGACGGTACGATGACATTTATCGGAGCGGTTCCCGAGAAGGAATACGTGATTACCAAGTAGCAATATCATCTGAGGCACACGTATGCCTCAATGCTCGCATTGCGCGCGATTATTTCGTGTGGCAAACAACAGGAAGTTTTCTCTGCATGCCTGGTGCATTTCAGGAAAATACACAAGATCGGGTGCGTGCGAAATGTCTTGCAAAGGAATTATCTGAGCCATCCGGGGAGTCGTACACCGAAGCCTTCGAGTGTTGCGGTTATCTCATCATCCTCAACGGGTCTGCCGTAATCGTTTCCCGTTCCGTATTTGTGGTGATGCTGATAACGGATACGGGCAAGCTGGGGAAGAAGTCTCTCAATTTCCCGTAGAGTCATGAGATCCGACGTTTTGACGGTAAAACGCGTTTCCTGATTTCGAAATTTATACCGAATTCCTGCCGGTACAGACTGCCGAACATTCGGGCAAGACCCTGCGTTTCCTGCATTTCTCCGATATCTATTTCCCATTTTGCGACGGTGCGGTAGCCCATAACTGATTATTATACCGCGGTATGTCGGTTTTCTCATCAGAGGAGCAGAACAGGGGTAATGAGAGATTTCATACCGCATGGAGGAGTTATGCCTGTTATAATAACTCGGTATGAAAAAAATACGGAGTTTTGCCGCATCGCTTTCGGTGCCACAGCGAATCGGTGTGTTTGGTCGTCATATCGGCAATCATTGTTCCGCGTTTTCGTCGTGGTTCCTCGGCCGCTCCCCACAGAATCAGTAAGGGTGAAGTGGTGGAGTCCATCGTCATAAGCGGCAATGCAAACGCCGCGGATAACGCAAAAGTTTTTTCCCCCACAACGGGTATTGTTGAAGAACTGTACGTAAAAAACGGTGATTCGGTGACCGCAGGAACGGAACTTCTCAAGGTAAAAAGTACGGCAATGGAAAATGAAAAAGCGGCAATGTTGGCACAGTATCAAGCCGCCGTTGCGAGTCTCAATGCCGCAAAGCAAACAAAAATATCTTTACAATCGAGTTTGGAATCCGGAAGAACGCTCGTTATCAACACTTCTATCGCCAAACAGCAGATGGATGAACGGCGTAACGAGGGAGGCGTCAATCCTGCTACGGGAGAAGCGTACAAACAGGACGAAATTGACGGTATTGTGTCCGCATATGAAAGCGCGAAAATCGCGTTTGCCGCCTCCGAAAAGAAATACCTCGATGCCGACGCGTCGATTGCGGCCGCACAAAGCGCCTTGAACGCCGCGCTCCTCGAGTATCAGGCATCGTTAAACGGTGTTATCAAAGCGCCCGTTTCCGGCGTTGTGGCTAATCTTGCGGTAGATACGGGGGATTATGTCCGCGCAAAATTCACCAATCCCGCCAGTACCGCGGAGGGGGATCCGGTGCTCAGGATTCTTGCCGAGGGTGGGGTGACCGTTATGGTGAAACTTAATGAAATCGATATTTCGAAAGTGAAGACGGGACAACTCGCGAGTGTGCGTTTTGACGCATTTCCAGAGAAAGAGTTCCCCGCTACCGTCGCGCGGGTAGATACCGTGGGAGAAAACGAAAATGCCGTCGTAACCTATAAGGCATATGTAGCACTGACGGATGCCAATGATGATCGTGTGCGTCCGAGTATGACGGCAACCGTGGTTATAGAAACCGATCGTTTGCGCGATGTACTGGTTGTTCCCAATAGCGCGCTCACCCGAACGGAACAAGGCAAAACTGCCGTCCGTCGTCTGCAGGGAAATAGTGAAGTGACCGTCCCCGTAACGGTCGGCAAGAAAAACGGCTCGATCACGCAAATACTCGACGGGGTCAATGAAGGGGACATGATTCTCATTCCGTCCGCCGAATAATCTCAGGGTATGAAAAACAAGCTAGACATGTTTTCCCTTGCGGTATCCGTTGGTTATTTCCTTGCTATTCGGGATATCAAGCGGGCGAGCATTTGGTCAACGTTACTTATCACCTTTGTCATGATGCTGACATTCCTCAACCTCGTGGTTGTTCGGGGGATTCTGGTAGGCCTTACCGAGGGCTCCGTACGATCCTATCGGGAACGCTATACGGGAGATGTGTTACTCAGTACGCTCGACAAAAAACAATACATTGAAGACAGTCATTTGCCCAGGGAAATCGCCGAACAGCTCCCGCAGGTACGAGCCGTGAGCGCACGGTACATCGCTTCGGGAACGATTGAAGCCGATTACAAGACCGTCGTGCGTCGTGATGAAGGAGCGGATACGGCAAATGCCGTCATGGTGGGCATTGACCCGGGACGTGAGGATGCATTGACCAATTTATCACGACAGGTGATAAGCGGCAGATATCTCACCCCGGATGATCATGATGCGGTGTTGGTGGGCGTATCACTGCTTAGCAAGTATCAGTCCGCGGCGGGCACCGGGACGGCGTCTTTGAAGACTGCCGATGTGGGAACACAGACCCGTCTTACGGTGAACGGGATTGTCAAAGAAGTAACGATCGTCGGCGTCGTCAAGGCAAAAGTAACAAATATAGATAGCCGAGTTTTTATGCTCGATAGGGAACTCCGTCCTTTGATAGGCAGAGATGATTTTAATGTTAATGAAATCGCTATCCGGGCAAACGGAAGGAGTTCGGAAAAGGAGATCGCGACAATTCTTTTGGGGAACGGCGTTGATGCACAGGCCAAAGTGCAGACGTGGCAGGAAGCACAGCCGCAGTTTATCCGTGATATCTCCGCGACCTTTGCCCTGCTTGGAGATTTAATCGGAAGCATCGGGCTTGCGGTAGCATCCATCACCATATTCATCGTCATTTTCGTCAATGCCATAACCCGCCGAAAATTTATCGGTATTCTCAAAGGAATCGGCGTCAATTCACTTGCCATAGAATGTTCCTATGTATTTCAATCAATGTTTTATGCGCTTTCGGGATCGTTGTTGGGCCTTGTCGTCGTGTACGGACTTATGGTTCCGTATTTTGCGGACAATCCGATAAACTTTCCCTTTTCCGACGGTATATTTGTAGCGGATGTGCCAGGGGTATTACTGAGAGTCGTCGTACTCTTCTTTGCGACTATTGCCGCGGGATATATACCCGCGCGCATCGTGGTCAAACAAAATACGCTCGACGCAATTTTGGGAAGATAACTATGATTCAGGCGATACATCTTATCAAGCAATATAAAACCGGGACGGGGAAAATCACGGTCTTAAACGACATATCGCTATCCGTGGCTCGCGGAGAATTTCTCGCGATTACGGGAAGATCTGGATCGGGCAAAAGTACCCTGTTGTATCAGCTGAGTCTGTTGGATACGCCGACCAGCGGTAAAGTGGTTCTTGATACACAGGATACCTCGGGATTTACCGACGATCAGCGTGTCAACTATCGGCTTCGTGAACTCGGATATGTTTTTCAGGATTATGCGCTCATTCCTTCGCTTACTGCCGCGGAAAATATCATGGCACCGCTTCTTATGTTGGGATACTCATCGTCCCGTGCCTATGGGACCGCCTCCGACGTGTTGGCTGAAGTGGGACTTGCGGATAAACGCGATAATTTACCCAGTCAGTTATCGGGCGGGCAACAACAGCGCGTGAGTATCGCCCGGGCGATTGCTCATAAGCCGAAAATTATTTTTGCGGATGAACCGACCGCCAATTTGGACAGTGAAACGTCGGAGCAGGTACTTCAGACATTTCTTAAGATTCATAAGCAAGGACAAACGATTGTTATGGTAACGCATGAGGAAGAATATACGCATATGATGGATCGCGTTATTACGCTTTCTGACGGGCGAATCATCCAAAATAAAAAATCCCGATCTCCGCGCAAAAAGTAATCGAACGCTTCGTTTATTATTCTCCGACGGCTTGTTTCGTAGTGGTGCATTTGTTATACTCGCTTATGGAAATGCGATTGATCCCGGCTATCACCGGGAAAGGCAGGGAAAAGAAATCTCAAAAATGAGAAAGTAGAATTCCTCGGGTAAGCCCGTTATAGCAGTTCAAGAAGCAACAAAGGTGGTACCACGATCGGTGTTTGCCGACTCGTCCTTTATAGTATTATCAAGAGGACGGGTTTTTTTATGGCAAAATTACGCAAAGATAATTTTCAGGAAAAGCTGGATATACCTGCCAGCGAGCACGATGTGCTGTCGTTTTGGGATGAATCCCATGCCTTTGAGCGTTCCGTTTCCGAACGCCCCGAAGACAAACGGTACGTATTTTATGACGGCCCTCCCTTTGCCACCGGACTCCCTCACTACGGTCACATATTAGCTTCGACGATCAAAGACGTCATTCCGCGATACTGGACGATGAAAGGATATCGGGTCGATCGGGTATGGGGATGGGATTGTCATGGGATTCCCATCGAGAACATGATCGAAAAAGAACTCGGCCTTGTCGGCGGCAAAAAAGGTATCGAAGCGATGGGGATCGATAAGTTCAACGCCGCATGCAGATCGGCCATTCTCCGTTTTGATACGGAATGGGAAAAAGTCATCCGCAGAATCGGCAGATGGGTGGACTTTAAGCATTCCTATAAAACCATGGACGCGACGTTCATGGAATCCGTCTGGTGGGCGTTTAAAGAACTCACCAAAAAAGATCTGGTGTATGAGGGACGAAAAGTTATCCTGTATTGCCCGCGGTGTGCCACCCCGCTTTCTAACTTTGAAATTGCCATGGATAACAGTTACAAGGACATGAACGGTCCTTCCACCACCTACAAATATAAAGTGATCGGAGAAGAAAATACGTACTTACTCGCATGGTCAACAACCCCGTGGAATAAACTTGCCACTCCCGCGCTTGCCGTTAATCCGACCATGAAATACGTTAAAGTCAAACAAAAAGGGGAGCAGTACATCTTGGCGGAAAGCACGCTGGGGATGTTGGACAATGATCCGTATGAAGTTGTCGGGCACTACACGGGTGAGGATCTGGAAAAGCTTACGTTTGAGTTGCATTATGACTTTTATCCCCGGAAAGCCGGAGAACGCGCGGGAGTCGTGGTTGCCGATCCGTATGTTGCCGATGCGGAAGGCACGGGTATCGTCACGCTTGCCGTGTATGGCGAAGACGATTACCGCGTCATGACCAAACATCATATTCAGCTCGTCGAGCATGTCGATAGCGAAGGGAAAATGAAGCCCGAAGTGACTCCCTGGGCGGGGATGTTTATGCTCAAAGTAAATCCGCTGGTCAATGAGGATTTGGCAAAACGCGGTCTTATCTACCGCAATGAAGATCGACTCCACAGTGTACCCGTGTGTTACCGCTGTGAGACGCGGCTATATCATGCGCCCGTACCCGCATGGTTTATCGATATCGCAAAACTCAAGGAAAAACTGATTGTGCAAAACGAGCAAATCAACTGGTACCCGGGACACTTAAAGCACGGACGTTTCGGCAAAGGATTGGAAACCGCACCGGATTGGAACATATCCCGTTCACGCTACTGGGGAACTCCGATGCCCGTTTGGGTGGACCCCGTGACCAATACCACCCGTGTCATCGGATCGCTCGAAGAACTGCGTACCTGGGCGGTCGATACCGACAAAGCAAATGCGCTCACCGATATCCATCGGGAATTTCTGGATGATTTGGAAATATGGGTGGATGACGCAAAGACGATCAAAGGCAAACGGATCCCCGAAGTCTTTGACTGTTGGGTGGAAAGCGGCAGTATGCCGTATGCTTCGCTTCACTATCCGTTTGAGCACAAGAAAGAATTTGAAAGCGCACATCCTGCCCAATTTATCGCCGAATATATCGCACAGACACGCGCATGGTTTTATACGCTTCATGTGATGTCGGTCGGGCTTTTCGGTACCCATACGTTTGAAAATGCGGTGACCACGGGAACGATCCTTGCCGAAGACGGCACGAAGATGAGTAAGTCCAAAAAGAATTATCCGGATCCGTCGCTCCTTTTTGAAAAATACGGTGTCGATGCTCTGCGGTTTTACCTCATGGCGTCGGTCGTCATGAAAGCAGAGAACCTGAACTTTTCCGAAGACGGGGTAAAGGAAGTGTATCAGAAGGTTGTTTCGACCCTATGGAATGTGGTGAGTTTTTATAAACTGTATGTGAAAACAGCGGCGCCGACGGTTGCCCCCGTGCCCGTACACGTGCTCGACAAATGGATCATGAGCAAGCTTAATCGGCTTATCAGTGACACCACCGCATCGATGGACGGGTATGATACGACGCTGACCTGCCGACTATTGCTTGCGTTTATTACCGAACTGTCGACGTGGTATTTACGAAGAAGCAGAGCGCGACTGCAAACCGATACGACAGGGCAGGAAGTATTCGGTTGGGTGCTCGTCAACCTCGTGCGCCTCATGGCACCGGTAACGCCGTTTATCACCGAACTTATCTACCAAAACCTTGTTGACGGAGACGAATCGGTACATCTTGCGTCCTGGCCGGTAGCTGATACGCCATTTATTGATGATTCCCTTGAGGAACAGATGACGTTTGTACAGACCATTGCGGAACTCGGCAACGCCAAACGCAAGGAGCTCGGCATCCCGATACGGCAACCGCTGGCAAAGATTACGGTTTCATCCGCAACCCATACCGATTTAACGAGTGAGCTTATCTCGGTATTCCTTGAGGAACTTAACATAAAAACCGGTGAAGTAGTAAAAACCGACAAAGAACTTTCGGTGGCCGTGGACTCAACAATAACGCCGGAACTCAAGGCGGAGGGAGACAAACGAAAACTCGTCCGTGAGATTCAAATGCTAAGAAAAACGAAAGGTTGTAAAATAGACGAGAGGGTATCGCTGGTGCTTTCGAAAGAATATCAATCATTGCCCGAAACACTTCTTGAAGAAGTCAAAAACGACACGTTAGCAACCGACATCACATGGGGAGAAACTACGGACATAGTTACCGCGACGCAGAGTACCACATAGACTGGGTTGTCCTCTTGTCGCTGGTACTTTTGGGGCTTATCGGGCTTTTTAGCCTCATTACCACCAATGTCGGTCTGTTTTGGCAACAACTTTTCTTCCTTATTTTCGGCGGTGTGCTCATGTACGTCACTTCCAAACTCGATCCGATACTGCTTTGGTGGTTCGCACCCTACGGGTATGTGCTGTCGATCATCCTTCTGATCGCTTCATACTTCGGTGAGCCGATTCGCGGCTCGTCGCGATGGATTTTCATATTCGGCATGCAACTGCAACCGTCGGAAGTTGTCAAACCGCTCGTGATTTTGTCGTTTGCCCGCATGGCGGTGATGTTTTCTCCCCGCATATGGCGATCGTTGCCGCTTCATCTGTTGGTATTCGGTATTCCGTTCCTTCTTGTTTTTCGGCAACCTGATTTAGGGACATCGCTTGTCTATGCCGCTTCTTGGGTGGCAATGCTTGTTGCAGGAGGATTTCCGTTAATCCTCTTCGGTTTGGGGGGATTGATCGGGATCATCGGCTTCCCGCTTTTCTGGAAAGCACTTGCCGCATATCAGAAGGCCCGGATTTTTACCTTCTTAAACCCTGCCACCGACCCCCAGGGTGCGGGCTACAATGCGTTGCAGGCCATGATAGCGGTAGGGAGCGGCCAACTCTTCGGCAGAGGACTCGGCATGGGCACGCAAAGTCATCTGCGTTTTCTTCCCGAGTATCATACGGATTTTATTTTTGCCACCCTCATTGAAGAACTCGGATTCGTGGGCGGGTGTATCCTGCTTTTTCTCTACGCCATCCTCTTGTGGCAACTTATCCGACCCTATGTGAAGGGCAGGATCGGTAATCCGTTTGTCTTTTTTTACACCATAGGACTTTTTGGGGTGTTGCTGACGCAAGTCGTCATTAACGCGGGTATGAATATGGGGATTATCCCCGTTACGGGTATTACTCTGCCGTTCGTTTCCTACGGGGGAAGCTCGATTTTGTCGCTTTGCATAGCCTTCGGATTCCTCCTGGCGCTTCGCCGACAGGGCGAAGATAACGGGAGCATTGCAATTGGATAGGCTGAAGCTATATAATATGTACCTATGTTCGCTATTGTAAGAATCGGTAACAAACAATATAAGGTCAGTGAGAAGTCGGTTATCACCGTCGATAAGATTGACGGCAAAGCCGGCGACAAAGTCGAATTCACCGACGTCCTTCTCGTACAGGACGGTAAGAAGGTTCAAGTCGGCAAGCCCACGGTTAGCGGTGCGAAAGTGACTGCAACCATTATTGCCCAGGAAAAAGGCGAAAAGATCGATATCCACCGCTTTAAGTCTAAGGTGCGATACCGACGTGCGCGAGGATTCCGTGCACAGTTGACCAGGCTTGAGGTGACGGCAGTCGCCTGATGCATGAAACAAACCCTCTTTATTTTTGGAAGAACTCCCGACTTGTCTTTTTTGGAGTTGTCGTCGTTGTATCCCACTGCAAGCCTCATCGCGCCCGGTATTGCGAGTGTCCCTGATTTTTCCGACAATCCCGCCGACATCATGCAACGACTAGGAGGAACGGTCAAAATCGTGACGGCAAATGATGAAATCGAGGAGTATTCGGAAGATCTCATCGTATCGGTCCTTCTTGAAGAAACCCGCGATAATCATATAACGTTCGGTATCAGTGCCTACGGTACGCAGGTGTCTCATGGTCTTACGGCCGCCGTAAAGAAACGATTAACCGAACGGGGAATCATAGCCCGCTATGTCGAGACGAAACACGATGAGGCACTCTCGAGTGTCGTTGTCGCCAAACAACAGGTGGTTGAGCTGGTGATTATAAAAGTCGGGAAACAAAATCGCATCGGGGTAACCCGGGCGGTACAGGATTTTGAAGACTGGAATAAGCGGGATTTCGGCAGACCTGCCGTTGATCCCAAGGCGGGAATGTTACCCCCGAAGGTTGCCCGAATGATCGTCAATATCGCAATAGCCGCGCATGATTCTTCCCATACGACTATGCTTCTGGATCCGTTTTGCGGCGTGGGAACGGTTCTTGCCGAAGCATTGTTGCGGGGATCAAACGTCGTGGGGTGCGACATTTCCGAAGATGCCGTCGGTCACACCAAGAAAAATCTTGAATGGCTCCGCAAAAATTACCCGGTGGCATCACCGCTCTATGCCAACGTATTTGTCGGCGACGCAACACATATATCCAAACATGTCGCGCCGGCAAGTATTGATGCGATAGTCACCGAACCGTTTATGGGGGAACCCGTGGATACCAAAAACATCGCCGTTCTCACTCCCGAGCGAGTTAAAAATGTGCTGAAAGGACTTGAGAAACTCTATATCGGCGCACTCAAAGATTGGGCACCGGTAATGAAAAAAGGCGGCAGAATTGTGATGGCTATGCCTGCATATGCAACCCAGCGCGCGGTGATGCGCGTGAAAAATGTTGTTGACAGATGTGAAAGCCTCGGATATACTCTCATGGCTGGACCTATAGAATATAGCCGTCCGCAAGCAGTCGTAAAACGCGAGTTTTACGTTTTTCAAAAGAGTAAGTAATCGGGTTTTTCGGTAGTGATTGTTAAAAATTAGTTTGTTAAAAGTTATATGGCACACGTAAAAGCAGGCGGTACCGCAAAAGGCAACAAAGATTCAATTTCGAAGCGTCTAGGCGTGAAGATTTATGGCGGCCAGAATTGTATTTCCGGCAACGTCATCGTCCGACAGAAGGGGACGAAGTTCTATCCGGGCAACGGCACAGACATGGGAAAAGATTATACGATCTTTGCCACAATGTCTGGCGTGGTTTCTTTTATCACAAAACGTGGTAAACGGTACGTGTCGGTCTTGCCCTCGCACGAAAAATAAATGGCAGACACCCAACAGATCCTTCATTTAGACCTGGACTTATTGCAACCGAACCCGCTCCAGCCGCGGGGACTTATCGCTCCCGACCTCCTTGCTGACCTCGTCGATTCCATCAAAGAACACGGCATTATCGAACCGCTCGTTGTGGCTAAGACACCTGCGGGATATCAGATCATTGCGGGAGAACGCCGCTGGCGAGCTTCAAAAATTGCCGGTCTTACCACGGTACCGGTGCTTATCAAGGAAACATCCGCCAAGGGGATGCTTGAAATGGCCATCGTGGAAAACGTGCAACGGGTTGATCTTAATCCGATCGACCGTGCGCTTGCATTCCAACGATTAATCGAGGAATTCGGCCTTTCCGTAACCAGTATCGCCAAACGCATCGGGAAAAGCGAATCGTACGTTTCTAACACCATGCGCCTTTTGGCGCTTCCTGACGCAATCAAAGACGGACTCGTATCAAATGCCATCAGCGAAGGGCATGCCCGGGCGATTGCCGGCTTAAATGACGTCAAGCTCATGGTGGACGCATACAAGACAATCCTTGCCGAGAGTGCGTCGGTGCGTCGAGCGGAAGACCTTGCCCGTCGCATGAAGGCAAAAAGCGAACAGTCACCCGCACATAAGATCGAGCGCATCCATAGTGATGACCTGGATTCCATTGCCCGTGATCTGGCGCAGTCGGTGAACGGATTGGTAAAGATCACCCAATCCAAAGTCGAAGCGCGCGTCGTGTTTGTGATTCGCGGTAACCTCGAAACCACGAGCCAAGCATTGAAGCACATGCACGAGAAAATGAGCGACAAATAAGCGATAGTTCCCCGTCGCGAAAAAAGCAATTTCCCTTTTTAGAAGTCGTAAGTGGGGTGCGGGATGATACCCGCCGAGTTGGTCGGCCAATAGCGGAGGAGTGCTTTGCCGATGAAATCGTACTTGGATACCGGACCGAATTCGCGCGAATCGGAACTTCCCGGTCGATTGTCTCCGCTGACAAAATAGAACCCTTCCGGAACGACAATTTCGACCCCTTCCTGCAAAAACGATCCGCCATAGACGGGCTTATTGTAGTTGTAGCGCTCCTCAAGAAGTTTCCCGTTTATATAAAATTTCTGATCCTTGAGCATGACCGTTTCACCGGGTAATCCGATCACGCGCTTAATATAGTCGATATCTTTGTTGGTGGGGGATTTAAATATGACGATATCACCGCGGGCGGGGTTGGTCATTTTGTAGGCGATTTTATTGGTGAGGATATAGTCGCCATTATGGAAATTCGGCTCCATGGAATGTCCGCTTACTTCCTGTGGGGACATGACAAACAGATAAATCATAACCATGACCGCGGCGATAGCCACAATCCCTTGGAGGAAATCAAAAAAACCCGCAATCATCTTTCCGAGCCATTTCAACATATCTGTTTCCCAGTGTAGAGCACTCCTGGGAGGTGGTCAAGCGGGGGAAAAGCGGGTATAATAGGGGTGAATACCGGGAAGGAAACATGCAAATTCCTACCGGGAATGGACCCGTAGCTCAGCTGGCTAGAGCGTTTCATTGACATTGAAAAGGTCAGAGGTTCAAGTCCTCTCGGGTCCACCAGTATGTGTTCGTATTCCCGTTATTGCCGCGAGCATCACGAGGAATCCCATAGTTTGATTTTTTCCTCCGATTTGTGTATATTTACACCCTATGGCACGTATAGAGCGATCCAACGTCCAAGAAGAAGCCGCAGTGCGTGAGCTCGTCGCCCGGGCTGAGCGGTCGTATGATCCGATGGTTTTTTCCGACATGCTGACAGAAGTCTCGAAACAATTTCGCAAACATCCTCTGCGGTTTGTGGAAGGTGAGCTTCGACGGTTGAAGAGCGGATTGTTCCTCATAGCAAATCCTATGACCCCCGATATACGCAAGCATTACGATGCTACGATGCCGCACACCGGTAACACGCAATATCCGTTTGGATTGGCATATTTTATGGGTGAATCGGATATGTGGCATGCGCAATTGCAGGCATACGGTGCAACACCCGCGCTCAATGAAGAACGGCTTGATAGCACGGGATTCCTCACCGTAAAACGCGGATCAGCACTCGCCCGATGGGCACAAGCGGGATATAACTAAGTTGTACTCCTCTTTTTTTGAACTCGTTACCCCAATCGTCATATAATGCGTGTGAATGCAGATATGAAAAATTCCCTCGTGATGCTTCTTAAGCCCTTTATAGGAAAAAAGCGTGCCGTGCAGATAACCACGATCATTCTGGTGTTTGCCGGGATCGGCTATACGTTATTTTCGCAATACTACCCGATTGCCCAAGTGGTACCGGAGCAGGGTACACCGACGCCGACAACACAAATAGCCAGCCCGTCGGCGACGCCGGTGCCAGCCCACGGAGGAGTCTTGGCGACGGTAGTAAGTGTCGTGGACGGGGATACGATAAAGATTGAGGGAGGTGAGGTGGTGCGCTATATCGGTGTTGATACGCCGGAAACGGTGGCGCCGAATAAACCCGTGCAGTGCTACGGCAAAGAAGCGAGCGCAAAAAACAAAGAATTGGTGCAGGGAAAGGTTGTCGAACTGGTTCGTGACGTATCGCAACGGGATAAATTCGGCAGGTTGCTTCGGTATGTATGGGTAGGGGACGTCATGGTCAATGAATACCTGGTGAAAGAAGGCTATGCGCATGTCAGCACATACCCACCTGATGTTTCATATGTTGATACGTTTCTCGCCGCAGAAAAAAACGCCCGTGAGGCTAATAAAGGATTATGGAGCGGCGTATGTCCCGTGGCGACCCCGACAAAACCGCCGGTTGCTACTTCATCTGCAACAATTACTCCTACTCCATAAAGAGCGCTCCATTGCGCTTTTCATGTATTTTCTGGTATAGTTTTCCGGGTCTGCCCAAAAGTTTCACATCATGGCATTATTGATCGAATCATTTGGAGATACTCGTGAGACGGTGCTTTCGCGGGATCGGGTCATTCCCGATCTCAGGTTAAAGCTTCCCGGTTTATTCGGCGAGGAGGCGCCTCCAAATACGTTAAAAGATCTCTTGGTGAATAATACCGGTACGACGTTCACTCCCCTCAATACCCACTACCCATTTGATTATGTGGGGGTGTATGCACAAACGGGCAGGCGTATGGATCACATATACCATAACGTGCATGAATATTTTGCCGACGGCGGATGGTCGGCACGAGTCGGTGCACAACTTGATGCGATGCCGAATTTCACGATTGCATGGAATGGGGACAAAGGGCGGCGTGACTCCAGCAGACTTTCGGTGCATTGGATCGGGCATACGCCGAGTATCACGATGAATACCGACGATCAAATTGTTGAGGCTGATCTTTTCGGTAGATTTATCGAACCGTTGCCTTTTGTCGAACTCTTCAAAAAAAGAGGGAACGGAGAAGATTGGTTGAGAAGAGCGTTTGCAAGATCGGGGGTACGGATGGATGAATTTACGGTAGAACCGGCAAAAAACATTTGGCGCGCCAAATTTGTGCACCAGCGGGAACGACGGGAGGCGTATGAATTAACGCTTCCGTTGGTGTTGCATACAAATCTTGTTAACGGAGTGCAGAGTCGTTTGGGAAAACGATTTAGCGAGCAAATAGCCGCAAGAACGTAGGCAAATGAGGTAGGTGAGTACGAAAATTGCGGAATGCGAACAATACGTGTTTTACGCGCACGGCAAGCGGAACAGTGCCAAAAAGTCCGAAGCGCTTCTTATTTTTGAAAGTCCTCTCGACGATAAAGGAACATTCTTCATGGTACAGACAACCGACGGCGAGGAGAGGGCATCGTATGTTTCTCAAAAAACAGGATGGGAGGCAATGTGTGATATGCGGGCAAATATCACCGATATTCGGTTCACCAGAGTTTCGCGTACTCCTCAGTCCGATCGACCGGGTCCACGGCTGATTCTCCTTGCTGAGTAACCGCTTTGCCTTGTAAATACGCGCTAAAGTACACATTTTACGGTATAATTCATCCATGACAGAAGCTAAGTGGATGATCGATGTATATGGCTACAAAATCAGTGACGCGACGGCAACGGTCACTGAAGCGTTAGAAAGGGCGGGACTTGCGTTTGAATTTCATAATATGAGTTCGGAGGCTCCGGTCATACAGGCCGTGGCAAAAATGGCTTCCATAGACGGGCATACCGAAACGCCCCGTATCTATCTGCGCCGTGGGGTCTGGCCGAACATGGAAATGAAAGCGGTACTTTTTAATCCTTCAAGAGTAGCGCTACAAACAATGTTGAAATATCACGAGGTAAAATAGCGGTTCATTTTGCCATCGAATCATCGGTCATGTAGGATGTCGTTGTTTTTTCGATGCGCATCAAATCGAAGTTTCCATTTTTTGTTCCCGGTGCCCGTGTGGGTATATTCTTTCCAGGTTGAAGTGCCGTCGTCGAAGAGCTGGATAACGATAATTTTCGCTTTTTTCTGCCACCACCATTTTTTAGACGGTATGACAGTAAGGGTATATGCCTGCAGGTGGGGATCGAGAATGGTGATTTGCCCTTCATCATCGGTCGTTTTATTTCCGTTATTGTCGGTAAGCGTAAGATGCGCGTTATCGGCAACGAGAAGAAGTGCCGAGGTGTTTTTTGCAGGTTTGATTTTGATTGGTGTTTGCCTGTTCAATCTCAGCATTGATTGTGTAAAAGCCTGGTTATCAAGAAAACCAAGTATGGCATCGATTCCGGTCGGATCAGTCACCAATCCGGCATGATCGAGCGGAAGTATTACATTTTCAGCATCCGATAACACGCTACTCTCGGTTAATACCGTGCCGTCACCATCGGCATAGGCTTTATTATTTGTCGGCCTACCGTCTGTCCAATTCCCTAGCCGACGATCATTTTTGCTTGCCGGTTGTACTTCTAGCGTGCGAAGCGTCTGATATCCGGAACCGGATAGAGCACCTACCCGTATGTCGTAGTAAGGCGGCACATATGTATCGGGAAGCAGATTATTTGTTGCCGTCATTTCCGCTACGGAAATGGTTTTCCCCGACGGTGTTTTCAGATAATCAAATATCGGTAAAATGTTTTGTGTTGCCGGAATTGATACATGTACTGTTTCCCGCGCGGACATGTCGTTTTTGATGGCACACCCTACGCGCATCATGGTAAATCCGAGCCGTATTGAGATATCGTCTATCCACATTTCGCCTGCAGACCACGCAGGATATGCAAGCACTGATCCCTGATGCGGGGTGCCAACCGTGAGTAGCGATCGGATACGACTTTCGCTTTTTGCGGATGCCACATATGTTCGGCTCACTATTCCGCCAAAACTGTGTGCCACGACATCAGCCATCTGACCGGCTGGCACTCGGGAAGTGATAAATGCGTTGAGTTGTTGTGCGGAATCCGGTGCATTTCTTCGCCAATCGTAGTAAAACGGCAACACTTCATATCCGTGTGCTCGTATATTATTGGTAAGTGAATCATATATATCAGCATTTTTTATTTTCCACGGCGACCAATCTCCCGAATATTCGGTCGTTTTGCAATTTAGGAGGGCGTCTTTGTTCCAACTTCCTCCCGCGCCATGTATGACGATAACTTTCCGGGGTGCTTCAGATGCCGGTGTGGGAGTCGCTGTCGGTAAAGGCGTTGGTGTAGGAGTGGGCGATGGTGTCGGGGTTAACGTCGGTTCTACCGTTGGGGTCGGTGTAGGTTCTTCGTATGTGGAAAGAACAAAATTTGCCATTTCGTAGTCTCCGTTACCCAAAAAAGATATCCAAACTCTAGTTAATTCAAAGGAAGAAGAGGTGTTAACGGATCCTAACAAAATATCGTCCTCATAAATAATAATGTCTGTGTTAGATTGAGGTGATATTCTTACAACGAAATGATGCTTGCCTAAAGAATGATTCCAAGACACAAGCTTATCGTTATTATTTGAATCATGTAATTGAAGATAATTTTGCCATGTGTTTATAATTTTCCAGTTATTTTGGTTATCACCTATACCAAGTCCCCATGTTTGTTGGCTTGTTGATTTATTAACAGTAATATCAAATTCAATCTGATAAATATAGTTGCCTGCAATAGCATATTCCAAAACAGTCCACGAATTACTTATATCAGTACCTGTAATCCCGGATGAAGTTAAAACGGGAGGGAAAGTACTACTAGGTACGCTCCATTCATTGCTATATGAGTTTAAAAAGGAATCAGAGAAGATATAAGACGCCTTAACCGACGTGGTTTGAGCTAAAAGAAAAATACAGAAAATCAAAACCGCTAGAGTGGACAGGAATAATTTCATAAATCTCCTGCGGCTACAAATATAATTTTGAAAATAGCACTACATAAAAATATTGTCAGTAAGAAATACCACATAAAGAATGTGATAAACTACCCGCATGTATCCGTGTCCATCATGTGGCTCAGAAATTACTAGTGAATATGCAAATATAAGTGGTCATGTGATTTTTTCATGCAATAAATGCACCTTACTTTTTAACCCAGTAGATGAAGAAAAAAGAAAAAAATTTATAAAAAAACAATATGAAACAGGTTATGCAAAAGATTATGAGGAAAAATTGAGTAAGTTTAATGAGAGATATAAAAATTTCCTACATTTAATCAATAGATATAAAACAGATGGAAACTTGCTTGATATTGGTTGTGGCACGGGCTTTTTTCTAAAATATGTTAAAAAGAATAGCTTTTTTAATCCATATGGTGTTGAACCAAACGATAAATTGCGGAAAGTAGCAAAACTTAATTCTAAACTGAATATCGCTACAGGTTCCCTAGATCAAATACCTTACAACGATAATTTCTTTGATGTGATAACTTGTCTTGATGTACTAGAACACAGCATTAACATTAATAATAATATTACAGAACTAAAGCGGGTTTTAAAACCAAATGGTCTTCTTTTGCTTCAAGTACCAAATTACAAAAGTTATATGGCATATATTACAGGAGAAAAATGGGATTGGTGGTCAATTCCCGACCATGTGCTTCATTTTTCTTTTGATTTTATATCGCAATACATGCAAAATAGAGGATTTATCATATTAAAGAAATTTACATACCAAGATCGAAATGACTTCATCTTAAATATTATGGGCATATTCAAGAAAAATATGTTCACTAAGTGTTTATTTATTATCCTTATGCCTATATTACATATAATTGAGTTGCTAAGTGTTATAACGAATCGAGGCGGTTTATCTTTACTTCTTTTGAAGAAATTATAATTATGATATCTATTTTGATCATTTGCCAAAAAATAGACGATTACTTAATTAGAACTATTAAAAGCGTATTACCGTTAAACCCACAAATAATCGTAGATATTAGTCAAAATGGTTACGAGCCTCTAGGTGCTCGAAAGAATCATCTCTTAAGACTTGCCGCTTATGAATGGGTCTTATTGCTTGATACTGATGAGATCGTTACAGACGATCTTTTAATTGATATTCGAAGGATTATTAGCAACCCTAATATCTTGATTTCAGGCTATGCAATTAGATATCAAAACCATGTCGGTGATAAGCCACTTTTATATGGGGGGGAAGTGTACAAAAAAGTACGTTTATTTAAAAAAATAAAAGCATCTGTATCGGAGTTGCCAATACATGAGGAAATATCCGTAAATGGAGATATTGGCGTATGTCGTGGCAAAATATTGCACTATTCATATAGGTCAATTACTTATGTTCTACTCAAATTCACTAAATATGCATGGCAGATGGCAGGGGAAAAGAAAAAAGCGGGAGAAAGAGTAACGCTCAAAAAACTTTTTCTCTACGGTCCTCATATGGTTTGGGCGCGAGCCATTAAAGATGAGGGGTGGCGGGACGGATGGCGAGGAATACTCATAGCACTTTGCTTCGGCTATATGGAAAGCCTTATGTATTGGTTACTGCTATGGCGAAATATTTTCGGCTAAATCCGTATTTGGAGATCACCGCGTTCCTTACTGCGATTGCCTTCCATCTTTGGTTGCTGTTCCATACGACATTCGTGGATTGGCCTGAGATGCTGGTCTATCCGTGGTTTCTCAGCAAAGGAATGTTGTACTATCGTGATGTTGTACTCGCGTATGTCCCCGGGTCGTATTATTTGCTTCATGGGTTATATTCACTTCTCGGTTATAGTCCGGGTTCCGAACGAGCTATCGCATACGGATTTATTTTGCTGACCGATTGGCTGGTTTATGTGGTGTCCAGGAAAGTCACAAAGTCGGGATTGATGGGCATTATTGCTCTTTTCTTTTTCGTTCTTTGGCAACCGATTTTTTCCGGTAATACCATTTGGTATGAGACGATACTTGCCCCGCTCTACCTTCTTACCTACTTATTACTTCTCGGTTATATTGAGAGACCGCGGTTGTCCCGCGTGCTTTTGGTGGGAGCCATCCTGGGCATCGCGACGCTGATCAAACAAACCGCTATTTGGCCGCTTGCTTTCATATGTCTGTTTATCTGGCTAACGGGAAAGGAAAAACGTTCATCCTTTTTTCATGCGGTTGCTATCGGTGCGGTTACCGTTGTCATGCAAGGCATATCCTGGGGATACTTTGCCCTTCAGGGTGCGGGTGTCGAATACGGCTTCTGGGTATTCGGATTTTTGGGTTTTCTGTCGGGACAATCAAGCATGTATGCGCTTGCTCCGCCCCGTTCCGATCTGACCCTCATTGCCCCGGCGCTCATCCCTTTTGCCGCACTTATCCTGTCACCCATGAAAAAAGAGCGATTGCTCCTTATCGTGTTCACGGTGGCGGTACTTTTGGCCGGTCTTCCTCGATGGGGACTGCATCGATTGCAACCGATGCTTGCGTTTATTGCTGTGGGGCTTTCGTTTCTCGGAGCCGTTGATTATCACAAGAAAAACACGCGAATTGTCTTACTTGTTTTTGCGATATGTCTGACAATTCTCGGGAGCTGGCGGAGCTTCAGAGTCTTTGTCACGCTTCGTGACCCGATGCAACCGACTTTTTTTACCGCCAAGTATGAATCGCTTGTTTCATATCTCGATGACCATGCTCCCGGGAGTCTGTATGTTTTGGGAAATTACGATTATGTGTACTTTGGGCGAAATGAAACACCGGTAGTGCTTCCCTGGGTTCCTCTTTTTCCGTGGAACGGAAAAGTTCCCGGCATGGAAGACCGGCTGATCCGCTCGCTTGAAGCCGCAAAGCCCGAGTACATCCTGTACGCTCCGTTTCATCCGCCGAATAAATATTACGATGGATACGCGCCGGAGGCACTTTTCTTGTATGTTTCGGCAAAGTATGAAAAAATAGGCGCGCCGCCGGCGGAAGGCGGGGAATTGCTCAGGAGAAAATGAACAAGTCCATCGCATTTATTATCATCGCGTATCGCCCGAAGATGCGCGACTTTCGGAGGTTGCTTCGTACCTTGGAAGGGTATCCCGTCATTATCGTCGATAACGGAGGAACGTTGACCCTTGATGATGTGGGGCGCGCTACACTGTTGTCGCAGACAAAAAATGTTGGCTACGGTGCGGCGGCAAATATCGGGATACATAACGCCAGCGGCTTCGGCGCCAAATGGTTTGTGATTTTAAATCAGGATATGGTGCTTACCCGACCGGCCGTGTTATCGCTTATTCGTCAGCTCCGGAAACTTCCTCCATGTGTAGCAGGCACCTTTGCCGCGGGGCTCGATGAAAGTCGCTGGACGACCATTCTTCCCTCGAAAAAGCTTGATTATCTCACGGGTTCATGCGTTGCGATCCATGAGCGCATCATCGGCAAAGTCGGCTACTTCTACGAACCGTACTTTCTCTATTACGAAGACGCGGACTACTGCATCCGTACCAAAAACGCAGGGTATCCGTTAACGCGTATAGATCTTGTCGACGTTGCCCATGAAGAATCCGCTTCATTGGGGAGAGGATCGGAGTTGCATCAGTACTATCTCGCGCGGAATCATATGCTGTTTGTTGCCCGCCTGGCGCCTACTCCCGTAAAGCTCTACGAATTTTTCCGTCTGGGGAAAACGCTGTATGAACACGTCGCTCGCCGGGAAAAAGGGGCATTGCTCGGGCTTCGCGATTTCGTCTTCGGTCGCTTTGGTATGATAAAGGAAGGAAAATTATGAAGGTTGGCATAGACGGCGGTGCACTTTCTATCTCGGATGACCGGTTAAAAGTCGGTGTGTATCGGGTAGCCTATAACCTCGTGAAAGAATTGCCCCGATTTGCCGCGGCAAATGACTATAGGGTGTACAGCTTCAAAAGGGGAGAGGAGGGTAGTGCTTCGCTTATCCGAAAGAATGTTTCATTTGTCGGATTACCGCGCCACGGGTTTCAAAAAATCTGGCAACCGATAGAACTTATCAAACATCCCGTAGAGGTGTATTTAGGTATTTCACAAGCCCTTCCACTTACATTGTACGACGTTAGAAAAATCGGGTTTATTTATGACGTCGGATTCATGGATCAGCCAGAATTTTATCGCGAGTCGTATTTTGCCCTTTCCCGACAAACAGCCGATGTCGTTCGGCGTGCCGATCATATCATCACCATCTCACATGCATCCGCCGCAAGCATACGGAAACATTACAAGGTACGGCCGGAGAAGCTCACGGTTGCCTATTTGGGTGTGGAAAAACAATTCCATCCAACCGGTCCGGTATTTAAGGGAACGAATCCGTACTTTTTGTTTGTCGGTTCCTTGAAACCGGGGAAAAACGTTCCGATGATGCTTCGGTCATTCGCGGATTTTTTGAAGTCGAGTAAAACGCCGTATGATTTTATCCTGGCGGGAAGCGATTACTGGTTAGATCCGGGGATCTCGGCAACCATTAACGCGCTCGGCATACGAGACAGGGTGCACACGATAGGGTTTGTCGATGATGAAACCCTTTCCCAGTATTATCGGGGTGCCACCGCGTTTGTCAGTGTATCGCTCATTGAAGGGTTCGGTCTTCCGGTCGTTGAAGCCATGGCGACGGGCACTCCTGTTATCGGATCAACCGCAGGTTCATATCCTGAGGTGGTGGAAAATGCGGGTCTACTGGTGGATCCGGAGGATGACGCCGCCCTCACCCGTGCGATGATACGAATAGCCACACAAAAAGATCTCCGTCATACCTTGGCGCATATGGGGAAAACACGCGCCAAGCAATTTACCTGGTCGGGTTTTGCACAAAGTGTTGCGAGTGTTTTCTAACCCCATCCGTATGCAAAAACCACGAGTTGCCCTTGTCCGCGGCGCATTTCTAAACCGGTATGATATGCAGAGTTTTGCGCCGCTCTCTCGTCGCTTTGATCTCACGGCGATCGGATCCCAAAAAAGCATTCATCACTCTTTTCCCTTCCCGGTGACCGCGCTTTTTAGCCCTATGGATATACCGAATTTTCCGTACAAGATGCCGATCCTCAATCGAATATTCGTCGATGCGCATTACCTATTCGGGCTGGAGAAGCGGCTTGCGGGTGTAGATATCGCGCATACCGCCGAAACCTACTACCACTACACCAAGCAATGCCTTGATGCCAAAAAGGCGGGTATGGTGAAGAAAGTCATCGCCACCGTATGGGAGACGCTTCCCCATGCCAATGAAGGCATATGGGGGCGGGCACATTTCAAACAGCGGGCGATTCAGGAGCTTGATCACATCATCGCCGTAACCCGGAAGGCCAAAGAGGCACTCATTATGGAGGGAGCTGACGGCGCGCGCATTAGCGTTATCGGGGCACACGTGGATACGTCACGATTTCATCCGCCCGTAGGGTGGGAGCGAAAGGCAGGAGCCCCCGGGAAAAAGTCCTTTACCATTTTATATGCCGGCAGGCTGGTTCAGGAAAAAGGGATAGACGAGCTTCTTGAGACCGTACGTCGATTGGGGGCTATGCCGCAGTTACGTACGTACGAATTTCGATGGCGATTCGTTGGAGATGGCGCACTCAAACGGGACGTTTTGCGGCTTTCTGAGGAAAAAGGGAAAAATTGGCACTCTAGTTTAGAGAGTGCTACGTATGACCGGATGCCGACTATCTATCGCTCAGCCGATATTTTTGTCGCCCCGAGCAAACCGATTGCCACATGGGAAGAGCAATATGGGATGACGCTTCTGGAAGCGCAGGCAACAGGGCTCCCTATTGTGACGACACGCACCGGGGGTATTCCGGAAAACGTCGGCGGCGCGGCATTGCTTGTTCCACCCGGCGACGCATCAGCACTTGCATCCGCCATAACCAAATTAGTGACCACACCGCAACTGCGCGCTACGCTGGCAACGCGTGCGCGCAAACGGGCACAAGTCGTACACGACATAACTGTCGGCGCCCGTCAAATTGCAGACTTGTACAACGAAGTGCTTAGTGGCTGACAAGGTAATACGCGATCCCCAGGGCATTGATGACACAAACGCTCACGGTGATGTGCGGCAGAACTCCTCGAAGAATCCGGTGGCGATAAAGGGTAGATATAACCTCTGAAATCCCGTATGCAATCAGCGGAAGTGTACTCACAAACATGCGTCCGCTGACGCTGGCACCTTGCCACCAGGTGCTCCAACTTGACACAAAGTATAACTGTAAGCCAAAAATGAGCAGATACATCCTATATTTCCGCCATTTGCTGAGTAATCCGTACACGCCCACGGCAACAATCGGCGTCCAAAGGAAGAGACCGTTTTGGATGCCGAAAAGTACTCCCCACATGTGCGGTCTGAGGAACGTAAAACCTTCGCCGCCCGCAAGGTATGGATTGGCGAGGGTGCCGTAGAGTGCGTACCACGCGGCCAGCTGGGGTATAAACCCGATCCCGAAACCGGCAAGCAAATTCTGCCAACGAATCTGCTTCGCATGCGGCAACAATAACAAAACGTACACCAGGTCCTGCAGTCGTACGGATGCCAGTAGGGCAAGACTCACGCCGATTGCACTCCAATTTTTTTGCGGCATCCCCAAAAACGCCAAAAAGATCACCGCACAAAAAAAGGAAAGCGCATGTGAATTCACGGGATCGATTGCTCCGTAAAACAGTAAATTCGTCGCACCGGCAAGAAGCAAAATAGTACTGGCAATCACGGCTGACGGGAAACGAGGCAGGCGGGTTAATAAAATGAGTCCCGCAAGAGAAGCGGCAACGGAAGTTACCCCTGCCGCAACCTGATACGCTAACGTCCATCCGTCTCCCCGTAGTGCGGTGTGGATCGCTACGTAGGGCGGTGCCCAAAACAGTGCCGGTCCGATACTGTACTTATTGCCTGGTTTGGTTTCCGTAATCATCGGTTGAGAAACCGATGATTTTAGGTACTCGTTGGCAAAGTGGATATCACGGTCAACGACGACCGATCGAAGCCAGGAATAATAAAAAATGCCGTCACCATAGACGGTTTTTTGGAGATACCACGCATGCACACTGAAAACGGCAATATAGACGGCAATGATGACCAAAAACACCGATTTTCGCGTCATAGCCGTATGATACAATGAATACATACTATGGGTATATCCGCAGTTATTCTCGCCCGCAATGCCGCCCGGACACTCGAGATGACGCTTGATAGCGTGCGATTTTGCAACGAAGTGATTGTCATAGACGACAATTCCACCGATGACACGATTGCCGTCGCAAAGAGAAAAAAAGCGGTTGTGCACACTCGTGCCATCAATGGTGATTTTGCCGCTCAACGTAATTTCGGACTATCCAAAGCCCGGGGAGAATGGATACTCTTTGTCGATGCCGATGAAGTGGTGAGTCCTGAACTTGCCCGCGAGATACAAGAAGCGGTTCTTCAGGTGGATGTCAGCGGCTTCTTCCTCAAACGGCAGGATGTGCTCTGGGGAACGACATTACGATTCGGTGAGACGGCAGGGGTGCGACTCCTCCGCCTCGGCAGGAGCGGAAAGGGCAAATGGCACCGACCCGTACATGAGGTATGGAAGGTGGCGGGAGTTGTCGGGACACTCAATGCTCCGCTTACGCATATGCCGCATCAGACGGTGGCGGAATTTCTTCGGGACATCAACGACTATTCCACGATAAACGCAAAACATTTTTATGAAACCGGCACCCGGGTTACGGTATGGCAGATAGTCGCGTATCCCCTGGCAAAATTTTTCCTAAACTATGTCGGCAAGCAAGGGTACCGTGACGGTGTTGTGGGAAGTATTGTTGCCCTCATGATGAGTTTTCACTCATTTCTTACCCGAGCAAAAATATGGCAACTCCAAAATCAGCGCGGGTAATTGTCGTCGCTCAATGGGTTGTCGTTGTCGGCGCGGCGCTCAAGGCCGCGGTTTCCGTGTTTCGGATCATCGCCACATCCGCACCGGATTTTTTCTATTACTACGAGGCGGCCGGAGAGGTAATACGAAACGTCCCGCGTCCCATCCACCTGTTGCCCCCCGCGTCGCTATTGGTATTTTCCCCGTTGGCGCTTCTTCCGTATGAAATTATGGAAGCGTTATGGATACTTGGCTCATTTGCCAGTCTTGTCGGTATCGTATGGTTCCTGGCAAGACAATCAGGAGTAACCGACACGCGAACGACACTTACCCTTGTCGCTTTGAGCTATTTGTCATTTCCCAGTCAATTTACCTTGGGGATGGGGCAAGTTAATTTTTACGCGTTGGCACTCATTATCGGTGCGATTTATTATGAAAATAAATATCACCGGCTGGTAATGGGCGGATTATTCGCGCTGGCTGTTCTTATCAAGCCGGAGGTTATCCTTCTCCTGGCGGTGCTTCTGGCATACCGTCGGTGGACGACTCTGCTTTCCGTTGGTGCGTGGATGGCAGGTGTTGGTATCGCATCGTTGGGCGTGTACGGATTTGATGCGTACGTGCGATACGCGGAACGGATGCAGAAAGCAATGGGGACATGGCAGGATCACGGTATCTACTACAATCAGGGGATTACGGGATTGTTGGCGCGAATGGGAACAACAGACGTTATTTCGTACGCAATTATCGCGGGTATCATCATCACCGTAACCGCCTCTGCGTTCCGAAAAAATAAAATACGGTTTCCCGAGGCATTATGGCTTGCAATGCCGGTATTTTTGCTTGTCGAACCCATTGCCTGGCAACATCACTTTGTTTTTTTGATTCCGACTTTTTTTGTGTTGTGGAAACGTAATGAAAAAAAGATGTTTCGGGGCCTCTTGGTGCTCGGGTATCTGTTGATAAGCGCCAATGTTGCATCACCGGGATTTTTCACCGGTTTGCCGTTCGGGTGGATACCCGCTTCTCACGGGACTATCGGAGCGATTATACTTTGGCTAGTAAGTATTTTTTGATATGCACTATCCCTTACTGTTTCTTGCCGCGGGACTCATCGCGGGAAACATTATTTCGATGCCCGTCGCGTTGGGTGCGCGGGTGACCCTGCTTGATATTTCCGTGCTTGTCCTCGTTTTGTACGGAGCGCTCCGAAGCGGAAAAAAGCGTATAATCCCGCATCTTTGGGCACCGATAATCGCATTTACCGGAATCTGCCTTATTTCACTGGCACAGACAGTGACAAATGTGCCGCTCTATGTCGTGGGAGGAGGACTCCTTTATGTGCTCCGTTTCCTCCTATATGCCGCGTTGTATTGGACAGCCGTGGGGAAATTATTTGCTCCCGTCGTTTGGCGGCGTACACTCACCCTCTCCGGAGTGTGCATGGCGGGTGTCGGCTTGCTTCAGTATTTTTGGTACCCCGATTTACGGAATCTTGCGTATCTTGGGTGGGATCCTCACTATCAACGACTGTTCGGTACCCTGCTTGATCCGAATTTTATGGGGATCATCCTCACGCTTACCCTCCTTTCGCTTCTGGGAACACAACACAAAGGCATGCAACCGTTCATGCGATATGCGTTAACGGGACTGGTGTTGCTTGCCTTTGCCCTGACGTATTCCCGAAGTAGTATAGTCGCACTGGTCGGCGGTCTTATCGTGTGGGCGGTACTTTCCGGGTATAAAAAGCTGGCGGGGATTGTCATCGCCGCAGTTCTTGTGGGTTTTCTGTTACTGCCGAATTCGGGCGAAGGCCGCAACCTATTCCGCAGTGTGTCTTCGTATGCCCGGGTCGGTAATGCCCAGCGGGCGATCACCCTTATCAAAGAAAAGCCGTTATTCGGTCACGGATTTAATCTTTTGCGGTTTGTGGCAAGAGAGCGGAGCTGGCTTGATGAATCGTCCGTCCCCTCAAGGGCGGGGGCGGGACTGGACACGAGCCTGCTCTTTGTGGGAGCGACTACAGGACTTGTCGGTTTTGGGGTGTACGTATGGTTACTCGTGTCACTTTTTGGATCGGGGATGCGACTGTACCGAGCAGGCGAGAAGCATCGGTTGTCCGCGGCTACGTATCTGGGTGTGTTGACCGCACTCCTCTTACACAGTCTGTTTGTGAATAGTCTGTTTTACCCGTGGGTGTTGGTATGGCTGTGGATACTCACTGGAACAATGGAACAGGAAATCACGGCTTATAAATAACCTTACGGGTTTGCGAAGTTTCATTACCCGCCGGATCCTTGGCGATTATAGTCAAAAGATTATCCCCATCATTTAATGGCATGCTGTAGGTGAACGATCCGTCTGATTTTACGACGACAATCCGTCCGTTGATCGTCACTTTCATGCCTTCATCGGTGATCCCGTTAACTGTAACTTTATGTGTCCCGTCATTGACGGTGATGTTATCTTCGGGATTGTCGATGGTCAGTTTCGGCGGGGTTCGATCCACAACAGTGGAAATGACGGGGGAAAAATCACTGGTGTTGTCTTTTCCGTCGGTAATTTTGGCGCGTACGGTGACCGTTCCCGGTTCGACCGGAATATCCGTGACGGTGAAGCTTCCGTCATCGGTAATCGGCACTTTTTTGTACTCACTGTCATTGACGAAAAGTATTGCCGTCATTTTCGCGGTGCCCCTGCCGTGCACGTCGAGGGTAGCACTATGGGTGGCCTCGGGAAGCGGATCAAGTACCGGCGGAAGGATCAGGGATTCCTGCGGTTGCTGTTGGGCGGGGGAGTTCCCGCGAATTTTATCCACTAACACACTGAAACCGATGAGAATTTTTACGCCGAAAAGCGCAAGGAACACGAGTGTTCCCACCATCCCGATAACGGCCATTGCCATCCGTTTGGAAGCTTTTTTTTCCTCAACTCTTCGTAATCGGGATGAAATCATAAATTTTGGAGCCCCCTGTCAGAATTGGACTGACATCTACGGTTTACGATACCGCTGCTCTGCCGTTGAGCTAAGGGGGCATCTTCATGGGGCAAAACCGAGGTTTTTCCCCAACGCTTTTCCTTCAATAAGTTGCGAAGGTTCTCCCAACTGTATCACCCCTTCGCAACGGATTATGCCCTTTTTGCAACCTCGCTCTTTTCGCATCGGTTTTAGGGCACCTTATTATAGCAAACTTGAATCTGCTCAGGAAGCGCTCCATCGGGCGAAAATACCGTTGGGAAGCAATCGACCGCTTGTCGAATCCGCAATCGTCAATTCGCCGAACGATCGGGTGCCCGGAAGAGATGCCGTCATATCCTGCAGTAAGTGACCGATTACGAGTGCCGATAAGTCCGCAGTGTAGGCGTTTATCAAAACAAATGCGGGGTTGGGGGACAAAAGCCCCGTGAGTATCGGGGTAAGTTTCGGCAGGTCGACCTCAATTTTCCACACCTCACCTTTGGGTCCTCTGCCGAAACGCGGCGGATCAAGGATGATGCCGTCATAGGTATTGCCGCGCTTGAGCTCTCTTGCCGCAAATTTCACCGCATCATCGGTAATCCAGCGAACCGGTTTATCGATCAGTTCGGAAGCTGTGGCGTTTTCTTTTGCCCACTCGATGGCGCCTTTTGCACTATCTACATGGGTAACATGTGCTCCCGCCGCAAGCGCCGCCATGGTGGCACCTCCGGTGTACGCAAACAGGTTTAATACCTTGAGCGGACGTCCTGCAATTGTCTGCATCATCCATCGCCAATTTACGGATTGTTCGGGAAACACCCCCACGTGTTTAAAAGACGTCGGTTTCAGGGTGAATACGAGGTCATGGTAACGAACCTGCCAGTTTTGCGGGGGAGGCATCCTGATGTCCCAATACCCTTCTTCTTTGGATCCCCGTACGTACCGCGCATGTGCCCTGTCCCATACGGCGGAGGGGGCAATGGGTTTCCATATGGCGCGCGGGTCGGGACGGGAAATGATATATGACGAAAACCGCTCAAGTTTCTCGCCGTTGCCGCTGTCGATCAGTTCATACTCTTTCCAGTCAGATGAAACGGCCACAGTCATGGAATTTTCCATGTATAGATTGTATCATGGGGAAATCGGTTTTCCTTCATGAAGCACATCCTTTCATTTGTCATCGCATTTACTCTCGCTCTTTGTGCCATCGGATTCGGTGTGTGGAACACACTGGGACCGGTAAGTCGCGTTGCCGAACAATGGGTGCTCATCGTTCCACAACAGAATGCCGAATTTGATGTTCCCGCAGAACTCAAAAAGTTGGGACTTATCAAAAATGAAGCGGCTTTTCGGTTGTTTATGGACATTACCGCGGTGGGGAAGTCCGTGGTGCCGGGAGGGTATAGACTCAATACGTCTATGCCCGCATGGGACATCGCGGAAAAAATTACGGATACCCCGCAGTTTTTTTGGGTGACCGTGCGTGAGGGACTGCGCAAAGAACAAATCGGTGAACTCTTGGGTACGACGCTGGGGTGGACCGCGGAACAGGAAAAAGAATGGAATGCCTTTAACGCCGATTCTGCGGAGTATCGCGAGGGAGTGTATTTTCCCGATACTTACCTGTTGCCGACCGATGAACCCGTACCGCTTGTGGCAAAACGGTTTCTGGATAACTTCAATACCAAATTCGCGCCGTACGTCGATAAATTTACGGCAAAAAATATCAAATGGACGACGGCGCTAAAAATCGCATCGCTTATCGAACGGGAATCGGGTGGAGATAGCGACAAGGCGCTTATCGCGGGCATCATATGGAAACGGCTGGACATCGACATGCGGCTCGAAATCGACGCGACGCTTCAGTATATACGCGGCAACAGCGAGGACGGCTGGTGGCCGAGAGTGGTCCCGCAGGATAAATACCTGGAATCGCCGTACAATACGTATCGCAATAAAGGACTTCCGCCCGGACCCATCAGTAACCCTGGACTCGCCGCAATAGAAGCGGTGTTAAACCCTGAAGAAACGGACTGTATTTTCTATCTCCACTCATCGGACCGGGAGATTCACTGTGCGGAAACCTACGAAGAGCACCTGGAGAATATCGACACGTATCTTCGGTGATTAGGCGGGTAAGTGCGTAAATACTTCAATCAGGAAAAACGCGATATAGAGCGTAAATAATCCCAATGCCTCAAGGCGTGAAATAGTGTGCTTACTTTTGGCAAAGATAAAAAATAAGACCAGTCCCACGATCAGAAAGCCTAAACTTACCGCGTAACTATTGTTTAACATAATGGATTTTCCGTGCCAGAGCGTAAGGATGCCGTAAAGGAAGGAGTTAAATGATGCCGAACCCAGGTAATCGCCGAACGCCACCTGATTACTTTTCATAAAGAGCGAGCGCACGATCAGGGAAAGTTCCGGCAAGTTGGTGCCGATGCCGATAACCATAAGACTGATGAAAAAATCCGAAAGCCCCAGCAGGGTAGAAAAGTAGTGCGTCTGATTGACGACCATCCAGCTTGAGGCGTAAATGATAAGCGATCCCGCGAGCGTTTTGGAAAATTCGGTTGCTACCGACAGATTTTTGAAAGTGGCGTACGTCGCTACGTTTTTGACAAACCCTTTCCGCCGTTCCAGAACCAGTGCCGATAGTGCAAAGAGCGTAACCGCAATGATGGCATCAATACGGCTTACCATGCCGTCGAACGACAGTAAGACCGGGATAGCAACAACCACGAGTGGGAGGATGAGATGGCGTCCGCGTACTTCTTTGTTTATGGATATGGGGTGCCCCACAATGGCAAGGAGGGGAATCACCATAAGGAACAGCACGATAGACGCACCGATAAGATTTCCCACGAAAATGTCAGGCTGACCCGAAAGCACGGCGTTGACTCCCACCGATACTTCGCTAATCGAGGTAAAAAATCCGAGCACGAGAAACGAAACGAGAAACGAAGAGAGTCGGAGTTTATGGGCGATTTTCTCCACCGCCCGTATGGCAATACCCGCACCGAACCATATACCGGCAAATCCCAATGCATAGAGTGCAATATGACCAAGCATACATATCAGTGTAGCAAATTGTATGAGCCGGACACAAAATTAACGCACGGACGAAGCAATGGTGTAGTTAGTACAACCTGAACCTGTGTTGCTCAATAAGTTTTTTTGGATAGCCCCATATTCTTCCGCGGAAAGCGGGGTATTCCATTTTTCGGTCGAAAGCACGGAAAAATCTTCCGGGAGAAACGAAAAACATGAAGTGAGTACGGCGGAGTCGTTAAAAAGAGTAACGAGTTTGCCGATTCCCTCGCCACTTCCCGCGCCGTTTGTATCAACGATAAGCAACCGATACCCGTTTTCGTCTTTCCAGAACCGATAAATCGAGTGCGCTGACGCGGATGAACCCGCCTTATCCTTTACCGTGACCATTGTTTGCCAGGTACCCTGATTGTTGCACCGCAATTCCGACCGGTCATCAAGCATATTGGGATTACTGCCATACGTATTCACATTTCGTCGGGAAAAAACGACACATGAGGCAAACGCATCTCCTTTCTCCTGGGTTTTCTTCGATATCGGTGTCGGCGGTGTGGAGGCAGAAGTCGCCTCCGTATTTGTGGAAACTACCGCAGTTTGCGGGGTGGTTAATGGTGTGCCCATGTGATATCCCAAAGCTCCAAGAATTATGGCGCTCACCAGTAGGATGCCTATGAGAGAGATAAGGATTGTTGACTTCATATACGGTGATTACCGGATCCTCTACAAGTTCACTTGTCGCGTCCGCTTGTCAGTTGCCTATTCTGACAAGCTTTCCCCGGCGTTTGACTATGTTTTTATAATCCCATTGAATACGAATTGATTTTTTTATCCACCGCGTCAAATCCTTCACATCGATCTGATCGGGTTGCGTATAAATTATCGACGCATCTTTAAATTTGCCGGTAGTGGGGGTGAGTGCCGGCTCTTCAAAATCGGCACCGCTCCAAAACATCAGTTTTATGCCTGCTTTCAGTATGCTATAACCGACAATCGGATTGCCATCGAGAAACCACACGGGGTCGCCGTGCCATATTTTAGATTCCGCATTCGGCAAAGTGTGATCGATGGTTTCCTTGAGAAGGACGCAAATTTGCCGTTCGTTGCCGGACTGTAACCGATTATATCCATCGATAGTTTTTGCGGTTGTTGTGCTCATACTGATATTCACTCAGCATAGAGTATCAGTGTCGAAAATGGTAGGGCATGCACAAAATATTGCTTTTCCATTTTTATTCTTTCACCATATATAACAAGCGATAGAGGGAAGACCGAACGCACGTTAAAGTATAGTTTAGTTCACGTCATGAAAGTATTCATACGGCGTGAGAGAAATATAAAACCACATCGGAATCTGTTTTATCGGTACGCTTTTCATAAAAGAATTAAATTGACTCTTATACGCATATACTGTCCGAATTTTTGCGGCTACACCAGCTACTCCGATCCAGACGCGGAAGGTAGGCGGCTTGCGGCTTTTAAGAAATTCCTGATTAGTTGCCATGTGCGTGGGAAGGGAGAGTTGGTTAAATAACTTTTCGGGTGTGGAGGTGTACCATAATCGGATGTTTGGAAAGTCAGTCTTGAGTAACGAGGTAACAATCCGGGATACCAGCATGTGATCGGGATGCCCGTACCCTCCTGATTCATCGTAGGTAATAATCAAATCGGGCTTATATGTTGCGATTTGTTGCCGTACATACGCTGTAAGCGCATCTTCGTGATCAGCCAATTGATTATCCGGAAAATCACCGAACGATGGCGGATCTATCTTGAGAATTTTTGCCACGGTTTCCGATTCTTGGGTTCTGATGCGTTTCAGGTTGTCATCCGGATGTGCGTCAGCAGTGCCGCGTTCTCCCCGCGTCAATATAATCCAATTAATTTGCGCATTATTTTTTGCGAAAAGGGAAAGAGTTCCCGAAAGTGATTGCGCTCCATCATCGGGATGCGGAAAGATAACCAGTATGTTGGTGTAGGTAAAATTGTCGGCTGATTTAATTGCTATTGAGAAATCGTTAGCCTGGATAAAACCGTATATCCACAACCCTGCGGTAAAAAGGAGGGGGAATACTACCAATAAAATACGTATCGTTTTTTTCAACACAATGAGTTAAGTATAGATTATCCGTGGATGATCTTGGTGTCGCGGCAGAATCGATGATTTGCTCATTTTCCCGAAGTTACTTTATGGGTAAATACGCGTTATTTCCACGCGTCAAACGCTTCAAACATCTTCAGTCTATCAGTATTTCCGTCATAGGAATTACCAAACCACTCGTCAAGAATCGCAAAAACGGTTTCTCTGTCAATCTCCCAGCCGGGTATACACAAAACGTTGCACTTATCGTATATCTTTCCCCATTTTGCGATTTTTGGCTCATTGGCTAGACACGCCCTGATGCCTTTGAATTTGTTTATACCCACCTCGACGCCGACTCCCGTGCCGCAAGCCACAATGCCGCTATTTTCCGGTTGAGAAAGCACTTGTGAGGCGACTTTTGGAAGAAAATTTTCGAGTTTATCGTCGGTTTCGCTGTTTTGAACACCGAGATTTTCAAACGCGATACGTTTTTCCGTCAGATATTCGGTAACATACCTTATCGCAGAGTACCCGTGTTTATCGCCGGCGATATATATCATAGGATTGTAATTTTCAATCGGAGCGGAGACGCAAATTACTTGAATCTCTCTTCAACAACTACTCTCATATTGTAATGATCAGATGAAAATGTATCAAGTTCTCAAAGTTTCCACGTTACAAACAACAATTTATTTAATCTTAATAATTTCTTCATACTCAGGCAGGTAACATATGCGTATGAAGATCGAAGTTGTAGATTCTGATAAGCAAAAAATCATTACTCAGCTTTTTATCGCGCGAGCTACTATTAACGCCGTGATTATTGGGAAACAGTTTGAAAAAAATTGGCAGGCTACCCATACTGCACTTGCATTGGCACGCAAACAAATAAATACTGCCATATACATTATTGCCAGGAGACACCTGCGGCTGTGTGTCCTAAAACACAAAAACGAAATAACTGACGATATCTCACAGGAAATTATTAAAACATTAAATTATGTAAATTAATCATATGTCGCCAAAAACAATATTTGTCTGGATGCTTATATTAATAGGATCTGTTGTAGTCCTGTCGTTCCTTCTTACTGCCGGCCAAAAGCCTGCTCCCGCTACCGCCAAATACACAACTCTGGATTCAGACCGTCCGAAAGCGGAAACAGATAAAATCTCAGTTGATTTGGGAACAATCAAAGTATCTGATGTAAAAGTACAAGAATTTGCTCTTAAGAACGTTGGCGCAAAGCCACTTCAAATCCTTAATGTTAATTCAAGCTGTGGTTGTACGTCAGGACAAATTATTTATAACGGTGAGATCAGCAAAGAGTTCAGTATGCACAAGCAAAGCGGGTTTGTGACAGAAGTTGCCCCTGGAGACACCGCAAAGGTACGTCTGACCTATCGTCCGGCTTCGATGCCAGTATATGGACTTGTCGAACGGGCAGTCTTTGTTGAGACAAATGATCCCGCAAACGCAAAACTGACCTTTAGCATTAGAACGAAAGTAGAATAATCATGGATACGAATTTATTATTTGGTATTTCTTTAACAGCCTCATTCCTTGCTGGAGTATTAGCGCTCTTTGCTCCATGTTGTATTACATTTCTCTTTCCGTCATACCTTGGCACGATATTTAAGGAACAGAAACGCGTCATGTATTACACGTTCGTATTTGCCGTGGGATTGGCCTTTATTCTTGTGCCAATTGCACTTGGTGTTCGTTCAATCATATTCTTTCTTGATGCATACCACACACCGATTTATTACCTTGGCGCTCTCATTATGGTTCTCATGGGCGTCATGACTCTAAAACCAATATTTCACTTGCCCCAAATATTCCATGTATCAGGTCTGAAAAATAAGAAGGTGAATACTGCAAGTGTATTTTGCTTGGGACTCATGTCAGGACTCACCTCGGCTTGTTGCGCTCCTGTATTATTTGCAGCTGTCACTCTAACATCACTTTCACCCTCATTATTCCAAGCACTCATCGTGTCACTTGCCTATGTAATAGGTATCGTTATGCCGCTCTTTCTTATGTCCCTGTATTATGACAAGGCAACGGCCAAGATCACCGGGCACAATAGGCACAAGATCTATTCCATACTCAAAAACCTCGGTGCAAGCATATTCTTTTTGACAGGTATCCTTATAGCTATCTTTAACTACCTCGACAAAATACAGATGAACCAAATGGAAGGATATAGTCTAAAAATCCGTATGATTGTCTTTGAAATTGCAAAATACTTCAAAAATCCGGTTGTCGATATCCTGATTTTTGGCACAATAATCTATATTTTTTATCGACTCCTGAGGTATAAAGGCCATGAAAACGAATAAACTCTTTCCTGTTCTTTTTGTAAGCGTTGTGGCAAATGTCGTTTTGGCTGCATTTTTGCTTGCTCCACAAATTACCAAATTTAATAATGCAAGGGCTGGTATAGGTACGCAAAGCAAAACAGTCGTATCCAACAAGGCAGGTCAGGATAATATATTTGATGAAGTAAATCCTGTCGAAGGATTTAAGATTAATGCAAGCTACGGAAATCTTGGGCCTAAAATGCTCGCATCCGGCGTCATAGATGCAGAAAAGTTTAAGGAAACGTACGAAAAATCTAATCAGCCTCTGACGGATGAGCAATTGGCAATTCTGGAAAAAGGATCCGAGCAGAAAATCACTATTAACCGAGAAAACTCCTATTTCCTGCTTAATTTCTTCTGGGCAATGGGTCTTGCCAATAAATCGCCAATTCTCGAAGAAGGAGACATGATCAAATACGGCGGTAAGGATGGAGCAGGTAGCTTTGCCTCAACAGGAGGGTGGACCTTATCCAAAGGCAACGCAATGAATTACTACTCCAAGTCTGCTCTTATCCCGCTTACCAAAGACCAGGAAGATTTGGTTTTTGAGGTGACATCAAACATTTTTCGTCCATGCTGTAACAACTCAACAGCCTTCCCGGATTGTAATCATGGGATGGCACTTCTGGCTGTTATGCAACTTATGGCAAGTAACGGTGCAACGGAACAGGAAATGTATGAGGCAGGAAAATATTTTAATGCCTACTGGTTCCCCGGCAACTACTATGACCTAGCCTTATATTTTAAGAATAAAGATGGAAAATCATTTAAAGACATGGATGCCAAAACGGTTCTTAGCCGTGAATATTCGTCTGCATCTGGTGCTCAATCGATCAAGAAATGGCTTGTGGAGAAGGGCTTAGTTGAACAGCCACCAAAAACCGGTGGTGGGTGCGGAGTATAAATAAGTGCTACCCGTGGATACGCTGGAATAATTATGAAGCATTATCACAAAAGCACAGTCCTAGCAGCCACTCCTGACCAAGTATTTGAGTACGCTGATGATCATAATCGTTTTTCTTCCCACATGAGTAGTTCTTCCTGGATGATGATGGGAAGTTCGATGCATATCACAACTGATAGTAAGCTGGGGAAAGAAGTCGGATCCCACATGCTTTTAGAAGGCTCCATTCTCGGTATTCGTATGTTCATTGATGAAGTAGTAACAGAACATAAAAAGCCGAGCGTCAAGACATGGAAAACAGTAAAAGTGAGAAATCTTCTGGTAATCGGTGATTATGAGATGAAAATAGAAATTTTCCCTCAAACAAAGAACTCATTTTTCCGCGTATCCATTGATTACGATATGCCAGATAAAAACAGATGGTTAGGGACACTTCTTGGGGACTGGTATGCCAAATGGTGTGTCCAGCAAATGCTTGATGGTGCAAAGAAATATTTTTCTTCTAAAACTTAATGTTTTCTTCATGATTTTTTAATATAATAGAATCATGAGAATACTTGTTGTTGAGGACGAGCGCCGGCTTTCGACAGTTATCAAAAAAGGCTTTGTCGAAGATGGCTTTGCCGTGGATCAAGCCTTTGATGGCGAAGACGGTCAATTCCTTGCCGAAAGCGAACAGTACGACCTCATTGTGTTGGATATCATGCTTCCTAAAATTGATGGTCTTACCCTCTGCAAAAATCTCCGTGCGAAAAACATTAAAACCCCCATTCTTATGCTCACTGCCAAGTCTTCCACTGATGATAAGGTGGCAGGGCTCGATAGTGGCGCCGATGATTATCTGACCAAGCCTTTTTCATTCGTTGAGTTCCGATCGCGCATCCATGCACTTATACGCAGAAGCCATCAGGAAGTGTCCCCGGTGCTTTCCATAGAAGAACTTGAACTTAATCCTTTGAAGCATTCGGTAAGCCGGAACGGAACACCACTTAAGTTGACCCCAAAAGAATTTGCTATTTTAGAACTTCTGCTTCGGCATAAAGGAGAAGTAGTCACCCGCACAATGATTACGGATCATGTCTGGGATTACAACTTTGATGGTATGAGCAATGTTGTTGATGTGTTTGTGGCATCACTACGAAAAAAGGTCGATGCGAAGGCTAAAAAAAAGCTGATTGAAACCGTTCATGGAGTGGGATTTAGGATAGGAAGCGAAGTATGAATACAAAAAGCATGCGATTTCGAGTCAGTGCATGGTATACCTCCATTTTTTCTTTCGCAATGGCGATTCTTTTTGTCTCCTTTTATTTTCTTACCCAGCAATCCTTACTTTCTCATACGGATGCGGCTATCACTTCTCATACCGACCGCATTGTAGATATTATTGCCCAGGAAGATAGTAACGCTATGAGTGCGTCATTTATAAACAACAGTCAGGCATTTGCGCACCAGTTTACGGAAATGCCGGGCATGGTACTTATCATTGGTGATCCTTTGGGCAAGATTCTCTATTCATCGCAAAGCTTAGGAGGAAACGAAGCGGTTGCAGAAGAACTCTTAGAAAAATCTGCGAATATCATAAAATCCACGTTCGTCAATCGATACATCGGTTCAAGTACCGTTCGTCTCGGGGTTTTCCCTGTGAAACAAAGTGACGGATCAAAAGTCCTGGTTATTATGGGGCAACCCATGGATGTCATACAAAATTCCCTCAACACGCTCGCCATCACACTCGTCATTGTATACGTCGGCGTATTTCTTTTAAGTTTACTAGGCGGTATTGTTCTTGCCGGGAAAGCAATGAATCCTGTTGCCGCCATGTCGCATCAGCTTAAAAAAATCAGTGCAGAAAATCTTAATGAACGTATACCAAATCCCAAAACTGGTGATGAGCTGGAAGAACTCTCACAGACATTTAACGGACTTCTTGATCACTTACACGATGCATTTGAGCGAGAACGGCAATTTATTGGTGATATGGCGCACGAACTCAAAACACCGCTTGCAACACTGAGAAGCAGTATTGAAATCACTCTCAATAAAGCACGAACAAACGACGACTATAAAAAAGCATATGCCGACACTTTAGTTGATGTGGATCATTTATCTCAGACAGTAAAGAATATCTTAGACTTGGCTTGGATTGGTGCAGAAAATGCTCACACAATGAAAGGCCTAATCGATTTATCTAGAATTTCCGGTGACTTGCAAGAAATAGCTGAGAAATTAGCAACGGATAAAAAAATTACTATTACCTCATCAATCGCTTCTGGTATACATATTGAGGGAGTTGAAGACAAAATATTCCGGGCATTTCTCAACATTATCGATAATGCAATTAAATATACACCGGCAGGAAAATCGGTAGTACTTTCCTTAAAGAAGAATAAGCATCATGTGTTTTTTGTCGTTAAGGATTCTGGAATAGGTATTCCTGCAGATGAGCAGAAGCACATGTTTGAACGATTCTATCGTGGATCTAAAACTGCCCGAACAGTTGGTTCCGGGTTAGGCCTTGCCATAGCCCATGGCATTATTAAAGCACATCAAGGAGACATTCAAGTAAGCAGTAAACCTGGACACGGCACCACAATAACAATTGTTCTCCCCATAGCTAAACAACAAACTTAACGATTTCTTCATACTTTACTTTTTATACTCAATCACAGGTATCAAAAGGAGGTTTTGGTATGGAAAATCATAGCAATCACCATGTTATGAAAGCGGCTCCGATAAGCAATCCATTGAAATGGGCTGGAATTTGTATTGCTCTGGGAGCGGTAATTTTATTAGCAATTACCGTCTTCAAAGTCCCGGTTAATACTATTGCAACCGGTGCACTATTTCTTGCTTGTCCGCTTTTACACGTCTTGATGATGAAAAATGGGGATCACAAACATTAACAATGAAAGGATTTATATATGAATAAAAAGATAGGTATCGTCATCGTCATTATCGCCATTGTCGCAGGCGCTCTTGGTTATACAAAATTCAATTCTTCCGCTACAGGCGATGGCAAAGGTGTGCTGATGGCGGGAGAAGTTGCAGTTATCAAGCTTTCAAGCTTGCCTAATGGCAATTATACAAATCAAAAATTTGAAGTAAAACAAGGTACTAAAGTAAGAATAGAGGGAGATCCGTCAACCCTCGTTGGATCGATGAGCAAAGTTGTCGTTGATGGATACGAATTAAGTAAAGATATCACTGAAGTTGACAACGTTTTGGAATTTGTTGCTGATAAATCAGGAAAGTACCGGATTCACTGCGCAAATGGTATGGGTAACGCATTTCTAACGGTCAAATAATTCCAGCCAAGATGTTGTACTATTAAATAAGATAGACCTATGACTACACAAGGAGGTGCAAAAATGAAAAACGATAAGAATCTCTACGCAATTGGTGGTGTCATCCTTGGAGCTGTCCTTGTCTGGGTTTTATTCTCTTCGGCTGTTCTGACAAACAACGTGGGTATGATGCAGATGATGGGACTTCGTACTGCGGGTTCTGCTAATTCCGATAGTTTGGACGCACATTTTATAGAGCAGATGATTCCCCATCATGAAGATGCTATTACTATGGCGCAGATTGCAGAAACCAAAGCTAAGACTTCTGAGGTCAAGCAGCTAGCAAAAAATATCATAACCTCTCAGGGTGCTGAAATTACACAAATGAAATCGTGGTATAAAGACTGGTTTGGAAGAGATCTTCCGACAGGTAAAAATGTCATGAATCAACACGGCATGATGGGCGGAAGCCAAAGCATGCACATGGGTATGATGGGCAACGAAACAGACTCAATCCGACTAGAGAATGCGGCAGATTTTGATAAAGCGTTTGTTGAAGATATGATCCCACATCACCAGATGGCTGTTATGATGGCCAGTATGTTAAAAGACGGTTCGAGCAGACCTGAGATGCGAAAGTTAGCTGATGATATTATCGCGGCTCAAACCAGTGAAATAGATCAGATGCGTAGTTGGCTTACCCAGTGGAGTAAATAAGTCATGGATCACTCTGCCCATGGAACGAACCAGCAATATACCTGTTCAATGCATCCTGAAGTTATAAAGGATGCACCAGGAACCTGCCCCAAATGCGGAATGATCCTTGTCCCGCTTGAGAAATCCTCAGATCATTCTTCCAATAGCGAAAATGTACACGATCATCATGCAATGAAGCCTGTTTCCGGTATGACTTTTTGGGAAAAACTCAGAATGAGCATGACGATGTCGATGGGAATGGATCATACAGGACTTGCTGGCCGTGAGATGGCGCGCCTTATGGAAGAGGATATACGCAACAAGTTTTTCGTGTCACTTCTTTTAACACTCCCTATCATTGCCTATTCGCCCATGGGAACGAATATGCTCGGGCTCACGCTTCCGACACCTATTCCGGCTTCATGGATCATGTTCCTTTTGACAACACCCGTCTATTTTTATTCCGGTTGGATCTTTTTGTATTCAACGTATAAAGCACTGCAAGCTAGAACTCTTAATATGGCTGTGCTTATAGCAGTAGGTATTACTGCGGCATATGCATTTAGTATTGTCCTGACACTCCTTGGCAGTGAAGAATCGTTTTACGAGGCGGCCGCAATGCTCACAACGTTTGTATTATTTGGTCATTGGATGGAAATGAAGTCACGGCGTGGCACGACAGATGCTTTGCAGGCACTATTTAATCTTGTCCCGCCTCAGGCTCGAGTGATGCGGAAGGGCAAGGAAGTACTCATTCCCACCTCCGAAGTAAAGCTTGGCGAAATCCTTATTCTTAAGCCTGGTGACAAAGTTCCAGTCGATGGTGAAATAATCGAAGGCGAAACTGCTATTGATGAATCCTTGGTAACTGGTGAATCATTGCCGATTACTAAATCAATTGGCGATAGTGTTATTGGTGGATCAATTAATACTTCGGGCTCGGTTCAGTTTAAAGCGACCAAAATCGGTTCGGACACTGCCCTTGCCCAAATCGTCAAAATGGTAGAAACGGCACAAAACTCCAAAGCGCCTAGACAAAAGATTGCAGACCGTTTTGCTAAATATCTTGTCATTGTAGCTGTGGGTGGTGGACTTTTGACATTTGGTGTTTGGTATTTTGTATTAGGTGCAACCCTCATGACTGCTTTGACATTTGCCATATCTACCGTTGTTATTGCCTGTCCGGACGCATTGGGGCTTGCTACCCCTACGG
Source organism: Patescibacteria group bacterium (assembly GCA_049322955.1). Lineage (GTDB taxonomy): Bacteria > Patescibacteriota > Microgenomatia > UBA10105 > UBA927 > UBA927. Next base: position 781,298 of record JBMOPU010000012.1, on the reverse strand, counting down.
CTGTAGCAGTCGGTACCGGATTGGGGGCTAAACACAATATCCTTATTAAGGACGCCCCGACACTTGAGCAGGTATCTAAAATTCAAGCTCTTGTTATGGATAAAACTGGTACGCTAACCGAAGGCAAACCTATTATTACTGATGTTGTCGCGGCACCCGGTTTTACTGAAGACGATATTATTGCTCTTGATGCCGCTGTAGAAGCAAAGTCATCCCATCCTTTAAGTTTGGCAGTACTCGAGGAAGCGAAAAAACGAAAGGTTACCCTTTCTCCATCCGTCGAAAAATTTCAGAATTTGGCTGGTCATGGGGTGGAAGCTATCGTTAATGGCAAAAATGTCCTGGTCGGAACAAACAAGCTTATGATGGATAGAAATATATCCATTGAACCTATTCGATCGGATATTGATAGACTGCTTGGTGAAGGCAAAACTATTATGGTGCTTGCGGTTGGTGGGAAAATTGCCGGAGTTGCCGCTGCATCTGATCCAGTGAAGGCAAATGCGAAATCGGCGATTTCTCGCATGAAAGATATGGGACTTACAGTTGCAATGATTACCGGTGATAACCAAAAGACTGCAGATACCATCGGCAAGCAATTAGGCATCGACAGGGTTTTTGCAGAAGTTTTGCCTGAAGATAAAGCATCCTATGTCAAAAAACTCCAGGCGGAGGGTAAATTCACCGCAATGGTGGGGGATGGAGTTAATGACGCACCAGCACTTGCGCAAGCCGACATCGGGATTGCCATCGGCGCAGGAACGGACGTGGCTATTGAAACAGCCAAAGTAGTCCTCATGAAATCGGATCCGTCAGATGTGTTGCGGGCAATAAAGCTTTCCAAAGCAACCGTTCGCAAGATGAAAGAAAACCTTGTCTGGGCAAGCATCTATAATTTGTTGGCTATTCCCGTAGCTGCGGGACTGCTATATCCAAGTTACGGTATTACCCTTCGTCCGGAGGTTTCTGCTCTCCTTATGTCCGTATCCTCTATTATCGTGGCAACCAATGCCGTCTTACTCAAGCGTGCAGAAAAAGACCTTGTCGCTATTGCCTAAGCCTTAAGCTGCCATCCATATCTTCATAAAATCTTCATAGCCCAAGCTTTATGCTCATAACAATGAGCAGACAAAAAATTCACATAAAAGGCATGCATTGCCGCTCGTGCGAGATACTAATCGAGGACGAGTTGAGAAAAGTTAAAGGTGTCACGGGCGTCTACGTCAACCACAAAACCGGGGTTGCCGATGTTGACTGCGAGTGTGAGCTTGACCCGAGTGAGGTCAGATGTGCAGTCGAAGACGCAGGGTATGTTGTAGGAGAAGACGGCAAATTGCCACTCATTTCCAAAAACCGCAAAGACTATATAGATTTAGGGATTGCCTTTTTTATAACAGTCGCTTTATATTTTGTTGCAAAATCTTTGGGAATTTTTGATTTAGGTAAATCCATTACCGGAAACTATTCAAGTTTACCCGTTGTCTTTATCGTTGGGTTAACTGCAGGCGTATCTACGTGTATGGCACTGGTGGGTGGATTAGTATTGGGTGCTGCCGCACGCTTCTCCGCAAAAAATCCTCGTGCAACTGGTATGGAAAAGTTCACGCCCCATATTTACTTTAACGTGGGTAGAATCGCGTCCTATTTTGTACTAGGAGGTGTGCTTGGTTTCTTAGGATCAATATTCCAGCTTTCTACCTCAGTTCTTGGCATGCTCACGGTTATTGTAGGATTAGTCATGCTTTTATTGGGTGGCCAGCTAATTGATATTTTCCCCTTTTTAAAACGAATCTCATTTACCTTACCTAAAGGTATCAGTCGAGCATTAGGAATTAAGGATCAAACTGAGCTAGAGTACAGCAACAAAAATTCCGCACTTCTCGGGGCATCTACATTCTTCTTGCCGTGTGGCTTCACTCAAGCCATGCAGCTCTTTGCGATGAGCTCTGGAAGTCCATTAACGGGTGCTCTTACCATGGGTGTGTTTGCACTTGGTACTGCTCCCGGGTTACTAGGAATTGGTGGTCTCACCTCTGTAGTCAAAGGAAATGCCGCAAGGCTATTCTTTAAGACTGCAGGTGTGGTTGTTATTCTCTTGTCACTTTTTAATATCACAAATGGTCTTAATCTCTTGGGTGTGACTCCTTCGGTTCTCGGAGTCTTCATAACCAAAGCCTCGGCCGGAAATACTGTCTCAGATCCAAACGTCAAAATTGTGGATGGCGTACAGGAAGTGCGGATGACTCAGGCATCTGGTGGATATAAACCAAATAAATTTACAATCAGAAAAGGTATTCCTGTTAAATGGATTATTACTTCTACCGATATTTATACCTGTGCGGCTAGCATCGCATCACAACAGCTAAACATCCGTAAAGGACTCCAGCTTGGAGAAAATGTCTTTGAATTTACTCCCAAAGAAACAGGCACCATCCGCTTTTCCTGCTCGATGGGTATGTACACGGGCTCATTCACCGTTGTGGATGACAAAGGTGCAACAGCTCCCCAGCAAATAACTCTTTCCAATTCTCAGGCTCAGGCACCTGCTGTTGCAGGTTCGTGCAGTGCCAGTGGCAGTGGGTGCGGGTGCGTAGCTAAGAAACAGGTAATAGAACAAAATAACAATCTCCCTGCAGGAAAGACCGTCACGCAAGGAGATGTCCAGATTATTAAAACAACATATACCGCAACCAATGATATTCAGCCAAATACCTTTACAGTCAAAGCGGGTCAACGGGTACGGATGGAAATTGATGTCAAAGAAGATGGGCAGGGCTGTATGGGGAGTATTACTCTCCCCACGCTTGTTAAAAAGGTAGAGATGCTGACGAAAGGCGAAAAAATAGTCTTTGACTTTACCCCGACAAATAAAGGCACATTCAACATTACTTGTGGAATGGGTATGCCAAGGGGACAAATACAAGTTATTTAAGAAAGGAGTTATATGAACACACAAACATTTACACTAACCGGCCTCACCTGCCCAGCCTGCAAAAAGATAACTGAAAAACGAATCAGTTCACTTCCCGGAGTGATTCACGTTGAAGTAACCGTTTCGAATGGTTCTGCCCATGTGGAATCCCAGAGTCCTATTACAAGCGTACAAATCAACGAGGTATTGATGGATACCTCATATTTTATAGAAGGATAATCATATGAACAGAACAATAAATCTTGAAGTTAAAGGAATGCACTGCCAGTCATGTGAGATGCTCATTAAAGACGAGCTGTCTTCACTCTCAGGATTAAAAGATATCTCAATTGATCCCAAAACCGGCAAGGGCTCGCTTATTGCGACCAGCAAGCTTATCACTGATGAGGCGATCATTAAGGCTATTAAAAACGCCGGATATACCGGTGTCATTCTGCCCACATCTAATGGAAACGGTCATTCAACATTGAGCCGAGAAGAATTCGATCACCCGTCGACTCCCGTGTCATTTACTATGCCACAGGAAGTAGAAATTGACGGAAAAATCGGCAAAAGTGACGATGGGTTCTGGACGATTAAAGGAATCCTTCGCATTGGTACACGGAATAATTTTTTCGAGACCGTACAAAATGCCAAAGCTCCATGCCCTGGTGATGCTGTTGGCAAATCCGGTGAGCGGACTAACTTGATTATTCAAGGCATGCATTGTTCCTCGTGTGCGGCCATTATTGAGCGACAACTCAAAAAAGTTCCCGGAGTCACTGATGCAAAGGTAAACTTTGCAGCTGAGAAAGCTTCCATTGTTCATGATTCTTCTATTGCAAAGTTGGAAGATCTGATCGCGGGCATTGAGAAAGCAGGGTATAGGGCGATTTCTGCTGATAGGGAGGACTCCAAAGCCCAAGGCTTGCGTCAACAGGCGGAAATAAAAGGTCAGTGGAGGAAGTTTTTGATCAGTTTGGTCTTGTCTTCCCCGATGATCTATTTCATGTTTATGGACTTTTTTGCCATGCCGTTTAAATCAGCTCTACTACCGTATATCGGCATATGGTCGCTTGTCTTATCAACGCCGGTCCAGTTTTTCATAGGATCGAGTTTTTATAAGGGTATGATCTCGGCACTGCGCATGAAGACTTTTAACATGGATAGTTTGATTGCCATAGGTACATCTGTTGCCTATTTTTACAGTTTCGTCAATTTCATGTCTTACTACACAAAGACCGGATCGATATTAGGGTTAAATGGAGCGAAAATTCCTGAACTCTACTTTGAAACAGCGGCATTCTTAATTACCTTTGTTATCTTAGGGAAGTTCCTTGAGGCGAAGGCCAAAGGCAGAACCAGCGAAGCAATAAAAAAGCTTATGGGCCTTCAGGCTAAAACTGCGCGTGTCATCAGAAACGGTGAAACGCTCGATGTTCCTGTCGAAGAAGTAGTTAACGGTGACATTATCGTTGTCCGACCGGGTGAAAAAGTTCCTGTCGATGGGGTTATTGTCAAAGGATCTTCGTCTGTCGATGAATCGATGATTACAGGTGAAAGTTTGCCGATCGAAAAACATGTTGAAGACATGGTTATCGGTGGAACAATCAACAAAGTTGGCAGTTTTGAATTTAAAGCCACTCGCGTTGGTGGTGAAACCACGTTGGCACAAATCATCCGATTAGTCGAGGATGCTCAAGGGTCGAAAGCCCCTATCCAGGCTGTCGCAGACCGAATTTCGGCGTATTTTGTGCCTGCAGTTATTCTGGTAGCGATACTCACGTTTGTGGTCTGGTACTTCGTATTTGGAGCCACATTGTCATTTGCCCTCATGGCATTTACCGCCGTTATCGTGATTGCATGTCCGTGTGCACTGGGACTGGCGACCCCTACCGCCATTATGGTGGGAACAGGTGTTGGCGCAGAGCACGGTATTTTGGTCAAAGGCGGCGAACCGCTTGAAGCGGCCAGCAAGATCAATACAATCGTATTCGATAAAACCGGCACGATCACCAAAGGTAAGCCGGAAGTAACGGATGTCGAGGACTACGGAACTCTTGATGAAGATGAAGTGCTTACGGTTGCTGCCAGTCTCGAAAAGCAATCTGAGCATCCACTCGCAGAAGCTATTTATTCCTACGCACAAGAAGAAGGAATGAAATTGGAAGATATTGATGGTTTCTCAGCAATCCCTGGTCACGGGGTCAAAGGAAAGATCGGTAAAATCGAATATTACTTAGGCAACCGCAGACTGATAGCTGATAAACTTGGGCTCGATATTGGCCGCATTGAACGAAAGCTTGCCCGGCTTGAAGAACAAGGCAAGACAGCAATGATCTTGGCCTCCAAGAAACAGGTTGAAGGTGTCGTTGCGGTTGCCGATACCGTGAAAGATACCTCTCGTGAGGCAGTAGAACGCCTTAAGAAGCTGGGTGTCGAAGTCTGGATGATAACGGGTGACAATACTCGAACGGCCAAAGCCATTGCCTCTCAGGTCGGTATTGATAATATCCTTGCGGAGGTATTGCCTCAAGACAAAGCCAATGAGGTCAAAAAACTCCAGGATTCCGGCAAAAAGGTTGCTATGGTTGGTGACGGTATTAACGACGCGCCAGCTCTTGCACAAGCGGATCTTGGCATAGCCATGGGATCAGGCACTGACGTTGCCATGGAAACTGGAGGTATTGTCATCATTAAAAATGATCTCCGGGATGTCGTGCACGCACTGGAACTGTCAAAGAGCACCGTATCAAAGATCCGGCAGAATATGTTCTTTGCGCTCTTTTATAACGTGATTGGCATACCAATCGCCGCACGCATATTCAGCTTCATCGGCTTAGTCTTAAAACCGGAGCTTGCAGGTCTTGCCATGGCGTTAAGTTCCGTCTCAGTAGTTGGTAACTCGCTCTTACTGAGGCAGTATAAGCCGGGAAAGCGTAACTATGTGTCACAATTTGCACCAGCGGTTATGATGGTTGCCTTTACCTTTCTTTTCATTGAGTTTGCCCGATTCAGTTCGACGATGGTTGCCGGTGAAAAGATGGATACGAAAGAGGCTAATGCAAATGTTATGGTTGCAAAAACACCAGATGGTACAGAGAAGAAGTTCTTCACTATGGATAAAGAACTACCCAAAGAGCTCGCAGGTAAAATCCCTGCCGATGGATTTGCGCCAGTCTATATTGGCGGTCAAAAATACTTGCCAATCTATATTGGCTATGATGAAGCCAAGATTATGACCGATGAGAAGCTCTTTACCAAAGAAGGTGACACCATCAAAGGCTTCTTTGGCAACGATGTGATCGTGTCCGGTATTCTTCCAGATACCAATACTTCATACGATACGTATCACTTCGTCAAGCCAGGATTTGAAATCAAAAAGATGGATTGACCCTGACGTTTCTAAAACCGGCGTGCATGAAGAGGGGCTAAAGCCCCTCTTTTTGTAGTCTCAAATATGAAAAACAGTAATCGAAATTATTTCAAAGCTAAACTATTGAAGACTATGCAGGAGAAGGCAATATCATAACACCAGATTCGATGTTTAGTCCTATATTTCAATACATTCACCACTTTAATGCGAGTGGCCTTCCGTCTGGAGCGGGATAGGGGAATTGAACCCCCTTCTCCACCTTGGGAAGGTGGCATACTACCGGTGTACTAATCCCGCGACAGGGAGTCCCTGGGAGGAATCCCTTTCTTATATGCTATCGTAATCGAACGAGAAAATCACGGGAGCAGTAACACGTTCCCCGTAAAAATCATGTTCGGTTCGGCGATATTGTTTGCCTTTGCAATCTCGGTCCATCGGAAGCCCGTTCCATATACTTCAACGGAAATATTCCAAAGCGAGTCACCTTTTTTGACGGTGTATTTTCCGTCGGCAGGGCGCTTGGTTTCCACCATGGCGTTTGCGATCTGACCGGGTTCGCGCTTGGCCACTTTCGGAATAGTAAGCTTCTGACCGACTTCGATAACGTCCGCGCTCTCGAGGTTATTTGCTTCCTTGATGTCCACCCAGTTGTATCCGCTACCGATCGTTTTTGCGGCAATGCTCCAAAGCGACTCACCGGCAGTGACGGTATAGGTGCTCCCTTGGGCGGATGCGGTTGCATTAGCTTCCATCTTTTGTTGTTCCGTCTTTGCGAGGTTTTCGGGCTGTTTTTCGCGAAGGTAATTTGCGATCATGACTCCTACCACGATAACGACCGCGGCTCCGAGGAATAACGAAACGATGGAATCGGGATTGCTCAGTTTTTTCTTGAGTTCTTCTACCATTATGACAATTTCCTCCATTCCAGGCAGAGATGGGGACTGGGCGGGACCGAGGGGACTCGAACCCCCGACCTCCTCCTTGACAGGGAGGCGCTCTAACCAGGCTGAGCTACGATCCCTTCATGGACGGGAAACGACGTTTCCCTTCCAACCTCCCTTCCTACCAAGGGGTTGCGACGGCTCTCACCATCCGGCACTCCGTCGCAACTATTTTACCCCGATAACGAAGGTCGACTTTTGTTATAGTCTTTTTCCGCTCCTCTTTCCGCTTGCTAATCGTTTTGACATTATAATTCATATTTGAGGGTAGTACAACGAGTGTGATACGCTTGGCTTGTGCAAAAGGATCGTTTGACGAATCTAGAAATCGCGGAACTCCTACGCAAAGTAGCGGCGGCATACCTCATATTGGGGGAAAACAGATTCCGTATCATTGCCTACGAACGGGCGGCGGACAGCATCGAGCATCTCACGAGCGAAGTCAAAGATTATTGGGATGACAAAAAACTCGAGGAAATTCCCGGCGTCGGCGGGGGGATAGCAAGTAACCTTGACGAGCTATTCAAAAACGGCAAATCCGCCCATTGGGAATCAGTGCTCTCAAAAGTACCCGAAGCCATATTTCCGTTACTTCTCGTTCCGGGAATAGGTCCCAAGAAAGCCTATACGTTAGTAACCCATCTCAAATTGGAGAGCGCCAAAACCGTCGTTGATGATCTGGAAAAAGCCGCCAAAGCGGGAAAGATTGCAGTCATGGAAGGCTTCGGCGAAAAGTCACAGTCGGTGATACTGGAAGCGATCGCCACCTTCCGCAAGGGAGCAATTAAGGAAAACCGTATGCCGCTTCCGTATGCCGATCAGGTTGCCCAGGAAGTCATGGAACACATCAAAGCGGGCGGCAACGCTGTTCGCATCGACGCGCTAGGAAGTCTTAGGCGTCAGGTGGCGACAATCGGCGATATCGATATCGCGGTGGCCACCCACAAGCCCGAAGCGGTGCTCGAGCGGTTCCTGGCATTTCCGCATCAGCGAGTTATTGATCACGGGCCGCGGGGTGCGACGCTGCTTCTTGCTAACGGCAGGCAGGTGGACTTACGGGTACAGACGCCGGAAGCGTACGGAGCCATGCTTCAGTACTTTACCGGTTCCAAAAATCACAACATCCAACTGCGGTCACTTGCCCTCGAGCAGGGATTGTCTCTCAACGAGTATGGGATCAAAAACGTCAAAACCGGCAAAGTCACCGAGTATAGTACGGAGGAGGCGTTCTATAAAGCGATCGGTCTTTCCTACGTGCCGCCCGAATTACGGGAAGACAAAGGAGAAATCCCTGCCGCAAAAAAACATGCGCTTCCTGAGTTAGTCGAACGGGGAGACATGCGGGGAGATTTGCATGTGCATTCGAGTTATGACTTACAGTCATCCCACGATGTCGGAAGAAATAGCATCGGTGAACTACTGACGCAAGCGGAACAACTGGGATACGAGTACATCGGGTTCTCCGATCACAACCCGCGGGGTAATCAATCAGAGAAATCTATTGTGGACATTATGAAGCGCCGAAAGGAAGTATATGAACAACAATATTCCTCGTGGAAGAATCGTGAAAAGAGACGGGTACAATATTTCCTCATGTGTGAGGTTGATATACAGCCGGACGGGACGTTGGCACTTCCCGATGAAGCATTTGCGTATGTCGATGCCGTAATAGTATCGCTCCATTCGTCGTTTGCCCAACCGCGTGACGTCGTCACCCAGCGATTGATTACCGCCATGACGCACCACCCGAAAGTGCGCATTGTCGGTCATCCGACGGGAAGACTCCTGGGGAGTCGTGAGGGGGTAGATGCCGATTGGCCTGCAGTCTTTGAAGTCGCCAAAAAACACGACATAGCACTGGAGATTAACGCCTATCCCGACCGACTGGATTTACCCGACACATTGGTCTATGACGCGGTTCAAAAAGGTCTCAAGTTTTCCATCGACACCGATGCCCACGCCGCCGAGCATATGCTCCTCATGCCTTACGGGGTCTCGGTAGCACGGAGAGGGTGGGTGACAAAACGTGACATCGTCAACTGCTTAGATTATAATAAATTTAAGGCCTGGTTAATGAAATCCTAGCCGAAAGGAGTACTTCATGAACATGTTATGGATCGGTATCGGAGTCGTTGCTCTTGTCCTCATGTATTTTTGGTCGCTGTATAACGCGCTTGTCACCCTAAAGACGCAAATTGAAGAAGCATGGAGTCAGATTGATATCCAGCTTAAGCGTCGTGCGGATTTAATCCCAAATCTGGTCTCGACGGTCAAAGGCTATGCCAAACATGAAAAAACGGTATTTTCCGAGGTGACGAAAGCGCGAAGCGCCCTTATGGGTGCCAAGTCGCTCCACGACAAGGCGGAGGCAAGCGACATGTTGACCGGCGCTTTGGGCAAGTTATTTGCCGTTGCGGAAGCGTATCCGCAGCTTAAGGCAAACGAAAACTTTACCCAGCTTCAGAAAGAATTATCAGACACTGAGGATAAGGTGGCTTACAGTCGTCAGTATTACAATTCGGTAGTCAATGACTATAACATCCGTATCCGGATGTTCCCGAACACGCTATTCAATGAGATGTTGGGATTCCATGAAAAGGAATTTTTCGCCGCAGGAGAGGAAGAGCGAAAAAATGTGAAGGTAAGCTTCGAGTAAGCAATGACACTTTCTTCAGCAATTCAGTCGAATATCACAAAAACCTACGTGATCATGACCGTCTTTGTGGCGTTTGTCGTGCTTATCGCGTATGTATTCGGTCAGGCGTTAGGCTACGGCAACAGCTTCATGTGGTTTGCCGTCATTTTCTCTGTGATCTCGAGCTGGGCAAGCTTCTACTGGGGAGATTCGCTTATCCTTGCCATGTCCAGTGCCAGACCTGCAGATAGGAAACGCGATTTTGATTTCTTTACCGTCGCGGAAAATCTCTCTATGGCGGCGGGTATCCCGAAGCCGCGGCTCTATGTGATCGAAGACACCGCCATGAATGCGTTTGCCACGGGGCGTGACCCGAAACATGCGATCGTGGTGGCAACGACGGGGATTTTATCCCGATTAGACCGGCGGGAACTTGAGGGTGTCATTGCGCATGAACTGTCGCATATCAAAAACTATGATACCCGGCTGATGGCGGTGGTTGCCGTGCTTGTGGGCACGGTTGCCTATCTTGCCGATATGTTCCTCCGCTCACTCTGGTGGGGAGGAGGGAGAAGAAGTAGGGACGAAGATCGCGGATTGGCGGGAATATTGATGATTGTGGGCATTGTGCTCGCGATCCTTTCTCCCATCCTTGCCACACTTATCCAAATGGCCGCAAGCCGCAATCGAGAGTATCTTGCCGATGTTTCGGGTGCCAAGCTCACGAGATACCCCGAGGGACTTGCGCGTGCCTTGGAAAAACTCGGAAAAGATAAAGAGGTATTGGAAGCGGCGACCAATGCTACGGCGCATTTGTATATCGCCAATCCGTTTAAAGGGAAAAACTTCGGCGCCTGGTTTGCCAATGCCTTTAACACGCATCCGCCGATCGAAGATCGTATCAAGCGATTGAGAGCGCTCTAACGGTATGGCAGAATCTTCCCGCACAGAATTGCCGAAAAAAGATACCGCTCCCGTTACCGAAGCGCTTCGGCAAGGTATCGGTATCGAAATTCAGGTGCTGGATGATTTTTCTGGCTTAGTTGAATCAATCAATACCGCAAATAACGCACACCTGATACAACGGCCGGAAGGTCTGCATATTACCGTGATAACCCCGAGGGAAAAAGCCAAACTTCGTACACTACACGACAAAGAAATCACGGTACTGAAAGACGCCTATGCAAAACTTAACAATCCCGGTGAGCTCACCGTAACGGGGGTCGGATTTATCGATGCTGATACGCGGAGCGATGCACTTCCTCAGGACAAAGGCAAAAAAACCGCGTTCATTGCGGTAGATGCTCCTTCATTACAGCAATTCAGAAAAGAGATCGGTCTTCCGGAAAAAGATTTTCACATCACCCTGGGAATCCAGGGTGAAGACATTCACGAACGGGTATCCGCAATGCAGTCGAGAAAAATGATCACCGAAGCGATGCCCAAAAAAGCGGATGTGGCGTTATCGTCACTTGCACCGCAGTCCGTGCATATCGGAGAATTATATATATTGCGTTCACTGAAACCTTTCGCGAAAACCACTATTCGATAACGATGAATACACATGACACCCTTGCCAAGGGGTTGCTTGCTACGTTTGCGGGTTCCAATGCCGTGAAGAATGTTACGCGCGGCACGGTTTCCCTTATGGGTACGGAAACAACGGTCAATGATGCAACTTATATTGATCAGTGGCTGGTGAAACGCACGGGAGCCGGGCAGGAAATTGCCGTAAATGGTGGGGATGCCAGCGTTCGTAGTTATGCGGGAGGGATTGTTCCCGATACCACCCTTTTGCCACTCGGTATTACGGCAGAACAGATCATTGCCACGCTGAAATCCATGTTACAGAAACTTGGTGAAACGACGCGACTGACGAAGTCCGTTGCCCCCGTTACCGACGGCGATTGGACGTATGCCTATCGGGTAACCGATACGTACCCGGAAGTCTCGCTTGCTATAGGGGTAGAAACGATCGTCTACAAAGGAACCGTCGTTTTCGTCCATGCGTTTTTGCTTGCGGATGTCACGTAATATTTGCCTCTGCTCCCTCCGATGCGCGATAATCAGGCTATGCACGGTCTTGATAGACTCGTCATCGTTGCCGCAAAACTGGTTTCTCTTGTCAGCAAAGCTCTCGGGTTCGGTGCGGGGGAAACCTGGCCGGGGGAAGTGGCACTCCGAATTCGTCCGCATGTTGCTCAGTCGCTTGCCGGAGCCCTTTCCCGCGGGTGTATCCTCGTTGCAGGCACGAACGGCAAAACGACTACGTCGCTCATGATAAAAAAGACGCTTGAGGGAGTGGGGAATGTGGTGATCCATAACGAAACGGGAGCGAATTTGTTAAACGGGATCGTTTCTTCGTTTATCAGACACGCTGACTTCCTGGGGAGGATTACCGCCGATGTGGGCATATTTGAGGTGGATGAAAATTCCCTGCCGCATGTACTGCGGTACATGACGCCGACGCATATGGTGTTTTTGAACCTGTTCCGTGACCAGTTGGATCGATACGGCGAGGTTGACGTCATCGTCGAAAAGTGGACGAAAGCCATTGCCCCGCTTACGGCAAAAACGACCCTTATCGTCAACGCCGATGATCCGGGGGTTGCTTCATTGGGAAAAGTAAGTCTGGCAAAAGTAATTTATTTCGGAATCACGGACACCAATAAGTTTTTGACCAAAGCGGAACATGCGACCGACTCCACGTTTTGTCCCTCCTGCGGTCATAGGCTGGTCTATAAAGGCATATTCTTTTCGCATTTGGGGATTTGGCGTTGTCCTTCCTGCGGCAATACCCGTCCTACGCCGTCGGTGCATTCCTGGCCGAGTGCCCTTCCGGGGTTGTATAACGAATACAATACACTTGCCGCCGTCGCCACTGCACGTGCCTTCGGTGAGCCGCAGAAAACAATTCGCGACGCCCTGTCGCACTTTACCCCTGCGTTCGGCAGACAGGAAGATATAGCAGTGGACGGGAGAACGGTAAAAATAGTGCTTTCCAAAAATCCTGCGGGATTTAATGCCTCGCTTCGCACGGTGACCGAGATGCATGCCTCCCATATGCTCATCGTGCTAAATGACCGTATCCCCGACGGCCGTGATGTGAGCTGGATTTGGGATGTGGACTTTGAAATGATTCCTGACCGTACGCAGGTGACGGTATCGGGCGATCGCGCCCTCGACATGGCGGTACGTCTGAAATATGCGGATAAGCGCGTCGGGGTAGAAAAATCATTGGCGGAAGCGATCACCAAAAGCATTGCCGCTACGCCGAAAGGAAAAACGCTTTTTGTGCTCGCCACCTATTCCGGCATGCTTGAAGTCAGAAAATTACTCACGGGAAGGAAAATCTTATGAACTCACGTCTCCGTATCGCTTGGTTATATCCTGATCTGATGAGCACGTACGGCGACCGGGGGAACGTGATAGCACTTCGCAAACGGTGCGAGTGGCGAAATATCCCGGTTGAAGTGGTGCCGGTGACGCTCGAGACTGCTACCGCCAAACTTGCTTCTTGCGACATCGTCTTTATGGGAGGAGCGCAGGACAGGCAACAAAAACTTGCCGGTGAAGATTTTATCCGTCGCAAAGGGCCGATTGTCAAGAAGATGGTCGAAAAGGGGACACCCGCACTCTTTGTGTGCGCCGCCTACCAGTTCGTAGGGAGGTATTACAAACCGTACCAGGGAGATCCGATTCCCGGAGCGGGTATATGGGATTTAATCACCGAACACCCGGGAGATCAGGCAAAACGCCTCATCGGCAACACGGTTGCCGAAATCATTAACCCTCCCGAACTTGCGGGGACGACGATTGTCGGGTTTGAAAATCACGGTGGCTATACCACGTTGGGAGCGGGCATGAAGCCGCTAGCAAAAGTGATCAGTGGCGGCGGCAACAACGGCAGTGACGGGTATGAGGGAGCGACGTACAAAAACTCCATCGGATCGTATTTCCACGGGCCCTTGCTTCCCAAAAATCCCGCGATTGCCGATTGGCTCCTTTCCAAAGTTGTGGGACAATTAGCTCCTCTTGATGATGCCCTTGAACATGAAGCAAATGCTTCCGTACGCTGATTCATGAAAAAAACGCCGATTAAATTTATTTATTTTGACGTGGGGGGAGTGCTGTTAAATTTTGTGCATGCGCACAAAAAGGTGGCGGCACAATACAACGTACCCTACGAATCCGTGCTTGCGGTGTTTGAAAACAACTGGCGCGAGGAATGTCGCGGCAACATATCTCCTGCGCAATATATGCAATTATTTGCGGATGCGTTAGGGATGACGGATGTTCCCGCGGATGCCGGAGACTTCTGGTCTGATCATTTCTTAAGCGTTACGCCGATGCATGAATTAGCTCGCGTTCTCAGTGCTACCCATAAAGTAGGCATTTTATCCAATGCGGGACCGGGAGTGCTTGATCATTCCCTGCGGAAAGGACACATCCCTAACATTCGTTGGTCGGCGATTATTGATTCATCCCGTCACGGGGTAATCAAACCCGAAGAGAAAATATACGAGATAGCGGAAAAAGCGGCGGGAGTATCACCAGAAGAGATTCTCTTTATCGATGACGTCCCGGAAAATGTCGCGGCGGCAACCGCGCGCGGGTGGCAGGGCATCGTCATGGACACCAGCGATCCGCAAAAAACGATCGAGCGAATTAAACGCGGGCTTATCGCCGAAGAAGTGAAGTAAATTATTCCACCCCGATGAACATGATTTTGGGGTAAATATTTTTGATTTCCTCCATAAACTTTTCGGAAAGATTCATCGAAAATTTGCTGTACTGACCCGCTCCCATTTTGGCGCACAGCCGTCGTTCGTATTCACGGATGACGTCCATGACACTAGCTCCGATGGCGTTGTATTTGGCTTGGTTTGCCGCGGGGTTTAGCACATATGCATCGTGGATCGGTTTAAACTCGTCAAAAAGCTCTTTGTTTTCCTCAAGCATTTGCTGAACTGCCGCGCGATATTTGGTCATATAAACAAATTACCCGAGATGCCGGCATTTTTGCAAGTACCCGCTTCACGATGATGAGATTTCCGCTATAATGGCTCCATGAGTAATACAAAATTCTCATCGGATGACGTTAAAAAGATTGCAGGAATAGCCCGAATCCCCATCACCGATAGTCAGGCAGGAGATTTGGCCGACGGGTTTAATAAAACAATGGTCGTCGTTGAAGAACTCAAAAACGTTGATGTTAGCGGTACTACGACGACCAGCCAGGTGACGGGTTTAGAAAACGTACTTCGTGAAGACGTCGTTGATACGTCCCGCATGTTCAGTCAGGAAGAGGCGCTCGCCAATGCAAAGAGGATTCATAACGGATATTTCGTCGTCGACCAAATTCTTGAAGATTGATATGAAACTTAATTCGTTAACATTAAAACAAGCCGTTACCAAGCTCAAGGCAAAAGAGATATCCCATGCTGAGCTCTACCGCGACATAAATGATGCAATTGCCGAAAAAAACGAAGCATTAAACATCTATCTGTCGTTAAATACGGAAGCGGCAAAAAGTGCGGAGTCGCTTCTCGACTCGCCGCTTGCAGGAGTACCGGTTGCCGTCAAAGACAATTTCCTCACCGTCGGTTTGGAGACCACCGCTTCCTCGAACGTGCTTAAGGGATTTCGCCCGCAAGCAGAATCCCACGTTACCGGCAAACTAAAAGCGGCGGGCGGCGTCATTGTGGGGAAAACCAATATGGATGCCTGGGCACACGGCAGTAGCACGGAAACAAGCGATTTCGGGGCAACAAAAAATCCGAGAAATCCTGCATACCTGCCGGGAGGATCAAGCGGCGGCAGTGCGGCCGCCATCGCGGCAGATATGGCAACGGTGGCACTCGGCACGGAAACGGCGGGATCCATACGACAGCCCGCGTCGTGGTGCGGCGTCGTAGGGTTGAAGCCGACGTACGGGAGAGTCAGCAGATCGGGTATCGTTGCCATGGCGTCCTCTACGGACAGTCCCGGTCCCATCGGGAAAACGGTAGAAGATTGTGCGATGGTGTTAAACCACATCGCCGGTCATGATCCGTATGATGCCACGTCATCGACGAACGCCGTGCCCGACTTTACCCGAGCATTGACGACTGAATTACGGGGTATGCATATCGGCGTATGCTATGTCGATCATCCGGCACTGCACGGAGAAAAAGCGGCAAATGCGGTGCTTGATGCGGTGAAAGTATTTGAAAGACTCGGCGCAAACGTGGACGCGGTTCCCGTGTCCCATGACATCAAGCCGGGGACAATCCTTAACCCCGATTACGCGATTGCCGTTTATACGGTAATACAACGGGGTGAGGTAAGCTCAAACCTTGCACGGTACGACGGTATCCGATACGGCAATCCACGGACGGAGTTTGGCATGGAAGCAAAAAGGCGGGTTATGTTGGGCGCATTTACGTTAAGTGCTCTGCTGGATGAAAACATATATGTCCGTGCACAGCGGGTACGAAGTCTCATCGTCAAAAACTATCATGAACTGTTCCAAAAATATGACGTGCTTATTTCCCCGACATCACCCGGTTTTGCCCAAAAGATCGGAGCCACGGCGGGGAATCCGCTGTACGGCGAACTGGAAGATATGTTACTTGAAGCGAGTTCTATAGCCGGTCTTACCGGCATCAACATTCCGTGCATGCGGGATCCGGAGACAAATTTGTATCTTGGTCTCAACATTACCGGTGACCAATGGCAGGAAGAAAAAGTTATCCGGGCGGCGTATGCTTTTGAACAGGCGACCCGATGGAATCCGTGGGTACAAAAATAACTATGAATACGTACGAACCGATTATCGGACTGGAAATACATGTCGAGCTAAAAACCAAAAGCGGTATGTTCTGCGGCTGTCCTGCCGATCATTTCGGCAAACCGCCGAACACCGGTACGTGTCCGGTCTGTTTAGGATATCCCGGAGCATTGCCCACCCCCAACAAAAAAGCGGTCGAGTGGACGATTATGTTGGGGTTAGCGCTCGGGAGCACGATTGCCAAGGAATCCAAGTTTGATCGCAAACATTATTTTTATCCCGATCTCCCCAAGGGATATCAAATTTCCCAATATGACCAACCGCTGTGCCGCGGCGGGGTGATTCCGACGTCTTTTGGCGACGTCAGGATTCATCGCGTACATCTTGAGGAAGATACGGGCAAACTGCAACACGCCGTCGTAAATGGAAAAAAGGTGACGCTCGTGGACTTTAACCGCTCGGGAGTGCCGCTTGTCGAAATCGTCACGGAAGCGGATATTCGCAGTAGTGCGCAAGCGAAGGAATTCCTAAAGAAACTGCACCAGATCGTGCGATATTTGGGTATATCGGATGCAGATATGGAAAAAGGTTCCATGCGGTTGGAACCCAATATTTCTCTTCGTGAAGTGGG
This sequence comes from Patescibacteria group bacterium, assembly GCA_049322955.1. Taxonomy (GTDB): domain Bacteria; phylum Patescibacteriota; class Microgenomatia; order UBA10105; family UBA927; genus UBA927. The sequence goes on along the minus strand of JBMOPU010000012.1, from coordinate 764,032 downwards.
TGAGACGGGACTGCCTCCATACAAAGTGGAAGTCAAAAACATTAATTCGTTCCGATTCGCCGCGGCCGCCATCGAATATGAAATCAAGCGTCATACCGCGATATTGGACAGTGGGAAGCTCCCCGTGCAAGAAACTCGCGGGTGGGATGAAGCAAAAAATGCAACCGTTTCCCAACGCAGTAAAGAAGAAGCGGCCGATTACCGATACTTTCCGGAACCTGATATTCCGCCGCTTCGCTTTACCGATGAAGATATTGCGAAAATTCGTGCCGCAATGCCCCAACTGCCCGACGCCTATAAAAAGGAAGTCAAAGAAACTTTCGGTTTAAATGATACACAGGCAAGCACACTTGCCGATGATTTTGAAAAGATGGCGCTGTTTGCGGAGGTGATGCATCGATCCGATATTCTGGATGCGAAGATACCGGGTACCGTTGCCGCAAACTGGATTATCAATAAAGTTGCCGATACGGCCGCGGTGACCGGTGAATCGGTTGCGCGTGATATCATCACAAGCAAACAGGTACATGCTATCGATGATAGTGTCGTTCTTGAAGCCATAGACGGTGTCCTTGCTGAAAACCCCAAAGCGGTAGCGGACTATAAAGCGGGCAAAGAACAATCCAAGATGTTTTTGTACGGCATGGTGCTCCGAAAACTGGCGGGAAAAGGTGACAAACAAAAAGTCATGGAGCTTCTCTCAAGTAAATTATAATCATGGCAAAATTCGTACATCTTCATGTCCACAGCGAATTTTCCCTGCTGGATGGACTCGGCAAACTTGATCTTCTCATCGCGCGCGCCAAGGAACTCGGGATGGATACGCTGGCCGTTACCGATCACGGGGCGATGTACGGAAGCTTCAAATTCTACCTCAAAGCAAAAGCGGCGGGAATTAAGCCCATTCTTGGTGTCGAAACGTATGTCGCGCGAAGAAGCAGGCTCGACAAGGAAGGCAAGATTGATACCGATCCGTATCATCTGGTACTCCTGGCGGAGAACGAGGAAGGGTATCGTAATCTGATGAAGCTCGTAACGCATGCGCACTTGGACGGCTATTATTACAAGCCGCGCATAGATTGGGATCTGCTGACCAAGCACCACGAAGGCATCATCTGTTTGTCCGCCTGCCTTGCCGGTCAGGTGCCGCAGTTGCTTATGCAGGACAAAATCAGGGAGGCGGAAGAGGTCGCGGCCAAATACGCTGAATTGTTCGGTCCGGATCATTATTACATCGAGCTTCAGAAGCACCCGCATATTCCCGAAATTGAACGCACCAATGAAAAACTCGTCGCTCTCGCCAGAAAGTTGGGATTGCCGTTGGTTGCGACCAACGACGTGCACTATGTAAATGCAGACGATGCCGAGGCGCAGGAAATATTGCTCTGCGTCCAAACCCAACGGACGATCATCGAAAAAAACCGTCCGCTTTCCATGATGGAATCCCCTGATTTTTATCTTCGGAGTCAGGAAGAAATGATAGAGCTTTTTGCACAATATCCCGAGGCAATCGAAAACACGGTAAAAATTGCCGAGCGTTGCAACATCACCCTCTCGGTGGGGAAGTGGATTCTCCCCCGATTTCCCGTTCCCGATGACAAAAAGCCCGAACAATACCTTCGGGAGATGGTGTATGAGCGACTGCCGGGTAAGTACAAGGAAGTGACCGACACGATCAAGGAACGCATCGAATACGAGCTCGACATTATCACGAAAAAAGGTTATTCGACCTATTTTTTGATTGTGCAGGATTTCGTCAATTGGGCCAAATCGCAAAAAATCGGGGTGGGTCCCGGAAGAGGTTCGGCCGCGGGAAGCGTCATTTCCTACATATTAAATATCACGGGTATCGATCCGTTTCTTTTCGGATTGCCGTTTGAACGCTTTTTAAATCCGTTCCGGCCGAGTCCTCCCGATATCGATCTGGATTTTGCCGACGACAGGCGCGATGAAGTAATTGCCTATGTGACGGCAAAGTATGGGGACGATAAAGTTGCCCAGATCATCACCTTCGGTACCATGGAAGCCCGGGGAGCGGTCCGTGACGCGGGGCGCGCGCTTGGTATGCCGTATGCCCAACCCGATCGCATCTCCAAAATGATTCCGCCGGGAGCGCAGGGAGCAAGTATGACGATTGATAAGGCGATTGATATTTCGCCCGAACTTTCCTCCGCCTATCGGGCTGAGCCGGAAACCAAGCGGTTACTTGATGTCGCCAAAAAACTCGAAGGGGTTGCCCGCCATGCCTCCGTACATGCGGCGGGAGTTGTTATCGCGGACAAACCGCTCGTCGAGTACACTCCGCTTCAGCGTGAAAGCAAAGGAGACAGGGTGGTAACCCAGTATGACATGTACACGGTCGGTGAAGACGGCGTGGGGCTCATGAAAATGGACTTTTTGGGACTACGAAACTTAACCATCATGGCGGCGGCACTCAAGTTTATCGAAGAGGTAAAAGGGAAAACGATCGATTTATATTCCATTCCGTTAACGGACAAAAAAACGTATGAGATGCTTTCCATCGGCGAAACGACCGGGGTATTCCAGCTTGAATCCGCCGGTATGCGTCGTTATATCAAGGAATTGAAACCCACGACCATATACGACCTCATGGCGATGGTGGCGTTATTCCGTCCGGGGCCCATGCAGGTGATCCCGCAGTATATCGAGCGAAAAAATAATCCGCAAAGCATCACGTATCCCGATCCGAAACTGAAGGATGTGTTGAAACAATCCTACGGGTTGATCTGCTATCAGGACGACGTTCTCTTAACCGCCATAACACTGGCGGGATATTCATGGGGAGACGCCGATAAGCTTCGGAAAGCCGTAGGGAAAAAGATTGCTTCCGAAATGAAGAAACAGCAGGAAAAGTTTATCGAAGGGTGTATCAAAAACGGCATATCTCGGCACAAAGCGGAAGACATATTCCATCTTATCGAGCCGTTTGCAGGATACGGATTTAACAAGGCACATGCCGCGTGTTATGCCGTCATCGCCTATCAGACGGCATATCTTAAAGCAAACTATCCCGTAGAATACATGACGGCGGTGCTGACCGCGGAATCGCGCGCCAACACGGGAGATACGCGAAACGAAAAAATCGCCATGATCGTAGCCGAGTGCAAGCGCATGGGGATTGCGTTATTGCCTCCCGACATAAACACCTCCGATATCGAATTTACGGTGGAAAAAGGCAATATCCGTTTCGGACTTTCCGCCATCAAAAATGTCGGGGAAGCGGCGATCGACAGCATATTAAAGGCAAGAAAACTGGACGGCAAGTTCACTTCGCTTGCCGATTTTTTGCGGAGAGTGGATGTATCGAAGGTGAACAAAAAAACGCTCGAAAGTCTCATGCGGGCGGGCGCTATGGACATGTTCGGTTCACGATCGGCACTCCTTGCCGCGGTGGAAACCATGCTTGATCAGATCCACAAAGAGCGCAAAGCCGCCTCGGTAGGACAATTCGGATTGTTTGACGAGGGCGGAAGTGCCGAGCAAAAGGCGGTGACGGAACAGCTTCCGAAGGTTGAAGAACTTTCAAGTCACGAACTTTTGTCGTTTGAAAAGGAGCTCCTGGGGTTTTACCTCACCGCTCATCCGTTGGAAAAAACAATTGCCCGTATGGCACAAAAGGATGAGGTTGTTCCGCTGGCACAAATTAATGAGGAACGTGTGGGGGACAAAGTGCAAGTGGTGGGACTCGTCACTCAAATTAAGAAAATTGTGACAAAAAAAAGTAATGCCGAGATGGCATTTATCAGACTTGAGGATCTTTCAAGCGGTATGGAGGTAGTGATTTTCCCGAAGCTGTATGCCCGCACCATGTCGTTATGGGTGAGGGATGCCGCGGTCATGATATCGGCAAAGGTTGATCAAAAAGATGATCGGCTCGTACTGCTTGCGGACGACGTCCGCTCCATCGATATGTCACAGGACCGGGGATTATCCGATTGACGGGTGAAACATGAGTGATACAATTACCTATGTCTGACAAAAAAAGTGAATATCCGGAGGGAGAGCATTTTGACGTCATTTTAGAAGACGTGGAAACCGGTATCCGACCCCGAAAAATCAAAGTTCCCGAAAAGAAAAAGTCGACAGGGAACGGATGGCAGTATGCGTCGCTTGCGGGGGAGATAGGGTTTGACGTTGCTCTTCCGATGGTGGCAGGTCTGATCGGAGGCGTCAAAATAGACGAACGATTCGGTACCAAGCCGACCGCCACACTGGTTTTGTTTGGCCTTGGATTACTCTTATCATGTGCATCACTGATACGTATTGTGCGTGATGTGGTCAGTAAGAGATAATAGCGCAGTTATCGGATAATACGTACTTATTATGTTGCATATATCGCTTGCGGCAGAACGACTCTGGACAGTCTATGGACTGTCCATTTCTAATTCGCTTTTGACGACCTTCATCGTCATGGCGATACTCATCATTTTCTCCGTTTTGGCCACCCGCAATATGAAAATGATTCCCGGTAACCTTCAGCTTTTGGCTGAGATGCTGGTCGGAGGGCTCTATGACTTTTTCTCCGCCATTGCCGGCAAGCATGTAAAACAGTTTTTCCCCTTAGTTGCGACATTTTTTCTGTTTATTCTGATTGCCAACTGGGTGGGTCTTCTCCCCGGTGTTGGTACCATCGGCTATTTCCGCACCGAAGAGACTGCGGAAGCGGCGCATGAAACGGTACCTTCCGCCGAAACGGCGCCGGTCGTCGTTGAGGATTCCCACGCTCCCGCAAAGGTCGTTGAAGACACCCATGAAGAGCCGACCGCCGATGCCACCCATGCGGAATCCACCACTGCGGCTACCGCGAGTGCAGAGAACGGTCACGGAGGACCGAAATTTGTTCCGCTGTTCCGTGCCGCCACCGCGGATTTGAATCTGACGCTTGCGCTTGCCATCATTTCGGTACTGGCCATGCAGTACTACGGGTTTAAGAATTTGGGATTCCATTATTCCTCTAGGTTTATTAACTTTAAGGATCCTATTATGTTCGGAGTAGGCATTTTGGAGCTTGCTTCCGATATCTCGAAGGTAGTGTCGTTTGCCTTCCGTTTGTTCGGAAACATCTTTGCCGGCGAGGTGTTGCTTGCCGTTTTGGCATTTTTGATTCCGTTCGTCGTGCCGCTCCCGTTCTTGATGATGGAACTTTTTGTAGGCGTCGTTCAGGCGCTCGTGTTCTCCATGCTTTCGACCGCATTCTTTAACGTTGCCGTATCACATGGCGAGGAAGAGCATGCGGAAGCCGCACATGCGGCATGATGATGCATATTGCATCAAGGCTATTTGCGGGTATACTTATAAACAAATAAAGCGGGATATAACAGTTCCGCAAACAAAAAGGAGGTGAGTTACCAATGGAAGAAGCAGTTGTAAAAACAATCATGATGGGTGCAACCGTTGCACTCGGAGGTATCGGGCCGGCAATCGCCATCGGCGCCCTTACCGGAAAAGCACTTGAAGCCATGGGTCGAAACCCGGAAGCCGCAGGTGAAATCCGAACGAGTATGATTTTGGGCGTGGCTTTTGCTGAAGCTATCGCTATTTACTCACTCGTCGTCGCCCTTATTATCAAATTTGTATAACGAAAGGATCCATGGATAAGCTAGGTATTGAACCAACATTATTGGGAGCTCAGGTCATCAACTTTTTGGTGATCCTTTTTGTGCTCCAAAAATTACTGTACAAGCCGATCCTTTCGATGCTCGAAAAGAGGAAAAAGGAAATAGCGGAGGGTGTAGAGCTCACGGCCAAAATGAGGGAAGAGGAAGAAAAACTCAAAGCCGGCCATGAGAAAGCACTCGCCAAGGCCCGTGAAGATGCGTTAGGCATTATCGAAGATGCCAAGAAACAAGCCAAGGAAACCGAAAAGGAGCTTGTTGTTGAAGCGCATAAACAGGCGGAAGCTATCCTTGCCCGGGCAAAAGTTGAAGCAGAGGAAACAAAGAAAGCGGCCAAAGCGGACATATCCCGTGAGGCGGTTGAGCTTGCTGTCGTCATGGCCAAGCGGGTTCTCTCGCAGGTCATGGGCGCCAAAGAACAGCATGCCCTTATCGCCAAGCGCATAAAGGATCTGGAGAGCTGGGCCGTACGAGAGGAGAAGAAATCCGCATAAGCGGATCAAGGTATTCCTATGAAATCTGTTTCCAAAGATGCCCGAGGATTTGTAGAAGGGGTCATGTCACACTTGAAGCAAAGCGGCAAAGTCCGTGACGTATCTCCCAAGGTGCAGTCATTGCTGATAAAAATGTCGAACAGTGCCAAACACGAGCACCGTGCGACGGTAGAATCAGCGGTGAAACTCACTTCCGCGGAGCTACAGAGTATTGCGCGCATGCTTGCAAAGCTTTCGGGACATGAAGTAAGCATTACCAGTGTGGTGACCCCCTCGCTTATCGGAGGCATCCGTATCACCATGGCAGATTGGGTGATGGACACCAGTGTCCGCAATCAATTAGACGCCATGGCATCTATCGTCACCGTTTCGTCATAAACCTATGAAAACAAGCGCCGCATCACTTATTGCTAAAGAACTCGTTAAAAAGCTGGAAAGCTATGAATCCGGTGTTTCAGCCCGTCGCGTAGGGTATATCACGACGCTCGCTGATGGTGTGGCAAAAGCGTCCGGTCTTCCGGGAGCAAAGTACTTGGAAGTGGTGACGTTTGCAAACGGAGTTGAAGGTGTCGTCGTCAACCTTGAGGAAGACGAAGTCGGCATCATCGTCCTGGGCGATTATCTGACGCTTAAAGAAGGTGATGAAGTCAAAAGTACCGGTGCCCTGCTTTCCGTTCCGGTTGGCGAGGCATTGTTGGGACGCGTGATCAATCCGTTGGGAGAACTCGTGGACGGCAAAGGGAAGGCAACTTTAAAGACCAGGTATCCCATGGAGCACATCGCTTCCGGTGTCGTTCATCGGCAGGCGGTAACGACCCCGCTTCAGACCGGTATCAAGGCAATCGATGCCATGATTCCGATCGGTCGCGGACAACGAGAACTTATTATCGGTGACCGCTCCACGGGAAAAACGGCCATCGCCGTCGACACGATCATCAACCAAAAAGGCGAAGACGTAATCTGTATCTATATCGCCATCGGGCAGAAAACTTCCCGGGTCGCTCAAGTGATCGCGGATCTGGAAAAGCACAACGCCATGGCGCACACCATTATCGTGGCCGCCACGTCCAGTGATCCGGTCACGTATCAGTATCTTGCCCCGTATGCGGGGTGTGCGATCGGTGAATACTTCATGGACAAAGGCAAGGATGTGTTAGTCATCTACGACGACTTGTCAAAGCACGCATGGGCATATCGCCAGATATCCCTGACGCTTCGCCGGCCCTCCGGTCGTGAGGCATATCCGGGAGATGTCTTTTACCTTCACAGTCGATTGCTTGAGCGTGCATGTCGGCTTTCTGAAGCCAAGGGCGGCGGATCGATCACCGCCCTTCCCATCATCGAAACACAGGCAGGAGACATGTCCGCCTATATTCCGACCAACGTCATTTCGATTACCGACGGACAGATTTATCTTGAATCCGATCTTTTCAATGCGGGACAACGACCTGCAGTCAACGTCGGACTCTCGGTATCCCGCGTCGGAGGAAGCGCGCAGATTAAGGCCATGAAGAAAGTGTCCGGGAATCTTCGCTTGGATCTCGCACAATTTCGTGATCTTGCGGCATTTGCACAATTTGCCTCCGATGTAGATGAGGTAACCAAAAAGCAGATTGCCCGCGGGAGCCGCATGATGGAACTCCTAAAACAGGGACAGTTCCAGCCGGTGCCCGTTACCCAGCAGGTTGCGATCATGTGGGCGGGAAGCAAAGGATATCTTGATGAAGTGCCGGTGAATCGGGTAACGGAATTTGAAAAACAATTCCTGACCTATCTTGCGGCGAGACATAAAAAGACGCTTACCGCTATCGCCAAAGAGAAAGTGCTTACTCCGGAAATTGAAAAAGGGTTGGAAACGGCAATAAACGAGTTTGCAAAATCCTTTAAATAACATACGGTATGGCAAATATCCGGCTTATTAAACGAAGGATTAAAAGCGCAAAAAATATAGCGCAGATAACCAAAGCAATGGAGCTTGTGGCCGCCGCCAAGATGAAAAAGGCGCAGGCCGCCGCGCTTTCCGGCAAACTCTACGCGCAGAAGATCTATGAGATGGTAACCCGGTTGGCAACGCGCACCGATTATCATAGCCATGAACTGCTTATGACGCCGGCTCCTACGGGAAAGCGGCTCGTCGTGTTGCTTTCGACCAACAAGGGGCTTTGCGGGGGACTCAATACCTCGCTGTTTCGATTTTTTATGAAACACTATAGCGGAAATTCGAATTATGACGTCATTACCCTGGGGAAAAAGGGTGCAGATTTCGTGACCCGTCTGGGACACGGTGTAAAAGCGGATTTTTCCGACACCACCCCGTGGGAACGCGTGGTACCGGCGCTCGTTTCCTATCTTACGGAGCAGTTTTTGTCAGGGCAGTATGATGCCGTTGATTTGGTTTCCAATGAATTTTTGTCCGCCGTCAAACAAATGCCGAAGGTCAAAACCGTTCTTCCGCTCACTATCACGCCCGACGCCGCCGATGCGACGACCAAAGAAGGCAACTATGAATTTTTGATTGAACCGGGAGTTGAGGAAGTATTTTCGGCACTGTTGCCGCATTATGTGGAAAATCAGATTCGAGACGCGGTGTTGCAGGCTGAAGCGGCGGAGCATTCTGCCCGCATGATTGCCATGCACAACGCCACGGATAACGCGAATTCACTGCAGGATGACCTGACCCTGCAATACAACAAAGCACGACAAGAAAAAATCACCTACGAAATTACGGACATGGTGACCGCTAGACTAGCAGTCGAATAAAGCAAAGGAGTATATATATGGCAAAAAATTTATCTTCAAAACAGGGAACGATTATCCAGATTCAGGGAGTCGTTATCGATGTGCAGTTTAGCGCCGACTACATGCCGGCGGTGTATGAGGCACTTGTGGTACCCACGGAATTTACCGATTCCAAAGAGCTTATTTTGGAAGTTGAACAGCATTTGGGGGACAATCGTGTTCGTACCGTCGCATTAGGACCTACCGACGGGCTTTCCCGCGGCCTTACCGTTACGGCAACCGGTGCTCCTATTTCCGTTCCCGTCGGCAAGAAGACCTTGGGACGTATCTTTAACGTGGTAGGGGAACCCATCGATGAAGGCAAAGCCATCGGTGACGTCAAAAAGCACCCGATTCACCGGCCGGCTCCGCCGCTTGCTCAGCAAAGTACCAAACGGGAACTGTTGGAAACGGGTATCAAAGTGTTGGATCTTGTGGCTCCCTTTGTAAAGGGAGGCAAGATGGGACTTTTCGGAGGAGCAGGATTGGGCAAGACCGTCCTTATCCAGGAGCTTATCCATAACGTTGCGGAAGTGCACGGAGGAGTATCGGTATTTACCGGAGTCGGGGAACGGTCCCGCGAAGGGAATGATCTGTGGCACGAAATGAAAGAATCCGGCGTTATCGGCAAAACGGCCATGGTGTTCGGACAAATGAATGAGCCGCCGGGATCCCGTCTTCGTGTCGCGTTAACCGGTCTCACCATGGCGGAATATTTCCGCGATGAAGAAGGCCAGGATGTTTTGCTGTTTGTCGATAATATTTTCCGTTTTGCGCAAGCCGGAAGCGAGGTTTCCGCTCTCTTGGGACGTATTCCGTCTGCCGTAGGGTACCAACCGACGCTTGCCGACGAAATGGGAGCGCTACAGGAACGCATTACCAGTACGAAGAAGGGATCCATTACGTCCGTGCAGGCGGTGTACGTGCCTGCAGACGACTATACCGATCCCGCTCCCGTCACGACATTTGCGCATTTGGACGCGACCATTTCGCTTGAGCGCTCCATCGCCGAACAAGGACTCTATCCCGCCATCGATCCGCTGACCGCTAACTCGCGTATCTTGGATCCGTTGGTGTTAGGCAAAGAACACTATGAAGTCGCCCGAGGCGTCCAGAAGGTGTTACAACGCTACAAGGATTTGCAGGATATTATCGCCATCTTGGGTATGGAAGAATTGTCCGAAGAAGACAAGCTTTCCGTGTCCCGAGCACGCAAAATCCAACGCTTCCTCACCCAACCGATGTTCGTTGCGGAAGCCTTTACCGCCAGACCGGGCAAATACGTCCCGGTAGAAGAAACCGTTCGGGGATTTAAAGAAATCCTTGAAGGCAAACATGACAGTAAGCCCGAACAGGCGTTCTACATGGTCGGTACCATCGACGAGGTAAAGTAATCTATGAATCAGTTCCTTCTGGATGTCATCACGCCACAGCGGAAAGCATTCTCCGAACAGGTGGATTCGGTTTCCGTGCCGACGCCCGACGGGACGATCGAAGTGCTCGCCAAGCATGAGCCGCTGTTTACCCAATTAGCGGAAGGGGAAGTGAAGATTACCGCCAAGGGCAAGGAATTTTATCTGGCGATCGGCGGAGGATTTATGGAAGTTCGTCCCAAAGGGGAAGTGACCATCCTTGTTTCCCGTGCGGTACATGCCGATGAAATCAACGAATCCGAGATCAAAAAGGCCATGGATTCCGCAAAAGATCTGATTGCACGGAAAGCCAAAGGTGAAGAATTAGCGGCGGCTATAGCCGTATTGCACCGCACGATGTTGGAGCTCAAGGTCAGCAAAAGGAAACACAAAGCCTCACCGTTTAGGACGCAATAATCCTTCCCCGTTGACAAGATACTTTTCATTTGTGCTATACTTTCACAAATGACCGTATCAGACATCATGTCCAGAGATGTCATGACCGTAACCCCTGATACATCCTATCGAGATGTCTGGAAAAAGATTTTCTCCACACACTGGCACACCGTTCCCGTCGTTGATAGCCAAAACAAGTTAGTCGGCATCATCACCCGCAAAGATTTACTGGCTCGGCTGTACCCGAATTATCAGGATGTATTGGAGTTTTTGGAGACGCCGCAGGATTTTGAAGCCATGGAAAGCCGGATCAAGGAACTCTCGCCGCTCAAGGTTCGGGATATCATGGTTACGACAGTTATCTTTTGCCGTGAGACGACGCTTGTTATGCGGGCGCTTTCCCGCATGATCGTCCGGCACGTGGATCAACTGCCCGTGTTAAATGACGAGGACGAAGTCGTGGGCGTCATCACCAAAGGGGACGTTTTTTACTCGCTGTTTCAGAAGAATTTTGCCCCGAAATCAGCCTCAAAATCGCCGAAATCCGCAAAAAAACCATTGAAAGCAACAAAAAAGAAGCGATCCTGATACATTTCTGCCCTGCCTACCGTGAAAAACGGAGAAATATTGACGGGGAGGGTTTTTTTTGGTATCTTAAACCATGCACCCTACAGGAACCAAGTATATTTTTGTTTCGGGCGGTGTGCTCTCCGGATTAGGAAAGGGCGTTACCGCCGCCTCCATTGGATACCTCCTTCAGGCAAGAGGCTACAAAGTCACCTCCGTCAAATTTGAAAACTACCTCAATCTCGACTCCGGTCTTATTAATCCTATCGAACACGGTGATCCGTTCTTGTGTGACGATGGTACCGAAGCAGATATGGACATGGGCACATACGAGAAGTTCCTCGGGAAAAATGTCTATCGGCACAACTTTGTGACCATGGGACAGATATACACCGCCGTTATCGGTCGGGAACGGAATTTCGAGTACAAAGGGGAAGACGTCGAGGCGATCCCGCACATCACCGATGAGATTTTGCGTCGCATGGATGAAGCGGCAAAGAAGGATGATGCCGAGATTGTGGTAATTGAGCTCGGGGGTACTGCCGGTGAGTACCAAAACATGCTCTACTATGAAGCATCCCGCATATTAAAAACCGTCAAAAAAGCGCCGGTCGTGCATGTGCACGTAAGCTACCTGCCGACGCCGCATCACTTGGGTGAACCCAAAACAAAGCCCACACAGTTATCCGTAAAATTCCTGCTATCGATGGGAATTCAACCCGACTTCATCGTATGCCGCGGCGAAAAAGCCATCGACATTCGTAGGCGCGAACGGCTTGCGATGTTTTGTAACGTCGAGCCGGAAAACGTGATCAATAACCCCGACGAGGAAACGCCGTACGCCGTGCCCAAAACGTTTGAAGAACAGCAATTTGCGCAAAAAATCCTTGCCATGTTCGGGCTTCCTGACCGTGCGGTAGCGATGGACGACTGGATGAAACTCCTGGAACGGGTGAAGGCTAGCAAAAAGAAATCGATTGAAGTGGCGATTGTCGGCAAATACTTCGGTACGGGGGACTACGAACTTCGTGATTCGTATGCCGCGCTGATGGATTCGCTCGATCATGCCGGATGGGCGGAGGGAGTGACGGTCAAGACCCGTTGGGTGAACTCGGAAAAGATCGAAAAAGGCGAAGCTCCTGAAAAATTGCTTGCCGGTGTGGCGGGCATTATCGTTCCTATCGGATGGGGAGCAAGAGGTGTGGAAGGCATGTTGGAGGCCATCCGCTATGCGAGGGAAAACAAAATCCCGTATTTGGGTCTTTGCTACGGAATGCAACTTGCGGTTGTTGAGTATGCCCGCAATGTTCTGAAACTTGAGGGTGCCAACACCACGGAATGCGACGAACACACAAAGTACCCCGTGATCCACATGAATCCCATGCAGGAAGAAAATCAGAAGCGCCGGGCATACGGCGGTACCATGCGATTAGGCCGATGGGAATGTAAGGTAACGGAAGGTTCGCTTGCCGACCAAAGTTACCGCGAATTTTCCGGCTATAGCGATCCCGCAAACCGCACCGTGTGGGAGCGTCACCGCCATCGCTACGAGTTTAACGACGATTTCACCAAGCGGTTGGAAGAAAAAGGATTGGTATTTTCGGGTCGATCAATCGTCGAAAATCTGGCGGAAATTATCGAACTGCCGACCGATGTTCACCCGTTCTTCTTGGGAACGCAATATCATCCCGAATACCGTTCACGGCCGCTCGAACCGCACCCGTTGTTCATAAGCTATGTCCGCGCTTGTATCAAAGCTTCCGGAATGGTAAAATAAGCTTCTTGACTGACTCCTATGGCAAATCACATTGTTTGGACCGGTAAAGATGGTGACAAAGAATTGACCGCTGACATGCACGTCGGTGATACCGTTCGCGTGCACTACAAACTCATCGAAAAGGAAACAGTTTCCGGCAAAACTAAGCGCGAGGTCAAAGAAGAAACCCGCGAGCGCATCCAGGTGTTTGAAGGAATCGTTATTGCCATCAAGGGAAGTAATGAAAACGCCATGTTCACCGTACGGAAGATAGGCGCGGCCGCCGTCGGTATCGAACGTATTTTCCCGGTGATTTCTCCGTGGATTCGAAAAATCGAAATCAAGAAGCATGGTGCCGTCAAGCGCGCAAAGTTGTATTACCTGCGCGGCAAGATCGGACGAGATGCAACCCGCATTGCCGAAGCAACCAAACCTCAGGCCGCAAAGTAACATAGGCCTTCTCGGCGAGTCGCTCGCCGTTTCGTATCTTCAAAAAAAATCCTACATCATCCTTGCCCGGAATTATCGCGGCGGAAAAGGCGAGCTGGATATTGTGGCCGTCGATGATGATACCCTGGTGTTTATAGAGGTAAAAACGCGCTCCTCAACCTATTACGGCAGTCCCAAAGAAGCCGTCACGAAACGCAAAATAGACGAAATTATCCGCGCGGGACACTACTTCAGCCGGCAACACCCAGAGGTACCCAAAAAGCTCCGCATCGACGTCATTGCGATCTTGTTGTCTGCCGATTCCCATGCGGTACGGTCACTGGAACATGTCATCAACGTAACCGGTTAGTGGACCCGGTACGTGCGTTTTTCCTGTTCGTTTTTTGCCCGCATATCCATCGCCCATATTTTCTTTTGGGTCTTATAAATACTCATGATGAGGTAGAAAATATTGGCGCCGAAAAACACGAGAAGCAACGGCACGAATATAATCCGATCGAGATAGATAAGCATGGTGTTTAACAGAATAACCAGTATGCGAAACTCCGACGGTCCTACGCCTTCGTTTGAGACCTCAAACTGGCCAGTGATGCCAAAATACAGCACGATATGCACGAAGTAGGCGGCGCTGATGGCAAGTACCACAAAGAGAATGTACTTATACTCGTACGGGGTAAGGAACCAATAGCTGATGACGATGGCGCATAAAAAAAGATAATCCAGAAAATGATCCATATAAAATCCCCATTTGATAAGGCCCGTATTTTTGGCACGTCCGACCTCGCCGTCCAGGCGGTCAGTGACGTATTGTCCGAAGACCCCAAGGGACATGAGCCAGAGGTAATTGATGTTTTGGATGGCAAGATAGCCGCTTATGAGGATAAGAGCGATCCAGAAAAGCGTCGAGAGGGTCAAATGATAGGTCTCGAGCCAGGGAGGAAGAAAAGGGAGTATTTTGACGACGAGCGCGTCTTCAATGGATTTAAGGAACCAGGTCCCCCGTTTGTCGGCAAATCGGTTGAAACGCTTCCGCAGTAACATAGACGTATCATACGCCATACCGGGACGGTACGGTACGGGGAAAATGGCTTCAAGGTGCGATAATTGGTATAATATGGGGCATGAATCTGGAACTTGCCCTCCGATTACTGATTCCCGTCGTTGCCGCTTTCGGCGTCAATATTGTTATCGAGCGAGTGGTCCGGGTGCCCAAAAACCTGCAATCCTCCCGTACGACGACCTATCTCTCTGTCTTAAAAAGCTTGCTTACCGTGTTGGTCTATGTCGTTGCGGGCTATTACGTGTTAACGACGCTAAAAATCAACATGACGCCGTTATTTGCCTCGGCGGGAGTTTTGGGTTTGGTCATCGGTTTGGGGCTTCGGTCGTTTATCGAAGATTTCTTTACCGGGATATTTATCCTCACCGAAGACACGATTCGTGTGGGAGATTATGTGGAAATAGCGGGAAGCGAAGGGGTAACCGAATCATTGGGTCTTCGTACCGTCAGGTTACGTGACAAAAACGGGGCAATCCATATATTCCCGAACCGAGAGATTAAGAAGATTATCAATTATTCCAAGCGAGGCGCCCGCGTGATTGTGGATATTCCGATAAAAACGAACCAACCCCTTGAGAGCGCAGAAGTAGCGCTTACTGCGGCGCTTACTACACTCCGCAAGCATAAAACCATGGGACAATACGTGCATGAAAATTCCCGGGTCGAAGGAGTAGAGGCAATTAATCCCGGCAGTATTGTACTCCGCACGCTTATCCTTACCCGGGCTACCGACCGGTGGAATGCGGCACGAGCATTTCGCAAACTTGCCCTTTCAGAATTGGCGAAGGCAAAAGTCCTCCTTTCGTAATTTGTATCGCTGATTTACGATAGTGAAGGAGGAATCATCCTATGATGCAATATTCAGCATTACCGTATTTCGGCTATATCAAAAAAGAAGACGCAAAAGAACTTATCAAACGACGAAGCATTGTCGCGTGGATTTTTGCCGGAGCGCTCGCCCTCATTTTCGGTATTTTAGAGTTCATGGTAACGCCTCGTCTCACGGCGATGTACCAGGATTTCGGTATGGAGCTTCCCGCGTACGCAAACCCGACAATGCGTGCTGTCGTGTTTGTCGTCGTCATTTTTGCTATTTTGGCACTTCGCCCCGAATCGGAAAGCGTCCTGGATGAAAAACTTCGCCAGTACAAAACAGGCGAGATGATTATGATCAGTAAGCTTGTCGATTATAAGTACGAAATGGGACTTTTCTTTCTCCTTCTTTCCGCAATGGGATTTATTATCTTTTCGATAATTCTTCCCGTCTATAACCTCACCGCGGCCATATAGCGTTAATGCCAGGGGTATTCGGGACACAAGTCCCCGAGCGGACAGTCGGAGCAATCATGCGGGCGAGCCGTACAGATATGACGCCCGTGAAGGGTGATAAGATGCCCGAAATCGATCCAGTATTCACGCGGTAACATCGCCATCAGTTCCGCTTCGATCTTTACGGGATCCTTGGATGTCGTAAGTCCCAGTTTGTTGGTAAGTCGGATACCATGAGTATCAATAACAATGCCTTCCGCAATACCGAATGCGCTTCCTAATATGACGTTTGCCGTCTTTCGGGCAACACCGGGGAGGGCATCCAGTTCTTCCATGGTTTTGGGCATGACGCCACCGTATTTTTCAAGGAGCATTTCTGAGGCGGCTTTGATATTTTTTGCCTTATTGGCGTGGAAGTTTATTTTGATCGTCAGTCTGTCGATGTCGGAGACATCCGCTTTTGCCATCGCCTGCGGGGTGGGGTATTTGGCAAACAGTGCGGGGGTCACTTGATTAACCAGTTTATCGGTGCATTGCGCGGAAAGGATGGTGGCTACCAGAAGCTCAAACGGATTTTTGAAATCCAGTTCGATTTTGGGATCGGGCATGAATTTCTTCAGCCGTTTGTATATTTCGAGCGCTTTTTCCTGTTTTGTCATAGGCGACAGATATCACTGTACCATATCGGCGGTTAGGGGTATATTAGGCGAAGTAACGCGGATTTTTTGGCGCTTTGGAGATCAAAAAGAGGTTGCCATCTGTTTCGCCTCACCGGCCCATGGGTCATGTCAAAAAGAATTTCCTCATCCATATTTTCTCCCGTTCCTTTCGGATGCAACATGAGTCCGGCAGTAAATGTAAGAAATGCGGTACAGGGCGTTTCTTTTTTCCATAGAACGAGTAGGTTCTCTAGTCCCATTGCGATATTGACCGATTGGTCATACGGATACATTGTATAGCCGTTACCGTTTTCGACACCGAGCTGAAGGGCTTGTTTGTCTCCGTATTCGTAAAGTTCTCCCATGATACAACCGCCGTCCGGTGACCAGTGCATAGTGCCGGGCATGGAAGGGTAATTTTGCGTCTCCAGCGGAGTGGCAGTAGCGAGATTTATCGCATGGGTGCGACCTCCCTCGTACCCCTGTTCCTCGATAAACAGGTATTTCTTATCAGGGGAAACAACGGGATTTCCAAAATCACCTATGGTTACCATTCCCTCATTCAACCGGATACCGGTTGTTTGGCTGACCCGAGTAAGGAGTCTGTCGCGGATGATGAAAAGGGTAGGATAATTGCCGCCGTTTTCCCAAAGGGTAGTTTCAAGGATGAATGTTTTATCATCAAGTTGCCAAATGCGCGTCGGTTTGCCGGGAAACGGGATGCCGAGCGAAGGAAGTGCGCGTGCTTCCTGTAGTACGGGCGTCGGAGTAGGCGTGAGGCGTGGAGCAATTTTTCTGCCGTAGGCATGGTTAAGATAGCCGATCCCTTGGGTTGAGGTAAAAAGCACGAGGAGCGAAAGTAATATGCCCTGTGTCACCAACGGAAGAATACGCTTTGCGTCACCGGAAAGTTTGAGAAGGGAAAAAAGTCGGAGCATCGTGATAAAGAGCTTCAAGAACAGCAGAGCCATAGTGATGATATAGGTGGGGTAGGTAAGCAATCCCGTCAATAACATGACCGCAAAAGTGAGCGCAAAAAAATATCCGGTAAGTTTCTTGGTATCGGTTGTCTTATGCACCGGGAGAAAGAGCATGACACTGCCGATCAGGCTTACGAGTATTCCTGCGAGTTGATTAACCCGCAGGGAATTTTCATACCAAAAAAGCATGAGACCGAAACCCGACAAAAAGAGCAGTACTCCGCCGTACAGGGAACAAATAACATGAATACTGCGATAAAGCGGGGTAAATATCGCACTTTTTTGGGGAAAATTCGACCTCTTTTTCATATCAGGAATTCGTCATAAATCCGAAGAATCCGAAAAGCACGCTGACAAGACTGATGAACGCGACGGTAATAAATATGACGAAAAGAACGGTGCGAAGTGTCCGTTGCTGTACTGCAAGCACCGTGCGATCGAGATAGTATGTCCCCTGCGGCGTTCTTTTTATAAATGTATAGCGTTCGAGCGGAACCTCAAGAAATTCCGGTGCTTCAAGAATTTCCTTGAGTTTGTCGACCGGCACGGGTATTGCGGTTGCGGGAGAAATGGCGCCGACGGAAGTAAAGTACTCAGCCACCTGTTCTTCGGTACGTGCGGCAAACAGTACGGCGGGATTGACGGCATTCATAGCTATTGCACCAATCATAGCATGGCGCATTGGACGATGTCTCTTTGTGATGAGGTGCAAGGATGTGCTCCGTTCCTTTGCATCCGAAGCCGATTTTGGCTATAATACCTCCTCTATGTTGCAAAAAGAAAATTCGGCACAAGTGCTTGCCCAAGTTCACGGAGGATTGTATGTGGTGCGCGAAAATTCGGTAACCAACGACCTCTTGCGTCCCGCTCGACGTTTGCCCTTTGGAGATGTCACGATTTCCACTGATCCTGGAAGGGGGCTTGATGTTCCGCGTCTCAGGATAAAAGTGAATGCCGATTGGTCGATGACCGTTGATACCCAGGGTTCACGTCGTGGCCTGGGCATCGTTTCGTTTCCCGTGCTTCGTGCACGCAGAGGCGAAGTGCTCACACTTGGAGATGAAAGTCCTCTTGTGGATTTCACGATAAAGCCTACGGAAGATGAGGATTTGGCGGTACTTATCAATCCCAGGAGTCTCGATGGTCTGCATCGGACACGGATTGTATTCGTCGCTCCGAAGCTCGAATAGATGTTATTGTCGTACTTCCTCGACAAACCGGATTTCCTTTACTACACTACGGCTATGGCAGAGCTATCGGTACGGCATGAAATGCCGCGACGCAAGATCCTTGATGAAAAATTCATTCCTCAATCGGTAGGAGAGCTTCGCGAAGAACTTGGGAAAGCGGGCATGCTCACCAAACGCGAATATGGAACGGGAAAAAAAACACTGCTCTATCCCGATACGCTCCTTGATCGGCTCGTCGATGAGGCGAGAAAGGGACTCCGCGTGTTTTACCGTACCCGTTATGAAAGTCAGCGGAGGACAGTGATTGAGTCGGGGATGCGGACGTTTCGCGGTAAAATCCGCTATCAGTCACCTCAGCGCGGGGAACTTTCGATGGTGCAGTGTGCGGGCACGGTGCCGATAGGGGAAGCGGATACTCTTCCCGTTATTGATCCGCTGAAGTTGCCCCCGGGGTTCATCCTGAAACGGGACAGTTCCACTTCGGGGAAACTTCTCGTTGAGGGGAGTGAAGATTCTGAAGTTGCGCTATATGCCGAACTAAACCGGCAGTTAGGGCTAACCAAATCGGATTTTCGGCAAACCCGCCCGCCCGAAAACGGATATGAGGAAAATGAAAGTTTTCTGTTCCCACGATTGCGCACCCGCTTTCATAACGTAACATATTTCCTTGAAATGTTGGCGAATGGGTTTAGAGACCAGTATGTGATGAAGGGAAAGCCGAAACTCGAAAACGGACAGGAACAAATTCCCGTGACGGTGTCGACGTGGGTGCCGACAAAATGAAAATCACAAAAAACCTCCCGTACGGGAGGCATTTTTGTATCAGTGAGCCCGCTGGGATTCGAACCCAGAACCAATAGCTTAAAAGGCTACTGCTCTACCGTTGAGCTACAGGCCCTAGAGATAATCCTGACCTTTTAGGTCAGAACACACTCGCTATTATAGCAAAAAAGCCGTGCGTGAGTATATTCCGATCTTTCCGATGCATGTCGAAAGGTGTACGCTGGAATGAGTGTCTGCAGAAAGGCCGATTACTCACGTACGAAAGGTTATTCATCTACCTCCGGAAGGCAGATCGGAAGCGCATCGGCATATCATTCTTTGGAAAGACGGGGGACAGGCGAAAGAGGACTTTCAAGGTGCGTTTTCCTACATCTGGAGCGACGGCGGGTGGGTGTTGGCGGAGCCGAAGGAACAGGAACTATGCCGCGGGATCGTGGCTGAATCCGAAAAAAAACGCGGATCATTCTGGTCCCGTGCGCGGAGGTAGCGAAGTGTTACGGACACGAGAGCGTAAATTCGGCTTTGTTGCCGAGTCCCGATCCGGGGCTTAATATCTCTATCCGTTGCCAGCCTGCTTCGTTGGTTCCCGATGCGATCGGTCCCCGAGTCCACTCCGTTGTCACCGTCTGCATGCCCGCTTCAGTGAAGGTAATCGATTGTTCGGGGGAGATGGCGTTATCGCTTCTCAACCACTTGTACTTTACCGTCGCCGCGCCGTTGGTATAAATCTTTGCCGAAAAGACGTATTTTTGGGTGCAGGTGTTACTGGTTGTCGGTGTCACACTCGCTTCGATATTCACTACTCCGGGAGTAGGAGTGGGCGATGGGGTAGGCGTGATGGTCGCGGTCGGCGCCGGTGTTTTCGTCGGTGTGGGCGACGCGGCTCTGGTGGGAGTGACACTTCTCGTGGGTGTTGCCGTCGGCGCATCAGTGCTATACGGCGTCGGTGCACTCGTAATTTCCGGGCTCGGTGTCGGCGTCGGAGTGGGAGCGGTGCCTGCGCTCTTCATACCAACGGCAAAGAAAATGCCGCCGATTAAAAGAAATACGCCGAGCACGGCGACGGCGATAAGAATAAGTTGTTTATTCGTCATAGAAGATATCGCGTATTATACCTACTTTACGCCGATTGCGGCAACACTCAAGACCTGACGGATACGGGGGAGGGCTTGTATCGTCGCGTCGTACCCTTTTTGGATAATCGCTTCTCCGTGCAGAAATTCCGCGAGGTTTATGGAAGATATTTCGGCAACATCAGGCGTGATCGTCACATCGGCGTCTTCGCACAGCTTTTTTGCCAGGTTATACCGGAGCATATGAAGCGCCGCCAGTCCCATATCCGCTACCGTCGGAAGTTTAACCCTCAGCGCATCTTCCCTGATGAAGCGATACGTATCCAAATTAACAGCGATGACATGCGTTGCGCCCAAATTTCTTGCCACCGATACGGGCACGGGATTGGAGCCCCCGCCGTCGATAAGATAGGTTTTACCGATATAGGCGGCATCAACAAGTGCGGGGATTGAACTGCTGGCGCGGATGGCTTTGATGAGGTTGCCGCGTGTTATAGTGACCGCTTCACCCGTTTTCATATCGGTCGCCACCGCGGCAAAGGGCAGGGAAAGGTGTTCGATGTTCTTCCTGCCCAATAATTTGGTCAAATGTCGTTCCATTTTGATGCCCTTGATGATTCCCGACCGCGAACCGAAATCGGCAAAGGCGGCGATGATGTCTTTGTACGTTAGAGACTTGGCGATATGTTCCACCTTGGTAATCGAGCCCAGCGCCAAATACATACCCCCGATAAGTGACCCGGCGCTTGCGCCGGTAATGATATGGATAGGGACATGATATTCAACAAGGGCTTTGATGACGCCGATATGGGCAAGTCCCCGGGGGCCGCCGCTGCCGAGAGCAAGGCCGATTTTGGGAGCAGGTTTCTTTTGTTTCATACCTACCTATTAATGATGGTAATACAAATGGCGTCCGTATTTCTTGCGGAGCTCGGAAGCGATAAGGAGTAAGCTCGTGATCGCCACGCTTGCCACCGAGAAGATAATCGGCGGTGCCGTGGTTTCAAACACTTTCTCAAATGCCGGCACTTCCAAAAGCATAACCTGCATAATGATGATGACAACGGGTAGCAAAATCCACGGGAACTTCCTGGGCGAGAGTTTGAGAATCGTCTTGTTGCGGCTTGCGATGTCGTAGAAGATATATTGCTGTGCCAAAATAATGGCCAAAAACGCAAGCGTACGCCCCAGCGTGATATCGACCTTGGAGCCTATCACGAACGAAACCAGGGTCGCAACCGTGGTAATGAGTCCCACTTCGATAAACCAGATCACGTCATGTTTATTGAAAATCGCCTTTTCCGTACGAGGTTTTTGACTCATAATATCTCCCTGCTTGGGGGTAAGTGACAGCCCGATGGCAGGAAGTCCGTCGGTGACCAGGTTGACGTAGAGGATATGCAGCGGGCTTAAGATAAACGGCCATCCCAAAAGGACGCCGCCGGTGATAGCCCCGATTTCACCGAGGTTACAGCCGATAAGGTACTTGGTCGTCGATTTGATATTGTCAAAAATCGTTCGGCCTTCTTCGATGGCAACGACAAGCGATGCGTAATTATCATCCGTGATAATCATGTCGGACGCTTCTTTGGCGACATCGGTGCCGGTTATTCCCATGGCGACGCCGACATCCGCTTGTTTTAATGCCAGGGCGTCGTTGACGCCGTCTCCCGTGACCGCCACCACATGTCCCATTTTTTGGAGTAAGCTGACGATGCGATACTTCTGTTCGGGTGTGGTACGGGCAAAGATGCGGGTCTTTTCCAACGCTTTCATCGCTTCTGCGTCGGAAAGTTTCTCAAATTGGGCACCCGTGAGTACCTGATCGCCTTTTTGCAGAAGCCCCACCTCTGCACCGATTGCCTGTGCGGTGAGTTCGTTATCTCCCGTGATCATGACGGTCGTGATGCCCGCCCGTTGAGCAAGTTTTACCGCACCCGCAATTTGCGGTCGGGGAGGATCGGCAATACCCACAAATCCCAAAAAAATCAGATCATGTTCCACTTTTTCTCTCGGTTGGTTGTTCCAGGTAATATCCTTTTTGGCAAGCGCGATCATGCGAAGTCCCTTGGCGGCAAAGGAACGGAAGGCTTTTTCGATCTTTTTGCGTTCGGTATCGGAAAGCTCCATGACCTTTCCGTTCGTTTTGTAGCGATTACATTGCATAAGTACCGACTCGGGTGCTCCTTTGGTAAAGGCTGTTGTAGTTTTCCCTTGCTTCCATACGACGGTCATCATTTTCACCAGGGAATTGAACGCAAACTCTTCGACGAGCTTGCCGTCAATGCGGAATTCTTCGGGTTGTTTGCCCATATCATGGGAAAATAACAACAGCGATCCTTCGGTTTTGTCGCCGATGACGGTCGGCGGCTCGCCTTTGTAGACGACGGAAAGGCTGGCATTGTTACACAGAACGCCGACCTCCAGAAGTTCCGACAGGTGCGCGGGTTGCTTCTTTTGCAGTTCGGCAAGCTTGTGCGAAACGCCCGAGGCCCATACGTCGGTTACGCGCATGTCATTTTGAGTAAGCGTCCCCGTTTTGTCGGTGGCTATTACCGTGACACTGCCCAACGACTCGATGGCGGATAGTTTCCGGAGTATTGCCCGTTGTCTGGCCATACGTTGGGTACCGACGGCAAGCGTGATCGTGACCACGGCAGGCAGTCCCTCGGGAACTGCAGCAACGGCAAGACTGATGGCGGTCAGGATCGATTCAAACAGCGGATCCTTTCGCAAGAAACCCAAACCGAAAATGATACCGGCACACGTGAGCGCGACAACCCCCAACTGTTTGCCCAATACCGCCATTTTCTTCTCGAGCGGCGTTTCCTCATCGGTGATTTCACCGAGTTTGGTCGCGATGGAGCCGAATTTGGTGCGCATGCCCGTTTGGGTAACTTTTGCGGTGGCTCTGCCGCGCGTGACGATCGTTCCCATGTAGATTTCATTATCTGTCGTCGTGTTTTTTTCGACGGGGAGCGATTCACCGGTCAACGCCGCCTCATTAAACTCCACATGGAGCGCTTCAATAAGTATCGCATCTGCGGGGACTTTGTCTCCTTCTTCGAGGAAGATGATGTCTCCGGGGACAATGTCGGTGCTGGGAAGTTCTTTGACCTGATTGTCACGAAGGACTTTCACCACGCCCACCGTCATGCGTTTTAGCGCCGCAAGTGCCTTTTCCGCTTTAAACTCCTGGGCAAAGCCCAAGATGGCATTCAGAATAAGGATGGTGAGAATGAGGATGCCGTCGAGTTCATCACCCAGAATAAACGAGAGACCCGCCGCACCCATCAGCATGAGGACGAGGATGTTTTTGAACTGGTCAATGAAGATAGAGAGCGGAGAGTGAGCCGACGCCTCGCTTAGCGCGTTTGGGCCGAATTTCGTGAGTAGCTCGGCGGCTTTGGTACTCGAAAGATGTGGCGTACGTATCACGAGATGAAAGATAGTATAGCAAAGGTAGTCGTTACAAGGAAAGGGTTATTTTATACACCGGAAAATCTTTCCCTCCCAAATCATACTTATACCGTTCGCTTCCCTGGAGAAAGTTGTATTGTGTGAGTTTTTGCTCGATCGCCCAGGCGATCGTTTTTACCTTTATATACCAACCTGCCCCCGGATACTGCGGATCGAACCCTGAGTTATAGAGGAGCAGCGCGTCACGAGTTTGAAATGCCAGGGTAACGGCAATGATTTTTTCGCCTGCCATTAACACAAACTGGCGAAGCGAATCCGGTGCTACCGAGGGGAGTCCCGAAAAAAATTCGGTCATCTCCGGGGTCAAAAATATCGCTTTATCCGTATCCTGCTTCATGAGGAGGACGAGATCGTCGATACGTATCGCATCGTGTTCCCTTACGGAAAAGATGAGATCGGTATGTGTCGCTTCGAACTTCTTCATTTTACGGCGCAATTCATGGCGATCTTTGCGATCGAGCGCGGCAAGATACCCTTCAAAAGAATCGGGAAGCGTAAGGATCGGTGTCGTGTCTTCTTGTGCAATATCGGCGCCCGGCACGGTACGAAAATACGCAAGCGTTGGGGAGCCTTCGGGGATATTCCGAAGCGTGAGGGACGTTGCTTTTTGTTCCTTGAGTGCAGGAAGGGCTTTTTGCCAGAGCGATAGTTTAGTATCGTCGTCGCCTATGGCGTCGAGATAATCGGCGATTTCTTCACCACCCGTGAAGTGAGCGACGCCGTCTTTTACGGCGAGCGGAAGGATAACCGATCCTGCAGAGTCGGCAACGAGCGAAAGCGTTTCATTCGCTCCAAAGTGGGAAAACCAGTGCGCATGCCAGGACATGGGAGAAAACGGATACGGATTTTTTTCCCGTGCAAGCGCTTTTTCCCACAACGAAGAAATGGTCGGCGTAAATTGCGTAAAAATCTCCATATGTGTATTATAATCCACAGACATGAAAAAGACCGTATTTTGTGTGATAGCGCACCCCGACGATGAAGCGTTCGGTCCCTCGGGGACGATTGCGATTCTTGCCAAGACGTATGAGGTGCACGTTATTTGCGTGACGGACGGCGCTTCCGATCCGCGGTTTCACCCGGTCGGCGGCAAAACGCTTGCCGATATGCGCAAAGATGAGCTTGCCGCATCGGCCAATGCGCTGGGAGTTGCCAAGGTCCATATGTTAGGTTTTGCGGACGGCACACTCAACAACAATACGTATCATGCAATAGCCGATGCCCTGCAAAAGCTTGTCGACGCACACAAGCCCTCCCTTCTTATCACCACGGAGCTTCGGGGTGTTTCGGGGCACCTGGATCACGTCGCCGTTGCGATGGTAACAAGCTATGTGTATAGCAAAAATGCCGATATCGATGCGATTTGGTATAACTGCGCCAGCCGCGACGTGAGTGACAGCATGCAGGATTACTTTGTCTTTTTCCCTCCCGGATTTCTACGGGAAGAAGTCGATATGGTCGTGGATATCTCGGGCGTATTTACTCAAAAAGTCGCCGCCGCACATTGCCATACTTCACAGCAAAAAGATGTGGATCGCGTGGTGACCCGCTGGATGACTGTCCCCAAGGAAGAATGGTTTTTTGTGACCAAACGTCGGGATGTGGCAATCGCGCGTTAGTTTATCCGCGCTTGGACTTCTTTACCAGTTTGGCGATATAGACGATTTCGCGAACCTCACCGTCATCGCCTTCAATCTCGTTTGTGCCCGACAGTTTGGCGTATTCGCGCAGATACTCCGACTGGGCGGTAGCCAAGTCTTTGTTTTCCTGCGTCATGTCTTTTACTTTTTCCGCGATTTGCTTGGTGGCGGGGTTTTGCATGACGGCGGCCTTTGCTTTGCCCTTTTCCTTGTTGGCTTCTTTGGCTTTGTCGGCGGCCTCTTTGT
Source organism: Patescibacteria group bacterium (assembly GCA_049322955.1). Taxonomy (GTDB): domain Bacteria; phylum Patescibacteriota; class Microgenomatia; order UBA10105; family UBA927; genus UBA927. The sequence goes on along the minus strand of JBMOPU010000012.1, from coordinate 738,163 downwards.
ACGTGCTGTCGTTTAGAAGCGCGCTTTCGAGCATCTCCTTGTACTTTTTAAGCTCGTTTTTGTTACGGTCGATGACGGTGACCGTATTTTTGATCATATTTTCAAGCTCAAGCACCGTATCGGCACTCGGGCTATCAGAAGAAACTTCGGGAGCAATAACATCGGCATCCTGTACGGAATCGGGAGAAAGTTGATCATTCATATCCAACTATTTAAAAGCAAAAGTACTCCTTCACGCAAGAGGGGAAACGGTTGATGAAAAGCTTAAAATAGCCTATAATATGTAGATGACCATTAGGGAGACCATATTTCAGCCTGCAATATTTCCCGAGCAAACGACGCTCGCCGGTGTTGATCGCGCAATCAGAAGTCATACGGGCACGCCGCTTGTCCATTGGTATCGAAAGCCCGGCGTGTACACACTCAACGATCTCCGGTGGAATAATGTCTCGCATAATTGGAAGCTGACGGTGCGATCAGACGGCACGGGATTATTGGAGATTCAACCGACCAGGGAAGACGCGGTGATCGCTCAGCTGGGTATTCCTGGTGAATTTTTGCAGGTCTCGACCGTGTTACGGCGAAAAAGTGCACCGGCGGTACTCCTCGGGTCGCAACATATGCCGGGCGGATCGCGGAACGTCATTTTCAAAATGCTTGAGTACGTGGAAGAATAAATTGCAGGATTGTTGGTATTTCGGCCTGAGTGCAATAGAATCAACATATGCCCCGATATATAAAAGAAGATGAGCCCCTCTGCAAAGACTGCAAAGCGTTTGTCGCGGCAGGCAAGCGTGGGATGCAACAGTTCCCTGACGGAAGGTTTTACTTGGTCACGGGACGCTGTGGCAATGGGCAGAGTCAACTGAACGGCAAGGACCTCGCCGGGGCATTTACCGCCTCAACCAACGCGGTGCATCATAAGCTAGTTAACATCACCACTCGAATAACCTGCTTTGTGAGGAAAGCCTAAGGCTTTTCTTCTTCTTTTCTTTTGCGTTTCGGTCGAATTGATCGCCTTTCGTGTTTTTTCCACTCTTTTTCATCTTCGCCCACGGGAAAGCACGGCATGGGGCAGATCATGGAGTCGCCGGGAATTTCGTTGAGATTCGGTCGAGGAATTTCCACTTCATGACCGTCACCCCAATCAAATGTTTTCTTTTTTGTTTCAGTATCGGCACTCATAAGAAATGAAAGGAGATTATACCAATTTGGGGTGTTTTTTGTTACAATTATGAGGTTCCTTGCGCCCCCTTCGTCTAGCGGCCTAGGACAACGGGTTTTCAGCCCGTGAATCGCCGGTTCGAATCCGGCAGGGGGTACATGTACAAAATTCCCGCCAATAGGCGGGATTTTTTGTACATATATATCTCGTACCGAATATGTGAATCGGTTCACCGGTTCGCAGTCCAGCAGTTAACAAGCGTCGTCTTCGACGCGAGTCGTACTGCTGGTGATTGGTGTGTAGTCACACCAAATCCGGCAGGGGGTACATACAAAAAATCCTGGAATTTGCCGTCTTTCGATTTGAACGGGGTATGAAATACCTATCGTGCTAACCCTCAGCACGCAACGCCGTTACGACGCCCTGGTACACCTCTTCCGGCTGACCAATCGCACGCACGTGCAAGGAGTGCCATCCGTTTTCCCGTATGGCTTTCATACGAAACCCCAGCATGTCATAAAAATGCCCCAGCCGACGTATAACACCCTGGGGCGTATCGTCCTCCCTCGCTCTCGCATTTTCGCCCGACACTAACCTATCGAGGCTTAACCATCCGGGGATTCTGAGCGATACGACGGTCACCGGCATGTCTAAGTGTGTATCTTGTAGCAATTGGGGATAGCCCCGGGTTTCTTCTACGGTTCTAAATGGTCCGTCCAATATAAAGCCGCGCGTTAAGTCCCCCTGAGCAAACCGCCGCCTCATGACGTCAAGCAACATGTATGGCGGAAAATACGCATTTTCCGCAAACATTTTCCTTGCCGCCTCGCCGATTTCCGTGGTGTCATTTTTTGCATACTCACGTAAGAGGTCGCCGGGATACACACGCGGCAATCCGGTTTCTGCCGCCAACCGTTTGGTGATGGTGGATTTTCCCGAACCTTCGGGACCGATGATTCCGATAATCTTGCCTTCAAATCGTGTCATAGTATTTCGCTTCTTGGCGATTATACGCTCTTGCGGTGAATTTTTCATGTTTTAGGCGACTTGCCTTGCGATGCGTGAAAGTATGGACTATCCCTATGTGTGAAGAGAAGCGCACCTCTGAGGTGTGTGAGAGACGGAAGCGGGGAGTAAGTTACCCGAATATGGCACGCGAAAAAATGTCGTGCACGAATTGCTTAACTTCGTTCTTTGGCGCTTGCCGATTGGGGATATTTTTCTTTCAGCTCTTCGGCTTGCCGTTCAATATAAATTCTTCTCCGATGCATTTCTACAATAGCTTTATCCAATCTTCCGAATTTTGAAAGCCAATGACGTATGTGTTCACGAATTTCGCGAGCTGATTGCTCTGATATTTTTCTCGGACGGGTAGTCATAGATATGTTATGTATTTCAATATTCAATTCTTTCGCTTCGTATTCCTGAAAGAATCTCTAACAGTGATGCCATATAGGTGTAAGCGTATCGAAAACGGCTATCGGTATCCGATTATCTCATTTCTGCTAAAAGGCGGGATGCCGCCGGTTTTCGCGGATACCGTGTCCTATCGTGCTTAAGAAGCGTTTCCAGCCCTTCAATGACGAACGGATACACGAGCTCATGGTGCCGGGCATTTTCATACAGGCGGGTGAGATGTGTACCGTTGTTTCGTTTGCGGAGCCGGTAGCGCATGTTTCGTGATCCATCCGTCCCTCGTAGGCTATCCGTTTGGGCAAGGGTTTTGCCGTCACACGCAAGAAGCAAAACTTTGAGCTCTTCGAGGGTGTACGCAAAATCACCCGCTTCAATAAGCAGTCGTTTTCCGCCTCGTCCGTTCACGCGGTAACAGCGAATTTCCTTTCCGAGATAGAGCGGAATTCTTGGTTGGGCAGATTCTTTCATGAAGGGCATAGTATATCACAACTATAGGTCTTAATCGAGCTTACCACATCTATGAATTTTCTCCGGGGATGCGCTAGTATGGTTGTATATGAAAAATTTTCTGATCATTCTCATTGTGTTGGGGGTACTTTGCGGAGCGGGGTATTACGGGTATCAGTACCTTGCCAAGCCCGCGTTTCCGACGCAGGCGACGGAGGAAAGCACGGGTTCCCAAACGGATACGGTGAGCGGGCTCCTTATGCCCGGAAAAGGGGATGATTACAGTTATATATTGCGCACTGATCAGGGAAAAACCGTCGGCATCGCTTCACAAAAGATCGATCTCTCGGCATATTCCGGAAAGAAAGTGACGATCACCGGATCGTATTCCGGTAGCACGCTTTATGCCTATACCGTTAGTGAAACGGAGTGAGACGGGATGCTATTACGCGAGGAGTGACTGTCGGTGCAACGTGTTTGCCAAGGCATGAAGCAGTTTCGCCCATTTTTGATGATCGGCGATACCATGCTGATATTCTTTCTCCAACTCGGCGTATTGCGTGCAAAATTGATCAAACGTCGGACGAAATTTTTCGCGAAGGTTCCGTTCGGACAACGCATCGATATTTTTTCGGGTAAGTTTCAGAAATAGCGTGATGTTTGATTGTTGCTGACTGAAGCCTTTCAGTGTCCAATTGCCGATCTGGATAAGATTGCCTGCAATATCCTGGATAATCTCTCGGGAGTTCGTAGGGTCGATAGACTGGTGAGGTGTAGATTTAATACTTCTTAGTATAATCGGTTTTCGGAAAATTGTACAGTTAGCTTTTTTTGTCCGAAGACCAAAGGGGGATAGGTTCGTAGAAAAAAAAGAAGGTATCCTCAACGGATACTTCCTTATCATCAAGACCCCGCAAACATTTCTGTTGCCGCTTTTCGTGCTTCGTCCGTTCGTCGTTTTACAAATGCATCCAGTTTTTTCCCTTTTAATCCCATCGCTTTGCCTTCCAATACAAATTCCGGAGCCGCCCAGTCCAGTACATTTGCCACATGATCGGCGGGCATCGGGGCGATGGAGGGCGCAAGCCTCGGGTGATCTGGCGGTCGTCTTAACAATAACTTTGCTCTTTCTAACATGGCCATATTATACCATGAATCATGCAAATATATCCTATAGTTGATAACTTTAGCTTCATTTACTATAATTCGGGGATGGTAATGACCGAAACATTGTCCCGACTTTCCCGTGTGGAACGCACGCGGGTGCGTGACCTCATTGCGAAACAACCCACACTTCCGTTTCTTGCTGTCGGCTATCACTTGCGCAATGAAGCCGAAGCGAAAGATATGTTGGAGCTCCTCGATGCCTTTGCGCCAAACCGGTCGTATGCAGGGCTTGCGGGTTGCAGAAAAGCGGGGGTAGTTATCCACTCCGAGCGTCGGCTTAGGATGAAATATCGCGATGCTATGTCGCTTGCAACGATACGGGGTATCCGAAGGGAATGGCCGCTTGTTGCAGGACATGTGGACGGCAGGTTGCCGCTTGAACTTCCGACAGTAAAGCATGAAAAACTCGCCAATAGGCCGGCAAATAGATTTTTTTATGACATCGATATTGCCGTCATCGATAACGATGCAACCGAGGCAACGCGTTTTGAAGCAGAAATAGGGACGTTAAGCGGTACAAAAATCGAGTTATTTATCCTTTCACCGCGACGGTTGCTTGCCGAGGGTCATCCGTTTTATCCTTCCATTTTTTACAACTCACTCCGTCTGCCGTACCCGTATATATGGCATCGAAAAAAGGTAAATTTTGATCGTATCTTTGCGGGATGGCGCAAAGAAGGGAGAAAGGCCAAATTGTCCGTCGAAGGACGTTAGGCAACCGTGTACTCCTTACATGATGCAAGCCGCGTATGCCTCTGCCGATTTCCGAATCGAAACAAATGGTGAGACGTATTCGCAAACGCGCCGCCAAGTCTGCCGTTTTGCTATAATCACGGTACTTTGCAAACATTCGTTAACCTTCCATCTCCAATTCAGGAAATAACACGACGCATTATCTCGCGGAGCAATATGCGCGCCTTGCGACAGCATGCGGAACAGTTGCATGCGCGATATATGCAACGTGAAGCGGGTGATCGTCAGGCATTCGTAAAGAGTCCCGATGATGTCCTGGCGTACCTGTGTCTTCGCTTTCCCGCGACCTATGCTCAGATATACGGCGCGCTTGCTCAGATTAAGGAACGTAACCCCGATTGGAAGCCCGCGCGTATGCTCGATGTCGGTTGCGGCCCGGGAACGGCCATTTGGGCGGCCAAAGAACTTTGGCCGTCTATAGGTACTGCAGTCGGTGTCGACCAAGTACAGCATTTTCTTTCCGTTGCCGATGAGTTTGCCACCGTCTATCGCGAAACCCTGGCGCCAACCTGGGTCAAAGCCTCGTTTCTCAATTGGGTCAATGATGACCAGGATACAAACCAGTATGATCTTGTCGTTGTCGCCAGTGTCATAAACGAACTTCCCGGCATATTAAAAGAGCAAGTGCTCACGCATATTGCGAAAAAATGTAGCGGCATACTGGTCATTATTGAACCGGGAACGAAAGACGGCGTGACGCTTATTGAACGGTTTGCCAAAACGGATGCGATAAAGCTTCCGCTTTTGGCTCCTTATATCGATCAAACATTCGTGAGCGATGAGAAAACGTGGATTCACTTCTCCCAGCGATTTCAGCGGCCGGACTTCATGCGACTTATCCGTCAAAGCATGCGTGATTCTTCGCTTATGGCTTCGGATTGGGAAGAAGCCACGTATGCCTATGTTGCGCGCGGGAGCTTGCCGACGACCGTTTCGCCATGGGGAGTGACGATCGGAAAAGTCGAAAAGTACAAGGGCTATCTTATTGTCCCCGTGCTCACGGCAGAGGGTATTGTCCGTGCCCGTGTGCTGAAACGTCATAAAGAGATTTACCACGCCGCAAAAGAGCTTCGCTGGGGGGAGTTGCTAAATAAGCCCATCGTTACATCGTAAGGGCGATCACATTCGGATGCTGTTGCATCGCGCGGATATAGTCTCCCGTAAGCGGGCAATCCTCCGGACGCATCCCTTCAGGACTCGCCATGCCGGTGAGCGTGACGGTACTCACTCCCGGGTGATCAACAAGCGCCATAAAATTTTTGTATCGTTCCGTCAGGTTCAGGTAATCTCGTATGCGCGCCGGCCGGTCGCGGCTTGCGATAACGCGCCGAAAACAATCCTGAATGGGACGGGCGGCCATATGAAGCTCGACCCGATACCCAATGCGATTGACACGATGCACCATTTTTTTCCACCAGTCGAGGTGGCGAAGAGATGTTTCGCAAAGTATGGATAACCGCTTCCCCAGCGCGACATTGAAAGCAAGATCGGAAAGATCGGCGACTTCACGACTGGTTCGCATGACATGCGTATGGTTGGATGCATCAAAGTCATCCATAAGATACGGACGCACCGCATCGGGATCACTCACATAGATCGGCTCGGTGTTTTTGTAGAGTGCGCGAAGTTTTTCGGATTTCCCCGCACCGAACGGTCCCATGACTATTCGCAAAACCGGAAAATGGCTTGACCGGATGCCCTGCTGGCTGGCATGCACGTACTCCCAATGCAACTGACGTCGCTCCGGGGTATATCGACCCGTGGGATCGGTCATGAGGGTCTTTGTGTCCGGTTGTTCGTCCGCAGGCTCAATGCGGCGATGCGATTCGGCATCAATCCTTTGCAGTTCATCGATGTTTCCCGATCCGAACGCATCGTAGGCACGGAAATAGTGCGGCAACGTCAGTCGCATATGTCTCAGCTTGCCGACGGTTCGGTCTTTCGCTTGTGCCAAAATGAGTGCCGAAGTCTCAAGATCGGTTTCCGGTGCAGATAATGCATCCCGATGAATTGAAGGCATCCAGAGCATATGTGCCGCGAGTGAACGCAACGGGGGAGTCAGCCACTTCGTGTCACCTTTGCCGTGCATGACGTCGGCAACGGACGGAATGGCACAAAGTTGAGAATATTCGTGATGCATAGAGATGCCCGACAGGGTCGGGGGAAGGGGCAATTCTACCACAATTTATGTGATGTATCGAACAATATGATACTCATGCTTGACCGCGGTAGTTGACTGTGCCATCGTACGATCATATGAAAGAAAAACCGACAGCCACCGCGGCAGACAATACCAATAGCATTCTCACCCTCTTATTGCTCTTTTTCGTGTACCCTATCGGGGTTGTCGTCATGTGGTTGTGGACGTCATGGGCAAAGTGGGTAAAAATCCTGGTCACCCTTCCCGTAATCCTTATCATCCTTTTCGGGGTGCTTTTCGGGATCGGTGCTACTCTTAACGTAGGAGAACAGGTCAAAAAGGCAGAGTGCGTCAAACAGTGCGAGAACTCGGCACTCAAGGAAACATGTCAGTCCCAATGCATGGGAAGTCTGAATGCTCCTCCTGCCTACGAAGGAACTCCGCTCGAGTGAACGATGGATTAAGGAGCCCTATGGGGCATCATCACAATGGGTTATTCCTCCAGTACGGAGCGGGGCACAAATACTCTTTTTTGGGGGAGCGAAAGATGCCAGGCAGAGAAGATAATAGCCGTTCGGTCAAGCCGTACCTCCATTCCCTGACGTTCGTCGGGTGGTCCAAACAGCGGGCAGGGAGCCAGCGCGCGGAACACGAGGCGGGCGCCGGGTAACACCTCTTCAAGAGATTGCGTGGTTACGGTATATAGCTTTCGGTGCACAATGGTGCGTTCTGACATTCAAGGATTGTACTATAGGGCATGTATGAAAGAAAGTGCTTGCGGCAGTAAGCGGGATTTGTATAATCGACCTATGGGAAGTATTGTCGAATTAAATGACACGCTCCAAATTTCCAAAGCCCAGGGTTTTCCCGACATGCTGGATATCGCAACGCATGTGAAGCAACCATTTACGCTCAATGACGTTGCAGGAAAACTATTTACGTTTCAGAAAAAAGCCAATATTCGTCTCTATCATGCTCCGCCGGTGCGAAATTTTCTTGTGGAAAATGTAAACGGGAAATGGATTTACTGGGGACTCGTTCACATCCTCGAAGTAACGCATGATTACCAAAACAAAATGACGTCGGGGAAATTCGTCATTATCCATCTCAATACGCCGGAGGAAATGAAACAGGCGCATCATTTGATCGATCAGAACCCGGATACGGCCTATTTTGGTTGATATCAGGCTCCGGGTTGTATTTTTTCGTCAAAAATATTACTATCGGTCTGCGATATGAGTATTGAGTCTCGTAGGCCTACGCAATCACCGCCGTACGAACACGACCCCCATGCCTCAACCGGGGAACGTTTTCACTCCGTAAAAAGTCAGGAAATCCTTGAACCGCCGCTGGTGTTACGGGATATCACCATGCAGGAAATTTTTGACCGCTTTGATACCCACTGGAATGCGGAAACGGTGAGGGTGAATATCGCAGGGGACGGTGACAGTATTGATATCCCCGATGCCTGGCACGGGGCAAAAAAATACGGCAGGCCGAACAAAGGCGATGCCGAAGTGCTCTTCGGACCGCTTCTCGTTGAATCGATTGAGGGAACCAAGCTTCCCGCCGACCGGTTTGTCGAAGGGCTCAAAGCCCTCAATTTCACTTGTGAGGATGGGTACGGCAAGGAACTCACGGATGCCCAAGCCGTTGCCGCAATTTCGTCTGATGCGTCCTGCCTGACGCTGTCGGGCGAGGAAGAAATTCCCGTCATGCGGGCAATCAAAAATGACGCTCAGGGCAAAATAATCATTGAAATCCGTAACGGCTCGATGTCTCCCGTGATGCGGGAGCTCACCACGATCGGCAACGACCCCGTCATGGATGCCGATAAAAAAGCGCGATATCGGAAAGCGGTAAGTGACTGTCTCGGAGGTTTTTTTGCCAAAGGGGCAACCGCCGTGCGCAAACGACTGGGCTTGTATGAATACAAGCGCTTGACCCGATTCGACGATTGTTTGGCGTCAGGAGCGACGATTTTCGGCGATCAGGAAGTCGATGATCTGATGGGACGAACGCGCAAACAAACGCTTGAAGAAATCCGCGTCGCCGTCGCCTCAACCCAGGGGATCACGATGGCGATCAAACGGGCGCTTGATCGTCAGGTTCCGACACTTATCCGCGTGGGGGCGCTTGCGTACGGATTAGGCAGTAAGGCCATCGGGACAAATTACCTTATGAACATCCAGCCGGAAATGGCGGCATTAGGCAGATTTACCGTCGGTGATATGGGCGACAAACTTTCGACCGGCCGCGAAGGCCGTATCAATCCGCACGTGCGCATTTACGGCGCAGGCAAAAACGAAACGCGCATTTACTTGGGCGGCGGACTCGCCATGCTGGAGCTTTGGGAAGATAAAATCCGTGAGAAGAACAAAGAACCCGACGCCGTCGTCTGTGTGTTACAGGCTTCCCGCGTCAATCCGCCTCCGGGAAGCGACGGCGAAATCCATGACTGGGGTGTCTTGCTCAAGGGTAAGAAACTTCCGTTCTACGATCCCACCATATAATCAGTTCCTCCCGTCCGATTCCTCCGCATGCACGCCGTAAATGGTACAATACGGGTATGCTTGTGGATACGGTACGATTAGTCGTGAAAGCCGGTGACGGAGGTAACGGAGCCGCTACGTTTGCCAGTGCGCCGGGGAAGGCCAGGGGAGGCCCCGACGGAGGTAATGGCGGGCGCGGCGGCGATATCTTCTTCCAGGCATCTCCCAATATTAACGATCTTCGGGAGTTTCGCTACAAAAAAAAGATCGTAGGAGAAAACGGCGGACACGGCACCAAACATAACGGCTTCGGAAAGAACGGGTCGCCGATCCTCACGCTTGTGCCGCTCGGTACCAAAATAACGGATGAAGATACGGGCAATGTCATAACCTTAGAAACGGTCTCTGCTCCGATATGCATCGCCAAAGGCGGCAGAGGCGGATTCGGCAACGTCAAATATAAATCATCCACTTACCAGGCTCCGACCAAGCGTGAATTGGGAGAACCGGGGGAACGGAAAAATCTGCTGTTGGAACTGCGGCTGATTGCTCAAGTCGGCCTGATCGGCCTTCCCAATGCCGGCAAAAGCAGTCTGCTCGCCGCGCTCACGAATGCCACGCCCGCGATAGGAGCGTATCCCTTCACCACGTTGGAACCGAGTATCGGGATGTTCGGTCGGCACCCTATTGCGGACATACCCGGACTCATTGAAGGCGCGTCGAAGGGTGTGGGGCTGGGTCTGAAATTCCTCAAACATATCGAGAAAACGATGATACTTATCCATTGCGTTGATATAAGTGCGGACGATCCATTTTCCGATTATGAAACGGTTCGCGAAGAGTTCCGTGCCTATAACCCGGAGCTTCTGACAAAGCCCGAAATTATATTCCTCAATAAGACTGACCTTGTCGACGAAAAACGCCGGAGGGAATTGGAGACTCGTTTTGCGGGGCTCGCCCCCGCCGTTTTTGCAGGATCGGTGCATACGCCGGAAAGTCTTCGTGATCTTAAAAAATTCCTTCGCGCCAGACTGGCCACGCCTACAACTTCCTGATTGTATGCCGTATCTGTTATACTCTCCCTAGAAAGGAGAACACCATGAACGGCACTGTCAAAACAAAAACAGACAGAGGATTTGGCTTCATCGCCCGAGAAGGGGAAGCGAAAGACCTGTTTTTTCATTCCAAGGATTTAGTCGGCGTCACGTTTGATGAAATCCAAGTGGGTGATCAAGTGACATTCGAAGTCGTGGACGGCCCCAAAGGACCTTCCGCCAAGAATGTAAAACGCGTATAACGCAACTACCTCGCTCCGCGAGGGAAAAAGTCCCGCGAAAGCGGGGCTTTTTGTGGGTATTATTGTTTTCCCGTCAGCATGCCAGTGAGATAATCCTCAACAAACCAGGTAATACCGCGCTCCGCTTTGTTGCAAATAAGCGTTACGCCGAGCGTCCATGCCGAGGGAAGCGGGCGACGGTCGGGAAGCATCCCGTGGACGGGATCATGGACTCCGTATTCGCGAAGGCGGGAAAGCAATGATCTTGCGCGAATGCCGCTTCGGTACCAAAGCGGGTGGTACCAACGAAACGCGGCTAGTTCTGACGTTTGTTCCGGCATCGTATGGAGGCAAACCGTTACCTAGGAAGTAGTATATCGCACAAAAGCAAACGGCGGAATTATTCGATGAAGGTTAACGCAATGCCCCGTTTGTTTGCCCGCCCGGTCCGACCGATGCGATGGATGTAGTCTTCCAGCGTTTCGGGAAGGTCATAGTTGATGACATGCGACACATCCGGGATATCCAATCCCCGGCTTGCCACGTCGGTAGCAAGAAGCACCTGAATCTGACTTCGCTTAAACTGTTCCAGTACGAACTGGCGTTGGTTCTGCCGCTTATTCCCGTGTATGGCACTGGCCCGGAAACCGCGCCGCTCCAGCTCATCGGAAAGCTTCTGGACGCCCCATTTGGTACGCCCGAAGATTAATACCTTGTCAAATTCCTTTTTGTTGAGAAGATCATGCAAGACTTCGATTTTCGGCACATCACGGGTGATACGTACCGCTTCCTGTCGTATGGTCGTTGCGGTATCTTCTTTCTTTACCGAGACATGCACGGGGTTCTTTACGAAGTCTCTGAGAATTTCCCCGACTTTGCCGGATATGGTCGCGGAGAAAAACAACGACTGCCGTTTTTCGGGAAGCAGGGAGATAAAGTATTTGATTTCGCTGATAAACCCTATGTCCACCATACGGTCCGCTTCATCCAATACCACATTGGCAAAATCAGAAAGTCTGATGAATCCCGCGCCGATAAAATCCTTGAGTCGTCCGGGGGTAGCGACCACCAGATTGGGGGTGTTGCGCAGATCCTGACGTTGACGCCATTCATTCGCCCCGCCGATAAGCATGGTGCTTCGTAACCCTACTCTGCGCGCCAAATCCCGAAATTCCTGATTAATCTGCACCGCAAGCTCCCGGGTGGGCGCGATAACCAGCGCTCGTTCATTGCGGTTTTGGGACATTTTGTGAATAAGCGGTATCAAGAATGCGGCGGTTTTGCCCGTACCCGTATTTGCCGTTCCGATAAGATCTTTGCCGGCTAAAATTGCAGGGATCGCCTTATCTTGGATAGGAGTCGGGGTGAGAAAGCCTTTTTCCGTGATGGCATCCGCAAGTCGGGGATCAAGCGCAAAATCAGCGAACGTGTGGGTAATAGCCTCGGGTTCAAAGATCACGGACTCCGCACGAGTCTGGCTTCGCTCGATAACGGAAAGAATCACGTTTTTGGGAACCGTGCGCATATGCCTTCCGCCGCGGTTGTCACCACTCCCGCCGGGTCCGCGACTGCGACCGCCGCGAAAATTACCTGAAGGACGAAACGATCGGATATTTTTCTTATACATATAGGGAAACAACCGTATTGAAACAAAATAACTGCTTATGTCATGAAAAAAACCTGAAAAGGGGAAAAGACGCAGGATATAACAATATAGATCGGGGCGTTTTTTCTCTCAACTTCTCAAACTGTTAACCTAATAAGCAGATGTATTGTTTCAATACAAACTGCAAACGTTAGTATAGCAAAAAGGCTGACAATTTACAAATTTTTGACACAATTTGATAAAATTGCGCATATGGGATTTAGCATAAAAGAAGCGATAGAGTACTATTTAAAACACAACCAAACGGGTGATATGGCCGTCCATGTGGATGAATCCGACGATGTTATCGCAATAGGAACGCGAGACGGAGTAGTTGTGCCGATTGTTCGCCCTGGAGCCGCGGTTACCGCGGAAGAACTCATGCAAAAAGCCGGCATAGAATCATCCGGTCGCGCCAGACGAAAAGGCGTCCACATCCTTTCCGATTTTCCCATTGCACTCCTTCCATCCCGTTGGAAGAAAGCGCCTGACAAACTTCAGTAACCGCCGATTTTCGCGCCTACGGAACATCCCCGCAGAAAATAATTGTATTTCAACAGAGCCAGTAACGGTGCACTGTATTTTTCTTTGTGTATTAACTACACTACGAGAAGTGTATGCCGTTTTCTGCCGCGAAATTATCTAAGGGGTTTAGTCTTCTCGAGCTACTGGTCGCTTTTGCCATCTTCGGCGTTATTACCCTATTGCTTATTGTCGCGGTAAATCCCTTTGAACAAGTCAAAAAAGGTACGGATACGGTTCGTCGTACGGTGGCCGCCGACATGTATAGTGCCGTCACCAACCTCTCGATTAAAAGCGGCAATTATCCTTGGAAAAGCGATCTAAACGGCGTGACATTGGCAAGTACCGAGGGTGAACAGGCGATTGCCGCACTCATTGCCGCGGGGGAGTTATCGCAGGCATTTACTAAAGTTTCCCGTAATGATCTTGCCAAAATAACCCTTACCGCATCGACCGACGGATCCGTCTTGCGGCTCTGTTTTATCCCGGAGTCAAAAATTATGAAAAATGATGTCGCAACCGCATATGACCGCTATGGCAACAGTGCGGCAACCTGTCCTCCTGAGGGGTGTTACCACTGTATGACCAACAATGCGACCACCGTCATTGCCGACGCCCCGGTTTCCGTCGGCGACGGGGGCGGTTCTGGTACGGAGAACGTTACGGTACCGCTTACTCCCACCGCAACCCCGGTACCCGTTCCTCCTACAGCAGTTCCCACGACACCACCTACCCCCACCGTGTCTCCGACGCCGACTATTGCTCCCACGCCGACGGCTACGCCCATGCCCGTCGGAGCACCCATTACGAAAAAGATTTATCTTGTGATCTATAACCCGCAGTTATCCGCGGCATTCGGTCCGAATCAAAATCACATCAGCTTTTACGGTTCCAATGATCCGTATGCGCTTACCAACCAAGCTATCGCGTGGTTTAAGTCACTTACCAACGGACGAGTCAATTATGTGCTGACCAAACAAACGGTGCTCAATAAGTACCCGACGCTCACGGACGGTTTTGCCTACACCGATACGACGTATCATTCCATGATTACCGGTGATACCCCCGTGCATGAACCCGTATGGGCGAATTACAACACGATTCTCACGGAAACCGCGGCGTGCGAGGCATTTAATGCCGGCGAGATAGATGAGTTATGGATGTTCGGCGGCTCATGGTTCGGGTTTTACGAATCCCGACTCGCGGGGACCAATGCGTTTTGGTATAACTCTCCGATTGTGACAGGGAGTACGTGTACTCGCCCCATGCCGATTATGGGGTATAACTTCGAACGTGGACTCCCCGAGATGATTCACGACTTCGGTCATCGTGCCGAATACACCATGCTCAAAGTCTATACATCGTGGGCGAGAAGCCGTATCTATACCAACTTTGACCGATTTGCCCTGGTGCAGGCAAAAGCGACCAGTTACGCGTTCAGCGGGTGCGGCACCACGCACTTTCCGCCGAATGCTCCGGTCGATTACGACTACTCGAATATGGCCATGAAACTCACCATGTGCGACGACTTTTTGAATTACCCCGAATTGGCACCCGTTGCAAACATTCAGGCAGAGAGCATTGATTGCCGCACCTGGAATTGCACGGATATCGGCTTTTTCGGCTATTGGTTTTCGCACTTCCCGCAATTTGCGGGTATCGGACCCGACGGAAAACAAAATGACTGGTGGGACTATATGTTAAATCCTGTGAAAGCGCTGTAAGCTAGAGATATGGAAACAATACCGCCCTATACCGCAGACATGTCGCCTCAGCAGAATCAGCAGAGTGACAAGCGGGCAATGGTCATCCTATCGCTCCTTGCCGTGTACGCGATTTGCATGGCGGTCGTTTTCGGTATCGTGCTCTCCCGACGCAATACGCCCTCCACTCAGGCGCCCGTCGCAAATACCCAACTGATGCCGACTCCGAAGCCCACGTCTGCACCGCTTTGTCCCGAAGCCGATATTGCCTATACGTTTCAGGAAGCGGCATCGGATGTTTCCAGAACCTGCGCGTTGTATCTTTCCCCCCGGTCAGAAGGATGGGCGGATGAAACACAGGGAGAAGTGGTCATGGATGCCCCGCGGGTGGGAAGCGCCATCGGCGCATTGCCCTCGGATATTGCAACCATTAAAAATCTTAAGGTTTTGCAGGCCAACAGGAACGACCTGGTCAGCGTGCCTTCGACCCTGCACCTTCTCCAAAGCCTCACGCATGTTTCGCTTTCCACCAATAATTTTCGCGTTATTCCTCCCGATATTTTGGCGTTACAAAATCTCATAGCACTTGATATGAGCAGGAATATGATTACCGAAGTGCCCGCGGGTATCGGTGCCCTTTCCAATTTGGAACATCTGTTCCTCTACGGCAACCGTATCAGCTCAATTCCTCCTGAAATAGGGCAATTGTCCTCGCTTACCATTCTTCAGCTTTCAGAAAACCGTATCACCCGCCTTCCCGACAGCATACGCAGTCTCACCAATCTTACCGATCTCTATCTTGAGGACAATCCGTTGGAAGCGGGAGAGATTGATCGGATTCGGACCCTGCTTCCGAATACCGAGGTGCATTTTTAATGGCGGTACATTTTCGGGTATATTTCGTATAATTTGCTATAGTTCTATCCAGTTGACCTTACCTATTTTCGGGTTTATTATGGTTTTGCTATGCCTGAAACCATCAATGAACCCGTATCCGTGACACTGTGGAGCAATCATAAAACCCGAAAAGTGCTCCCCTACAGCATCTACTGGAAAGGCCGACAGTACCACATTACCACCATAGGATTACACCATACCGTGTGGGAAGGAAGACGGTTGTTTCACATCTTTTCGGTAAGCGACGGTACGACCTTCTTTAAACTCGTTATGGACAGTCAAAGTCTGGCATGGACACTGGTTGAAGTGGAAACAAGCATTCATTAATCCATATGGACTTTAATCCGATTCCTCCTTGCATGATGCATGTTGATATCAATTCGTGCTTTGCCACGGTGGAACAGCAGGCCAATCCGCTCCTTCGCCATAAGCCCACGGTGGTGGCGGCTTATGTCAAAGACTACGGTTGTATTTTGGCCGCCTCCCGCGAAGCAAAAGTATTGGGGATCAAAACCGGGATGTATGTGGGGGAAGCCAAAAAGATATATCCCCGGGTGATGGTGTTACCCCCCGATCCGCCGAAATACCGTATCGTGAACCGAAAACTTCTCGGATTGTTACGATCCTACACTGCCGATATCAGCGTCGAATCGATTGATGAAATGGTCATGAGCCTATACGGTGCGCCGATCCTTACCACGCATACCATGGAAGAGGTGGCACGCGAGATTAAAGCGCGGATAAAAAATGAAATCGGGGAGTGGATTACCGTTTCGTGCGGCATTGCCCCCAATCGGTATCTTGCAAAAGTGGCTTCAGGCTTACAAAAACCCGACGGGTTAGTAACAATTACGAAAGAAAACATCGTCGAGACCTTTTCGCGGATGACGCTTACCGACTTTTGCGGGATCAAACAGGGAAATAGTTCCCGGCTTATCGCGGCAGGAATTACCACCCCGCTCGAGTTGTATCGGGCGAGTGCCATTAGCTTAAGACGGGCATTCCGTTCGGTGACGGGACTGCACTGGTGGTTGAGGCTTCACGGATACGAAGACGGCGGCAGGTACAAGGCATTTGGCAGTAGCGAAGAAGAAGACCAAAAAAGTTTCGGGCAATCCTATGTATTGGGAACCGCGCGAGGTACCCGCGACGCGCGGCTTTGGCAGATACTTGCCCAACTCACTATGAAAATGGCCAGGAGACTCCGAAAAGACGGGTTTTGCGCCTACGGGGTCGGCATTTCCACCATGTTTTTCGATCACACCCATTGGCATACCCAGGAGAAGAAGTCATATGCCATGAGTGCCGATCTTGAGTTCTATACCGAAATGCGCCGGATGCTTACCCACGCACCCGAAAAGGACGTCAAGATGCTTGCCGTGTATTGTTATGCGTTACACCGAAACGACAGTACCCAGGTATCGCTCTTTCCGGAAGAAAACAAAAAACTGCTCGTTACCCGTGCCGTAGATGCCATTCAGGATAGGTTCGGGGACTTTGCCATTTATCCCGCCCGTATGGCAAATATGGAGCAACGGGTGCTGGATAGAATTTCGTTTGGGGGAGTACAGGGGTTACCGGAGGTGGAATTTTCTGAACAAATAAAATATCAGGTTATAGATTAGTTTGGATTGCCACATCAATCCATTTAGTGATAAGCAGTTGACTTTTTCTGTTATACTATATACGCTGATTATAGTTATATAAATATATAGATTATGATTAAAGAATCAAAGAAAATGGAAGCTATCAATATAGATGTCAATGGTGCGACAGTTATAGGTAGTGTATATGCTCAGATAGCAAGTGTTACGGTTACGGATGTAGATATAACAATCGAATTTGTATATATAAATCCAAGAGAAAAGACTAAGGGGCAGGTAGTATCACGAATTACTTTGCCTTTGTCATCTGGTGAAAATTTAGCAAAAGTAATATTGGAAACTATGAAACAACATGAACTAAAGAAGAAAGGTAGTAATTAATATGCCTACTCAGATCGATTACAGATTAGCGAAAAAAATATTTGAAAGCACAGAAAGTGCTTATACATCTCTTGTTCCAGACTACTTTTTTGAATGTAGAACAACTCAATCTGTGGAAGATTCTGATAGTCTATACACATCATCTGCCTTTGTTCTTGAAATTTTAAGAATTAGAGAGGATTTTGAAAAAAATCCTGAGGCATATCCTAAGGCTGATGATAAGTTTTGGGATTAACTACTTCCATGTATGAGATTAGATTTGCTTCCGCAAAAGTTCAAAAAAAATGTAAAAAGTTATTAAAGAGGTTATCTCCGACAGTCAAGCATAGATTTAAAACCACTCTCGAAAATTATCCTTATCCTAGTTCAACTCATGGGTCAGAACTATGCAAAATTGAGAAAAAGGGTTCAGTATTTTGTTACGAAATTACTGGGGGCGACAGGATATTATTTGATATTTATGAGGCAAAAAAAGTAGTAATGATTGTAATGGCGGGAAACGATAATGAAGAAATAGCATGGCTTAAATCACATAAATGAATTTTATTGTTATATGTAAACAAACATTGATTATCTCTTGACATATAAACGGAAGAAAGAGTACCTTGGTCAGTAAGTAAATAAATCAAGAGTGGTGGGGAGAGATCTCGCTCTGTGAACCATCCGGCAACCGAGGAAATGTACCTGCGGTGCCCCAACGAGTCCTCGCTTCGCGAGGAATGATTTGCCAAACAGTAGGGAAAAACTTCACCCCGCTTGGCGGGGTATTTTGTTTCACTTCATTTGGCAGGAAAGGCGAGTTATGAAAACAACGACCCACTTTACCTCGGAATCCGTTGCGTCCGGTCATCCCGACAAAATCTGTGATCAGGTATCGGATGCGATTGTGGATGCCGCACTCGCCGTTGATCCCAAAGCACGGGTGGCGGTGGAAACGTTAGTCACGACCGACCGAATCGTGCTGGCGGGCGAGGTAACCTGTACGAAAAAACTCGATTACGAAAAAATAGCCCGAAAAACAATAAAGAGCCTGGGATACACCAACAAAGCGTTCGGTTTTTGGTATAAGTCGCCGATATCTGTCTATATCCATGAGCAATCGCCCGATATCGCGGGCGGCGTGGATGAAGGAGGAGCGGGCGATCAGGGGATGATGTTCGGCTACGCGACCAATGAAACGCCCGAATACATGCCGCTTCCGCTGGTGTTGTCACATCGGCTCGTTGAAAAGATGGATGAAGCACGCGAGGAAAAAATACTTCCGTTCCTTCGTCCCGACGGCAAAAGCGAGGTAAAGGTGCGGTATGAAAACAACAAGCCGGTGGCGGTTGAACGGATCGTGCTGGCCGTTCCCCATGACCCGAAAATCACCAATGCGGAACTCAAAAAGAAATTGTACGAGAAAGTGGTAAAGCCCGTCGTGAAAAAATACAAGCTGAGTCCGCCTTCCCTTGACGATGTCATCGTGAACGGGAGCAAGGGAAAGTGGGAAATAGGCGGCCCCGCTTCCGACACCGGGGTGACGGGAAGAAAGATCATCGTCGACACCTACGGCGGATTTTCCCGGCATGGCGGCGGCGCGTTTTCCGGCAAGGATCCGACGAAAGTGGATCGAAGCGGTGCCTATGCCGCACGCTTTATCGCGAAAAACATCGTTGCCCACGGTCTTGCCGATCGGGTGGAAGTACGGGTGGCGTATGTCATCGGTCAACGTGAGCCGTTGGGGAAAGCGATTGAAACCTTCGGCACCGAGAAGAAATCGCTTGCCGACATCGAAGCGTTTGCGTGGAAGCTCCTTGACATGTCGGTACCTGGAATACTTTCGGGGCTTAAACTACGCCGTCCAATCTATGCTAAAACGGCACGCTACGGACACTTCGGGCGTGCTGGTTTCCCGTGGGAGGAAGTAGTAAAATAACCGTCTCCTTCGGGAGAGTATGACGATACGCACCTTCGGCAAAGAAACGGCAAAATATGCGGGATGTTTCTGTCCCGCGTGTTTTGCCTCGCTTGAGCAGTCGAAAAGAACGCAGTTTGTGCGGACAATTCTCCCGAGAATTCCGTTTGGGCAGGGAGCTACTGATGAGATCTCCCTATTAGCAAAGGAACATGACGCCGCAAAACCGACTCATGAGATTATCGTATGGCGATTTGATGATATGCACCCTATTGACGTTCGCATCGTTCGCATGTTGAAAAAATATAAGGTTCCCGTAGCGCATGTCGATTTTTCCCGAAACACTTACGAAACATGATAGAATGATTGCCGATGGAAATGTCTCGGCCTCTTGCTGACGCGTTACGACCTCGCACCCTGGACGAAATTATCGGTCAGGATCACCTTGTCGGCAAAGAAGGGATTATCCGAAAATTTCTCGTGAAGGGCTTTCTTCCCTCCATGGTATTTTGGGGGCCCCCGGGGAGCGGCAAAACCTCGCTTGCCCAGCTCTTGGCAACCTTAACCGATGCACACTTTGTTGCGGAATCGGCAGTCACCACATCGCTTGCTACCGTACGGGGTATTATCGCCGAAGCGGCCGAACGGCTCAAAACAGGGAGGCGCACCGTACTCTTTATCGATGAAATTCATCGGTTTAACAAAGCGCAACAGGACGCCTTACTGCCGCATGTGGAAAAGGGTACGGTTATTTTTATCGGTGCTACTACCGAAAACCCGTCATTTGAGGTCATTAGTCCGCTTTTGTCACGACTTCGTGTTCTTGTCCTCAATCCTCTTACGGAAGCCGCGCTTCATACCATTACGCAACGGGGATTATCGTATCTGAAAAAAACCATAACAACGGATGCGGAAAAGTTTCTTTGGGAAGTGGCAAACGGTGACGGTCGGGCACTCCTGACGACGCTTGAAATTGCGTCGGAAATTACCAAAGGCAAACAGCTGACGCTCAAAAATATTGAGGAAGCGGCACAACGGAAGACACTCCACTATGATAAAGGTGCCGAGGAACATTACAACACGATAAGCGCGTTTATAAAATCGATGCGCGCCAGCGATCCCGATGCCGCGCTCTATTATCTGGCGCGGATGGTCGAAGCCGGCGAGGATCCGTTGTTTATCGCACGGCGCATGGTCGTTTTTGCGTCGGAAGATATCGGGGTAGCCCAACCCACGGCACTTGTTGTGGCAAATGCCGTATTTGATGCCTGTAACAAAATAGGCTATCCCGAATGTCAGGAAAATCTTGCGCACGGGGTTGTGTATCTTTCCCTGGCCAAAAAAGACCGGAGCGCATATGATGCGTACTTTGCGGCGCTTGATGATGTCAAAAAATACGGGAACCTCCCGATTCCGCTGGTCATCCGCAATGCGCCGACCAAGCTCATGAAAAACTTAGGCTACGGCAAGGGCTATCAGGCATATACAAATGAAAGTCTGCTTCCCGATAAGATAAAAGGGAAAAAATATCTCAAATAATATGATGAGCGAAGTATCGGCAGGAGGGCTTATTTTTTACCGGAGCAAACAGGTCATGCTCGTGTTGGTGATGAAAGATCGAAAGGGTTTGTGGACGTTCCCCAAAGGAAAGATTGAAAAGGGCGAGGATCTTGAAACCACCGCTCTACGCGAAATCGCCGAAGAAGTGGGGATACATAATCTCACCCTCGTCGCTTCACTCGCTCCTACCTCCTATTGGTACTTCCGTGCCCTTCCGATTCGGAAGACGGTGTATTATTATGTGTTCCGGTCCGCCTCATTGCAAAAACCGGTGGTTCAAACGGAAGAAGGAATCAGTGAGGCGACATGGATGCCCGTTTCGACCGCCATGACGCAATTAGGGTACCCGAAAACCAATGTGCCGCTCCTTACCGAAGCGCTCAAGAAACTGCAACCGTCAACCTAACGCTATGCTTACGCTTATTCATGGGGACCATCTGACCGCTTCACGCGCCAAACTCATGGAGCTCAAATCCGACGCAAAAGATAAGGAGATCCGGGAAATTTCAGGTAAGAAGTTGGATTCGAACGCGCTTGTACAGGCGCTGACGTCATCTTCCCTGTTCGGCGGGGAAATACTCGTTATTATCGAAGGGTTTATCGGTAATGCTAAAAAAAGGGAAAAAGCGTTTTCGAATCTGCTTGCCCAGATTATTGCCTCTGCAAAAGACACGGACATCATCCTCTATGAAGACAAGGAAATTGAAAAAGGAACGCTCTCAAAACTCGGCAGTGCCCTGCGACCGTTTCTCTTTAAACTGCCGAGCGTTATCTTCCAATTTCTTGATAGCATAGCTCCCGGCAATGCAAAAACGTCGTTAACCTTATTTTCCCAGGTGATATCGCAGGAAGTTCCCGAAGTGGTGTTTGCCCTGCTTGTACGGCGCGTGCGACAGCTCATCATGCTCAAAGACGGAGTAACGCCTGCGGGTATGCAATCGTGGCAGGTAGGTCGCTTGACTTCACAGGCGCAACATTTTACGATTGAACAACTCGTCGTTATGCATACATCCTTGTTGGATATCGACACTGCCATCAAAACGGGATCCTCACCGTTTGTTTTAACCCAACGTATCGAACAATTATTGATTTCTTTATAAGGAGGTTTTATGAACTCTATTCCTGATCATGTGTTTCGCGGATATGACTTGCGCGGTTTGGTAGGCAGTGAACTCGATGCGGAAAATGTGGAATTGTTGGCAAAAGGGTATGCGACATGGTTACTCCAACGCAGGATCTATGATTGCGTGGTGGGCTATGATTGTCGGCTCTCAAGTCCCGAATTTCGCGACGCCATGGTCAAAGGACTCACCGAGTCGGGAATAACGGTCTATGACATCGGCATGACGTTATCTCAAATTGCGTACTTTGCCGGGTACTACTTCCGTACCAAAGGATTAGTCATGATCACCGCATCGCATAACCCCAAAGAATACAACGGGTTTAAGTTCGGTATGGGATTTTCGGAAACCATGCTTTCCGAAGAGATTATTGAACTTCGCGATTTGGTCAAATCAGGGAAATTCGTGACCCGCTCGCCGAAAGGCACGGTGGTCAAAAAAGATATCAAACAGGAATATATGGATGATCTGAAGCGACGGATTGATCCCATCGGTACATTCAAGATTGTCGTGGATTCCTGCGGTGCTACCACGGGCATTTATTTACCCGACATCTTGCGCTCGGTAGGGTGCGAAGTCATCGAGCAAAACACCACGCCCGACGGTAATTTCCCGGTAGGTACGCCAGACCCGACCGAGCACGAAGTGCAGGCACGTCTTGCCGAACGGGTGCTCAAGGAAAAAGCCGATATCGGATTTTCCTATGATTGTGACGGGGATCGTGTCGGCATTGTCGATCACACCGGAAGGCTCATTTGGAACGACGTCCTCGTATCTATATTCTCCGTCGACGTGTTGGGGTCTCTTCCCGGAGCAAACATCGTCTATAATGCGCTTTGCTCCAAGCAGGTGGATGAAGTAATACGCCAAAAAGGCGGCACGCCGATCCTTTGGAAGACGGGGCATTCATTTATTAAAGCCAAAGTTCGCGAGGCGCGTTCACCGTTCGGCGGGGAGCTTTCGGGACATTTCTTCTTCATGGACAATTTTTACGGTCATGATGACGGAGCTATTGCCAGCTTGCGTCTCCTTGCCTACTTAACCAAAGTAAAGAAGAGTCTTGCCGCGGTTATCGACGAGTTGCCGCAGTATGTTTCAAGCCCTGAAATAAAAGTAGGATGTCCGGATGCGATCAAATTTTCACTCGTCAGTGAAAAGATCGGCGGAGAGGTGAAGAAATTGTATCCGGCGGCTACCTATACCGAGATTGACGGGGTGCGTATGGACACTGATAGCGAGATGCTTATCGTGCGGGCAAGTCAAAACGGGCCGTATCTTACGGTGAAATTTGAAGGGAAGACCCAGACAGCGTACGACACACTGAAGCGTCAGGTCGGCGAAATACTGCATAAGTTTTCCGAAATCGATTTCGGTTCCGGTGTCAACACAAAAGCGTTAGAGTAACCATCCTATGGATACAAAACAACTTCGTCCGTATCTTGTTATTCCAAAGCTTATTGAACAGCCGACTTGGGGCGGAACGTACATCGCCGAATCTAAAAAATGGCAGAACGCAACAAACGTCGCCGGCAAAAAAATCGGGCAATCGTATGAACTTTACGATAAAAGCAATCTGTCGCTGTTAATAAGTTCCCAAGATCCGCAATTTCAGGGGGAAATAGCCGATACCAAGTCGGTTGAACAGCAATCAGTCGTCCCCAACAGCGTAGCCCTGTCGGCGCTCATCTCACAGGATGCGGTGGCGGTGTTGGGAAAGCGCATCGTTCGTACGTACGGCTCAACGATGCATTTACTGTTGAAATTTACCCAGGCATTGGGCAATTCATTTCAACTGCATGTCCCCGACGGGGTGAAAAATGACCATTGGAAGCCCAAGCCAGAATCCTGGTATTACTTTGAGCCCGGCATTATTACCTGCGGTATCAAAACGGGAGTTTCATGGGAGTCATATCAGGGTGCGGTCACCAAACTCGACAAAGAGATGCAACTTGTCGCCGCACGGGTTCGCGAAGGGTCCCTTTCGTACGAGGAGGCGTCCGAGATAATCAGTCAGCTCGTCAAAGACGCGAACCCCTGGCAATACGTCAATGTCGTCCGGGTAGAAAAAGGAACGCTTATCGACCTTTCGCCCTGCGGTATCCATCACTCCTGGGAGGAAGATCTTGCGAGTATTCCTTTGGGGAACGTGTTGTATGAGATTCAGCTCAATGTCATGGATAACGTGGCGACACTGCGGAGTTTTGACAAGGGGAAAATGTCGAAAGACGGAACGCTTCGTCCGTTACAGATAGCCGAGTACTTTACTTACGCAGACAGAAGTCCTGAGGCAAACGATCCGAAAACCCATATGCGTCAGGCAAAATCGGTTGCAAAAACGGACGCCTATACGCATGATCTGATTTTGGAAAGTAAGTACTATTCTATGGATCGGGTGAGCTTCACGAAACCGGGAGCGATGTTTGATTCGACCATGGACACCTTCCGGCATATATTTGTCAGGGCGGGAGCCGTCGTCGTCACGGCAAATGAACTGCCCGTTACCGTAACTATGGGTCACTCGGTGTTTGTTCCCGCAGGGTGCGGATCGTACAAAGTCAGCGCGACGGTTGCCGATACCGAAATACTTATTTCATATTAGAAAGGGGTTGCTATGAACATTCCGACATTGGATACGATCGTTTTGGAAGCGTTGGATTTTTTTACAAAAACACCGCCCCCCGCCCTTGATATCAGTGCCTATTCGCTTCCTTTTGTCGTCGGGAGCGGCAATGCAATTAATACGGGCAAAATTTTATTTTCGGGAAAAGCGGCCATATTTGCCGATGAAAGTAATTTTCGTGCGATTGCAGAAGCCTACAAGCCGGTCATTGAAAAGGGACTTATCACCGATGCGGTCATCATCTCCGCCTCGGGTGAAAAAGATTCGGTGTGGGAACTCGAACTTTCGCGGGATATGAAGCTAAGAACAACCTTGTTGACCTGCAAGCCGAATTCAACCGGGGCAGGTATCGCCGACAAAGTGTACGCGTACAAAAGCATTGCAGAGCCGTATACGTACAACACCTCAACGTATCTGGGGATGGTATTATCCGCAACGGGAGAAAAAGCGGAAGATATAAAGACATGTATAAACGGTATCTCACTTCCTCCCGGTTTTTCCGAATATCAGACGTACACGTTTGTGCTCCCCGATGCGTACCTCAACGTCGGGCCTATGGTCGAAATAAAAGGAGACGAATTATTCGGACCGCACGTTATGATTCGCGCGTTTCCGCAAGGTCATGCCCGACATGCTAAATTTGTCCATCCGTGGGAACATGAATTGGTGATCACCTTGGGCAGTGAAAACAAATACTTCGGCCACCCTGCCCACCGCTGGGATATCCCGCTTGGCGCTACGGCAAGTTTCGGTACCGTCATCGCGCTTACGTATTACTTGTGCGGGCAGATTCAAAAGGTGAAGCCCGACTATTTCATGCAACACATTGAGCAGTTTTGTAACGATTACGGTCCGAAAGCCTACGGTAAGCCGGAGAAATTTGAGGTGATTGTACCCGCGAACCGGTAAAAGCATTTATCGGGGGGCAAGAAAGGCCATGCAAGCGCTTTTCAGCTCCTGAATGGTATGGGCGTACTGGGTAACACCCGTAGGCAGTTTCTGTTTGTCGACATGAAGGGCAAAACAACACACGTTGGCACCCGCTGACACCGCCGCATTGATCCCCGTTTGGGAGTCTTCGACAATAAGCGTATCATGAGGGAGTACGTTTAACGCCTTCATGGCCGCGATATACCCGTCCGGTGCGGGCTTTGGGCGTAGCTCGGGGTGCGCATTGACCGATTCTATGAAACGGAATACATCCCGGTTTTTGAGACGGTGTAATACGATGGTGATCCAATCCATAGGGGATGAAGATACCAATCCTATTGATGCCTGTGATTGTTTCAATTCCCCGAATAGATCATCCATACCCGGCGTGAGAGCACATTCCGCATATATTTTTTGTGCGAGACGGTCATACTTACCATAAAAGGTTTCTCTGGTTCCGCTATATCCTAATTTTTTTGCCCATTCGTAGATAAGGCTTTCCGAAAGACCGCGGGTATTTCCGATAATCGTATCAGCGGCAGATGCGGGGAGGATTTCTCTCAGCAAATCGGGTTCCCGCTCATTCCACAGCGTTTCACTGTGGGCGATAACCCCGTCCATATCAAAAAGTATTGCTTTTCGCATATCGTGCATTATAGCACTTGCGATTTTTGCAAAAATTACCCATACTGGTCATATGACCAAACCGTTTGTCGTATGGTTTAAGGACGTTGATCGGGGTGACATAGGAATTGTAGGAGGCAAGGGTGCCAATTTAGGCGAAATGACGAAGGCTGGGTTCCCCGTGCCCAACGGTTTTATCGTCACCGCACAGGCATACTTCCATTTCCTCGACGAAGCACATCTTCGTGATGATCTTGCTGATCTCCTGCACGGCCTGGACGTCAGTAATAGTAAGAAATTGGCAGAGGCGGGAAAAGCTATCCGTTCGCTTATCATGAAATCCCGGTTTCCCGAAGATATCGCTCATGAGGTGATGCGCGCGTATTTTACCATGGATACGGGATTACTGAAAAAGCATGCGCTTGTCGCCGTACGATCATCCGCAACCGCCGAGGATCTGCCGGAAGCGTCATTTGCGGGACAACAGGCAACGTTTCTTAATGTGTTGGGAGAAGCAAATTTACTTGAAAAAGTAAAAGAAGCCTGGGCATCGCTTTTCACCGATCGTGCGATATTCTACCGTGCCACCCACAAGTTTGATCACTTTAAAGTCGGGATCGCCGTTCCGGTACAACGCATGGTGCAGTCCGATTATTCGGGCATTATGTTCACGATTGATCCCGTCACGAACGACAAAACCAAAGTGGTGGTTGACGCCATTTACGGCCTCGGTGAAATGATCGTCCAGGGTGCCGTTACCCCCGACCATTATGTGGTTGATAAAGCGGACGAAAAAATTATCGAAAAAGAGGTCAATACGCAGGAAAAGATCATGACCAAACACGGCACGAAGACCCTTATTACCCCGATTCCGAAAGCGAAAGGTTCTCAGGCAAAACTGACCGACGGACAGATTCTTGGTCTTGCCCGGCTCGGCAAACGTTTGGAGAAACATTATTTCTTCCCGCAGGATATTGAGTGGGCGATCGAAAAGGGCAAGCTTTATATTGTTCAAACCAGGCCGGTGACGACCATTAAGTCGACGGTGAACCGTCAGCAGTTACCCGTTACCAAACAGGAAGTGTTTTTGAAAGGCGATGCCGCCAGTCCGGGGCTTGCCAGCGGTCCTGTACAGATTCTTTATAGCCCCAAAGATTTGGGGAAAGTCCACCCGGGGGATGTGTTGGTAGCCCAAATGACGAACCCCGACTTTGTGCCCGCCATGAAAAAAGCGGTTGCCATCGTAACGGAGCGTGGCGGCCGTACCTCTCACGCCGCAATCGTTTCGCGTGAGTTGGGTATCCCCGCGGTTGTGGGAACTACCGGTGTCCTTAAGACGGTCAAGGACGGTATGGTGATCACGGTGAACGGCACTAACGGCGAAATATACAAGGGTGCCGTGAAGGTCGCGACCGGTGCGCCTGCTATCGTCAAACCCGCCGAACGGATAAAAACGGCAACCAAAGTATATATGAATCTGGCGCAAGCAGGGAGAGCCGCGGAAGTGGCCAAGCTCCATGCCGACGGTGTGGGACTCCTTCGTGCCGAATTTATCATGGCGAGCGTCGGAATCCATCCCAAAAAGATTATTGCCGACAAAAAACAACAGATGTTTATCGACGTTGTGGCGGGACAAATCGCCACCATAGCGGAGGCGTTTTCTCCCCGTCCGGTGGTGTATCGAACGACGGATTTT
This sequence comes from Patescibacteria group bacterium, assembly GCA_049322955.1. Taxonomy (GTDB): domain Bacteria; phylum Patescibacteriota; class Microgenomatia; order UBA10105; family UBA927; genus UBA927. The sequence goes on along the minus strand of JBMOPU010000012.1, from coordinate 710,107 downwards.
AAGACAAACGAATATCGCAATCTTAAGGGAGGAACAGCGTTTGAGCCGGAGGAACCGAACCCGATGTTGGGATTCCGGGGCGCGGCACGCTATATTGCCGATCCGCAGGTATTTGAGCTTGAACTTGAAGCAATCAAGACGGTACGGAATAAAATGGGTCTTAAAAATCTGTGGATCATGATTCCGTTTGTGAGAACCCCTGAGGAACTCATGGAAGTAAAAAAGATGGTGGCGGCGAGCGGACTTTCGCGTTCCAGCACCTTCAAATTGTGGATGATGGTGGAGATTCCCACGAACGTTATCCGCATTGAGGATTTTCTGAAAGTCGGTATCGACGGGGTGTCCATAGGAAGTAATGATTTAACGATGTTGACCATGGGAACCGATCGGGACAATAGCGAAGTTGCCCATGATTTTTCCGAGCAGGATCCTTCCGTGATGTGGGCATTTGAAAAGGTAATAAAGGCGTGTGCAAAGGAAGGCGTCACCACCTCCATGTGCGGACAGGCACCCTCGGACTACCCGGAACTGGTCGAAAAGCTTGTCTCTTGGGGGATAACCAGCGTATCCGTCAATGCCGATGCGGTCGATCATGTGAGAGCGACGGTTGCCGCCGCAGAGCACCGCTTCGTGACGAAAAAATAAACACCGTTATGACACAGGTAAGTACCCGTATTCATTCCGTTATTGCCCGCGAAATTCTTGATTCTCGCGGCGATCCGACTATTGAGGTGATGGTTATCCTGGAAAGCGGCTACCGTGGTATAGCGAGCGTTCCTGCGGGAACTAGTCTCGGGAAATATGAAGCGGTAGAGCTTCGGGACAAAGATCCCAAGCGGTACGGCGGTATGGGAGTTTTAAAAGCCGTTTCGCATGTCAACGGCACCATTGCAACCACGGTAAAAGGTATGGATGCCTTAAACCAGGCCGCGCTTGATAAAGCGCTCTTGGACCTCGACGGGACACCTGATAAACACGTACTGGGAGCTAACAGCATATTGGGAGTATCGCTTGCAACGGCATCCGCGGCGGCCAATGCCCGGAGAATTCCTTTGTACCGCTATATCAACGAACTCTTTACGCCGTTTGTCGCATCTCCCATGGCGAGAATTCCCACCCCGACGTTTAACGTCATAAACGGGGGCAAACACGGCTCGGGAAATTTGGATTTTCAGGAATTTCATGTCGTGCCCGCATCGAATAAATCGTTTTCTCAGGCTTTAGAGATGGGTGTTGCTATTTATAAGCAGGTGATGCAGATACTCAAATATAGAAATGCCGTCTACGCCGTGGGATACGAAGGGGGTTTTGCCCCTAACCTTTTCACAAACCTGGACGCCCTAAAAATTCTCGCCGAAGCAATCAAAACTTCTCCCTATATTTTCGGAGTGGACATATTTTTCGGATTGGACCTCGCCGCGAACAGCTTTAAGCATGATCGGGGAGGGTATCAGATCAAAGATAAGCCCACGCCCCTCAATAGTAGCGACTTTATTAAGTATCTCATGGAGCTTCATAAGAAATATCGCCTATTAATTTTGGAGGACCCGTTAAGCGAAGATGATTGGGATAGTTGGGACGATCTTTCCCGCCAGATCGGGAATGACGTATTAGTCGTAGGCGATGATTTATTGGCGACGAATCCCGAGCGGTTGAAACGCGCAATTACCGAAAAGGTGTGTTCGGCGATTCTTGCCAAACCCAATCAGATCGGTTCCCTTTCCGAATTTTTTGCCGTTATCGCCATTGCCAAACAGGCGGGCATCAAAACCATTGTCTCGCACCGGAGCGGGGAGACGAACGATGCATTTATTGCCGATCTGGCCGTAGGAGTTCAATCAGACTACGTGAAGTTCGGTGCTCCCGCACGGGGAGAGCGGGTTGCGAAATACAATCGATTGCTCCAGATAGAATCGGAGCTATTTACGCATGGGTAAGCCTTTCGTGCTCATTATTTTAGACGGATGGGGTCTTGCCCCTCCCGGTCCGGGCAACGCTATCTCACAAGCGAAGCTGACGCACATCCCGAGACTCTGGAATTCGTTTCCCCACACACAGCTTGACGCCTCACAGGAAGCGGTGGGCTTGCCGCCGGGAGAAGACGGCAACACGGAGACCGGGCACATCAACATCGGTGCGGGTCGGGTTGTCTACCAGGATCTTCCGCGGATAAATATGACCATCAAGGACGGAAGTTTCTTTACCAACGACGCATTTTTGGGGGCGATCCATTATGCCACCTCACACCAGTCGAATATTCACCTCATGGGTTTGCTTTCTGATTCCGGCGTCCATGCAAGTCGTGACCACCTCTATGCTCTCCTCGATCTGATGCAACGGAATCAGTGCACCCGCCCAGTTTATCTGCATCTTTTCACCGACGGCAGAGATTCTCCCCCGAAGTCGGGGATTCGCTTCATTCGGGAAGTAGAAGCCAAACTGGCGCAGTGCAACAACACGCATGTCGCCACCATCATGGGGCGATATTACGCCATGGATCGGGATCGGCGATGGGACAGGACGGCGCGAGCGTATCAGGCACTTACCGAGGATATCCCCTCTAAAGCAAAATCCGCCGCAGAAGCGATTGACGCAAGTTATAAGAAGGGGATTACCGACGAGTTTATCGAGCCTGTTATCCTCACCGATCACAACGGCAACGCGTACCCTCGCATCACCGCCCATGATGCCGTGATTTTCTATAACTATCGCATCGACAGACCGCGACAGCTTACCCGTGCCTTTACCCTCCCGAATTTTGAAACATACAATCCGACGGAAAGCTTCGATCCGTATGCGGTGAAGTATTATCATAAACATGTCATCGAAGAAGACAGCAGAAAACGTCCTTTTGTCCGTACTATCGTACTGCCGGAATTATTCTTCGTCACCATGACGGAATATGAGCGACCCAGTCCGTGCGTCGTTGCGTATCCCTTAAATCAGATTACCAAAACACTCGGGCAGGTTTTTTCGGAAGCGGGGCTTCGCCAATTACGGGTATCCGAAACGGAAAAAGAACGGTTTATCGGCTATTACTTCAACGGAATGCGTGAGGTACCGTTTCCACAGGAAGACCGATTGATCGTGCCTTCCCCCAAGGTGGCCACGTATGATTTGCAACCTTCCATGTCCGCGGTGGAGCTGACGAATCATGTGATTGATCGGATGACGAGTAACGTCTATTCGTTTATCGCGATAAACTTTGCCAATCCCGACATGGTGGCACACACCGGCAATATTTCCGCGGGGATTAAGGCATGCGAAGTAACCGATGAGTGTGTCGGAAAAATCACCTCGCTGGCGCTCTCCATGGGGGGCTCTTGCATGATTACGGCGGATCATGGTAACGTTGAAGAAATGCTCGGACCCGGGGGAGAAATGGATACCGAGCATTCTATGTTTCCGGTGCCTTGCATCATGATTGACAAACGATTCGAAAATCAGCCGCTTAAGCTTCCAACGGGAAAGCTTGCCGATATTGCCCCGACGATTTTAGCGGCACTGGGGCTTCCTATTCCAAATGAAATGACGGGAAAAAATTTATTAGCGGATTGTTTATAGAGAAAGGAGGTCACACCATGAAAGTGACCATTTCAGTTATTAAAGCGGATACCGGTTCCATAGGCGGACACAATCGCCCGAGTGATGCAATGCTGGCAAAAGCCAGAGAACGTGTTGATGAAGCCATAAAAAGCGGGCTTCTTCTTGATGCCAACGTGACCTTTACGGGTGATGATATCGCCCTCACCATGACGCATTCCCGCGGAACGGACAACAGTGATGTTCATAAGTTCGCATGGGATACCTTTGTCGAAACCACCAAAATTGCCAAGAGTCAGGGGTTGTACGGTGCGGGACAGGATTTACTCAAGGATGCATTTTCCGGCAATGTGCGCGGTATGGGACCGGGAAGCGCCGAAATGGAAATTGAGGAACGCGCCGCAGAGCCGTTTATCGTTTTTGCCGGTGACAAATGCGGACCGGGTGTATTTAACCATGCACTTTTTTCCGCATTTGCCGACCCGTATCACAATGCCGGCCTTCTTCTTGCTCCCGACATGCAGGCGGGATTTACATTCACCATCATGGATGTGAACCACACCGAGCATGACAAGGTGATTACCTTGAAGGTTCCACAGGATTACTATGATATCGCATGCTTACTCCGTGATCCCAATCGCTATATCATCGCGTCCGTTGTTGAAAACGCATCGGGCCTTACCGCCGCGGTTGCCTCAACGAGCAGGCTTCATAATATCGCGGGCAAATATGTCGGAAAAGATGACCCCGTAGCGATCGTGCGAAGCCAGAAACAATTCCCTTCAACGGGGGAGATACTTTCTCCGTGGGCACTCGCGCAATATACGCTGGGCGACAATCGCGGATCACACCATGTGGCCGTCATGCCGGTAAAGCAGAATTCGATCATCTCGTTTTTTGACGGACCGACAATCATGTCCGCCGCCGGATACTGTGTCCATGAAGGCAAACTCACGGAGGCGGTTGATTTGTTTGACCAGCCGTTCTGGGATGTCATCCGTGAGAAAGCGACGGAAAAGACCCTTGCCATGCGTGAGCAGGGATTCTTTAATCCGGCCATGGGACCTCAGGATGAAATGGAATACACGGGCGTAATGGAGAACCTGAAGCGTCTGGATGCCAAATTCGTCAAGCGTGATGATACTGCCAAATGAAGGAAGAGCTCTATAAGAAACCAAAAGGAACGGGCGCTTTTCCGCCGAATCTTGAGGATTATGACAAGACGGCGGCGAGCTTCTCGTGGAAAGACGCTCGGCGCGCCCTCGATTGGGTGGACGGCGGCCTGAATGCGGCGTATAACGCGATAGACAGGCATGTGGCCACCTGGCGAAAAAACAAAGTAGCGCTCTTTTGGGAAGATGAAGCAGGGAATGAGAAAAAATATACGTTTGAGGATATTTCGCTCCTTTCAAACAAAATGGGCAATATCCTCAAAGACTTCGGCGTCGAGCGGGGAGATAGGGTTTTTCTGTTCCTGCCGCGTGTTCCGGAACTCTACTTCAGCTTCCTGGGTATCTTAAAAATCGGTGCAATCGCCGGGACGCTGTTTAGCGCCTTTCAGGAACAGGCACTTTGCGATCGTTTGGAAAATTCCGGGGCCAAAGTGTTGATTACCACGAGTGATCTCAAGCCACGCGTCGATAAAATCAAAAAAAAGCTTCCCGAACTTGCGCACATTATCGTCGTTGACGAACCTTCGTTTGCAAAAAGCCTTGCGGCGGCATCCGATGAGCTTCGTATCGCCAAAACCGATCCCGATGATTATGCATTCATGCTGTACACCTCCGGAACGACAGGCAAGCCGAAAGGAGTGGTACATTCCCATCGGGCGATCATCCAGGAACACATGACGGCACATTGGGTGTTGGACCTTCGGGATGACGACACCTACTGGTGTACCGCCGATCCCGGATGGGTAACGGGGATTGCGTATGAAATATTGGGGAGTTGGAGCAACGGGGTAGCCGCGCTCGTGTACGCCGGACGATTTGACCCCGATCGCTGGTACGCGCTGTTGGACAAATACAACGTCACAGTCTGGTACACGGCACCCACCGCCATTCGTATGCTCATGGCCGCCGGCACCGACTTAGTCAATAAGCATAACCTTTCCCACCTTCGGCATCTTTGCTCCGTCGGAGAACCGCTTAATCCCGAAGCGATACGCTGGGGTTTGAAGGCATTCGGCATGCCTTTTCATGATACCTGGTGGCAGACGGAAACGGGTGCTATCTGTATTGCCAATTATCCCTCTATGGACATGAAAATCGGTTCCATGGGCAAGCCTATTCCGGGGCTGACTGCCGCTATCGTCGATGACAAAGGAAATGAATTACCGATAAATACCGAGGGCAATATCGCCTTAAAGCCGAAGTGGCCTTCGATCATGCACACCATCTGGAAGCGACCGCACAAATACAAAAGCTATTTTACCAAAGGCTGGTACATAAGCGGCGACCGGGGTATGAAGGACAAGGACGGCTACTTCTGGTTTATCGGGAGAGCGGATGATGTGATTAAAACCTCGGGAGAACGGGTGGGTCCGTTTGAAGTGGAATCGGCACTTGTCGCGCATCCAGCTGTCGTTGAAGCGGGAGTCATCGGCAAACCCGACGTCATGCGCGGCGAGATCATCAAAGCATTTGTCGTCCTCGAGAAAGAGGCCCTGAAAAAGGCCTCAACCAAAGCACAGCAGGACGCCCTTAAAGAGGAGCTTTCGGTCTATGTCAAAAAGCATTTGGCGGGGCACGCGTATCCCCGGGAAATCGAGTTTATCGATAAACTCCCCAAAACCCGATCGGGAAAAATTATGCGCAGAATCCTCAAAGCAAAGGAATTGGGACTTCCGATCGGCGATACGTCAACCCTCGAAGATTATTAGCGGCGAAACAGGAGAACAAATTCACCTTTGGGTTCGGCAAAGTGTGTTTGTGCGTCTTTCACGGATCCCGTCCATACCTCTTCGTACCGTTTCGTAAGTTCCCGTGCCACGGTAATACCCTGCGATTCTCCGAATACCTCGTCCATGTCCGCGAGCATACCCGAAAGTTTATGCGGTGACACGTAAAAAACAAACGTCGTCGGCTCTTTTGTGGCGATTTCCTTAAGCGAGTGCAATAACCTGACCCGATTACCTTGTTTTTCGGGAGGATACCCGAGGTACGTAAAGGTATTGGCGGGAAGGCCGGAAACGGTCAGTGCGGTGAGAATTGCGGACGCACCCGGAATCCCGATGACGGGGATACCTCTTTTTCTTGCCGCATTGACGAGCACATATCCGGGATCGTTGATGAGCGGCGTGCCGGCATCGGAAATAAGGGCCACATCGCTACCGTTTTCCACGAGTGCGATGATTTCCGGCGCACCCTGTTGTTCGGTATGATCATCATAGCGTATAAAACGGGGTGTTCTGGCGGCATCAATCCCCAGAGCAATAAGCACTTCCGGATAGCGAACGCCGAGCTCATGCAGTAGCGATCCTGCCCGTCTTGTGTCTTCGCACGCAATGACATCAGCGGTAAAGAGTACTTTGAGTGCGCGAAGAGAAATATCTTCCAGGTTGCCTATTGGGGTGGCGACGATCGATAAGGTTCCCATGTGGTACATTGTACCATTCTCGTGATACTATATATCTCTTATGGAACTACTCACTTCTTTTCTTGATGTCATGTTGCACCTGGATACGCATCTTACCGACCTCGTCAATCAATACGGGGCGTTAACCTACGGGATTCTTTTCCTTATCGTATTTGCCGAGACGGGTTTTGTGGTGACGCCGTTTCTCCCCGGTGATTCTCTGTTGTTTGCGGCGGGTGCTATTGCCGCGTTAGGATCGCTGAATGTCTGGTTTATGCTTGCCCTCCTTATGGTGGCGGCAATTGCGGGGGATACGGTTAATTACTGGATCGGGCACTTCTTCGGACGGAAAATCGTCGATAATCCCAAAATTACCCTCATCAATCAGGAGCACATCGACAAGACAGAACAGTTTTATAAAAAGCACGGGGCAAAAACGATTATTCTGGCTCGTTTTGTGCCGATTGTCCGTACGTTTGCCCCCTTTGTGGCGGGAGTGGGATCCATGCATTACTCGACGTTTATCACCTATAACATCGTCGGGGGCGTATTGTGGGTCGCGATTTTTACGTTGCTCGGATATTTCTTCGGCAACATGGAGTTTATTAAGGAAAACTTTCACTATGCGGTATTTGCGATCATCGGACTCTCGATTATTCCGATGATTTACGAATACATCCAAAACAAACGGCACCCGGATGTTCCCGGCGTGTCCACCAAGAAGCTTGAAAAGGTCGTCAACGAGTAATCGTTTTTCGTCCTTCGGATTGCCCTCATCATCTCATTCCCCTATAATGCGCGGATGGCTTTGCCGGATCGCTTTTCTCATTGGACTAAGGATATGTGGCCGCTCCGTCGGTCACTGCTTTCTGTCGTTCCCGCGGCATTACGCGATAAAGAAGACGCACGGGTTGAATTTCGTCGCCCTTGGGAGACGATTCGCTTCTTTTCACACATTCTTGAATCAAGAGTTGTCACACCCCATATTGAACGGTCCGCACGTATTCATCCCACGGCTATAATCGACGGAAATGTACATATCGGCCATCACGTCGTGATCCATCCGTATGCCCATATTGTCGGTCCGGTATGCATCGCAGACCGGGCGGAAATAGGTGATCATTCACTCGTTCGATCGAGCATAATCGGTCGCCACTGTGTCATCGGTGCCATGAGCGAGGTCGTAAGAAGCACCATCGGACATGATACGACGACGCATCACAGCTTTGTCGGTGATTCCGTGGTGGCACCATGGGTGGAAATAACCGCGGGAGATGTCTTAACGGGATATAATCTGCGCGGCAGACGTATCGCTTCACTCTTCCAGGGAACTCTTGAACCGGTTGACGGGAAATTCGGTGCGATCATCGGCGCGCACACCTCCATCGGCATGCACAGCGGTGTCTTGCCGGGGACAAAAATAGGTGAGTATTGCACCATTTATCCCGGAAGCGTGGTATCACGGGATGTGCAAAACGGAAGGACGGTAAAATCCGAATCTCCGCTCACGATATACCCCCGACAATAACGGTTACACGAATTTTCGGATAAGTCCCACACATCGTCCTTGGATTTTGACATGCGTGGTAAATATGGGAGACATGGTGGAATTGCTCGGCATGAGTTTTATTTTGTCTTTTTCAAAATAGATACGCTTTAAGGTTGCAAGGCCGTTCGGGAGAAGCGCTACCACAATGTCGCCGTTTTTTGCATCCTGCTGGTGTTGGATCACGACATAATCGCCATCAAAAATGCCGTCATCGATCATGGATTGTCCTTTGACCTGCAATACGTAATGCGGCTGGCTGGAAGCGATCATGGAAGGAGCTACCGATATATAGAAATTCGGGTCGGTGTACGGCTCAAGAGGAGCACCTGCCGCGATAAAGCCTAGAACGGGCAAATCCATGGTGGCATTTTGTCCCGCGGGTTTATAATTTTCCGCGACGACCTCCAGACCCCGTGCCGTTCCGTCAAGCTTACGGATAAATCCTTTTTGACGAAGTCGATCGACGTGTTCATGCACGGTAGCGGGCGAATGAATATTTAACGCTTCACCGATCTCCTTCAGGGTCGGGGCATACCCGAACCTTCCGATAAATTGCGTGATAAAATCAAGGAGTTGGCGTTCTCTCGGATAAAGTATTGCTGGCATATTAGTTTTCCTGTATTTACAGGAACCGAAACTATGTTACGATAATTCGTAGTATTACGAAAAATAACCGAACTGTCAATCCATTCAAACCCGATATATCTATATCAAAACAGAAAATTAACCGAACATGAAGCAATTTACCCTTACCTCAGCATTTCAACCGACCGGCGATCAACCGAAGGCAATTGCCGCATTGCTGGATAATCTGAAAAACGACGTTCCCGAACAGATACTTCTGGGAGTGACGGGAAGCGGCAAAACCTACACGATGGCGAAAGTGATAGAAAAGATCCAAAAACCGACGCTTATCATCTCGCACAATAAAACGTTGGCCGCCCAGCTGTATCAGGAATTCCGGGATTTTTTCCCCGACAACGCGGTTTCCTATTTTGTTTCCTACTACGATTACTATCAGCCGGAAGCGTATATTCCGTCCACCAATACCTATATAGAAAAGGAAACCGAGATAAATGAGGAAATCGACAAGCTTCGTCTTGCCGCAACTACCAATTTATTGACCAGAAACGACACGATCGTGGTGGCATCCGTTTCGTGTATTTACAACATCGGCTCTCCCAAGGAATACGGTCACTTTGTACTGGAATTACAGCCGGGAGTCGCCGTCACCCGCGAAAGCATCATGGAGCGACTCATCGATTTGCAGTACGAACGGAACGATTACGGATTTCATCGCGGCGCATTCAGGGTGCGCGGCGAAACGATCGATGTGTTTCCGGCATATGAGGATACGGGTATCCGTATCGTCATGGGAGAAAAGGGCGTTCTGAGCATTGACCGACGCGATCCGTTAACCGGGAAAAAGATTGAAGATTTGCCGGCACTGGTCGTATATCCTGCCAAACACTATATGACGGATCCGAAAAGCTACAAATCCGTTTTCGCCCAAATTCAAGATGACCTTGACCGACAGGTGGCGGCATTCCGCAAAGCGAATAAGTTTATCGAAGCACAACGCATCAAAGAACGCGTCACCTACGACCTTGAAATGATTCAGGAAGTGGGATTCGTGAACGGTATCGAAAACTATAGCCGATACTTCGACGGCAGAAAGCCGGGTGAAGCGCCGTATTCTTTGCTTGATTACTTTAAGGAAGCGAGTGTCCGGAGAAACGCTCCCGAAAATGACTGGCTTCTTTTAATCGACGAATCTCATATGACCATTCCGCAGATCCGCGGTATGTATCAGGGTGACCGAAGCAGAAAACAAACGCTTATCGATTACGGTTTCCGGCTTCCCGCCGCCATCGATAACCGTCCGCTCAAATTTGATGAGTTCGAACGGCGCATGCCGCAGACTATCTATGTGTCCGCAACTCCCGATGAGTGGGAAACCCATAGGGTAACGACGCAAACGGGGAAAACGGCAATCGTCGAACAACTCATCCGACCGACAGGGCTGGTTGATCCTGAGATTGAAGTAAGGAAAAGTCAGGGACAGATTGAAGACTTGATGGGAGAGATCAATAAACGAATCGAAAAACATGAGCGGGTGCTCGTCACGACGCTCACCAAACGCATGGCGGAAGATTTGGCGAAATTCCTGGAGGAACGGGGCATAAAAGTGCATTATCTGCATGCGGACGTCTTAACCCTTGAACGGAGCGATATCCTGGCTGACCTCCGGGCGGGCAAGTATGATGTGGTCGTGGGAATCAATTTACTGCGGGAAGGACTTGATCTTCCTGAGGTATCATTGGTAGCAGTCCTTGATGCGGATAAAGAAGGATTTTTGCGCAGTCGCACGAGTCTTATCCAAACCATGGGGCGGGCGGCCCGACATGTGCACGGCCGAGTCATTTTGTACGCCGATACCGTCACCAAATCCATGGCGGCGGCAATGAGCGAAGTCGAGAGGCGTCGCACGATACAACTTGCGTACAATGCAACGCACAATATCACCCCGCTCTCAATCTCGAAGCCCATTCGCGAACGGCTCGTACAAAAGGAAGATGCCGTAATGGTGAATGAATCGGCAACGCTCTCCCGGGAGGAAAAAGACGCCATGACCCCCGCCGATAAGAAAAAGAAAATAGCGACCTATACAAAACTCATGCGCAAAGCGAGCAGGGATCTGGATTTCGAAACGGCGGCTCGTTTTCGTGATCTCATCGCAGAGCTTTCCGAAACTGCATAGTAGCCTGGTATAATACCCAAGCCACGGGATATCGGTGGTCGTTTGCTTTATGGAAAACATTATCATTAAAGGCGCCAGACAGCACAATTTGAAAAACGTGCACCTGGAGCTTCCCAAAAATAAACTTGTTGTTTTTACCGGCCTTTCCGGCTCCGGGAAGTCAAGCCTGGCATTTGATACCATCTATGCGGAAGGGCAACGGCGATATGTGGAATCACTTTCCTCATACGCCAGACAATTCCTTGGCGTCATGGACAAACCCGATGTGGACACGATAGAAGGGTTGTCGCCCGCGATTTCTATCGACCAGAAATCCACATCCCATAACCCCCGCTCCACGGTCGGAACCGTCACCGAAATTTATGATTACCTGCGTTTGCTGTTTGCCCGTGTCGGACATCCGCATTGCCCGAACTGCGGCAGGGAAATTTCCAAAATGTCGGGTGATCAGATTGTGAATGCGATCCTTGCCATGGCCCAAAACAGCCTGAGCGGCACCGCCCGAAGTTATCGACTGGTCATTTTGGCTCCCATCGTACGAGATCGCAAGGGTGAATTCACCGGGCTTTTTGATAACGTAAAAGCAAAAGGATTCCGAATGATGCGCGTGGACGGAAAGTTTATTGAGCTTGATAGCGACATCACGCTTTTGAAAACCAACAAACATTCTATTGATGTCGTTATCGATAAATTCAGTATCGATAAACAAAGCCTCAAGCCCGCCTTTGTCAGTACCATTCGATCACGGCTTACCGAAGCCGTCGAACAGTCGTTAAATCTTGCAGAGGGATTGGTCATAGCGGGAGAAATTCATGACAAAAGTTTTTCGCTTCCCGATAAGCCCAGTTCGGTTCATGATCATATTTTTTCCGAAAAATTCAGTTGTCCGGTTTGTAATATCTCGTTACCAGAAATCGAACCGCGGTCATTTTCGTTCAATTCACCGCACGGCGCGTGTCCCACCTGTACCGGCATCGGATCCATCCTGACGGTTGACCCGGAGCTCGTTCTCAATTTGGATCTTTCCATAACCGAGGGCGGGGTGTTGCCGTTTGCCAAGACATTTTTTCACGATACCTGGTATTCACGCGTCGTGACAGCGGTTGCCGAGAAACACGGTATGAACATACGACTGCCGCTTAAGACCTTCACCAAAAAACAGCGGGACATATTGCTTTACGGCACGGGAGATGAGATTCATCATGTCAAAGGGAAAAACCGTTTTGGTGAAGAAACGGCCATTAATGAAACGTTTTCGGGATTTATTCCCGAGCTCATGAAGCGACATGCCGAATCGGAATCCGATTTTCTCCGAACGGAAATCGAGAAATATATGCGTACGGAAGTGTGTAGTGCGTGTCAGGGAAAACGGCTCAAGAAAGAAAGTCTCACCATCACCATTGATAAGCACTCCATTGCCGATGTGACGGATATGAGCATTACCGACGCGTACGCATGGACACAATCAATCGCCAAAACGGAAAATGCCGTCCTGTCGCAAACGGAGGCACGTATCGCGGGACCGATTCTCAAGGAAGTGTTGGCGAGGTTGGGGTTTCTCCTCAGTGTCGGACTCGAATACCTCTCACTTTCGCGAGGCGCAACGACACTGGCGGGCGGCGAGGCACAGCGGATCAGATTAGCGTCACAAATAGGCTCCGGCTTGACCGGGGTATTGTACGTTTTGGATGAACCGTCCATCGGATTGCACCCACGGGATAATCATCGGCTCGTCAAAACGCTGGTATCGCTTCGTGATCTGGGGAACTCCGTCATCGTCGTCGAACATGATCGCGAGATGATAGAAGCGGGGGATTATATAGTGGACTTCGGCCCTGGCGCGGGAAAATTCGGCGGCACCGTGGTAGCACAGGGAACGCTTGCCGAAATCAAAGAGTCGAAAAAGTCAGTCACCGGGGGTTATCTCTCAGGGAGAAAGCACATAACGGTTACGAAAAGCCCACAGACCGATCTTACCCCGCGTTTTATCACCATGACCAACGTGACGCATAACAACTTAAAAGGCGTGGATCTCTCTATTCCGCTCGGTAAATTCGTCTGTGTCACCGGAGTATCGGGAAGCGGAAAATCTTCCCTTGTCGTCGAGACGTTCTATCCCGCGCTTATGCGGCACTATAATCCGTTTTCCAAAGAACGCCCCGGAACGTTTGCATCGGTAACCGGTATCGATGCAATCGACAAAGTGGTACTCATCGACCAATCGCCGATCGGGCGAACTCCGCGAAGCAACCCCGCGACGTATACGGGTATTTTCAGTTTTGTTCGCGATATCTATGCCAACCTATCCGAATCGCGTCTCCGCGGATATAAAAGCGGACGATTCTCCTTTAACGTCAAGGGGGGTCGGTGTGAGGTGTGTGAAGGCGAAGGACAACGAAAGATCGAAATGCAGTTTATGGCGGACGTGTATGTAACCTGCGAAGTATGTGGCGGCAAGCGCTATAACAATGAAACGCTCGAGGTGACGTATCGCGGCAAATCAATAGCGGACGTGCTCAACATGAGTATTACGGAAGCTATCGAATTTTTCCATGCGCACCCGCAGGTGCTGTCTAAACTGACCACCATTGCCGATGTCGGTCTGTCCTATATGCATTTGGGGCAACCTGCGACAACTCTATCAGGCGGAGAGGCTCAGCGGGTTAAGCTTTCAAGCGAGCTTTCCCGACGGTCAACCGGAAGAACGCTGTATATCCTGGATGAGCCGACCACGGGTCTGCACTTTGCCGACCTTGAAAAACTCCTTGCGGTTTTGCACCGACTGGTTGCTCTCGGTAATACCGTCGTGGTCATCGAGCATAATCTTGATGTTATCCGCAGTGCCGATTGGATTATCGATTTAGGTCCTGAAGGGGGATCCAAGGGAGGCGATATCATCGCACAAGGAACTCCTAAAGAAATTGCCGCAAACCGTTTATCGTATACCGGTCAATTTCTAAAAAGGGTACTATAGACGTATGCGTGTCTTCGCCGGACGACTTTTTTGCCTGCTCTTCCTTCTTTTCGGAATAGTCACAATCACTCCTAAAGCATATGCCACCGGTGAATTTCAGGCCGATTATGACGTACAATACGCGATTTCACCCACGGGGAAAACCATCGTCACCCAACAGGTGACCCTTACCAACAAGCTCCCGAATTTTTATCCGCAGGAATATTCATTGGTTTTGGACAGCGACAAAATAAGCAATATCATCGCCTATGATGACGGCGGCATTATTACCCCGGCGATCTCGGTAAAAGAAGGAAAGACGCATATTTCACTTCGGTTTAATGTCCGCGCCATCGGATTGGGAAAATCGTTGCCGTTTTCATTGCGCTATGAACATGCGGGGATTGCGACAAAAAACGGAAGTATTTGGGAGTTGTACGTACCGGGTGTACTCAATGATCCCGACATCGGCGCTTATGATGTCACCGTTGCGGTACCTCCGACGTTCGGCCCCGCGGCCTACCTTTCCCCACAACCTGCCAACGGCAAGTCGTGGAACAAAGAACAGATGATCAAGGGAGGCATCGCGGCCGCATACGGCGCCACTCAAAATTTTGATCTGACGCTTACCTATTCGCTCAGCAATCCCGGGGTCACTGCGGAGCTACAGGAAATTGCCTTGCCGCCGAGTACCGCATTCCAAAAGGTCACCATCCAATCGTTAACGCCTTCCCCGGTGACGGTGACGTCGGATCCCGACGGTAATTGGCTCGGCAGGTATAGTGTAGCGCCGCGACAGACCCTTAAAGTAACCGCGGTGCTTTCGATATCGGTGTTTCTTTCCGCACGGAAAGATTTTGCGACAACGCCTCCCGATCCCGCGCTCTATACCAAAGAGGCGGCGTATTGGCAGGTGAAAGACACCTCCATTCAGAGTCTTGCCGCACGTTACAACACGCCGGAGTTGATCTATTCCTACGTCTCAACGGCGCTTTCGTACAATTATGACAAAGTAAACGCTCCGACAACGCGCCTGGGAGCTCTGGAAGCAAGTAAAAATCCGTCGCAGGCGGTGTGTATGGAATTTACCGACTTATTTATCGCGATTGCCCGTGCCGCCGGCATACCGGCACGAAGAGTGGTCGGCTATGCCTATACGAATAATCCGAAGCTCCGACCCCTCTCACTGATCACCGACGTCTTGCATGCATGGCCCGAGTACTACGACAGCACGCTCAAATTATGGGTACCCGTTGATCCGACCTGGGCAAACACAACCGGGGGAGTTGATTACTTTACCAAACTCGACTTTAACCATATCGTCTTTGCCATTAACGGTATCGACAGCGCAACACCGTATCCTGCCGGTTACTATCGAACCGCGGACAGTTCGGGAAGGGATATCAGCGTTGAGTTTGCTGAATCTGCCCAGGATAAAGGTGCGGATGTTTCAACCGTTATCGAGTTTCCGAGTCAGGTAGGAGCCGGCACCAAGGCATCGGGCGCGATTGTCATCACCAACAAAGGAGGAGAATCAGCATACAATATTGCCGTCAGTGCGGTGTCCGAGCCCGATGCCATAAAGGTAACGGAAGTTATCGGTGAGCTCCTCCCTTATGCGGTGGTTCGCATTCCCATTGCCGGCACGTTTGATCAGACGGTTACCGCAAAACCCGGTCAGATTCGTGCGCGGGTCAATGACGTCACCTTAACCCAAAGCTTTCGCATCCAACCGCTGTACTGGCTTGTCGTACTCGGGGCACTGACGCTTCTTTCGGCAATCGGTATCGGGATAAAACTCCTACAACTATTCCTATGGAAAACCTCAAAGAAACATTAGCAGTACTCCCCAAAGAACCGGGAGTGTACATCTACCGGAATGCGGAAAAGACAGTTATCTACGTCGGCAAGGCCGTCGATTTGTCCCGCAGGGTCAGGCAGTATTTTCAGCGCGAGGATGCCGTCGGTGAAAAAACCGTACGACTTGTTGCGGAAATCAACTCCATTGAAACAATCCCTACGACCAGCGAATTTGATGCACTGCTCCTGGAAGCAAAACTCATTCGGCAGTATATGCCGAAATACAACGTAGTGTCACGTGATGACAAAAGCTATCTGTATGTCGTCATCACCCTTTCTGAGGAATTACCTAGGCTCCTTTTAGTGCGAAAAGGAGAGCTACAGTTTTATGAGCATTCGGCCAAAAATGCCATCTACGGTCCGTTCCAATCGGGATATGCTTTACGCGGGCTCCTCCGGCAGTTACGGAGTATCGTTCCGTACTGCACGCAAAAGGAACGCAGGGGGAAAGCATGTTTTTATACCCATCTTGGGTTATGCGATCCTTGTCCCGGCATCATCATCACACTGGAAGGAAAAGCCCGTGAACAGGCAATACACCGGTATCGTTCAAATATGTTTCGCTTAAATGCCCTGTTTCAGGGGAAAACCGCCTGGTTGGTGAAAGAATACGAAAAGGAAATGCGCGCGTATGCCGATGCGCTGGCTTTTGAAAAAGCCGGCGTCATAAAGGATCGATTGCAATTTTTAAACGGCATATCGGCATATCGTTATGACCCGCAGATATTTTTGGATCAGGGGGCAACCGACATCTATCAGGAGGAACTTTCGGAACTCCTGCTTCGCATGCAGAGGTACTTTCCCGAGTTACACACACTGCATCGCATCGAATGTTTTGATATATCTAATCTCATGGGCAAACAGGCGGTGGGTTCCATGACCGTCCTGCACGACGGCCGACCGGAAAAAGGAGAGTATCGGAAGTTTCGGATCACCTCGGTCAAAGGCATCTCCGACGTTGCGATGATGCGCGATGTCCTCACGAGAAGACTTGCTCATACGGAGTGGCCGTTTCCTGATTTGCTGATCGTTGACGGCGGCAAACCGCAAGTGGAAACGGCCAAAACCGTGTTAACAGAGCTTGGCATCACGCTACCGCTCGTGGGTCTTGCGAAACGGGAAGAAGAATTGGTTATCCCCGAGGAAAAAGGTTTTTCGATCCTTCGCCTGCCGCTTTCGGGTCGTGCGATAAAGGTCGTACAACGGATACGCGATGAAGCGCACCGGTTTGCCATAACCTACCACCGGTTGCTTCGCTCAAAAGCATTTAAAAAGCAACTGGATGCCTCCGGCGTTTGACCGAAGCGCACCGCTCTTGGTACCATAAATCATTATGAAGTATTTACTGCGGGTTTTTCTGTTTCACAGTTTTTCCCTTTGGTTCGTTTCTCAAATACTTCCCGCGCTCCAAATAAGCGGAGGATGGCCGGTACTTTTGCTTGCGGGCTTTGTGTTGAGCCTCCTTATGCTGTTAGTCGCCCCGCTTCTGAAGATACTCTTTATTCCGATAAATCTCCTGACGTTCGGATTGCTTTCATGGTTTATTAACGTTATAGTTCTGTACCTGTTAACCTTTTTCGTCAGCGGGGTGAAGGTTACGGCTTGGACATTTCCCGGGGCGTCATTTGCCGGATTTGTGCTCCCGGAGATTGCCTTTTCTTCATTTGTATCGTTCATTCTGGTATCATTGGCTGTCTCGGCACTGGTGAACTTACTGCATGACATTTCCGAGTCCTAATCGAACGGCTATGGCAACAAAACAACAGAACCTCAAAAAAGTCGTGTGCATCGGCGGGGGAACGGGTACTTTTGTCGCGCTTCGGGGGCTCAAGCAATACCCGCTTTCGCTTACCGCCATCGTCACCATGAGTGATTCGGGAGGAAGTAACCGAAGGATTCGTGATGAGTTCGGCCTGCTTCCCACCTCCGACATCCGCCAATGTCTCGTGGCGCTTTCCGACGAAAACGGGGGTATAGGAATCTTACGCAAGCTTTTTATGTACCGTTTCGAGAAGGGGCAGGGAATTGCCGGTATGACGTTCGGAAACCTCTTTATGGCCGCCTTAACCGACATCATGGGCAGTCAGGATGAGGCGATCAAGCAGACGGGGAAAGTACTTCGCATAAAAGGTGCGGTTATCCCCGTAACCCTCACCGAAACCAACCTCTATGCCACCTATGAAGACGGCACCACGGTTACCGAAGAGCATCTTATCGACGAACCGACACACGACGGTACCCTCAAGATCACCGATGTCTCCTTAAAACCCAATGCGAAAGCCAATCCCGAAGCGATTGCCGCCATCAAAAATGCCGATATGGTGGTCATTGGTCCGGGGGATCTCTACACCAGCTTACTGCCGAATCTTTTGGTCGAGGGAATTGCCAAGGCGCTCAAAGAAACGAAGGCGGAGATCGTCTATGTGTTAAACCTCATGACCAAATTCGGCCAGACCTACAACTTTACCGCCGTCGATCATGTCAACGCCGTTGAAAAAATCATCGGTCAATCAATCGATCATGTATTAGTCAACACCGCCCCACTTTCACCCAAGGCACTGGAAGTGTATGCCAAGGCTCATGAAGCGCCTGTTATCGATAATCTTCCGCGCAACAGCTACTACAAGGTCCGAACGGGGAAACTGGTGAGTAATACGCTGTATAAGAAATCGTCCTCCGATGCGCTCATCCGGAGCCTCATCCGACACAGTAGCGATAGACTTGCGGAGGCATTAGCTGGTATTATTACACCATAACTATGGGTACCGTATTTTTAGTTTTACAGGTCATACTTTCCGTAACCCTTATGGGGCTTATCCTCCTCCAAAGCAGTAAAGGCGGTTTGGGCGGGGGACTCGGCGGCGGAGAACTGTATCGGACCAAACGGGGGGCAGAAAAAGTCATCTTCACCGGAACCATCGTCGTGGGCGTGTTATTTTTAATCACGTCGCTTATCAATGTCGCCATTCATTGACGACCGGTGAACCGCTATGTTTCGACCTAGATCGGTACGGCTTTTTTTCCTTGTTGTCATAGAACTCGCCCGTAAGTACACCCGTTCACTGGTGCTTGGATTTGTCGCGGGATTGTTGCTTTCTGTGCTCTTCTGGCGTGCCTATCCGTTTTTTGCCCGTTCGCTCACCTATCGTATGGACCGAGTCGGTATGGTAGGCGAATACAGTCCGTCCAACTTACCCGCGTCAATCCAACAGCTTATCAGCCAAGGATTAACGGAGCTTGCACCCGACGGCACTCCAAAACCTGCATTGAGCGAGAAATGGGAAGCGACCAATAGCGGCAAAACATTTATTTTTACCCTAAAAAAGGATGTTACCTGGCATAACGGCAAAACCGTCACCGCACTGGACGTGAATTACAATATACGGGGCGTCACCTTTGTTCCTACCGGAGATAACATGCTGATTGCGCATCTGCAATATCCGTATAGCCCGTTTCCCTCATTGCTTTCAAAACCCGTCTTTCTGCCCGGCCTCACCGGGATTGGGAAATATAGCGTCGGGAATATTCAGCTTGCGGGAGGGAGTGTCAAATCTGTTTCGTTATATCCGAAACTCGGCGAAAAGCTTACGCCGAAACAATTTACCTTCTATCAGACCGAAGCACAGGCACAACTTGCGTTCCAGCTGGGAGAAATTGACGAGTTAGTGGAAATGAGTACTGTGTCGGCACTGGCAAACTGGGGAAACGTGACCGTGACCGAACAAACTAAATATGACCGCATCGTTACGTTATTTTTTAACATGCGTAACCCTGAGCTGAGTGACAAAACAATCCGTCAGGGATTGGCGTACGGTATTCCGGAATTGCCGTACGAAAAGGCCGGATCACCGATCAGTAAAACGTCGTGGGCATATGCCAAAAACGTCAAAAACTACACCTATAATCCGATCGAGGCAAAGAAGATGATCGGGCAAACCAGGCTGGCAACCGAATCGGGACAACTGACGCTTTCCACCTTCCCTTCCTATTTGGATACGGCACAAAAGATAGCGGCCTCCTGGACGGCTCTTGGCATGCCGACCAAGGTGCAGGTGGAAAGTACGGTGCCTCAAGACTACCAGGTGTTGTTAAGCGCGCAGGACGTTCCGCCCGATCCTGATCAATATCCGTTCTGGCACTCCACCCAGGG
Organism: Patescibacteria group bacterium; assembly: GCA_049322955.1. Taxonomy (GTDB): domain Bacteria; phylum Patescibacteriota; class Microgenomatia; order UBA10105; family UBA927; genus UBA927. The sequence continues at coordinate 689,715 of JBMOPU010000012.1, read as the reverse complement.
ACCGACGAATATCACAGGATACGTGAACGTAAAAATCGATAAGCTATTGGAAGACGGAAGGGTGGAACTTGATCAGGAAAAGCGCAAACTTATCTATACGGATTTCCAGCGTAGACTTGTGGAAGAGGCTCCCGCGATCTTCCTGTATTACCCCAAACTGTACACGGTGACGAGAGGGAAGTAGTACCACCAAAAATTCCATTGCACCAAGATGAACATGCGTAATTCTGATAAACACAAAGGGGTTATTGCTCTTATCCTTTTAGCGTTGGTTTTTGCGTCGATGGGTCTTTTTGCACGCTACCTGGCAACGGGATTCCTTTTATTTCAGCAGGTTTATTTGCGCATGTTTGCGGCATTACTTATATGTCTAATACTTTTCAGGAAACAAATTGATTTCAAGAAATTTTTAAAGATATCTGCAAAAGATTGGTTGATTATACTGCTCAGAGCAGTTTCCTATTCACTTTTTGGTATTATCCTTTTTACACAAGCGATTCTTGTCACCAAATATGCGAACGTGTCTTTTATCAGCGCGTTGCCGATGACGGCACTGTTGGGGTTTTTGCTTCTCGGCGAAAAATTCTCTTTTAAAAAGGCATTGTATATTGTTTTGGCGTTTATAGGCGTTTTTATCATATCGGTACAGGACTATTCCAATATATTTAACTGGAGTCGCGGTGAAATGATCACCCAGGCATCCACCGTATTCTTTTCATTAAGTTATGTGGCACGAAGATGGCAGTCGGATTTTCTCAACAATACGGAATTAACCGTCGCCAATTTTTTCGTAGCATTTTTGGCGGTCTTTCTCGTCTCGCTTTTCAAAGGTGACGGTCTGCCGCTTGCCGGTTGGAATTGGGGATTACTATTCGCGGTTATCGGTGCAGGCATTTTCAATGCCCTCAATGTTTTCCTCACTAATTACGGCTTTCAAAAACTTGAAGCAGTGCTTGCAGGCAATATTTTGACTCTAGAGGCTTTGTTTGCCGTATTTCTGGGATTTATATTCTTCGGCGAAGCCCCCATGCCAAGAGACGTCTTGGGCGGAGCCATCATCAGTTTTTCAGTTATTGCAATGAATCGATTGGAAAGCGAAAAATCGAGGTAAATTTAATGCAGATTGCGGGGCTTGGAAGATATTCGTGTCGCAAAGCAAGACTCCATGAATGATTCGCTGTTACAGCGATCGTTGTCGCTATAACGACTCCTCATTTTCGAACCAATGTCGGTTCTTACCATAAACCCCGTATATACAAAAAATGCCCAATATGGGCAATTTTTGTATAAGCTGCGGGGCTTGGATTCGAACCAAGAATACCCTGCTCCAAAGGCAGGTGTCCTACCGTTGAACGACCCCGCACCTCTCTGGGACGGAAACGATGTTCCCTTCCCAACGATCCTATTTACCAAAGAGTCGCGAAGGGCTCATACATATAGCACACCTTCGCGACATAATTATAACCTATTTTGGATAGTGATTCTCTGAGCGGCGTACGGGAATTGAACCCGTTACCTTCTCCTTGGCAAGGAGACATTCTACCGGTGAACTAACGCCGCTTTCATGGACGGGAAACGACGTTTCCCTTCCAACCTCCCTTTCTACCAGAGTGTCGCAAGGGCTCTCCACATAACGCACTCCCTTGCGACGATATTATACTCAAAGCACGTGTGCTTTCCTAATTCGACCCTGATAGACGACTATGGTGCTGAGGGCGTGAGTCGAACACGCATAACCTGTTTTTCAGACAGGCGCCGTGACCACCTTGGCTACCTCAGCAAAACCGATCACACCACTTTGCAATGAATTATACCCTGATACCCACACTGCGTCACAGAGCAAATTCAGTGGACGATGAGGGATTCGAACCCCCAACCCCTTCGATGTAAACGAAGTGCTCTAGCCGTTGAGCTAATCGTCCCCCAAGGGTTCTATTTTAACAAATACCATACGGTCGCCACAATGGTTATGGTATATTTGACAAACGGCAAAAAATTTGTTGTTGTAATAGTTGCGTTCTATGAAATCAAAAAAGAAAAATATCAAATCAAAAAAATCGCACACCATTGCGATTCTGTATCATTACGTTCCCAAGGATATTACTGACACGTATTTCAGTTCCGAACATGCACTCGTCGACAACCAAACCGACGATATCGTGCGGTATATGACCGCACTTTTTCGCAAACGCGGATATAAAGTACAGATTATTAAAGTAAAACCCGATGATCTTTCGGAACTTAAAAATCTCAAAGCAGATTTTGTTTTTAATCTCGTGGACAGCAAGAAAATGGAGGTCGAGATTGCCAAAATATTGGGAAGACTGCATATTCCGTATTCAGGATCCTCATTTAAAGCCATTCAAATTTCCAATAATAAATTGAAAACAAAACGTTTGTTTGAAAAATATGCGTTGCCGACGCCGAAATATACGATTATCCGTCTGCATGACCGCATAAGCCGAAAAATGCTTCCTGGAAAATTTCCGATTATCGTCAAGCCTGCATTTGAACACTGCAGTATCGGCATTACCAACAAATCAATCGCCACCACCTACGAACAGTTTAAGAAAATCGTGCAGACCATGCGAAAAAATCATAAACAGGCGCTTTTAGCGGAGGAATTTATTCCCGGCAAAGAACTGCAGGTCACTGTGCTCGAGACACCCACCAAAACGTATGCACTTCCCATTGCGGAAATCGCATTCAAATCAAAAGGGAAAAATAAATGGAATATCTATGGCTTTGATGAAAAATGGACAAAAAACACGGCCGCATACCAAAGCTGTCACTTTATCGCTCCTCCCAAAGAACTGAAGTCAGGGATAGATACCGGCATTCGCAAAGATTCCATCCGAGCCTTTTACGCGCTAGGTCTTCGGGATTATGCGCGCTTTGATCTGCGGTTCAATACGAAAAATAATATGTGGTACTTTCTCGAAGCCAACGCCAATGCAGGCTTTGATCCGGATCCCCGGGATGCCATGACGGCGAGTATCAAAGCACACGGGATGACGCTTGATGACTTTGTGGTACAGATCGTTCACAACTCGCTCCACTAATGTATAATAGATCACAGTTATGAAATGCCTCCTTGTCTATGGCACCCTGTCCGGTTCGACCATGAGTGCGTCGGAAGTTGCCGCCGCAACACTTCGTACCGCCAATCATACCGTTGACATGTTTTCCGCCGATGAAGTGACCCGCGAGAAGGTTGCCGAGTATGACGTGCTTATCGTCAGTTCTCCCAGTTGGGAGGATCAAGGGAAAGACGGACAGCCTCTCCCCGAAGTACGAGCGTTTGTTGAAAGTCTTACGAACGAAGACCTGTCGGGGAAGAAAGTGGCACTCATCGGTCTCGGAGACACTTCCTATCCCCATTACTGCGGCGCCATTGATGTCATGGAGGAAATATTTAACAAGCTCTCGGTTACCCTCGTGGTACCTTCACTTAAAATTGATCGCTACTATAGCCTCGCCGCAAACGAACAAGCAGTAAAAGATTGGGCTACTTTGCTTGCAGGAAAATTGACATAGCACTCCTACGCGTTCCTTTCCCGAAGATACCGTACCGCGTCAATCACGTCTTCCACCATTCTGAGGTTAGGAATTCTATTTAGCGTTTCCCCATAGCCACTGTCGGGAATTGATGGGTCACCGTAACGAAAAATGCTTTCTGGGCCAATGACGACAACATCGTCAAGCGGCATCAGATTACGAACAATTTTTCTTTCATTTTGTCGCATGACCCTGTGGAGATGGTAAATTCCACCCTCCAACATGAGCGTCGGCACATCCAGTGCCGTAAGTTCTTGAACCGCCCGAACGGATTTAAACTTGCCTCCTTCACACATAATCAGATTATTGAGCCCCAATTTGATAAGTGGAGAAAGCCTTGATCCGTCGATGAGTTGCGGAATGCTGATGCGATGTTGCATTGCCCGAAGGGCCTGTAGAAGTACTACGCGAGACTCATCACCTCTCATTTCGTGGTGGGGGAATTCTGCCATGTTCGCTAGTGCGGAGGACGATTCTTATTTTGAACCGCTCTCCGACAATTACCTAGTACATTTTACCAGGTTAATGGAACTGTATCAATCGAAGTCGGAGGAGGATTTACATGATTAAAACCTCTTTGCACGACGAGAAAACCTTCTTCTCCAAATTTCTGACAGACTTAGAGAATAGTCAGAATGAGGTAATTATCGAAAGTCCATTCATTACCATAGCTAGAATGAAGACTTTTTGGCCAGTGTTTCGACGCTTGGTTGCGCGCGATGTCAAAATCTACATAGTCACTCGAGACCCACGAGCGCACATAGATGGCTATGATGAGCAGTCTGAGCTAGAAATCCAAGAATTTGAGAATATTGGCATCCAAGTACTGCTTTGTACAGGTAATCACCACCGGAAACTAGCCATTATCGACCGCAATATACTCTGGGAAGGAAGCCTAAATATCCTTTCTCAGGCAAAAAGTAGAGAATTTATGCGCCGTCTTGAGGACGGCGGCTTCGCCGTAGATTTATTTAACTTTATTGGGTACGGAAAATACATGTAGTGGAAATATAGGCAATTTCCTCTAGTAAGCTTCTTGGACTATAATACGTTCATGGATAAAAATAGCAGTATAGTTTCGTTGCCGTGGGATGAGATTACCGCTATCGGCAAGGAAAAGTTTGAGGCAGTACCAAGAGAGACATTGCAATTTGCTATAGATACTGCAAATCACGATCAGATGTTCAAATCTGCTCTGGAGAGCCTACAACAAACGAATCCCAAGAGAGCGACATTTGAAGAGGCTGAAAAACTGGTCGAAATGATGAGAGAATCAGCCAAGCTAGTGCTTGATGCTAGGAAATAGTGATCTTGAGTTTCAGAACTTTTACGATACTCTTCATTTTTTCAAAGGACAGATTAGCTTCACCGCGCTCTATCATGGCGTAGTAGTTGACGGTCATATTGGCTTTTTTGGCTACATCTGCTTGAGTTAGGGATAACTTCTCTCTAGCAACACGAGCTTTATCTCCAAACTCTTTTTTCTCTTTCAAATTCATGGAATCGCTATTCATATATTTATATTCTAACATCTGACCGCAACTTTACAAAAAAGCTTGCTTACACAGGCCACTAGGCCTGAATGTAGGTATTTTTTATTAGATCAACCACTTTTTGATCTGGATAACTTCTCGGTTCGCTGGTTATCATTTTGTTGAGCCAGCGATACTGAATAACACGAACATTTTTAATAGGCTGAATCCCAAATCTAACTAGAGCAAAGCGATGAGAAAAGACAATGATAGGAACAACAAACGCATTAGAAATCCCCGACGACACAAGATAATCATGGAGAGAGGTTGCTTCGCGCATGGCCTGTCTTAGAAAGTCCTTTTCGAATGGTTTGTCGTTTAAGGTGAGGGCATCTCCATCAAAACCCACCTTTCCATGATGATTTTTAACCTCGATTGCATGAATTCCTGTAGCGCCAACGACCACAAAATCAATATTCTCTTTCTTGCCCGGGACATGAACATCTTCAAATACCGTATAACTTGCATATAGTTTCTTTAATTCATCGCCGATTAGCTTTTCTCCAACAATGCCACTGCGGAACTTATACATTAGTGACTCCTCTTTTCTCATGAGTGAGTCTGTAACGAGTAATATCGGGCCAAATACAAGTGAGATAGCGAAAACAGCAGGCAATGAGAACGAGGCTATTGATAAGCGCCAAATAACAATTCCGATGATAACTGTAAAGTAAATTAGGTAGGCTAATGCACCGTATTTGCTTATGGTTTTATTCGCATTGAGATATCGGCTGGGTTGACCATAAATAGTTGCCATATCTGTTTAATTCAAAATATTCAAAAAGTTATTTTTAATTATTTCTTTGATATTTTGAGTTGTTTGATTATGTAACTTTGCCAAGTAGTCCAGAACCAAACTTATGTCTGAAGGGATACTTTGTTTATTATTCACCTCCGTGAATGGACCGTCTGTTTCAGTTAAAATTTTTTCAAGTGGCAAACCATTAATAATAGATCTTCCACTAGCTGAAAATGTCATAGCTGGATTAACGGAAAATAAATATCCATTAGACAAAGCCTTTTTTAACGTCGATTGTGACCCGCTATACCAGTGAAGAATAATGTTTCCGGGGAAATTAGATCCAATCATAGCTACTACATCTTCGGAGGACTTTCTACTATGCACAGAAAGTATTTTGGTCCTATATGTTGCTGCACCGTCCAATATTTGTTGGAATATGTATTTTTGTTTCGTTTTTAGGTCATCATTATTTTCTTGATAATCTAGCCCTATTTCACCGATAAATTGCGTTTTAGACATAAAGCTTAACATCTGACTTACCTGATCTCCATGAGATTTCACTAATTGCGGATGAAAACCTAATGCGACAATTACATTTGAATAGTTTTTGAATAGCTTGCATTCTCGCTCAAACACTGTTGGAAGGTTTGTTACCGCAACAATCGAAGTGTTTGACATTTTAGACTGTTCAATAACCTCTGTATAGTTTTTATACAAGTCTAGGTGACAGTGAGTGTCGATATAATCAAATTGTTTACTAAAATCCATAATACACTAATCTTTATATACACTTAAAAAGCTTTCTAATTCCAGGATTCCCATATTGTATATCTTACAAAAATTTTCTAAGTCATTTATGGGAAATATAGGTCCAGTCTTCAATATATTTGTTAATGTTGAATTTGTCTTATGACTTTCAATGCTATGTAAAACAGCCCTAAGGTCACTAGTTTTGCTACTATCTTGTTCTAAAAAATCTAAATCTAATACATCAAAGGTATAGTGCTTTGGGTCATCAAGGCCAACTCTATGAAATGCAGCTCTCCTGATTAAACAAGGCAAGCAATATCCACAATGTCTATTTGGTGGTAAATGTTGATATATACCAACATTCGCATGTGCACAAGACATCGTTTCATTTGCAACACTGACCAAATACTCAAGGCTCTTAGAGTCTGATAACATTTCCCCTTTAGTCTTAAATTTGTAAGGATCGGATACCAAAACACCTATTCTTAAGTTTTGGAGTAGTCTATTAAAGAGATTTAGTGTGTTTGGATGAGTTGTTCTGGTACTTAAGCTTCCAAGCCGATTGTATGTTAAAGGCACGTTTAAACTTATAAAACCGTTTTCAGGAACTATTAATTCTTTGACACCTATACTAGATGCAACTATGCTTCCTAAAGATAGAAAAAGCAGAGATCTACTTCTCATGGTATTTTCGCTGGTTGCTAAAGGCTGAACAAAAAATTGTAATAATTCTACCTTTGCAGAGGGGAATTGGCTCACCAAGCTAGCATGTAATAATTTTTGTACTTTAGAAACCTGCCCCTGATCGTAGTGAGCAATCATTGCTACTGATTCGGTATCAACTATTTGATCTATTACACCAATGAAGGAATCTAAACCTCCAGAAAAAAGTGAAACTGATTTTACGTCTAGCTTATGGCCTTTTTTCGTTAATTGCTTATCCTTTTGTGGTTGTGTGGATTCATCTTGGGTAAAAAGTACCTTCCAATGATCTCCTGTGAGAAAACTAAGAAATCTAACAATTAAATTCGTATTCTCGTACCACATTGATGGGTCACTTACGGGCAAGTTTAGTTCTATATCTCTTGTCCAACGATCGTAAGCTTCAATTCTCGGAATAGTTTTGTCGATGATAAAAACAGAGGTTGCTAAGCGAAACAAATCAACAAGAACTGGTTGATACTCTAAATTGTAAAAATCTCGATTCAACCATAAGGGTTTTTCTAGTGTCTGGTTCGTGTTTGTAGAAGTAAAATCAATAATCCGATTTCCCAAACCAGATGCTATTTTTATATCTTCCTTACCTGTTTTTACATGTATTGTATTCACTGTCATTATGTCTCCATCAACTCATATGCTTTTTCAAAAATACTTTGAACAAATGCTTTTCCTGATTGACCATTCCAATCCATCTTTGAGAAGTCAATATTCGATAAGTCTAAATTAACTTTAGATGAGATATATCCTTTCATTCTTTTTTCGATTCTTATGGCGTCTTTATGTGATATTTTTCCTAATTTTTGTCCTGCTTTTTGTAATAAGCTAGCAAAAATATATTCACTAAGGTAAGTTTGAAATATAATTTTTATATTATCTACATTTAAGTTCTTTAAAGAATCTAAGCCTTGTGCGTTAATATCAAATATTTCAAATAATTTTTGAAAAGCTTCAATCGATGCATTTCGTGCAATCATACTTTCTAAGTCATCGCTATCGGGAGCCACAAGCTCGACCAATGTTGCCAATAATTCTGTGGATGTTTTACCAACGCATTCTTGAAAATTAAAACCTTCATAGACAAATTTAGTTCCCTGCTGAGCTAAGCCAGAAAGTACGCCACCAATATTTTGAACTACACTCCGGCCTCTTCTTGAGTTGCTAGAAGCGCTCTTCGCACCTCCTTGGGCTCTTACAAAACTTCTCAATGTACTACGACCGCTTGCTGAAGATGAGGAATTCCCTGCATACCTAGTAAAGTTTCCCTTTACATCTCCCCAAGACTCTAGTGCAGCTGGGTTAGGTGTTGGAGGCATATTTGTCTGATTCGTATTGGCTTCAGCTGAACCTTCGTTTGGATTCGTTGTATCTTGAGTGGAGCTGTCTTGGGGAAGAATGCTTGCACCATCTTCAGCCCAATCGGGAATTAAGGGGTTTTTCCCTGAGGGACCAGAATATGATTTAGAAGTTCCCATATTTATAAATCCACTGCTTTGGCTAATTGCTTATTTATTGTAGATTTTTTAAATTTCTCCAACACAGAATCTATTCTCGCCTTCTGATCACCTGTTGCACTCTTTTGTAATCCTTTTATCTCTGCTACCACGGCTGGTGGTATTGATTTCTCTGGGGCCATAGTCAAAAAGCTAATAACATCGTCTGATACTTCTCGTTTAAGGTTTGGTAAAGATGAAATTAGTGCAACCAAATCACCATCATCAGAATCAGGATCAATTTTTGTCTGTCTCTCAACTAGAACCCTAACAATTCTTGAAGCTTCTTGTTCAGTAAGGTTTTTGAAAAGATCCTTTCCTTTTATTTTATGTGCTTCTGATCCTGAAACAAGTTCATCAAATACTGTCTGTTCTGTCTCACTTAATTCAATTGATGGTGTAGAAAAATGAGAGAGAGAATCTCTGGAGATATAGAAGTAGGACTCTAAATTTTCATCACCTAATTTAGGCTCTGTGTTAAGCCATTTTCTAACCCATGGATCAGATGTCCATTTTTTATATTCGTCTTCATCTTTTTCGTGATTTACTGATTCCAATTCCTTAATTTCCTTTGGTTGCCCGTTTTGAAGGCTTTGCCAGTCCGCAAGAGTTTTAAAATAGTCTATTTTCATATACTCCAACGCCATGAGTTTAGCTAAAACCTGTTTCTTGAGTGTAACTCCTCGAAGATGAGCAAGCTTGATTCTTAGAAGCAAAGCGTTGATAAATCTCTTTACTTGCCTCGGGTTTCCTTTCAGGAAATCATATAGTAGATCATTTATTTGCTCTGTAATCATCAACTCTTCATCCAATCCTTTACCCAAAGCGCTTGCTGAATTTTTCTTGAACCAAGGCAGGTCAATGCCTACGTTAAAATTTGAACCTTTCCGAGACTCGTTTACGGATGCGAGAAGAGTTGTAAATACATCTGCCGACAAATGTTTTGAAGCAAATAGTAAATTTATATACGACTTCATCTCGCTTTTGTTCATGAGTGGGATTCTTAGAGGAATTTGAATAAGTTTCTCAAGATAATCTCTCGATATGCTCTCCTTTTGCTGTGAATCAAATTTGCTGTATCTATCAGTAATTGCGTATTTTATTACTCTTTCGTCAATACTGATTAGGAATGATGTATTTTTTGATGTAAGAAAAAGTTTTATTGCTTCCAATGTGTTGATTATAGTATCTGGTAAACATCGATCCAGATCATCAATTATTACAACCAATTTTTCAATTTTTGACTCTTCTAACAACTTAGGAAATTCTTCTTTAAATTCTTGGATATTCTTTCTAACTTGCGTAGAATCTGGAATACTGTCATTGAATATTTTTTGAGTTGCATCCGCAACCTCGCCAGTAGTTACCTTTTTCAAAACCTTTTGTCCTACGTCCATCGCAATCGCACCAATCCCACCAACGGGTCCACCAAGCATCAAACCCATTCCGTATTTCCCCGCAACCCCCATAAGACCGAGCCAGTTTATTTTTTTGCGAAGATTATCTAGCGTTTTCTTTGCTGAAGTAAGAAATTTTGGAGACTTTTCAATTTCATCAAGAATAGTTCCCATTAAAGCAGCTTTCGCATCGTCATAATCTTCAAATAGCCAACCGTTAAAATATAGACAAACAACTTTATCTTCTGCAACTAATTTCTCTTTAACCATTTGCAGTAGACTAGACTTCCCATTGCCCCAATCGCCAAATACACCAATAGTTACTGGCAATAGTGTTTCGTCCGTAGCTAGTTCAATAACAGTAGAAACGTAATGTTCAATGTTTAAAAGGTCTATGGCTGTTTCGTTATCGCTCCACATAATTTTATGTTTATTCGGCTACTATTTATTTGCTATCAACAAAAATTAATTATATCTACATTATAGTACTTCATAGGCATAATTACCCTAGTTCTTTGTTAAATCGGCTGATGCGGGATTGTCTAAGAACACTCTCGGATTCACTGGTATCCCATACACATTCACCTGAAAGTGAAGATGAACTCCTGTTGCCCAACCAGTTTGACCTTGGCCACCAATCACGTCACTGACGGTCACCTTTTGGCCTTTAAAGACGTAAATCTTGTTTAGGTGGGCATAGATAGTCACCACATTATTACCATGGTCAATAATGACGTGCTTGCCGTAACCCCAGAATATTTCACCTGCATAAATAACAGTGCCGTCCATGGCAGGATTTACCGGCTCATCCAGTTTGCTAGCTAAGTCAATTCCTGTATGAAATACTTGGTACATGCTCGATTGTGCAAATTCCAGAGTAATTACCCCTTTTGTAGGCCAGACCACTGTCGGATTAATTTCTTTGACTACCTCTCCAGTTGTTGGATCTTTGATCTGAATGGCCTGAGTTGTGGAATTTTGATCAATGAGCTTGTCAGAGATGACATTGATACCAACCTGAGTTAGCAGGATAACCGCAATCACAGGCAACATGAGGATCGTTAAGAAGGCTAAGAGGGCGAATTTAAGTTCTTTGCGAAATGACCAGAGTGTAAATACTAGCTTCGGATTCATAGCTAGATATAGACTTCCCGGGGATCAGTAGTCAGAAATGGGTGTTCTTGCTCTGAGGCTACAATTTTGACTGCCACATGATTTTGATCGGCAATAATTAAAGCTTCACCGCGATCACAGGTCAGCAGATAATGTTGTTCGTAAGCAGATAAATGGAATTCATCAGCCACTTTTTTGATGGTGGTCGTGTCTTGGCGCATTAGGACTCTAAGTGAAGACTGGCTCGCGATTGCTTTTCCATAATCTTGATTGAGGAAGTCATTGGCTTGTTGAGAAATAATTGTGACACCTAGATAATATTTTCTAGCACGTCTGACAAGTCCTGAGATAAATCTGGCGCTTTCTGGCTCTTGGAGGAGAATCCATCCCTCATCAATAACTAGCATTCGTTTTTGAGGATTTTGTTTTACTTCATTATTTACGAAGTTGGCCACCACCATCATCATGATTGACCTGATTGATTCATTTAGGTCTTTGATGTCAAAGACTATCAGGCGGTTATCTAGTTTAATGTTAGTTTGAGAATCAAAGACGGTTGATAGCGAACCTTTAACAAATCGCTCGAGTCTGTCGCATAAATCTCTATGCTTCATGGTTTTGAGGTTTTTGTAGAAATCCTTCAGGAGTGGGTATTCAACTTCTTTTTGCTTTTTAGCGTTTTTGCGAGGAGTTAGCTTGGCCTCTTTGTAGGTAAGAAGTAGCGCTCGATCCACTACCGCACGTTCCTCTGAGGTGAGTGACCCCACCATGAGAGAAATAAGCTCAGTTAAATCCTGAATATGCTCGGCTAAGTTATTTTCCGATGTAACTGAGTGCTGAGAGAATTGGAACGGATTAATTTTCTCTTTGGAAGTGGCTGAGAGTTTGATATATGTTCCGCCCACACTTGCAGCCAGTTGTTTGTATTCCCTCTCAGGGTCAATAATGATGACTTTGGTGCCCTGCATGAGATGTCTCAAGATCTCTACTTTAGCGGTATAGCTTTTGCCCGATCCAGACTGTGCAAAAATTATAGAGTTGGCATTGTTAAGAGAGTATCGGTCGATAATTACTAATGAGTTATTTGATTTGTTAATGCCATAGAGGATGCCTGATTCCTGTACGAGTTCAGATGAGACGAAAGGAAATGTTAAGGCAGCACTAGAGCTATCAAGGTTACGTTTTTGCGCGAGTTTGTTCTCAGCTCTAGGGAGAATGGACTGTAACCCCTCGATTTGCTGAAAGGTGGCAGACTTGATGTAGAAAAGCCTTGTTTGCATGACTGTTTCTAAAAGTTTGGTGACTTTGTTTAACTCAATCAGCGATTCCGCACTAATCGTCATATAGATTGAGATTTGAAAGAGTTTTTCCATGCCCCGCTGGATTTTGTCTTTAAGCTCCATGGCGGATTCAAGAGGATCAGTAATTTCGCTCCCTATGACTTTGCCTTCTTTAAGCATGGTACGCTTGGTGGACTCAAGCTCAGTTATTTTTCTGATTAGTTTGGGCAGGGCAGTAAGCGGGTCAACTTGCTCGATATGGTAGCTGATATCGATATCGTGGTTGAAGTTGATGAGGTTGTTGAGCCAACCAGTTGAAGCTACATAGGGATATCCAGAAACAAACAAGGTGCGGACATATCTATCGTTAATCTGCAAATACGAGGATTCCTCTTTGAGGCCTGAGTAGGATATTAAATCCACTTGATCCTGTGTACCAAACGCTATTTTGACCGCCTGATTTGTCATGACTTTGAGTTTGCGCTTCTTTTGCCAAGCTTTAATCGGTTTGAGGTTAGTGATTCTTTTCTTTAAGTTAAACATAGTTGTTCTTTAGTAAGGCTTCGACCGTTTCCCTCGTTATGGCCTGAGTTTTCAGATTTTCAGGGTTGTAGAAACCATAAAATAAATTGAGAATTTCAAGGCCAGTTAAACTTCGTGCTTTCATTTGCATTCTCTCCAAGCCTTTGATTATAATGTCTTTCTCAAGGTTTAAATGTTCTTTGATGAGTTTCATATCTTGATGACGCTCCGCGTGCTTGTAAGGAATAACAATATAGAAACGGCGGGAAAGAATCTTGTTACCAGAGACAAGTTTTTTAACGAACGAGCAGTAACCTTCAATCTGCTTTTTGTAGGCAGGAATGGTTTCTTTGTCTTTGGTTTTACCAATATCTTCGACATAGCGATCAATATCCACTTCTCTCACTCTCACTAATATTTGGATTTCACACGGTAACGAATTTAAGAAGTTTTGAAAGCTATCGATAATCACATCCTGTTCTTCCTCACTCTTGAGCTCAAAGTTAACCGATGAAGTTTCTAAAATCTGGCGATATTCGTTACCAGGGAGTACGAGGATATTATCCACGACTTCTTTAATCTGGATTTGTCCTCGACTGCTAGACTTTTTTGATTTACTAAAGATATTCATAGTTTTAATTCTTCATTTGATAACGAACGGCTACCTTGCCTGAGTCGATTAATTGCTCGAGACGAACAAGGTCAGAAATATTTATTTCAGTCTTTTGATCGCTAGAGACCTTCTTTGTTGATTTTCGTTTAACAAGGGCAATGTCTGGGATATCAGGAATATCAATAATGCGGTTAGTAGTATCGTTTTTGTTATAGAGCCAGTACTTAGGGCGGAATTGATACCTGAGTACCACTCCAAGCCACTCAGCTACTATTTTGTCTTTAATCCGAATAACGAGAATTAGACAGATCACGATCACGACGCCAATGAGCCCAAGCTTATAGGGCACGAGCTTCATAGTAGGTGCAAAAAGAGTGTAGATGAGAGCAGTCCAAAGAATCGGCGTCATCAGGATTAATACCTGAGTCATATTGAGTGAGCCAGCCACTTTATCTTCAACAGTCGTAATCTGAGCTGGAATTATCGTAGTTCTCATAGGTTGGCACTCCTTCTAGGCAATTTGGCCGATTTGGTGCCTTTGTATGACATGTTTGAGCTAGAGTCAGTACTTAACACATTGGTGATTTGACTACCCATATGGCGAACTGCTCCTACACTTCTAGAAAAGAGGATGAGTTGCATCATGAATGAGGGAATTTTAAGCAGAGTTAAGAGTAACCCAATCGCGACAGCGATTGAGATGAGCGAATTATTAGTTTGTTCAGGGAGAGACAAAAAAGTACCCGCAAGCTGAATCGTCACCACATGGATGAAGATGGTAAATACTGAAACAAAGTACCCTTTTACTGCCATCTCGGCAAAGTCGGCTGTCTTGGGGATTGCTGAGAGTAGGAAAATAAATGGTGAGAGCACAGCACCAAGCGAGATCACTATCAGGCGACTTATGTACATAAGAAGTAGCACAATCGCCACGATTAGGAATATGAGTAGGAAAATCAGGATAATAAATGGTGCAGTACCGTTAGTAATGCTTGAGATAGTAACGGCGTTACTAATCCATGCGTGATTTAGTCCTCCAGTAGCGGAAATGACACCAGAAACTAGAGCATTACTCGCTTTTAGGGCGTAGTCAGCCAGGAAAAGCGAAATATTGGCTCCGAGAAAAGCCAAGCCAATTCGGGGAAGCAGGTGTTTAAATTCAATCTCTTCAAATCCAAAGGTGGAAGCACTCATAAACTGAAGGCCTAGAAGCGCTACAACCAGCACGAATAACGTGTCGGTAATCCCGAGCATGATTAGCCAGAATTTAACGATCGAAGCATTCTCTAGAAGTGATGGTGTGGTTGAAAGAAAGGTCATAATGCCATCAACTATTGGCTTGGTGGAACTTTCAACAATGTTTTGAATAAAGCCGTTGACTGCATCAATAAGTACTTGGGTTAAGCCATCACTAGGCGCAACACTCTCAATTTGGGTAATAGGTAAGTTGGATGTGGAAGTAGTTGAACCGTCACCGACTAATGCACCAGAGAGAAACGAGACAATCGAACTGGCAGCAAAAACAACCACCAAGCCTATCAAGGCATTTCTGATAGTTTTCTTGGCTTCTTCTAAAGCGTCCGGCTTACCAGTGGAGGTAATGTAGATATAGCCACCCCGAATTAAAAAAAAGACCGTTGCTGCGGTCGAGATAAGTGTAACTATTGAAAGAGCGTCATTAGTAAACGCTGTTACCTCCGTAGGTGCGTTAGTTGAAGCATATGCTACCGACGGTGATAGAAGTCCTATGAGTATGGTTACAGCCAATACTAATAATTTCATATTTGTTCATATTCCAATATTGGCCGACTTACTGCGCCGAGCCAAATGCTCCAGTCGCTAAATCAGAGATGATATTAGTCAACACAAACGCACCAAGTACTACAGCTAAACCTATGGCAGAGTACATGATAGTTTTTTTGGAACGGTCGAGAGTTTCTGGATTGCCTGAGCTTGTGATATAGCCAACGCCACCCCAAACAAAGAAACCAGCGGAGATAAGTCCGGCAAGGGTAACTAATATTTGGATAATGCTTTTGATGAAGGTTTCTATTTTGGTTACGTCGGCTGAAGCAGCAAAGACTGGTGACGCAAACATTAGTGCCGTGATGGCTAGAGAAGAAGTAACAATTATTTTTTTATTCATAGTCCGACCTCCATATAAATCAATAATTTATAACTTTAGGCAGGACTAGTTACAAAAAAGCCCCTATCGGAGGGGCAGCTCTTGTAAATTTGAGGGAATTATTATCCTAACCAGGCAGAAAGTCAAGAAGAAAGCAAATCATGGAGTAACAAAAAACTATTAATATATAAAACAATTTACCTATTTTTCAATTTTCCAATCAAATTTTGATTTGCCATTATGCCTCGCGCAACACAATTAGAGATCTTATAATTCTTCACCTGCCCTCTCGCGCTAGTTCAGCAGTGGTTAGGAGTAAGGAGTTTCGGGATGGGTCGCTCATGAATAGACCGTTGGGGCGGCGTTCGAAGGAAATATCTTTTGTTTCCAGTAAATGTTCCATTCTTTTCAATTCCCGGACATTGGGAAGGTTAAAAGTGTAGTAAAACAAACCCAGAGCGTCATCGGGGGGAGGAGGCGCGCCCTCTCCCTGCCATGTGTTATATCCGATGTGGTGGTGATACGCTCCAGCAGACAACATTCCCATGCGGAAGCCACTCGCAGTCCCCATATCGTCGAAGCCGAGTAGGTCGTGATAGAACTTGCGTGTCTCCTCCAAGTTAGCGACGTAGAGATGGAAATGTCCCATGCGCGTTTCGTGTGGGACGGGCAGGTTGAGGAGGTCGTCTTCAGTCAGGTTTGAGAAAAGCGCATCCAAATCCATAGCTTCACGCCCGTCACTAATGGAGCCGTCAGCGCGGCGGACATAAAACTGCCCCTTTTTGATCTCATTCACCCCATCTTCGGGCGACTCACAGTACAACTCAATGTTATTGCCTTCGGGGTCATCGAGGTAGGTGGTCTTGGTCATGATGTGGTCGGTTGGATAATTCGGATACTTCTTATCAAATAGGCGAGCAATCACGCGCGCCAGTTCACGACGGCTGGGAAATAGAATGGCAAAGTGATACATACCGGTCACGCCTCGGTACCGCTTACCGTCCTGCACTTGACTCATGCGCACTAGATCGTGTCCGTTGACGCCGAGCGCGGCGTTTTTATCCTTGCGCCAGTTCAACTGCAAGCCGATCACCTGCTGGTAAAACCTAATTTGATTGTCAAGATCAGCGACTTTGAGGTGAATATAGCCCGGCAGACTTTCGGGATGAATGCGGTCGACTGAAATTGCCACAGGCTGAGGGAGAGATAAAGTAGTCATTTTATGTATACTGCTAATACAGAAACTAGTATTCCGATAAACACGGAATAGATTACGATTTGCAATGCTTTGTGTCTATCCCGGACACGAAATTCTACCTGCTGGACTGAATCGGTTTTACCGACATTGCCAAAATTAAAAAGCGAGGTAAAGCCAAAATAAGCGCAGAAATGCATGTATGCCTGCAAAAATCCTGTTGCTGACATCATCGCTGGAAAAAAGAGAAGCAGTTGCCAGACCGGTGCGGCATTAATGTAAACAAGGATTCCCCGGAGGATAACGGTTAAGGCAAGCCCTACCCATCCCGATTGTTTTCGTCTCTTTGTTTCAGCAGGTCCAATATTACAAACTCCCGGAATATATTCTTGTTGGGGCATAGGCTATTCTGTTATTATGACTGACTTATTTTTAAAATTACCGTCGACAATCTCTTTCAGCATAAAATCCGCCACATTTGCTCTTGAAATTTTTGAAAACATTCCAGGCTTAACGTTTATTCTATAGGAGCTTTTGGGACCATTAGTAAGCATAGTTGGTCGTACTTCTGTCCAGTCAAGTCCGCTTTTCTGAAGTGCTTCATTTTGTATTTTTTTATCATCGTAAAGACCTTTCATAAACGTCACGGTAAGGAGTTTTATAAACAGATTCTTTCTTACGGACTCGTCCATAAAAAACGCGGATTCTACAATGAGCCTTTTTACACTATGACTTACCATGGCACGGACTATGTTTCTGGTTGCGGGTCCGACAACTTTCTCCCGGCTTGGTGGTTTGACTCCCAAGGCGCTTAATACAACATCCTGGCCTTTGACTGTTTTATCAACATCATCGTAATTTAAAACGTTACCCTTTATAACAGTCAAGTTTTTATTCTGAACCCCTAATTTTGCAGGGTCCCTGACAAGCACGGTAACATTATAACCTGCTCGTAAGGCCTGTTTTACCAATAGTTGTCCGCTTGGGCCAGTCGCCCCAAAAATTGCTAGCTTCATTTTAAAACCCCAGATTTTCTTTGACCAGAATAATAGTGATACGCTCAGGCATGACTTCGGAGTCAACAATCAGAGTTTTTCTGATACCGCTGTGCATGCCATACACTTGCATCATTCGCTCATCTTCTAATTTAAAGGTATATTCCTCAATGCGTTTCGTTGCCTCTTCAAGATTTTTAACGATCTTTTGCGCACCTACTACCCAGATAACTTTTGCCGCCGAAAAAGCATAGGGGGCAAGCTGGCTGCCTGAGTTTGAGGCAATAACAACTTTTCCGTTCTCTGTCACTGCGTGAACACTTCCCACTACATAATCAGGTGAGCTATTAATCCTTCTTGCCTGAGCCCGTTGCTCGCTTTGGGGAAGGGCCATAATTTTTTTTCTCAAAGATTCAAAATCTGAAGATTCATCGATTGCTTTATCAAGTTCGATCTGCTGAGCCGTTGTGGAAGTGGCAGTCATAACGCTTGCGCCTTTTTGGATAAGAGACAGAGCTTTTTCTTTTGCTTGTCTGCCATTTTCGACAATTATGACTTGCATCCCGTTTGCCTCAAGTGCTTTTTGTGTTTTTTCTATAACTTCGTTTGAAGGTATTGTGTTGTATTTCATAAAATCCTCCCGATTTGATTTTTGCGTCTTGTTTGTATATAATTACTACGATAAATAGAGTACTACAGTTTTTATAGCATGTCAACACAAAGTAATACCAATAAATGTTCGGCTCATGAATTACAAATTCTAGGTGATTATTGGACACTCTCGATAATTCAAGTCCTAAGCGCTTCTGAAAAAAGATTCTCTGAAATTGAACGGGAGCTTGCAAGCATTAATCCTACAACACTGAGTAATAGGCTAAAAAAGCTGGAAGAGCAAGGCCTTATAGTACGTAAAGAGGAAACGGTTGATAAATTATCAGTAGTTTACGCTCTAACCGATAAGGGAATAGGTATCTTACCAATTTTAAAGCAAATTAAATTATTTGCGGAAAAATACTTAAGTAAATCTTCCTAAATCGCGCTTGTTGTTACTCTCCCTTTGTTTTCAGGTATGTGGTGTGTTGACAAATGCAATGTGAGGTATTATACTTACCGAACGGTTAGTAAATATTATGAAAAAATCAGAAACTAAAACAATAATACTACAGAAAGCTGGAAAGCTCCTATCTCAAAAGGGCTATTTTGGCGTATCCATGCAGGATATTGCTAACGAAGTGGGTATTACCAAGGCCGCCCTTTACTACCACTTTGAAAGCAAGGATGCCTTGGTGGAAATACTGCTCCGAGATGCTGTGAGCGAACTGAAAAGTGAGTTAAAACTGACGGTTAACGCTAGTATTCTCCCGTCTGATATGGTTTTCAACATCACCAAGACATTGCTCAACTTTAAGCTAGGACACCCCGAAATTTCTTTACTGGTATCGTTAGGGGTACAAAATGATGAACGTGTTCCTATGCTGGAACTAGCAACAGAACTTAGACAGGAATTAATAAAATCAATATTATTGATGATTAAAGGGTTGGATTTTGTCAGGACATCTACATATTCGGTTTTATTTACCTTGGCCACTTCTATTATAAGTATTACTCTGTCTCCCTTTTATTTAATGCATGGGAAAAATACCAAGCAAACAGCAAAAGATTTAACTGAATTATTAACCCAAAAAGTTTAGAGGTGCACTATGTCACAAAATACTAAAAAACAAACTGTTGTCGATCGTCTTAAAAAATACAAGTGGTATATAGCACTCTTACTGCTGGTCACTATTTCAACTGGGTATATCACTTTCCGTCAAAATGGCGATGAACTCCGGACCACCACCGTCAAAAGACAAGATATTACCGAGTCCGTGAATGCCTCAGGCAATGTGCAAGCAAAGGATTATGCGGAATTACGCTTTAATACCCCAAGCAAGATAGTTTGGTTGGGAGTTAAAAAAGGTGATAGGGTCAAGAAATGGCAATCAGTTGCCTCGTTGGATAAACGCACCCTGGAAAAAAACCTACGAAAAAAATTACTGGACTACCAGACAAATCGATGGGACTTTGAGCAAACACAGGACAACTACGATGTCGATGGACGATCCCTGGAGCAGGTACTCCTGACCGATGAAGAAAAACGAATCCTGGAAAAAACCCAGTTCGGACTTGATAAATCGGTTTTGGATGTCGAAATAGCTGATGTCGCGGCAAAAGATGCAGTATTAGTTTCACCCATCTCCGGCACGGTTCTGAGCACCGGCGGTCTAATTGCAGGAGAGAATTTAACGGCAGCAAATCTGGCAACTAAAATTATCAAGGTTGCTGACCTGTCCACACTCTACTTTATTGCCCAAATTGACGAGGTTGATTTTGGCAAAATCCAGGTCGGACAGAAGGTAGAAATTCAACTGGACGCTTTTCCTGATCAGTCATTTGAAGGTGCCGTCAGTTTTATCGGTAAAGAGGGAGAGAAAACATTAAGCGGTGGAGTTACCATCCCCATCGAAATAACCTTTACCAAAGTTGATGAGAGACTAGCGGTCGGCTTGTCCGGAGACGCTGATTTTATCATTGCCAAGAAAGAAAACGTCCTCTCTATTCCCAGGGAATTTATTAAACACAACCAAGGAAAGACATATGTCTATATCTTGGAGAATGGCAAGCCAGTATCCCGGGAAGTGACTGTTGGCCTCTCAACTATTTCCCAAACGGAAGTTGCATCTGGCGTAGAAGAAGGTCAGGAAGTTGTCCTGGTTAAGGAAAGTAAATAAGAAACACAATATGAGTAGCAAAAATGTCCTTCTCTCTGTTCAAAATGTGACCAAGGCCTATCAGATGGATGGCATTGCGGTAAAAGCGCTTGACAGTGTTTCCCTGTCTATAGAGCGAGGGGAATTCGTGTCGATCACCGGACCATCGGGTTCAGGTAAATCAACCCTGATGCACCTCATTGGTTGCCTGGATGTGCCAACCGAAGGCAAAATTATCTTGGACGGCCACGATATCAGTAAATTAGAGGAAAGCGAACTGGTAGAAATCAGAAATCAAAAAATCGGCTTTGTTTTTCAGGCTTTTAACCTACTTGCCAGAACCAGTGCCTTGGAAAATGTGAGCCTGCCGCTGATTTATAATCACACTTCCGAAGAACATGCCCTGGAAAAAGCCAAAGCAATGTTGGAAATGGTGGGTCTCGGCGAAAGACTTTACCATCATCCCAATCAGCTTTCAGGCGGGCAGCAGCAAAGGGTAGCTATCGCCAGGTCGCTAATAACGGACGCTCCGGTTATTTTGGGAGACGAGCCTACCGGAAATCTGGACTCAAAGTCAGGAAAAGAGGTCATGCAAATTTTCAGAAACTTGCATCAACACGGAAAGACGATTATTTTAGTTACCCATGATGGCTCGGTTGCAAGCCAAGCTGATCGAATAATCACTATTAAAGACGGAAAAATAGTTTCGTAACAATATATATGCCATTTAAATCATTATTAAAAGTAGCCCTCAGGGCAATTAAAGCCAATAAAAACCGTTCAGTGCTCACCTCACTCGGTGTCATTATTGGGGTTGCCTCAGTTATTCTTCTAGTTTCCGTCGGCTCTGGGCTTAAGGATTACATAACCAGCCAGATGGAGGATATGGGGTCCAATCTGGTGATGGTGATGCCAGGAGAAATTGACTTAGATAATGTTGCTGGTGGTGGAGCTATGTCGAGTAGTTTTGCCGCCATGTCCGCTTCAAAACTTGAGATGGACGATTTAGCGACAATTAAAGAGCAAGTGCCATATATAAAACACGCAGCTGCAATGGTTGTGGGGTCTGCACCGATTCGCTATCAGGGAGAGTCGCAAATGGCGCAGATATTTGGTACAACTGCGGATTACACCAAAGTGCGTAGTACCAACTTCGCTTCAGGTGATTTTTTCTCTGAAGCGGACGTTAATTCTGGCAGAAAAGTAGCCGTCGTCGGCTACAAAGTTGCCGATGATATTTTTGGAACCACCAATATTATCGGTGAAAAAATTAAACTCGGTGATTACCGATACACCATTGTCGGGGTCATTGAAGAAGCTGGTGGCCAAGGTAGTATGAGCTCAGATGATAAGGTGTTCATTCCTGTAACTGTCGCTCAAAGACAATTTAATCAGAATCATTTAGGTGTTATTTTTGCTCAGGCAACATCATCCGAAGACGTCACCCCTGCGGTAGAAATGGTTGAAAGTATTATGAGTCGAAGGTTGGAATCGAGTGAATTTACCGTGCTTGATCAGAAGGAAATTCTATCGACTGTTTCTAGTATATTGAATACTTTGACAATTGCCTTGGGGGGTATTGCTGCTATTTCTTTGTTAGTGGGAGGTATTGGCATCATGAATATCATGCTGGTATCAGTGACGGAACGCACCCAGGAAATCGGTTTGCGAAAAGCCTTGGGGGCCAAACCGGAAGTTATTCTGACACAGTTTCTACTCGAAGCTACCATTTTGTCCGTTGGAGGCGGTATTATCGGGATTTTGCTTGGTGCAGGTGGAGCACTTCTTATCGGAAACTTCATGCCTATTACTGTTGCTTGGTGGTCAATAGCTTTAGCATTCGCTGTCTCTGCCGGAGTAGGCATAATTTTTGGCGTGACGCCGGCTAAAAAAGCAAGTGAACTGTCACCGATAGAAGCACTGAGACATGAATAAAAGAACAAAAACAATTTGCTGGCGTCTCTCAATCATCTCTGTCTTTGAACCTACCCTTACATTTTTATAGGAAGCAAAAAGTTCATAAACTATGATTGACTATAACACTCGGAAGAATATTAATAATAAAGATCAATAAAATTATTGCTATTATGAAACGTATTTTACATTGGCTACTTTCCGAAATACATGAACAGCTTACTGGCGTAAAACCACCACCAGGATTTATCGCGACTATTTCAACGCTATCTATTTTGCTGATTGTGGGCACTGCTTTTTATTCATCATATGAAGGCTGGAGTTATATCGACTCTTTTTATTTCTCAGTTGTTACACTAGCAACTGTCGGATACGGTGATCTACATCCAACTACCACAGCGACAAAACTTTTTACAGTTGCCTACATTTTTATAGGTGTTGGCCTGGGACTATACATTTTTTCTACTCTCGCTAGAAGTTTTATCGAAGGGCGGGATAAGCGTATGAAAAGGATCGAAAAATTACTCAGTATTCCAAAAAATGAATCTGATTAATGATTGATAAGTTTTTACTATGATGGTTGTCTTCTTTTTAACTATACAGTTTGTATAGAGTAGTTAGTTCTGCTTAAAGAAGGGGCCTTACCCCTCATTTCGCAAGGGTTTCCGGCTACGCCTTCAATAAACTGCGCTTCGCTTGCCCTTGCAAAATTCACCCCGCTTTAAAAATTCCCAGGTATGGGAAGTATGGCCATACTTCCCAACCATTAATTTTAGGGAAGAAGCCAAGAAGGAGGTGAGAAATTATGAAACTATTAACCAAGGAGCTTTTAGCCAGATTCGCCAAGCTAGGCAGACAGGAGGACAGCAGCGATCCCATCGTAGTTGCTAAGTTCTTCAATCCAGCTGGCGCGGGTACATGGTACGCCACCGAGTACGATCCAGCGAGTCAAGAATTTTTCGGCTTCGTTTCAATCTTTGGGGATTGGAATGACGAATGGGGTTCTTTTTCCCTAACTGAGCTTGAAAGCTATCGTGGACAGTTTGGTATAGGGATTGAGAGAGATTTGTATTTTGACGAGAAGAGAATCAGCGAGGTTGTGCCGAGTGCAAAATTATAAAGTTTTATCCACCGCGGGGCCCCAACCCCGCGGATGGGTATCCAAGAAAGGAAAATATATGATCAGAAGATTACCAGTTTTTAAAGGTTACACAGTAGATTTACGATTGCAGGAGTTTCGAAAAGTCCCGCTTAACGACTTACCAGAGTTTGTCCCACTCTTAAGCGATAAGGGAACACGACTATTTAATGAGTTAAGACAAACGCAGGAAGGCCGAAAAGAAATTGCTTATGTTTTAGGTAGGCGTTTAAGCGACTACTAGCTTAAAAGGGTTATAATAATGGAATGATCAAGAAAGTAGGTCTGTTGATCGTGCTTTTATTGTTGGCTATAAGTGCATATTGGTATTTCTCAAAACCAAACGAGGAAAATTTCAAAGCGCCAGGCAGGGATTGGGAATCACCCAAGAAAGTCGAGGATTATTTTATTGAACGGCTGCATATGTCTTCCGAGGAAGCCAATACAATCAGGAAGAAGCCAGGAGTTGATGGAACGGTTGATTTACGATTAAACACTAACGTTACGTTACAAGGATTGACTGGGAATCTTGTTCATTATGGATTTATTAGAGACGAAAAAGCTTTTATGCATGCACTAGAACACACCAAAGATACAACACCAAACGATAAAGCTATAAAGGTCGGTTCAAGCGGAACAATAGACCAAAATGCTGAATATCGGATTTCTGAGAATATGACTGCTTGGGATCTGGCTGATGTGCTACTCAATAAGCCAGCCGGACACTTTCAATATGATGAATATAACTACTTCTTCATGCCTTAGGAGCAAATAATTGTCTGGCATCTGCCATAATTGTCGTTGTTTCTTGTGAAGAATCATTTAATCCCATTGCCCATTGATCTACGTCAGCTTTCCATAAAATCCAATCATTAGGTAAATGAGCCCCAAATTGTAATTTTTGTTCTCTTGGGAATGGTTCAATCCAATATTTATCCTTTGACCCAGCATTAATAAGATATTGATCAGAAAGTTGAGGTGAGTCAACAAGTGCTAACGAATGAACTGCAATATTTCGATTAAATACTTTCGCAACCTTGGCATCGAAACCTATGCCTCGAGAAATTGCTAAAAACAGACTAACCATGTCATTGCAGTATTTAGTATCGACAACTGTACCTACTCTTAAAATATCATCTGCCGTTAATTTCCATCTCCGTTTTTTCTCATAAGCAACTACAGACTCGTCATATGGGAGTATTTTTATGCGATCAAAAATATAGTCATGAATATCGCGAAAAGCATTCGGATAATGTAGTCCACGAAATCGCTCACTTATCTCGCGAATTGCCGGAGTGACTTTCACCTGTTCTCCTGGAGGAAATTGGGTTCTTAATTCAAAACCTTCTGGTAACATATATACATTATATAACTTTACTCATCTTCAACCTCAATCATTTCCCAATTACCAGCGAAGGCACTCTCTTTTGTGGCAATGTAAATCTCAATTTGGTCAAGCGATGTTTCTTCATAGATACGCGCAATATGTTTCTTAAGGTAGATAAGACTTGCACGCCCGGGGCAGATAAATAGCAAGACTGGAAAATCATGGCCAGTCGCTTCCGTGAACTTGCCGTCATCAATGTAGTCACAGTATTGTTCGACTCTTTTTCGCAGGGCAAAACGAGGAGAACTGTCCTCGACTACTTCGACAAAATATCGTTTTGTTTTCCCTGCTTTATCAACTCTGGCAAAATACGCATCCGGTAAAGGGTGTAGTAGGTATGGATGAGCGAGTAAGTCGGTTTTAGTAAAGAAATGAATTGTATGACCTGATTTTTCGGACTCGGATCTAAGGAATAGAAAATAATCCGCAAGAAATGAAGCATGAGTAATAAATTGTTGCGATCGTATCTTCTCTCGATAAATCCGTTTGAGAGCTCGTTTATCAAAGTCGATGTGATCTGATAGTAATTTAATACTTCCAGATGAAAGATAGTAGACGGCTGGTTGATTGGTGAGTCCTAGGGAACGCGAATAATGTTTACCTATGTAGTTTTGAGTAATCAGGTTTTTGAGATGGTAGTTAGTTAAGCGAATGTTTGAGTGTTTGAGAAGTTTTTGAAGTTGAAGACTGGTTAAGAATCGGAATCTATAGAGATAATGAAGAATATCTAATTGTGCTTGCGGTAGTTTAGGACTGTCCATAGTTATGTTTTGGGCAGCTTGGAATGATTGTATCATTCCTCTCCCTTATATATAAGGAATAAGAGGGTAAAAAGAAAATATAAAATACCGTACTATCAACCTAAATCAAATATATCCATTACCTACCGGTAGGAAATCAAGGAAGCGCTGAATACACCTTTTTAGATGCCTGCTTTTCTTTAGGTTTGCTGATGGCTTCAACTGCTCCAGTGTACTTTTTAGCGTACAGTTTCCTCGATGACTCGATCACCTCATCAACCCTATTTTGACTGTATTCAATCTTTACTGGTATTGTTACGCCTGAGAACGGTTCTTCTGGATTAAGTGCACCAAGACGCATATAGAAGTGGTATGACGGCAAACTGGCAATTTCACCTTGCTCTATATATGGTCGAAACTGTGGCAGGATCATCCGTTCATCCTCAGGGTTAGCGGTTCTGAAGCAAATTACTGTACCTGTATTTGCCAAAGTTACATTTACAAGTGATGTTTCTTCAAGTTGTGAAGTGGTCTGGTGAGCCAGAATCGCATTGAGTCGATACTTTCTGGCTTCTGAGAGGATCTGGGCGAAGGCAGGAGTGGCAAAGTTTTGGAATTCATCTACATATAAATAGAAGTCCTTGCGATCTTCCTGCTTTATCCTGGCTCGTTTTAAGGCTGAAAGTTGTATCTTAGCCATAATAAGCACACCAAAGACGCTTGAGTTATCTTCACCAACTTTACCTTTAGAGAGATTGCATAACAGAATTTTTCCCTCATTCATAATTGTGTCAAAATTTATTGTGGACTTGCCTTGCTCGAGTATTCGCTTGGCTGTGGGAGAAAATAGGAAGCGTCCAATCTTGTTAGTGATCGGTGAGATCATTTTGACTTTCTGGTAATCTCCAGCCTTGGCAAACTCATACTTCCAGAAGTCTTTGAGGTTTTCGTCAGTCAGGTTTTTAGTGACCGATTTTCTATAACTCGTATTGATAAGGAGTTTATAGATGGTAAACAGCGTGGCATTGGGTACGGTAAAAGCCGTATGAATCGTATTGCGGAGTATGTATTCCATGCGAGGCCCCGAGTATTTATCCGTGTAAATCTTTTGAAATACGGAAATTATGCTTTCGGCAATAAATTCTTTTTCTCTGATGGCTTGCTCTTCTGGAAGTCCTGGAGTTAATTCAAGTAAGTTAATCCCCATGGGGTAGCTAATATCGTCTGGGTTAAAATACACGACATCTTTAATCCGATCTCTAGGAATGACGGAAACAATCTGATCTGTTAAATCACCATGCGGATCAATAACAGCCAAACCTTTGTTGTTATCTACATCTTGTTTGATCATGGATAAAAGCATGGTGGACTTGCCAGTGCCGGTTGCGCCAATAATATAGACATGGCGACGACGTTCATCTTCGGTTAATCCAATTGGTGTATCTGTGCCGCCATAAGTGTTTTTGGCAAAATATATGTCGAGTTCAGACTTTTGTTTTAAAGATAATGGAGCTGGTAATTCTTTGCTGTGTAGCTTAGATAAGTTTTCAGTTTTGGTAATACTCGTATATGGGAAGTGATACAAATCAGACAACTCTGAGCTTGATAGAACTAAGTTACCAACAAAGCTAAATAAGCGATGTTTGTACAGCCATAACAATAGTTTATTGATTGACTTAATTTTCAAATATCTTTTGGGTCGCAGGTTTTGATATCCGCCATTAGTAAATGGACTGAGGGCTGCAATAAAGCCTTTTTCGATTCTAACTCTATCCTGATAGCTACTTGAGACAGTGAGATAACGTAATGAAACGGTGAATAATTGCTGGTCGATCTTTTGTTTTATCTGGGTTTCAACTATATCTTTATAAGTACTATCGGGTAGCTGTGCGCCAAGCGTCATAATAGATAGAATTGGCCCTTCTCGACCACCAGTAAGAATCCAAACAAGTAGCCCGAGCGGAAACAATACAATTTGTAAACAAAAATGAACGATGGATATCACAATTGAGTTTATAAGGCTTGTACCTTTAAGTTCTGATAAAACATCTTTCTTTCCTAAGAAGAGTGATCGTAACCGTGCAACAAATTCTATAGTAGACCTACTAACTGGCGCGACAATAATTTGAGCAGCCACGAGTTCATGTGATCCTAATTTAGTCATAGTGCCCGTGATATAGGCGATTGGATCGTACTCCGGCAGGTTATCTTGCTTTTTGAGAGGAAACGCAAAATGATTATTGAGTTTTATATCAACAACATGCCCCTGATCACTGGTTTCGTCTAAATATTCGACCGTTTCTTTTACTTGTATGCCCGGTAAATACGAGATCAAATTCTTTTTGATAATCGGGGCGTCATCCGATCCCACTCTTAAGATGTATCTGATACCCTTTTCTTTGGTAGAGACAATCTCAAAAGAATAAGATTTAGTTGCATCAAATAGCCTGAGAAGCAATGAGCGTTGGCGTAGTAATCCGTGAACTGATGTGAACAGTTGGGTGGTGGTAAACGAGCTTTGTTCTGTAGAAGTTGGTGGAGATACTTCAAATAATGTGAATTGTTTAGTAGCTTCTTTCCACGATAGATATAGTCTAGCAGCGTGGTAGATTATCCAAATAACTATGATTACCGATATACCTAATACTAGATATAGTTTGTAATTGACTAAGGTGACTGAAATAGAGTTGAAATACGGGGCAAGAAATACTCCAATAGATTGAATTTCTTTGTAAATAGTTGTGAGGATGATATTGTTTTTCAACATAACTACCCAGGATGGGCAGTTAACATCAAGAACTAATGGTTTTTGATATTGTTTGAATGATACTCCTAGAGGTCGTTTTTGGCAAAAGGATACTCCCTACATCTGGCTTGACACTATAAATATAATGATATAAACTATAAATATATTTATAGTTGATACATGCCCATGAGCCTAGAATTAGTACACATCCAACAGCAATATACCAGACAGGAAATTGTTCAGCCATATCTTCAACCTGTCGGTCAATCGACTTTCAAATACAATCAAACACCAACAATTTCCCAATCACTTGAAGCAATCTTCCCAGAACAAAAACAAGCAGATAAGCGAATCAAGGTTGCTAAGGATGCCTTGGGGTCGTTGGCAAATCAATTCACCGAAACAGAACTGAGCGACATAATTACAGAGGTCGAATATCTAACCGAGTCTTGGCTGGATGAATACGAGCGAAACATATTTGATGGATTAACACTTCAAGAATTACTACATGAGAAAGGAGCAAAATGAATAAAACAAATGTGATATATGCGGACGGTAAAAAAGCAGTACTTTATCTTCGTGTTTCGACTGAAGAACAGGTAGATAACTTCTCGCTGGATACGCAAGAGGAAATTTGTCGGAAAGAAGCAGAAAAAAGAGGTTACCAAATTACGGAAGTATTTAGAGAGGAAGGTCGCTCAGCCAAGACAATTATTGGAAGACCAATTCTTATCCAGCTTTTAGAGTTCTGTCGAAAACAAAAGCATAAGGTACAGGCCGTATTTGTTTATCGCCTTGATCGCGTCTCTCGTATTACCGCCGACTATTTAGCAATTAGAAAAAAGCTCACTGAAAACGGTGTCACCATTATTTCGGCTACTGAGCCTACCGGAGATAGCCCTACTGAAAAGCTTGTAGAAACTATTCTTGCCGGGTTTGCACAACTTGATAACGATATTCGCAGTGAACGATCGCGAAATGGCTTAAAGGCTAGATACTTATCTGGAATGATTGTCACAGGCCAAGTACCACTAGGTTACTCAGTTCAAGCTGGTTATGCCATTAAAGATGATAAAACATGGGATTTGATGAAAAAAGCCTGGAACTTGATGGCGACTGGTAGTAAAAGCCTTCAAGAAATGGCAGATTTAATGAACGCTTGGGGACTTAGGGAACATCACGGAAAAAGAGAGTTTATGATTAGGGCACAACGTGCAAACGTGTTGTTTAGGAATAAGTTCTATCTAGGATTATTAACTTCTAAAACGTATCGTGAGGAAGTCAAAGCTCAGCATGTGCCAATGATTACCGAGGAACAGTTTTACCGAGTACAGGCGATTCTGGACGGGAGAAATCCCAATAAAGTTGCCCTAGCCAAGAGAGTTCACTCTAACCCAGATTTTCCACTGCGAAGGATCGTCCGTTGCAAAGAATGTGGCACAGGAATGACTGGTGGTTGGAGTAGAGGCAGACACGCTAGATACGCCTACTATCGTTGCGGTGGTATCTGCAAAGGAGTTGCAGCCAAAGCAGATGTCTTGGAAGGATCAGTGATTGAGACGCTCAAAGATGTAACCCCGAAGAAAGAATGTCTAGATCTATTTATCGCTTTTCTATATCGCACTTATCACACTCGTCTGGCAAGATTGCAGAAGATTAAAAGCCAGGCAGATCAAGAAATCGCGACCCTGAAAGCACTCAGGCAAACCCTAGTAGAAAAGAACCTTGCAGGTGTCTATTCAGATGAGGTATTTAAGGAGCAAAATTCTGTAGTTGAAGACAGAATGGTAAAAGCGCAGGTTGTAAAAAACGACGCAACAATTGATAGATACAACATCGATGATGTAACAACATTTATCAGGACTTTACTTGCAGATTTAGGAGAAGCCTACAAAAGATCGAGTATCAGCCAGATCAAAGTACTCTTGGGTTCAATCTTCCCCTCAGGACTAGCTTGGAGTCAAAATGGTACATTGAACCGCGAGATTAGCCCGTTATATCAATCAATTTGCACCTTTGATAACGGTGCTATCTCTTCTTGTGCGGGTGAGAGGACTTGAACCTCTAAGCCTTACGGCACAGCCTCCTCAAGACTGCGTGTCTACCAGTTTCACCACACCCGCAACGAGATACTCATTATAGCAATTTTTTTGTTTTGTGCCCAGAAGCGGACTCGTCCCGCCAAGCGGGATTTCGCTTCACTCAAAACAAGACACCGTGTGCCCAGAGGGAGACTCGAACTCCCAAGCCTTGCGGCATACGCTCCTGAAGCGTACGCGTCTACCAGTTTCGCCATCCGGGCGGCAACAGCAAAAATTATACCATAGAAATAGCCTGCATTGGCGCGGTACAATCAAACCATGGATGCTACACCTGCGAACGCACTTCCCAAAGAATTTCTTGAGCGACTTTCCGCTATTGTCCCGGACGATCGCCTGCACCGCGTTTTGGCCGCTTTCAACAATGATCGAAAAACAACCTTTCGGGTAAATACCCTTAAGATAAAAACCGTCGATGCGTTACGTACAATCGGAAAGCTCGGCTTTATGATAAGCATTATCGATTGGCAGGAAAACGCGTTTGTGTTGGAAAACAAAACACTGAGGGAACTAACCGACACCGGGCTCTATAAGGAAGGCTGTATTTATGTACAAAGTCTTTCGAGTATGCTTCCGCCGCTTATTCTTGATCCGAAACCGGGTGAAAGAGTGCTCGACATCACCGCCGCCCCGGGGAGTAAGACTACCCAAATGGCGACACTCATGGAGAATAAGGGGGAGATCCTGGCAAACGATGCAAGTCACGTTCGTCTCTATCGGCTAAAAGCAAATATTGCGCTTCAGGGGGCAACTATTGTTCGGGTCACCAACGATGATGCCAGGGCTATCTGGCAGAAATACCCCGAATATTTCGACAAAACGCTCGTTGATGTACCCTGCAGTATGGAAGGGCGGTTTCAGGCAAACGATCCGAAAAGTTTTTCCGACTGGTCGGTAAAAAAAGTACGGGAACTTTCCCGTGCCCAAAAATGGATGCTCCGTTCGGCAATCAGTGCCACGAAACCCGGAGGAACTATCGTGTACTCCACCTGTACGCTAAGCCCCGAAGAAAACGAAAGCGTCATCGACTGGATTGTCAAAAAGGAAAAAGGAGTCGTTACCGTCGATACGCTCGTATTACCGCACTTTACTTTTGATCCCGTGTTATCACAATGGGACGGCACGGTGTTCGATCCATCCGTTGCCCGTACCGGACGGGTTTTCCCTTCATCGCTTATGGAAGGATTCTTCGTTGCCAAGCTTACGAAGAGCGCTTCCACGCTTCCTTCGGCTATGCGCGGCGAAAATACGCTATAATAATAGGAAGATCGCCGAGGTGGTGGAATTGGCAGACACGCGGGCCTTAAGAGCCCGTGAAGTTAAAACCTTCGTGCGGGTTCGACCCCCGCCCTCGGCACTTACCAATGGATAACCAATTACACCAAGGGAGGCTTCCTTATATTCTTTCCGGAGAATCTCCCCGTGTGTTGTTGCTTTCGGGCATGCACGGCGATGAATATGAATCGGGCGCGTTGCTCGAACACTATCTACGAACGTATGCTTCCTCCTTACCATCGTTTCTTTATATTCCGCAAGTAAGCCCAAGTGCCGTCGAAGTCAAAAAACGCAAAAACCGCTACGGCAATGATATAAATAGACAGTTTGTGCGGGGATCAAAAGATCCTGAGGCACTCTCTGTTATGTCGCTTGTCTCCCAATACCGATTTTCGCTTTGCGTTGACGTGCATGAGGATCCGGATCGCACGCTCGGATTTTATCTTTACGACAGTGAACAAATGACGATAAACGAACTTGAACGTTATCGTGAGCTTGTTCAACAGACCGACGCCAGACTGTATAGCGGCGTCGATGATGTGGACGACGAACATTTGAATTTACTTGTTGAAAAAGGCTATGTATCTTTGGGATTTGAAAAAACAGCCGGCACTGCCGGATTTTTGAGTAAGTGGTTGTACGACGAGCGACGCGCAAACCGTTCATTTACCCTGGAAATTCCCGGCAAAGCGGGACGAACAGTCAAACAACAACTTATAAGTCGTGTTGTGCCATTTCTTCTTACGACGTACCAAACATCCGAGATATGAAAACTGCACCATCATTTTTTGAACAGGTATATCGGCTGGTTGAGTGCGTACCCCCTGGCTATGTAACGACGTACGGGGCACTTGCAAAGGCGCTCAATACCAAAGACGCCCGGCGAGTCGGACACGCTTTACATGCCAACCCTGACGCCGAAAAAACACCGTGCCATCGGGTGGTATTTACCAACGGCAAACTTGCCCCCGGATACGCGTTCGGCGGTCCCAAAGAACAACTCAGAAAACTGCAGTTAGAAGGCGTAGTGTTTCTGGATGATAACACCGTTGATCTTACGCAATCGTTTTTTTCGTTTCCTTCAAAATGAACGTTATCCTGGTCATGGTCCAAACGGCAGACGGCAAAACGACCAAAGGGGATAATCCCACTTTGCACGGCTGGTCTTCTCCTGAAGATCTCGCACATTTTGCCCTACTGAAATCGAAACATCGGGTATTGGTCATGGGCAAGAATACCTACCTCACCCTCAAAGAAAAGATCGTACCCCAAACGTCGCTACGCCGCATCGTTATGACGCATTCACCCGATCAATTTTCCGATAAACAGGTCGATGGCCAACTTGAATTTACCGCGGAAACTCCCGAGGCACTCGTCACGCGATTAGCGGCTGAAGGGTATGAAAGCCTGTTACTTGTCGGCGGCAGTATGCTCAATACCGCATTTCTTGAAAAGAAACTTATCACGCAGTGTTATCTGACGATCGAGCCCAGGTTTTTCGGAAGCGGCAATACGTTGTTTGCCCCGTACACCACCGATGTGGCACTTCGTCTCGCTACTGTGACAAAATTAAACGATCAGGGGACGTTACTTATTCATTATCACGTCGTATGAACATCATTCCGATAAAAACCGAAAAAGTCTCGGCCGGAAAATGCACCTTATTTTCCCTCCTTGATGCCGCCTTGTCGGACATGCCGGAACAATCGATACTTGCGGTCACTTCAAAAATTATTTCGCTTACCGAAGGAAGCGTTATTCCCATGGAAACCACGGACAAAGAAACACTCATCGAACAGGAAGCACAACTGTATATTCCTCCCGAAAAAAGCAAGTACGATATCACGCTGACGATCACCCGAGATACGCTTATTCCGACGGCCGGTATCGATGAATCAAATGGCAACGGCAACTATGTACTCTGGCCGCGTGATCCGGAAAAAAGCGCCCGCGAAATTCTCGATTACCTCACGAGGCGATTCCATCGCAATAAAATCGGGGTGCTCATCACTGATAGCAAAACGACCCCCCTCCGCCTCGGAACTACGGGTGTTTCCCTTGCGTATGCCGGTTTTTCCGCACTCAATAATTATATCGGGGAGCCCGATCTTTTCGGAAGAAAACTCAAGGTAACGAAAGCAAATGTGGCTGACGGTCTTGCCGCAAGCTCGGTACTTGTCATGGGAGAGGGGAGTGAACAAACGCCGATAGCCCTTATTACTGATATTCCGTTTATTCATTTTGATCCCGACGCGCCGACCCCGACGGAAACAAAAGAACTGCGTATTCCGTTGTCTTTGGATATATACGCTCCGCTTATCACCGGTGTTTCGTGGAAAAAGGGAAAAGGAAAATAGTCGGCGTCAGCCAAACTCCCACTTTCCCTCCAATATCTCTTCAGCCTGTTGAATCGCGTAGTGTAATTCTTTGGGTCTTGGCGAATCGATCATGTGATACGAGATATGTTTCAGCCGCACTTGAAACGTTCGTTCAATTCTTTGTACTAACTTTTTCACCGATCCTTCACGCGCAACGAGATCTTTTCTTCCGCCATAGAGTGCGCGAATTCTCTTCTGCGTGAACGGTTCGCCGAATAGCGGGTGTTCTTCGAGGAAGTGAGGATCATGAAGCGTAACTCTTCCCATGATTTCACTCTGTAATCGGGGAATATCGGGAGTTCTCGGAAATAACTTCCGAAGACCTTCAAAGAATTGCTCATGGGTAACCTCAGGAACATGCAATCCTTCCGCACGAAGCGCTCGCTTTACGTCGAGCAGTGATTTATTTTGCCGAAATTCATCCGTGACTTCAGGCATACGTGACACTCAGTCGGGGTGCCTAGACTCGACGGAGGCAGTTAACGAAGCGCGCATCGCGCTGAGTCTTACTGCCAACGATCCCGTGTACCCACGGAGAACTCGGAACGAGATACCGCACCCCGAATCGTCCATTGGTCGGGGTGCCGAGACTCGAACTCGGAACCTCACGCTCCCAAAGCGCGCACTCTACCAATTGAGCCACACCCCGATAACTATTCCTATTTTATCAAAATCCGCTACAATAATCCCATGGAACGAGGATTGGCGAATATTCTGAGATATAAACACGAGGTGGATGCGACAATAGTCGCGTACCTTCAAATAAAACGGACGGTTCTGTCTCCGATAAACGGTTGGGGAGATGACACGATCGATCGTCTGATCACATTTACGACATCGGGTAAAACTACCCGCGGAAGTTTGGCCGTCTATATTTACACGCTCTTCAAGAAG
The DNA here is from genome assembly GCA_049322955.1 of Patescibacteria group bacterium. GTDB lineage: Bacteria > Patescibacteriota > Microgenomatia > UBA10105 > UBA927 > UBA927. The sequence continues at coordinate 654,362 of JBMOPU010000012.1, read as the reverse complement.
AAACCGTCGCAGAAAATACTCGACGCCGCCGCGGCACTCGAATTTTTTCATTCTGGATTCCTGATTCACGATGATATTATGGATAAAGACACGCTTCGCCGGGGAAATCCGAGTCTATGGGAACAGTACCGCGTCGTATCTCAGGATCCTCATGTGGGCATAAGCCAGGCAATTAACACGGGTGATCTGTGTCTTTTTATGGGGCAGGAACTCGCGGGCAAGAGTACTATTACCGATCTTGTGAGCAAAGAACTGCCTCCCGTCATCATTGCTCAAATGCAGGATGTGCATCGATGTTCCAAAAAAGCTTTGTCAAAAGATGATGTGATTTCGTTATACCGATATAAAACCGCCCGATATACGTTTTCCTTATCCATGGCGGTCGGCGCCACGATAGCGGGTTGCTCGCAGGATACCATCGATATATTCGACCGGCTCGGCGAATCGATGGGATTGCTCTATCAGATCCGCGACGACGAGCTAAGCATCGAAGGTGATACCGCCGTCACAGGGAAACCTGTGGGAAGTGATGAACGAAACGACAAGCAAACGCTCGCGAAATTTCTCGATAGCGAAGAAATGAATGACCTGAAGGTATCGTTGTTTGAACATTGCGATGAGGAAATCGCTGTCCTTCCCATACAACAAGTGAACAAAGAGGAACTCGCATCGCTCGTCCGCTTCTGTATGACAAGGAAAAAATAACGTTATGAAACGCTTTCTTATTCCCATCGGCGTAGTACTCATTCTCGCACTTATTTTGTACTACCGCACGAATCCGCTTGTTTCAAAAATTCGTATCCGTGATGTTGTCATCACCACACAAGTTGCGGCGACGGAAGCGCAAAAGCAAAAAGGGTTGGGAGGCAGAACCTCGCTTGATCCGTTGCACGGCATGGTATTTGTGTACGATCATAAGGAACAATATAATTTTTGGATGCGCGGCATGCAGTTTCCGTTGGATTTTATATGGATTGACGGGACAACGATTGTTGATATCACGACCCGTGTCCCTCCGCCCCAACCAAACGGCGCACCCGCAATCGTCAAGCCTCGTGTACCCGTTGATAAAGTACTTGAGGTCAATGCGGGGTTTGTTGAAAAACACGGTATTGCGGTAGGGGACACGGTGCGCTTTCTCGACCGATAACGCAAAACACGATATAATATGACGTGAGATTATCCGGCGATATGATATATCGCCAGCAGGATAACCGGGTACAATAGTCGGAAGGGAAACGTCGTTTCCCGTCCAAGAAGCGGGTGTAGCTCAATGGTAGAGCGCCAGTTTTCCAAACTGGTGACGAGGGTTCGATTCCCTTCATCCGCTCCAAATTATTGAGTGCCGAAACGTTTTCGGCAATTTGTATGGAACATACCACTGACACACACGATCACGCGCAGACGCATCATGAACCCCCGCCGTCCGATGAAAGTGGCGATACACACCCTCTTTCTCCCGAGATAGCACACATGCTTGATTCCTATATTGCGGGTATCCAATCGGCCAAAAAACCGGTGACGCCGATCCACGTGGATGAAATCGCCTCGCATATTGCAAAGTTTTATGAACAGGTACGAAAAGTCATTGATTGGAAGGAAGATAACGTGTTGCGTCGAAGTGCAATCGAACGGGCGTTAAAGCGTATTTTATTTCCAAAACTTACCGGCGTTACCCTAAAGCAGGATATCGATACCTACCGGGTCGCGTATTCCGTAACCGCAGACCTTATCCGCGGCGGGCATCTGCCTAACGATGAAATCCCGGAAGAACAGGTGAATATCGTTGAGACAGTTTTGAAGAAGTATCTCTATATTCTCAAACACGCAAAGTTCCCCACTTCCGAACTCATACCTCTCAAACGCCAGATAAATTTCACGTACTTCATTATCGAACTGGCGGCTGTCGATATCGAGGAAATCCTTACCAACCCCGTCAAAGAACGCGTGCTTTTGGAAACGATGACCCAAACGCTGACAGACAGAATTCGCATTCAGCCCGAAGGCAGTATGACGCCGGATGAGAAAAAAACACACGTATTCATCGCCGCAAGTCGCACGTTATTCGACCTCGACGACAGTTTTATCGTTGCCCAGCTTTTGAAATTTACCTATGCCGATTGGCATAACCCTTCGGGAGAATTGCTGGATAAACTTTCCGCGGAAATCCCGAGCATATGGGCCCAAAGCGATAAGGTATTGGAACACCCGATCAGTCGCCAGCTGTATGCCATATGCGAACGTATCGATACGGTATATATGCTTCTGGGAGACATCCTCGACCAACATAAGGAAATGCCGCATAAGGTCCACGCCATTTTCACCGATAAGGCAAAACTTACCGAGGCGCTCACCGAGTCATACAACAAACGATATCTTTCCTTAAAGAGCAGGTTGTTCAGACTGGCGATATTTTCAACGCTTTCGGTATTCTTGTCTAACTGGGTGACGTTTTACATCGTGGAAATTCCGCTCGCAAAGATTTTTTATGAAGGATTTAATCTGTTTGCGGCGATTGTCGACTTTGTTGTCCCGACTGCGGTCATGTTCGCCCTGGTCTCGATAATCCGTCCGCCGCCAGACGAAAACATCAAACAAGTGCTTTCAACGGTATATCAATTCGTCTATGACGATGAAAAAAAGAAACTCTATGATGTGTATATCAAACGGCGGAGAAATTCGATGTTTATGCTGGTTGTGGGCATTTTGTACCTTATTATGATGTTCGGCGTGTTGGGCGGAGTCGGCTATCTATTCTACATTGCAAAGCTCCCCATCACCTCCGTTATCTTTGATACCTTTACCATTGCGTTGACCTTCTTTGCGGCTGTAGGCATACGCAATAAATCAAAAGAACTTTCCGTGGATGACAAAACCCCGGTGTGGGAGTTTTTGCTGGATATGCTTTCCGTACCGATCGCGCGTATCGGAAGCATCCTTGCCGCCAAATGGAAAGAGTACAACATTATTGCGATCGTGTTCACGTTCCTCGTCGAAACACCGATGGTTGTCGTTTTTGATTTTATCGAAAACTGGAGCCAATACATCAAAGAGCGCCGCGCCGAACTTCATTAATTCCATTCGCTTCTCACCTGTAGCAAAAACCTTTATAATACGTATACTTGCCGGAAAGCCCGTTGGATAAGCCAAGTAACCGTTATCAAATGGGCAAAATCCGTTGCAAGCGTGCGTATGCGAGTGAATAGCTTGCAACACAATAGGGAAAATCGTTGGGGAAAAACCGCTAGGTTTTGCCCCAGAACGCCCCCATAGCTCAATGGATAGAGCAGATCACTTCTAATGATCCGATGAAGGTTCGATTCCTTCTGGGGGTACATGAAAGTTTTTTTTCTTCTCCTTATCGCCGTCCTGTTGTTACCGCAAACGGTCGCCGCGAAATATGATCCGCTCTCCGTACCGAATAATAAATTCGGTATTCATATCGTGGATCCCAATGATCTCGGCAGTACCAAGGATCTCATAAACAGTAACGGCGGCGATTGGGGATATGTCACGCTGGTTATGCAGGAAGACGATCGTGATCTCGGGAAGTGGCAGAGGGTAATGAATGATATGCGTTCGCTCCACCTCATACCGATCGTGCGTATTGCCACGCACATCCAGGGAGATTCCTGGGCAAAGCCGTATAAGGATTCAGCGAGCGATTGGGCGCGCTTTCTCAATAGTTTAAATTGGCCGACGGAAAATCGATACGTCGTGTTGTTTAACGAACCGAATCATGCCAACGAGTGGGGGAGAACACTCGACCCCGAAGACTATGCCAGAACCCTGGTTTCCCACGCGAGAAAATTGCATGAAGTAAGCGAGGATTTTTTTGTGCTTCCGGCGGGGCTGGATGTTTCCGCGGCATCCGACGGCAGATCCATGGACGCTTCGGTCTATTTGGCGCGTATGTTTGCCGCCGAACCGAAACTTGCTGATCACCTGGACGGTTGGACGTCACACTCGTACCCCAATCCGGCGTTTTCCGGGTCACCGTACGCGATAGGTCGCGGAACACTTCGTTCATATCAGTGGGAACTTATGCGTCTTACAGAATTGGGCGTGCAAAAGAAACTGCCGGTATTTATTACCGAAACCGGTTGGGTACATCGTGAAGGAATGACGCCCAATTCGGCACTCCTTACCACAGATCAGGTTGGGGCAAACCTCGCCATTGCGGCTACCACCGTATGGAATGATCCGAATATCGTCGCGGTCACCCCGTTTGTATTCAGTTATCAGGGCCTTCCCTTTGATCACTTTTCCTGGAAAAAACTCGGGAGCGGCGAGTATTACAGTCACTATTATGCCTATCAAAAATTGCCTAAGCCGCAAGGCAGACCAAGGCAACGGGAAAAATATACCCTTGATAAACGAATCCTCCCCGAATCGTTAGTGGCGGGTTCCACTTACGTACTGACGGGGCTTTTGAAGAATGAGGGGCAAGGGATACTCACCCAACAGGATAAGGAATATACGGTGGAGCTGGTCATCGATCCTCCTTTTCTCATGGTACATGACCCGCTTCCCGTCATGGAACCATTGCAATTCGGTACGCTTTCACTCCATCTCGAAACACCGAACCAGCCAGGAACCTATGCGTATGCGCTGAACATACGACACCATGACACGATAATTCCTATCGAATCAGGTAGCATTGCCGTCGTTCCGCCGCCTTCTATTACCGTGAACGCGGAATTGGGGTGGCGCACGCAAAGTGATACTACAAACGCAACCGTGCTGGTGTATGAGCATCTTTCATTGATTCATAAAATCCAGGGAGTGACCTTCAAAAACGGTAAAGCCGAAGTGGGCGAATTACGAAACGTCGTACCGGGGAATAAGTATCGTGTCGTCGTTTTAGTTCCGTATTATTTGCCCACCCAGCGTATTACGGAGATTGCGGCAAAAGGAACAAACGTTCGTATGCCAAAGGCCTTGCCGCTCGATTTTGATCGGGACGGTGCGCTTACCTTCAGAGATGCAGTTGCCGTCATAAAGTTACAACCGAACTTTATTCTCTCGCTATTCGTCGGTCCGTAACTCCTTTCGCGCACGTATATCTCCATGCAAATCACGCCTGAATAAGGTACAATATTGTCATTGGTGGCTGTAGCTCAGCCCGGTTAGAGCGTCTGCCTGTGGAGCAGAATGTCGGCGGTTCGAATCCGCTCAGCCACCCCAGTTGCCCTTGTAGCTTAATGGATAAAGTGCCTGTCTTCGGAACAGGTGATGGGGGTTCGATTCCCTCCAAGGGCGCCGCAGTGAATAAGAAAGTGGAGATTACAACGAAGGAATTGGCGTATAATTTGTTGCAACGGTGTGGCTCTCGATCTGAACCCGTTGCAACACCTTGAAGGAAAAGCGTTGGGGAAAAACCTCGGTTTTGCCCCATGAATAGGGCGCATAGCTCAACGGTAGAGCAGCAACCTCTTAAGTTGTCGGTTGAAGGTTCGAATCCTTCTGCGCTCACACGATGAAAAAATTTGATTTGGCGAAACACCTTGCGACGGAACACAAACGCACGGCGTTTTCCCAATACCTTCGGGAGATCGTCTATGGCGGCAATGACGGGATCGTCACCACATTTGCCGTCGTCGCCGGATTTGCCGGTGCACAACAGGATCCTGTCACCTCCTCTGTTCCCGTGATAACCGTTTTATTATTCGGATTAGCCAATTTGTTTGCCGACGGCTTATCCATGGGATTGGGTAGTTTCCTCTCGCTTCGAGCAGATCAGGAAGTCTATCGCAACGAAAAAGCCAAAGAACATCATGAAATCCTCCATGAACCCGAGGGAGAGTTTGCCGAAACGATTACGATTCTTCATAACAAGGGATTTAGTGAAAAGGACGCCACAACGCTGGCGAGTATTTATCGCACGAATCCTTCCTATTGGACGGAGTTTATGATGAAGGACGAGCTCGAAATGACGAATCCGGAAGGTGAAAAGCCGATCGTCGTGGCCGTTGCGACGTTTTTGGCCTTTATCTGCTTCGGTACTATACCGCTTGTGCCATACATGATACATATGGGATCGAATGTTTTTCTTTATTCCGTTATCGCAACCGCCTCAGCATTGCTACTCCTCGGCGCACTCCGTGCGGGCGTTACCCAGCGAAAACCTTTCCAGACAATCAGCGAAACGCTTCTCGTCGGCGGAATATCGGCTCTTGTAGCATACGTTGTGGGAACATTCTTCCGTATTTAACGCGCTAATCCCGCATGTCAAGTTGACAGAACTATCGGGTCATGTCAGTATGTTTATATGCTTAAAAAAGCACTGATTGCGCTGGTGTGGTTTCCCCTCACCTTGAGCCTTCTTGCCGTCAATTTATCACTGCTTATTACCCTGACCAATAAAGCAAATGCAGGGGAAGTCGTGACGCCGATCGTTCCCCCGATGCGCATTGCCGCATCTTCCTACGGTACCGAACAGGTATTGGGTGCGAGTGTACTTGCGGGTGATGCCCGGGCACTTCTGCTTACGAAATTTTTAGAAGAACATGAGTCACCGATTGCGGAGTATGCCGAATACATCGTCGATAGGGCTGAACATTACGGCATTGATTACCGGCTTGTCCCTGCTATCGCCATGTGCGAGAGCAATGTGGGCAAACGCATGCCGAGCAAAGACTCGCATAATGCATGGGGAATAAGCGTCGAGACGGGAGAAATTAGCGGCGCAAAATTTCCCAACTGGCTGTACGCGATTGATTGGGTGTCGAGATATCTCAAAGAAAAATATTTTGCCAGAGGCATCACTGAACTTGTTGATATCGGTGCTATATACGCACCCCCTTCCGTTGCCAACGGAAACTCCTGGGCAAATTGCGTCGATCACTTCATGACGGAAATTCAGTAAGTATTCGCGCTTCGTCTTTTCTTATTTTTTATCTCCAAATAATTAACCCATAATACATACAAAAAAGTACTAACGCGCCTATATAATAGGGTAGATCATTTTGTCTGAATAGCCCATAGACTTGACAAGATAACTATTATAGGGTATAGTACATCCTTAGATCCTAAGGTTTGCTACCTAAACCATAGCTTGCTTTAGGGTTATTAATGGATACTCAAGCCGCCTCAAATTGAGGCTAAATAAACTGCCCGCTTGAGTACCCGTTAACGACTCATTCCTCAGTCTTCCCCGATGCCTCACCCACATATGAGGCAAGATGTTCTCTTACTTCACCTTTGTCCCGAATGTATCGGGATCAATGCGAGGTAAGACTATGAAAAAAGCCATAACTATAGCATTGTCGTTTGTCCTTTTTGGGTGTATTACAAAGCCCGCTTTTGCGCAGGCTCTTCCCATGGCGGAAGCTTCCGCGCATCTTCCCATACCTGAAACGGTTGCCGATGCCCGTGTCACCAAACTGAAGGCATACCTTACTCTGCATAATTCACCCATGGCGGATGATGCGGGGCATTTTATCGCGGAGGCAGACAGACTTGGGCTTGATTGGAAACTTGTCGCCGCCATTGCAGGGGTAGAATCTACCTTCGGCAAACATATTCCGCGCAATTCCTATAACGGATGGGGTTGGGGAGTATTCACCGGACAAAATGACGGTATACATTTTGACAGCTGGAAAGACGGGATTACCACGGTTTCCGAGGGTTTGAAGTATCGGTATATTGATCGTGGAGCGGATACCATTGAGAAAATGGGGAGCATCTATGCCGCGTCACCGACGTGGAGTATAAAGGTGCGTTATTTCCTTACGAAGATCGAAAACTTTGATCCCGTGGGTGTCGAACATCTGGAAGTCACCATCTAAAGCAGGGTATAATCGAGCATACGCCGCTGTGGTGAAACTGGTAGACACGCAGGTTTTAGGAACCTGTGCCGTAAGGCTTAGAGGTTCAAGTCCTCTCAGCGGCACACTCAACGTATCCCGCTGAGCGGGATGTGGTACCCCTTAGGGGATCGTTTCTCTCGGGAGCACAAAACGCATCACACTTTGCAGGGTGTCGCGGTTACAAGTATTCAATGCTTCTTCACGACATAACGTACGGTAAAAAAAGCTCGCATAACCCATGAATGAAATTCTTTCGGACGACAAATTAGAAGCGGCCGCTCGGGCCATCGACGGTCAGTGCTTAGCCTGCCATCAGGCCGAAGACGCAGAGGCGGGAGAGGGAAACCGCCAGCTCATACGAACGATGCTCACCGATTTGGGGAAGCAATGGGATGCCATAGGCGCGGAAGGCACAAAAGTAACGGATACGATGAAAAAAGCCTGCAACTTTTGCCTTGCGGACGGTCGTACGAAACTCCGTCTGTTTAGCCTCACCTGCGGTATCGCTACCCGATTACCCGAACATCACCACACCAAGAGGAAGTAAAAATATTTCGCGTTGATTCTCATTTTTTTGCATGGTACGATAATTCGGTGAGAAGAATTGCGTATCTATTTTTGCTGGCGGTGAGCTTCCTTATCGTGCCACGGCCCGCTTTTGCCACGAGTCAACAGGCATATCAGGATTACCAATATCAGTTCAGCGTGTATCGCCAACGGTTATCCGATTACCAGATTGCGTTAAATCAATACAAGCAATTCAAATCGTTGGCATCGCAACAGGATGTACTGGAAAAAGTGAAATTGTATATCGCCCAGCGGGGGAATGTCGCGAAAACCTATTTCCTGTTTCTTAATGAGAAAATCACGGAAAACCCCGGAATGATCGCCAGCGAAAAACAAACGTATCGGGCGATCCTCACCAACCAAATCGCGTATTTGGATCAACATCTTATTTTAGCCCCTTCGATCGCTTCACTTGATGACGCCGAAGACGTATCGGAAAAATTTGTTACCAACTACGAAACCATGCAGTCGGCCTATCGGCAGATTATCGCGGCACTGCAACTTGGGTATCTTAACTACTTCGCCAAAGAGTTTAATGATGTCGCGACCCACTCGCAGGTGCTTATCAATGCGAGCAAAACGGACGCTTCACCCCAAAAGCAGGCTATTTTGGATCGTTGGCTGTTGGCTCTTTCCAATAAATACAGCTTGTATCAGCAAAAAGCCAATACGATTCGGGCGACGATTCCCAAAATTACCGGAGACGTGCAACAACAGGAGCGCATATTCCAGCAATTACAGGGAACCGTCAATACCGCACGACAAGATCTTGTGGAAGCGGGATCGTATCTTAAGGAATTGGAAACCGCATTAACCTACGAATAACTATGGACGAACAACAATCACCATCACCGACAGTGAATGAACCGACAGCAACCGCACCACAGGCCACCCCGTCGCCTGTTCCTCAACAACAAGCACCCGAACAGACCCCTACGGTTCAACCGTCACTTTCATCACTCACCACCCCGCCGACTGCTCCTCCCAAAGCAAAAAAGGGGAATGTTCTTTATATTGTCGTCGGTGCGATCCTGTTTGTTGGAATTGTGGTTTTCGGCTTATTGTATGCACGAAGTGCCGCGCCGACGACGTCCGCTCCTCCCGTTGCCGTCACGCCCACACATATACCGACACCGACCCCTCCTCCCAATGTCTCCCGGATTGCGACAACCACCGCGTTTATGGCATTTAAGGAAGAGATTGCCTCATTTTCGGCAACACTCAACTCGTTTTCGTTACAGGACAGTACCCTTGCTCCTCCCATCTTGGATCTCGAGCTCAATCTTTCCAATTGATGAGCGATCCCTTTACGCTCAGGCATGCCTGTGTTACACTTGGCAATTATGAAAAGCACCATCAACCGAACCGAAGACGGCACAATTGAACTTACCATCACCATTCCCTGGAGCGACATCCAGGACATGTATCAGACCGTCGTTACCGAGACGGCAAGTAACACCGAAATAGCAGGTTTCCGCAAAGGAAAAGCTCCCAAGCAAATCATTGAGGAAAATATCGACAAGACCAAAACCTACGAAGAAACAATCAAGCGGTTAGTGCCGAAAGCCTATACCGACGCCGTGATGGAACAAAAAGTCGCGCCCATCATGATGCCGCAGATTGAACTGAAAAGTGCAGAAGAAGGGAAAGATTGGATCGTTCTTGCCAAAACCTGTGAACGACCCGTCGTGACACTGAAGGACTACAAAAAAGCAGTGGCCGATGTCAAAGCGGCCAAAGGCGGGAGCAAAATACTGGTTCCGGGGAAAGAAGATACGCAACCGAAAGGGCCTTCCGTGGACGAAGTACTTGATGCATTGCTTACCGCAATCGAGGCGAAGCTTCCCGGAATTTTGCTTGAGCATGAAGTTACCCATCAGCTTTCACAACTCGTCGATCAAACCAAAAAACTCGGGCTTTCCGTGGAACAGTATCTCTCCTCAACAGGAAAGACGGCAGACTCGATTCGGGCTGATTTTCGTGCCCAGGCGGCCAAGAACCTGACCCTTGAGTTCGGTCTTGAAGCGATTGCCGAGCAGGAAAAGGTTACCGTGAGCGAAGCGGAAGTGGATAAGCTCCTTTCGACCGCCAAATCACCCGAAGAGCGCACGGCGCTTGAAGGGCAACGGTATTACCTAACGTCACTCATCCGAAGGCAAAAAACCCTCGACGGCCTCATGGCGTAATCGTTTGCAATTGCACTGCCCGTGAGGGTATAATGCAGGCGCTATGGCACAGCTAGCCTCCAAGAAAAAGCAGAACCATTATAAGAACGATAATGTCCTCGAAGCTTTGGGCTCCGTACCTTCAAGCGTGGGGAAAAGTACAGTTTCCGAATTTTCGAAAATCGGGGGTGATATCGTCGCTTCGCTTATCGGGGGGATGCCCGCATCGGGAGAACTACGGCCGAATCAAACCATTGAATTCGGTGATACGAAACCGGAAAAACAGGTTGCGGTGCAACCCGTTCGGGTGGAAGCACATCCTCAGCCCAAACCGAATTCGGATGTAATCGAAGCGGAAACAAAGCGCCAGCTTGATGCAATTCGTGCCGAACTGAAAGCGCTTATCGTATCGCTCAAAAACCTCCATAATGAAGTCGCGACCGCAGTCAGTCAGGAAGTGGTCAATCCCGGCGTGTATCATTTGAACTTCTACGAACAACTTCGCACGTTCATCAAAGTGCTTCGTGAACAGGTTGAGGATAGCCGCACCTGGCTTGCGTCATTTGCTACCCGCAAAAAGAAAATGGGGTACTGGGGTATGTACAAGAAACACGGTACCACCTTTGGCCTCTCTAATGAACGGTCGCTTGCCACCTCAGCAGGCTAAGCGCATCTCGAGACAAAACCTGCGGGTTTTTTCTCGATGTGGCATCCGGCATAGCCGGATAAACACCGCCACCGCTCTTTTTCCCTTTCGTTACAATTCTTTCCAAATCCGTTGCTTCCATATATAATGACAATGTTTTCTTTCAGTAACAAAGACGCTTCGCGAAGTTTTCTGCAGAGGAACCTCTGCTTTCGCGACTCCACTGAAGGGAAAATCGTTGGGAAAAAACCGCAGGTTTTGTCCCAGAAAACACGGGCGCATAGCTCAGCTGGCTAGAGCGTTGCATTCACATTGCAAAGGTCCGGGGTTCGAGCCCCTGTGCGCCCACCCTCGCAAGCATTCTTCGCCAAAAGATACGCCTCTCTTGTCAGGTTACGTATGGTATGTTACACTATAAGCCTCAATAAATTTCTTCTGCCTAGAATTTTACGATAGAAAAGACTGATAGATAGGGATATGTGATTTTTACACCCTAAACTATCGGTTATTTATTATTTATTAACAGAGGAGGCGCCGGGAAAATCGGCGATGAAATATATGAATGCAATTGCAAAGCACTACAAAGGAATCATTGCAACCTTGATCGCCATTTTTGCCGTCACCGCGATGGCCGTGACGTACACTCCCTCGGTTGCCCGAGCGGGAGTCGACAAAATCACTTGGTGCCACTACGAACCGAACGGTAACAGCCAAACCCTTGAGCTCCCGCAATCTGCATTGCAAAATGCGGGACACATGGATGCATCGGGAAACCCGTTGCATGCCGGTGACCATGCGGGTGCATGTACCGGAGGATCAGGTTCAACCGGCCCTACCGGATCTACCGGTTCCACGGGATCTACCGGTTCCACGGGATCCACCGGGGCGACGGGATCTACCGGTTCTACGGGATCTACGGGCGCCACGGGTGAAACCGGCGCATCAGGACCGACAGGATCTACGGGAGCCACCGGTATCGATCCGACACCGACGTTGACACCGACACCCACACCGACTTCAACCCCGAATAATCCGGGAAGCCCTAACGGCGACGGAAAAAGTGACGGAAAGTCTGACGGACGTTCCAGCTGTCCGGAATGTACCCAAGCACCGACGGGCAATGTGTTGGGCGCATCAATCGGCGGGGGTCAAGTGCTCGGGGCATCCACCGACGGCTATGCCGCAACGGGAACCGTAAGTGATATATTGGCAAACCTTGCTGGAATGGTCGGAACAATTTCCGCCATGGCAGGTGCCTTCATCAAAGGCAAAAAGAACAAGTAATATTTTCAATTCGCAGCACAAAAGGGGCTCTGCTAGGAGCCCCTTTTTGGTGGAACTCGCTCTCTGTTACACTACAGATACACCATGCCAAAACGCAAGAAAAATTTGAAGAAACAGCATAACCGGCAAAGCGTCATGGGAACGGTTTTGCTTGTCCTCGGAGTTGTTTTGCTCGGCGTTTGGGGCGCCCACAAATTTTTATATTTCCGAAGTATGACGCTTTCACTTCGTCACGCCTCGCTTTTTACCTCCGCGTCTGCGCCCGTTTCATATCCTGCTGAAATTCTCATAGGGGAGCGGATGAAGCATGGCTCGCGTTTGCGGTACTCCTGTTCATTACGGGTATCGGATTATTAACTGCCGGGAAATACACACGGAGGCTCCATGTTTAAAAAACTGATTATTCTCTCTGTAGCGGGATTGTCGGCGTTTGCCGTAACGGGCAGGGTGTATGCCGCCAAAAATGTCAGCGTCAGAATCCAACAGCCCAAATCGCCGATCAATCAAAATAACTTCACCGTGAGCTTTGTTGTTCTGGACCTTCAGGGAAGAACGGTGACCGTTAAATGTTTTCAGAAAGGTCCTTCCGATGCGGCATTCTCACAGTTCGGTAGCACTCAAACGTTTGCCGACGGCGGCAACAGCGGGAGCTGTGCCGTAGATAATGCCGTGCTCAATGACGGCGAAGGAACGTACTCGTTTAAAGTAGAAGCCACCGCGGGAGACGGATCGGGCGATAACTTCGACGATGAAACGACAACGGTGACCTATGACACCAGCGGCCCGGGGGATCTGCGCGATTACAGCAAAAACAAAACAAACGCCTGTGAATATACCATTCATTTCAAAACCGCAAATGACAGCGGCGCCACGGTCAAGGCAGAACTCTACCGATCCGACGCGGTACCGTTTAACGCGGACGGCGGCTCGCGCATACAGGTAATTTCCATAGGATCCGATGAGGCCAAAAACGTCACGGATACCCCACCTGACTGCGGCAAGACGTACTACTACGCCGTACGGGCTTTTGATGCGGCGGGTAACGGCTCTGCACTTATCGGAGACAATGTAAGCACCGTCACCGTCATCAATCCGACCGGATCTCCCGCACAGGGAGCAATCCCGGTAAGTGGCGGCGGCAACGCGGGAGGAAGCATCCTGGGACAATCCTCGACAAGCGGGAGCATACAACCTACCGGCACAAGCGGCGAAACTCTCGGTGACACGACGCCGAGCGCGGAAGTGGTCAAAACGTCCGAAAGCACAGACAAATCTTCTACGGCCCGCAACATGGCGATCGCCGGTGCTATACTTGTACTAGGAGCCTTGCTTTATGCCTTCCGGAAAAAGAAAAAAGATCTCTCCGTCTGATCCGCGACGACCGATCCCCTGGGGCATATTTTTCACCTACGGCGGCATTTCGTGCATCGCGTTATCTTTTGTGATAGCCCTTGCCACGTTTTGGCCCGTGATTCGGGAAGAGCTCGGGTATTCGATAACGAACAACATCCCCGTATTGCATGCGAGAAACATCATCCCGGTCGACAGGAAATTCGGTATCGTCATCCCCAAAATCGGCGCGAATGCCGTGATTGTCCCCGACGTCAATCCGTATGACAGCCGCCAATATCAGGTGGCACTTACCCGTGGCGTTGCACACGCCAAAGGCACGGCAAAACCCGGGAGCCAGGGAAATGTATTTTTGTTTTCCCATTCGTCGGTAAATTTTTATGAGGCAACTAGATACAATTCGGTGTTTTATCTTTTAAGCAAGTTGGAAGATAATGATACGATCTTGCTCTACTTTGATGATGCAAAATATACCTATCGGGTTACCCGTAAAAATACCGTTTCACCCAAAGCGGTAGAATATCTGACAAACAAGGGAAACGGCAAGGAAACGGTCACGCTTATGACGTGCTGGCCGCCCGGTACCACATATAAACGCCTTATTGTCACCGCAGAACGAATATGATGCTTAGTATTCTTTTTCTTATCCTGCAACTGCTTATGGCCGGGTTTTTCCTGTTTCTTTGCCTGGCTTTCGTCACGGGAGGACCGTTCGTGCCCTCTTCAAAAAAATCGGTTGATGCCATGGTCGCGCTTGCCAAAATACGGTCTGGACAGACGATTATCGACGTGGGATCCGGCGACGGACGGGTGCTTTTTGCCGCCGCCAAAAAAGGAGCCAACGCCATCGGCATTGAGATCAATCCGTATCTCGTGCGTTTTACCCAAATAAAAGCCTTCCTGGGGGCATACAGGGGCCGTATTACGGTCCGTTGGCAGAACCTCTGGTCCGCTGACCTTACGAATGCGGATGTCGTGTTTGTGTATCTGATTCCCTGGAAAATGGATGTTCTGGCAAAAAAGTTAAAAAAGGAATTAAAACCGGGTGCGCTGGTAATTTCAAATAGCTTCATGTTCCCGGATTGGAAGGTGGTACGACAAGATACGGTGAACCATATTTATGCCTTCCGCATTTGACAAATTGGCTTTTGTGAGCCAATATGCGGAAAGCGACGCAATCGTATGACATCAATACTGACTTTCCTGAGTCCCAAAGCAATTGCCAACGATTGGAGACGATTTGTGGAAACCGGGTTTAAAGGACTTCCCGATGCGGTTTTTACTCACGTCGACAGCATGGATCTGGCCAAGCGTCATCTTCGCGAAAAGCTTCCGTGTATCGTCGTATTCGATGCAATGGGGTTTCCTGACGAAACATATCTTTCGCTAGCTCCGCATCTCCATAAACGCCACGTACCGGTTCTTATTAGCGGAGACCTCCATGACGCCCGGCATATCCGCGACTTCGAGGCGCATGCCATAAAAACCCTCCATTTGTCGGTCTTAGACACGCATAACTTTTACCGAGACGCAGATCAGTTTGTCCGACGATATCTACAGGAACGGGCTCCCCGGCAACTTGAGCGCATGTGAGTGTATTTGACACGCGGAACGGGTGTGCTAGACTATACATACTTTACGTTTGCATAGGACCTCACCACTCCTAAAGTAAAGCGGTCTATCAACGATACGATAGAAAATTAAGGACCGTTACTAAATTTGCGCTGGAACCTTCTCTGCCATACGCGGGGAGCGCAAAGGAAAGGACGGTTTTTTTATGGAAACAAAACATCTTGAGAACCTGAGACATTCGTGCGCGCATTTGCTCGCGGCGGCCGTCATGGAACTTTGGCCGAATGCAAAACGTACAATAGGCCCCGCCATAGAGGACGGGTTTTATTATGATTTCGATTTCGGTAACGACAAAGTGTCGGAAGCCGACTTTCCCCGAATCGAAGCCAAGATGCGGGAACTTGTCAAAAACTGGAAATCCTTTGACCGAGCGGAAGTGTCAAAAGAAGATGCGCTCGCTCTTTTTGCCGACAACGAATATAAGCGTGAATTGATAGAAGAATTTTCAGGTGAAGATCAAAAACTTACCACATACACCTCAGGCGACTATACGGACCTGTGCCGGGGAGGGCATTGCCAGCACCCCAGCAGTGACATAAAGCACTTTACCCTGCTTTCGGTGGCGGGAGCGTATTGGCGGGGAAGCGAGAAGAACAAAATGTTAACTCGCATCTACGGCACCTGTTTCCCCACAAAGAAAGAACTCGAGGCACACCTAGTGATGCTCGAAGAAGCCAAGAAACGGGATCACCGGAAATTGGGAGTCGAACTCGATCTGTTTACCTTTTCCGACCTTGTCGGGAAGGGGCTCCCGCTCTGGACTCCGAAAGGAGCCACCGTACGACGGGAATTGGAACGCTTTGTCGTGGATGAAGAATTGCGTCGAGGGTACCTGCATGTGGTCACCCCCGAACTGGCAAGACTCGATCTTTACCGCACGAGCGGGCATTATCCGTATTACAAGGACACAATGTATGCCCCGATAACGATCGACGAAGATGAGTTTATGTTGCGGCCCATGACGTGTCCGCACCATTTTGAACTGTACCGTGCAAAAACCCGCAGTTATCGGGAACTGCCGCTTCGGTATGCGGAACTTGCCAAGTTATTCCGCTATGAGAAATCGGGCGAGCTCTCGGGACTTATGCGGGTGCGGAGCTTCTGCCTTGCGGATGCCCATATCATCGCCCAAAAAAGTCAGGCGGAAGGGGAAATTAACGCGGTTTTGGATCTTATCGATTACATCGCCCGGGTCATGGGGCTTGTCGCGGGAGCCGATTACCGATATCGCCTGTCGCTGGGAGACCGATCTAACGAAAAGAAATACTTCAAGGATGACGCCATGTGGGATGAAGCGGAAACGGTGCTTCGCACGGTGCTGGTCAAACGGAATGCGTCATTCTATGAGGCACCCGATGAAGCGGCGTTTTACGGCCCGAAAATTGATGTGCAGATAAAGAATATTCACGGCAAAGAGGAAACGGCATTCACCGTGCAATATGACTTTGTCATGCCCAAACGCTTCAAACTGAGCTATACCAACGAAGAGGGTAAAGAGGCGGAACCGGTCGTTGTCCACCGGTCCTCGGTGGGAGCCATCGAGCGAACCATGGCATTTCTTATCGAAAAATACGGCGGCGCATTCCCGTTGTGGCTCGCTCCCGTCCAGGCGATCGTCGTTCCGATTGCAGAACGGCATAACGAAGCGGCGGTATCGGTTGCCGAAATGATGAAGAAGAAGGGGATCAGGGCGGAAGCCGACCTCCGTAGCCAACCCATGCAGGCCAAAGTCCGAGATGGCTCGTTGCAAAAAGTGCCGTACTTAGCTATAATCGGGGATACCGAAATAAATAGTAACACGGTGAGCGTTCGTACGCGGCGCGGGGAAAATCTCAAGGAACAATCCCTTGATGACTTCCTTGCAAAGCTGGTAACCGAGATTGAGACCAAAGCAATTTCATAAGACATACCGAATTAATTACCAAATCCTGAGTCCGCAGGTGCGGCTTTTGGATGAAAAAGGTATGCAAATCGGCATAGTCTCGAAAATCGAAGCCTTGCAAAAGGCGAAGGAATTTTCGGTCGACGTCGTTGAAATTGCGCCAAACGCCAAGCCGCCGGTAGCTAAACTGATTGATTACAAAAAGTTTAAATACCAGGAGGCCAGAAAAGAGCGCGAGGCGAAAAAGAATGTCAAAAATGTCGGTGTCAAAGAAGTCCGTTTGCGACCGTTTATCGAACAACATGATTTCGACACGTGGCTCAAACGGGCGACGGAATTTATTGAAAAGGGCAATCAGGTAAAGATAAACGTCCTGTTTAAGGGAAGAGAATTAGGGAGAAAACAGTTCGGGTTTGAAGTGCTCAACCGCTTCATCAAATCGCTCGACGGAGTAAAACTCGTCCGCGAGCCCCGGATGGAAGGAAGAGTCCTTGCCGCAATGGTCGTACCCGACAAGAAGGGTGAAGGATCCGGCGAAGACGAACATACGGATAATCATTCATCGAAATAACCTATGGCAAAAATGAAAACAAGAAAAGTTGCGGCAAAACGGTTTAAAGTAACCGGGACGGGCAAACTCGTCCATCGCGTCCAGGGTGCCAGACACATCAGGCGACGGAAGGATAAGAGACAGCAACGACGGCAGGATCGTCAGGTGGCTCTTGAAAAGGCCATGGTCAAACATGTTAGAATATACGTTCGTCGCAAGAAGTAAGGAGATTTTCTATGAGAGTCAAACGAGGCGTTACCAGTAAAGCAAAGCACAACAAGATATTCCGAGCCAACAAAGGCTATCGGATGACCAAACGACGACTTATCAAGGTCGCCACAGAGGCCTTCCTCCACGCGGGAGAATACGCCTATGCCGGACGTAAGAACCGAAAGCGCGATTTCCGCGAACTGTGGATTACCCGTATTTCCGAAGCAAGCAAGGCACGGAATCTTTCCTACAGCTCATTTGTCCATAAGCTCAAGGCGGCAAACATCGAGCTTGATCGCAAGACGCTTGCCAACCTGGTTGTTGAGGATCCCGCCGTTTTCGATGCAATACTCGACGAAGTCAAAACGGTCAACTAAGCTAATCGACGTTATGAACTCCAAGAACTTTTTTGCATTTTTCTTTTTTAACTCGCCACAGCGGGTTTCTTTGGGTGCATAAACAAAAAAACATATGCCCAAGGATCCCGCGCAAGCGGGATTTTTTTTGGGCAAAACACTATGCCGGGAGGATTTTATTCATTCGATAGGGAAGCGCGCATACGGGTAAATCGGGCCGTAGAGGAGTCCGAGGTTGAGGAAGTGCTTGCGTCTGCGCGCTTGTTTTATCGGGAACAGCCATTACACCATGATTTAAAACTCATTGAGGAGGATGCGACCAACCGATTATATAAAATCCGCCAAATGGCACGTTTAATCGATAACCTTGATCTGCCAGAGCTATAACCGTACAATCAATATATTGTTATGACCGAAGAAATTATTTCAGCGACGAACCTCATCAGCCTTCTTCTCGAAGCACAAGGCGATGCGTTACGCACCATAAAAGCGGGAGGAAAATCTCCGGAAGATTTCCGTGTTTTGCTTCTCGGCGCAAAAAGTGAAATTACCCGTCTTACCAAGCAAATCGGTCTCGTACCCAAGGAGGATCGGCATAAAATCGGTCCGGTCGTCACCGAGGTAAAACACTCCATAGAAAGCGCGCTTTCCCAGATCGAAGAGACCGCTATTTCGACACCAACTACCTTTATCGATGTAACCGCACCGGGTATCCGTCCTCCCGAAGGTCACTTACATATCGTTACGCAGGCAATCATGGAAGTCACCCGAATTTTCGAACGCATCGGATTCACCCGCGTCCGTCACCCTGAAATTGATTGGGACTGGTATCCTTTTGAGTCGCTCAACATGCCCAAAAATCATCCGGCACGCGATGAATGGGAAACGTTTTTCATTAACTACCCGGGAAAGCCGGGAACAAACCCCAAGAAACAAAAAATCGTCCTTACCCCGCATACCAGTAACGGGCAGGTACGAGAGATGGAAAAGGGAAAATTGCCTATCCGTATGATCAATATCGCCAAATGCTACCGAAGACAAATTGACGTATCGCATACACCGATGTTCCATCAATTTGAGGGGCTCTACATCGACAAAGATGTTTCGATCGGTCACCTCAAGGGCGTGTTCGATTATTTCGTCAAACAATTTTTCGGCGCCGATCGGGAGACACGACTCCGGCCGTTTCATTTTCAATTTACGGAACCGTCATTTGAGGTGGACATCAACTGCGGCATCTGTCTCGGCACCGGCGTATTACCCGACAAAACCCCCTGCAAACTCTGCAAGGCGGGATGGTTGGAATTGGGAGGGTCGGGAATGGTGCATCCCGTCGTACTTCGAAACGGCGGCATTGATCCCGACGTCTATTCAGGATTTGCTTTCGGTTGGGGAATCGAGCGCACGTACATGATGAAATCCGGAACCAAGCTTGACGATATACGACTACTGTACAGTAACGATATCCGATTTCTGGAGCAATTTTAATTTGTATCACTATGCATACGTATCTTTTTTATAACGATTACTCAGAAGGGATGCACCCAGAGGTATTATCGGCATTAGGCACCTATAACGACGGTCAGGAAAACGGGTACGGGGAAGATACAATTACCCGAAAAGCGGTAACATTACTTCGCAAACATATCGGAGATAATGAAGCAAAAATTGCATTTGTTTCCGGAGGGACACAGGCAAATCTTGTGGTTCTCGCTTCACTGTTGCAACCGTATGAGTCAGTCATCGCCCCGATAAGCGGACATATTCACGTCCATGAAGCGGGGGCAATCGAAGCGACGGGACATAAAATCGAGACGGTACCGACAACCGACGGCAAACTCACCCCTGCGATGATTGAAAAGGTTGTCACCGATGCAATGCCCATTCATACCACAAAACCCCGAGCGGTATTTATCTCCCAGGCAACGGAAGTGGGAACCATATATACCAAACGGGAACTGACGGAGTTATCTGCCACCTGCAGAAAACTCGGGTTGTACTTGTATCTTGACGGGGCGCGATTAGGCACGGCACTTGCGGCAAGCGGAAGCGATATGACGCTTCAGGATATAGCCCGACTTGTTGATATTTTTTATATCGGCGGCACCAAAAACGGCGCGGCACTCGGCGAAGCCATTATTATTTGCAATCCCAAACTTCAGGAAAATTTTGATTACCATCTCAAACAACGCGGCGCGTTGTTGGCAAAAGGAAGAATAATCGCGGCCCAATTTCTCGCGTTATTTGACGGTACGTTATACACAGATCTTGCGCGACACGCCAATGCCATGGCACAAAAACTTAGTAAAGGGATATCCGCCATAGGCCATACTTTTCTGACTGATTCGCCGACAAATCAGATTTTCCCGATATTCCCAAATACTTTGATCGATAAAATCAAAGACAGGTACGGATTTTACGTATGGTGTCCTGTGAATGAGAATACTTCGTGCATTCGGTTGGTGACGTCCTGGGCAACAAAGGAGGAAGCGGTTGACGAGTTTCTCGCAACCCTAAAAAAACTATGAACATCTTAGTTCCCGATATTTGGCTTCGTGAGTATCTGAAAACCAAGGCGACGCCGTCACAGCTTAAAGAGTATCTTTCGCTCTGCGGTCCGTCGATTGAGCGAATTTATGGCACGGGAAAGGATACCGTCTATGATATTGAAATAACGGGGAACCGACCCGACGCCATGTCCGTCATGGGTGTTGCCCGCGAGGCGGCTACCATTCTGCCGCGATTCGGCATCGCCGCAACACTTGCGAAAGATCCGTATAAGGAGAAGGTGATATTTGCCAAAGTTGCAAAACCGCTACCCCTGACGCTGAAAACGGATTCCGGTCTAAACCCCCGCTGGATGTCAATAATTTTTGACAATGTTTCCGTCAAAACATCGCCTGCCTGGCTGAGGAACTACCTTGAGCTTGCAGGCATGCGATCAATTAATACCGTCGTGGATATCACCAACTTCCTGATGCGCGGCCTGGGTCAACCGGCGCATGTGTTTGATTATGATGCCATTGAGGGTCATACGATGACCTTGAGAGCCTCAAAGAAAGGGGAGACGCTCATCACCCTCGACGGAAAGAAACATACGCTTCCGGGAGGGGACATCGTCATCGAAGATAAGTCCGGTAAGCTTATCGACCTTTGCGGGATTATGGGAGGCGAAAATTCTTCCGTTACCGAAAAAACAAAACGGGTTATCCTGTTCGTGCAGACCTATCACCCGTTGAACATCAGAAAAACCTCCATGGCACTCGGTCATCGCACCGAAGCGGCGGGGCTTTTCGAAAAAGGGCTTGATACGGAACTTGTGAAACCGGCATTTGCCGAGGGGATCCGTTTGATGAGGGAAATCACCGGCGCCACAATCGTTTCAAATGTCACCGATATCTATCCTTCTCCCTACAAACCGGGAACCGTCACCGTATCCCGGAAAAAAATTGACGCGTATATCGGCATATTGCCGTCGTCGGCGATTACCGCCATTTTGACCTCATTGGGTTTTGGGGTAAGCCAAACCAAAGAAGCCGTCACGGTCACGGTTCCCAGTTATCGTCGGGACGTTGCGATCGACGTCGATGTCATCGAAGAGATAGCCAGAGTGCACGGATACCATGCGATCCCCTCCGTTCTTCCGCCGCATGCGCCGCCCGTAACCATACCGGACCCGGCGCTCATCCGTGAGGAACAACTAAAAATTCGACTCCGTGACTGGGGATATACGGAAACCTATACCTATTCGATGCTATCTCAGGCAATGATGGATATGTTTTCGCTTGATACGACAAAAGCATATACCATTGCCAATCCCTTATCGTCCGAATGGGTATATATGCGTCCGTCGCTGGTTCCCTCCGTTCTTACCGCACTCAAAGCAAACAGCGAACGAAACCCGCAAGCAAAACTTTTTGAGCTATCGATGTGTTACCTTTGGAAACCGGGCGACTTGCCGAAGGAAACTCCCATGCTTGCCGTGGCTACCCTCGGGAATACGTTTTATGAAACAAAGGGACTTGCGGAGGCAATCTTTGACCTTATCGGTATTCCGTTTCCGCATGAGGGTACCGGAACATCGCATGATGCGTGGTTTGATCCGGGGTACCGGTTGCCGCTAGGAGAATACGGCATCGTCGGCGTTTTGCATCCGAAGCTTTGTAAAGCGATGGGCTTTTCGGGAGCCGCTACTATGCTTGTATTAGATATGCATCGTATGGGGGAACGCGCACGGGTAGGCAAGACCTATGTCCCGGTACCGAAGTACCCTTCGGTGCATGAGGATCTGTCCTTTATCGTTCCCGAACGATTCACCGTGGCACCGCTCATGAGGGCGTTGGAAACCGGCGATCCGCTTGTGCGTCGGGTGACGCTCCTTGATATGCACGAACATACCCGTACCCTGCATATCGAATATCAGGATCCGGAAAACAATCTGACGACGGAACGTATTGTCCCCGTTCGAGAAAAACTGATCCGTCTGGCGGAAAAGCAATTCGGCGTAACGCTCAAAACGAAGTGATTACGGCGTCGGCGTAGGGGCGGGGGTCGGCTCTTTGTAGTCCTCATTTATTCCCACATGAATTTCCCGCTCGCTTGAGGTTCCCCGTTTATCGGTCGCCTTGACTTTGATGCTATGGGAACCGTTACTTATGTTGACCGTTTCGGCGATCGTTTTTTCGTTGGTACGCTCTTTCACCTTTGATCCGTCAACAAATATTTCTATCCGCTCAATGTCCGCCGTAGAAATCGCTTCCGCTTCGATCGTGACGTTATTATTGTTGATACGCTCTTTATCAGACGGCTTTTTGAGTTGGATGACCACCTGATCGGATCCGCCGCCGCTATACGTTTCGGTAGGCGCCTTATATTTGCTGTCCTGTCCGTTGATCCATGCATTGATCCCTTCCTGCCATCGGTTCTTCCCGTCACCGGAAACCGGATCGTCCTCACGGAGCACGATAAAGAGTTTTTCATCGTAATCTCCGGTTGCTACCTCAACGTTGTTTGCGAGCTTGTTGCTGTCCTTTCGGGAAACTTTGAGTTTCTGATATATGGACGCGGGACCGTTGGGTTCGGTGCCGCGGATAAAGACTTCCTTTCTCGTCGGTTGCCCTTCAAACGGTAACCCGCCGCCAAACGCATCGATATCCATTTCCACGACCCCGTCAGGACGCGTAAAGGATTCATCGGGGATATCCTTGAGCGCTTCCTTCATGATGCGATTCCAGATAGGAGCGGCTCCCGTCACGCCGGAAGCAAGCGTGGGACTCATCGGGGAATTGTCATTGTTTCCCACCCATGTGACTACCACGCGACTTTTCGTATAACCTACCGTCCAATTATCCCGTTTGTCATCGGTGGTACCCGTTTTTGCCGCCACGGTTTTTCCGGGTACGACCAGATACGATCGTAGTCCGAATATTTCCTTCCGTGCATCGTTATCGGAAAGAATATGGGAAATGACATACGCGACATCGGGTTCAATTTCCTGTCGGGGGGCAACCTCCGTATGCTCATAGAGTGTTTTGCCCTTCGCATCAACGACTTTTAAAATAGCGACCAGATCAACCCGCTGTCCCTCATGCGCGAACGTGCCAAACGCCGTTGCCATATCGGTCATTTTCACCTCGGCCCCTCCCAAAGGCAGAGAAAGCCCCACCCGCTTCAAGTTGGCATCCGTCGGTTCCCAGGTGGTAAGTCCCATGGCATAGCCCATTTTTAAGACATCTTTGACACCGACGATTGCCGCGAATTTGACGGCAATGGTATTGATGGAATTTGCCAGTGCATATCGCATCTGCATCGGTCCGCGGTATTTATTGTCATAATTTTTGGGGTTATAGTCGGGTTTTGAGGCATCACCGGAAGGGTACTTGGTTTCGACATCCATGAGCATTGTGCTTGCCGTATAGCCCTTGGTAAGTGCGGCCGCATAAATAATCGGCTTCAACGTACTTCCCGGCTGTCGAAGCCCTTGGGTAACCACGTTAAATTTCAACCCCGAACTGTCGGTGGCCGCGTAATCTTTACTTCCCACCATGGCAAGAATTTCTCCTGTCTTGGGATCGGTCACGAGAGCGGCTCCATTACTGACCTTGAGTTTCTTGGCTTTTTCGACTTCCTCTTTGACCGCCAGCTGGGAGGCCTCCTGCAATTTCCAATCAAGGGTCGTGGTAACCGTAAGGCCTCCGGCGTTAATCCGCTTCTCGCCGAACCGGTCGATGAGGAGTTGCTTTACGTAGGCGACAAAATGCGGTGCCCGGAGCGCCGCGTCCCCTGCCGCAAATTGAATGGTTTCCATTTGTTTTTTCGCTTCACCCTCCTGCGCGGGAGTAATATATCCCTCTTCACGCATGCGCCGTAACACATGAACCGTGCGATCCTTAAATGCGCCTTCTTCACCCGTAAATGGAGAATAGTAACTCGGGGACTGGGGCAGACCCGCCAATATCGCCGATTGAATAAGGGACAAGTCTTTCACGTCCTTATTGAAGTAGTGCACGGCGGCTGTCTTTACCCCCACTGCGGTACCTCCGTAGGGAGCTTCATTGAGATACATCAGAAGAATATCGTTCTTGCTGTATTTTCGTTCAATCTGAATGCTTAATACTGCTTCCTTCATCTTACGCGGAAGCGTCCGTTCCTGGGAAAGCAGGACGTTTTTGACGAGCTGTTGGGTAAGGGTGGATCCTCCCTGACACCGTCGTAAAACCACGCATGCCAGCATACCGCGCATGATACCCGTCATCGAAAGTCCCTGATGCTTGTAAAAATCCTTGTCCTCAACCGCGATCGTCGCATCTTTAAGATATTGGGGAATCTCATCCCATTTGGCGGGAATTCTGTTTGCTTCTTCAAAAATGTCATAGAGTTTTTCGCCGTTTCTGTCGAGCACCACCGTGGACAATCCGTCGTTGCGTTGGACTTTGTCGGGGCGGGGAAGGTCTTTGGCGTACCAGGCAAAAAGCAATCCGACACTCAAAATACCGACGACAAAAAGAATAAACGCGCCGTAGATGACGATACTCCACAATTTCATCCGGGAGATGCGACTGCCGAAAAGTCTTCTTCGTTGCCGCTCGCTGAATAATTCGGACATTTGGATCACCCAATGATTGTAACTTTGATTGACGAAAATGACAAATTATGATATGGTAAGTAGCACAAGTTAATAGGAACGGCATCGAAAGAGAACGAAGTAGATACCTGGAAAGTGACACAAGAAAGCAGGCGGTTGATGAAAGACCTGCCGAATTTCTAGGGATCGAAATACCCTCTGGAGCCGAGAAGTTGAACATCAGTAAATTTCTCCGGGTACGCCCGTAACAGCAGAATGATTGTGTCGCATTTCGCGGAGCAATCAGATGAGGCGAAGGTAGAATCCCGCCCCGCGGGATTTTTTTATGGCTACAATTCCTTCGTAAAGCAAGGTGGTACCGCGTGCACCAGAACGCCCTTGCAGGTTTCCGATATGAATCGGAGGCTTGCATGGGCGTTTTTTTTGTGGCTCGCGCTGAGTATGGTGGATTCACAAACGGGAGAACCCGTTGTGGAAGAAAGGTTCGAACCCTTTCCTCAGCACCCGTGTTTTTATGTTTCGCACGGAGAGGAGGTATGTATGAGTGATAAAGAAATATCACGGTCATTAGGCCGCGAGTTCGGACGGGGGCTACGGGGAACCAGCGGATACGAAGCAACCCGCGCTCGCATGGAGCAGGAGGGGATAACGGATGAACTGCTCAACCGAACCCCGCCCGTCGGGCTCAACTTGCAATTACTGTCGGAAATGCCGGGAATTGCAAAGCTCGCGCATCGGATCGGGCGCACTCCGGTATCGGTTGCCATGTTGGGCCTTGCAAGCATCGACGGAGTTGAGGATACACAGCGATTCATCGCCCATGCGCTCGGAACGGAACTTGCGTCGTTGCATGTTGTGGATATCGACGAGGAAATAATCGGCAAGGTCAGTGCGCTCAAAAAGGAGAAATCACTTACTGCCGTGTTACCGCATCTTATCGATGCGCGTCATACCGGCATTGCCGATCATTCGATTGATCTGGTTATCAGGGACCATACGGGCAATTGCTGTCCTCCCGAAATAGATAGAGCCATAGACGGTGAAACGGCACGTATTCTTAAACCGGGCGGTACATCAATCGTCAATATCACGACAAGCGAACTCTTACCGCTATCGGAACACCGCGAGTCGGTGAACCTTTCAAACGGCGCGCGAAATCACCCGACGCTCACCGATGCTTTGCGGAAAAATATCTACGATTTACGACAGCTGACTGCCGAATTCGGTGAGGACTTGACCAGTATGCGCGGAAAGCTTATCGAGATAGAACGCCCGGGGGGATTTGTCGTGTTCGGTGAAGATCCCAACGGTCACGGCGAATGGTTCCGGACACTTGGTAATCATATGAGCCTTTGGCAACGGTTAGGCTTTTTTGTCAGTGACATAAAAAGTCGGTTTGGAAACGATAGCCATACGCCGCCGTTACTGTGCATGCGACACAACATCGTCTTAACAAAAAAAGGAGGTGACGCATGAAACAGCAAACGCTATTGGTACGACCACATGCACCGTGTCCGCATACGGGAGAAATCGTTACGGCCATACACCCTTCAGTGATATATGCGCTCGATGAATTATCGTCGACAAAGGGAAACCAGTACGGACGTATCGCAAATGATACAAGAACCGCACTTGAGTCGGTGCTCATGCGGCTTCATAATGCCTCGTGGGGGATTGCCACCGCATCGGGTTCATCGGCAATTTTCATGGTGAGCTTACTGCTTGGTGCAGGGGATACGCTCCTGCATCATCATGAGCTCTATGAAGGAACCGGAAGAATATTTCATGACGTGCTGACTCCTTTCCGGGTCACTGCTGTATGTACGGATTTTACCGATGAACGATCGCTTGAGCATGAAGTAGAAGAACTGAAACCGAAATTGCTTTGGGCTGAAACACCGACTAACCCGTCACTTCGGGTACTCCCCATTGCAACACTGGCCCGCATTGCACACCGAAACGGCGCAATATTGGTTGTCGATACCACTATGTGTTCCGGCGGTATTCAACAGCCGCTTTCGCATGGAGCCGACATCGTCGTAGAAAGTCTTACCAAACTTCTGAACGGCCATAGTGACGTCATCGGAGGCTTTATTGGCACGAATAACGATGCAATCGGAAAACGGTTACGGTTTCTGACACAGACAACGGGGCCGGTGCTGGATCCCCAACAATGTTTTCTTGTCTTACGTGGCATGAAAACACTCACCGCACGAATACGGGCACAACAACAAACCGCAACCGTGGTAAGCAAATGGCTTCGCCATCATCCCGCTATTTGTCACGTCATGGTGCCGGGCTCCGCAGGGAGAGAAGAACAACAAATTGTGCGGGAACAAATGAGGGGGAAAGGAACATTGGTAAGCTTTCTCTTGACAAACGATCGGGACCCCTCGGCATTTGCCAAGAAGCTCAAACTTATTTGCATCAGTCATTCGTTCGGCGGGGTTGAAACGGTAATACAACATCCCGCGCGCATGATGAACTGGGAAAAAACTCCAGCATTGTCTCCGCCAAGTGAACAGTTATTCCGTTTATCGCTGGGACTTGAACATCCCGATGATATTATTGCCGACCTGAAACAGGCTCTGGAACAATAGGATAGGCTGTGTTATAGATAAAGGAGGTATATATGGACAGTATCGAAGAATTATTGACGAGAGGCGTCGAAAACATCATTCCCGGCAAGGAGAAGTTGCGGGAGCTTTTGGAAAGCGGGAAAAAACTCAATATTTTTTTGGGCATTGATCCTACCGCAACCAATATCCATATCGGTCACGCGGTACCGCTACGAAAGCTCAATGCGTTCGCCAAACTCGGCCACCATGTGACGTTTCTTATCGGTGACTTCACCGCACTTATCGGAGACACGTCGGACAAAGATACCGAACGGCCCGTGCTCACGACCGAACAAATCCAAAAAAACTTCGAAACCTATAAAAAGCAGGCGGAAAAGGTCTTGGATTTCTCCAAGATTACCGTCGTGCATAACAGCCAATGGCTTAAGAAGCTGTCATTTACCGATATCGTCAAACTCACCCAGCATTTTTCGGCAGGGGATTTCGTTGGAAGGGAGCTCATCAAAAAACGATTAACGGAAGGTAAAAAAGTAGGCCTGCATGAATTGCTCTACCCGGTTATGCAGGGGTACGACAGTTACTATATGGACACCGATATTCAGCTGGGAGGCACCGACCAAACCTTTAACATGCAGGCGGGGAGAGTGTTACAGAAGGATTTACGACATAAGGAATCATTTATTATCGCCAACGGTTTTCTCGAGGGCACCGACGGCAGAAAAATGAGCAAGAGCTGGGGAAACGCCATTTGGCTGACCGATAGTGCCGACGAGATGTTCGGCAAGGTTATGTCACTGCGGGATGAACTCATCATCCAATATCTCACGCTGGCAACCGATGCAACGATGGAGGAAGTCGCTTCAGCGGAAAAAAAGCTTGCCGACGGAGAAAATCCGATGTTACTCAAAAAAGAACTTGCGGTCCGTCTGGTCACGGAATTGCATTCGGAAAAAGACGCATCGGACGCCAAGGCGAATTTTGAACTCCGATTCCAGAAAGGGGATGTAGCGGCATCCGATATTCCGCATATGTCCAAAAATAACGTAAAGACGGATGCAACCATGGTCGATGTGTTGGTCTCATTCGGCATGGCGGCAAGTAAATCTGATGCCAAACGGCTTATCGAGCAAAAAGCGGTCAGGCATAACGGTCAACCAGTAGTACTCACCAAAGATCCGGTAACCCTTTCCGTTAATGACGTTATTGAAGTAGGCAGAAAAGCTGTTAAAATTGATCCCTAATATGAATTTTTTCAGAAAACACGAAAAAGTGTGGAAAGTCATCGTTATCATCTCGACGATTGCCCTTATCGCGACTTCTTTTGTGCCGCTCCTTGCCGGCGGATTGCAATAAAGCCATAATCCGCGGAAAGTATATAATAGTCCCATGGAATTGCTCCTCAGCTCACCCGTGCAATATGTTCCCCGCGTTGGCCCCCGCATGGCTTCCTTGCTTGAACGGATCGGCATTACGACGGTATTTGATCTTCTTACGTACGCGCCGTTCCGATACAAAGACTATTCTCTCGTTTCTCCCATCGCAAAGCTTCAACCCGGTGAAACGGTTACGGTGGTCGGTACGCTTGAATTCATTCGGGCATTCGTGACAAAAAACGGCAAGCGGATTGTTATGGGAAAACTCCGCGATGCCACGGGGGCAATCGATGTGACCTGGTTCAATCAGCTGTATTTAACCAAGACCTTACACCCGCAAGATTTGTTGAGCGCATCCGGAAAAGTCGAGTGGTTCGGACAAAAAGTGGTCTTATCCTCACCCGAGTATGAAGTGCTGAAGTCTGAAGGAGCCGAGCATGAGAGCCTGCACACAGGCAGACTCGTGCCGGTGTATCCGGAAACGGAGGGATTAAGTTCCAAATGGCTCCGGGGAAGAATCGCCCATGTGTTGTCGACCTCGTTATCGCTTATCGTTGATGATCTGCCGGAGGAAATACGGGCACTCGAGCATTTACCGACTCTTACTGACGCGATTCATCAGGTACATTTTCCTTCTTCACTTGCTTCGGCACAGCAGGCACGGGAGAGGCTGGCGTTTGACGAATTATTTCTTCTCCTGTTACGCAGTCAACAACAGCGACAGGCATGGCAAAACACGCTCACCGCAACACCGCTTGTGGCATCGGCGAAACATGATACGGCGTTTCGGCAATCGCTCCCATTTTCGCTCACCGACGATCAACAATCCGCCATAACCGCAATTTCAGCCGACATGGCAAAGAGTATTCCGATGAACCGACTCCTCGAAGGAGATGTCGGTGCGGGAAAAACGGTCGTCGCCGCATACGCGATGTATATTGCCGCGGTCAACGGAAAAAGTTCAGCATTCCTCGCTCCCACGCAAATTCTTGCCCAGCAACACGAAGATACCCTTCGAAAAATTCTTACCGAAAAACTCGGCATTCCGGTTCATCTTATTCTTGGCGGACAAAAAAAACCGCAGACATTTGACCATACAACACCGTCTGTGTACATCGGCACGCATGCACTGTTAAGCGAAACCGTTTCGCTTCCGACACTTGGCCTCATTGTCATCGATGAGCAACAGCGATTCGGCGTCGCACAGCGTGCGGCTCTCAGAAAGGGAAGCCAGGGGGGGCATCTCCCGCATCAACTGACCATGACGGCCACGCCGATTCCCCGTACGATCGCGCAAACGGTATTCGGTAACCTCGATGTGAGTGTTTTGGGAGCGCTTCCCAGCGGTCGAAAACCGGTAAAAACCTGGGTGGTTCCCGCAAACAAACGAACGGCGGCGTATGAGTGGATCAAAAAAGAACTCACCGCGACGCATTCACAGGCATTTGTCATTTGCCCGCTTATTGATGATTCCGAAACGCTTTCAACGGTTCGCGCCGTCAAAAGTGAATACGAAAAGCTGAAACAAGTGTTTGCCCCGTTACGGGTGAACATGCTCCACGGTCGCATGAAAGCCGAGGAAAAAAACGCCGCGCTAACAAGACTTCATGACGGTCAGGACGACGTACTGGTCGCCACTCCGGTCGTTGAAGTCGGCATCGATATTCCCGAAGCAACCGTCATCGTCATTGAAGCCGCCGAACGCTTCGGGCTTTCGCAATTACATCAACTCAGGGGGCGAGTAGGGCGAAGAGAAAAGCCCTCCTACTGTCTCCTCTTTACCGAAAACGAAACACCCGAGGTGTTGACCCGGCTCAAAGCACTCGAAACCGTGCATAATGGTCCCGAGCTTGCCGAGCTTGATCTGACCCTGCGGGGTCCGGGTGAACTGTTCGGTACCAGACAACACGGTGTTCCGGGGTTTGCGATCGCAAGTCTTTCGGATACCAAGCTGATTGAGAGGGTAAAACATGCCGTATCGGTCCTCACCAAGGCTGATCCGACACTCTCCCGGTTTCCCCACTTGAGAGAAAAGCTCAATCAGAGTAAAATAGACACTATTGATTCGTAACCTATGACACCGCTACCAAAACGAAGACATTCAAAACGACGCCAGGGCAAACGGGATGCAAGCATCCGTATGACTCTTCCCGGCATCATGATTTGCGCAAACTGTGGCAAGCCGCGGCTTCCGCATCGAGCATGTAAATACTGTGGTTTTTATGGCGGACGCCAGGTGGCAACCGTCAAAACAAAGAAAACCAAAAAACAGACCGCGTAATCATCGGTTTTCAGTTGCCAGCTGTCTATTGCGAGAGCTGATTACTGAAAGCTGAGAGATGCGCTTGTTCATGAAGACGGCAAACGACCCCCGACACCAAAAACGAATTACCCTCATGCAACAGTTATTCAGCTATAGCTTCCGGGATGTTTCCGTTGGCGAAGAATCCGCGGATATCATTGCGCTTCTTCCGGCAATTGACGGTCAGATTGCAAAAGCCGCTCCCGAGTGGCCGCTTGCGAAAATTGCCCGTATTGATCTTGCCATTCTTCGTCTTGCGGTATGGGAACTCCAGTTCGACAAGAAAAACCCCGCCAAGGTCATCATTGACGAGGCAGTCGAGCTCGCAAAATCCTACGGCAATGAGCACAGCGCCAAATTCATTAACGGGGTATTGGGTACTATCGCATTACAAGTATGAGTTTTACCGATCTTGAACAACGCATCGGGATAACGTTTGCGGACAAAAAATTATTAAGTCAGGCGTTTGTACACCGTTCGTACTTAAATGAGTCAAAGGAACACACGGAGTCCAATGAACGCCTGGAGTTTTTGGGCGATGCGGTGCTTTCATTCGTCACATCGCACTATCTTTATACCACCTATCAGGATTTTCCCGAAGGGACACTTACCAATGTCCGTTCGACGCTCGTCAAAACCAAAAGTCTGAGTCAGGTAGCGGGTGAACTTCAGCTGGGATCGCTTCTCCTGCTGAGCAGGGGAGAAGAGTCGTCAGGAGGCAGAAATAATGAGTCACTGCTTGCGGACTGTTTTGAGGCGCTTCTCGGGGCAATATTTTTGGATCAGGGGATAACGGCGGCGAAAAATTTTCTTGCCACCCATCTTCTCTACAAAACAAAAGCGATTCTCGAAAACAAAACCTACATCGACTTTAAGAGTCTTCTGCAGGAACTGACCCAGGAAAAAACGAAGGTTTCGCCGCTGTACCGGGTCGTCAAAAGCGAAGGCCCCGACCATAACAAAACGTTTTGGGTCGAAGTATTAAGCGATGAAACGGTACTGGGAAAAGGCATGGGTAAATCCAAACAGGAGGCCGAACAACGGGCCGCCCAGGACGCGCTTGAGAAGAGCGGGAATATCTGATAGAATAAGAGCTCTTATGATCAAAATCCGACTCGCACAATACGGTTCACGCAATCGACGCACCTATCGCGTCGTTGCCATTGAAGAAGGCAAACGACGAAACGGCAAACCCGTTGAGATTTTGGGTTTCTATAATCCGCTCGTGAAACCCGCACAGCTGACAATTAATCAGGAACGGATAAGCTACTGGACATCCAAGGGTGCCCAAGTAACCGTGGGAGTCGCAAAGCTTCTTACCGAAAAAACCAAATGAAAGACACACTCCTTTACATGGTACGGTTCCTCGTGGACAATCCCGAGGAAGTCACCATTGAAGAACGCATGGACGGGGACGCGACTATCCTCATTATCCATACGAATCCTTCTGATATCGGCAAGGTCATCGGCAAAAGCGGCCGAATTATCCGAGCACTTCGCGACCTTATGAAAGTGCTTGCGGCAAAAGCAAATACGTTTGTTGATGTTGAAATCGCAGAAGACGCCGCACCACAAGAAGTGTCTGCATGAAAATCTCGATCATCACGTTGTTTCCGGAAATGTTTTCCGGACCGCTTACCGCCTCAATACTGAAAAGAGCCGTTTCCCAAGAAAAGCTTATCGTTGAATATGTTCATCTTCGCGACTATGCGACCGATGCCTATAAAACGGTTGATGACCATCCCTACGGCGGCGGTGCGGGAATGGTCCTTAAAGTGGATGTCATCGACCGCGCCCTGTCGGCTGTCCTCGATCGTTCGACGGCAACTCCTGATAAGCGAAAAATTGTGCTTATGGATCCGCAGGGAGTTCCGTATCACCAGAAACTGGCACGTGAACTTGCGGACACCGTCTCACATCTTGTGATCCTCTGCGGCCACTATGAAGGGGTTGATGAACGGGTACGGGACCTTGTCGATATGGAAATTTCCATCGGGGATTACGTGCTCACGGGCGGTGAAATACCCGCCATGGTACTTGTCGACAGCATTACCAGGTTGCTTCCCGGCGTACTCAAAAAGACCGACGCCACCGTCCATGAATCCTTTGAAGATAACCTGCTTGAGTATCCGCAATATACCCGCCCGGAAGTGTACAAAAACCGTGCGGTGCCGCCCGTTTTGCTCTCCGGCAATCATGCCGCAATCGTCGCCTGGCAAAAAGAACAGGCAACCCTCAAAACAAAAAAACGCCGACCTGATCTTGCTTAAGGAGAAAACGGATTTTCCTTCGTCTTCCCGATGAGGGGAGGGGGAAGTGCCCCGCTTTCCTGTGAAGCCAACGGAAGGGAGGTCAATTTCTCTATCATCGCAAGATCCGTTTCCGTAAGCTGAGGAAGCACGGCTTTTGCACTTCCTATAGACGCGGGGAGGGGTTCGTAAAACGCGTCCATATCAATATTGACGGTCAGCGGCCGGTCGTCCTTCGGGAATGCGATCGAAAATACCCTGATGCGCAAGAGACGTCGCACCTGCGGAATGAGCGCAATAAATTGTTCAATCCCGGTAAGGGAACCGTTAATGGTTACGGAAAACGGAATGGTACGGGTCCCCAGTTTTTTATCCGCGGCCGACACTTGTGAAGCGGTGGGCGTCGCTAACGAGGCACCGCCCGAAATACTCATACTCACCACGGATACGCCCGTTTGCGCGGCGACGGATTCCACCGTTTCAAACACCGTCGGAAAAGAACGTTCCGCGGGAACCGCAGAAAGGACGTTCGTGAGGTTCGTGCGAAGTGTCGCCTCATCCAGCGTCACCAACGTATCAAGTTTTTTCTTCAACGCAGTGGATTCTTCTGTCATCACCCGAAGATCGGCGGCCAGTTGCTGTACTTTGGCTACCGAGGGGATAACCGCAAAAATGGCGGCCAGTACGCAAAAGAGGAGAATCACCGCGGACACGATGGTGTTTTGGTATTTCTTGAAGAGCTTATCAAATTGCATAGTTAAAATATCGGAAAAAATGATATCGAAAGCTGTACCGCGCCGTCATCCTTGAGCGCAAATGAAAGCATCTGCGGCGTACGAAGCGCTTTCTCTGACGAAAGCACCATCAGATTACCGATGACGGAGACGGCATCATCCAAAGAAACCAGTTCAAGGGCGGTGTTCACGCGGCCGGTTTCATCAATTGATATGGAACTAAACGTTCCGGCATTCGATATCTCCCCTAAAACACCGAACAACTTCCCCCACGGCTTTGCGGCATCAAGCGCCTTGCCGGCAATCCCAATCCGATCCTTCAATGAAAGCAGTAATCCTTCCTTGGCACTTTGCGTATTTATCTCTCGTACGATACGAACCTTCGTCTCTTCCGCCTGTTGGGTACGACTTCGCAAGAAAAGGAAGAGTCCGCCGATAAGAAGTCCCGCGACAAAAAGTCCTGCGAGAGACCATAACGCGGCTACCCGTAGCATTTCCTCAAGCCGGGAAAATTCTCCCATCGAGCGAACGTCTCGTTTGATGAGGTTTATTTGCGCATCACTCATACCGTTCTCCTTACGCGTCACGTAGCGCCAACCCCACCGCTACGGCAAATGTGGGACCTTCTTTGTCGAGTACGGCAAATCGGGGATCTCGTTTTATTCCTACCCAGGGATTGGCCAGCTGGGCTTCCATGCCGATGCTTTGCGCGATATACACAACCATACCGGGAAGTTTTGCCGTACCTCCCGAGAGAAGCGTCACTTCCACCCGTTCTTCTTTATGCTTTTCCGTATAAAACGCCAGCGCGCGCTTCATTTCTCCGACAATCGTATCCATGATGGGTTTTACCGCAGTGACGATTTTCCCCTGCAATTTATCCTTTTCAAGACCGTAGGTTCGCTTGAATTCTTCCGCCTGATTCACATTGAAATCCAGCCCCGAGACCAGCGCCCGCGATAACGCTTCGCCTCCTGCGGAAATCGACCGGGTGAACGCTAAAACACCGTTCCGCAAAATGGCAAGATCGGTCGTCTGTGCACCTAATGACACCAAAAGCGAGGCATTTTTCACATTCGCCACCGATCGTGACAGCGCTCTTGCGGCCGCGATAATTTCCGTCTCCGCCGCCACGGGAATTAATTCGGCCATTTCAATAATCGACAGATATTTATCCAGAAGCGTTTTCGGACACGCAACAAGCAATACATCCATTTTGTCGGTACCCGTTTCTTTGGCATCCCGCAGTATCGAGTAATCCAGATTTACCTGATCGAGGGGAAGGGGAATATACTGTTCCGCTTCCCAGCTTATTGCGGACGCCAACTCCCGTTGCGAAAGCGCCGGCACTTCGATGACTCTCGTGAAGACCTGAGATTCAGGAAGTGCAATGACGACAGAATTGGACTTTGCGCCGGTTTCCTTCATCAACTGTTTTATCGCCATCGCGACTGCCTGATGATCCGCTTCCAACGAAGATTGGAGCGCCTTGGGAGGAGTGGGGATACTTCCCGCCGCCAGAAGTTGCGGTCCTCCCGAATAGCCTATTTCAATAAGCTTGATACTATGTGAGCCGATGTCTAATCCTAAAAGTGTTTTCATACGGGCAGTCCGCCGATCCGATCCTAATGACCGAAGGCGGATTCACTGTAGATGACCGAATCAAAAATCGAAAGCGGTGCGCGATACTGTTGGTACACAACAACCTTACGGCTGACTCCCGTGCCGGTTGAACCGACGGATTCGATTTGATTTCCTTGTTTGGGAATCTCATTAATGCCGCCGTCAATGGCAAGGGTCGTGTCGGAATAGTAGGGTTTAATACGGAGTGCCAAAAGCGTATCCAGTGAAGGATTGATTCCCAAGGCGGTAAAATCGATGTCCTTGCCGTAGTATCCGATACCGCAACCCGTGGTGGTAATTCCCGTGTCATCGAAATTGTTTCCGCGGGTGGCCGCATCGGGATCCACGGCGACCCGTGCAACCTGATAGCTTCCGTCGGTACTTTCTTTATAAAGCACGGTTACCCCCAACGCCGCCGCGTCAGCAAGGCCTTCCGGCTGACTCCAACATAATTCAATCGTATTTGCGGTGTAAAATGCGGTTTCGTCAACAAGCCCCGTGTCCTCATGTTCGACAAGCCAAAGGGTTTCGGTGGTGTTTTGGAGCGTCTTATGCGCCATTTGAAAAACTCCCGCCGCTCCGCCGATCGTGTTGACGGACACATCATACGTCACGCCAGAAGCAAGCGTCACAGGAGATCCTCCCGTTCCTATTCCCGTCCGTAATGCCTGTTCGATACCCGCTTCAGCCGCGTCAAAAGCACGGGTCGATTCCTCAAGCTGATTACTCATGGAAAGATCAATGGTAGCTCTCCCGATAAGCGAGAGGGCAATCGTCGTTGCGACGGTCAAAACAAGAAGCGTAATAAGAAGAATCTGCCCTTGTTGCCGATACGATTTTTTTCCCCCAATTAGCCTCATGTATCTATTGTTATACATTTTATCGGCGTTGACAATAGACGCATCACTCGCCGCTGTTTCTCATCGTTGCCGTCGTTTGAAACGACTCGCTGGACTGCTCAAATGACTGCGCGGTAAGCCCCGTTTGCGAAAGCTCAAAAGAGATCGTGATACTTGACGGCAGTCCCGTCCCTCCGAAGCAGGTAAGTGAAAGGGTACTGTCAGAACATGCGGCGCCTCCCATGGTCACATTGCTGGCCGTCAGGTATTCAATTCCCTGCGCACTCGTGGAAGCGAGTCGAGTGGTTTCGCCGTCCAACACGCATTCGTAGGTCGTTTCCCCGTCATCGGGGTTGAGGATCGTTACCGATTGCGCAGTCGTGCCGGAAGCGTCACAGGTTGAGGTAACCTGTTTCGCTTTTTGAATCATCCGCACCATGGATTCGAGCGCAAGATCACCGTTTTGCTTCATGTCTTTGGCAATTTCCGTTTTACTGTTTGTCCGCAGGGTGACCAGAAACACCTGACTTAACACAACCGCAACAACCGCGACAATGCCGATAGATACCACAAGCTCCAGCAGGGTAAAACCTGCAGAGGGATCCGAAAAACCGATATTTTTTTTCCTTTGCATACACTATTGACGCCAATCGCTCAGATAGGTGCGAAGACTCACGGTGGACGATTGCGTCCGTTCTCCCCAGGAAACGACACTCGTCACATCCATCACATTCCCGTTGAGTGTCAAGGTAACCGTGCGCCAAAAATTGCTTGTCGGCGTTATTGGGCAACCGGTTCCGTCACTTGCCGTCCACTGTCCGGATTCATCAAGACACCAATCGGCCGTACCGGTACCGCTGTACGTCGTAAATTCCGCCCACGGTCGGGTATCACGAAGCTTTCTCGTAAGCTCAATGCCTTCCTGGGCAAACTTGACTGCCTGACTGCGAAACCTGCCAGCCTGACTAAAACGCAAAGATGCGGTCACCGCCGTGACGAGGGCGGTTAAAACTACGGCAATGACGCCCACGGCAACGACAATTTCAAGTAATGTCTGTCCCTGATTGTTTATGTGCCTCAGTTTCATTGAAAACCTCCGTCGCTCACGCTTCCGTTCGCGGCCACCGTCAGCACATAGGTTTCCCTTCCATTGACAAGCGTCAGCGTTTGGGTCGCCGAAGGACTCAGCGAATTGGATCGCGATATAAAGGTGAATTCCGAAGGAATAGGGGAAAAGGTCATACCGGCAAGCGTAACCGTTTCCGCCTCGCCCACATCTCCCTCGGGAGTACATTCATGGATCACCGTGTAGGTTGACGCGGTAAAACGGACGGTCATCCCTACAAATTCGGTACAACCGCTGGTGGGTTTTTCCACGGAAATCGACTTCGTCTGCGCGAAACGAAGATTTGATTTTAAGGTGAGTGCCGCCTGCTTGAGCCGTTCCCGCCTGTTAAATGTGTTGAAACTGGCAAGCCCCACCCCTAAAAGGGTCACAAGTATGGTAACGACAATCAGCAGTTCAACGAGGGTAAATCCTTGCTTCGTCATGGATTTTTCAAGCCGTAGTTATGGCCGGTCGGTAACGTGCTCGTGCAGGAGTCAGCGGGGTTTTCCGCCTCAAGTGCGGCACTCAAACAGTAGGCATAATACACACCCGCGACCGCATTTCTTGCCAGATACATATAGTTTTGCGATGATTTGGGATCGGTCGGAATGACGGGAATATATGTCGATACCAGCGCGGGAGTGAGCCCGACAAGCGTGTCGGTACTGCTCGAAGCCGCCACCCAACTGCCGCTTCCCGCTGACGGGTAATAACCGTTATCCGCCCGATACATTTCCAGTGCCGCCCGTATCTGTTCAAGATCACTTTTCCGTTTGGCATCCCGGGATTGTTTATTGATGGTCGCATACGAGGCAATGCCGATAGCGATAAGTATGGCAATAATGGATACGGAAACAAGCAGTTCTACCAGCGAAAATCCGCATGGTCGGTTTCGGTTTTTCAACAAGCCTTTGTATTTCATATGAGTAACGACTGCCACACTTCCCAAATCTTCTCACCCCAGAGCGAAGCCGCCGCCGCCCCTATAATAAGAAACGGCCCGAAAGCGATCCGCGATTTCATCTTTGCCCTGCGGCTCATTATCAGTATGACACCCGCTATAGCCCCGGTCAAGAAAGCGATGTAGAGACCGATAATGATTCCAGGATACCCCAAAAGAAACCCTAAGAGGAATGATAATTTAACGTCGCCGAATCCGATACCACGCCCTTTGGTGATAAGCCATAAGAGCAAAAAAAACATCCCCGCACCGATTCCCGCCCAAAAATTGGCGATTCTCTGCTCGGGTGAGACGAAATAGGCCATAGTCGCGATACCAAGGAACAACGCGATCATGATTTGATCCGGCAATATCTGATGTTTTATGTCAATGACAAAAAATGCCAATAACAGGCAAAAAATCATCGTCGACAACACGAAAGAAACACTGCTTTGCGCACGGAGAAAAAGAAAGACGAATCCCACCCCGCTTACCAGTTCTACGACGGGATATTGCGGGGAGAGACGCTTTTTGCACCGGAGACAACGCCCCCCAAGTACGACATAGGAAACGACCGGGATAAGCTCATACCAGCGGAGCTTTTTTTTGCAAAAATCGCACCGGGACCGTTCCCACACGATATTTTCTCCGAGGGGGAGTCGGTCGATGACGACATTAAGAAATGATCCGATAACAAGACCGAACAGAAAAACGATTCCTTCAAGCATATATGTAGTATCCGCAAATATGCCAAAACATTCAATGGGCGTTGCGACAAATCAAGAAAGCCAGTACACTACACGCTACGATGAAAAGATCGTGGGCGGATCTTATTGCGATTATCAGTTTTCTATTGGTGGTTCTTGTTTTTTTTGCCCGCATTTTCTTCCCCGTACCGCAACTTTTGGTGACGCCTGACTACGGCAGAAGTGATGCCTGGCACTTCAGTTTTCCGACAAAATACGCGCTGGCTGAGGCACTCAATGCAGGTCATCTCCCGCTCTGGCGTGATGATATCGGCGGAGGATTTCCGCTTTTTGCGGAAGGCCAAACGGGGGCTCTATTTTTGCCCAATATCATCTATTTTTCATTGTTTCCCCCCGTCATTGCCTATAACCTTGCTCTGGTTACCGCCGTGATCATGCTCGGGACCGGTATGTATGCATTGGTTCGTTTGCTGGGGCGCTCGGTACTTTCCAGCTGGTTTGCCGCCGTAACGATAGCCTTTTCCGCCTTAACCGTCACCCAATTGCCGCATATCACGTTACTTCAGGGAATAAGTATGCTTCCCCTTATTGCGTTTTTGAGCATGTACGGCGTTAAAAAACAGCATACGTTTCCGTATGCACTGGTCGCCATTTCCATCGCACAACAGATATTCGCGGGGTTCCCGCAGGCAACGTTTCTTACCCTGCTCTTTACCGGCACGTTAGTGCTCACGACTCAGCTTCCCGAAAAAAATATAAAAGCGATTGCCGCTTGGGGGATAGCGGTAGCGTTGGGTATAGGAATGGGAGCACTGCAACTTTTTCCCTCTTATGAGTTCCTGGGCGCGAGCACCGATCCCACGGGCTTTTCCCCCCAGGTAGCCACGGCATACTCTATGCCCGTAAAACATCTTATGAGCTTTATCGATCCGTTTTTCTTCGGTAGCCCCGCTGACGGAAGTTATCCGCCCTTTTATGAATTTGACGGCAGTATCTTTTGGGAAAATACCGCGTATATCGGGTTACTCCCGATTATTCTCCTTGTCGGAGGCATATTGCTGATAAAAAAACACCGTTTTCTGCTTTTTTGGTACATTCTGCTTCTCTGTGCCCTGTTTCTTGCCGCCGGCAAATATGCACCGACCTATGTGATCTATAGTGTGTGGCCGATGACGCTTTTTCGCGTCGCCTCCCGATTCCTGTGGATAGCGATACTGGCAATAACGATTATTGCGGCATTTACCCTTGATGCGGTACGGGAAAAGACGGTATTCAAAAACAGCGTCCGCATCCTGGTTGGGTTTCTCCTTGTCGCCCATACCGCACAGCTCACCGGCACCTGGTGGTCGTATCATCGGTATCTTCCCGCACCGGAAGTCATGAAAACGCCCGCATCCGCATCTTCCCTTCATCCCGGACGACTGCTCACGATCGGCGAGGGAAGGGTGCACAATGAGGAAATGCTCCGACGGGGGTGGCAGGAATCTGAGGTGTATTCCTTTTTACGGCAGGGCATTTCTCCCGACAGCAATTTGCTCTGGCGTATTCCTCAGGCGGAAGTGTACGCGGGTCGTTTCTTAAAACGCCCGTCAATAACCGAGGGAATGATCAGTGATGAAATCGCCATGGCGACCGATGTGGCAACCGTATCGGGCACAAAAATCATGAGCACGTTCCATGTCGGCAACATTCTTTCATTTCTTCCGCTCGACGCCCCGATGCTTCACGAGCAACAAACATACCGGCAGGGATCGCTTGCCTTACGGCTCTTCAAAAATAGCGATGTTCTCCCTCGCGCATATCTTGTTACCCGGGCACTCACTGCCGGAACACTGGTAGAAGCGGTATCACTGATGACGAGCGGGCAATTTGTCTCAGGCGATACCGTTCTTCTTGAGGACCATTCGCTGGAAAAGTACCCCAATCTGCGTCCGTTTGTACACGAGGGATTGCTACAAAAACACAACAACTCCGCCGTTTCTTGGCTGGAAACCGGTGATACTTTTCTTCGCCTGTCGGTCACGTCTGACACGGATGCCCTTCTTGTGCTTGCCGACACGTATTATCCCGGTTGGCAGGCGTTTGTGGATGATAAGGAAACACCGATAGTTCCCGCCAATCTTTCCCAACGGGCAATCGCGATCCCGGCAGGATCGCACACGGTCACGTTTCGCTATGCACCGAAAAGCATCGTGACGGGAGGTATCATATCCGGAGTATTTTTCTTTTTTACAGCGTGTCTAACGGTTGTTCGGTTTCCCGTTTCTGACGTTCATACTCGGAGAAAATCTCACGGGCTTTCTTCTCGTCGCCCAAACATTCGCCGTAAGCGATAGACTCCATCTTAAGATGCACAGGGCTTACCACAAATGAACGTTTCTTTGCCTCAGAAAACGCCGCAAGAGCCTTATCACATTCCTTAAAATACAGGTGGGTAAGCCCTACCATCTCTAATGCTTCCGTAAGGCTCGTATCTCCCTCCAAGGCTACCGCGGCGGAGAATTCGTTCCGTGCTTCTTCCCACATCTCCGCACGAATAAGTGTTTTTCCCAATGCGATATGCCCCGTCGCATAGACGTCGAGCACATCGGAAAGCATAAGATGGGGATACCGGGACAAAATACCCTTCCTCGCATCATGCATGGTCGCCCGCAGTTTTTGGGATTCCTTATACATAGCATCCGCATCCGGCAGTTTTTCATAGGGAACCGCTTCGTAGAGAAGTCCCCTCGGCACCCAATACCAACCGTCTCCGATCGGCAGGTTGGTATTACTGTACACACGTCGGTCACCTATGGAGTTTTCCTTAATAAACTCGGCGGTAAAATTCACGGGATCGGCATCCGGAAACACCAGCGTCGGGAAATGTTTTTTGAGCACAATCTGATAGTCACTCGCGGGGAGTCGTGCCGCATGAATCACCGCCGTATCCGATCGCACGCCCAATCCGTATCGAACGTATTGCGTCGTGAAGAGCGCGGTATCCTGACTCAACAGAAGGACGGCACCGGGCGCGGCCTGCGTCAAAATATCCATCCCCAGATGATCGGCTGTTTTATCGGAGGAAAGTCCCCAAAATCGCCAAAGAGACATGCCCATAAACGATAGGGGATAACATAGAAGAATTCCGATAAACACAACCATAATTCCTCTGACGACGGGAGGCGAGAACCGTTTTGAGAGCACGATTCTGGCATGGGAAACGAGCCAGTTGAAACCGGTACCTGCGGCCAGGGCAAGAAGGAGATATCCGGGAAGTAAAAATCGTTCATAGGTCCCGAGCGTAAAACGGCTCGCAAGCGGAAAACTCGCATAAAAGAAAAAAATCGGTCCTATGCAAAAAAAAGCGATAAGCCAGGTAACAGCCCAGGATTTGTGTGACTTATACCAGGAAACAAGTCCGATAATCGACAACACCATACCCATAACGGTCCAGTCGATGCGAAGGAAGTTCAGGTAGGCGATCACCGCAATCCAACGTTCCTTAAGGGTGTGACCGATGGAACCTCCCGAAACAAACGTTCCGTAATCGGCTCGGGTAATTAACCGGATGAATCCTTCCCAAGTAACCGCACGATCCCAATTGATAATCGGATCAGATGATGCCGCGACGGGAATATAGAGCGTGGGGATCCCGACGGCAAGAAGAAACAGGATACCGGTTACGCCAAACCATCGAAAGGAGAGTTTTTTTTCCAGCATTTTCCGTTGGGAATACAGAAAATATGCTCCTGCCGGAATGAAAAAAAGTATGAGGTGATGATGCGTCAATGCAAGACCGAATACCGCCACCGCGGCGGTAAGAAAACTGATTTTTTTTGTCTCATGCCAACGAAACAGGAGGTATATACTACCGATAACAAACAAATCAAACAGCGCAAACACTTCGGGGGTAATGCTATAGAGAAAAAACAGATAATTTCCCGCAAGAAGCAGTGCGCCGAATATGCCGGCAAGGACATTTTTCCGGGTAAGCCGTAACAAAAAATCGTAGAGTAATGCGACCGTCACCGCATGCGGGATCGAGGAAAGAAGCGTAACGCGCCACGAAGGCGTCAAAATAGGAATATGGGAAACAAGCCATCCCAGCAGAGTATAGAGCGGATACCCGGGAGGATGCGGTACTCCCCGGATGACTGCCGCCGTCACCACATCGCCGCTATCGCCTCCAAATATTCCCGTCGTCTGAAACAAAAGGAAAAGAAGGAATGAACACAGACCAATAACCCAGGATCCGATCATGCAGGAATACGTTTAGGCAGATGCTTTGCTATTTTACTGAATACAGAAGTAGCATTCAGATCCGGCGGTTCCGGTCGTTTGCGATTTACACGCGACCGACGAGGTGACGCCGCTTGAGTCGTAGATCGTATTCAAATCTTCCTGAAATGCCTTTGATTCAGGCTTAAAGCAGGCGGAAAGGTGTTCGCCGCTTGTCGAATTGACGTAAATCTTGGCAAGATTACCCGTACCCGCAAGTTCCTGGAAGCGAGCCTTCAATTCTCCTACCGTGATAAGCTCCGCGATCCAGCTGGTGAACGCAGGATAGGAACTTCCCGCAGTGGCACCCGTACCCCACGGAAACTGGCCTTTGGTGGAGTAGTACCGAAGATTCGCATTATAAAATTCCGATACGGTATTGCGAAGTGAAGTGTCGCGACCTTTTTTCA
This sequence comes from Patescibacteria group bacterium, assembly GCA_049322955.1. GTDB lineage: Bacteria > Patescibacteriota > Microgenomatia > UBA10105 > UBA927 > UBA927. The sequence goes on along the minus strand of JBMOPU010000012.1, from coordinate 609,701 downwards.
GTTGTTCGAAAGGATCTATGGTGGCCAAAAGTCCTACTGCCAACGCACCCAGAAGTGCGATAACGATAAGAAGTTCGATAAGCGTGAAGCCTTTGTTGTGGGCAAGATAATTTCTCATATATATATGGTGTATCACGCGGCAAATTCGATTGTCAATAGGGGCAAGCGCGACAGGCACGATTGTCACCTGACAACCGACGGATTACTTAAACTGTGATGTCAGATTATATATAGGCGTGATAACAGCAATAACGATAAATCCGACGCCGACCCCCAAAACAACCATGATAATAGGTTCAATTGCGGTGGTCAGTCCCTTCACAAGATTTTCCGATTCGGACGCGAAGTATTTGGACAACTTGAGAAGGGTATCATCAAGTTTTCCGGTTTCCTCTCCGACTTTCATCATCTGCGATACGATCGGAGGAAACACAGGGTATTGGGCAAAGGTATCTCCGAGCGGAAATCCCCGTTCGACTTTTTTGGATATTTCGACGATCGCATTGCGAAAAAGAACATTATCGAGTGCATCCTTTAATATGGTAAGGGCATCAAGCAGTCGAATGCCGGAACTGATCAACATGGATAACGTTCGAGTAAATTCGACAAGGATTATTTTCTTCTGTAATTCACCGAAGAGGGGAATACTTAACATGATGGTATCAACCACGTATTGTCCGACTTTTGTGGCTTTCCATTTCATGAAACCGTAAAATCCGCCGAACCCCACGGCAAGTACAAGCCACCAAAAATGCACAAAAAATTGCGATATGGAGATCAAAAGCTGGGTCGCAAACGGCAGATCAACGCCGAAGTCATTATAGAGTTCGGTAAGTTTCGGAATAACGACGGTCATCATGATCATCACGACGATACCCATACCGATCATAATGATGACCGGGTAAATCATGGCTCCCGATACCTTACTCCGAAAATCCCGTTGGGATTCCATACTGTCGGCCAACCGGGCAAGCACCTGATCAAGCTGTCCGGAAGATTCTCCCGCACGAACAAGGGCGATATAGATGGCGGAAAAATGCTGGGGATATTTCGCCAACGCATCTCCCAAATTACCGCCGCTGATGATCTGATGCTCTATTTCGTTCAACACCGAGATAAACGCGGGGTTGGGAGTCTGTGCTCGGAGTATAGAAAGCGCCTCGGGGAGTGACAAACCGGCAACCACCATGGTCGCCAGCTGGCGCGTGAAGTTGACGATCTCACCAAACCCCACACGACGCAGTTTTACCGATCCGATCGACTGCTCATGTCCCCGGGATTCCGCAAGATGGATGACAAACAACTGTTTGTCGTGAAGCAGTCTCGTCGCCGCTTCCTTGGTGGGTGCCTCGACGAAACCGGTTGTGGACTTGCCGCGGGGGTCGCGCGCTTTGTAGGAAAAGTATGCCATAGCGATTTGTTATTTTTGCAACAGTCTTCCCAGTTCCTCCGGGCGAAGCGCGTACGAATTGGCAACTTCGAGACTTATGCTCCCGGCCCGCACCAGGGTTGCAAGCGACGTTTCCAAGGTCATCATGCCGTACTCGGCACTTGTTTGGATGATGTTATCAATCTGATGTGTCTTTCCTTCGCGGATAAGCGTTCGTACCGCGGGAGTCGCGGTGAGGATTTCCGAGACCGGGAGCCGTCCGCCCGCAACGGAGGGGACGAGCCGGAGCGACAATACCCCCTCGAGCACATTGGACAACTGGAGACGAATTTGCGTTTGCTGATTTTCCGGAAAAACGTCAACAATACGGTCTATCGTTTGTGCGGCGGAGTTGGTATGAAGGGTCGCAAATACCAAATGTCCCGTTTCGGCGATGGTAATTGCCGATTGAATCGTCTCGAAATCGCGCATTTCTCCGATTAATACGACGTCCGGATCCTCACGGAGTACGCTCCGAAGTGCCACATTCCACGAGTGCGTGTCACTGTGCATTTCCCGTTGCGACACAATCGATTGGGCAAAGGGATACACATATTCAATAGGATCTTCAATCGTTATGATGTGCGTGCCCTTGTTCATGTTGATCATGTTGATCATCGATGCAAGGGTGGTGGATTTTCCGTGGCCGGTCGGTCCCGTAACCAGCACAAGCCCCTGTCGGAGTTTGACAAACTGGTGACAAATGTCGGGAAGCCCCAATTCGTCGATCGACTTTATCTTCTGGGGAATTAACCGGAACGCGCCCGCAATAGTGTTTTTCTGCACGTAGACATTGACCCGAAACCGGCCGACTGCCGTGGCGAGCGAATAGTCGATTTCCTTATTCGTTTCAAATATTTCCTTCTGATCGGCGGTAAAGGTGGAGTACAGGAGCCTTCGCGCTTCATCTTCGGTCAAAATGCTCGTCCCTTCAATGGGAGTTAACACCCCGTTGACCCGGAGCATGGGGGGAAATCCCACGATATAGTGGATATCCGACGCTTCTTTTCTTGCCGCTTCGGCATACATTTGTTGCATGTCCATAGTCGTTAGTCCTGTGCGACGCGAAGCACTTCTTCGATCGTCGTCACTCCTTCCAATGCTTTAAGGTACCCGTCCTGTTTCATGGTGATCATCCCTTCCGAAATCGCCTGTTTTTCGATATCGCTCATGGGAGCTCTTGTGAGCGTGAGCTTACTGATGGCATCGGTAATGGGAAACACTTCAAACACCCCGAGCCGGCCCAGGTATCCGGAGCCGCCGCAACTCTCACACGGCTTGCCGTCAACGGTACCTTTTCCGCGATACAGCACCATCGGCTTATCCTGGGGCCATAGCGTACCGACAACACGCCGAAGGTCAACAAGCACCGGTTCTTCGGGAACATATTCTTCCTTGCAGGTCGGACAAAGCCTTCGGGCTATCCGTTGCCCGACAACCGCATTGAGTGCGGAGGCGACAAGAAAAGGTTCGGCTCCCAAGTCAATCAACCGCGGAATCGCACCCGCCGCATTGTTGGTGTGTAACGTCGAAAAAACCAAATGACCCGTAAGAGCCGCTTGGATGGCAAGTTCCGCCGTTTCCTGATCACGAATTTCTCCCACAAGAATAATGTTGGGATCCTGACGAAGGAAACTCCGCAGACCCGTCGCAAACGTCAATCCGGCGGCAGGATTAATTTGCACCTGGTTCACCCCGTTTATTTCGTATTCGACCGGATCCTCAAGGGTCATAATATTTACTTTTGCGTTATTTAATATGGCAAGCACGGAATACAGCGTGGTCGTTTTACCGGACCCGGTAGGACCGGTTACCAGGATGACGCCGTGCGGTCTTCTGATCGAAGCCTCCAAGTGCTTGAGGGCCAACCCCCGGAGTCCCAACTCGTTCAGCGTAGGAATACCGCCCGATTTTTTGAGTAACCGCATGACTACCTTTTCTCCGTGCACGGTCGGGAGCGTGGAAACACGAAGGTCAACCTCGTTTTCTCCCATTTTGAAGTTGAACCGTCCGTCTTGCGGAACACGCTTTTCGTCAATTTTTAAATCCGCAAGAATTTTGATACGGGAAATAACCGCTTCCTGCAATCTTCGCGGCAATACCAAGCGTTCCTGCAAAATACCGTCGACACGGTAACGGACGCGCGTTTCGGCGGTTTGCGGTTCGATATGCACGTCGGAAGCTCTGATACGGATGGCCTGTTCAAGGATAGCCGACACGATTTGTGCGATGGGAGCTTCACGGATGACTTCTCCAAGTCGGCCCGCTTCATACGTTTTTATCGCCGGTGAGGATTCTTCGAGCGCCGCCGTGACGTCAGCTCCCAGATTTTGGGCATACAGTTCATCGATAGCCGCCAATATATCATCCCGAAGCCCCATGTGGGGACGGATGGGATGCCCTGATTTCTTTTCCAAAAATTCGACAACCTGAAAATCCAGCGGATCAACCATCGCAACCGAAAGCGCCGCCTGCTCATCCGGATCTATCTGAAACGGCACCAGCGTATATCGCCGTGCGACCGGTTCGGGAATGAAGTTGATAACATCGGGAGAAATCGCACGCCCCGAAACCGTTACGAAGGGGATACCCAATGACTCCGCTTTGGCGCGGGAATAATCATCATGGGAAATCGCATATTTGCCGACCAACAGATCTTCTATGGGAATACCCGAATTAAGGGATTCCGTACGGATTTTATCCCCCTGCTCGGCGGATAATTTATGTTCGGCTATAAGAATCGAAACGATATCTTGGGCAGACATAGGCATTTTTTAAAACACAAAACACCAACAGGCGTCGGTATATCCATTATTCGTGATAACAAACGGCTTTGCAAGAGGAAAGCAAAGTACTATAGTACAAAGACGAAAATCTATGCACACGTATCTTATCATCGGCGGGGATCTTTCTTCACGCACCGAAGAAATAGCCCGACAAATGACCGCGCGGGGAATTCATGAGTTCGATTGTATTTCCCCGGAACTGACGGGTCCGACGATCGGGATAACGGAAATTCGCGCGTTTATTAAGGCGCTATCACTTCGCCCGACGCACGGCAACGTGTCGGCGGGGATTATTCCCCAGGCGGAATTACTCACCCAGGAAGCACAGCAGGCGTTGTTAAAAACTCTCGAGGAACCTCCCGCACATGCCAATCTCATTCTTGCCGTCGCAAACGACGCGGCATTACTTCCCACCGTCATATCGCGATGCGTCAAAATACCCGTCACTCAAAAGGGCATGACTGTTCAAGGGGAAGTACTGAAAAAAACGACGGATTTTTTGACGAATCTTATGATGACGCCGGTAGGGGAGCGTATCGCTTTTTGCGAGACCGTCGGCAAATCCAAAGACGAAATACTCATGTGGATTGATACGGCATTGGTGTTGCTGGGTGAGTCGATTCGCGATACCGATACCACAGGAAAGCTACAGGAAATGAGGCTGTTTAAGACGCGTCTGATCCACCGACTCCTGCAGGCAAAACAACGGATACTCGGCAACATTCATCCGCTTCTTGCACTTGAACATGCCCTTATCACTGATGACGCAAAAAAAGACAAACAACTGGCTGGACAACCAAAATATGATCGGGTACAATGATTTTTGAGCGTCCGTAAGTCGCTCTCTTTTTTCTTGAGAAGGTAGCAACACATGGCAAAAACTTCAGACAAATATACTGCGGATCAGATCGTCGTCCTTGAAGGACTTGAGCCGGTACGAAAACGTCCGGCAATGTATATCGGTACCACATCTCTTGCAGGGGTCCAGCATTGTTTGAACGAAATTATCGATAATTCAATTGACGAGGCGCTCGCGGGTTTTGCCAAGCATGTCTATATCACGCTTCATGCGGATGAATCGGCAACGGTAAAAGATGACGGCCGGGGTATTCCGGTCGATAAAGTTCCCAAATACAACGTTTCGGCCCTCGAACTCGTCATGACCAAACTTCATGCGGGAGGAAAATTTGAAGGACAGGCGTATAAAATTTCCGGAGGACTCCATGGGGTGGGTGCTTCCGTCGTCAACGCCTTATCCACCGATGTCAAAGTCGAGGTACGTCGGGACGGCAAGGTGCATACGCAAGAATACAAGCGCGGCAAACCGGTCGGTCCGCTCAAAGTAACGGGAAAAGCGACGGATACGGGCACGACGACGACGTTCAAGCTTGATCCGGAAATTTTTCATGAAGGCATAAGTCTCAATTTCGACATGGTGAAAAAGCAGGTTCGCGATCGGGCATACCTTATCGCGGGACTGGCATTCCATTTGAAAGACGAACGCACGGGCGAAGAGGCCAGTTACTACTTCGAAGGCGGTATCAGATCGCTCGTCGCCGCATTAAATAGGAATAAAACCACGTTGCATGATCCGATTTACTTTTCGAAAACCGAGGGTGATCTTTCCATCGAAGTAGCGCTTCAATACAATGACGGCTTTTCCGAAACCGTTGAATCTTTCGTCAACGTCATTCCGACCCCCGAAGGGGGAACGCACTTAACCGGTTTCCGCATGTCGCTTACCCGGGTAGTGAACGACTATGCCAAAAAGATCGGCGCCGCAAAAACCGAAAAAGACACGATGATCGGCGATGATATGCGCGAGGGATTAACCGCCATCGTCTATCTTAAAATGCCGTCACAGTATCTGCAGTTTGAAGGACAAACAAAAGGCAAACTCGGCAATGCCGAGGTACAGCCCTTTGTTGCCGCCGCTACCAAAGAGGCACTCGATACGTTTTTTGAGGAAAATCCTTCCGAAGCACGCAGAGTTCTGGAAAAGGTCTATCTTGCCGCAAAAGCACGACTTGCCGCCAAGGCCGCGAAAGACGCCATCATTCGAAAAGGCGCCCTCGAAGGAGCAAGTCTTCCCGGTAAACTGGCTGATTGTCAGGAAAAAGATCCCACCGTATCCGAACTGTTTATCGTTGAGGGAGATTCCGCAGGCGGAAGCGCCAAGCAAGGCAGAGACCGAAAATTCCAGGCAATACTGCCGCTACGGGGGAAAATTTTAAATACCGAACGCGCCCGACTCGACAAGATCGTCGAATCCGAGGAAATAAAAGCGCTTATCATCGCTCTCGGCATGGGAATTTCGGAGAGCCTCAATCCCGATAAACTCCGTTATCACCGGGTCGTCATCATGACCGATGCCGACGTTGACGGCGAACACATCATGACCCTGCTTTTGACGTTCTTCTACCGCCACCTTCCGTACGTCATCGAACACGGACACCTGTACGTCGCGCAACCGCCGCTTTATAAAATCACCTTCGGCGGTAAAAACAGCCATTACGCGTATTCCGACGAAGAACGGGATGCCGTCGTCAAAAAGGAAGGCGCTTCCTATAAAACGGCCCCCACCATTCAACGCTACAAAGGTCTCGGAGAAATGAATCCTGAACAGCTGTGGGAGACAACGATGAATCCGACAAACCGCGTGATGCGACAGGTCAATGTGGCCGATGCCGCCGCCGCGGATCAGGTATTTTCGATGCTTATGGGAGACGAAGTGCCTCCCCGAAAGCGTTTTATTCAGACCCACGCCAAAACGGCGACACTCGACATATAATTTTTTATAAAAGGAGGAATTATGAACCTATCAGCAATCAAACCAGGAAAGAACCCGCCCGAAGACATTAACGTCATCATCGAAATCCCCGAAGGATGCATGGTGAAGTATGAAATGGATAAGGAAGCGGAAGTGATCATGGTCGATCGATTTGTCCGCACCACCATGGGGTACCCCGCCAACTACGGATTTGTTCCGAACACAAAATCAGGTGACGGCGACCCCGTGGATGTCATGGTGCTTTGCAGTCAGCCGTTACACCCCGGCGTCATGGTCAACGTCACCCCCATCGGACTCCTTGAAATGGAAGATGAATCGGGCGTGGACGCAAAGGTTGTTGCGGTTCCTTCGGAAAAATCCGATCCGTTCTACGGCACGATGAAAGATGTTTCCGATATTCCCCAACCCGTAAAGGCGAAGATCAAACATTTCTTTGAACATTATAAAGAACTCGAGCCCGGCAAATGGGTGAAACTCAAGGAATGGAAAGGCAAGGAAGTCGCACAAAAAGAAATAACCGACGGTATCGCACATAAGTAACCTATGGCACACATCGGCAAAATCCAACCCAGCGAAATAGTCACCGAAATGCAGAAGTCCTATATGGACTATGCGATGAGCGTTATCGTCGCCCGTGCGCTTCCCGATGTGCGTGACGGATTAAAGCCGGTGCACCGGAGAATTCTGTATGCCATGCATCAGGCGGGTCTTCACCACAGCAGTAAGTACAAAAAGTCAGCGACCGTGGTGGGAGATGTGCTGGGTAAATATCACCCGCACGGAGATTCGTCCGTCTATGAGGCGCTCGTCCGGTTGGCGCAGGATTTTTCCATGCGCTATACCTTGGTGGACGGACAGGGAAACTTCGGTTCCATTGACGGCGACCCTGCCGCCGCCATGCGGTACACGGAATGCCGCCTGGATTCTATCGCCGATGAGATGCTTTTGGATATCGAGAAAGAAACCGTTGATTTCATTCCGAACTTTGACGGCTCGATCCCGGAACCGGTGTATCTTCCCGCCAAACTCCCGAACCTGCTTCTTATGGGAAGTGAGGGTATCGCCGTCGGTATGGCCACGAAGATTCCGCCCCACAATCTTACCGAGCTTGTGGATGCCATCATTTTCTTAATCAGCAAGGCAACCATAGATAAGAAGGCAACCACGACAGTCACCGCGGAAGGGGAATCCAAAAAATTCGGCATGACCTTTGACGTCACCCTCGAGGACCTCATGAACTTCGTCCAAGGACCGGATTTTCCGACCGCCGGAGCCATCTACGACATTAACGAAATCAGAAACGCATACTCCACCGGCAAAGGCAAAATCGTCATGCGAGGCAAAGCCGAAATTGAAGAAATCGGCAACGGGAAAAGCATGATTGCCATCACCGAACTTCCTTACCAGGTGAACAAAGCCAATTTAGTCGCCAAAATTGCAGATTTGGTCAAAGACAAGCGTCTCGAAGGTATTTCAGACCTTCGTGATGAATCCGACCGCCGCGGTATTCGGGTGGTCGTCGAACTCAAACGCGACGCACAGCCCAATAAGGTCCTCAATAATCTGTATAAATATACCGAACTGCAATCGACCTTCCCGATGAACGTGGTGGCACTGGTGGACGGCACCCCGAGGACGCTTACCCTTCGCGAGATTCTCGAAGAGTATCTGAAGCACCGTCATGACGTCATTTATCGCCGAAGCGAGTTTGAACTTAAAGAAGCGAAAGCGCGTGAGCATATCCTTGAGGGACTCAAAATTGCGGTCGATCATATCGATGAAGTCATCGCGATTATCAAAAAGGCAAAGGATGCCGACGACGCCAAGGCAAAACTCATGGCACGCTTTAAACTTTCAGAAATCCAGGCCACCGCAATCCTTGACATGCAGTTACGGAAACTCGCCGCATTGGAACGCCAGAAGATCGAGGACGAACTTGCCATGATCCGGGAAACGATCGCGTATCTTGAAGATTTGCTTGCCCACCCGGAAAAAGTACTGAAGGTCATTAAAGAAGAGCTCACCAAGCTTAAGGAAAAATACGGCGACAACAGAAAAACCCGCGTCTATAAGAGCAAAGTAGGCGAACTCTCCGACGAACAACTCATCGCCAATGAGGAAACCATCATTACGATGACCGAAACCGGCTACATCAAACGCGTGCCACGCACCACCTTCAAACTCCAGGAGCGGGGCGGCAAAGGAGTCATCGGGATGACCACCAAAGAAGAAGACGCCATCGACCGACTCGTATCAGCCCAAACACACGATAACATGCTCTTTTTCACCGAAAAAGGCAAGGTATATCAGGTACGCGTCTGGGATATTCCCGAGGCCAGCCGACAATCCAAAGGACAGGCGGTCGTGAACCTTATTAACATCGAAAGCAGTGAAAAGGTAACGTCCATGCTTACCTATAGCCTGAAGCGGACGGAACAGAAGGAAAAAGGCATTAACTATATTTTGATGGCGACCAAAAAAGGCGTCGTCAAAAAGACCAAGCTTTCCGAATACGAAAATATCCGCAGGAACGGACTCTTAGCCATCAAGCTTGAAGCGGGAGATGAGCTTATTTGGGCCAAGCTGACAAGCGGCGAAGATGACGTGTTACTGGTTACTCATGAAGGAAAATCCATTCGTTTCAGTGAAAGTGAAGTCCGCCATACGGGACGCGACACCATGGGCGTACGGGGAATTCTCGCCAAACCGGGCGACTACGTCGTCGCCATGGAAGTCATTAACGATGAAACCAAAAAAGCGGACTTTTTAACCGTCATGGAAAAGGGATTGGGGAAAAAGACCGCTGTATCCGGATTCCCCAAGCAGAAACGCGGAGGACAGGGAGTAAAAGTCGCGGAAATCAAGGACAAAACGGGGAAAATCGCGGTGAGCCAACTCGTTCCCGCGGATTGCGAAGAGGTCATTCTGACCTCCACCAAAGGCCAGGTGGTAAAGCTCCCTATGAAATCCATTCCGCAACTGTCACGCGCAACCAGCGGGGTTATACTGATGCGGTTTGCCGATAAATCCGACACGATTGCCGCGGCGACATGCCTTACGAAATAACCTCAGTATCCCAGCCGTTGTGACGTGGATGGGGTAGGGTAATACTCATAGACCAAACGGGTCGCCCCGATATTTTTCGCATCGGCGTTCATTCCAAACGGGTAGGCATTCAACGGATCTTCCGATGCGATGGGTACCATCGGCGGGTGAAGCACCGTAAAACGCTCCACAAAACGCCCACGACTCTTTGTTATCGGATAGCGCCCACCGTAAAAAACGGTATCCGCAAAGGGAATGACGCCTTCTACTTCCGGTCGACGCGCCACCCGTGCGACACGATCTTCCTGATGCAGATACGGGCGGAACATTCCCTTATTCCACCACAGCGTTTCATCCGACTCCACCGCAACAATGAGGGGGGCTATACGCGCCAATGCCTGAAAAAGGGAAAGATGTCCTTCGGAAAGCGCTTTCCCGTCAAAGCAACCCGTCAGGAGAATCCAACCGCGATCGCCAAGCCTGCGGGTCGGACGGGAAAAGGGGATGACTTTACTCCGCCACCCGATTAATTCCACACGATGGTGTTCTTTTGGCGGAGCAAGAAATACCTGATACAACGGGCTCGCCTCAATGCGTTGTGACATTGCGTGCCAGTATAGCGCGCTTTATTTAAGTTCGAAAGTGACGATCACGCTTTTACTTACCGTACCGCTTCCCGGTTCGACGGCCCCACCGCCGCCGCCACCGCCGCCTTCCATGCGATACAGCGGCATCACTTGCGACGCGGCACCTGCCTCAGAAACACTGACCACACTACCAAGCTTCTTCCCCGTACTCTGGGCGACCTTCATCGCTTTGGCTTCCGCATTCTTGTATGCGGCATCGAGAAGCGCCGTTGCCTGTTCGCTGGTATCATCGAAGGTAAAGTTCGGTCCGTACACGTTATTGGCACCGGTCTTGGTCAACACCCCCGCAAGCGTACCCGCACGATCCACATCCTTGAGTTTTATTTCCACGGTGTTGCTTACATTCCACTGTCCCGCTCGATACCGCTGACGCCCGTCGGCATCATAATATTGTTCCTGGTTCTGATAGATGTTGAGGCTCTGTGTCTTGATGTCGGAAGCGGGGACTCCGAATTCTTTGACGGCGGTAATGATCGCTTCGACTTTTTTATTCACCTCATTGACTGCCGTATTCTTGTCATCGTTAAAGGCATTTACCCCCGCGGAAAATATCGCAATCTGACTTTTTTCCTGAGATTTCGCTTCGCCGACAACCGTCACGGTCTTTGTCGGCGTAAGCTCAAATTTGCCCCATGAAGGAAGGAACATACCACCGATACCGATAAGCGTGACAAAAAGTAGGGAACTGACAATAATCGCGACACTGGTTGATTTGTTTTCCATAAAAAAACTCCTTATCTCTACTATACAGGGAAGCGGGATATATCTGTCAACAGTATGAAACTGTTATACTAACGGTCATGAAAAGAACTATCACCCAGAACCACCTTTCCGGCATGACCAGTCTGATCGGTGCCACGTTTCTTTACGCCACCATCGGATTCCTCTCAAAATACATCGGCTATAGCCTGCCGCTTTTTTACCAAAGCTGGACCAAGTATTTGCTTGCATCACTGCTGATGCTGTGGAGTTATAAATCCTGGAAGCCGGTCGCGAAATCTTCCCGATTATGGATCACCCTGCGGATGCTCGCCGGCAGTGCGTCATTTCTTTTGTTTTTCGTAACGGTGAATGTGTTACCCGTGAGCCTGTCCTATTTTATATTCTACGGCGGGATGACGGTTGCGGGATTTGTATTGGGGGCACTCATGTTCGGTGAAAAAACCACCCTCCTTCGCTGGTGTTCGCTGGGTCTTGCCCTTATCGGATTGTTGTTTGTGTATGGGGTGGGAGTGTCACTGCACGGCCCGCTTTTTGTTTTCCTGGCGTTTCTTTCGGGGGTATCTTCGTCATTCTGGGGTATTTCTTCCAAGAAAATCACCGAGTACCCCGCCACCCAATTGACGTTTTTGGATAATGCGCTTGCCGTGCCGCTGTTTATGGCGATATCATTTTTCCTCGGCGAACGGTGGCCGCTTGCCGAGGTATCGCTCACCCAGGGCGCGAGCTTACTTACGGGCGTTATTTTCATCGTGACGGCTCTGCTCGTTATCCACGGCTTTCGCAAACTTGACGCGCAATTGGGAAGCCTTGTCATGTTAAGTGAAATCGTGTTTGTGTTGTTATTCGACTCGGTCTTGTTTAAAACCACCCCCTCGCTTCCTGCCATAATCGGCGGTATACTGATCATTACTGCCATGGTATTGCCTGAGCTTAATTGGTCAGCCGTTGCAGAACGCATCTATGCGTATCGACGGAAAATTTATCGCTGAATCCCTCTTAACACGACTTTCGGATGATGTCGCGTCACTGAAGGAACAGGGGATCGATCCTACCCTTGCGGTCATCTTGATCGGAGACAATCCGGCAAGTCTCGCCTACATCAAGCAGAAACAAAAAGCCGCAGAACGAATAGGGGCACGACTCGTTCTCGAACACCAACCGCCGTCACTCACTTCAGGCGGACTCTACAATCTGATCAATCGGTTTAATAAGGATCACTTGATCCACGGCCTTATCGTGCAACGACCGATCCCTGAGGAAGTGGGAGGGGTTGCCGACGTCTTACAAAAAATCCGTAAAGAAAAAGATGTTGACGGATTTCTTTCCGATAGTCCGTTTGAAGTACCCGTCGCGCTTGCGATAGGGGAGATACTGCGGTCTCTTCCGCAGGAGGGTGCGAGTGCACCTCATACCGAAGATTCGTTGTGGCAATGGCTACGCTCCCAAAAAATAGCCATTATCGGCAGGGGGGAGACTGCGGGAGCACCTATCTCCCGTTATTTCGCAAAGCATAATTGTGCGACGTCTATAATCCATTCACAAACTCCGAATCCTTCCGCCGTCACCGCCGCTTCCGATATCATTATTTCCTGCGTCGGAAAACGGGATGTCATCGTCCCGTCCGCGATCCGACAAGGAGCGACGCTTATCAGCGTCGGCATATGGCGGGATAGTGAAGGAAAGCTTAACGGTGATTACGACGAAGCGGCGATAGCCGATGTCGCGTCATACTATACCCCGACGCCGGGAGGTGTGGGTCCTATTAATGTCGCCTGTCTCATGAAAAATCTTGTCAAAGCATGTACTATACAAAAAGGAGGGAATATATGAAAGATATTTCAGGTGCAATCGTACTCTTCTTTATTATGCTGTTTGCCTATACGAAACTCGCGGGACCGTTGCCTTTTTCGATTAACAGCGTAACGACGACAAAAACAGATACCTTTACCGTCAGCGGTGAGGGAAAAGTAACGCTCATTCCCGATGTTGCCGTCGTATCGCTCGGCGTCACCGCACAAGGTTCGTCAGTCACCAAAGTGCAGGATGAGTTAAATACCAAGATGAACGCCGTAAGTGCGGCAATCAAAAAACTCGGCGTGGATGCCAAAGATATAAAAACGAGTTATTATCATATCTCGCCGACTTATGATTATTCATCAGGTACCCAACGGGTTACCGGCTATCAGGCAAGCTCCCAGCTTTCGGTGAAGGTGAGAAAAATCGATTCAATAAACAGTGTGATCGACGGCGCGACCCGCGAGGGAGCAAACGAGGTGGGAGGGGTGAGTTTTGACGTCGATGATAAAACAAAGGCGGAAAATCAGGCGCGAGAAGCGGCGGTTAGTGATGCAAAGGCAAAAGCGGAAGCCGCGGCCCGTGCCGCCGGCTTTAAACTCGGGAGAGTCATCAATTACAGTGAAGGAAACGGTTCATACCCAAGGCCGTTGATGTATGATACCGCAGAAAAAGCTCTGCCGATGTCCGGCGGAGGAGCCCCCACAGAAGTGGAACCGGGCACCTCGGAGCTTTCGGTCAACGTGAGCCTCAGCTACGAGATCCAGTAGCTTCAGATAGCTTATCCGCTCAAACGGTTTAGCTTCAGCCCGCTGAAGAGCAAACTATAGGTCTTGATGGCATTTTCCCAGCGGGGTAAAATGGTTGTTCCAACCGTCCTGCGGAGCAGGATTCCGCTCCGCAAGACCTCTCTCGTTTTTTAACAACGCCGACAAATCAATTACTATGGGTAGAAAAAATATAAAACCGATTCAACAGCCCGACGACATTACGTGCGGTCCCGTATCGCTGAAACATGTCGCGGAATATTTGGGTCTTCGCGCATCCATGAAGCGCTTAATCGAACTGTGTAAAACGGGCAGAAACGGTACTTCAACCAAGCACATGATAGAAGCCGCAAACAAGCTGGGATTATCCGTGATGGTCATGGAATACGCAACACTGCATCACCTGCAGAGCGCGTTAAAGTATCGTCCGAAAGAACAACGCGCGGTTATCGTTTCCTATCTGTATGATCTCGATGACAAATATAAGCCGCAGGAAGAAAGCGGGCACTGGGCTATGGTCGCATCATATCTTTCGAGTAAGTCACGAATTGTGCTTTTGGATAGCGCGACGGGTAAGCGGAAATCATATGACTGGTCGGATTTCCGTTCCCGATGGTGGGACTTTGATTACAAGCGCCGAAGACTCACCAAACACAGCAAAAAATTCCGCCTTATCAGAAAATGGCAACCGCAACTCATGATGGTGGTGGCCCGCGATCCGGAGTCTCTGCCGTATTTCCGTACCGAAACCGCGCGGGTATTTATCCCGTAACCCCGGTTCTTTCTTTTCGCCGAAGCGCGCTTCTGACGATTTCCTCAACCACATCGGCAAACGTCATACCGACGGCTTTGTAGGATACGGTCATACCGTACTCTTCATCATCGCTTAATCCCGGATTGGAATTTATCTCCAAAAACATGGGAGACTCATCCTGACACCGGATATCAAACCGTGCGTAGTCACGGTACCCGAAGGTACGAAACGCCGTAACACTCATGTCATGAATTTTCTTCTCAAGTGACGCGGTTAAATGCGCAAGCAATACGAGCGAATTGTTATAGTCATGGTGTGTCGCATCCCATCGGCTGTTGTAAGTCAAAAAAGGAACATCGGTCTTTTTGGTGTATTGCACCTCGGAAATCGGTAATACCGAAAGTCCGCTTTCGCGCTCAAGTAGCGTCACCTGAAATTCACGACCCGTCAAAAACTCTTCGATATACACCGGTTGCCGATACTCGATAAGTCGTTTATTAACCATTTTTTTTGCTTCTTCCGCGTTCTGCACGATGGCTTCCTTGGTAAGCCCTACGCTCGAGTGTTCACTGCTCACCTTGACGATTAACGGATAGTGAAAATCATCCCGCACGGTTTCGTCTCCCGTTTTGAATAGTTGCCACCGTGCGGTCGGAAGATGTGCTGACTCAAGACGCGCTTTCATTACGGACTTGTCGCAGGAAAGCAAATAGGTATCAAGTGCGGCCCCGGTATAGGAAAGCCCTTTTGCATGCATGTACTCATATGCTTGTATCGCATACGGCGTGTCAATGCCGGTCCATTCGATAAGATTGAACACTAAATCATCGGGGAGATTTTCAATCACTTTTTGGCTGTCATGTTCCGTGATAGGCGCAAGTGAGGGAACCATGCCTTTGCTCTTCAGGGCTTCGGCGATTTCCCGGGCAGATTCCTCGGTATCTTCCTCCGCAACGATATGCGTGGCATCCGCGGCAAACCGTGCGGCAGGCTTGTTGTATAACACCGTCACCCGAAGTCCGGAAAGACTCGTTTGATTCGTCATTTGCTATGAAATTTATCGTGTATTTCCTTGAGTTGCGGATTGGTGATGTGCGTATAGATTTGGGTGGTGGACACGTTTTTATGTCCCAACAACTCCTGGATCGCGCGAAGATCCGCACCGTTTCCCAGAAGATCGGTTGCGAACGTGTGCCGAAGCCCATGCGGCGTAATTTTAACCATAAGTTTTGCTTTTTTGACATATTTTTCCACACTGCGTTGAACGGATCGTGCGGTGAGCCGCACCGATTCGCCGGTCGTATCGTGTTCATCGGGTGTTTTGCCGCTATAGCGGATAAAGACGGGCCGAAGGTCATCTTCGCGGGTCGCGAGATATTTTCTGAGCCATTCGGCGGCACGTTCGGACAAAAATACGATGCGGGTTCGCCGGCCTTTTCCGATGACGCTAAATTCACGCCGGTCAAGGTTTATCTGATCACGATTCAAACTCACGAGTTCGGATACGCGAAGCCCCGTCGAAAACAGCACTTCCAGGATAGCTTTGTCCCGGACGCCTTCCTTGGTGTTCATATCCGGCATGTTCATAAGCCGCTCAACATCGTTGCGCTCTAAAAATTTGATGGATCGGCTTTCGGCTTTCGGCAGATCAATTTTGTCGGGGGAAACCGTCATGATGTCCCGTTTGGCCAAATACTTGAGGAAACTTCGTAAGGCAATCAAATGGTAATTTTGCGTCACCCGCTTTAGCGACATGCCTTTTTCATCGACAAAACGTGACAAATACAGGCGGTACTGTCGGATATTCTCGGGATTAATCTCTGAAATTTTCACGATTTTCACGGACAGGGGAGGGGAGGAGGGGTCCCGAGGGCCCGCCAAAAAATCAAAAAACCGCTGTAAATAGTGCGAATAGTTGCGGATGGTAAGTCGCGAAACATTTCGCTCAATTTCTAAATATTCCAGAAAATCTTTAATAAGCTTATCGATATCCATACGTCGTTACAATCTATAATTGTACGACATCAGTGTCATGTCAATATGGTAGAATTGTTCCATGACGCCATACCAACAAAGACAGCTGGTCCTGATGCGCCATATGGAATCTTCCCTCGCTCGCGGTGCTACGGTTTCTACGATTGTACCGCTCCAAACCGACTATGCAAACGATCCGCAGTTATGTCTGACGGCCGTATCCTTTGTTGGCGCTGATATTGCCAATAGCATTCACAATAAGCTTATTAATAAGCTCCAAACTATCGAGCCGGATTTTTATTATTACGGCCGGGACAGTCTGCATTTGACCATTCAAAACGTTCGCGTGATCAACAGTCCGCCGCATTTTACCGAGTCGGATATCACCGCAGTACAAACCGTTCTTGCGGATATGACAGCCCGATACGAGCCGTTTTCATTTACCTTGTGCGGGCTCCTCAGCATGCCGACCAGCGTCTCAGTTATCGCACTTATCGAACCTCGGTATGACGCGTTCATACGGGATTTGCGCCAACAGCTCATTGCCGCCGGCGTGCCTGACGACAAAACATATTTTACCGATGAGATGGTTTTTGCCAACATCACGATCTGCCGATATACGCATGCACCGCGACAATCATTTCTTGCGCAACTTGCAACTCACAGGGATGTGCCGCTCGGAAATTTTACCGCCGCCGATGTATCAGTCATTCGCACAAACGCAGGTGCACACCCGTCAAAAACAAAGGTTTTCGGCACCTATCGGTTTCGGCAAAAATAGCTTCAAATTTGAGCCCCTGTAATGACCTAGAAGGCCCCTGATTTATCAAAGACGTATGAGCGTTCATCTCATCCATTTGACAACAAACTAGTTGGCGCGTTTTGACGGGAAAACCGCGCATATCCAGCGGTTGAAGAAAATCTCGCGAGCAAAAACAAACGCATAAAACGGCGGCGGACAAACCGGGGAATATATAGGAAAAATTTTCGGAAATGTACGGACATAAATAGCAACGCCAAACGGAAAAACATTGCGGACACAATAGGCGCGAGTCGGGGTCTTCTCCAGGCAGGCTCTTTTTCGTGACGTCGTAAAAGTATTATTGTGCGACTATGTAAGCAATTCTTCCCCCTGACAGGGAAACCGCCCAAAATGCGCCCGGAGACGTCGGATGATTATGCGCGAAAGGCATTGAGGGAGATAGGAGCCATAGACACCTCTCTTCCGCATGCAATCGTGGCTATTCCATGCTCTGCGATCGATCAACATTTCTTTGCGATTGTACTACGAATATACAGGCAAAAAACGGTCATTCGGGTTTTTTATTGTGAAAATTATTTAGCGCATTAATACGCTCCAAATGCGATATTTCGAGGCTAAACTCCCTACTCCGGATGCATTCGATAATCAAGAGATGTCGCAATTTAGCGCATTAATACGCTCCAAATGGTATTTTTTGAGGCTAAATACTCGAATAAAATGACGTCTCGGCCTTGATAGAATAGAGCGTATTGAAGCTCCGATTATGTATTTTTAGCCTTACAATTCCCATGCTCTCGCGCGCAGACGGATAAAAACATATCGTTTAGCGCTATATGGGTGACTCCTGCTAACACTTCACGTTTTCGGTTTTATTTAGCCCATCAATACGCGCTAAACTAATATTTTCGAGGCTACTTTCGCTCCTCCTGAAGAACAGTAAATAGTCGTATTTAGAGCGTTACAACAATCCAAATCGATGTTTTATCGCACACTTTGTGTACTCAAGGGAGAGGAAGGGAGCGTGCAATGTGCCTCGCTATACCCGGAGCAGAGGCACAACTCTACCCTATAGTTTTTCAGCTTGTTGAGGCTAAGTCGAGGCTATTAGAGGATCGTGAAAACAGTATGTATACCCCGTGAAATTAATTATCCACATTATGCCCTATAGTTTTCCCTACCCGTATCAAACTATATCAACTATATCAGACTATATCACTCTCCCACTCTCCCGCCGGCGTGCCTGGATGAGGCCATGTGCGATGATGAAAAACGCGCAATATTATTTTTTACAACGCGGTCCGCCAATTTAACGTGACAAGCAAAATAAGACCGACTATGGCGACCACCCCAAAAAACTCCCACACGGTGCGCTTGTAGAGTCGATCCGCCAAATACTGTTGCCCCATCCCCGCCAGTCCGTAAAAACAGGCCGTCAAAAAAAGCGCCAGTAATGTCGTCCGTACGGGAAGTAACGAACATATCCAGGCAAGTTCAAACAGAACAAGGGTAATGATACGGGTAAGTTCCCTCACCCGCTTCCCTACCGCCGGTTCAAGATTTATCGCCCAGAGAATTTGTAAGGTCAACGGATAGGTAATAAGACCGATAAACAGTGCGTTTGTCCAACCGTAAAACCGATACGCCAATACGGTTTGTACCAAAAGAAAATAGGTTGCCAACGTGAGCAGAAATCCCACCGAGTGTGCCGCACGAAGCAATGCGATAGTTCTTGCCGCCGCAACATTGTAGATATTTTCGGTAAGTAACAACGCGTACATCCCTATCGCGTATAACACGGCAATCGGGAGTCTGGTCAACCAGCGGGTAGGAAGCAAAAAGTAAAACACCGCCACAGCGGCGGTAAAAAACGAGGGAAGAATAAGCAGTGTTCCCCACTCGGCACCCCGCAAGTCATCGCGAAGCGCAAACGCGCAAAGCAAATAACTGACGACAAACAGCGCCGCTACCATGGGATAACGAAAATCCAACGGCATCAGTTGCGTCAACATCAAAAGAATCGTCAGAATGCCCGTAATACCGACAAACTGCTGACGTTTACTAAACGGTTGGGTTCGCTCCCACCGTTTATAGCGTTTGGTTACCGTATCGATAAGAGGTGCAATAATCCGTTTCATCATTACTCCATGGTGCTATACACGTTTGACACGTCATCAAGCGATTCAAGCGCGTCCATAAGCGCATCATTTTTCTCCCGAAGGTCATCGGTGACCGAAACCTGGACGGTAGATCGCATGATAAACTCAGCGGTTTCTATGACAATGCCTTCCGATTCCAATTGCTTTTTCACCTTATCCAGCATCGTGCCCGACGTATATATTTCATACACATCGTCTTTTTCGATGAGATCATCGGCGCCCGCGGCAACCGCCCTATCAAATAACGCATCGAAGGTGTTTCCTGCTTTTGCCACTAATATGACGCCGCTTTTCTTGAACTGATACAACACCGCGCCGGGGGTGGCAAGCGATCCGCCAAACCGATCAAACTGATGCTTCACCTCCGAGCCCGTCCGCTGGTGATTATCGGTGGTCGCTTCCACGACATACGCCACTCCTCCCGGACCGTACCCTTCGTACACCAAATTTTCCAAGGCAACTCCCCCGCCGCCGACACCTTTTTCTATCGCGCGCTCGATGGTATCTTTGGGCATGTTCACTGAACGGGCAAGTTCAATGGCAAGTCGCAGGTGAAAGTTCTTATCGGGATCGGCGATGTTTCCTCCCTCGCGAACAGCGACGGTGATGGCACGTGATGCTTTGGTAAATGCCCGGCTTTTGACGGCATCCGTCGTCGCTTTCTGATGTTTTACCTTACT
The DNA here is from genome assembly GCA_049322955.1 of Patescibacteria group bacterium. Classification (GTDB taxonomy): domain Bacteria; phylum Patescibacteriota; class Microgenomatia; order UBA10105; family UBA927; genus UBA927. Next base: position 589,392 of record JBMOPU010000012.1, on the reverse strand, counting down.
CCATTTGGAATGTCCGCTCATACGTGTGCGTCGGGGGCATGTTCTATATTGACATATCTTACGGCACTCTGATACTCTTGTCCACCATGAGCGACTCGACAATTTCCGACGCGTCAGCCATTGCGGCGGCCCTCGCCCAAGATTGGAAAGAAGCCATCCGCATCAATCTTGGTCTTCTCAAAACGAACAAAAATAACATCAGCTATTTGAACCGTCTCGGATTCGCGTATCTTCAGTGCGGTGAGATTGCCGAGGCAAAGAAAACGTTTCTCAAGGTAACAAAACTCGACACCTACAACCAGATAGCCGCAAAAAATCTGAAAAAACTCGGCGTCGTCCGACAAAAAGACTTGGTAAAGACCAAAAAAACATTCGTCACCCCGATGTCGTTTCTCGAAGAACCCGGGAAAACAAAAATCGTGGAATGCGTGAATACCGCACCGCTTCAGATACTGATGACCGTGTCCCCCGGCGAAGAAATCGAACTCAAGGCAAAAAATCACGTTGTTGAGGCAAGAAACGATCAGGGCACATATCTCGGGGCATTACCCGATGACTTGTCATTCCGCCTTATTAAGTTTTTGGGGGTCGGCAACACCTATCAGGCACTCGTTAAATCGGTAGGGAAAAACACTCTCACGCTTTTTCTTCGTGAAACGGGTCGCGGCAAACGGTTTGCCAACCAGCCGTCATTTTCATCAACGGCGCTGTATGTCCCCTTCTCACGAAGCGAACACGGGGATGACGCCGGCGAAACGGAAGCTGAAGTAAAAGATACCGAAAGTGATGAATAACCTTCCCGTTATTTGAAACGTTCGGCAAAACTTTGTCCCAAAAGCACGACGATATCCGCTCCGATTTCCTTCCCTTCTTCCTGCGAAACTTTGCCGGTGCACCCATAGGTCTTCCGGATGAATTGCGCCGTTTTCGACTGAAGGGTATCTTCTGAAGCCGCCACGACACAATGAGGGATACCCTCTTCCCTATTGCCGACAAACACCATCTGCATTCCCACTTTGGCAAGTTGCCGGGATGCCCGTGTTCCTATCGACGGAATAGCGGTCGTGTTATAAATCGCCACCGAAAGTGCTTCGGTACGGATACCGCCGTCAAAAAATGCGGTATCGACGATGTAGTCCACGCGGTTTTCGTCAAGTTCGGGATAGGTCCCTCCGTCCGGCGATGGCAGATTATTGGTCATTCCTTTGGCATCGATAATCTTTATCCCGTCTGCTGGGATCGAATGCATCAAAGACACAAATCGCATCCATGTCAGCAACGAAACCGAACCTTTGATCTCACCTTCAATGTATCGCCGAATACTGCCTAACGAAAACAATTCCGAAACATTGTCTGCCGTAAGCGGGGTATCCGCATTCTTTCCCATGGTCACATACCCCGTTATGGGGAGGCCGATCGCATTACTGATACTGCTTGTTATCAAATTCCCGTTCCACCGGTCAATACCGTCCAGGGAAATGATTGCCCGTACGGGATATTTGCCGTAGCCCAACGCGCCGGGAATGACCGCATCGGACACAATATCCATAGCGGTTACTTTCTTCGCCCTGGTATCAAATGAAATCACATGAACGGGATCACTGGCTATCACAATAGCCTCGCGAAATGGTGCGGGAGCAAGTGCATAACGGAGAAAGAACAAAACTCCCCCCGCAACAAGACTGAAGATCACAAGGGGCAGGACATGGGTGAATATGCGCCGTGTACGGCGCCTGGTGCTCGAGTGCTCCCGATTTACCATTCTTTTTTGCCTTTTTTGATAATTTCGACCTGGGGTAATTGCCACGCGCTACCGGAAAGCTGTTTTTGCGCTTTCTTTTCGAGGTCTTTTTTCTTCGCTTTCTTTTTATCCCCTTTATAAAAACCGCCAAATGATCCCATAGTGTACCCTCCTTTAGGTATTTATCTATTGTAGCCCCAGCTTTTTTTCATTTCAAGCAATGTCCCTTCGGCAATTGCGCTTCGCATGTCGGCAACAAGCGTGTGGATAAAATGCAAATTATGGATCGTTGCCAATCGGTAAGCCAACAGCTCCCGCACGCGAAACAAATGATGGAGATACGCGCGCGAAAAATGCATACAGGTATAACAGGTACAGCCTTCTTCGACACAACGGGTATCTTTTTCCCATGTTTTTTTCGTTATGTCTATTTCATGATTCTTGGCGCTACGCACGGATAATCGGCCCATCCGCGCCAATCGTGTCGGCTGTACGCAGTCAAACGTATCCATACCGTAGGAAACAAGGGTGAATATGTCATCGATCTCGCCTACCCCCAAGAGATGTCGGGGTTTATCTTCGGGTAAGTGCGGCCATACGTAGGAAAGGACATCCTTCATTTCCTGTTTGGTCTCCCCGACTGAAACACCGCCGATGGCGATACCGTCGGTGGGAAGGGTTTTGATAAATTGTGCAGATGTTTCCCGGAGATCCTTATAGATACTGCCCTGAATGACGCCATACAGTGCCTGGTAGGGCTTCCCTTTCTTTTCGTACCGCTTTGCCAACGCCTGATGCGCGGCAACACTCCGTTTTGCCCATCGGTGCGTACGTTCCATCGATTTTTTTGCCGTTTCATGCGTCGCCGGATAGGAAGTACAGTCGTCAAAGGCAATATGGATATCGCTCCCCAGCTCCCATTGCCATTTCATGGAGTATTCCGCCGTAAAATGATGTATGCTCCCGTCCCAATGCGAACGGAACTCGACACCATCCTCATTTATTTTGACCAGCGACGGCCGGCGTTCATCGTTATCCGACGGGAGATATTTGGGTCGTGCAAGCGAAAATACCTGAAACCCCCCGCTATCGGTAATAATCGGACCTTGCCATCCCATAAACCCATGGAGTCCGCCGAACTTGTTTATTACCGAAAGGCCGGGGCGAAGGTATGCATGATACGTGTTCACAAAAAATAATTGCACCGAAAGCGTACGTAACTCATCGGGACTTAGGGATTTTACCGAGGCTTGCGTTCCCACCGGAACAAATGCGGGAGTTTTGATCTGACCGTGCGGCGTGGTGATAACACCCAATCTCGCGTGCGTTGCGGTATCCTTTTTGGTTATGTGAAAGTCAAAACCCATGCAACCGATTGTACCAGAAGGAAAGACGCCGCGGCACTGGCACCTACATACCGTGCTCTATTTTCAGTCGCGAGATTTTTCCCGCGGACTCTTCATCGGAAACACCGAAATCCGCAAATAATTTGGCGACAATCGTAAGCGCGGCCTCAAATTCCGGCTGAATGAGCGTCTGCACACCCAACGATTTCAGATGCCGCTGATCCGTTTCATGGTGCGTTCGGCAGATGATTTTAATTTTGCGATTTAGCGAAAGCGCGTTGGCGATCACCATCTCCTGCGTATGCCTGTCGGGGATGGCGATGACGATTGATTTTGCAAGATCCACCTGCGCATAATCCAACACTTCCTTATCGGCGGGGTCGCCGTACACCGTTTGAATACCGGAATTTTTAAGATTTGCCAACACGTGCTGATTATAGTCGACGACAAGAAACGGAATCCCGCTCATCGAAAGCGCGCGGCCGATATACTTCCCGACCCGACCGTACCCCAACAGCACCACGTGATCCCGAATCGGATAGCCTTCGTCGGATTTAATCGCATCTTCCGCGGTTTCCCGAAAGAATTTGGGGAACCGCCTCATAAGACGGGCAAATGCATAATAGAGTTCATGCCCACGGCTTATCATGGGACTGGAAAGCAGAATGGTAACAAACGTTACGGCAACAAGGAGTGAGGATTGCGATTCCGAAAGTGCTCCCAACGCAACGCCGGTGCCGGCGATGACAAAACCGAATTCGCTTACCTGCGTTAAGTAAATGCCGACGAGGAATGACGTCTTCCGGTGATACCCTAAAAAGCGAAGCAACGCATAAATACTTCCTCCTTTGACGAGCACGACGGCAACCGTCATTGCTATCATGACCGGGAGCGCCGAAACAAGCGCGTTGACGGGAAGGGACATCCCGAGCGAGACAAAAAAGACAACCGCAAAAAGATCACGGAGTGGGCGGATTTCGGAAAACACCGCGTGATTCTGACTCGTTTCGGCAACAAGTAGCCCTGCTAAAAATGCGCCGAGTGATACGGAAAGTCCCGCAACATACGTCAAAAGACCCACAAAAAACACGATGCCGATAGTCGTTAACAAAAACAATTCCCGATTACGGAAACCTGCAACGGCGCCCAGCAGTTTTGGTACGCCGCGGCTTCCCAGGTATAACACCAAGGCAATAACGACACCTGCTTTTACCATCGCGAGCGTGATCGTGCCGACAATAGAGAAAATCGTGCCTTCCCCCGCCGTCACGGTCGATATGGCGGTAAGAAGAATAAGAAGCGGAACGACCGCAAGATCCTGAATAACCAGCCAACCCGTCGAAAGCTCTCCGGGAACGGAATCCAACTCTCCCCGTTCAGATAAGAGCTTAACCACGATCGCGGTTGAAGAAAGTGCCGCGGCACTGGCCAAAAACAACGCCGGCACAAAAGACACCTTGAGCGCAAACAGCAGTAATAACACCACAAACAAGGTAATCACGATTTGACCGATCGCCGGCCAGGAGACAAGATGCAGGATTCGTTTGAGTTTATGGAATGAAAACTCCACACCCAGCGTAAAGAGAAGCAGTGTAACCCCCGCTTCAGAAATCTGGCTTATGAGGTGATGATCGAAGGAGGAAGAGAGCGTATTCCCCGCCAAAATACCGCCTGCGATATAGCCGACGATGGACGGAAGTTTCAAACGCATGGCGATAACACCCCCGCCCAAGGCCGCGGCAAGCAACAGCAAAAACGTGGTGACCAGCGTCAGTGAATGTTCCATGTCCTAGATGATACTCTTCATATCATCCGGCACCTCGGCCTCAATTGCAAGAGAAGCACCCGTTATCGGGTGCGTGAGCGTAATACTTGCGGCATGGAGCATGACGCGAGGCGCCCACACCCGGTCATTGCGGGCGGTTTTTCTTCCGGCATATTGCCAATCGCCGACAATCGGGTGATTAATGTACTTGAGATGCACGCGTATCTGGTGCGTCCTTCCTGTTTCCGGATACAATTCGACCAATGATATGCGCGTGTCATGAGAGGTTCCGGACCGTAACACCCGATAGCGGGTGACCGCATCTTTGCCTCCCGGGAGAATTCCGAACCGTTCCCGGTTCCACGGTAACCTGCCGACCGGAGCCCGTATTTCCCCTATTTCGGGACTGAGGATCCCGTGTGCGACGGCAAGATATGTTTTTTTGACGGTTCGTTCCTTAAACTGCGCCTGCAAAGAAACAAACGCTTCGGGAGTTTTGGCGATAACAAGACAGCCCGAGGTTTCCTTATCGATCCTATGCACTATGCCGGCGCGGGAAAGAAAATCATCTCCGGGAGTAACGGTACTGGCGGCTTCGGGAAGACCCAAATGGGCATGCGCCCAGTCCTGTACAGTTATTCCTTCGACGGATTGCGCATTGTTGACCACAATGCCAGGAGGCTTGTTAATTACCAGCAATGTCTCGTCTTCGTAAAGAATGGAGATGTTCACTTCTTCTTTTTTGATTCACAGGTAAGACACATGGTTGCAGTCGGGTGAATCGCCAAACGATCGGTATCGATCATGTTGCCGCATTCGACGCAGAATCCATAGGTACCGTCCGCAATTTTTGCAAGCGCATTCCCCACTTCCTCCTGCCGACTCTTGAGCTCGGTGACAAGCGCGGAAACCCGATCATGATCGCTCTCCTCACTTGCTTCGGTATCTGATGCGGCATTATCGTTCGTCCGTCCCGGATCGGAAAACGGATCCTGCCCTGAAAGTTCGGCAATGCGCGACGCAAGTCTTGCCTGCTCTTCTTCAAGGTGGGTTTTTATTTCAGTGAGTGTGTCTTGAGGGAATTGATTCATGGATTTTCTTTCCTTTCTCTTCAAAAAACTTCAGTACTTTATAGAAAATTGGCCGAACGCGTTCCCTTCCCCCGCCCCGAACGTAGAGAACCCCGACACATTCAGCAAAAATGCCAATCAACATCCATTGATTGGCGGTAAGACTCCCCCAGTATACACGACTGTCTTTGGCAAATTCAAGCACGAATCCCGTGACCGCATACCAAAAAAAGAACCATAATCCGACAAGACCGTACGGCCATTTTTCTTTTATCGATCGGGTCGTCATGCGAAGACAGAGCATACTGATACACAGCAGGGCGAGCATTTCATACAGTTGCACGGGATGCCGAAACGACGTTACGCCCCTGATCACATTCCCTAACCAGGGTGCCGCAACGATTTTGCCCGCTTCCATGCCCGTAAGAAGCGAGCCTGCCTTCCCGATAATAATGGGAAGCGGTAATGAAACGGCAAGCGCATCGAGCACCAACCCGAGGCGTACTTTATACTGCCTGCTGAGCACAACAAGGGTCGCAACGCCGCCGATAAATCCGGCAAGCCATGAAAATCCCGGCGCCACCCAAATGGCGGCGATCAGAAGAAACGATTTTCCTAAAAATAACTCGGGATGCGCGACGACATACCCCATGCGGGCAAAGATAAACGCCACGATCGTCGCAAAGAACGTCAGATCAAAAACCCGATCTTCATCCACGGCAAATCTTCGGAGACTCCGCCAAAACAAAAACGAAAATATCAACCACCCCACGACGGTAAAACTATTGATGACGATAAAACTGCCGTGTTGGAAGGGAAAAACAGTCGGTATCATAGCTCTATTGTACTCCGCTTACTATTTTCCTGCGCATTGTTCGCACGATACCGTAACATAACACCACAAATCCCAGGATAAATATGACGTTGCCGACACCGATAAGATCGGCAAGGAGCCCGCTTACGACGACGGGAAGGATACCGGCTCCTCCGATGGACGCGGAAAGAATACCGTACACCCTCCCGCGCATATCACCTTCTGCTTCTTTCTGTAACATGGTGTTTGACGGCACATCCAACAAACTGTTTGCTATCCCTAAGAGATAAAAAAGACCGAGTGCAAGCACATTGACCAGTGTTCTCGGCACCAAAGAAAACCAGAGCGTGTTCGTTGCGGCAAAGACCGCCGACGTCACGACCAGAATGATGCCCGCCGCGGTGACGCCGACATTTACTAACAGGGATTGCGAATAGCGGTATCCCTTATTTCCCACCCATAACGCTCCCGTTAATATCCCCAAAATCGTCGGTCCCACGATTAACAACGAGGCATCCCGAATATCGATCCGAAGCACTTTATCCGCAAACCCGGGGCCTAACGTACCCAATAAGGCAATCATGACCTGTGTCCCCGTGAGGAGAACAACCGCTTCTCGGAGGATCGGTGATTTTGCCACATACGTAATCCCCATCTGCATGTTGATGAGAAACCGTTTCACAATATATAAGGGGTCATAACCGAACACTTTACGAAGCGATTTAATGCCCTCCCCTTGCGGCGGAATACCCATGACGGCGATGGCACCGATAAGATAGAGAACAAAAATCAGGCCGTAGGCGCCGTCACTCCCGAAAAACCGGAGCACGGGACCGGCGGCGATAAGCCCGATTGCCATACTGCCGTAAAACGTGAATGAGAACAGACTGTTTGCGGACACGAGATGGGTTTTAGGCACGAACTGCGGAATAAGCGGTACTTCCGCGGGTGTCGTCAGCTGATTGATAATCGCATAGGTGAATATCAGTAAGTAAATCGCCGATATGCGATCACCGGAAAATAATACGGCTAGTGTAAGGAGCGCGCGGGTGAGATGGGCAACAAGGAGCACTGCCCGACGATCCAATCTATCGACGATCGTTCCCGCCATGACGCCGAAGAGGAGCGATGGAAACCCGTACGCCAAAAACAATCCCGATACCGCCACATTGCTCCCCGTCAGGCGATAAATGATGAGGGCAAGAAGAAAAATAAGCATGTTGCTTGCCAGTTGGGTGGCTATTTGCCCGACCCATAAGTGGCGAAACAGCCGGTTTCGGAGCACATCGAGCACCGGATCCATCTTTTTTGTAATATGCGATACTTTCATATCAATCACGGGCATTTTGCAACAAACTCAATCTTATCATACAATGAACGCATGACCGCAACCGCACATGCACTTGTTTCGGGAGCAATCGCCGCCCGTTTTTCAGACCCTGTGACGGCATGTATGCTTGCGCTTGCTTCGCACTACGTCATGGATAGTATTCCCCATTGGGATTTCGGCACGAATTGGCGAAACCGTCCGAAAAAACTCACCGGAATATTGGCCATTGCGGAAACAACCGCGGGATTTGTGCTTTCGTACGTATTTTTCGGACAACATCTCCCATTTTGGTTGTGGATGGCAACGGTAGCCTCGGGTCTCCTCCCCGACTGGCTAGAGACACCGTGGTATATATTCTTTGCACACGCCAAAAAACATGAACCGGGACACACGGCAGGACTTGCGGAAAAAGTGTCCTATGCATTTTATAAAGTGCCGAATGTTTTCCACTCGAAGGCGCAATTTCCGTTAGGAGTCGTTACTCAGATTGCCACGGTGCTTTTTTTCCTGGTCATCCTTCAGTAAGACTTAGTGCCGTTGCACCCGGATAAGCCCCGAGCAGGGAAGAATTTTCACTCCTCGTTTTTCTATCGCATCAAGGAGCAGGTTCATCCCCAAACTATCGGAACTCATATGCCCCGCAATCACTAAGTTAATGTGGTGTTTCACCGCCTCTTTCCGATGCTCTTCCCCCGCATGCATCCCGATAACGGTGCCCACGCCCGCCATTGCAAGCTTTTCGTAGACGATATGGGAAGGTTCGGTGCCGCCGGTAAATTCGATCGGCGCGATTTTCCCGGCTCGGTTTCTCGGGTCTCCCGCAAAAATAACGGGGCCCGCCTTTCCTTTCATCGCCTCCCGATATTCGGGCTCTTTTTTGAGGAGCTCAAGAATATCGCCGACCGTTTCTGGATTATTTTTGGTAAATAACTCTTCCATATAGCGATGTACGAGATTGTCCGTGACCGTATGCATACCCATGAAGGACAGTCCTAACAACCTTGCGGCATCAATTGCTTCCGTGTGATTGATCGGCGAAAACCGACGTTGCACCTCACCGATCCGGTCGCGCATGACCCCTTCGGCGATATTAATGGGAACCCCGTATTTTGCCCAAATGTCCGCCTGCACCTCCATCACTTCATGGAGAGAGGCCAACGCCGCTCCTTCCGGGTGATGGGTAAGCAATAGATCAATGCTCTCCCCTTTTTGATTTAACCGGTCCGCAAGAAGAACTTCTGCCGCGTTGATATCAATGCCCGCCATGAGGGAATCCACTTCCTGTTCAGGGTCACCCAGATAAATACGGGAGTCCGTATAGGGATTGGTTAAATCCTCGAGATCGTATTCCGCTTTCTTCGAAGGAGAAAGATCTTCGTATTCTTTTTTGCGTCGCTCCAGAATTTTTTTGACTCCGGAAGCTCCACGCGGATCGGCATCGATACCCATTTGTAGTGCCAAAGAATAGAGATCTTTGAGTTTCATGAAGCACTCCTTTCTGTGACTCACACAGCGTTTGTCTCTAACGGGTGCCGAGGAGAGGAGTCGAACCTCCACGAGCTATTATGCTCACAGGTTTTTGAGACCTGAGCGTCTGCCATTCCGCCACCTCGGCAATATTCGTTTATTAACATGCTGTTGCCCCAGTGGCTTTGAGGGGCCACCTCGGCAAGAAGTCTATTATACCAAGGGTACCTAGGAAGATTCTATTACCGAAACTCCCGCAACCAGACCCCACTTTTTTGCCTCGTCATACGATATGGTGAGGAGTCTTGCTCGGGTAAGATCCATAGGGCGTTTGGTTTCCGATACAAACTTTGCGTGTTGTACGGCGGCATCCACATCTCCTAACAAAACGAGTGTCCGAAACGGACGCTTTCCTCGACCGGTAGGAACCGATAAAATCTCCCAGGTTTCCAATGACGAACCGTTCGGCTGTCTGCGAAGGTCTTTAATACGAAGTCCTTCACTTTCAACTTCTTTCATAGATTAGTGTGCCGCGGGAGGAGGAGCGGCTTCCGTGTGTTTGCGATCAACTGAATAGAACCGGATTCTGTCTCCCCGGAAGATAAGATCGATTTCGCCCAATGCGCCATTTCGGTGTTTGGCGATACGGAGTTTCGTCTGGATCTGATCTCCCCACATCGCCTGATCGGCATCTTCACGGTATAGAAACATAACAACGTCGGCATCCTGTTCGATAGAACCTGATTCACGAAGATCTGAAAGTTCGGGCACTCTCGTTCCTCTTGTTTCCACCGCGCGGGACAACTGTGAACACGCAAGCACGGGAATTCTGAGTTCGCGGGCAAGGTTTTTAAGACTTTGCGAGATGATGGAAACTTCCTGAACGCGGTTATCAAACTTTCTCCCGGGATCGCATAACTGAAGGTAATCGACCATGATAAGTTTTACCCCGTGTTCCACCTGGAGACGCCGTGCTTTCGTGCGCATCTCGATAATATTCATTCCCGGCGTGTCATCGATAAAAAGAGGCGCTTCCGCAAGCTCTCCCATTGCATCGGAAAGTTTGGTGAAATCGTCATCGGTCAGTTTGCCGGTTTTCAGTTTCCAGGCTTCAATATCCGCCTGCGACACCAACAACCGATCCACTAATTCCTCCTTACTCATTTCAAGGGAAAAAATACCCGTGGGGATTTTCTCCTTGACGGTCACGTGTTGCGCCATATTAAGGATCATCGCCGTTTTTCCCGTTCCGGGACGCGCGGCTAAGATGATAAGGTTCGCGTCCTGCATACCCGCGAGCTTGTTATCGAGTTCCACAAATCCGGTAGGAACGCCCCTGAGCCCTCCCGCCCGTTTATGCAGTTCATCCAAGCGGTCAAACGAAGCCGCAAGCGCATCTTTAATCGGCATGAAGTCCCGTCTGATGGCGGATTGGGAAATCGCAAAAATTTCCGATTCCGCCTCATCGACGATCGAATTGGCGGCTCCCTCCTCCCGGAAGGCCATCTCGGTGATTTTTGCCGCGGCATCAACTAACCGTCGTTTTGTCGCGTTTTCCGAAATTATCCTGGCATATTGCTCTGCATGTGCGCTCGTGGGCACGACGTTCACTAAATCCGACACATAAGAAGCGGGGACGGTTTTGCTGTTGCCGTTTTTTTTAAGCTGTGCACTCACCGTCACGACATCGATGGGATCATGCTGTTCATACAGCTCCATCATGGCTTCATACACCATCGCGTTGGCGTCCTTATAAAAATGTCCGGGACGCAAAAACTCGGCAACATCCACCATGGCGTCTTTGTCGATAAGAATAGCGCCTAATACCGATTGTTCGGCAACTTCATCATGCGGAGGAACTTTGGGGTTTGCCATGTTATTCCAGGACGACAATCTGCATCTCTTGCGGGAGTTTGTCGCGACTGACGGTTAACTTCGGCACGGGAGTGACTTCCTTGTTCATTTGCTTTAAGAATGCCGCAACGGGGGCAAGATTCGGGTTTGAGCGACTGTCATGCATCGGAATCACGATACGCGGTTCGATATCGGCAATAACCTGCGACGCTTTTTCGGCATCGATCGTGTAGAGCCCGCCCACCGGAACCATGAGAATATCAATACCGTCAAGCATTTCAAGCTGGGCGGAACTCAACACATGCCCGAGATCACCCAGATGCGCGATCTTGACGTTATCGATTTCAATCCGATAGACCGTGTTTCTTCCGCGCTCGGTGCCCTCATTCGCGTCGTGAAACGTCGAAACGCCGATTACCGCAACGCCTTTTATTTCGTATTCTCCCGGTCCCCGGATCACAAAGGGGTTGCCGCCAACAAGACTTGCCGCATTATGGTCGGGATGATCATGAGAGATCGTCAATACATCCGCTTCAATATGTTTGGGGAACTTGACCGCCATATCCTTCCCGTCAAACGGATCAGTAACGACGGTTGCATTTTTTCCTCGAAGACGGAACGATGAGTGACCCAGCGGGAGTATTTCCATAGTAGTTGCATTTTATATCAGATTTAAGTATCCTAAGCAACATATCCCTTTGCTATAAGCTTTGGGATTTTCCTGCCTCTGTGTAGTTATTTCAAGTAGTTGACCGCCGGTTTTTTCTCTTGTTTCCTGGTGAAACACCGTTATGAATAAAGATGCGTTACTTGCAACTATAATAGGATTCGGTGTCGGCCTTATTATTGCCGCCGCGGTATTTCTGGGTCCGTCACTTATCAAAAATTTCCCCTCGATAAAACTGCCGAATCTTTCAGCGCTTACCGCAAGATTTACGCAGAAAAATAATCCGAAACCCACCCCCACCCCGAAACCGGGTGAAGGTCTTACCATTCAAAGTCCTCTCCCTGAAGCGATCGAGCCCAAGAATGAAACACTGGTTTCGGGCTCCGTTGCTCCGGAATCTATTGTCGTCATTGAAACCGACGGTACCGAGACGGTAGCGGTAGCCAATGCACAGGGATCGTATGCCGGAAAAATCAGCCTCTCCGAAGGAAAGAACGAGATTATCGTAACCAGTCATGCGGGGAACAAAGTACAGGTACAAACCGTTACGGTATATTATACGCCGGAAGATTTTTAATCTTATGAAACGCTATACGACCATGTCCATCGCACTCGTGATCATTTTATTCCTTGCCTCACCGTTTTCCTTCGTCACGGCACAGGAAAGCACTCAGGCCGCCACCCCCAGACCCACCGGTGCAACCGCTTCCGGCAGTGCACAGATGGAAGAACTCAAGGCAAGGCTTGCGACAAAAGTGGCCGAGCTTCGTACCGTCGTCAAACGGGCAATGAGCGGTACCGTAAAATCCGTGTCAGTCACGTCGGCAACTATCGAAACCAAGACAAAGGATATAAAAATAGAGCTTACCGATGACGTGACGGTCACCCAAATGATTGCCGGCAAACGGACGCCGCTAGCCGTCGATAAAATCGAGCCGAAAGACGTCGTAACGGTGTTCGGCACTTATGACGAAACGCTGGATCTTTTGAAGGCCCAATATATTTTCATCGAAAGTACCAGCACGATTACCCGACTCACCGGCATTGTCGTCGATGTCGATACTGAAGATTTCGTCCTGACGATAAACACCAGCGAAGGAAGAATCCTCACGGTAGACATTGAAAAAGCGACCAAAACAACCATGTGGACCAAAGCGGGGGGACTTGCGAAGGGCGGTTTTTCGAAAATCGCCGTGGGAGATACCGTCCACATTACGGCAACTCCCGTCGCAAAAAAGGAAAACAGTTACAGTGCCAGTCGCATTCTCGATCTGGGCAATATCACCGGAGCCGCGGCAACACCGACGTCGCTCGTTACGCCCGTCGCCTCCGCTTCTGCGACGCCGCGATCAACTCCCCGACCCACCGCCACACCGACTCCGTAAAATTGCACGCGTCGTTAGGGTATAATAGCCGCATGCTCGCAGTATTACTCGACGGAATAGACGGTCTTTTCGTCACCAATCCTACAAATATCAGGTACCTTACCGGATTTATCGGCGCGGCGCCGACGGAACGGGAGTCCTTTGTATTGGTAACAAATAATGCCGTGCATCTTTTTACATACGGACTCTATCGGGAAGCGGCGGAGGCGCTGGTTAAAAAACAACCGCTATCCGCAACCGGCGTTCCGCTTTCACTCGTCTTTCTTGGGAAGGATTTGCCGATTGTAACAGCATTGAAAACAGTGGCCGAGTCTTGTTCCCTCACGCGCATCGGCATTGAGGAAAAAAATTGTACCGTCTATGAGTTGGAGCGATTTCGCGACAAAATACCCGACGTGACGTTTGTTCCCGCCGGTGACCGGGCAGAATCGCTTCGAATCCATAAACGTGATGATGAGACGGCACTGATCCGCTCGGCCGCCGAACTTACCGATGCCTGCTTTGCAGAGATTATTCGCGCGGTACGGCCCGGAGTCACCGAAGCGACGCTCGTTTCACACATCGAGTCATTTTTCCGGCATCACGGGGCGGAGAATGCATTTGCTCCCATCGTAGCGTTCGGCAAGAATACCGCACTTCCCCATTACGGTGTAAGCCATATATCCCAAACGAAACTCAGGGAACAGGACCTCATCCTTTTGGATTTTGGGGCGAAAGTCGAGGGATACGCGGCCGATATGACCCGAATGGTGTTTGTCGGGACACCAAAGCCAGAATGGCTCGCCGCCTATACGGCCGTGCTTGCCGCAAATCAAAAAGCGCTTACACTTCTTGCAGACGGTGAACGAAACGGCGCCACCCTTGATGCGGGCGCCCGCGAGGTGATCGCCGAAGCAAACTTTCCCGTATACCCGCATAGTTTAGGCCACGGGGTGGGTCTTGAAGTTCATGAGTCTCCCCGTCTTACCGTCGCACGATCCGCGTTGCTTGAGCCCGACATGGTGGTCACCGTTGAACCCGGAACCTATATTACGGGAGAATTCGGTATCCGCATAGAAGATCTCGTACTCCTTACCCATCATGGAATAACCGTCCTCTCCCACAGCGCTAAGGAGCTACTGATTGTCTAGTTGACACCCGCATTGTCATTCCATATACTACAGGACATATGAAGATTGCACGAATTACTGCTTGGTATCATACCCACCGTTGTTTGGGCGGGTATTTCGTGCGATAAAGCATTCCATTGCACCGCATGACCCGCCGGCCGGCGGGTTTTTTTATGGTACAAACTCAGAAAGGAGCACGATGAAATTACCGAAAGCATACGCAAAAAGCGTCCGTAAACAAAGCATTGATATGACTCTAAGCGTGAATCCGCTCGGGTGTTCTCCCCGTGCGCTCCAAGCAGTCAGAAAAAGTACCCGGGAAGCGGTGAGCCTCTACCCTGATGCAGAAATACTCACCGGAAGCATTGCCCAAAAATTTAACGTCTCCGAGGATAATATCCTCCTGGGAAACGGCTCGGAAATGCTTATAAAGCTGGTAAGTCAGGCATTTGTCCGAAAAGGTGAAATCGCGGCGGTTGAGGAAGGATCGTTTTTTCTTTTTTCAAAAGAACCGTTGATTTCCGGCGGACGTATCCGATTTATCACCGTCGGCTCGGTCAAAAAAATGAAGCAACGTCCCGCCATCTTATTTATCGCCAATCCCACTACTCCCGGCGGCATAGACCGTAGCGATGAGGCACTCTGCGCAACGATTGATGCGATTGATCCGAAAATAGCCGTTATTGATGAAGCCAATGCGGAGTTCCGTAGCGGCACAATGATCACCCGCCTACGTACCCGCAAAAATCTCATTATTCTACGCACGTTTTCAAAAGCCTTTGGACTTGCGGGGCTTCGTATCGGCATTGCATTTGGCAATGCCGATCTTATTGAAACAATGAATGAATATATCCAGCCGTTTCCTCTTACTGCACCTGCACTTGCGGCCGCGGGAGCGGCGCTTGCGGATGATGAGTTTATCCGAAAAACACGGCGGTTTGTCGCCGAGGAGCGAGCCTTCCTCACCAAGGCACTCACCAAACGGGGGTTTTCGGTATCCCCTTCCGTGACCAATAACCTGTTTGTATCACGGAGTGATAATGCCGCGGTGGTTAAGGCACTCGAGCAAAACGGCGTGAGTGTTATCGACGGAACATTTTTCCCGGGAAACAAAATTCCCGGGTTCAGAATATCCCTAAAAGATAGACAAACGAACAGGTTATTTCTCCAAAAATTAGACGAGGCACTCGCTTGTGTAACCCAATATAACTTGTTACCATCTAAGGAGGTTTTATGAACACAATTTTACCGCTAAAGGGATTTCGGGATTTCTTGCCCGCCGAGGCCGCAAAACGTAAATGGTTACGCGACAAACTTTCCGGAATTTTTACTTCCTGGGGATTTGCCCCGCTCGAAACACCGACGCTTGAGCCGCTTGAGATATTTGTGGGAGCCATCGGCGAAGACGAAAAACTGTTTTTTAAGTTCAAGGATCAGGGAGAACGTGATGTAGCACTCCGCTACGATCAAACCGTCCCGACGTGCAGGGTAATTGCACAGTATCAGAATCAACTTGCTTTCCCCTTCAAGCGGTATCAGATACAGCCAGCATTCCGGGCGGAAAAGCCGCAAAAAGGCAGATATCGCGAATTTACCCAGGCGGATGCCGATATCTTCGGCATAAAAACGCCCGACGCGGATGCGGAAGTAATAGCACTTTCGTTGGATATCTATCGGCAGTTGGGCTTTAAAAACGCGTTGGTTCGCATGAACTCACGCGCTCTGTTTAAGGACATGCCGTATGAGGCAATCGTTTCCATCGACAAAATAAAAAAAATCGGCGACGACGGCGTGCTGGCGGAAATGGAGAAAAAAGGGATAACGCTTGATAAAGCCAAGGAATACCTCTTGTATGTAAAAAATCTGAAACCGAACGAGGAACTTTCGTTTATTCTCTCCTACCTTAAAAATTACGGCTTTTCCGAGGATTGGTACGCATTCGATCCCACGATTGCGCGCTCGTTTTCATATTCCATGGGACCCATATGGGAAGTGGAAATTCCCGATGCCGGATATAACATGTCGGTGTTGGGCGGCGAGCGGTACGACGGGTTACTCGCAAAATTCGCGGGGCGAGATATCGGGGGCACCGGGTTTGCCGTCGGCTTTGACCGAACGCTGGAGGCTGCCGAAATCATGGGTCTCGTTCCGAATCTCACCACGGCAGGGCAAGTCCTGGTTACGGTATTTTCCGAAAATGAGCGCGCCTATTCCCAACGGATCGCCAAGGTATTGCGCGAAAAGCAGGTTGGCGCTGACCTTTATCCTACCGCCGACAAACTGGAAAAACAGTTGAAATATGCGGATAAAAACGCCATTCCGTTTGTCGTCATCGCCGGAAGCGAAGAACAGGGAAAAAATACCGTAATGATGAAAAATATGCGCACAAAAGAACAAAAGGAAATATCGCTTGCCGATCTTCCGTCCCTGTTCGGTATCGACTGATTTTATTGTACATATACTGCCCATGAATACACGGACTACCGCCGCGTTGTATCTTCTTTTAGTTTCACTGATGTGGGGAGCCGCGAGCCCTGTCGTCAAACATACGCTGACGTGGTTTGATCCCTGGTTATTTCTGACGTATCGTTTTTTCCTGAGCACGCTTATCGCGTTCCCCGCGCTTTCCCTTTCCCGCGTCAAATTCCCCAAAAAACCGTCGCATATCTGGTTCACCCTGCTCACGGGATTTGTATCCGCTCCGCTATCCCTCTTTTTATTTTTTGAAGCGCTCGACAAGACGACGGCTCTCTCGGGGAGTCTTATTACCGCCGCAGGTCCCTTGTTTCTTGTCTTGGGCGGTGTGCTTTTTTTCCGCGACAAGATACGCTTCAATGAGAAACTCGGCATCGCCATCGCCATAACGGGAACTCTCTTAACCGTGATTGGTCCCCTCATCCTCAACGGACATAGCGACTCTCTGGGAAAACTTGAAGGCAACGGACTTATGCTTCTTGCAGTGATCGTGGATATCATCGGCGCGTTATTGAGCAAAGAAGCGATGAAAAAAGGTATTGCTCCCTCCCTGGTCGCCCAAACACAGTTTATCGTAGGATTTGCCCTCTTTTTACCGATACTGTTTCTCCGCAAATCACCAGATCTTGTTTTTACCACGCTTTTTACCGCACCGTTTGAAGCGCATCTCGGAGTGCTGTATATGGCGCTGTTTTCGGGCACCATCGCCTATACCATACGGAACATCGCGGTCAAAACCATTGAAGTGTCCGAATCGGCACTCTACGTTTATCTCCAGCCGTTGTGGGCGGCTATCCTTGCCGTCGTATGGCTTAAGGAAACTATTACCCCCTCTTATGTCTTGGGCGGCATCATTATCGCCATCGGTGTCATGGTGGCGGAATCGAAAGGAATAAGATTTCGCAAAAGATAACGAGGTATACTACAATACCTTTGCTATGGGAGAAGGATTCATTGACGGACTGCGAAAACGCTTTACCTCACCCCGGTCGGAACGCCCAGATGTCGCCGCAAGTATTTTAGGCGTATATAACCTCCGTAAGCTAGCGGAAGCGGACCGGCTTTTTCCCGAACTTACGCCCGATTTTATGGAGATGGAGTTAACCCTACGGCGGAAGCAGGCTATCGAAAGATCAGGAGGCATTGATATAACGTCGGAGTACCGACTGGTGCCGATTGTGGCCCTGCAACGGGTTAAGGGCAAACACGTCATGGATTACTACATGGAATGGCGGGATAAGGACGACAATCCCAACGTCAATAACCCCATTTACGGCCGCAGAAAGCCCATCTCGAGACTGGAATCCCTGCGGCTCCAAGCCAAACTGGCAAAGTATGACGAATTTGACCCTGACAACCCCTAAATACCCCACTCTGTACGGAATACAAATTGTTTGCTATAATAGTCTTCTATGAAATCCGACATTCATCCGAAATGGTATCCCTCAGCCGTTGTTTCCTGTGCCTGCGGCAATACCTTTACCGTGGGAGCGACCAAGGACAAAATCCAGGTGGAAATCTGCGGCAAATGCCATCCGTTCTTTACCGGCGAGATGCGCTTTGTCGATACGATGGGTCGTGTCGAGCGATTCCAGAACAAACAGCAGAAAGCCGCCGCAAGTACGTATGTCTCAAAAAAGAAAAAGAAGCAACAGCAATCCTCTGCTGTGGCACCGAAGTCCCTCAAAGAAATGTTGATGGGATTGAAATAGGATTACGCAAAACACGCGTTACGTTATTTGTTTGTGTGCTTTTTTCAGTGTATTCCGGTAACGATTCCCGATTAATCATAATATGAACACCGATATTGCAATCATGGAGTTTCGTGCAGGTCCGGGCGGCGAAGAAGCGAAACTGTGGGCCGCTGATTTACTCCGTATGTACGTCCGCTATGCGGCAATCGTCGGCTGGAAAACCGAACAGCTCGATGATTTTGCCGTGCGTATCCGCGGTACCGCGGCTTTTACCAAACTGCAGTATGAGGCGGGTACCCACCGTGTCCAGCGGATCCCCTCCACCGAACGGCACGGCAGAATTCACACCTCCACCGCGACGGTTGCGGTATTACCTGAAATTCCCGAGAACGAAGTGTATATCAAACCTGAGGATGTGGAATGGGAATTTTACCGGGCAGGGGGCAAAGGCGGACAGAATGTGAACAAAGTAAGTTCGGCGGTACGCCTGCGACATAAACCCACCGGGATCGTCGTACAGTGCCAAAATGAACGCGACCAGTACCAAAACAGGCAGGTAGCCATGTCTATGTTGCGTGCACGATTGTGGGAACGGGAGCTTTTGGCCAGAGAACAGTCAATGAGCGAACAACGCTCCATCATCGGACGCGGGATGCGGAGTGAAAAAATCCGCACCTATAATTTCCCCCAAAATCGGGTTACCGATCACCGCATTAATAAAAGCTGGCATAATCTTGAAGATATTATCGAAGGAAAAATGACAAAGATAACCGAGGCAATGCTTGCCATCCAATAAATACTGCCCCATGAGTGAGAACAAAACAAAATCCACAGAAAGGGAGTCTCTGTTTCAAAGAGTTCTCGATCGGACTTTCACCCGTCAAAGGCGACGCGGTTTGAACGATGAAGATGCAGAGGATACCACTCAATCAGCAATTCTCACAGCTCTTGAAAAACAAATTGAGGCTAACGGAGAAGATGCATTATTCGGATATACGGATCGAACAGCTCGAAACAAACTTATTGATTTGTCCAGACGCAAAAAAATGTTTGGGAGAAGACATGTCACTATCGAAGATGAATCCAGATTCGGACTGCATGAGAGCGTTTCACCAGAACGGGAAACAATCCATCGAGAACATAAAGCGGCAATCCTCAAAGCAATAAGTATGTTAAATATCGAGCAACAGGAAGTTATGCTCCTTCTTATGGAAGGCTACTCGAATGAAGAAATTGCTGAAAAAACAAACACCAACTCAGTTACCGTCAGAACAAGAATAAGTAAGGCACGCGCTAAACTCCGCGAGTTAATTTAACCTATCTTAGTTATCTTGGGTTCCCAATGTGAGTGTTAATTCACGTTCTTTCTCGTCCCGCCATACCGTGATAGCCAGTTTGTCCCCTACTTTTTTCTTACCGATGATGCGGGCAAGATCATTACTCTCCGTGACCTTTTCCCCCGCTATTTTGGTAATGATATCCCCTTCTTCGATGTTTGCATCATCAGCCGGGCTACCCGGTACGATCGCCATGATGTACGCCCCTTCGGGAATCTCGTTTAACACGGCGATTTGACGCGTTACCATGCGATATTCCACTCCCATAAACGGACGGTTAAATTGTCCCGTGGTATTGAAGTTTGCCACCGCGTCTTTGACGACATTAATGGGAAGCGCAAATCCGATGCCCTGCCCTTCGGCGGAGACGGCGGTATTGACGCCTATTACCTGTCCTGCAGAGTTAAGGAGCGGTCCTCCCGAGTTACCCGGATTGATGGCCGCGTCGGTTTGGATGACGTTATCAAGTTTTTCCGCACTGCCGCCAAACGGCTCACCCGCCGTAATACCCCTCCCCACGCCCGAAATAACGCCTACCGTTACCGTGTTTCGAAATTCACCGAGCGCGGTACCGATCGCTATCGCCATTTGTCCCACCTTCAATTTGTCCGAGTCTCCCATCTCTATGGGGGTAAGCCCTGTTGCGTTGATCTTGACGATCGCGAGGTCATTATCGGGATCCCGATAAATTTTCACCACATCATAGGATTTGTCGTCTTTGGTGATCACGCGGTATTTGGCATTACTCATACTCACCACGTGCTTGTTGGTGACAATAAGCCCGTCAGAAGAGATAACAAATCCGCTGCCGATATCCTGCTCTATCGTGCGCCTGCGGGGCGCAGTTTCCGACGGATCAAACGGATTAAATCCAAAAATATCCCCTACCGCTCTCGTCTGTGATATACCTACTGTAACGACAGAGGGTGAAACTCGCTCCACCACATCGGTGATCACGTTTTCTTCTTCAACAACCTTAATACGATCGGCAAACGTACGAACGGGAGCTTCATTACGAAGCGGCAATTTAAGAAGGTTGTTCACCTGTTGCCAGTTAAGCCCTAAAAAACCCGCGGAAACGACGCCGCCGACTATGAGCACGACGAGGGCACTGAGAAGGAGTATTTTTTGCTGTTTCATACCACTTAGTATACACAACAAAACATATCTCGCAAAACTGAAAAATTACTGAAGAAGAAGTTCGATGGCCTTGGCAAGTTGCGCATCTGCGGTAGCGGATAACGCAACGTCAAGCGCAACGGTCAGATCGGGCGTAAGCCCTTTTTGACTGATTGAACTGCCGCCCGGAAGCAACCATTTGCCCGTCGTGATATGGACGCTTGAGCCGCCCGAAAGATCAAACGGCGTTTGCACCGTGCCTTTCCCGAAGGTGGTTTGCCCGACCAGTTTTGCCCGCTTACTGTCCCGAAGCGCGCCCGCAACAATTTCCGATGCCGATGCGGAACCGCCGTTGACAAGCACGACAACCGGCATAGCGGTCAGTCGTCCCTTGCGGTCAGTCGGATAATTCTGGCGGGTTCCGTCACTGTTAACCTGTGAAACGACCGTGCCGCCTTTCATAAATTCGCTTGCGATATATACGGCACCGTCAAGATACCCTCCGGGGTTGTTGCGCAGATCGAGTATCATGCCGCCGAGCTTATTTGCTTTGTCCGCGGCAAGAATGGCATCCACTGCTTTGTTCCAATCGGCGTTGGTATTGTCCCCGAATCGGGTTAGCTTAATGTAGGCAACCCGATCATCGGATGAGCGGGTCTTGAGTTGCGCCGCTTCGGTAGCCGAGGAAATTTCGGTGATTTCCCGCACCGGTTTAATCCAGGAGGTCACGGAAGGGATCGTGATCGTATTGCGTACGATACTGACGTCATGCGGACCCGAGGCATCGAGAGGACTCAATAACGTAAGTTTTACTTTTGTTCCCTTGGGACCGCGGATTTTATTGACGGCCTGATCCACCGTCCATCCCGCGGTTTCTTCGTCATTCACTTTGAGAATAATATCGTTCGGTTTCACTCCTGCGTCTTCTGCCGGTGTTCCCTTGAGCGGCGTGACGATGATGACACGTCCGTCTCTCAACCCTAATTCGGCACCGATGCCCTCAATGGCGCCCCCCAGATCTTCTTTAAACTGTTTGTTTTCCTGAGGGGGGAAGAATGACGTGTAAGGATCTCCTACCGCCGCTACCATACCGGTTATTGCCCCATTGACGAGCTTTTCGACATCAATAGATTGCGGTTCGATGTAGTATCGGGTGAGTTTGCCCCAAACATCCCAAAACACGCCGAAATTGACGCTGGTGCCGCCGGGAGCGCCGGTATTAACAACCGGCCGCTTATCGGTAAATCGTACGGAGACTTTTCGTTCGCCGAGCTGATACCCTACCCCGCCGGAAAGAATAACAAGCGCGAGAACTAAGACGAAGGATCGTATTTTTGAAAATGGCAGGGATTTCATTGAGAAAATCAGGCTCGTACCACAAACGGCAAGATCGCGACTAACCGGGCACGCTTAATTGCCTGCTCGACACGCCGCTGATGCTTTGCGCAAAGTCCCGTCCGTGCACGGCCCTGAAGCTTGCCGCGTTCGGTAAGGTATTTGCCAAGCGCTGTCGCATCCTTGTAGTCAGGATTTGAATCTGCCGCACAGAACGGGCAGTTGGTCGGAACCGGTCGCAACTTTCGTACAAATTTTCCAGATCGTTTCATCATATGTTTTTTGTTACTTTGTCAATTTTTTACCCGTTAAAACGGTATATCGTCAGGATTTACTTCTTCTGCCGCTGACGGCGCTGAAGGAGCTTCCTCTTTTGTTTCCTTTTTCTCGACTTTCTTCTTCGGCGGTACCGTTGCAGATGCGGGAACGGCTTTTTCCTGAGCCTCACCGCTCTCTTCGCCGGGTCGCTTCGAATCAAGCACGATCATGTCTTCGATGACAATTTCAGTACTCGTCCGTTGTGATCCGTCTTGTGCCTGCCAGGCGGAAGTCCGAAGTCTTCCCTCTACATAGACTTTGCGGCCTTTGGATAGCAATTGACTGCAAAGTTCTGCAAGCTTGTTCCAGGCGACCACGCGGTGAAATTCCGTTTCTTCTTTCTTTTCGCCCGCATCAGTTACCCATGTCCTGTTGGTCGCAAGACCGATGGTACACACGGCGGCACCCGTCGGTGTATATCGAAGCTCAGGATCCCTCGTAAGGTTTCCGATGAGCGTTACCTTGTTCAAACTTCTACTGGACATAGATACCCCCTTCCCTTCTGTTACTCTTTCACCGTCAACAAAAATCGCAAGACTTCATCCATGAGTTTGGATTTCTTGTCGATATCTGCTGATTTCACTGATCCCGTTACCGTCGCGAGGAGATAGGTCGCCTCCGTTTGCTTTTTAATAGGATACGCAAGCGTTTTCTTGCCCAGGGATGTCACTTCGGTCACCGTACCTCCGGCACCGACGAGTTTTTCCACCAAATCCTTTTGCGCTTTATCGGCCGTCAAATCAACGGCGCTATTTACCACAACCATGAGTTCGTACGTAGTCATAAGCAATAATGATAGCAAATTGGAACGTAATCTTCAATGAGGGTTTTATTCTGCAATCGCATAGCCGAAATTCGTCCAGATATAATGAGGAGGTCGAATAACTCTGTCTCCGACGATGAAGCCTTTGCCTGATGGTAAGCTCTCGAGCGTTGCTTCCCGCGTGGAAAGGCCACCCATTGCACTCACCCGCACCTTCAATTCCTCCCCGGCATTATATAGCCTTTCACGGCCGGTATAGTAACAGTCAGGGAACCGTTCAATGCGAAATGTCATAGAGTCTGTATTAAGCGCCGATTTTAAACTCCACCACATCACCGTCCTGCATCTCGTACTCTTTACCCTCACTGCGTGCTTTTCCGGCTTCCCGTGCCTTTTTCCAACCGCCGCAGGCAACAAAGTCGGCATACGAGACTGTGTCCGCTTTAATAAACTTCTTTTCGAAATCCGTATGAATCACCCCGGCGGCTGTCGGCGCCTTCATACCCTTTTCGATCGTCCAGGCACGGCTTTCCAGTTCACCCGTCGTGAGAAAAGATATAAGTCCCAGTGTTTCGTATGCGGTGCGGATTAGCAGATCAAGTCCCGAAGCGGAAACTCCGAGAGATGCAAGATAATCTTTTTGTTCCTCGGGCGTCATGGCGGCAAGTTCAGATTCGGTTTGCGCAGATATAAACACCATCGGATGAAGATTCGTTTGCGGCGGAACGGCAAGCTGTGATTCGGAGACGTTGCCCACGTACACAATCGGCTTCATTGTTAAGAGTTGGAGCGGGCGGATAAGCTCCCGTTCGTCGGGATCGGTAAGGATTTCTCCCGCGCGCTTGCCCGCGTCCATGGCGGATTTAAGTCGTTTGACGAGTTCATACCGCGCCCGATCTTCCTTCGTTGCATTCATTTTGGGCTCCTGCTGTTTAGTGAGCGTTTGCAGGTCGGCAAGCACGAGTTCCGTTTCAACGATGGTACGATCGCGCTCGGCATCAATGCCTCCTTCGGTATGGACAATGTTCGAGTCGGGAAAAAACCGGAGAACGTTACAGATAATATTCACCTCACGAATGTGGGCTAAAAATTTGTTTCCCAATCCTTCGCCTTCACTTGCGCCCTTCACCAGTCCCGCGATGTCGACAAACTCCACGGTGGCGGGACGGAGCGGCGGCAGTTTTTCCAGGTGATCTTCTTCTTTAGTGATTTCGGCAATTTTTGCCAACCGTTCATCGGGCACTGGCACAACACCGATATTGGGCTCTATCGTGGCAAACGGATAGTTTGCCGCAAATGCCACCTGTTTTTTTAACAGTGCGTTAAATAACGTGGATTTTCCCGCATTGGGAAGCCCGACGATGCCTATTTTTAAATTCATGCCAAGATTGTATCATGTGTTCAACGTATCCACACCCTTAGACGTATCCGCATACCGCCATTAATGCTATAATTTTTGTGAAATGAGTGAATCTCACCGCATGCCACGACGAATCAGCGCAGACGAGGAACTACGCTTTATGCAGGCGAACCGTGATCGTCTTCGAACACACTTCCTGACTCCCGAGAAAATAGCATGGGCTGATACCTGGGGTCATTCAAGAGCAGAATTTGAAGAAATTGTGACCACAGTGCTCTCCATGGATCAACGACAAATCCGCGAGCTACGTCAGGAAAATAGAGGAAAAAATCCCCTCAAGGGGGCAAGGGAAACACAGATTCAGTTGCTTCACAGCATTGATTTATTTATTACCGGCGTCCTCAATTTTCCGGAAGAATAAGATTCCCAAGCCGACACACGCCGGTATTATTTTTCTTCCGGTTATGGTGAAAATGGGTGGGTTATTTTCTGGGTAAGTACTATCTTGAAGGTAAATCAGCAAGTGGAACACGATCCC
Source organism: Patescibacteria group bacterium (assembly GCA_049322955.1). Taxonomy (GTDB): domain Bacteria; phylum Patescibacteriota; class Microgenomatia; order UBA10105; family UBA927; genus UBA927. The sequence continues at coordinate 563,905 of JBMOPU010000012.1, read as the reverse complement.
GCGCATTCGACCTGAGGAATCAGGAAGGATGGTACGAAGTGGCTACTGAAGCATTCGTAACTCCAATTCGACGATGAGATTGGCGTGTGTATCACTTCGCCACTTTCTGCCGGCGTTCCCAAGCAACACTTTTGCCCGCTCGGATAACTCGTAATCTTCCCGCCAACTCGTTTGCGGTTCCGTAATTAATATCACCAGTTCATCCTCGGCTATTGTCGCCTGAAGCACACTTTTATCGAGCTCTACCAGGCGTCTTTTGCCTCCGGGAAAGGAACGGGCGGAAATTACTTTCGTCGCGTTTGCCAGATCGGCCAGTTCCCGACCGCGAATCCTTCCTTCCGCGCACGCATAGACATGTTTCTCTTTCACCATACCCAAAGTATATCATACCGCATCATAATGCTCGTTACATTTGCGCGGAACGTGCATGCCCTATAACTTGAAAAAAGCCGGTTTTTTTTGTATGATTTATCCCGTTATGACGGTCAAAGGCTACATAGAGCGGCCACCCGATGGACGCGATGAATTTACCATCCCCGACCCCAAGGAATCGGGGGGAATTATATCCGCCCGACTCCAAATACAACCGGGGATTTGGCGGAAGATACTCTGGGCTCCTTCCCACATGATTAGTGAGGGGGCGAAGGGCGCCGGACGGGCGTATCTGAAATTTGAACAGGTAGGGGCACCTATCGACACTGCAAATTTGCCCGCCAATGATGCCACCGATACACTAACCGATGCGGAAACGGGTACCGTTATCCACCTCACCCGCACCCGATAACGCATTGTTTTCGTGAACCGTTCTTTCTACAATGGACATATGCTGTCCCATGAACAGGTGGTTTCGGATATCAAAGCCTTAAACATTCAGGGAGCGACTAATGTCGCACTTGCCGTGCTTGATACCCTTACCCTCACGGTACGCAATGCCCCCGAAACACCCGTAACGAAGCTGAAAGAGATGGCAGAAGCGCTGGCATACGCGCGTCCCACCGAGCCGTTGGCTCAAAATGCGGTGCGGAGTATGTTTGCCGATGCTCCCAAAACCGCCGCGGCAGTACTCGGAAAAATCGCGACCTACACTACCTTTATCCGTGACGCAAAACATAAAATTGCCGCCCATGGTGCCGCCCTCATGCAAGATGGCGCAACATACCTGACCCATTGCCATGCATCCACCGTCACCAACGCTTTTTTGCAGGCACACCACAACGGAAAGAAGCTTTCGGTTATCGCCACCGAAACGCGCCCTCTGTTTCAAGGAAGACTCACGGTGCGGGAACTCATAAACGGGGGTATCGATCCCGTGACACTGATCGTCGATAGCGCCGCCGCCTCGGTGCTTGCCGATCCGAAGCGGAATATTTCGGCGGTATTTATCGGGGCGGATTTACTGACCGACACGGGGTTTGTCAACAAAATCGGCAGTCTTGCCATCGTACTTGCGGCACGGGCGCGAAATATTCCCGTGTATTGCTTCTCCACGTTGTTAAAATATGATCCTCGCCCGTTTGACCAGTCGCTTATCGAAACCCGCAATCCGTCGGAAATATGGAACGATGCGCCCGAAAAGCTTTCGATCTTTGCCCCCGCCTTTGACTTTACACCGTATGATAAAGACATCACGATCATTACCGAAGCGGGATTGCTTCGCGGGGAACAAATTGTCGAAACCGCCCGTATGAATTATCCGTTTATCTCTCTATAATATTTCTATGGCAAATCGGTACATCCATTATCTGGCACTCAACGAAAAAGTCGACAAGACCAAGCATATTTTGGCTACCTTTACCCTCAAAGTGGAAGGCGAACCGTTTGATAAAACGGCAGGTGGAGTGGCGGCGGAATCCTCCGTCGGCACGTGGACGGACATCGGGCTTGAAGAAAAGGAAATCTGGGACAAATTGCATGCCAAAGTCATCGAAATGGATGAAAAGACGGGAAGAATTGTCGTCGCGTATCCACTCGATTTATTCGAGGCGGGAAGTATCCCCCAACTCCTCTCTTCTATCACGGGAAACGTCTTCGGGCTTAAAGAAATCGTGGGGCTCCGGCTTGAAGATTTGGAATTTCCCGAGATATTCGTCAAATCGTTCCCCGGTCCTGCATTGGGCATCGAAGGAATCCGCAACCTCACGGGAGTACACGATGGCCCGCTCACCGGCTCGATCATCAAGCCCAAGCTGGGACTCACCAGCGTCCGCCACGCCGAAGCGTGTATGGAGGTGTGGGATGGAGGGGTCAACCTCGTCAAAGATGACGAAAACCTCGCCAACATGACGTTTGATAATTTCTATACCCGGGTGGATGAAGTGACCCGCAGGATGAAAGAAAAGAATTACCTTGAAATCGGCAAGGCAAAAATCCATGCGTTTAACATCACGGCAAGTTACGAAGAAATGATGAAACGCGCCAACTACGTGCGCGACAGTGGCGCTAACTGTCTGATGATCGATGTCCTGACTGCGGGCTTTGCCGCGACCCAGGGAATTCGGAATAGGAACTACGGACTGATGATCCATGGGCACCGCGCCATGCACGCGGCATTTACCCGATCCAAAATATTCGGTATCTCGATGCTCGTCATCGCCAAACTGGCGCGCCTTGCGGGTATCGACTCGTTCCACACCGGAACGGTCGTCGGCAAAATGGAAGGCGGGAAAGAAGAAGTGGTGACGATCAATAACTTCCTAAGAAGTGAATGGTATGGCTTGAAAACTACCCTCCCCACCGCATCGGGCGGACTGCACCCCGGACACATCCCCGATCTTGTATCCATCCTCGGCAAGGATTTACTCATGAACTTCGGCGGCGGCATTCACGGGCACCCCGACGGCACTCCCGCAGGAGCACGGGCGATCGTCCAATCATTGAAGGCAACACTTACGGGCACTCCCCTTTCAGAAACCAAAGACAGCCCCGAGCTTCAACGGGCGCTGGAAAAGTGGGTTACACAGTAACAACTATTCATCCCTCCCTGACGCCCTATTTACCCTACACCCCGCTTCCGCTATAATAGCTATAGGCTATGAATAATGATCTTCTGTTACGGTTTGGGTTGAGCTTCCTCGTGGGCGCCATCGTGGGGCTTGAGCGCGAATACCAGCACGATGAAAAAGGATCACGGGTGAAACGCGAAACCTCCATGGGGCTTCGCTCCTATGCACTGCTCTCATTTTTGGGTGGCATCTGCGGCTATCTCACCGTAGCAGGCAATCCGCTCGGTGTGGTAGTCGCCGCACTCACGGGCAGTATGCTTGTTTCTTACTATATTATGTCGAGCATTCGCACCCGCGATCACGGTCCCACCTCGGAAATCGGCGCTATCGCCGTATTCTTTATGGGGGCGCTCCTTTTCTTCCCCCAATTCCCGATCGCCCTTGTTTTCGCCGCGACCTTTGTCATCACGTTTCTCCTCTCCCGCAAACAGGAAATCAAATCCGTGGTGCGCTCGCTTCATATGTTTGAGACCAATGCGTTTGTCTTATATGGCATCATCGCGCTCGTGATCCTGCCGTTCCTCCCCAACACTTGGATACGCGTGGGTGACCTCGCCTTGGTGAACCAACTTGCGTCTGCTTACAACGCACCGCTTGATCGCTTTGCATCCATCGAACTCATCAACCCGTACCGATTGTGGCTCGTCGTCACGCTTATCACGGGTATTGATCTCTTGGGCTACGGACTCCAAAAACTATTAGGCGGCAAAAAGGGCTGGATCATGGCGGCAATTAGCGGCGGATTTATATCCTCCACTGCGGCTACCCTTGCCCTTGCCCAGCGGAGCAAGAAAATGGCGGATGCAACGGCGCTTGTCACCGCGGCGGTTTTATCCAATACCGCAAGTTTTGTCCAGATCATGCTGTTAGTACTCCCCATCAATGCGGCGCTCTTTACGAGCGGATCGCTATTTTTTATGGCGCTTCTAATAACCGGAATCATCGTGAGTACGGTTCTTCACTTCCGTTCGACGCATACGACGACTGAAACCAAAGCCGCAACGAGTATCTTTTCCCTCCGATCCGCACTCAAATTTGCCGTCATCTTCAGTCTTATCCGCACAGGGTCACAGCTTGCCCGCCAGCTATTCGGCGAAAGCGGCGTCATCCTCACAAGCGCCATCGGGGCGGTGGCCGGTATGGATGCCGTGGTGATAACGATTGCCGACATGGCGGGCAAATCGTTAAGTTATAGTAACGCGATAGGGGCAATTGCCGTCGCTAACACCGTCAACCTGGGAATGAAAATCTTTTATGCCAAAACCAACGGATCATCTGCGTTTTTCCGCGGGTTTGCGGTAGCCATGACAATCATCATCGTCGTGAGTGTGGTAAGTATCCTCGGGGTCAAATAACCATCCTTCATCGGGCAAAGAGCCGTTGAACTACCCCTTTCAACTCGCCGTTTCCTTCACAATCGGCAAGACATCGGTTGATGCCATTTACGAGATTCTCGAGATGCGGCGGCGTCCGTTCCAATACCCGCCACACATGTTCATCGACTCCCATCATATCCGAATGATCCACCGCCGAAAGCGGCTCTAGGGCATACCCTTTATCCGTCCGCAAACTATACTGCCCTCCCTGGTCGCAAAAAACCGCCCGTTCCGTGACAAACTGTGCCGTCACCATACGCACCAATGTACTTCCCGATGCCCGAGGAAGCGTGTTGTAGATTTCCCTCGCTTCAGGCATCAATCGACTCTTCCACTCCTGTTCAATATCACGTCTCATAGCGCCATAGTATAGAGGAATACGCGCTTTTGTGCCATTTGACGTACAATCAGCGTATGCAGATTGTCGCCATCACCCACCCCAACGCGAAGCGGCCGAGGGTAGAAGAAGACCTCACCGGCATGCTCCATATCTACGTCAATGCCCCGCCGCTCGAGGGAAGGGCAAATATTGCGGCAATCGAAGCGCTTGCCGACTATTACAAGGTAAAAAAGTCCGCCGTCACCCTCATATCGGGGCACAAATCAAAAAACAAACGCTTCGAAATCCTCGGGATATAACCCGACATAACCGCTCACGTGCATGCACCGTACATGCTTCATCGGGGGAAATCTTTCGCTGAGTGTCGGTATCGCTTACCGAAGAAATATCCACCACAGCATGGTGGTAACGATAATCAATGCGATGCCTTGGGTGATTCGTCGAGCCGCATCCTTACCGAAGAGTTCGGATAATCGCACGACCAGGATAAACAGCACAAACTGCGCTTCCCAAATGATAAGCGGCGGAAAGTGCACCCCCGCGGTTGCCGCTTCCGCCTGACCGGGAATCACCCAGGAAACAATCGTTTTATATTTTAACACCACCATATGTACGGCAATAAGCATAAAGGCTATCCTTGCGCCCCAATATTGGATTTGCCACCACAGTTTTGTTCCCAGGACATGCATGGTGAAGTTCCATGACAGAAGCAGGAGGACAAACAAAATGATCAATGCCTCAAGCCCAGGATACGCCGACCACGGCCGCGAAACATAAAGTCCCCAGGGTCCGTTTCTTGCGAGCGGAAACATGACCATATACACGTGAAGCAGTGCCGTAAAGAAACTGACGATCCCCAATTCCTTACGAAATTTTAGTGCCCAATCGAAGACGGTAAAAAGACGCGACAACGGACCAAGCAACAACACGGTCCCCAAGAGAAAAAGGGTCGTTGCGGCAAGACTGATATTTACCGATGAAAGTGCCGATTCCCCTCCCGCTATCTGCCCGAAATAAATAATTGTCCCGATCACTCCTCCGAAGAGTATCGCTCCGATATATTGCTGAAATATCGTCTTCCCCATAAAACCATTGTAACATCCGATACCGCAAAAAATGATTCGTGTTATCCGGAGGCCAGATCATCCGAATCACGAAGACGGGCTATTAGCGCCAGTGCCTGTTCGGGAGTTTGGGTTGCCATAGCCTCTACCCTCCAGTCGGTCGCATTGTGAAAACCGTTTATATAAATTTTATAAAACTTCTTGAGTATCGCGTAATTCTTTTTTCCCCGCCAGACATCGGTAAATAAATTGATATGCCGTTCCATAACGTCGATAAGTTCAGCAGGAGTGCCGACATGGGGATGAGGCGAGCGATCAAACGCCCACGGGTTTTGAAAAATACCCCGTCCGATCATTACGCCGTCAACGCCGTATTGTCCATGTTTTTCAAACGCATCTTTGGCATCCTTGACGTCGCCGTTGCCGATGATAGTTGTTTTAATACCCAGGGAATCGCGTATTGCCACGGCTTTACCGATTTCATCCCAATGCGCGGGAACTTTGGACAGTTCTGCAACCGTTCTTCCGTGAATGGTCAATGCCGCAAGATCCTGATCCAGCAAAAAACGAATCCATTCTTCCGTGATGATGCGTTTGTTGCCGATTCTCGTTTTCACGCTCATTGGAATTTGCTTCCCTGAGGCACGGATGCCTTCCTTTGCCGCGGCAATGACGGAAGCGGCGATTTCGGGTGTCGTGATCATGGCGCCGCCGCCGCCGTGCGCCATGACGGTCCGGTCGGGACACCCCATGTTGATATCAACCCCGGCAAAGCCCAAAAGCGCGGCTTCACGGGCTGTCTCCCTAATCGTATCGGGGTTTTTGCCCCAGATTTGGGCAATCAGCGGTTGTTCTTCCGGTACATAGACAAAATTATCCATCACCGCTTTTTTCCCCGGCGAACAAAAGCCGTCGGCGCTCGTAAATTCGGTAAAAAACACATCGGGACGCGAACACGACATCACAATCCGCCGAAATACGGTATCGGCCACCCCTTCAAGGGGTGCTAAGACGAGAAACGGACGCGGTAATCCTTGCCACACCATGCATGCGATTGTATCAAAATATCCGCTTCGCTTGTCCTGCGGGTTTATAATACGGCTATGGGAACCGGATGGATCAAGGCGGCAGGCATCATCCTTATCACGGCATTTGTAGGTTTGGTTGTTCGATTCCTTATCGGCGGCAATGAAGATACATGGGTCTGTGTGAACGGCTCATGGGCACGCCACGGGAATCCTTCCGGCACTCCCCCCGCCCTTCCCTGCGGCTATACCCCGTAACTCCCAGTGCGTATTTACATGCACCTCTATCGGATGTATTGTGTTTTCAGAGGGAGATGTATTCTATGAAATTATTGGCGAAACTATTTGTCCTCATGTTGCTTTCCTTGTCATTTTTTGTCCCGGTGACCCTCGCCAAGGGAAAAGATGCCCCCGTCAATGTCATTCTCGAAAAGGCGCAAACCGTCGACGGCGATTATTTTGCCGCCGGTGATTCGGTACATCTGTCGGGAACCGTTAACGGCGATGCGTATGTCGCGGGAGGTGTCGTGACCGTTGACGGCACGATAAACGGAGATTTGTTGGTCGCCGGCGGAACGGTCCGCATTGAAGGTCCCGTCAAAAATGACGTCCGCGCGCTCGGAGGTACGGTCACGTTCACGAATACGGTCGGCGGCAATGTGACGATCGGCGCGGGATCGGTGATGGTAAGCCCACAGGCAAAAATGGGCGGCAGTATGGTTGCGGGAGCAGGCACCCTTGATCTCTACGGTCCGTTGGCAAAGGGACTTACCGCAGGGGTCGGCACACTTACTTCAAACGCCACTATCGGCGGCAACGTGCTCTTAGCCGCTGAAGCTATTGCCCTGCAACCTAAGACAAAAATTGCCGGAGACATAACATACTGGAGTCAGAAAGAGGCGGTCGTTGCGGATAACGTTACCTTGTCCGGAGAAATGATCTTTCACGAGGTAAAAGATGACGAAGCAAAAGCGTCTCAGGTGGCAACGTCTACGGCAAAGGGATTTGTGGGGGCGGTTTCCGCCATCGGGGCAATTCTCGTTGCCTTGGGATTTGTCGCCATGTATATTGCCGGGCTTATCATATTGTGGCTCATGCCGGCATTGAGTGAAAAAACGGTAAATATGATGCGAAAAAACGGCTGGGGATCATTCGGGCTCGGTGTCGTGGCGGTTATCGGGCTTCCCATCCTTGGGGTAACATCATTGTTCACGGTCGTCGGTATTCCACTCGGCATTTTTCTCTTCACGGTGTTGGGTCTCCTCTGTTTCGTGGGGCATATTTATGCCGCTCTTTTCGTCGGAAGAAGTGTTTTCCGGGGATTTAACGCAACAGGTGTGCACAACGCGTGGCAACTTTTGACGGGTATGATTCTTGTTGGCATCGTAAGCGTTATTCCGATCCTCGGATGGCTTGCCAAAGGCATTCTTGTCCTTATCGGCACCGGAGCCGTTCTGTTTGAAAAGCAGGATGTGTACCGGCAGATGCGATCGAAACACCTCGTGTGAGAACACCTATGATCCCGATGAGGCTTGCCCGTTTCAGCCCGATACTCTTTGTCATCATCGTATTCTTTTTGGGGAGTATTACCCCGGGGTATAACCACCTTAATCACACGATAAGCCGGCTTGCCATCGAACGATACGGATGGATACAAAGCATAAACTTTCTCCAACTTGCCGCGGGCATATATGTGACCGGTATTCATCTGACGCGGCTTCTAGTGAAACAACCGCAGGAAGATGCGGTCATCCGTATAATCTTCCGATTGTGCAGTTTTTTTCTTATCATCGCCGCGTTTATTCCCACCGATCCTATTGAAAACGTCCCGCTTGACTATACCCTTCTTACACCGACGGGTTTAGTCCATATCAGTGCGGTCATGCTGTTTCTCCTACTCTCTCCTCTCGGAATCACCAAGCTGGCGGCGGTATTTCGCAAAGAAAAGCATCTTGCCCCGTATGCGCCCGTGACCCTTGTGGCGGGATTTACGGCGCTTGCGGGGAGCATTGTGTGGTTTGTGTTTTATTTTATGGGGGTATTCCTTGAATATCGCGGTATTTTTCAGAAGGCAATCGCACTGCCCGTCCTGCTTTGGTTCGTTCTCATCAACCGGGCAATCGTGAAAAAAAGTACGGTATAATAACGACATGTCCCCCGCGTACAATCCCTTAACCGATGAAGAAGCCTCCGTCATCGTCAATCGCGGTACCGAACCGCCGGGAAGCGGCGAGTACGACGCTTTTTTTAAGGAGGGCACGTATATATGCAGGCGCTGTAACGCACCGTTATACAGCGCCAAGGCGAAGTTTGACGCGGGGTGCGGGTGGCCTGCCTTTGATGATACGTATCCCGATGCGGTACGGCGTCTTCCGGATCCCGACGGCAGAAGAGTGGAAATCCGCTGTAATACATGTGACGGACATTTAGGACATGTCTTTATCGGAGAGCGCTTTACCCTCAAAAATACCCGACACTGCGTCAACTCCCTGTCATTGCGGTTTATTCCGCAGGGCACGACACTCCCGCCCGTTATTGAAATGAATACTTAAAGATGTCGTTTGAAGAATTCGACGGTGCGTTGCATCGCGGTCGTAAAATACGCGCCGCTTATGTTGTGTCCCCCGCCGGGATATTCGTAGAGCGCATGTTCAACTGTTGTGGCATCCAGAAGTTTCATGAGGTTTCTGCTGTACTCGATGCTGACCACCGCATCATCAACCGCATGGTGAATGTTTAGCGCTCCGGTTATATCCTTGAGGTACTCGGTTACCGCAACCTGTTTCCAAAACGGGTGTTCGGCGGAGAATTCCCCGTATTGGGCGCGTAACTCATCACGTCGGCGTTGTCTGTTGGAAGCAACTTCCGGCGGCCGATAACTGGTATCCGATATCCGATAGGTCGCAAGATCGGTGTAGGTATAGCCGGCTCCCGCCCAGATAACTACGGCAGGAATATCCGGCTCGGAGACAAAAGCGCGCATCGTCACGTTTCCCGCCATGCTATGCCCCCACAAGCCGACCTTCTTTTTATTTACAAACGAAGCCTTTTCCAGTGCCGCTCTGGCATTGAGCGTATCGATCACATAGTCTGATGAATAGTATGCGCCTCCGGGTTCTCCTTCGGATTTGTCGTGACCGCGAAGATCTATTTTGAATACGACAAACCCGTTTCGCGCGAGATAATCCACATAGGAAACGTAATTTTCGGTGGTTCTGTATTGGGCGGGCGGGATATACCCGTGCACGAATACGATTGCAGGCCATCCGCCATCCGGAGACTCCCCTTTCGGTACCGTGAGCAATCCGTTGATACGAAGTCCGTCCGAGATATAACTCGTCGTATATGAAGTATAGGTAGTCGTTTCGGAAACTTTTGTTTGCTCGCCTAACGCACTGTCATACCCTCGACCGCGAAGATACGGCACGGTCATTTCGACAAACGGAAATGGGGTCGGGGTGGGCGAAAAAAGTCCGGTGGACGGAACGGGTAAAAATGATCGGGAACCGTTCCCTCTGGGAATACCCGCCGCGACGGCGATAAAAATGAGGAACCCCAGAAATACGATGACTGTGCGTTTCATCCGTTATCCGACCAAATCGTATTGTTGAAGCGCTTTCATGCGCTCTTCCTCGGTTGCCCCGAGGAGCGTTTTTTGGAGATTGATCATACGAGCGTACAGTCCTTTTTCATCGGCAAGAAGCGTTTTCGGTGAACCGAACTGCGCCACCCTGCCGCCCTGAAGCACGAGCACCTTATCGACTCCCGACAGGGTAGAAAGCCTGTGGGCGATGATAATCGTTGTTTTTCCCCGGGTAAGATGCGTTAATCCCTGTTGTACCAACAACTCTGATTTACTGTCTAACGCGCTGGTTGCTTCATCAAGGATGACAAACGGCGCATCATGTAAAATGGCACGGGCGATGGCGATCCGCTGTTTTTGCCCGCCGGACAATTTGATACCCCGTTCTCCGATCATCGTATCAAACCCTTCGGCCAAATTGTCAATAAACTCTGTCGCATTGGCGAGTTTTGCCGCCTCATACATATCCTTTTGGGTCGCGTTCGGGCTCCCGTAGAGAATATTTTCCGCAATCGTGCCCGAGAACAATAGCGCGTCCTGAAAAACGATGGAGATATGGTTCCGTAGCGACGCGCTCGTCAGATCTGCGATATCCTTTTCCGCAATACGGATATGTCCCTTGCGCGGCACATAATACCGGAGTAACAAGTTGACGAGCGTTGATTTCCCTTGCCCGCTTTCCCCGACGAGGGCCAGTTTTTCCCCGTGCCGTAGGGAAAATGAGATCTCCTTTAACACATCCTCAGGATTGTTTTCGTAGGCAAATGAGACGGCATCAAACTCCAATGCGTGTGTACGATTTGACGTTTTTTTCGGCCAGGCCAAGTCCTTTGCGCCTTTTTTATCGGTGATTTTTTGTTTTGTTTCCAATACTTCAAAGAAATCCTTACTCCCCGCATCGGCTTGCTGAATTTGCCCGATGATAAACGACATGGCAAACAACGGAAATCGCGCCTGATTGACCAACTGCAACATAAGCGTCATTTCCCCAAGCGTATAGACACGATGGTATGTCTGGTACAGAATATATGAGACTATGACAAACAATACGACATTTAAAACTATCCGCCGATAGAAGTCATAGATATGCCATTCCTTCGACTGACGGTTCGTTATTTCTTCAATCGATCCGCGTGCTTTACTAAATGTCAGGTATTCCAGCATTTCTCCTACAAACGCCTTTACCACCCGTATGCCGCTTAAACTTTCCAGTGCCCGTCCCTGCGACATGTCGGCAATCCGATTTTTTTCGCCTTCGTGTTTTCCCCAGGCGATCGATGATTTGTGTGTAATAATCGTATAGATTGGAAACAGCAGTGTCAGAAGAATCGCCACGACCGGCGAATAGAATAGCAATATACCGATGGTAATAAACGCCGTGAGAAAGAACGGCAGAAAATTATTGGTGGCATTCTGTATGAAATTCGTGATACTTGCGATCCCCCGATATAATTTGTTGGTGAGGTTTCCGACGGCGATATTGTCAAAATAGCCGACATCCAGGGAAAGCACGTGCTGATAAAATTTTGCGGAAAGAAATGTCTGCAACTTGACGGCCAACAAGTCCCCGATCCACATGCTGTAGGCCGTAAGCACGGTTCCCGCAATATCGGCAATCAGAAGTCCCAATAATGCCCAGTAAATAACATCGATGCTTCCTCCGCTCCCCGCAACTTGCGCCGTGATGACATCCACGATTTGCTTTAGCATGAACGGGGTAACAAAGTTTAAGAGTGCGGAGCTGATGATAAACAGACTCATCGATGCATACCACCCGCGGAATGAACCGGTGAAACTGAATATTTTTGCGATATTTTTCATTTATGTATGTTATCTTACATCATTTAGCCGTTTGTTCCTAAAATCGGTTATACTATAGTGTAGCATCCGATGGAACATAACCCTATCCTCATCCCGTTTTTTTGGCTCACCAGAGTAGGTCTTGCGGTACTGTACGTGCTTCGCGATCTCTGGCACCGACCCGATCGCTCTTTTTTCGAAGGACCCGTCCCGATCCCCGAATCAAAGATACGACACACGGTGGAAGCGGCACCTGACCTACCGACGCACCGGTATGAATTCGGCGCCGCCGCCGTCGGTAAAACGGTCTATGTCGCGGGAGGAATTTTTCAGCCGTCTGTATGGCTCCCCACCGGGCGATTTGAAGCCTTCGATACGACGACAAACACCTGGAGCACAAAGCCGTCCATGCCGTATGTTGTCCATCATCCCGGTGTAGCCGCAGACGGCCGGTTCGTCTACGTCGTGGGCGGTTGCGGCATACGTATCATCCCCCGCAACGAGGTGACACGATTCGATCCGCAGCAAAACTCATGGACATCCCTTTCTCCAATGCCGACGAAACGCGGCGCGCTCGGGGTCGCATGCATCGGCAATTTCCTGTATGCGGTTGGAGGCGCCGATTACAACAAGAAATACGCGACACTTGAACGGTATGATATCGCAAACGATACCTGGACAACGCTTTCACCCATGCCCACCCCCCGTGAACATCTTGCGGTCGCCGTTTCCGCGGGCAAATTGCATGTGTTGGGCGGTTATGCCACCGATCGGTTCGGCTCCCTCACCACCCATGAGATATATGACCCGATAACGGATAAATGGAAAAAAGGCGCACCACTCCCCATGAGACTGTGCGGGTTTGCCGCGGCCGCCTTAGGCAACGAAATTCTTACGTTCGGGGGTGAACAGGGCTGGGCGGTGGTACCGTTCGTTTTGTCCTACAATACCAAAACCGAATCCTGGTCCCGATTGCCCGATCTTCGCGAGCCCCGTTATGCCGCGGCGGCGGCGGAGTGCAACGGAGCAGTCCATGTGTTCGGCGGAAATACCCGCATGTTCAGCAACGACTTTAGCAGACATCACGATGTTTTCTCCCGATGAATATACGGATATACGACTATAGTTACCATGAAGTCGTAAGCGGCGGTGATGTCATCGTCGCCGAGTTTGCAAAAAGCTGGATAGCGACACACCATCAGGTAACGATCGTCACTCATCCCGATGCGTCAGATTTTTTTCGTTCTCGTCAGATTCCCGAAACGGCACTTTCCTCCGTCGGCATGGCTGAGGACAAAACGCGTTCGGTACTTATAGGGAGCATCCGACATCTTTTTCATGCGATTTCCCGTGCGCTTGGCTCCCGTGATACCGCGGCCGATATTATTTTCGCATCATCCTGGAGTCTCCCGGACATTCTTCCCGCCATCATCGATAAACTTCGACACCGAACGTCCCATCTTGCCGTCGGGTGTTATATTTTTTTACTTCCCCCGTGGAGGCACGCCTACGGCGCAACCGTACTCCATCGTGTCATTTTCTGGATTTCCTACCTTATCGGCATCGGTCTTATGCGGCTTTTTGCCGATACGGTATGGACGGCAAGTCCGATCGATGCCGCATATGTTACCGCGCGATACGGCAAAAACGCCTTTCCAATACGGGGCGGCGTGGATGTCGCCATGGCAACGCAAGTGCATAGCACCGTCACGAAAAAACGATATGATGCCCTCTATATCGGCAGGTTTCATCCGCAAAAAAACATTCTCGAACTTATCGATATTTGGCAAATGGTGGTGCGGAATCGACCAAAAGCTACACTCGCCATTGCGGGGGCAGGATTTCAACGGGAGGAAATTGAGAAAAAAATATCATCGTTGAAACTAACGGAACTTATCACCGTGCTCCCTCCCGTAGATAGGGAAGAAAAATTCCGTCTCATTGCGGCAAGTCGTCTTTTTGTTTCCGCATCTCATTTTGACACCGGTAATCTTGCCATGGATGAAGCGCTTGCAACCGCCACCCCCGGTGTTACGTACGACCTTGCTCATCTGGTATATCCCAATGGGGTAATTCTCATCCCTCCGTTCGACACCGAAACCTTTGCCCGCACCGTCATCGAACTACTGGAAGATGACGCCAGACGAGAACAACTGGGGCGCGAGGCAAAAGCATTTGCCCGGACACTTGCCTGGGAATTACAAGCCGACCGCGCACTTTTGAGCCTCGGGATCAAGCGTTAACGAACGGTTGTGTTTTTTTGACAAAAAGGGTACAACAGCTATAACGGTGAAAAATACTGCCACGCCGCCGATGAAATTTTTTGCGCTTATTGCGGTACTCACCGCTTGTTATTTCCTCTTAGGAAAAGCCGGTCTTGCGTTTGCCAGCGTTAACCCCAGCGCCTCCGCAATATGGCCGGCGACGGGATTCGCACTCGCTTCCCTGCTTATTTTCGGCACGCGCATATGGCCGTCAATTTTTATCGGCGCCTTTCTCGTCAATATTACAACGAGCGATGTCTGGGCGGCGGCAGTAGGAATTGCAATCGGAAATACGCTGGAGGCACTCATCGCGGCGTTTCTTGTCAAACGGTTCGCCGGCGGCAGAGCCGCATTCGAACGGCCGATGTATGTGGTGCTCTTTGCGTTTTTTGCCGGCGATGTCGCGACGGTCATAAGCGCCACCATAGGCACCGTTGTGCTCATTCTTACCGGACTTGCCGAAATCGCGCAGTTTGGCGCTATCTGGACGACGTGGTGGCTCGGGGACATGGGAGGAGCAATTATCTTCACACCGCTACTTTTGTTATGGTATGCCGCACCCCGCATCAGCATACAACCGATCAAAGTTGTCGAATTTTTGTTGCTCCTGATTTTTCTTA
The DNA here is from genome assembly GCA_049322955.1 of Patescibacteria group bacterium. Taxonomy (GTDB): domain Bacteria; phylum Patescibacteriota; class Microgenomatia; order UBA10105; family UBA927; genus UBA927. Next base: position 548,831 of record JBMOPU010000012.1, on the reverse strand, counting down.
CGGCAATTAACGTGATGCTTTTTACGCAACATTTTCCTCACTCGTATCTTTTTATCCTGCCGCTTATATGGTCGGCATTTCGCTTTAAGCTTCGCGAAACGGCAACGGTGCTTACCCTTATCATGATCTTCGTCATTCACGCGACAATCCACGGAACGGGCCCGTTTGTCATGAGCGGTTTTTCGATAAACCAGGCACTGTTACAGCTCCAGATTTTCATGGTTATCGTGGGTGTCACGAGCCTGACGGTCGCTTCCGCAATTGAGGACGGCAGGCGAACCGATCAAAAATTGTATGTACGGGAACGGAGATTTCAGGCGCTCATTGAAAAAAATACGGATGCGGTGGTGCTTATTGATCCCGGAGCCGCCATAACCTACGCAAGTCCGTCCACCGAAACGGTCCTCGGATTTACTCCGGAGGAGGTCGTGGGAAGAAATGGGTTTTCCTTCATTCATCCGGAAGATGTCGCCCGGGCAAAAAAAGATCTTACAAGCGTTATTCTCCGTCCGAACGATTCGATCATCGGTAACTATCGCATGAAACGAAAGGACGGTGCCTGGGTATGGATCGAAACCATCGGCAGAAATCTGCTTTTTGATCCTGCCGTTCAGGCCGTTGTGGTAAATTTCCGTGATATCACGGATAAAAAAAACCTGGAAGATGCAAAAGACGAGTTCCTCATGACCGCGGCGCATCAGCTCCGCTCTCCGCTGACGGCGATCCGTTGGAACTTGGAAGCGCTCATCGGAGCAAAAATAAGGCTTCCCGCAAACGTGAAAAAGCAACTTACGGCAATCGCCGAAAGTAACCAAAAAATGATTAATTCCGTCAACGAACTGTTAGATATCGCCCGCATTATTCAAGGGCATCTCCCCACCGCCGCCGAAAAATGCAATATCGCGTTGCTCACCAAAAAAGTCATCAAAGAATACGAGGAATTCGCAAACCGCCGTCACATTACCGTCACCCTTGTCGCACCCCGGGAATCACTCTATGCGATACTTGATCCGAAGCATTTTCGCGATGCGTTGGGAAACATTATTGCCAATGCCATAAAATACAGCTACGACACAGATACGGTCACGGTAACCGTAGAAAAGACCAACGCCGGAATCACCGTACGCGTGAATGACACGGGCATCGGTATCCCGAAGGCGGAGCAACACAATCTTTTTACCAAGTTTTACCGGGCGTCCAACGCGAAGCATATGGACGCGCAGGGAACCGGATTAGGATTATTTATCGTCAAATCGTATACTGAAGCATGGGGCGGTTCGGTAACCATTACCAGTCCGACCTCGGGAGATCGCGGCACCGAAGTTACCGTTACCATTCCGAAAGCAAAAGGAGGCATATGAAAAAAATATTGCTCGTTGAGGATGACGTATCCCTGCACAGTCTGTACAAGGATGCGCTTATCCCCCATGATGTAACGGTTGTTCCCGTAACCACGGGAAAGGAAGGGATACATACCGCACTTTCCGACGGCCCGTTTGATCTTGTCATCCTTGACGTCATGTTACCGGGAGGAATGAACGGATTTGATGTAGCCCGCGAGTTACGTCAGAACCCGAAAACGGCGGCAATTCCTCTGCTGTTCCTCACAAATCTCGATTCTGAAAAGGAATCGGCAAACGCGGTGAAAGCGGATTATCTGGTAAAAACAAACACATCGCTTGCCGAGGTCGTCACAAAAATCACGCAGATGCTCGGGATAACCCGGCTGTCTTGACCTCCTTCCGCGAACATGGAAAAATACAATGGACGGAGGAATATGTTATGAACAAAAAACCTGACAGTATGATCTATGTCATGGCGCTCGCGGGACTTATCGTCGTTGCCGTCATCACCACCGCAATTATCAACGCCGTCAAAAATAGCGGCGGGGCAACGGATATTCGCGCAAAAGCGGGCGTCGTCAATACGCTTAAACTGGTAGGAACCGTCGAAAGCGTTGATTCACTTACCCGCGAACTCACCGTCTTGGATGTCCAATTTGCCGCCGAAAGCAGAAGCGGCAAAGCGGTCAATTACGGCACCTGGAAAGTCACACCTCCCGCATCCTTTGACCTCGTAAGCGCAGTACCGGGAGTAAAAGTCAGTTTTACGGTTAACTCGGATTCCTTTGACGTTTCCGCGAAACAGGTGATTGCCGCACAAATGAGCGTTACAAAATAATCGGGGTATAGCACGCGGTTACTCTATTTTTTTAACGGCCGTTCCCGATGAGGTTATTGCCACCTGGTAGCCTTGGGCGGTTATTTTGCTTCGTATCGCGTCCGCTGACTGATAGTTTTTTTCCTGACGATATTGCTCCATAGTCCGTACGAGCGCTTCGATTTCGGAGGGTAATTCGTTCGCCGTTACTTGGCTCTCCGTGTGCAACTTGAGTCCCAATACTTCATCAAAACTCATCAGCAGGTCGTATTTATCAACGCTCGGGATATTTGACTTTACCGTCTCCCACACTACGGCAAGGGCTTGCGGCGTATTCATGTCATTGTTTAGTGCCTCGTCAAAACGCTGTCGATATGTATCGACCTTTGTAAGTTTTTCCTCACTCAAGACATTCCGCTCCTTTTTGTCCGCCAGTTGACGTACCTGTTTCCGTAATTCCGACAACGCTTTTTCCGCGGCAGAAAGCGCTTCCCAGGTAAAGTTAAGCTCGCTCCGATAATGAGCAGTCAGGTAAAAATACCGGAGTGCCATGGGATCAATATGACGCGTGATAACATCCTCGACGGTATAAAAATTGCCCAAACTCTTGCTCATTTTCTTACCGTCCACGCGGAGGAAATTATAGTGCACCCAAAAACGGACAAACTGTTTCCCCGTCGCTCCCTCACTTTGGGCAATTTCATTCGGATGATGCACGGGTATATGATCAATGCCGCCCGTGTGAATATCAATCTGATCACCCAGATATTTCATGCTCATTGCGGAACATTCGATATGCCATCCCGGGAATCCGTCACCCCACGGGCTTTCCCAATGCATCGCATGATCGGCAAAACGACCCTGTCGCTTAAACCATAGCGCGAAATCCGCCGCATTTTTTTTATGTTCTCCTTCGACGACTGCATCCCGCACGCCGGCTTTTTTGTCCGCCAGTTTTTGCCGGCCGAACAAATCTTCATAGGGCGCAAAGCTCGTCACGTCAAAATATACCGCCTCCGGCGTATCATACGCATGACCCTTCGTAACAAGCGTTTTGATAAGTGCTATCTGCTCGGCAATATGCTCCGTTGCCTTGCAGATCACCGTGGGGCGAATGATATTGAGCTTGTCCATGGTGGAATAAAAGTGATCCGTATAAAACTGTGCCACTTCCCATACGGTTTTTCCGTATTTCTTGGCACCCTTTTCCATTTTGTCCTCACCACTGTCGGCATCCGAAGACAAATGCCCGACATCCGTGACATTTTGTACGTGCGTCACCTCATAACCGAAACGCGTCAATATTCTGCGAAGCAGGTCATCGCCGACGTACTTTCTCCCGTGACCGATATGCGCAAAGTCATAGACCGTCATACCGCACGTGTAGAGACCGACTTTGGGAGGCACTATGGGGACAAATGTTTCGATGGTCTTGGTAAGCGAATTATAGAGCTTCATATATGTGCATAATTATATCAGTCCTGCCGAAGGTTGCGGTTTTCCGCCGCGGATTTTTTCGCTTTGACACCGTACAGATCACCGCGGGCTCGCTTTGCGGTCGTTTTCGGTATAGCCTGCTTTGCCGCCTGTTCTTTCCGCTTTTTTTCCATTTCTTTCTTTTGCTCTTCTTCCTGTTGCAGTTTTTCCCATACGGATAATTCTTTTTGTTTCGGCCGTTTTCCTGAAAGTTCCTCAAGCGCCGCGCGCGCGATTGCCCGTTTCACTTCATCACTGACCTCTCCGGTTACGGGAACGGGAGCCGCGCCTTCAGGTTGCCCTTGTTGTACTGCCTGTTGCTGTTTTGTGCCCTTTTTTCCCGTCGTGATACCGACACTTTCAAGAGCGGCCCCTACCATGTCTTTGGGAGCCTGTGTCGTTTCACGGGCAACGTCTTGTGCGATCGTTTCGAATGATTCCCCTATCTGATTGAGGATTCCTGTTCCCGCCATATGTTATACAAAGCCCAACTGTTTCTTGGCATCTTCGCTCATGCGTTCCGTACTCCAGGGTGGGTCGAACGTCAGATCCACTTCAACGCCGGTCACCCCCTTTAATTGTCCCACCTGCTCTTTGACCGGTTCTGCTATCAGATTAAACAACGGACATCCGATAGTGGTTAAGGTCATACGTACCGTCACAAGCCCCGTTTTTTTGTCTATCGTTATGCCGTAAATAAGACCAAGATCCCACAACGAAACGCCTATTTCGGGATCCGGAATTGATCGCAAGACATCTTCAACCTGTTTTTTTGTCGCCATATTAGAATTCCCTTCTCCCTTCGAGCGCTCTCGATAAGGTCACCTCATCAGCATATTCGATATCGGCTCCCACGGGCAAGCCGTGCGCGAGCCGGGTTACTTTTATCGACATACCTTTTTGGGCGTTGAGCGTTGCAATACTTCGGGTTATATACATGGCCGTCGCCTCCCCTTCCATGTTCGGGTTGGTGGCGAGGATAACCTCTAACGAGGACGTATTACTCTTTTCAAGACGGGTAAGCAGATCGGCAAGATATATTTCATCGGGGCCTATGTTATTTAAGGGATCAATCGCGCCGTGTAAGACATGATAAACACCTTGATATTTCCCGGTCTTTTCTATGGAAAGGACGTCGGTCGGCTGTTCGACCACACAGATGATTCCGGTATCCCTACCCGGACTTTGACAGACAACGCACGGATCGTCCTCGGTAACATTCTTGCATCGCGAACAAAGGACGGTATGCCGTTTTAAGTCCGTAAGAGACGAGGCAAAAAGATCCAGGCTTTCCTGCGGCACATGCAGGAGATAAAACGCGAGGCGCTGGGCTGTTTTTGGACCGACACCCGGTAATCGTTCAAACGATTCAATAACACGGGAGAGTGATTTTGGAAGCAGTGCCATACGGGTTTTGCTATTTTACTTGGTTTGATTCTGTATTGCATCCGCAATAAGGCTCGCTACGGAGACAATCTGAAGCGACGGGAATTTTTTCTTTTCGGGGATATTGATGGTGTCGGAAACCATGACTTTGGTAATTCGCGAATCCGCCAACACGCGCGACGCATTCCCCGCAAACACCCCGTGGGTTGCCAGGAAATATACCGCGACGGCACCGTTTTGTAACACGAAGTCACTCGTTTTCACCGCCGTTGCTCCGGTATTTATGATGTCATCAAACATGATGGCGGTCGTGCCCGAAAGCGTTCCGTCGGCGCCGGTAACGGTTACTGCTCCCGTTTCAACGTCCCGTTTTTTAGTCAGATGGATAATAGGAAGCTTCATTTCTTCGGCAAACCGTGCGGATCGTGATACTCCGCCGTAATCGGGAGAGACAACAACGGCACGGGTGAGGGATGATGTCACGGTATCCTCGAAAAATGCCTTGCCCAATAGACCGTGTGATGAGAGTTCGGTAACGGGGATCGTAAAATACGGCAGGACATTTTCTGAATGCAGTTCAACGGTTATGACGGCATCAAAGCCCGCCGCTTCGATAAATTTCGCGACCAATTGCGCGGAAATAGCCTCTCCTTTCCGAAACGCCTTATCTTGTTTGCTATAGCCCATCCAGGGAATAATAGCCGTTACTTTTTTTGCACCCAATCCTTTTACGGCCGAACCCAAAAGACACAGTTCCACCAGGTGCTGATCGGCTACTTCGGAAAGGGATTGTAAAATATATACTTCCTCCCCTTCAACCGCGTCTTTCACAAATACCCGGCACTCATTATCAATAAAGCGGGTTATTTCCACACTCCCGAGCGGGAGGTTACCGTGTGTTGAAACCGCCATGGCCAGTCCGGGATTTGATGTTCCAGCAAATAGTTTCATGCCGTCAGCTCCAAAAGATCATACACGCGAGAATCGGTAAGGGAATCGACGATCACATCGGCTCCCGCCTCCCGTACCGAATCGGGGGAAACCTTCCACCCGGTGGTCACGATAAGGCTGGTCGCACCGATTGCTTTGGCGCATAAAACATCGTTGACCGTATCACCTACGATAATGATATCCCGGGATTGTATGGGAGCATCAAAGTAATGTGCGGCTTTTTCGACAAGGAGCTTCGCCAAATCTTCGCGGGCATCCGCTTCGTGTCCGTACACACCAAAGGCAAACTCGGGAAGCCCCGCCGCACGGAGCTTCCACATTGCGGAGGACCCCAGGTTACCAGTAAGGACTCCTTCCGATAAGTGCGGGGCGGCTATCACGTCATCCACTAACTTTTTGGCTTCAGGTATTACGACATAGGACTGACCGCCGTGACGGATAGATTCAAAATATTCCACAAAGGCTTCGCCTACCTCTCCGATACGATCAAGGAATTGATCGCGGGTTATTCCGTGCGGTGCGACATAATGCCAAAGAATATAGCGGTCCCCTTTGCCGTTAAAGTTACTTCTGTGCCACATATCTTCGGTAATGGTGCCAATATCAATCCCATATACTTTTTTTATGCTGTAGGGAAATCGTTGCAGATTATCATGAAGACGGTTGGGGCGAATCAGCGTACCGTCGATATCAAAAATGACGAGTTTTTTTCCCGGTTTCATGAGTGTTTTCCTTTTGCCGTTTTTTTTCGTTTTGTGAGTCCGAATACGGTAAGGACCGCCTCATCGGTAAGGGTATTCACCACGATATCCCCGCCGGCCTCGACGAGTGCCGAAAACGATTCGGTGACGCCGGTTGCAACTCCGACCGAAACGACTCCCGCTTTCTTTGCCGACGCGATGTCATGAATGGTATCTCCTATCACCACAACATCCGTTTTTTCATACCGTGTGCCGAAGTGATTTTGCGCTTTCTCTATGGCTTCAAGCACCAAATCCCCCCGATCTTCCACATGGTCACCGAATCCGCCGACTTCAAACGGCGTATGAAATTCCGCGCTTTTGAGCTTCAGCCATGCGTTTTTTTCGATGTTCCCGGTAACAAGGCCCAAATCGACATCGGGAAGATTTTTCAGTTGATTAACAAGATCCCACGCTTCATCGATACGGGAGAAGGTAATATTCTTATTCTCAATATGCTTGGTAAGGAGGGTATGAAAATATTCCGCCGCCAGCGGAAATTTTTCCTCGAAAGTTTCTTTCGGTACCCCCAGCATTTCCGCAATCTCCCTAAAATAGCGCCGTTCTACCTTGCCGTTAACCCTCGCCAAATCAAAATCCGGAGCAAGGTCTTTGTCATACACGTATTTAAACACCTCAACCACCCGGATCCGCCACTGATCGATACTTTCTTTGGTCGTCGAAACGAGCGTTCCGTCAATATCAAACAGTGCCAGTTTTTTTTTGGTGATTTTGTTCATACGAGTATTATTTTTTGGCGTAGGCCACCAAGGCCTTCGCGAGAAGGTCGACACATCGTCTGATGGCATCAACATGCAGTACATAGGCAATGCGCACTTCATTCTTCCCTTTTCCCGGTGTCGCATAAAAACCGGCCGCAGGGGCAACCATCACCGTCTCGTTGTTGTCTCGAAAATCCGTAAGGAGCCACTTTGCAAAATCTTCGGCATCGGAAACCGGAAGCCCCACGATGGTATAAAACGCGCCCTCCGGTTTCGGAATCACCACGCCGGGAATTTTTTTCAACCCTTCATACAGCGCGTCACGACGCTTCCGATACTCATCATGCACTTCTTCCAAATAGCTATCCGGTACCTCGACGAGTTTTGAGGCCATCATTTGATCGATGAGACCCGAAGACAATCTGCCTTGCGCTATGGCAAGAATTCCTTTCAACACCTGCTCATTCAGAGTGACTAACGTTCCCAATCGGGCTCCGCAGAGGCTGTACCGCTTGGACATGCTGTCTAATACGATGGCGTATTCGGGTATCTCACGCATATAGTCAAACAGCGACACATGCTGTCTGCCGTCGTAGGTGTATTCACGATAGACCTCATCCGAGAGCAAAAAGAGTCCATGATCGCGAGCTATCGAAACCAGCATTTCAATTTCTTCTTTGGTATAGACGGTACCCGTGGGATTGTTGGGGTTACAAATAAGAATAGCGCGGGTTTTTTTTGTAATCGCTTTTTCAATAACCTCGCGCTCGGGAAGATGAAAACCGTTTGCCGCAGAGGTTTCGATTGCCCGGAGCGTAATGCCGGTTACCACCGCATAGGAATTATAGTTCGTATAAAGCGGCTCGAAGGTGAGCATTTCCTCTCCCGCATCGCACACGGCAAACATCGCCATGGCGATCGCTTCGGATCCTCCGCTGGTAACCTGTATATTGTGAGTGTCGATATACGAAAAGCCCAGGCGATGGTAGTACGCTTTCATTGCATCAAGAAACAAGGGGTTTCCCTGCGACTGGTCGTAGCCGATGGGATTTTTATCCCAGTTTCGAAGTACGGAAAGCATCACTTCAGGTGTTTTGATGTCGGGATCTCCGATGTTTAAATGATAGACATGCACACCCTGCTGTTTTGCCGACACCGCATACGGCACTAACTTGCGGATCGGACTATGAGGAACCTGAGAAAGTCGTCGTGAAGACCGTATATCACCCATGCGGCTATTGTACAGAGACAGGCGGGAAAAATCCAGGTTGTTTCGTTACTTCCCCAGTCTTTTTATGACATGAGTAAGGGCCGCTCTGCTCAATACGGGTTTTCGTGAAGGATGGGCATTGACCCCCATAACAAACCGTTCCAGTACGAGCATTTCCGTCGCATCAAGTGATTCTTTTTGTCCGTTGGCTATGGCATTTGCAAGCGCCAGCCCGACCTCATATTCTTCTCGTAGAAGCTCGCCGCCATCGGCGTATCCGCCTTCTTCACGCTGTTCTCTTTCTTTTTTTACGGCCATGTTCCCGGTATTGTGCAAATACTTACCGTCCGCGAATGGCATTCCATGCATCGGCAAGTGATTCGCTGTTCACTATCGTGGAAAGACGCGTAAGGAATTTCGGGCTCGATGCCAAGGTTGGATCACGTCGCAATGTATCTAAGTTATCCATAATCGCATCCTCAAACACCTGACGTTCGGTTACCCCGTTTGAAGGATTGCTCCAGTCGGCCGGACTCCTTGGGTTAACTTCATCATACAGTCGGTTCACCGCATCTCGAACCGCACGCTCGGGAAGATCTGATGTACTTAATGTTTGGAGTCGCTGTTCCAAGATTGCCCGCTGGCTTAGCGTATGTGGTTCCGCTTCGGGAAGCACGGATAGCGAGCCCGGGTGCTCAGCCGGATCCTGGACGAAACTCGGCGAAATCTCGCGAACCGGGAATCCTGCCGAATGCCCGATAACACCGGTGCCACGGGCATGGTGATGGGTATGTTGACTTTGGTCGATACCGACTCCTATACCGGCGCCGATGAATCCTCCTGAAACAGCATTCCCCGTGGTGTGAAGCATCGTTTCCAGTCGCGTCGGCTTATTCCCGAGTCTCAGGAAACTCAACACGGATCCCGCCGCCTTGGTGAGCACTCCGACAAGCCCCATCATGGTCATCATGGTCCGTACGGCATCAGGATCGTTCACTACTGCGGGAAGTCCCGCACCGGCGATAACGGAACCGAAAAACGCGCCTTCATTTCGCAACCATCGCTTCAACGCGTAGGCCGAAGTAAATTCCGGAACCCTTGCGGTAAACAAATGCTCCATATACCGTTTCAGTTTGCCGTCGCTTCCTGAGGTCTGCCATACGGAATTGCCGTGTTCATCGATTTTTCGAACCTCAATGCCGTTTCTTCCCATCCGGATGCTGTCGGCAAATAATGCACGGGTATCTTCCGATTCGGGAGACTTCCAGCCGAAGCGGTCAAAGAGCGTTGCGACGAGTGCGGCGCGTTGCCCGCGCACGTGATCGGTAAGATCTTGGATGAGCCGGGCTCGCGCTTCCCCGGTCGTATCAACCTCATCTTCCCGGTATCCTATGGTACGACGAAGTACGTCCGAAATTACGCGTTCGTTGCTTGCTTTTTCCCATCGTTTTGCGTGATGGTACGGAAGCACGTATATTGTTCCGTCAGGGGCAATCGCCACACCGGCGTTATCATCGTCGTAGATACCGGAATACAGAAACGTACTCCCTGACGGCACCGTCGACGAGTCCGTGCGACTTGGGGCAACAGAGCTTTGAATGAGGGTGCGACCCTGTGCTTCCAGATGTTCACGAAGTCCCTTTACCGGGGGTCTTTTTTGTATATCCGCCCCGCCAAAGGTCGTTGCGGCATCCACCGGCGGACGATCTTCGGGCGTTATTCCCACAAAATGCTTATCGAGAAGAAAACGCGGTCCCACAGTAAGAGTTCGCTTTACCGGATCAACGGGCACCGCTTCATCTCCGGTTGCCATACCTGTCGCACGTAATTCCTCGGATGTTTGCTCAAGAAACCGGCGATATTTTTCCGGGTCATATCCCGTTCCTGTTGCCGTAAGCTTTTCAATGATTTCAGATGAGACTTCCCGTGCGGATTTTGATGTGGAGGCCAAATCACCGCCTCCCGTAACCTTTATCCCCACATCCGTGCCGACTACTCCGTTTCTGGTCGCAACACGGAACGGCTCTCCGGCCTCAAAACCCGTGGAAATAAGCGCAAGCGACGCATCAACGGTGCGTGATTCTCCCGTGCCGTTATGCCGAAGAACTGCGGAAATTTTCTCACCATTATCGGTCACCGAATCAAGTTCGGTGTTGCCGAGAAACATTCCTCCCTCGCCTGCTTCCCACTGTTTGATACCGTTTATAAGAATCTCGGCAAGCTCAGGGTTTCCTCGCTCCAAATTGCCCGTTTTCGGAAACAGTTTTTTCACTCCCGACATTTCCCCAAGAGGACGCCGGTAGAGATATTGATCCAAAATCGGCGGGAGCCCTAATTCCTGCCGTGTTCGGACGATTCCGTGTTCCATTATTTGCATCTGATCAATCTGCTCAATAGGGATGCCGAATTTTGTGGCGATATCCCGTGCCGTCTCGACAAGTCCGAACGCGACATGGGCATCTCGACCCGTATTGCCTCCTACGACGCTGATGATGGGGAGCCTGCTTCCTCTCGGGGTAAATGCCTCGGGCAGTTTTACATTGCCGAAATGTCCGTCATTATCATAGGGAGCATTGACATTCCCGACAAAATTCATGATATCCCATACCCTATTTCCATACGGATAGTCGCCTCGTTTCGGCACGGCGCCCGGCGCATCAATCGCGACCGGCACTTCATAGGAAGTTACGAAATCTGAAAACCGTTGTGTCGTCAGCGTCGTGTTGGGAACAACATCTACCCGCGGATGCATGAGGAGTCTCATGCCGTCCCGCACGGCGGCTGTTTTTGCGGGAATGTGCCCCGTGATAAATGATGAAATTGCCCGATGGGCCATACCCCCGAGCACGTCGGCGTCATCATATATTTTTACATGCGCGTTGGGAATTTTTTTGAGAATATCCGTGGCGACAAACATCATGCCGCGACCGCCCCCGCGAATCGGGACGGGAATATTTCCCGTTTGGCTCCGAAACGCCTTCCGTGCCTCCAGCCAATCCTCATACGATCCGACTCCGTCGTTGGCGTTTTTTTGCCAAAAGTCCGCGGCGGTATCGGTAATGGACCGTTGTGTGCGATAGTCCGGCCGGCGTACGAGCGATCGTAATAATTCAGGAGTAGTATTCATGACTTGTTGTTAGTTGGGGGTGCCGCGTTCTTTGCCGCCACCACCCCACTTCTTCTGTATCTCACGGGCACTCCAAAGCCTCTTCCAAAGGTTGGTTTCTTCATCCGCCCGCCGAATTTCCAATGCTCTCCCGCAGAATGAACAGTGCGTTGCGGTTGCAGACGTCTCGATTGTCCACGGAATATGCCGTTTGCAAACTTTTACCAACGGTGCTTCATCGACCATATGACCCTATAAAACCAAAAACAGCCGTAAAAACGACTGCTATAAGCTATGTATATTACATCTAAATTGTGAGAAATACAACATTTAAATATAAAACGGCGTGAGGGGTACTTGGCTTCTCGCATTCAGAGAAATTATTGCCGTTGACAATACTTCGCGATGCGATCTTTGACTGGGCAGGGATATATCGGCAACGTGGATTTATTTGCGAAAAAAGCGGGAACGCGCGCCTTCTTGCATCTGCTCCTCTTGGAGTGCGGCCTCGGCGATCGCCAATTTCTCATCTTCCGTGAGAAGGGAATTTCCTTCTTCCGCACAAAAATGCATCACCCTTCCCGTAAGGAGATTGCGGCAATCGATTGCGTCGGGAGGTGTTATCGTGTCAATCCGGTGGCGATACTTTTGTAACAGTGCTTTTCCGTCAATCATCGTTACGTCCCCTCTTGCCAGCTGGTGAGATAGTGGTGCTGTTCCTTACTCAACTTATCGAATTTCACGCCCATGGCGGCGAGTTTGAGTCTGGCTATCTCGCTATCCATCGCTCTGTCGATATGATACACCTTTACTTCAAGTTTTCCCTTGTTTTTTACAAAAAATTCCGCGGCAAGCGCCTGGTTGGCAAAACTCATATCCATCACTTCCGCGGGGTGTCCTTCCGCGGCGGCAAGATTGATAAGTCTCCCCTCGCCCAACACAAAGATGCGCTTTCCTTTCAGGGTATATTCATCGACAAACGGCCTGATTCTGCGTTTTGCCTTGGCTTTCTTTTCGAGTGCCGCCATTTCGATTTCCACATCAAAGTGTCCGGAGTTAGCGACCACGGCGCCGTCTTTCATGGCTTCCATATGCGAAAGCGTGATGACGCTTTTATCTCCCGTGACCGTGACAAAAATATCCCCTGTTTTTACGGCATCCTGCATTCGCATGACCACAAATCCGTCCATCACCGCTTCGAGTGCCTTGATCGGATCCACTTCGGTAACGATAACATGCGCTCCCATACCGCGTGCCCGTGAGGCCAATCCCCGTCCGCACCAGCCGTACCCGCATACGACGACCGTTTTTCCGGCTATGAGCAGATTCGTCGCCCGCATAATGCCGTCGAGCGTTGATTGCCCCGTCCCATATCGGTTATCGAACATGTGCTTGGTATCACTGTCGTTGACCGCGTACACGGGGATCTTGAGTGCCCCGTCTTTTTCCATCGCTTTGAGGCGTATGACGCCGGTCGTGGTTTCCTCACTCGATCCCAACATCTCGGCAAGTTGTTTGGTACGTTCTTTATGAAGCAAACTCACCAAATCCGCACCGTCATCCATGGTAACGTGCGGGTGCGTATCCAGGACGGCATTTAAATGTTTGTAATAGGTTTTTGTGTCTTCCCCTTTTATGGCATAGGTCGGAATGCCGTAGTCTTTGACTAAACTCGCCGCAACGTCATCCTGGGTGCTGAGCGGATTACTGGCGGCAAGACTTACTTCTGCTCCGCCATTTTTTAACATAATCATAAGATTTGCCGTTTCCGCGGTGACATGCAAACACGCCGCAAGGCGAAGCCCTTTAAGCGGCTGTTGTTTGGCAAACCGTTCGCCCAACAGGCGAAGCACCGGCATCTGATTGCCCGCCCATTCGATACGGTTTTTTCCTCCCGGAGAAAGCGAGAGATCTTTTACATCATGGGGTACTTGTTTTGCCATAGGCCTCCTTGGTATTGGAATAGTTTATATGATTATTTTTCTTTCTCGGTAAGGGGCAGGTATAAATGAACTTCACCGACGTACTGTTCTTTGAATCGGATCGCTTCCGGTATCACGCCTGCCTTCCGAAACCCTAACTTCTCATAGACATGAAGTGCCGGCGCGTTTGTTTCAAAGCACGTTAACGTGAGCAATCGTAATCCCAAGGCGCGCGCTTCGTCAATAAGTGATTGCATAAGGGCAAATCCAATCCCCTCGTTCCGATACGGCGCACGAAGCGAAATTCCCATATTTCCCACGTGGTGATGTCTTCCTTTCCCTCTGGTTACCCGTCCGTTGCCGATGAGCGTATCGCCGACAAACGCGAGGAGATACACGGACTCACGCTTGGTCACATCCTGTATCATCCCGTCAAAAAACGTGCGCTCTTCCTCTTCGGTGGGAGGCGCCGACAGGGCAACATAGGTATCTTCCGCGCCGATATCGCAGGCAAATGACCACAGCCGGTCAAAATCGGTCGGAGAGGGGTACCGAAACGTTACTTCCGTTCCTTTTTTACTCGTAAATGTTTTGACGATACGTGAAGTTTCCATATCAGAGCGGAAGCGGAAGCATATAATTTTCTTCGTACCGTTTTCGGAATTGTTCTTTCGAGTAGTGATGCGTGACGGTACCGTATTTTTCCACCGTATAGACCGCCGCAACCGCACCCATCTGTCCCGCAACCGGTAAATCCATACCGTTGAGATACCCGGCAAGAAATCCGCCGCGGAATGCGTCCCCCGCACCGGTCGGATCGGATACATTTTTTGCTTTCGCGGGCTTTATATGTATCGCCTCATGGCGTGTCTCGATAATCGCTCCTTTGGCACCTAATGTCGTAATCACCGCTTTGGGTCCCATGAGAATAAGCTCCTCATGAGATATTTCCAATTTCTGCTCAATAAGTGCTATCTCATAATCATTTCCGATAACCAATTCTGCATTTTCAATCGCGCTTTTCAGCTCTTCCGGAGAAAAATTTCCTATCTGAAATGCGGGATCATACATGTAACGGAATTTCCGCTTGATGCATTCGGTTACAAAATTTTTCATTGCTTTCGGGTCGTTGGGTCCGATCACCACAAAATCCGATTGTTTGGTACTTTCGAGGGAAAGGTTTTTGTTATATTTTGTCGCACCGGTATAAAACGCACCGATCTGGTTATCGTCGCTATCCGTTATGACATGATAGGAACCGCAGGGTTCGTCGTTTGCCACGGTAATCCCCTCAAGCGATATACCGTGTTTCTCCAGAAAATCACGATAATCCGTAAAATCATTACCCGCGGACGAAAGAATCACGGGCTCTTCACCGAGAAGTTTGAGCGTATAGGCAAGATTCCCCGCCGTGCCCCCAAGGTTTTTGGAAAGTTTGTCGGCAAGAAAACTTAAGGAAATCTGATGCAGTTTATCCGGCATAATCCGGTCGGCAAACCGGCCGGAAAAATTCATGATGTAGTCGTACCCTAGCGATCCGGTAACGATTATCCTCATATACTTCGTCGGATCATTCCGACCACCGAGCCTGAATCCACCAGACTACCGGACGGATTCTGAAACAAGCTCAGGAGACAACGCGATTATTGCTGAAAGTTTTTGGAAATTTCTGCAAGTTTCATCGCGGCGGCCTGCTGGCTCTTTTTGATGACTTCGTTTAAGGCGTTTTTCACATCATCGTTGGCTACGCCGTCTATTTCAACCGTTTTCACGTTTTGATTTCCGGAAATCACTATCCGCACATTCCCTTTCACAACTTCAAATTCCTCTGCTTCCAATGCCGCCTGAATCTGTAGCGCCTGTTTGCGCATCGCATTGACATCACCTAAGGCTTTAAACGGGTTAAACATAGATCCTCCTTTATTTTTTTCCTAACACAATTTCTATTTTTACCTTTTCTCCGAAGAGTTTTTTCAAGACATCGGAAAGAATCTGTTTGGTGTGAATATCCGCCAGTTTTTCCTGATGAAATTTATAGAACGCTTCGATTGTTACTATACCATTGTCCACCGCTTTCGGTCTAGAGGACCGAAGAACACCAGCAACCGAATGATTGATAGGCTTGGTTGTCGCGATAAAATCCGGCCAGTGCTCGATGAGTTTTTCGAGTGTCAGCAATCCCAATGACTCCGCAGGGGCTACGGATGCTTCCGGCGCGGGAGTCGGCTCGGGTGCAGGCGCATGGTTTGTTGCGGATGAAGACGGCATTGCGGAAGTCGCATGGTGTATCACGGGTGACACCGGTGCGGATGTCGGTCGGGGTGCCCCCTGCTTTTGGAGAGTCTGTTGCGTGTCCGCGTAACAAAATTCAATGACGGCAAGTTCCAGTGGCAACTTCGGTACGGGACTTAACCGTAACTCTTCGTACGCGCGTCCCAAGAGCCGGACGGCAAGCTTGATGTCATCAAGAGAACCCGCAACAGCATCCTTCTCCCCTTTTACCAGACTTACCATGTCGGCTTCCAATGCCTGAAGGACAAAGGTGAGAAATGACCGAAGATCAATACCCTGTCCGACCACCTCATCAAGATTTTTCAAAACACCTTCTATATCACGACGGAACAATACGCTAATGAATGTCCGAAGTTTGGTGTATTGCGGGGTCGCAAATAGCTTTTGCAGTGATTCCTCGGTGACTTTGCCTGCCTGCAAACTTGCCTGTTCAAGGTATTTGACCGCGTCCCTGAATGATCCGTCGGCAAGTCCGGCAATGTAGGTTAAGCCGTCCGCGGATATGGCTATTTTTTCCGCATCAACGATTCGCTGTAACGCGTGCACGATTTCTGCCGTGGTTGCCTTATGAAAATTCAGCTCGAGACACCGTGACTTTATGGTGGCGGGAACCTTATGCGCGTCGGTGGTGGCGAGCACAAATACCGCGTGCGGGGGCGGCTCTTCGAGGGTCTTTAAGAGTGCATTAAACGCCTCAGTCGTTAACATATGCACTTCATCGATAATATAAACCGTGAAAGAAGATGACGTCGGCGTAAGGTTGATGCGGTCTCGCAGTTGCCGTATTTCATCAATGCCCCGATTACTTGCCGCATCCATCTCAATGACGTCGAGATTCATGCCCTTGGTGATACTCATGCACTGATCACAATTGCCGCACGGGCCAGTGGGAGAAAGGTTCGTGCAGTTAAATAATTTTGCAATCACCCGGGCGGCAGTCGTTTTTCCCGTCCCTTTGGGCCCCGTGAAGAAAAACGCATGGGGTAACCTGCTCCGGTCCTTCGCTAAAAGCGTCAATAACTGCTCGCGAACGGCACCGTTATCAATTTCATCAATAACCTGAGGGCGATAGATGCGATAAAACGACATATTGAGTTACCGGTTCAACACTTATGGGACTCGTTCATCAAACGGTAAGGTATTCAAATCTCGCGCCGTTTCCGATGACGATCCCCTCTGAACTATATACCATATACACTCGTCTTTATTCTTCGTGGTGATTCCCCAAAAGGTGTTCCAGGCCGTGCAGAACAAGTTCCACGATTTTCTCATCAACCAATTTGTTTTCCTCGGTAGCTTCCCGTACGGCCTGCGGATAGGACACGACGATGTCACCCAATCGTAAAATTCCGTCCGGGGAGTCGACAAAAGGAGCTCCCGGCTGACTTGGATCGTATTGCGGAAACGACAGGACATCCGTGGGATAATCTTTCTGCCGATAGGTGCGGTTCAGTTCCTGCATCCTCCGATCTCCGATAATCGACACACTCACTTCGGTATCGCGTTTAACTCTGCCTTCGAGAGATTTCTCTATCGCTTGGGTAACGGTGGATTTCTTAACGGGGAAATGCGATTCGGTGGTAAAAAGAACGGCAATCATGTGACTTTCACCATATACCAATGAGCGTTTATTGGGAAGAGAGCAGTTCCTTTAAGATACGGGAGACATTTCCCCCGTCCGCCTGACCTTTCACCGCCGCCATGGCCTTCCCCATGAGCGGACCGAAGTCACCGCCTCCTGCCGCGACCGGCGCTAAAACGGCACGTAATTCACCATCACTCATTTGTTTGGGCAGGTATTGCGAAAGCACTGCTAATTGCGCACGTTCCTGCTCGGCAAGTTCGGTTCTTCCCGCTTTCGTAAATGCCTCAACTGATTCGTTGTGGGTTTTTACCTGCTTTTTGACAACATCCAGAACATCCTGATCGGTCACCTTTGCTTCCCCTTCGGCGCCGTATTTATCGATGGCGATGTTTCTTACCGCGGCAAGAAGAAACCGCACGGTTTCCACCGTTACGGCGTCATGCGCTTTCATCGCGCTCGTCAGTTGTGATTTCAGCGTATCAAGAAGCATACCCGTGTATTTTTACGTTCGTCCCGTCTTGCGGTTTCTTCGCATACGGCGTGCTAATTCTTTCTTTTGCTCTTTTCGCTTTTCGGCGGGTTTGACGTAATGTTCCCGCTTTTTAAGATCCTGCAGAATTCCTTCGTTGAGGACCTTCCGCATGAATTTTCGAATTAATGCATCTGATGTATCGCCTGGTTGTGCTTTAACAAATACCATAGAAATAAAAACACCTCACTTTCCTATCTGTGAGCGGATTTGCTCCGCCACGCCGGAAAAATCTTGGATTTCCCTTTTTTTTCCCGGGAGTGACTGTATTATACCACCTCCATCACCCGCAAAGCGAGGCATAATATGGACGTGCAAGTGTTTGACCCCGTCAGGTTCACCGTGATTTATCCCGATACTCAGGATCGTGGTCCCAAACGCTTTTTCAATCGCGGCCGCCACTTTTTTGGCAGTTTCCCATAGTGCCCCGAGCTCACTTTGCGAATAGTCATGAATGGTAACACCGTGTTTTTTTAAGATGACCATGGCATGTCCGTCGGTTGCCCCGAAGATGTCCAGAAATGAACGGGTGTCCGTATCTTCATACACCGTGTACGAAGGGATTTCGTTGTTCACAATCTTACAAAAGATACATTCGCTCATGCCAACACCTCCTTGATGACGCTAATAAGCTCGGCAAGCGTGCGTTTTGTGGGCTTCATCTCGGGGTTTTTTGCACTGCCGTTTAATAGCATATGACGCGATGCGTGGAGAAACCAGGTTGATTCCGGCTCGTCGCTTTTGAGCCGTTCATACAGCGGGGTGAGATCAATTTCCGGTTTGGGGAGGGTTTTGATCCGCACGTATCCTTTTTTCGGATCTTTTCGTATGACGACGCTATATCCTCGTTTTTGTGCCTGATGAATGACCTCATCATTGACGGTTTCAAAGCCCAAACCGTTCCCCCATCTCGTTTCAAACGGGGACGCCTGATCAAGTTCCTTTTCGGCCCATATTTTGTTGAGCATCACTTTGTAAATACCGTCCAGCGAGGCAAACCCGAGTTCCATAATCTTTAACGGGTTATCGCTAAAAAGGAGCCGCCATCCGTCAATTTGCCCCACTATCCAAAATTCCCAGTAATCCGCACTCGCATTGGGGTAAAACACTTCCTTAAAGTGGTCGACGTCGTTAACGACTTCTACCATTCGTTCAAGTACCGGGTCGGGCCCGTGTTGTTTTTTGATTTCCTCATAGACGAGCATTGCGGCGCAGGTGTCCGCGTCGGTTTGGTGATGGTCAAAACGTCCGAAACCCGTATCAACGTGAAGAATTTCCGGATTACCGTCGGGATCCGTTTTATTGAGCGTCGTACCCGCCGGAACAAACACGATCTCCGCCTCTTCCCACCCGGGGAAAAACGTTTTGACGAGCCAGGTACTTGTGATGGCATCAAGATCGGGCCCTATGTGAGTAA
The DNA here is from genome assembly GCA_049322955.1 of Patescibacteria group bacterium. Lineage (GTDB taxonomy): Bacteria > Patescibacteriota > Microgenomatia > UBA10105 > UBA927 > UBA927. The sequence goes on along the minus strand of JBMOPU010000012.1, from coordinate 529,335 downwards.
CAACGGTTTTCATGAGGCTAGTATAGCCGTTTTCGTACAGTGAAGAAAGAGCAAAATGTGGACACTTATCCGATTTTTCTTGTCGTAACTTCTTTTATTTCCGGATATCTTCCGCTTTCCCGTGAATATCTGACGGTTGCGGACGCAAAAATGCCGGATTCGGCTTGTTCATCGCCTCGTGCGGCCGCTACCCCATGCCAAATATGAAGCACCCCTTCATTCATATTGGCGTTGATACGCTCGACATCGAAGGGCAATATGCGAAAACTTTTCCCGTCAACCTGAACAGATTCAGCAGTCAGTGCCATAGGACACAAAGTGTATCATACCTCACACATGTAGTCAATTTTGAGTCGATAGTTTGGCTTAATAGGACTGTCCGAACAGCCACTTTCGGGTTGCCTCTTTGCCGCAGTGAACACAGTTCCCTTTTCCTTTTTCCGCCGTAAGCGGCAAACACCGGGTGGTTGCTTTGGTTTTTTCCTTTATGGCCGCTTCGCACGCCGCTTCCTCGCACCAGAAGGCACGGATAAAACCGCGGGTTGTTTGCATGATCGTTTCAAATTCGGCAAATTCCGTTACCTCGTGTGTGTTGTCGGAAAGATGTTTTTTGGCCTTTGCAAAAAGCGATTCCTGGATGGTTTCCAGCAATTTTTCAACCGTAGGAATCATTTCCTTGCGTTCCACGACCGACTTTTCCCCCGTGTCACGACGGGCAACGGTAAGTGCCCTATCCGCCATCTCCTTGGGTCCGATTTCCAATCGGATCGGCACCCCCTTCACTTCCCATTCATTAAACTTTCTTCCGACCGATTGGCTGTCACGATCGTCAAGTCTCGCGCGAATACCCTGTCCCACCAGCGCATCACGAATTTCGCCGCAGTATTCAAGGAGCCCTTCCTTCGTATCATCACCCTTAAAAATCGGGATGATGATTGCCTGAATCGAAGCGATTTTGGGGGGCAATACTAAGCCGCTATCATCCCCGTGCGTCAGAAATAATCCCCCGAGACTCCGGGTGGAAAACCCGAAGGATGTCTGCCAGACAAAATCACTCTTCCCATCCCGGGTTTGGAAGGAGATGTCAAACGATTTCGAAAAGTTTTGTCCGAGGTTGTGACTGGTGCCGCCCTGCAGTGCCTTACCGTCCGGCATGAGCGCTTCCACGGTGAAGGTGGTTTTCGCCCCGGCGAATTTTTCCGACTCACTCTTTTGCCCCATAACGACGGGGACGGCAAAATAGTCTTCATACACTTGCCGATACCAGTCAAGCGCTTTCATCACCATAGCGACCGCTTCTTCCTCGGTCTCATGGGCGGTATGACCTTCCTGCCACAGGAACTCCGTCGTTCGTAAAAAGAGATAGGTACGTTTTTCCCACCGCACGACGTTGTTCCACTGGTTAATAAGCACCGGCAGATCCCGCCAGCTCTGCACCCATTTACCGTACATTTCATACATGATGGTTTCCGACGTCGGTCGCACCACCAACGGATCCTTCAATTCTTCTCCTCCTCCTATAGTGACCACCGCAAGTTCCGGTGAAAACCCCGCAACGTGTTGTTTTTCTTTTTCAAGAAGCGAATATGGAATGAAAAGAGGAAAATACGCGTTTTCGATACCCGCACTTTTCATCATGCGATTTAACGCTTCCTGTACGGATTCCCACAACGCATAGCCGTACGGACGAATGACCATACATCCTTTAACCGGAGCATAATCTGCTATCGTTGCTTTCAAAATGACGTCGGTGTACCAGGCGGATAAATCGTCGCTTTTTTTCTTCAGTTCCTTTTTTTCAAATTGTTGTTTCATAGAAAGGTGCAAGTAACCGTTGACTGTTAACAGTTAGCTGTTGCAGGGTAAATGTTTTAATAAAGTTTTCCTCCAACTATTGCATCATCTTTATCAGGAACAATCAAGACACACTCGTGGGCGGCATCGGGTACTCCCAGGGTCAGCACTTCGGAAATGAACGGGCCGATCTGTCGTGGTGCAAAATTTACGACTCCCAATACCTTTTTACCCATGAGGAGGTCTTTTGTATAGTGTTTGACCAATTGGGCACTCGACCGTTTTATACCGATCTCTTGGCCAAAATCGATGGTAAGCTTATACGCCGGTTTTTTTGCCTCGGGAAAATCCTCAACTCCGATGATTACGCCGACACGGATATCAAGCGCTTGAAAATTATCATAAACAGCCATAAAAAAATCCCTCCCCATACACCTACGGAACATAATATTTCCCGTAGATAAGGGCGAGGGTATGCTCGCGGTACCACCTTATCTCGTTCGTCTTACACCGCCAAGACGAGCGTCTCATTGTCAGCTATCACGGGCATTCCCCGTCTCTGTTATTGGCAGAGCCGCGTCCCAAAAAGGGTTATTCCGGTCGGATCACGGAACGATCGCGTGTATTTGCTTAGGGATATGGTATCGCAGAGGGGTACAAGAGTCAACAAATATCGGATGATCAGTTCTCCGATCCGTTGCCGTTTTCCCCGCTATTGTTGCCGTTATTATCGGCGTTATTGTTGCCGTTACCATTCTGGCCGTTGCCGTTATTTTCTCCGCCGTTGTCATTTTCCGATGGCTCAGGGGTGATCTCCGTTTCTGTTTCCATTTCCGGCTGTTGATCGGCTGATTCCGCAACAATAGTCTCCAATTCTTCAATTGCTTCATCAATCTGACTTGCGGTGTTATCAATAGACAGATCAATGACTTCCTGTCCCTGTGATTCCTGCGCGTTTTCCGGAGTAGTGATCTCCGAAACGATCGATTGGGTTTGTTCCTGAGCCGTTTCCATCTGCGATTGGATTTGCTGTACCTGTTCCGGGGCGGTGACGGACTGAGATTGCACCTGCTGTTGTAACTGCCGTAGCTGTTGCTCCTGTGCAGAGAGCTGTGACAGCAGTTGTTGTGTCTGCGGGGAGCTATTCACTTGTTGCTCCAGTTGCGTCTGCAGGGTTTGTATCTCCTGAATTTGCCGGGCTAAATCAGACTGCAGACTCGCAACCGTAGCACCGCTTAATGTGCCCTTTGATTTTGTCTTCACCGCGATGCTCCTCGGCTTTGTTTGTTGCGCCTTCAGTTCTTTGGAAACCGTTTTTAACGTTGAAAGATAGTTTTTGGCCGCTTCGCGTTTTTTTTCGGCGGTCGGTGCCCGTTCGATCAACTTTTTGGTTGCGGTAACCTGTTGCGACAGGTATGCCAACCCTGCGGATGATTGGTTGTTGGCCAAAAGCGCCTTGGCTTCCTCGAGTCGTCGTTTGGTGTATTGGGCGTTGAGTTGGGCTTCCGCATCGTAGGAGGGGCGCGCCATAACAAGGAGGGTCTGCTCGAATGCCCGTTTGACACCGTACCCCATATCGCCGGGGACACTTCCCCATGTGGCGATAATCATGACCGTAGGAAGGGCCAGGAGTCCGATGAATCCCCAACTTACGTAATCAAGAACCTTTTGCACACTATAACCGTAAGACACTTCACGGAAACTGTCAACACAGGAAGAAATTATCCGCGGACAAGACGAAGGATATCGTTAATGGAAACAAGAACAATAAGCCCCAAAAGGATAAGCATCCCGATCTGATGGGTTGATTTTTCAAACGCGGGGCGAACTTTTCGGCCCATAATTTTTTCCAAGAACACAAAGGCGAGTCTTCCCCCGTCCAGCGCCGGAATAGGAAGAATATTTAATACGGCAAGATTGAGGGAAAGAATACTGGCGAATTCAAGGACAGCCGACCATCCGAATTTCACCGCCTGTCCCGTCACCTGGGCAATTCCGATAGGACCCGCAACATCGGATTCCGGAGGACGAAGGGTTATAAGCCGCCACACCATACCCCCCAAAGACGTGAACATGTCCCGCATCCTGTCGAGGTTAATGGAGACCGCCTTCATCGGCGCTTCTTTAAGGCTATAACGTTTGGTTTCCATGCCGGTAACCGAAACACCCAACGGCCCTTCTCCCGGAGGAACTTCTTTCCGCGGTGATAAAGAAACCGCCATGATTTTTCCTTCCCGTTCGATGACAAGTACTATCTCGCGTCCCGCACGATCCTTTACAAAAGCGATAAGTTCGGGAGGCGTCGTTACGGATCGGGGCGCTTCCGGACGCTCTGCAACGGAGAGGATGGTATCCCCCTCACGGAGTCCCGCCGCGGCGGCAGGGCTGTTTGCGGCTACTTTTTCCACCTGCACCTTACCCGACGGTTCTTTGACTCCGGTAACCAAAAGTGCCACGGTAATACCCACGGCAAGTACGAAATTCATAAATACGCCGGCGACCAATATCGCCGACCGTTCTTTTTTGCTCCGTGCCCAAAAAAATTCCCGGTATTTTGCGGACTTGGCAAGTTTCGGATCATGTATCTCGTCGTCTTCTCCGGCAAGTCGTACAAACCCGCCGATTGGAAGCCAGTTTAGCGAATAGACGGTGTTGCCGATTTTTTTGCCGAAAATACGGGGGGGCAGTCCTAACCCGAATTCCTCCACCCGCACTCCCACGATACGGGCAACCATATAATGGCCGAGTTCATGGATCAGAACAAGAATGGTTAAGATGACAAAAAATGTAATGGCAGTGAGGATCATAGTATGATGTCACGGAGGCCCTTGAGCCGGAATACGGCGCTCGAGAATCCTGACGGACCCCGGATCACGTCCGGGATGACCAATTATACCTGCATGAGTTCCGATTCCTTCTTCTCTTCCATGGATTCGAGCTCGGCAATCATCTCATCGGTCAATTCCTGTACTTTCTTTTCTCCGCTTTTCTTTTCATCTTCCCCGACGTCTTTGCTGGCAAGGGCGCCCGCAAGCTCCTTCATGGCATCATGACGCACCTGCCTCACCATCACTTTACCTGCCTCAATTTTGACTTTGGCAAGCTTGATGTATTCCTGCCTGCGCTCTTCGGAAAGCGGAGGAATGGAGATACGGAGGACTTCTCCGTCCACCACGGGATTCAACCCGACATTAGCCGCGGCGATGCCGCGTTCGATTTCCGCAATAATTGAGGGGTCATAGGGTGCAATGACCAGGGTCTTGCTATCGGCAGTCGATATTGTGGAAAGTTCCATCACTTTAAGGTGTTGGGTACCGCCGTAGACTGCCACCACGATGTTTTCGACTAACGCCGGCGTCGCCCGTCCCGACCGGATCGAAGAAAGATCAACACGGGTCACTTCAATTGCCTTGCGCATCCGTTCGCGGGTACTGTTTAAGAGTGCGTCTATCATGTGTATTAGTGTAGGCGACCCGAACAACCCAGTCAAGGGTATCTTATATACGAGGAAAAAGACTCATGCAGAACTGCATCACGATTTCCGAGACGGCATGTCCGAGAAATATTTGTTTCTTATCAATAAAAAGGATTTACTCCCCCAGTTGCATGCGAGTAAATCTGGCAACCGTGATGTTTTCTCCGACTTTTGCAATCGTGAGCTTCACCAAATCCGCCATACTTTTGCCTGCATCGCGAATGTAGGCGCTCGCAAGAAGCGATTCCACGTTTTCGGGATTCATTGCCGTAATCTGTAGCGCCATCTCATGCGCGAGATTTTTGAATTCATCGGTCCTTGCCACAAAATCGGTTTCGCACCGCAGTTCCACCAGCACGCCGACTTTGCCCGTGGCATGAACATAGGAAGCCACTAACCCTTGCGACGTTTCTTTGCCTTCTTTTTTGGCCGCTTTCTCAAGTCCGCGCTCGGTTATGAGCTTTTTGGCTTTTTCGTAATTGCCCTCGGCGTCTTCAAGCGCCTGTCGGCAATCGGACACTCCGGCACTCGTTTCGGCGCGAAGTTTTTTGAGATCGTCAAGATTAATTTGCATATGCATTATCTCCTATTCTCCCCGGTATTACTTGGTTTCCGGAGTGGCTTCTTTTTTGGTTTTTGTCGCTTTTTTGGCGGGTTGTTCATCCTTTTTTTCCGCTACTTCTTCGGTCTTTGCCGCCGCTGTTTCAGGCTTAGCGACCGGTGCAGGATTTGCTTTTGCCGCTTCCTTTTCCACTACTTCGCGCCCTTCGCGATAGCTTTCGGCAATCGCATTCACGACAAGCTCGACGGATCCTACGGCGTCATCATTTGCGGGGATCACATAATCGATAAGCGACGGATCCGCATTGGTATCAACGACCCCGATGACCGGGATGTTGAGTCGTTTTGCCTCACGAACGGCAAGTTGTTCTTTCTTGACGTCAACGACAAAAATCGCTTTGGGAAGTTCGTTTAAGGACAATACTCCTTCGTAATCGACGTTTAAACGATTAAGTTCCCGTCCCATTTTGGTTTGTTCGTGTTTGGGAAATTTCTTCCATCCACCGTTTTTCTGATCATCCATCATTTTGACGATCCGTTGGATGTTTTTGTGGACTCCTTCCCAGTTGGTCATGAATCCGCCGATCCAACGCTGGGTAAGATAACTTGCACCGGCGGTAAGCGCCGCGGATTTTACGACTCCCCGTGCCTGCCGTTTGGTACCGACAAACAAGAGAGTTCCCCCCTGTTCGGCAAGCGTGCGCACGAACCCAATCGCGGCATCAAGGCCGAGTTTGGTCTTGGCAAGATCGATAATATGGATACCGTCTTTTTCCGCCCAGATAAACTCCGAGGCTTTCGGGTGCCAACGCTCTGCTTTGTGACCGAAATGGCATCCCGCTTCCAATAACTGCTCAAGTGTTATGTCTTTCATAAATAACTTCCTTTCTTATTCCAAATTTTGGAATGAATACTTTTTATAGCAAACCATAAAAAAAACGCCGATACGACGGCGTTTGAATGTCCGGCGTATCTCTTTTATAACCTCCATCAGGGAAAGAATTGCTTCTCAGAGATACTTCCTGATGTGCGGAATATAGGGAGTATAGCGGAATCTGCCGTGTTTTTCAAGAAGAAAGTGAGCCCCAATCCCTGATGTTCGAATCTACTTCCGGTATCCAGGTGATGGATACGAAAGGTGTCACCGTCCAATTCACCTTACGTCATGATACAAAATTCGTCAGCGAAGCGGAAATGCCGCGCACAATTTGGCAACCTGAACCGCGATTTCATGCAAAATCGCATCATCGGCAAGTTCCTTCCGTACCGAACTCATAAAAGTTCGACGTGCATCTTTTGTTTCGGGAAGCTGAAACGCACGCATGCGAACAATAACATCAATAATCCATTTTCCTATTTGTGCCATTTCTTTTTCCTTCATACCGCGGGTCGTGAGTGCGGGAGTGCCGAGACGAATACCGGAAGGATAAAACGGCGGATTGGTGTCGTGGGGCACACTGTTTTTATTGACCACGATACCCGCATATTCAAGCGCCTCGGCAACAACATTCCCTACCGTGCCTTGCGGACGCAGATCGATAACCATGAGATGGTTATCGGTGCCGCCGGTCGTAAGTGTTATCCCGCCACTCAGCAGTGTATCGGCCAGTGTTTTGGCGTTGAGTACGACTTGTTTGGCGTACTCGGTAAAAGAAGGCTGGCTTGCTTCATACAGTGCTACCGCTATCGCGGCGGTCACATTGTCATGGGGTCCTCCCTGAAGACCGGGAAACACCGCCTTGTCGATTTTGTCCGCCATGGCGGGATCTTTTTTGAGTCCCCGCTCTGTCACCATGAGCATGGCGCCTCGCGGTCCTCGCAACGATTTATGCGTGGTCGTCATCACAACGTCGGCAAAAGGCACGGGCGACGGATGAACGCCGCCGACCACCAAGCCCGCAATGTGTGAAATATCGGCAAGAAGGAGCGCTCCCACCGAGTCGGCAACCGCACGCCACGCCGCCCAATCATACATCCGAGGGTATGCGGTCGTCCCAACGACGATAAGATGGGGTTTTTCCTGTGTTGCCTGTCGGGCTACCGCCTCCATGTCGATGAAACCCTCATTTGTAACGTCATATTGCACCGAACGGAAATACCTGCCGGAGAAGGTGATGTCGGGATGTCCGTGCGTCAAATGCCCGCCGCCGGATAGTTTTAACCCCATAATGGTGTCGCCGGGATTGAGCAAGCCGAAATATACGGCACTATTTGCCGGCGAACCCGAATACGGTTGTACGTTGACGTGCGGCACGCTGAACAATGTTTTGGCACGCTCTATTGCGATATCCTCCACTTTATCGATCGTTTTGTTTCCCTGATAATACCGTTTGTGGCTATATCCTTCGGAGTACTTATTGGTTAAGACCGATCCCAACGCGTCGCGCACCGCGGGAGAGACGATGTTTTCCGACGGAATCATGGCAAGTGTTTCCTGTTGGCGGCGGGTTTCTTCCGCAATAAGGGAGGCGATATCCGTATCCATATATCGCATTATATCATCGGAGTACTTCATGCTTTTTCCAGAGGGCAAGCAGAGCCTGTTTGACATCTCCTTCAAGCACCGGACGAATCGCATAGACGCTTTTTCGTATCACTCCCCCCATGAGCACTTGCGGTATGGGCAATTTGTCATAGACGATAAGCGCGTTCCGGACCCCGAGTCGTTCACAAAGGGCATCCGCTATTTCGGCAAGAGGATTTTTCACCACAACCGTAAGGTGTGCCCGTTGCGGGGCATGCGGTATCCAACGTTCAAGTCCGTACACATATCGCTTCTCCATAAGTCCCCATACGCGGGTACCCAAAAGTAACCGTTCCCCCTGCCGGGTTGTTGTTTCCATCATTCGGCGCATTCGGGGTTCGGCCTTATTACACACCGGCGGCGTAAAAAAACGGGCATAGGCCTCGTGATCCTCGGGAACACCGAAATAGGCGCGATAGATATCGTAGGCATCCGCCGCACGCTGTGCCAATTCATATCGGCTTGTCATACGTTACGTTAGGGGGGCTACCTTGGTTTTTGCAACCAGGCGTTCAACGGCGGGCTCTACCGCACCGCAAATGAAGGGCTTTAATGCGGCATTGGGAACATGGTGCCAGGTATCGTACCGGATGATTTCGGTAGGAATATCGTCCATGGAATCGGCGACACTGACAATTAACGGTTTATCCATATCCAAAAATGACCGTCCTCCGTTTGCCATGGAGATGCCTCCCGATGTTTGCGCAATGGTATTACCCGGGGTTTTGGCATACGCGATGATATCTTCGCGGGTGAAGGGACGCATCGTGGCTTTAACGTGTAAGATAACGGTTGCCGGTTCCGAAATACCGTTTTTGCCCGCACGAATGCCCGTTAAGGCATTGATGATCTCTATATCCTTGCCCGATTGAATCATTGCCTCCGGAGAATTGGTCGCCCACTCGAGGGGATCTCCCACCGGCTTTTCGAGGATTGCCGTTTCCGTATCGGAAACGTGCACCAATTGTACCGTGTCGGTGTAAAGAAGCATTTTTTCATCACCGTCGGTGTATAAATCGGCATTCTCGACGATCGCATTGGCAATCCCCGAAATGGCTTGCGCCATGGCAATATCATCCTTTGCCTTGTGCTCGGCAATCACCTGCGGACGGTGTTCGTCCCGGGGAGCGGTTTGGTGAATTTTATCCTCATTAAACAGCGGTTCGCGATGCCCGATTTCCCAATCGGGAAGCCATTTTTGAAATACCGCGGCCTTGTTGTGTCCGTCGGAGCTGGTCACAAAGGTAATGGGTAATTTTTCCGTGCGCGTGAAAGACTGAGGGGAAAACTGAAGCGACGACTGTTGTTCCAGATTTTTCATTTGGTGTCCTACGTCTGGCTGAGCCAGATGGCGTTACTTGAGAAAAATACCGTACGTTGTTAAAAATAAAAAAGGCGCCTCAAAAAGCTTTTTGGCGCTTTTTATATTTATACCACCCGAAAACATTCTTGTCAAGAAGCAACTATAGGATATATTCCGACAACCGATTTAGCCTCAAAAATGATGCGGAACCCGGTTGCCATAGCCACATACGGTTGCAATGCGGTCAGGTGTTCGATCGTAGGCGTTATCCCCCGATAATAGGCCACAGCCAGCATAATCGGATCGCCGTGTGAAACAAGCACGACCCCGTTGTTGCGGTATTCCTTGCGTTTTTCTTCAATGCACGATATCACCCGCGCCTGTATTTCTTTTATGGTTTCACCTTTTTGCGATGCATACCATGCCGTTTCATAGATTTGCCAATTCCAGCCTCCCAAAGCCTCAATTTCCTCTAGCGTCTTCCCCTGAAGGGGTGAACGGACCTCAAGCAGACGGGTATCGACGATGGGGTGAATAGTATGGGGCTTGCCGATCATCGCCGCCGTTTCCTGCGTCCGTTCCATGGGGCTGGTAAATATCGCAGAGAGCTTGACGGATTTGAGTGTCTCCGCGAGTGCCGCCACCTGCGTCTTGCCGAGCGCGGACAGGTGGAATCCGGGAAGGCGGTACGGGGCTACGGGAGAGGGACTGTCATAGTGACCGTGGCGAACAAGATAAATGGTCGTCATTTACGTAATGATACCGCGTTTTTTTAAAACATCGAGCACTTTTTGGTGAATTGCCTCTTTCGGAAGAATTAAACCGTTTTCCGCACATTCAATAAGCTCCCAGCCAACTCGTTCACGGGCAAGTGTCAGATACATATCCTCGGAGGCCTGCCGATGGCGGACATCGGCTTCCAAAATATCGCTTTTCTCACCCAGATATGCCCGCTCTCCTTTTTTCTTGGTAAGCTCCATCCCTATTTGCCACGGGACATGCAGATAAATCACGATATCTTCACGGGGAATTTTGTGAACTTTGTACTCCAGCTCATCGATCCATGCCAAAAATTCTTTCCGATCTTTTTCCGGAAGGCGTGCTCCCTGGTGCGCCATATTACTGGTCGCATAGCGGTTAGAGACGATAATTCCTCCGTGGGAAAGCCATAAATCCATTTCTTCTTTCGCACTCGCCCGATCAAGCGCATAGGCAAGCGATGCAAGGTAGGGAGATACGTTTTCACCGAATTCTCCCGCCAAAAACCTCCCCGCCATTTTTCCGTGGAAGGAACTATAATACCTCGGGAAATCAAATGATTTCACCGGTACTCCCCGGTCGGTAAAATAGGACGTCAAAAGCTGTGCCTGGGTGGTTTTCCCCGATCCGTCCCCGCCGTCGATCACGATCAGTTTGCCGCGCCTGTTTTTTTCCACTTCAACTTGTTCCAGAAAATGCTTCATGATGATCGATAAGCTGTCTTCATCGTAATGCTCGAGAAATAAGTGGTCGGAAGGATTCCCGGAAATCATGGTTGAAAGTTCATTCGGGGCATCTTTGTAAAAAAGCGCCAAGACCGGTTTGTGATGCGTCAGCGCATACACCAACTCTCCGCCGACCCCGCTACTGGGTTTCGTCACTTCGGCAATGACGCAATCGGCCTCGTCAATGGCTTGTTTTTCCCGGTAAAAAATTTCTTCCGCCGTGGTAGCCGCATCTTTGGCAAGTTTTTTGTGGTCGAGTATCTGTTCGCCGGAGGTGAGGGTGTGACCGAACTTTTTTATACCCGCAACAATCGCTTTTTCCTGAGTAAGGTAATCACCGTTATTGGTAGTTGCCGCAGTAAAGAAAATCCGCATAGTGTTATCCTAGCACACTTACCACATCATACACCGTCGGAAGAGTAACCTCTGCAATGTCACCCGGCGTATCCTGCCACACGAGACAGGTTCGTATGCCCAATTCCCGGGCAGGTGCCAAATCAACTTTTTCCCTGTCCCCGACCATCAGATGTGACGTGGCGGGAAGTCCCGTTTTTTCGAGGATATACCGGAATCCTTTTTGGCTGGGTTTTGTTTCTCCCACTATTTCGCTCGTCACTATTTCGGTAAATATCCCGGTATCAAGGCCCAACAGATCCGCTCCCCTTCGAACGGAACTCTGCGACCCGTTAACAAGCATATAGTGGGTAAGATGCGAAAGTTTGGCAAAGAGTTCGGTAAGCTTGGAATCTTTTTTGAGGTACTTCTCATAACTCGTGCCCGCTGATGATTCGATGGACGCCTGCGCATTGGTAATCCCGGTAAGCAACGCGGTCGTTTTTGTCCCGCTGGGAGTTTGTACCCCGTAAATCTTATAAAACTCCGCTTTTGCCTTTTCCTCACTCCAGCCCGTGTATTTTTGCACGACCCGTATTTCCGATTCGCGGATATTGTCCCATAACTCAGGCTGTTGTTTGTACAAGGTGCCGTCGAAATCCCATATACAAACCGAAATGCCGGAAATTTTTTGCATAGTTTTCGTAGTGTACACTACTTTTTGCGACTTAACGCGGAACGAACGATGGAAACAAATTGTTCCTGGGCGTCTCTGTTTCGTGCAATGTCAAGGGTATCGGTAGGGATTCGGACGACGGGAATCGTGGTGTTTTGTTCCAGCCAACGACGGTTGAGTTTATCCAAAAGCTCCAGGTAGTCGGTGGGAATCGTCTGTTCAAATCCCCTGCCGCGCGCGGCGATACGCTGTTCAATGGCGGGAATCGAGGTATCCAAAAATACGATAAGATCTGGCTGAGGAAAGTGCGGAGTGAACTCATGATATATTTTCTGGTATAGCGCCCATTCGGCATCATCCATATTTCCCAATTCATGCTGTGCCCTGGCGTACGAAAAGACATCCTGCGTGATCGGCGTATCCTGCACAACAGAAGTTTTTACCAGCATGTTTTTTGTTTCCAGCATCTGCCGAATCTTTTCCATCAGAAAAAATACCTGAGAATGGAATGCCCATCGTTTCATATCCTTGTAAAACCGGGGTAAAAACGCGTTTTCTTTAACGTTTTCTTCAATAAGGGAAAATCGGAGTTCTTTGCTTAAGAGTTGGGCGGCTGTCGTTTTTCCACTGCCCATCGTCCCCATGACCGCAATATATTCGTTTTGTTCTTTCATGACATTTGCTTTCTGTGGTTGTATCACAGGTTATATTTCTTGACAATACAAGAACGGGAACGGTAGGATACGGAAAGGAAGGAGCATAAAGAGAACGGTAATTGTCCCGCACAGCGGGATCTGGCTTCGCCAGAGAATATATAAGCGTGTGGCCCGCCCTCACTGTCCGGCAAAGCCAGACTGAGAGGAGGGATACGAGGAAGGGGTCTCCCGCCACGGCGGGAGAAATCGGACATTCTTTCTCTTCTTCCCGTTTTCAGGGAGGAGATGGGAAAACCAGTAGTCGGGTAACCCAGGAAGGAGTAGTATCTGCGGAAACCCCTCGGTGGCACTCCCCACCGCAATGTTTGCGAGAAACCCCGCAGTAATGCGAGGCATAGAACGACAAACAACGGAGTCCGTTACTCTCCCAACATTCTTCAAAACGTACTATTTCCTATCATCGTATAGGATCACCTGCCAAAGGAGGCTTCTATGTGTGGTATTTTCGGGTATATCGGTACCAAAAAATCGGCGCCGTCTATTGTTCTTACGGGACTAAAAACACTGGAGTATCGTGGCTACGACAGTTGGGGTGTCGCGGTTGTTCCGTCGAATGAAAATGACAAAAAAATAGTGGTCAAAAAGAAGGCGGGAAAAATCGGCAAAGCGACCGTTACGGACATGCCTGAAGGAGCGCTTGCCTTCGGCCACACCCGTTGGGCCACCCACGGCGGCGTAACGGACAAAAATGCCCACCCGCACCTTGATTGCACGAAAACGATCGCCGTCATCCATAACGGTATCGTCGAGAATCATGAAGTTCTGCGTGAACGCCTCAAGAAACAGGGGCACGTATTCGTATCCGAAACCGATACCGAGGTGATCGCCCATTTGGTCGAAGAATATTTGAAAAATTTCACCGTGCTCCCCCGCGATGCGGCACCGGCATTTTCCAAGGCCGTCCAGGCGACGTTTAAGGATCTGGAGGGGTTAAACGCCATCATCGTCATCAATACGTCAGCAAACGAAATGGTAGCCGCACGAAACGGATCGCCGTTGGTCGTGGGATTCGGCGACGGGGAAAATTACCTCGCAAGCGATCCGGTGGCCCTGCTCCCGCACACCAAACAGGTACATTTCCTTGAAGATGACGAGATGGTCGTCGTCACGCGCGAAAACATCCATATCTTTAACGCCTATACCGGCGAACGCGTGCGACCCAAGAAACAACTGCTCACGTGGACGGCCGATGAGGCCGAAAAAGGCAAATACCCGTACTTTATGCTGAAAGAGATTTATGAACAGCCGGGATTACTCACTGAAATTGCCGCGGAATCAACCCACCAGGCAACCGAGATGGCTAAAGTATTGCAAAGCGCTTCCCGCATTTATCTTGTGGGTAGCGGTACCAGCGGATATGCGGCGCAGGCCGGTTCGTATTATTTCGCGACGGTCGCCAAAAAGATAACCAACTGGAGCAGTCCGACGGAAATGCATCACCATATCGACATACTGCCGAAGGACTCGGTCATGCTCTTTTTATCCCAATCGGGCGAAACCATGGATCTTTTGGACGTAGTCAAACACGCAAAAGCGAATCATGCCAAAGTCCTTTCGCTTGTTAATGTCGTCAATTCGTCACTGTGGCGGACATCCGATATGGCGCTCCCCATAGGAGCGGGTCCGGAAAAAGGAGTCGCTTCCACAAAAGCATTTACCGCGATGGTAGCACAACTGCTTCTGATGGCGTATGCCATGCGGGGCGACATCCGCACCGGGCAATCACTTGTTGCGCAGGCGGCCAAAGCTTGTCGTGAGGTGTTAAAGAACGAAACCGTCGCAAAAATCCAGGATATCGCGCATACGCTTAAAAACAGCGAGCATCTTTTCGTGGTAGGTCGGGGTATATCGTACAGCACCGTACTTGAATGTGCGCTTAAGATAAAGGAAATATCCTATATCCACGCGGAAGGAGTCTCGGCGGGAGAACTCAAACACGGACCGCTGGCGTTAATTACCAAAAGTGCTACGTGTATCGTGTACGCACCCAATGACATCCATCACGCGAGCGCTATCGCCAATGCGATGGAAATGAAGGCTCGGGGAGCACATATCATCGGTATTTCGCCGGTGCGGGAGGAAGTATTTGACGAGTATATCCCCGTCCCCGACGTGGGTGAAGTGACCATCATTCCCAATGTGGTGATCGGCCAGCTGATGGCATATTACCTCACGATGGAACGAGGTTTTGATCCCGATATGCCGAGAAATCTGGCCAAAAGCGTCACGGTGAAGTGACGGGTATTGACCGTACTTGCTATTTTGGCCGTAAAGGAATATACTATGGGTCTTTTAAGAGTAGCCGGGTACTTCTATGAGCGTCATTTCTTACGAACGGGTGGCAATTCATACCCTTCCCAGCACGGAAGGGGTACCGTTGGGTTATTGGGAAGATCGTATCCGTGAGATTCCGCACCCGGAAATTCCGCACGTCTATTCGCTCCCGACGCGCGAAGAAGCGGCCAGATTGGCCGCCGAAATGATCCTTGATGTGGTGAAAGAAAAGCCCGACGCGGCAATATCCTTCCCCACGGGAAATCAGGCAAAATCCGTCTATGAACAGCTGGCAAAAATAGCCAAGGAACGAAGTGTTTCGTTTGACAAGGTCAAAGCATTTCATTTGGATGAATATTTCCCTATTTCCGCTGATCACCCGGACAGTTTCCGACGATACCTTCGCGAAAATGTGTGGGGTCCGTTGGGACTGTCTCCCCAAAACATTCATGAAATCCCCGCCGATCCGGGTACAAACGGCAGTGAAGTGGCCAAAAACTACGAAGCGCTTCTGGCAAAACAGGAAATAGATCTCGTCCTTCACCCCATAGGATGCGGCGGCCATATGGGATTTAATGAAACGGGAACCCCCAAGGACCTCCCTACCCATCTGGCAACACTGTCTCCCGAGACAATACATCGTGATCAGGTGGTTCGCAAACAAACCTCACCCGATCAGGCCATTACCCAGGGTATTTCCACCATACTCAAAGCCAAAAAAATTATTTTTATTGATTTTGACCCGCAGTACCAGCATGATATGGGAGAAGCCCTTTTTGGTGAGATTTCATCCAAAAATCCGTCTTCGTTCCTTCGAACCGAAGCGACGAAAGTTACGGCCATAACAACCCACGATATTGCCCGCGTAATCAATGCCCGTCCTCATAGGGCATAAGCTTCCTCGAATCCCGAAAACGGAGTACAATGAGTTCCATGCAGAAGCGGATTGCCATGATCTCCGTCCACGAATGCCCTCTTGCGTCCAGTGAGGGGAAGGAACGCGGAGGTATTAATGTCTATGTTTACGAGTTATCCAAGGCGCTCGCCCGCCAAGGATGGCAGGTCGATGCCTTTACCCGCGTACAGGATGACGTCAACCCGCGGATCGTGAACGTGGGTGGCGGGTTTCGCGTCATCCACATCGAAAATGGTCCCCACACCCCGCTTTCCAAAGACGCAATTCTACAAGCCCTTCCGGAATTTGCCGCAAACATGCGCGCATTTATCGAATCGGAAGGAAAAAGCTACGATCTCATGCACGGACATTACTATCTCTCGGGCGAAGTGGCTTCAATGGTGCGACAAACACATCCTATCCCGGTCGTGATGACGTTTCACACGTTGGGGCTCATGAAAGCCCTTGTGTCCCGATCGAGCAATAGCGAGGATCCCAAAGAGCGAATTCCCATGGAACGACGGCTCGCCGGCTCACTCGATTTGTTTTTTACCTCGAGTGATATGGGCAAAGAGTATTTAACGACCCTCTACGACACACCGACAGATAAGATTGTCACTATCCCTCCGGGAGTGGACACCGGTCTTTTTGCACCCATGCCCCGGGACGTTGCAAAAAAACATATCGGTGCCGACCCGGACCATCATATTATCCTGGCGGTGGGACGTATGGATCCCGTCAAAGGATTTGACGTACTGCTCGTCGCACTCAAGACGCTTATCAAACGACATCCCGAATATCTTGATAACGTTTGTTTGTGGATTGTCGGCGGCGACATCGGGCAGGATAAAGCATTATGGTCTCGCGAGCTAAAAAAACTGGAGCATCTGCGGCAGGAATTGGGGTTATTGGCCACGGTAAAATTTATCCGTCCCAAACCTCAGGAAGAACTTCCCTACTATTACAATGCCGCGGACGTGCTTGTCATGCCGAGTCATTACGAATCATTCGGTATGGTAGCGCTCGAAGCGCTTGCATGTAATACGCCGGTGATCGCCACTGATGTGACCGGAATTTCACCGATATTAAAGGAACTTCCCCAAGGACACATCATCAGTGCCAACAACCCCCTGGTGCTCGCACATGAAATCGACGCGGTGTTGAGAACCCCCCACCATCGTTCGCTCACCGTACCGCAACTCGACAGACTGAACTGGGACAGTGTCGCCAAAAAGATGAGTGAAGCGTATGAACGGGTTATCAGAACCGCCTAAAACGAATCGGCTTCCCGTTCGAGGATTTCGATAGCTTCTCCGGAACTGTCACTTGCGGTTTCGAATTCCATGCGGAGATCGGATACAGGCTCGCTCGGCTGTAAGCCTTCAAATCCCACTTCCGGCTTTCCGGTCGGGTCGATGAGTTCCGGATACACGGAGGGCACAGGGTTGAGTGCGGCTTTGCTTTCTTCGGGCACCGGTGAAAAATACCGCACCACAAGAACGCTCCCCACGACAATTCCTGCGATAAGAAGCGGAACGATGATGACAAGAACCGATGATTTTTTCATATATTATCGCTCCCCGACCTCTACGGCATTTGTTATTTCCTCAAGATTCTCCAAGGCAATTCCCACGGCTTTATGCGCTTCGGCAAATGCGGAGCGGACATCACGTACTGATTCCTTTAGCTCGCGTACCGCGTTTTTAATGTCTTCACCGGCCGCATCTTCACCGCTTACGGTAAGCACGGTCGGAACAGACTCGGTGAGTGCCTCGACGGCATACAACACACTGCTCACCTTCGCTTGTGCCGCCGCGACATTGGATTCTATTTCCGCAACGTCAACACCTTGTGTTTTCATCGCACCAGCGGCCGCGGTGATCCGATCCAAAAGCGACATCATGTCGGTTAATTTCTTTTGCATGCCGGCAAGCATGGCGGGAACGGTTTTCTGATATGTATCCGCCATGGCCTGCACTTTTTGTCGTTTTTGGGCGTCCTTAAACCCGGCCAGTTTTTCCGCAAGTACTTGCTTGGTTACCGCATCTTTTTCGCTCCTGGATTTTTGTTTTTCGGCATAAGTTTTTTCCAGTTCCTTCATTCTCGCATCGCTGATCCGCTTTATGTTTGCTTCCTGTTTCATGCGTTCCTTCTGAAATGCTTCCTGTTGTTCGGCGGAAAACTTGGGACGCATGAGTTTCAGTTGTGCGGAAGGTTTTGCCGAATCGGAAGCCTGTTCACCCAGTACGGAGGGACGACCGAGTCCGAGCACAAAAAGCAGAAGGCCAAACAGATAGTCAAACATTGCTACCAGTATGCAGACCCGTAGCGGGTGTTGTCAAGAAACCCCGCTATCTGCCGAGTGTCGGATGATAGGTGGCGATACGGTATGATTCACATCCCTGCATGTGGCGTATCGTGACGGGGAAACATGCCGTCGATTCATCAACAAAGGAAGTAATAATCCGTGCGAGTATCCCGACCCGCTGTTTTGGGATCGCCCAATACCCGCCGATAAATACCTTTTCTATGTCGCTTCGCAGTGCCAAATTGCCGCTTGTATGCCCCGGGCAATGCACGAATCGATATGACGAACCGGCAATTCTTTCACCGTCGCAAATAGGCTTTCCCAGCCTCCAATCGCTATAACCCGCCTGTTGAAATACCCGTATGAGCGAATGCGGAAACACGTGTAAAAATCGTTTGGGTTCGTACTCGTTCGTATGAAGTCGTATCGGCGGCACTGTCTTCTGACGTTTCGCCAGCCGCTGTTGTAAATGCGGTGCGTTTTCGACATGATCAAAGTGATAATGCGACGCGGCGATAAACGATACCGGCATATCCGGGAAATACCTATCGAGGGCATACAAAATTCGCGCGGTATTATCGACATCCCTGCCCCATTTCCCGCCCAACAGCGACGAGAACCGAGGTCCCGCGTCAAATACCACGACTTTTTTCCCCGAACGGATAAGATAACACCATACCCCGAATCGCGGATATCGGTACAAAAATGTCTGCATAACAAGAAGTACTCTGACGACGGAAGGTTTGCCGTGAGTTTCACTCACGACTTCAATGACCGGTGTATGCATAGCGTACGGTTAGAGCGCCTTATTGGCGGCGGGATCCTGATTGTATTTTTCGGGGATGCCTAACTTTATATAATATTCGGCCCGTTGTAGTTCGGTACCGATATAGATGGCGTGACTGGGAAGTACCAAAAATTCACCGATATTGACCATTTCGATATACACTTCCATCGCGGTTTTCCCCCGCCATTCCTTGAGCAGTAATCCGCCGTTGGGTGCATAGAGTTTGACTACGATTTCATACTCTTTATCCGTGGGTTTCTCGGCATATTTGGTGGGTCTGCCGACCGGTTTTTTGCCGCACTCCTCTATTTCCACCGTGATATTGCCGCGGGGATCGTCTTCAAACATCTGGCGGCTGGTGTACCCCAGTTCATGCTCAAAATTTTCCGCAAGGATTTTTTCCAC
The DNA here is from genome assembly GCA_049322955.1 of Patescibacteria group bacterium. Classification (GTDB taxonomy): domain Bacteria; phylum Patescibacteriota; class Microgenomatia; order UBA10105; family UBA927; genus UBA927. The sequence continues at coordinate 509,800 of JBMOPU010000012.1, read as the reverse complement.
CAATTCGTAATCGTCACTATAGATGTGCGCGCTGTGGGTAATCATGACAAACGTGCCCATGGGAACTCCCGATTCATCGGAGATAAGTTTCTGGAGTTTTCTGAGACTAAACACGTTGCGCGGCCATCCGTGCACCATATCCTGACTGCGAAAATGCGTGGTCATAAACAATTTATTGTCCTGGATGCTACACAAGATCTGCGTAAGACACGGGGTATCTCCTTTATTGACGACCGACCAGTCTTCTTTGATCTTTGCGGTGAATGCCACCATTTTTTTGGAGAACGGGCGGGTCTTAATAAGATCGATGATGTTCTGGATCTGATCAACCCCGTCATGATCACGGAGGCGTTGTCCGTACGTGTAGGCGATACCAGGAATCTGTTTGGCGGAAAGTACCTGCGGGTAGTAGGTTTGTAAGTCTTTTTCCGAGAAGGGGAAAAATTTGGGAAGGTACGGTTTTTCGGGATCTTCGTCATAGACCACCGCCATAACATTTAAGAGCTCTTTGAGTTCGTTTTCCTGAGTGTAGCGCGTCGTCTTGTTTCGCCCGTAGCGCATGATGTTATGGAGGATTTTAAGCCAGGTCTGTGCCGCGGTCTGCCCGTGGATACGGAAACCGATTTGTTCCGACGGATAGGTGAAGGGTTTGGGGCGTGAGGTCGGAAACACCTTGGGTTCGGTAAAGGGAACGGGCGGCTCACTCCCCAGTCTGGCCACCGTACTGCGTAACTCATCGGGTGATTTGCCGCGAAGATTAATGACCTCAACCGATTTTCTGAAAAGATCAATCGCCTCGTGTCCGATTTCTTTTTCGATCTGCCCGCCCTTTTCATCGCCGATGATAAAGAAGTTTTCGTCCACCCCGTTTGCCATAAGCGCCATGAGTGCCGAACCGCTTCGGGAAAGATCGGCGCCCCATAAGACGATTTTCCGAATGTGCGGGTTGGCATAGACGTTTCTGATCATTGCGGAGATTCCGGCCGAAGAATACAGGTTGCCGACGGCACAGTAGCTTTCACTTTTTAACATGTCGGCAACCACTTGTCGTTCCGTCCACATGATCGCCACCCCCACGGGATTTTTGGGGTCTTTGACGTGCAATACTTGCTTGTAGAGAATCGGCCAATCACTCATAGTTATCGGTCATCACCTATTTTGCTGGCAAGCGGGGCGTTTTGCCCGATATATTTCGCCGTTTTTTTCTTCGTGTACGGCACAAGGGCAGGAGAACTTAATTCTTCAAACGTCATACTGCAGATTCGCATCCCGGGGTACAGCGCTACGGGCATACGACCGAGGTTCCCAAGCTCCATAACCACCATCCCCGACCAACCGGGATCAAACACGGATGCGGTGGAATGGACGACAATACCGAGTCTCCCCAAACTGGAACGGCCCTCCAATCGCCCCACAAGGTCATCGGGCAATGTCACTTTTTCCATGGTTGTCGCCAGGACAAAATCCCCCGGCTGGAGAATGAAGGGCTCGCCGTCTTTGAGCTTCACTTCCGCCATCATCCCGGTTGCAAGTTTGGGATTATTGGGATCAATATACGCAAATTTACTGTGATTAAAGACGCGGAAATGTTTGCCCAGGCGAAGATCGACGGAACAGGAACCGAGTTGTGTTTTTTGGTTAACGGCAGGAACAATCTTTATACGCCCGGATTTTAGAGAAGCCACAATATCCCGATCAGACAAAATCATGGGGGAAGTATAGCTAATTATTCCCCCGCAAACAAGTCGACATACGAGCACGACATCACATTCCCAAAAGTTTTTCCCCGCTTTCTTGACAGCAATAGCGTAGAACTCTACTATCTCCCCATGCGAGCCGCCAAAGAACTGAGCCTGATGATAGCTGATGTGGTTGAAGTGGAAGAAACCAGTCTCATCGGATCAAACACCAAACGCCGGAATATCGGATGGGTAAAAGGGTTTCCCGACGCACGAGTCAAAAATAGGACGGGCGATGCTTCAGCAATAGAAGTCGTGGTCACCGAAGGACCGGATAGCGAGTGTACGGTAACCTATGCGTTACAAGGCAGATTTCCCGTTCGTTTGGATGACTATTCCCGCACTATCGCCCGGGTGCCAAAGGAGTCTGCGGTCGCCAGCGGCATGGCAGATGTCCGCATCACCCGCCTCTCCCGCCCGCCGATTACCAAATAGAGGTATTACCGTTTCCTTAGCAATTCTTCGATCCCGGCAACGATTGCCGCAGGCTTTTTCATCATCCGTTGCCCCACAATGCTTACTATCCCCGTGGCCATTTCAATGGCAGGGACATTAGGTTGCGTGATCGCATCGACTTCTTCGGTAATGAGCGCCAAACTTTTTTCCTCGCTTTTATCCATGGCACGAGCGGCAAGGATAAGGCGTTGTTTTGCGCGGGACGAAAGTACTTCTTTCAGCATAGGTCAGGATGTAAAGGTTTTCGCCAGCGAACCTTTTATTAGGTGCGCCGCCTTGAAAAATCCGTTCCGCTTGAGAAGGAGCGGCGTCATGTCGATCTTCACCGCCCGTTTGGGAATCTGCTCCAGCCCGTTATCCAAATGCAATCTGTCCCGTTCTTTGAGATAGGCAATTTCATCCTCTAACGATCTCGTTGCCGCAATATGCCGCCTTAGACGATAGGTAGCAGATACCGCGGGATCGGAAACAATTAAGTGAAACACCCCACGTGCTTCGGGCAGATATTCGTCGATGTTTTTCGTTATTATGACGGCGCCGCCCAACGCGATCGAGGTATCCCGCCACATTGATAACAGTGCCGTTCGGATATGCGGGTTTGTAGCGATGAGCGCGGCGGCGGGCTCCATAACGGACTGGCGGGTAAATCCCCTTCGTTTGGGTCGGATGGCATCGGTAAGATCCGCATCGGCAAAAAATATGGGAGCTGAAGTATCGGGGGCTCGGGTTTCAAAGTGCAATCCTTTGGATCCCGCGCTGACCCAGTCGGCGATCCGCTCAACCGCCCCATCGCGAAGCCGGATATTTTTTCCCTTTCCCTCTTCAAACTGCCCGAGCACGTGCGCCATAAGCGCCGTACCACGAATGGACCTTCCCGTATTGATAACGCGCATTCCCAATATCGGTGCCAAGACATCGGCGGTTTGTTCTTTGCCAACGGCACTCGCACCGTGAATGCCGATAGAGGCGGAGGCGGAAATATGTTCGGAAAATGCCATATCCGGCAGATTATAGCACTCTGCAACTCATTCACGGGAAGAAAAGAGGCAGGTTAAAAGGAGAACAGACCGAGCATTCGGGAGAATATCGACTGTGTTTCCGAAAGCACTTCGCCGCTTAATGCCGATACCGTCATGGTTTTGGGGATGGACACCGGCATGATTCCAAAAAACTTCTGCTTCTTGGTTCCTCTAATTTCGTAGACCAGATTTCCGTTATGGACCTTTAATTCAAATGCGTTTGCCATGCCGGCAGAGCCGCTGGCATCGGCAACCGTGGCCGAGCCGGAGGCTACTTCGGTAAGGAATCCCTTGATAAGCAGGTTTTTGAGTGCGGCGTCGGGAAGGACGGCGACGGTTTTTTCACCTGCGGGCGTAGTGACGATCAGTTCCTTGGTAACCGGATCGATAGATAAGGGGAAATTCACCCGGGCACGAACGGCGTTATGTTTCAGCTCGAGGTGCCCCTCATCGCTTGAGATTTCTATCTCTTCCTCATCCAATGCGTCCTCAAGCTCATCCACGACACTCAGATGTTTACGCGTCTCCAGCTCTTTACCCTCTTCATTTTCGACTTTAAGGCGTACTTCACCGTTTTCTTCTTCAAACTTAAAATGCACACCTTCCCCTTCTACCTCAATTTTTCTTGCCCCGTCGTCTTCTACTTTGGATTTGATCTTGACACCGTTTTTCGTCTCCATTTCCCGTTCTGATTTCACCCGTACCGCGGAAGTGCTCGTAGTGCCATCTTTTTCCTGTTCCTGCTCCTGTTCTTGTTCCCGCTCTTGTTCCCGCTCTTCTTCCCGCTTGGCCTCCTCTTCGTGCAGCTTCTCTTCCTCTTTTCGGCGATCCTCCGCTTCTTTCTGTTCTTCTTGCGCTACCTTATCTTCATCACCCAATACATCGCTTCGAAAACTTTGTGTGTACGTCAGCTGAGACGACGCAACAAGCGCCACCACGGCGAGCCCTAACGGAATATAGATCCGTTTGATCGTCCATGAGTCCTTTACGGCACGAGGTACGGAAGCGCTTGATTTGTGTGCTTTTTTTGCGATTTTTTTCTTTTTCACTATTTTTGCCATACCACCCATCAGTGTGGCACTGTTTGGAGAAGACGTGTCAAGTGATCGTTCTCTGGACACGGGGTGTATAATGGCATTGGTATGTCATGGCAAGAACATACTCCGCACACGCACGACATGCGGGACACCCCGACGACACCCCCTTCTCCAAAACCCGAAAGTCACTCCTGCGTGACGACTCAAGTTGAATCAGCACCCGACATGGCAACGGAACATACCGTCGTGGTCGAGTCTGTGCATTATTACACCCTCCCCAACCGGGATGCGTCAGGTCATTACCCAGACTCCGCGCTTTGCCGCGATATCATAAAAAACCCCGCTCTCTATATGGATAGGGCAGATTTTTGATTCATCCCCCGCTTGGAGTATAATACCCTTCTCATATGGCAGGAAAAGAATTTTCACCGGTTCCCAAAGAACAGGCGGTTTGGAAAGAACATACCAAAGCGTCCGCGTCCGTATCAATTTTCTTAAGCGACAAGCTGGGAAGACTTCTCATGGTCCAGGATGTGGATCAGTATGGCGGTAAATGGTCTCCCATTGCCGGATTTGTGGATGTGGCATATAACGAGGAACCCGAGATGGCGGCACTTCGTGAGGCAAAAGAAGAACTCGGACTCACGATACGCCTGGATGAGTTAATCGGCGTCTGGCATTACTACGCCGACGATGACAAAGATGCGGTGGCCTACGGAAAAGAAAGTAGTGAGACAGCCGTTGATAAAGCGCATATGCATATCGGCTATTCATATCGCGGCACTATCCTCGACGGCACGTTCATTATGCAGGAAGACGAAATTCAAAATTACGGTTTCTTTACACCGGAGGAGGTAGAACAACTGTATAAAGACGGAAAACTGAAAACACCGCAATACAATTACGTCGGCTTCAAACTCTGGGAAAAAGGAACCAAACATCCCCTAACAGTCGTCCAGTCAAATAGCAGAGCAACGCTTACCTGATGTCCCAGCGGGCTTCAATGTTTTTTGCTATCTGCGCTTCCAACTCCGCAAGTCCCTTCCCGTCCGTACGACTGATGTAATTACTCGTATCGATCACCATTGCTCCGGCGGGCCTATCAAGCAAGCCATTCTCCTGATCCTGTCCGTCCCGTTCGCGAACATAAAGTTCCTCGGTGGTCTGATGCATGGTGGCAGTCGGGTCATGCGTCACCCGATACGCGGCGGATGCTTCCGGACTGGCAAAAAAATACATTTTAATCGGGGCGTTGGGAAACAGATCGATCCCGGTTTTTCTCCCGATCACAATCGTGCCGCCCAATTCCTCCGCGGCTTTGCGCCACAACTGATACAATTTCCAACGAATCACGGGGCTCGCCGCAATCACGGAGGAAAGATTTTCAATGGCCTTTTGCTTCTCGTAGGCAAGGAGCTCGCCGCGCATATCACGTGCACCCACCATCACCCGAGCCGTATGTTCGCCGTCGCGGGGTTTGGTAATGGTTAGCTTTTCGGGCATCTGATCATACAGATCCGCAACTCTATCGGCAAAGTCGGAAGGGATCATGGTCACATTGGTATCGTTGGTATTGACGAGTCCGTTTTCTATCGATAAGAGCGCCATGGCACGTATGGAGGTTCCGGTATTTAATACCGTCAAATTATATCGGTCGGCAAGGTGCTCCGCGATCACCCGTTTGCCCGCGGTCGTTGACCCGTCGATAGTCATAATGAGGTTGTTGCGATTAAGGAGTTCCCGTTGCGGTGAGGATCGGCGTTCGATAAAAGGATACATATAATGGTCTCGTTGCACGGTATTATACGCCGTTTGTGAAGTGATTGCACGAACGCGAAGCTTATACCAATGACCTGGCACGCAGATGCTGTTTCAGCATGCCGAACGAGAGGAGCATGGCCGCTCCCATGACCATCGCCGCCGCCAAAAACGGAAGCGGAATAAAAAACGTCGATAACGTGCCGCCGATGACCGGACCCACAATTTGTCCGATACTTTGATACGAAGCGTTCACCCCCAAAATCGACCCCTGACTTTTAGCATCGGCCTCTTTGGAAAGCAACGCCTGGATAATCGGATTGGCAAATCCGTTGGCAAATGATTGGATAAGTACCACCGTAAGAAAGAGCGGATATGCGCGCATAAAGTATAAAACCGTATAGGTCACTACCGATACCGCCATCGCCCCGACCAGGGTTACGCGCTCTCCAAACAACCGGATAACGCGGGGAATAACCATCCCCTGCGATATAAGACCGATTACCCCCATAATCGTGAAAATGACCGATATCTGTTGAGGGGAAAGCCTGAGTACCTCTACTGACATCGGTTGAAACGCGTAGATGAAAATTGAAAATGCGAGCATCACCAAAAAAGAAACGATAAGGGTTTTCCCTATCGCGGGATCAACCAGCGCATGGAATAAGTGCCGAAAATCAAATACATGACGGGAAACCTGTGATCCTTTATGCATGTTGGTTTCCGGAAGGAACACCGCCGTAAGCAAAAAGGCAACGAGCGCGATAACACCGGCGATGATAAACGGCGCGGATTCACCGAGGTGTAAGGTGAATGCGGAAATGGCGGGACCGAACGTAAATCCGAATCCGAATGACGCTCCGATAATGCCAAAACCCTTTGCGCGATTTTTTGCTTCCGTCGTATCGGAAATGACTGCAAGTGCCACGGGAATATTTCCCGCCGTTATTCCGTCGAGCGCCCGTGCGATAAAAAGCCATGCGGCATTTTGCGCAAACGCCATCGTGAAAAATGATGCGGATGTCCCCAAAAGCGATATAAGGAGAAGCGGTCGCCTGCCATACGCATCGGACAATCTCCCGATAAGCGGCGTTGCGATAAATTGGAATACCGAAAATATCGAAAACAACAGCCCGTTTTGAAAATCAGTAAGACCGAACTTTCGCGAATACGAATACAAAATCGGGATAATGATCCCGTACCCTAATGCATTCACGATAGCGATAAGCGCGATTACCCAGAGTGTTTTTTTCATACAAGGGATTTATTGTAGCAGATACGCGCTTGTCCGTACCGTACAGGTATTGTCAAAATTTCTCTCGGGAGCGCTCTCTTGCTCTTATACAGCATATTTCCTATACTACCCAGGCTATGATTACCGAAGTCATTTTTGATGTCGAAACAAAGAGGCTGTTTTCGGAGGTAGAGGGTAATGAACCGTCCCTGTTGGGCGTCTCCATCGTCAGCGCGTATATACGTCAGGTCGATGAAGAACAGCATGAAATATCGGGACAACTTCGAAGTTTTTGGGAAGACGATTTTCCGGAAATGTTTTCGCTCATGAGCCAGGCAAAACGCATTATCGGCTTTAACACCCTGAAATTTGATGTGCCGGCACTGCTTCCGTACGCTCCGGAAAATTTTGCCAAACTTCCCCACTTCGACATTATGGTGCATGTCAAAGCAAAGCTGGGGCATTACCTGAGCCTTTCCACACTCGGCAAATACACCTTAGGAAGAGACAAAACGGATGTCGGCACTAACGCGGTCATGTACTGGAACAAACACGATCCCGAGAGCCTGAAACTGCTCAGGGAATATTGCGAAGCGGATGTCATGCTTACCCGGGATCTTTATGATTACGGCGTCGTGAACCGCGAACTAAAATATATCGATAATTGGAACACTGTGGCGAGTTTTCCCGTCGATTTTTCGTACCCCAAGGAAGTCATCGACTCCACCCGACAAATAGGTTTATTCTAACTGTCCCGATGTGCGAATAGTCCCTCACTCCCGAAGTGAAATTATTTCATCGGGCTCATGAGCTGGAAATAATTTCCGTCGGGATCGGCAAACGTTGCGATCCACATGTCGTTCATGCCTTCCATCTGGTACGGCTCGGCAATAACGGTTGCTCCCGCGGCTTTTATCCGATCAAATTCTTTTGCCACTTCGGCGGTTTCAAAGTTAACCAGAATCCTTTCGGGCTGTTTGGCGGTACCTTTCACTTTGTCGTGCGGCCCGATACTGAAAAATCCGCTTCCCACCTGAAACCCCGCCCAGTCACCCTCGGCCCAATCGGCTTTTTTATCAAATACCTTTGCGTAAAACTCGACCATCGCTTTCGGCTGATCCGTTGAAAGTAAAATTGAATTAAAATTCAGCATAGTCCCGTCCTTTCTTCATTTCACTATAACAAGATGTGAGGCATCTTACAAACAAGAGTTATCACCCGGGAAGTGCTACAATATTCCATTCTATGCATCGGTTACTGGCGAAATATCCCGCACTTTCCTCCCACGATTATGTCCTGCAGTGGATCGGACAGTTTATTTCCAATGCAGGCACACAAATGCAGATTGTGGCAATCAATTGGCAATTGTACGAAATGACAGGTTCGCCATACGTCCTGGCACTCGTCGGCGCCTCGCGAATTATCCCCGTCATTCTTTTTTCATTAATCGGCGGAGCAATTGTCGATGCCCATAACAGGAAAAAAATCCTCTATATGACCCAATTGCTCCAGGCAGGTATCGCATTTGCCCAGGGCATACTTACCGTTACGGGACTTGCCAATCCGGTGAATCTGCTCGTGTTAAACGGACTCCTCATCGCGGTATATAGCCTGGACGGCCCCGCGAGATCCGCCTTTCTTCCGAGCCTGGTTGCCCGCGAACATTACGGCAATGCGGTGAGTCTTAACATCATCGGTTACAACGTCTCGACTGTTGCGGGTCCGGCTATTGCGGGATTTATTATCGCTTACGCGGGTATCGGTGCCGTTTATCTTCTTGACGCCGGATCGTATCTGATTTTGCTTTTTGCCTTACTCGGTATGAAAGCACACGGAAAAATCGAAGGCGTAAAAAAGCCGGCAAGTATTGCCGCAATTTTGGAAGGATTACGGTTTGTAAAGTCAAAAACGCTTATCTGGTCAACCATGCTTTTGGATTTCTTCTCAACACTTTTTGCCGAAGCCACCATTCTTATCCCCGTGTTTGCCCAGGATATCCTGCACATCGGACCACAGTATGTCGGGTTTCTGTATGCCGCCCCCTTTCTCGGGGCGACCGTAACCGGCGTTGTCGCCGCCAGCGTGGGAAAACGACTGCATACCGGTAAGATCCTGCTAATGAGCATCGTGTTATATGCGATCGGCACCATCACGTTCGGCATTTCCAAAAACTATATCCTCTCACTCATTGCATTAACCGTCGTCGGTGCGGGTGACGGGATGAGCTCGATCATCCGCAATATCATCCGCCAGCTTTCCACCCCCGACCACATCCGGGGCCGGATGACCGCGATTAATCAGATATTTTATGCGGGCGGCCCCCGACTCGGCGAGGTGGAAGCGGGATTACTTGCAGGTCTCGTAGGCGCCCCGCTCACGGTGGTGATAGGCGGAATCGGCACACTTGCGGTCGTTCTCGTCATGGGGAGTACGCTACGGATACTCCGGGAGTATAAAGCCGCCAAGTGAGATTGTGTATAATAGGATTCACTGCCCACCCGCCATCCGTATGTCGGAAACACTCGCTCCTCCAACAGAACGATCGCTTTTTATCACCCACCATATACCGGACATGGAAAATATTACCGTCATGCAATTCGAAAAAATTGCGCCGGAAATACGCAAACTCGGCTTTACCAAGCATCGCTTTGACATTCGATGGAAGACCGCATCCCCTAAAGCTGGTGAGGTAAATGACACCTATCTCGGAAAAGCGGCGCTTTTGGCCAAGTCCGGTATGACACACGGATTGGAACCGATTGTTATTCTCTCAACGCCGCCGCGCTGGGCGTATTATGGCAAATCATCGGAGGCAATTCGACAGGCATATACCGATCATGCCAAAAATGTGAAACGTCATTTTGACAGGTTAGGTGTTCCCATAAAAACAGTTCAGATCCTCAACGAACTGAATAACCCCATATACACGCCAAAGAAATTACTCCGCGAGATGCCCCAGCTGGTGAGCGCAACCCGCGAGGTATTCGGGGAAAGCACCGACGTCACGGCAACCGTTGTGCTTTCTAAGCCCTTGGCGAATGCGGAAAAATTTCTCACCAAACATATGGCAGAACTTTCCGGACTCTCCAGTATCGGCCTCGACTTTTATCCGGGAAGTTATCAATACAACCGTAAAATGATTTCGCCCATGGGGGCGGCGACCGTCGCCCACCAGACCTTGGAGGCGATTGCGACAAAGGGCACAAAAGACGCCCGCCGGGATTTTCTTTCTCTCCTTACCGATCAACTCACCGATATGCGACACTTCCGTTCGCTCCTTGCCAAAACGACCACCCTTTTTCCCCATATGGCTATCGATATCGGCGAATTCGGCTTCCCCACCTTCAATCCATTGCAGAAACGGAACCCGCGTCATGAAGCACTACAGACGTATGCCGTCGATAAAATAACCGATGCAATGCTTCCTTTGGTAAATGAATACAAGGTTCGCAATATCGGTTTTTATGAACTTTTTGATGACAAGGAATTCGGTGTACTTAACTGGGGCATCATAAATGATAAGGGTGAAGCAAAGCATATTCTTACCAGGCTCCCCGATATCCTTCAGTCTTTGCAATCTCCGACACCCCCTCGTCCGTAATTGCCAAATTGTTCATTGCTATCGGTTCTGCTAGCCTAGTATCATGAAGCGTCATGTCCAGCATGCGGTCCATCACGCCAAAAAAATCACGCACCACTTGCGTCATAAAGGTATCCTGACGCGACGGAAGCTTTTGACATTTCTTTCCGCTATCAATCTCATATTTATCCTCGTGATCGGGACAAACATATTAAGTTTCCCCAACACGATGGTAGGAAACGCCAATGTCGGGCTCATGACCAAAAATGCGGTACGGGAACGGCTTGCAAAATATTACGCGGCTTCACTTCCGCTCACGATTAATGCCCAGTCATACGATCTTACGTACGAGCATATCGGGGTATATATGGATCCTGAAGTATCCATCCGTGAGATATTTCTCCCCAATACCCTCCCATTGTTTCCCCGTTTCGTGCAACTGACGCGCCAAATATTCACCCCGCGACAGATCCGTATTCCTCTTTCCTTCTCGCAGGAGTTTTACGAATATATCGAAAAAATAAACGCGGCGGGAGCGACAAGCGATGATATCGTCTATATGGATCAGGACAATAAACGGGCGACGCTCTATGCGCCGCAACAGCGATATCGGGTTGCGACGGAACAATTTCAGGAAGCGCTTCTTTCGCACTTCGGGAGCATGGAAATCCCTCTCATCGTGCCGCTTGTCGAAGCGCCGAACGATCTTGTCGAAAAAGTCGCCAACACCAACAACAATCTTGCCCGTGCCTATAGCACGCCGCTTACCGTGATCGTAGGGTTAAACGGCGAAAACCAATTCATCACGCTCTCGCCCGAAGATCTGCGCAAATACACGACGGCAAGCATCAGCGCGGAAACCGGCAATGTGCATTTTGACGTAAATACCGATAAATTTTTCCCCGATCTTACCACCGCGCTACGAGTCTATCGCGCGAACTTTAATCCTGCAACCGCGTTCGAAAAAGTCGGCAACGGCATTACCAACGCGTTGACGACGCGGTATGACGGAGGCCCTGCGGATTCGGTAAAGGTAGGTATCGACAGCGGACCGAATACGGAAGGTGAAATTGCGGATAAATATATCGAAGTCGATATATCCCAACAAAAACTCTTTACCTTTAAAAGCAAAGCCCTGGTCAAAACTTACCGGGTATCCACCGGCAAAGATTATCCGACGCCGACGGGAACATTTAAGATACTCAATAAAACGGGATTGGGATTTTCCAACATCTACAATGTATGGATGCCCTACTGGATGGGATTTGAATTTTCCAAAGAACTCCATGCCTATTTCGGCATCCACGAACTTCCCTACTTTTACTCCGGGGCAAACAAGATTCAGCGACCCCGTGAGTTTATCGGGGCACCCAATACGGGAGGCTGCGTCGCCCTTGACGTGGGAGATGCCAAGGAGGTGTATCAGTTCGCCGACATAGGAACACCCGTCGTCATTTATCAGTAAAACTCCTGTGTAATATACCTCACATAATATCCTATAATATTTGACGAGAGGTGTATAATAGGTGCATATGACAAAGATAGAAACCGCACCACGAACAAGAGCAAAACGTAAGGAAAAGCCCAAAAAAAGGCAAGATTTCCTCCCGATATCAAAAGAGCTGTCTGAAGGAAATCCGGACGATCTGGCCCGCGGAAGTCTGTATGCCGGAGTTGCCCGGGAAAATCTTCGAAGCTTCTTATCGCCACGCGGGGGTGCAAAGAAACGCGAATTCGACCCCGATCATCTTGCGGAAATGCCGACACCCGCTCTGGTGAGTAACGACGCGTAAGCGCTTAAGTAGCGACGGTTGATTCAGTCAATTATTTGCAGGATCTACCCATCACTCTGGAAGATCCACATCGAATACGTTGTGTGGGTGCGCATAGAATCGAACTATGGACCTCTTTCTTATCAGGAAAGCGTTCTACCACTGAACTACGCACCCAAACTATTTGTTAATCGAGTTTTTAGCTCGCTTTTTACTGCATGCATTTTTAATTTCTTTTCTCTTACCAATGCATCTTTTTTACTCTTATACGCTTCGTATTATGCTAATACCCACGGTCTATATCCTTTTGTTGACTGAACCTCGCCATTATTATTCTGTTTAAAACGTACTCGTAAATCTTCGCTAGACCCAATATATAGGTCATCATTCACTTTGCTTTTCAGTACATAGACATAATACATACCCACTGTCAGGCGAAGCCCGATCTGGCTTTGCCAGAAACTACGCACCCAAGGCAAGAACAATAGGGATAATTGTAACACAATAACCCGTGTATCCTCAATTGAACTTTAGGCCGCCAACTGTTACCCTTTGGGTATGTCTAAACGGTGGGAAGCGGCGCTTCCCGTTGTATTTATTATCGTTTTTTCACTTTTTCTTTTCCGCGACAGCTTCGTTGCACATACCGTGCCCTTCCCCGCCAATCTGCTGGTTTCGTACTACGAACCGTGGAAATCGTACCCTTCTCCCGAGTATCCCAACGGTCCTCCCAACAAAGCCATGGGGTTTGATAATCTCCGCATCTACTTTCCCCTAAAAACCGCCGCCGCCGAGGCGGTAAAACAGGGATTCTTCCCTCTTTGGAATCCGTACAATTTCTCCGGAACGATCCTTCATGCCACCTATCAGTCGGCTATTTTTCACCCGTTGGGATGGATGTTTTTCATACTCCCCACCGTTGATGCCTGGACGACGCTTATCATCCTGCAACCGATCCTTTCGGCTATTGCCATGTATGTGTTTCTCGGCATTATGGGATTTTCCCGCGGGCCCCGGCTGTTGGGAACGGTATCGTACGCGTTTTCCGGTTTTTTTATGACGTGGTGGCAGGAAAGTTACCTTTTCACCTATTCCGCATTGTTTCTGCCGCTTGCGCTTTCGGCAATCGAACAATATATCCGCGACAAAAAGGGAGTTTGGCTTGCACTCCTCTCGTTGAGTTTGGCGTTTTCCGTATTTTCCGGAGCATTTCAGATGACGTTCTACGTATATGCCTTTTCGTTGCTGTGGATCGCGTATAGGCTAAGAAAATCCGCGGACAGGGTGTCGGTCGGGGTTGCGTTTCTTCTTTCGTATATAACCTCATTACTCCTTGCGGCTATCCATCTTATTCCCAATATCGAAGCATACGGTCAGTCAACGCGTATCGCTACTGACGTGAAGTATATATTCGATGCGTATCTCCTTCCCTTCCAACAATTGGTAACGCTGTTTGCCCCGGACTATTTTGGCAATCCCGCAACGTATAACTATTTCGGAACCGGGTTCTATCACGAGCGTCTTATGTTCTTGGGAGTCGTACCGTTTATGCTTATCGCAAGTCAGTTTTTTATAAAAAAACAGGATGAACACCATGCATTTTTCCGTATCTGCTTCCTCATCACTCTTTCGCTAGTCCTTTCTCTTCCTACGACATGGTTGCTTCTTTACTACCTCAAACTTCCTCTGCTTTCGACCATGACGCCTTCCCGCATGATGATGCTCGTTACGTTCATAGGAAGCGTGCTTACCGCCTACGGCGCCGCCGCTTACCGGAAAGGATTACCCCGAAAAACATTAGCAAGGGTAAGCGGTATTGTTATGCTTTCGGTCGCTTTGGCCATAGGTTTCCCTGTTTTGGCAAAATACGTTGACCGCGATAACACCGCGTATGCGATTTCGCTTCGGAATATGGTGATCCCCGCCGTAAGTTTCGTATTCGGCTTGGTCGCTCTTTGGGGAGCGCTTCGCTTTCCCCGAATGAAACGGGCGGGGTTCGGGATGCTGGTGGGTATTGAACTTGTTACGGTCGTATTGTTTGCAAAAAAATATCTATACTTCTCCGAACGGCGGTTTGTGTATCCCGCCGTTCCGGTATTGCAACAATTGGCGACAAAAAAATATGACCGGTTTTGGACGTACGATAACGGCTATATCGAAAAAAACTTTGCCACGCAATTCGGATTGTTCTCCCCCGAGGGATACGACTCTATTATCATCAGGCGGTATGCGGAGTTTCTCGCGTATGCAAACTCACAAGGTGAAACGACGGAGCCTGATCGGGCAAATGCGCTTATCCGATCAACGGATCATATGGACGATATCTTAAACGATCCGTATCGGGCAAGAACGCTTTCTCTTTTGGGGGTGCGTTCTATTGCGAGAAAACTTGTTCCCGATAAAAACAGGCAAACCATTGAAACGGACACCGCCGGACTTACCAAGGTATGGAGCGACGGCACTTATGCGATCTACGATTATCCGCAGGCATTGCCAAGAGTGCATCTCTACTCGGATGTTCGAACGGCAACCGATGATGCGACATTACTCGCTTCGCTTTTTGCACCGACAACCGACATATATAAAACGGTGTTTGTCGAACAAAGTCCCGACGTATTGTTTGACACCTCAGCGACCGGTTCTGCCACAATAACCGCATATCATTCCCATGAAGTTACCGTACATACAAAGACGACCGGACGCATGCTGTTGTTTCTTTCCGACACCTACTATCCGGGATGGAAGGTAACGCTGGATGAAAAACCCGCAACACTTTATCGGACAAACTATACTTTCCGAGGCGTCGCAGTACCCGAAGGCACACATACCGTGACGTTCACGTATCAGCCTTTATCATTTACCGTGGGTGTCGTCGGTTCGGTGACGGGAGTGATACTGTGCGGACTTCTGCTTTTGATGAAGCGATCAAAAAAATCGTGAGGCGCGTGCCGGAATGCCGAGATTACTCGGCACTCACCAGCAGTACGACTCACCTCTCAGAATCGGCTCGTTAACTGCTGGATTGTGAACCTCCGGTTCGTAGGCATTACTATTGCTAAAGTATTTATAGGAAGGGAAGTTCACTTATGCCTTGGAGGCGCGTGCCGGAATTGAACCGGCGCATGGGAGTTTTGCAGACTCCTGCGTTACCACTTCGCCAACGCGCCATTTAGTAAGACTCAAAAACTCTTGTTAACGCGTTCCTCCCTTCCGCTTCGCTTCTGGGATTGATGGTTGCTAAACTCTCCTCTCAAACGTCGGATCATTAAGCAACCAATCAGCACTTCGCTGACGCGCCAAGGTATTTATTGTACCAAGTATCATCTTCACTTGCTACTTTTTCTTACAAAAAATAAGAGCCATACGATAAGGGAAACCAGTGTTCCCAATAGCCCTATCCGCCATGAAAGCGGATCATAATAGAAACGGACAATATGAGTTCCTTCCGGCACTGAAATGCCCCGGAACGCATAGTTGGTTCGATACACCGGCACTTCATTGCCGTCAATATCCGCTTTCCATCCGGGATAATACGTGTCGGATAAAACAAGAAACGAATCTTGTGCGGCTTCTACACTAAGAGTGATCCGCTGTGTTTCATAACGGTCAATCGTTACCGTTCCTCCCTGCGGTTTCTTGGGATCGGGAACAAGAAGGATTGAGGTATCGACAAAGGCGGTTTTGGTAAGATCCGTATCGGGCGCAAACATGCGGGCTAGCATCTTTTGCGAATCTGATTCTACCGTAAGAGAATTCACAAGATACGCCCGCGGCATTACTGACGGACGTCCATACAAACGCCACACGGTATCTTCCCCTATCGGGATTCCCGGATACGTAGCGATTTCCGATTTTTTCGTGATAAGAACTGACGTTCCCGTCATATCCCAAAACCGTTCACGCCGTGACGAAAGGGTAGCACTCACCGTTGCGTCGGAAACAACCGCCACATCACTACGGGTGATGCCCTGTTTCTCATCACCCGTGTTCACATAGGATACGAGCTCGCCGTATCTTCGTATATATAACGGGTCATAATAGTTGGTGTCAAAATAGCGGTATTGGGTGCTTAGGTCGGTAGCAAACGCACCGCTCCCGATCCCGGCAACACGCGCGGGTGCAAGAGAACGCAGTCGTTCCATTACCGGGTGTGATTTTGCAACGTATTCCCGAGGACTCATCGGCAAAAATTTCGAGGCATTATACAGACCCGCACCGATGAGGACGATTACCGTAAAAACAGGAACGGCTTTCCGGAACAATTGTGAACGACCGATGGAGCCTGCAAAAAATATCATCCCAACGGTTATAAAGACACCTATTTCAAACAGGCCGTTCCTTACGGCAACGCTGATACAATGAGGCACTCCGGAAGGACAGGGAAGCATTCCCCCCCTGCCCATGCCGTATGTTACCGCGATGATGCAGAGTGCTGTGATAAGAAGTGTGCCGTATATTTTTATGATCCCTCGCATATTCCTCCCTTTTTGTGTCCTGACATAGTCAAATCCTATGCCTCCTAAGACGGCAAGAAAAAAAGTAGAAAGCAAATATATTCTTGTCGGAATACTGGTTGCAAGCACGGGAAGCGGCAACCGATACACCCATGCCGTCACCGTAAAATCAAGGGTTGCAATGATACACAGGACGGTCGCCCACGTGAGAAAACGCGTGGTCCGAAAAAGCCGGGATGACGTGCGGATAAGCACGACCGCAATAACGGCCAACGTAAGCGGCACCAAACCGATACTTGCCGCCGTTTCGACATAGTCGGTCGTTCCCCAAAAGTTATACGTGCCGATATTGCCGAAAAAGTTCGGAAGCGCAATCGTAATAAGATGCTGGACGGGCATAAGAAATTTTTCAAAAATAAATGCGGAGGAAGTAGCGGTAACGTTTGCCGCCCGGTACAACTCAAGCGTCGGGATAAGTTGTATGAGGGACAATCCTATTCCCATTGCGACAAAGAGTATGAATGATAGTATGAAAGGTCGGGCCAGGATGGCTCCATAGGAAAAAACGGCAATCAGCACATACCCGGAAATCTGCGGCTGTACCGAAACGAGAAGAAACGCCGTTATCCACGGGACAGCGAGTAATATCCTGCGATTTGTTCTTGCCCGCTCAATACATCCCAGGAGTAACGGGAGTGAAGCCAATGCGTAGAGATAATCACCGTAGATGTAGCGGACTATCGCCACCCCCGAAAGACAAAGGCTTATTGCGGCAAGCATTGCGCCCTCTCTCCCTATGCCAATCGCCCGCATATACCAATACGTACTCAAAAAAAGCAGAGGAAGCTGAAGGATGATAAACCAAGCCCAACCCGTTATCCCGTCAAACAACTGCAGGAATGATAGCGGATTGGCGATACCCGTATGCAGTGTGGCGAGTAGCGGTTGCCCCGCGCCTCCGTACGGATTCCACAGAGGCACTTCCCGTGAAGTGAGTATTTCGGCGGCCAGATCGCGAAACGGAAAAATCTGTCGAAAAACGTCATCTCCTACCGCCTTGTGCACGATTGTAGGGATTCCGTTTGTACTAAAAGCAGATTTCCATGGCTCATACCACGCCATTTGAAAACTTGCCGGCACGGGGATATTGCCGTACAAAAAAAATTGCCGAAAGACTGCCAATGTAAGGAGGATGGTGAGCCCGAGAAGTACGATTATTCCGCGATGCCGACGAATCATTGCTCTTGTATTCTACTATATTGCTTTGGCAATGGCGGAAAAATCGGTGATGATCGCTTCACCGGGAAATTTTTGGTGTCTGGTAAATGCGTTGGGAACGGCAAGGCATGGAACACCCGCCGCAAGGGCCGATTTGACTCCGACGAGCGAATCTTCAATGGCGACACATTTTTCAGGTTCGACGTTTAATATTTCCACCGCTTTGTTATAGATATCGGGCGCAGGCTTTTTTTTGAGCCCGAAATCCCCTCCCGAAACGACAATGGGGAAAAATTCCAACAGTCCCGTCCCGCGAAGATTTCTTGTTACCTCCTCACGATCAACCTGCGAGGCGATAGCCATGAGAACACCGTTGTTGTAGAGACGCTTCACAATGGTTGCCGCGGGAGCGATAAGCTTGATCCCCTGTTCCCGCTGTGACTTTTGATACAACGCGATTTTCCGATAATGCGCTTTGAGAAAAATACGGTCATCAAACGGTTTGCCCGCAGAAGCAAATGCTTTTTGATAAAACTGTTGGGGATCAACCGCGACACCGTGTTCTTTATAGTAATCCTCAGTAAGGGGCACACCAAACTCCGCAAGAGCGGCTACGTGCGCGGCAAAATGATAGGATTCGGAATCGATCAACACGCCATCCATATCCCATATAACGGCATAGGCATCAGCGAATAATGTTGAAAGATCGGTAGCCTGCTTCTTCATACTCGGAATATTATGGCATATCCGCAATAAAACACAACGATAGCCACAAAAAATCCGCCACAAAGGGCGGACTATTTGTTACACCCGACGTTTTGTCGGGTCATCGGCCTTTAACAACCGGATGGTGATAGGGATCCAGAGCACATAGGTACGGTCACACCGCATAAAGCGGAAGCAACGCATAGATAGATGCATAGGATCTAGGGTTTTGAGAGAAAAATATCAAAGACCATCCCGCTAATTGCGAGATATCTCGATCGATCGATATTTTTCAAATAGAAAGGAGGTGATCCATCCCCAGCTTCGGCTAGGGATACCTTGTTACGACTTAGTCCCCATCGCTGAATTTACCTTCGACTTGCAAAACAAACCTTCGGGTACCTTCAACTTTGGTGGCTTGACGGGCGGTGTGTACAAGACCCGAGAACGTATTCACCGCGGCCTGCTGATCCGCGATTACTACCAATTCCAACTTCATGAGGGCGAGTTGCAGCCCTCAATCTGAATTGAGGCGAAATTTCAGAGATTTGCTTGGCATTGCTACCTTGCGTCTCGTTGTTGTTCGCCATTGTAGGGTGTGTGTGGCCCAGGGCATAAGCGCCGTGCTGACTTGACGTCGTCCCCTCCTTCCTCCCCCTCTCGCAATACAGAAAATTTCTGTACTCCGAGAGGGGGCGGTCTCCGATGACACATATAACATCGGATAGGGGTTGCGCTCGTTGTCCCACTTAAGGGAACACCCCACGGCACGAGCTGACGACAGCCATGCAGCAGCTGTGCTACCATCCTTGCGGATCCCCTCCCATTTCTGGGTGGGTGAACGGTAGCATGTCAAACCCTGGTGAGGTCCTTCGCTTTGTCTCGAATTGAACCACACGCTCCACTGGTTGTGCGGGTCCCCGTCAATTCCTTTGAGTTTTAAGCTTGCGCTCGTAGTCCCCAGGTGGTCTGCTTAACGCGTTAGCTTACGACACCCCACCTTGCGGCAGGGCATCTAGCAGACATGCGTTTAGGGCTAGGACTACGCAGGTCTCTAATCTGCTTCGCTCCCCTAGCTTTCGTGTCTCAGCGTCAGAAAATGGCCAGAAAGGTGCCTTCGCCTTCGGTGTTCCTCATGATATCAACGCATTTCACTGCTTCACCATGAGTTCCCCTTTCCTCTCCATTCCTCAAAGTTTACCCATCTCGTATCCAACGCCGAGGTTAAGCCTCGGGCTTTCAAATACGATGCGGTATACCGCCTACACGACACTTTACACCCAGTAAATCCGGATAACGCTTGCACCCTACGTATTACCGCGACTGCTGGCACGTAGTTTGTAGGTGCTTATTCTCCAAGCATCGACTGCTTGGCAAAAGAGGTTTACGATCCGAAAACCTTCATCCCTCACGCGGCGTCGCTCGGTCAGACTTTCGTCCATTGCCGAATATTCCCAGTTGCTGCCATCCGTAGATGTATGGCCCGTGTCTCAGTGCCATTGTGGGGGGTCGTGCTCTCACACCCCCTATCCGTCGTAGCCTTGGTAGGCAATTACCCCACCAACTAGCTGATAGATATAAGGCCGCTCCTAAAGCGAGGGGTTAACCTCTTTGAACTTGCATTCACATACCGTATTACCCCGTCTTTCGACGAGCTATCCGATACTTCAGGGTACGTTCCTTACTTATACTCACCCGTCCGCCACTGAAAATCAAATCTTGCGACTCGAAATCCCGTTCGACTTGCATGCTTAAGGCACGCCGCCAGCGTTCATCCTGAGCCAGGATCAAACTCTCAAAAAAATTGACGTAGGAGCTTTAGTTTGACTAAAACTGACTACATCAAAAAAATACCTATCACCATTCGATTGTTAAAGGGCAATCTCGAGAGAAAACTTGCGTTTTGCTCGACGTGCCTCAGCCAAGCTGACTTTCGCTTTCGCGCGAAAGCAAGGGCACTGCGCTGTTTCTATTCAAATACTCTTTATCTCTTCTGGACAGATTCGATTATCACAAGAGCGAAAAAAAGCCCCGCCATGCGGGGTTTCTGTTGAGAAATCCTTGGCGTAGCTCCTAATCACTCATTGTTTTCGTATTATACGAGGCAACTATCCTATTCGTCAAGGTGCGTGTTGAGACACGGCAAGAGCCTCATATCGAGAAGCGTTTCATAGAGCAGATTAGCCATACGCCTATGCCCTTCTCTATTTGGGTGTTCATCCGCTAACAGCGTTTCACCTCTTCGTAACAGCTTCGATACGGGAAGTAATCGTACATTATCCCGATACAAAAGTGCCGAAGTAAGTGCTTTCCGCGAGGAAGCCGACCAGGTGTCCCAATCGTTGGCCACGATTAACAGCGATCCTTCAAAGGATTGCAGGAATTCCCGTAGATAGAACGCTTGCCGCATTTCACGCTTTTCGAGCGTGGCTTCTTTTGTATGCGTCAGCCATGCGAGCATCCCCGGATAAAATTGTTCCTTTCCGTCAACCGTTCGCCACCGATCTCCTTCGGGTATTTCATTCAGATATTGTTCTTCCAGCGCGGTCTTTCGTTCCGCATCAATCCCCATGGTAAATGAATTGAACCACCAGATTACAAGATCGGGATGATATTTTGTCCCGCGAAGCCGGTATCGTTCGGCGGCATACCCGATATCGTATGCCGGTACCCCGAGGTTTATAACCTCAAAACTTTCGCCGTTCTCTTTACACACCTCGGAATTCAGCAGATCTTCCAATCGTTCGGAATAATTTTCCGTCGTATTGACGAAAAGACCGTAGGTGAATGAATCACCCAACGTGATGATCCGATTCACGCCGGGCACCCGTGCCACGGGGTAATCCATTCGCTCATTCAAACCGTCGTGGTTGATGGAGTAACTCACGTGCTCACCGAGCCAGACAGGGTGATCATTTATGACGGTGTCCGGTTGCGGTTCATAATAATGAGGAAACCGGTCGCTTTTTATCACGGTACGGTAATGGTCGCTTTTCAGGTGAATGGCATATTGCGGATCAGGGATAAGGGATTTTGCTTTACCGGTAATAAGAAGCAAAAGGGCGATGATAAGGAAAATTTCGACAAACCCAACGAATAGAACGGCAACACGTCTCCGCGACAATTTCATATCTTTCGCAATACGGTGATTGCGCTCAACAACCCAAAGGATGCCCCGAGCAGTAATCCGCCCACGACATCGGAAAACCAATGATGCCCGAGATAGACCTTGCTTACGGAAACGAGCAACACATATCCTGATAACAACAGGATTGCACCGGTGTATATATACTTTTTTCGTATCCCTTCACGCCACAGTGCGATTCCGATGATAATCGCCATAAATAGCGATCGTGCCGCGTGCCCCGACGGATACGAATATTGCTCGTTTACGTAATCGGCGGGAAATATCGTGGTCGGATGCTTCACCATAGCAAACGGCGGCGACGGATGATGCACGATGGATTTTCCGTATATCTCAAAAACGACGATGGCAATAAGCGCTAAGGGAACAATAAGACCGGATACTCGACAGGATTTCTTCCGTCGATCGTATAAAAGGATACCCGTAACGATAAGGGTTACCAGTACCGTAAATCCGGGGCTTGCGAAAAACGTCGCTCCTTCCATGGTGTTCCCCACCAGTGATGCGAGACGAAGATGGGACGATGTATCAATGCGATCCTGCACCTTGACCGTTACGGCATAGTCAAGATTCCTCATAAATTGCCTATCCTCATATTTTGATAACACTCCGAAAGCTATAAGGCTTATGCAGGCAATTAAAAATATAATTTTCGCCATATTCTATGGTAACGTAATCATATTATCATGGTGACGAATAATTGCTGATACATTTGGTACAAGAACATTGGCAATCTTTTCATATCCATTCGCATTCGGATGACCGTCGGGAAACCTCGAAATATCAGAAGGAAGGGCAAGGACTGCGATATTCTCATCATTTTTTCTCAAAGAATTGAGTATATCAATAATGAGCGGATGCTCGTTTTCAAAATATAAAAAAAGTATTTTTTTATGGTAAAAAGTACGGACTTTCGCAAGTTTATTGATTTGGTAATTCAATAGCGACTTTGCATTATATGAACGGGCATATAACTCTCCTACCCGATCTATTACACCGTAGAAATTTGCCAATTTACCGTTTTCTAATTGGATACCGGCTGATTCTAACTCCTCCTGAAAAGAGCCGCGCGCTTGTATCATTTTTTCATTTATGAGAAAAAAATCATCAAATTTAACCAACCAAATAAGCAAATCTGGATTATATTTAATTCCCTGTACTCTTAACTTATTCACACTATACTCTATGTCATAACCTCCGACACCAAAATTAAGCACTTCAACTTGCCGCGTCCAGGGAAAATCTTCATAGCGCAAGAATTCTTCCAACCGTTCCGGGTAACTCTCCTCGGTTTCTACCATAATGCCCTGTGTAAATGAGTCTCCCAATGAAATAATGCGGAATGACCTTGCTGGCTTGGCAGTTTCATAATCGAACCGATCTACAAGACCGTCCTTGTTGGTTGTATTTTTTTTATACTCATCCGACCATGGTATTCTATAAATAAGCTCTTTTTCGGACGTAAAGCTATAGTAATGCTTGAGTGAACTGCCAGAAGGCACATCAATTTGCCCGACGGCAAGGGGTATTACTATCTGTGTTTTTTTTAGTAAATTGATCAATATGGTTATTCCTATCCACAAAGAAGATCCCGTAAGAAGCAAGGAAAGAAATATCAAAACCACGACGAAACATCTATGAGAGTTTCTTGTCATATAAGATAATATGTTGCACGTTCTACCGGAGAGAGCACGGAAGTAATGATTCTTTTCTGAGATAGCTAATTATTGATTTTGCGATAATGGCATGACTCGCTGGACTCGGATGCCCTTCGGAAAAAGCGTTATCGTAACGAATGGTATCCAGGTATTTTCCGTTAGGGTATTCCGCTATCACCCCTGCTACCGCATCATGGTACCTTTTGGGCAACTTGCTATCCGTCACGATAACAAAGGGAATATCGACGCCCTTTGCCCACTCGCGTAATTTGCCTATTTGATGGTCGGGAATGAAGGAGTCGCCTAATCTTCCGGTAATGACACTTTCAAGTATTTCCGCCGTTTCCGGGGCAAACCGTTCATAGGGGATATTTTCCGCGATGAGCATTTCTTTTATATTGACCCAAAGATCCTGCACCAGCGAATTATACTCATCAAAGTCGTTCTCGATAAGGTACCAGACGATAAGGTCGGGAGTATAGTCTTTTATCCGAAAATCATACCGGTATGCCGACATTTCAAGGTCGTAGCCGGGAACTCCGAAATTAATCACTTCAATTTTCTTATCTGCGCCACATGTATTCGCCAACACTTCAAGTTGCTTCGGATAGGGATCATCATCGCCGACAAAAAGCCCGTACGTGAATGAATCCCCCATGACCGCTATGCGAAAGACATTCTCCGGTTTATCCTTTTCATACTCACGGTTATCCCTTAGCCCGTCGCTATTGATATGATGCTCCACTTTTTTTCCGAGCCACTCGGGAGTTATTTCATTGACGGTATTCGCTTTCGGCTCGTAAAATCCGGGAAGATCCGATTCCGGTCGCGAGAGGGTATCTTTTTGAAACGGGATGATCGCAGACGGTTTTTTTCCGGTGTTTCGTTGCACTAGGGTAAAAATACGCATGGATAAGTATCCAATACTGATAAATGAAACGCTCACAAATAGGAATGATGCGATAAATACCGCAGGAGAGAAGCGAATCCTGATCTCATGGCCTTTCATACATCAATCATAAACAAATGAACCGGACGAAAGTAGTCCTCAAATATGTGTGGATCACGACGCAGGATCGGGAGCGCGTTTCATGATTTCGTATAAAATAATGCCTGTTGAAACCATGACATTGAGCGAGGTATTAATCCCCCACATGGGCATTTCGACGATAATATCCGCCATATCAAGCACCTCTTTGGTCACTCCGGTCGTCTCATTTCCTACAATGATGGCAAGCGGCAGTGCATAGTTAACCTTATAAAAAACCTTGCTTCGCGGATCCTGTTCCACCGCAACCACCTGAATCTCCGGAGTTTTTTCCTTAAGTTTGGTGATGGCTCGAGCGGCCGTCTCCTCATATTCCCAATTCACCCATCCCGTCGTATTGATCGATGCTTTTTTGATACGCGAATTGGGAGGAGTGAGCGTTGCACCGCAAAGGATCACTTTCTCCGCCGCCACCGCATCCGCAAGGCGAAAAATCGATCCGACATTGTAGGTATCCAACACATTGTCGCAAATGATCGTGACGGGATTTTTAGGAAGAGATGCCGCCACCACAGGATCAACTTCCGTCGTGCGTAGTTCCTTTGCCTTGAGTTTCAACATACGCGTATTATACGCGATATATATACGATCATCATCATGCGGGGTAATCTGGTATGATGTGAACCATGGAACCTATCCATGCATTGTTGCTCTCAATCATAGAGGGTATTACCGAGTTTCTTCCCGTCTCCTCGACGGGTCATCTTATTCTTGCCACAAAACTGCTGGGTATTCCTGAGACGGAATTTACGAAAAGTTTTGACATCATCATTCAACTCGGCGCGATTATGTCGGTCGTAACACTCTATTTTGCAAAAATTGTCAAACAGCCGTCACTCATTAAACCGCTCGTAATCGCATTTATTCCGACCGGCATAGGAGGACTGTTGCTGTATAAAGTAGTAAAAACATATCTGCTGGCAAATGACCTGCTGGTTGTGGTTAATCTCGCAGGAATAGGCGCACTCCTTATCGGACTCGAATGGTATTGGAAAAAACACCCGGCAAAAACTCAGGAAACGGTTCTGACCCTTCCCCCGGGGAAACTTATGCTCATCGGTCTATTTCAGGCGTTTGCGATGATCCCCGGCGTTTCCCGCTCGGCTTCGACGATTGTGGGCGGCATGTTTTCGGGATTAAGCAGATCAGATGCGGTCGAGCTGTCTTTCCTGCTGGCGGTACCGACGATGGCGGCGGCTACCGGTCTGGATCTCCTCAAAAGTGCCCATTTCTTTACACCGAACGAATACGGACTGCTCGCGATCGGATTTATCGTTTCCTGGATAACGGCGCTCTTCGTGATAAAAGGTTTTATCAAATTTGTCGCGCACGGTACATTCACCTGGTTTGGTATTTATAGAATTATCGCCGCCACTGCCTATTGGTTGATAATGAGGGCATGATCGGAGCAACGCTTGCGACACTCGGTGTTTTTTTTCTTCCCGGCATCCTGATTCTCTTGAGAAAAGAAATTTTTTCTCCCCTTTCCGTCATCGAAAAGCTTCCCCTGTGTATTGCCGTCTCATTGAGTTATTGGATAATCGCATTTTGGTGGCTTTCCCTCGTTCCCCTTTCGCTCGGGACACTTATCGTGGTAACCCTCATGGCTACGGGCATCGTGTATGTTGCTCTCGGGAAACACGCCTCATATAGCAAAGGATTTGCGGCATATTTCGGAAGTGGCATCGTGCCGTTATTTTTTCTTTTTATCGCCGTTCCCCAGGTTTTGTTTTTTGCCGGCCAATATGTTCCGAGCGGACAGGACATGTCGATGCACACATATATTGCAACGGTTATTTTGCAAAAAAATGCATTCCCGATGACGCTTATGCCGATTGTTCCCGTCGACACGTTCGGACTGTACCCGTTCGGCTTTTCCACCGTTATCGCCGTCATGAGCAGGGTGAATACCCTGCCCCCCTATGCCAATGCGCTCCTGCTTACCGCACTGGTACATTTTCTCTTCGATTACTCGCTGTATCTTATGCTTCGTTCGAAATTTACGCCGACAATGAGCGTCATGGTCGCGGGAATCGTCGGATGGACAAGTGCGAATCCCCATTTTTTTGTCACCTGGGGCGCCAATCCGTCCGTGCTTTCCCTTTCTTTTTTATTCCTCGCGGTCGCGTTGTTGCTTTCCGGTGCATCGCGGGCGTGGCCGAGGTTTCTGGCAATGGTTCTTGTATGCGCCTCGTTCCTCACGAATTATATGTTTGTCATCGCGGTCCTCTATATCGGCCTTCCCGTTATCATGGTTTTATTTCTGAAACATCTAAGGCAACCGTCGATTCGAATGCCGATCACCATTTCTTTCCTCACGGTTACGGTAATGCTTCTGCCGTTTGTGGTTAAATTTTTTTCTATGTCCTGGTCGCTCTCCGAGACGACAGCGGCCTTTATTCGGGGGTTACATGCCGACGAAACAGCACGGTGGAACGGCATGTTTTCTCTTGCCGGTCTCAGGCAGATAACGGCAATGATCGGTGACATCACCGACCGGCAATTACTGTTCCTTTCAGGCATTGCTTTCATTTTCTTATGGAAACGCTTGCCGAAACTTTCGTTGTTTATCATCTATACGGTTGCTTGGCTGTATTTCTTTGTTGCAAACGCAAGGCATTGGTGGGTCCCGTTTTCGTCACTCTTGTACCCGTATCGACTGGTATTGTTTATGCTTATTCCGATAAGTTACCTGCTTGCGCTTTTTTTCACCCGCCTGAAGGAAAAAAACACATGGGCGTATATTCTGGCGTGTATCCTTTTTATGGCAATCAGCACACCCCGGATGCGCGTGTTCCAGTATGAACGGGTGGCGCGAGAAAAAAATATGGTGACGGCAAATGATCTGGCCGCAATGAACTACCTTCGCCGCATATCCACGGAAACCGACGTAATTTGGAATAGCTATGACGATGCGGGGCTATGGATACCTGCAATCATACAAAGACGTATTACCACCTATCACACAAATCCTGTTGATATGGAACAACTAAGGAACACGAGGAAAGAGTTGCCCCGTTATGTGTTTGTCGGTGAAACTAACTCCTATGAAACGCCGTTTTCCGAATCCGTCGCCCTGGAGTTTCCTGAAGCATCAACCTGGGAATACGATCTTGTGTACGCACGGGGAAAAACGAAAGTGTACCAAATACGCCGGGCACGGTAACGTCACCGTTTTTTTGCGGTTTTCTTTGTCTTCACCCGTGAAACAAGCCGAAGCGAAGCAATGCCGATACCGATTCCTACCAGTGCCCCGGCAATAATGTCCGAAGGATAATGTACGCCCATATACACCCGTGAAAGTGAAACGCAGAATGCAAGAAAAAAGAAAAGCGTGCGAAGTCTCGGTTGAAAATTCGACAATATCACTGCCATGGCAAACGCGGCCGTCGCATGCGATGAGGGAAACGAATATCCCGACGCTTCTCCCCCGACGACGGTGGCAGGAAGATCGACAAACGGGCGTGCGCGTTTTATAAGATTCTTAAGCAATATCTCGGCCAAGAACCAACTTCCTAAGAGTCCCGTACCAAGCGGCAAGAAAAAGAAATGATTCTTTTTTTCAACCTGCATAAACAACCCTATGCCGATAAGAATCCAAACAATTCCCCAGACACCGATCCCGGAAAGAAACAATGCAATCACATGATTTACTGGCGTGTGCGAAAAATTATTGATGAACTGGAACGTGGCGCGATCGAGTGAGAGCAGGAAATCCATAATTACGTGCCGGGTGACGGCGTTGCGGTAGGCGTCTTGGTCGGCGTGGCAGTGGGCGTTGTTGCTGTCGACGTTGGGGTTATATTTTGTTTCGGTGTGGGAGTTGGTGTGCTCTGCGGTTTGGCGGTAGGCTTTGCCGTCGTTGAGTTTTTTGCCGCGGTCGGCGTCGGCGTATCCGTCGCGATAAGAATTGGCGTCGGGCTCATAAATATCACGCGAATCGCACCTTCATCGGGAACGGGAGAAACTACTTTTTTCCGTGAAAGGAGCGCACCGATAATTACGACAATAAGAACGATGACACAGATAATTATAGTAAGAGCCGCAATGGTTTTTCGCCGATCTTCCATACGTAC
The DNA here is from genome assembly GCA_049322955.1 of Patescibacteria group bacterium. Taxonomy (GTDB): domain Bacteria; phylum Patescibacteriota; class Microgenomatia; order UBA10105; family UBA927; genus UBA927. The sequence goes on along the minus strand of JBMOPU010000012.1, from coordinate 480,901 downwards.
GCAAAAGTATAGCATACTTTCGCGTACTCATCGCGTATCGTAACGCGCTCGGTGATATATATGACGCGAAAAAAAATCCGCGAAGTAACAGGTAACCCGGATTGCAAACCGGCTATTTTATATCCTCTTTTTTCCAGGCGGCGAAGGTACAAGAAGGATAATTACTGCAACCGTAGAATTTCTTTCCGCGCTTACTTTTCTTGACGACGATATCACTGCCGCACCGAGGGCATTTGATGTCAACCTTCTCCCCGTATTGTCGGGTATAGGTACATTCAGGAAAATTGGTACAGGCGATAAACTTGCCGAATTTGCCCGTTCGTACCACAAGCTCGTGGCCGCAATTGGGGCACTTTTCGTCTATCGATTCTTCGGAAAGTTTTACTTTTTCGGCAACCTCGTACGTTGTCTCGATACTTTTACTAAACGGTGCGTAGAAATCGGCAATTACCGGTACCCATTGTTTTTCCCCGTTTGCGATGGCGTCAAGGTCGTCTTCCATATGCGCGGTAAAGGGAAGATCAAGAATATTCGAAAAATAGCGTACGAGAAAATCGGTTACGGCAATCCCCAGTTCGGTGGGGAGCAGTTTTTTTTCTTCCCGGGTTACATATTGCCTATCAACGATCGTTGAAAGAATCGGCGCGTAGGTAGACGGTCGTCCGATGCCTTTTTCTTCAAGCGTTTTCACGAGACTCGCTTCGGTATAACGGGGTGGCGGCGAAGTAAAGTGTTGGGTAGGAGTGGCGGCAATGAGCGTCACTTCATCCCCGACTCCGACTGCCGGAATGACTTTTTCTTCGGAGTCTCTCCCTACGACTTTCAAAAAACCGTCAAACTTAATAACCGATCCGCTGGTTTCAAATAGGTACCCGTTCCCGCTCGTTATCCCTATGGTCGTCGAATCAAATACCGCTTCCGCCGCCTGGCTTGCCACCGCCCGTTTCCATATAAGGTCGTACAGCCTCACATGATCGCGATGGAATTCCCCTTCCGTAATCGCTTCGGCTTTCCGCGAAACAACCGTCGGCCTGATTGCCTCATGCGCCTCCTGAGCGACTTTTGATTTTGTTTTAAATTTTCTGGCCGTAGCGGGGACATATGCGGCACCGTATTCACGGGCAATATACTCCCTTGCCTCGCCGATAAATTTTTCCGACAGGTTCACGCTGTCCGTTCGATGATACGTAATATACCCTTCCTCATATAATTTTTGCGCGAGTTGCATCGTTTTCTTTGATGAAAAATATAACTTTCTTCCGGCGTCCTGCTGAAGCGTGCTGGTCGTATAGGGGGATGCGGGATTCCGTCGCACTTCTTTCTTATCGACGGCATGGACGATAAAGGGCTTTGCAAAATCGGCAATAATCTGCCCCGCCTGTTCCCCTGTCACGATGGTCGAGGAGGTCGTGGTATAGGTACCGTCAAACAAGGAGAAAGAAAGCGTCTTCTCATATTTCTGCCCGTGAAGAGAAATAAGCGCCGCAGTAAGCGATTGTGATTCGGCGCCGAAAGCGCCTTCGATCGTCCAATATTCTTTCGAGGCAAACTTTTGTATTTCACGTTCCCGTTCCACAATGAGCCGAACGGCAACCGACTGCACTCTTCCCGCCGAAAGCCATCGTTTTGACATTTTCTTCCAGAGGAGCGGTGAGAGCTTATACCCTACCAGCCGATCCAATACGCGTCGTGCCTGTTGCGCATCAACCAGCGGAAGGTCGATATCCCGCGGATGCAGAAGCGCTTCTTTGATTGCGGACTCCGTGATTTCATGAAACACAATGCGGCGGAAGGGTGTCGTTTCTTCTTTGGTTTCCTTTTTCTTTTTTGAAGCTTTTTTTTCGCGCAGTTCATTTAAAATCGCGGCAATATGAAACGCAATTGCCTCTCCCTCCCGATCAGGGTCGGTGGCGAGAATAACCTCATCCGCCTTTAATGCCGCGTCTTTCAGCGCATTGACCTGTTTTGTTTTATCACGGGGAATGATATAGCTCGGGGTAAAATCATGCTCCACATCCACTCCCAGGGCACTTTTGGGTAAATCCCGAACATGCCCCATAGACGCCTCAATCCGGTAAGCGGAGCTTCCCAAAAAACGCGTTAGGGTTCGCGCTTTGGTCGGTGATTCGACAATGATAAGTTTCATCTTAAGACAAAACTACGTTTTTTCTCGGCGCTCGATCCTGCACAGCAGAATGAAAATGCGCGCCGTACTTTTTCCTTTGCCTATTACTTACGTAGTATTCCTTTCATATTTTATTAAACTGTACGTATTTTCCCCGATATTCCTGGCTATACCCCTCATTTCAAAGACCGTTAGGATACCAGTGACCATACTGGCGGTCAAGCCGGATTCTCTCACTATAGCATCAACCTGGCTATCCCCGCGAGTGAGACAACGCCACACGGTTTGCTCATCCGTTGAAAGACTCGGACAATCGTTTCCCGGTGAAGATTTGCCTTGCGTGATCCCCATGGCGTCAAGAATATCACGAGCAGAGGTGATAAGACTCGCACCGTCGCGAATAAGTTTGGACGGCCCTTTGCTATAGGGATTGGTAATGCTTCCGGGAACGGCAAACACGTCTCGTCCCTGTTCCGCGGCGTAGCGCGCGGTAATAAGCGATCCGCTCTGTTCGGTGCCTTCCGTAACGACTACTCCCCGGGATAACCCGGAGATAATGCGGTTTCGAGCGGGAAAAAGTCCTTTGCCCGGTTTCATGGTAAGAGGCATTTCCGAAACAATTGCACCCCTGCCGCTTTCAATAATATTTTTATAGAGTCCCGCATTACTTGCCGGAGCAACCACGTCGACACCGCACCCCAAGACGGCAATAGTTGCTCCCCCGCTATCAAGCGCCGCTTTGTGCGCTATGGCATCCACCCCGTATGCCAGACCCGAGACAACGGTGATCCCCGCCCTTGCCAAATCGCCCGCGATTTCTTGAGTCACCTGTGCACCGTAGCGGGTCACTTTTCGCGTCCCCACGACGGCAACGGTATCAGAAAGATTGATGGGAAGTTTGCCCCGATGCCCTTTTACATACAAAACAAACGGACGATCGGAAACTTCCGAAAGAAGCGTCGGGTATCGTTTATCGTAAAACGACAGGGCGGTTACCTTCGCTTTTTCAAGCATCGGTAACAACGATTCGATGATGATCGTTTTACGAAATGCGCAAAATCGTTCCGTGAGTGTCGTACCTAACCCGATATGCCGTAGCTCCCCTGCACTCGCTGACCAGGCATTTTTTGCCGACGAAAAGTAGTCGTAGAGGAGTTGAAACCGAACCGGTCCGATACCGGGAAACATGCTGAATGCGACAAAATAGGGCAGGTCGGCATCCATACCATTCGAATAATCACGAAAGAATCATATCGATAATACGAAGGCTGTATCGGATGACTTCTTTGACGATTCGCTTTGCGTGCGGACCGATTTCATCCGCATACTGGGTAACAAGCTGGAGCAATAATTCACGTATTTCCTTAATATAGGAAACCAACGCATCGGGTAATGATTGTTTTTCAAGCTTTCCCAAAATAAACACATGCGGGAGTCGTACCGTAGCAACGGGTAGATGCTCATATTTTTTATTGAGAAAAAGTTCCACGCCGTACCCGATCCCGCGAATCGCGGAGACCATCGGCAGGACGTCTTTTCTGAGCACGACGCGTTGTCCCGTGAGGGTGGTGAACGGTTCGAACTTGCCCGCCGACCAAAACCGTGCGGCACCTAAAACCATTGCCGCTTTGCCTGCAAGGACGGGAGCTATCATGGCATCAAGGTCCTTATGCGTGAGCCCCACCGTATCGGCGTCAAGGAACATGATGATTTCGCCGTGGCTTTTTTCGATACCGTTGGCCATGGCGGTCGCTTTTCCTTCATTTTTTTTATGACGGATCACCCGTACATCGGGGCGAAATTGCCGGACACTATGATGTGTCTGATCCGTAGAACCGTCATCCACGACGACAATTTCAGCGGCTTTCTTCCACGTACGTACGATCTCAACGATCGAAGGCAAGGTGCGTTCTTCGTTGTGGGCGGGAATAATTACCGTAACGGTTTGTTTCATATCATTACTTCCCTAGTATAGAGGAAATCCACAAAAAGAGTCCCGCTGACCAGGCAAACGGATGCTCGGACCGATACACACGCCGACGAACGGGGGTGCCGTTTCGTTCATACACTTCATGCGCTCCTTTCGTCAGCGTAATCTTTTCGGCGATCATACGAAGCGTTTTTTTCGCTTCGGCACGATACCCTGTTTTATGAAGCGCCCCCGCATACAAAATACCTGGTTGCAACCAAATAAGACCGTTATGATAATCGCCCATGCCGATCACAAGATGCAGGAGCGGGACTCGCCACCAGGGATATTCCGGATAACTGTTTTTCATCGCCCAACCGTTGTTCGTATACCGTTTGGCATATCCAAGAATACTGTTTGCCTGTTCGGACGTCGTAAGTCCAAAAAGCACGGCAAGCATATTTGGGTGAACGGCAAAATAATTCTGCCGCTTATAGTCATACCAGTCGGCAAAATAGGAGCCCGTCCACAGTGCTTCATTGATGTGCTTTCGTATCAGCGCCGCGCGATTGAAAAATCGTTTTTGATCGGCGGTTTTCTTCACCTTGCCGGCTATCCATGCCATATCGGAAAGCGCTTTATAATACAAAACATTGGTATAAAGCGTGTTGCCCACTTTGAGCAATGCGTCTGCCCATTCACACTGAAACCATTCGCGGATGAGCCCGGAACCGAATCGCGATTCATACCAGGAAAGTGCTTTGTGCAGTCTGTCGTACTGCCTGGTCAAAAAACGGTAATCCCGGGTGACTTTGGCATAATCCGCCGCGGCGATAACGGTCATCAGTCCTCCGTCGGGAACAATACCAAACGACATATGCGAACGAAAATGCGCGACGGGCTCTTTGTAGAACGAATGGATATTAAAATATTTGCCGATCGTGTGCCGGCTTCGCAAGATAAGATACGGGATAAGTCCGTCTGCCCGCTGATACCGAAGAAATGTTTCAATTGTTTTTTTTGACTCAGCGGTCATGCCGCTGACATTCGCGCCCAATGTGGCAAACAGACTGTCCCGTGCCCACAGATCTACGAAGTGATGATTTCCTGCGGCAAACCCCGACTCGGTCATACAGGCGCGCAATTCCGATTGCATCAGTGCCCGATGGTTTTTTTGTCGTGTTTTCATATTGCGACCACCCGTATTCTACGATACTATTATCCAGTTTCCTATGGCCGCAAAACCTGTCGTATCCGTCATCGTCCCCGCAAAAAATGAGGAAGCATTACTCCCCCAATGCCTCGCGGCACTCACCCGTCAATCAGCAAAGGTGCCGTATGAGGTAATCGTGGTTGACAGCAATTCAACCGATGCAACGGCAACGGTTGCAAAAAAGGCGGGCGTCCGCTACGTGAATGAGCCGAAAAAAGGCAAAATTTACGGGTTTATCAGAGGTGTTGCCGAAGCAAAAGGAACCATTCTTTGCTTTACCGAAGCCGACTGTGTCGTACCCGCTACCTGGGTACAAACAATTGCGGATTATTTTAAATCACACCCTTCAGTTGCGGCCATATCCGGAGGATATACGTTTCACAAGGCGGCCGAACATGAACACTTCTTGGTACGAACCGCGCTCGGCATCACCCACTTTTTAAGCCTTATTTTTTACCGGAACGCGACATTTCGTTGCAGTAATTCCGCAATACGAAAATCGGTCTATGACCAAATCGGCGGATTCAATGAAAATTTCCATGAACTCTATGACACCGATCTCGGAAAACGGGCCGGTCGTGTCGGAGCGGTACATCATGTGGACGCCATGGAGATTAAAAATTCCGACCGAAGGGTACGGGGAAGATTTTGGCAGTATCTTACCGAGCTTGTTCCCACCGTTATCCAAGTGGTGCTTCTCGAAAAACCGCTTCGCAAACAAAGCTACAAGGATATCCGATAATTACGCCGGTCGCTTCACCGCTTCCTTCGGTAAGAGCGATGCGATTTGCCCGTACATCCACAGGTCGGCATTGCCGCCCGCAAGGGATACGCCTTGGGTGACTTTCTCCTGATCGTAGCAGGCGCCGATGTCGATGCGCATTTTTTCACCGAAATTTGCACCTTTTTGCGATTGTCCTTTCTTTGCCCGCTCCGGAAACGAAACGCCTATCGGCAATACCGAATACGTAAGACCAGGATACTTCGCCATATAATTTCTGAACTTGGAAAATGCCTTGCGCTGATGGGTGAGGTCAATTTTATCGAGATTGCCCTGAGCTTGCGGCGCAACCACGACAATGCCCCCTTTTTCCAACGCCTCTTTTGCGGCTTTGAGATACGTTTGAAGTGACCCTTCAACATCAAGATGGTCTTCTTTCGGTACGGTAATCCGATCTGCAAGCGTTAGCTCCCGTGACTTCGGATTTTCTTTGGCGAGTGCATGTTTGCGCCGTACCTCGGGCGAGTGAACGGGAATGAGAGTAACGTTCATAAGCTTTTCGCCCGGCCAATACGCCTTATATAACATACTGTTCATGGGGAGTACAAACTTCTTATCGGCAAATTCCGGCACGCTTTTTAACATCATCACCGCCGCCAACATATCGTTTTTCGTATTATGACTGCAAAAAACCGCCGTCCCCAATCCTTTTTTGGAGCGTTCAATCGCCGTTTTCAGCCCATCGTATGTATCGTGTGTTTCCATCTTCAGCAGACGCTGAGCCAACCCCTTTTGTTCCACGATATTTTGCGGTACTTCTCCCATAGTGTTTTTACTATTCACTATTTACCGGCGCTTTTCAAGAGTGATTCCTTCTTGCCCAATAGCATTCTATCCACCCATTCCACTCCCTGCATAAAGGTATGATCCTGATTGCTTATTTCATATTTCCACATCCCGAAACGTCCCCGCGAATAGATATCCGATTTTTCCAGTTGTGAAAGCAACGGATCCACAATCCCGTCTCGTTCGATTGTCGGCGTGGGATAACCGTAGGGTGTCGTGAAAACAAATCGGTCAATCACTGTGGCAGAATTCGGTATAAGACCGATACGTTTTGCGGCACGAATGACGGCGTCGGCAACATTCTCTTTTGGAAGCGGCACGGTTGCGGAAAAAGAAAGTTCCGTCATGAGCGACCAACAGCCTTTCGGCGCATTATGGGATGAATAATTGGAGAGTACCGTCGCACGGAAAAAAGGAATTTTCGGATCGGCAAAATACATCCAGCATTTTTTCTGCAGAATTTGCGGTATGTTTCCTTTCATACCCAATCCCACGATAGTTACCCCGCTGTGATGCAATGCGGTTGTTTTTTTTATTGTCGGATCCCCCGTCGTAAGGCCGGTCAATTGATCAAGAGGCATCGAACTGAAAAGCAGATCATATGAGTCGGTTGTACCGTCAGAAAAATACACCCGTTTCTTTTTTCCATCGATACGAATCGCTTCTTTTTTGCCGCGGATATGCGAGGCAAAACGTTTTGCCACTCGTTTCCAGATATCGCCGGTTCCTCCTTTTTTGGGATAGTGAAACACGGCATTGGGTCCCCATCCGGCATCATCTCTGCCGACTTTTATATTTTTTTCTATCGAAACAAGATCAACGGGTGCAACACGATCGGCAACCCATCGGTACCCCATATCTTGCAACGGGTATGCCCATACCTTGCGGTTATACGGCACCATAAAATGTGCGGCTATCCCATCGCCATACGTCGCGGTAATCCATGAGGCAAAGTCGTGTTTGTTCGGCGGAAGCGACGTTCTTTTTCTCAGCCCGGCAAGACAATCATCCCGCATCGTTTCGGGTAATCGATGAATATTGTTTTGCAGAGGATACGGCACAAACCGGTCGGCAATCCACACCCAGCTTTGCCGTCGGTGCGTAAAATACGCTCCCCGCAGAACCTTCTTAAACACCGCGTCAAAATACGGAAAGTGCGAATGCAATACATGCCCGCCGATATCCCAGGTAAAGCCTTGCTCGTCGGTAAATGATGCGGCGAGTCCCCCGACGTATTCCTGCCGTTCATAGACGGTGAAGTCATTATAGCCAAGCTCCGTAAGCCGCCACGCGGCTCCCAACCCCGCCGGTCCCGCGCCGAGAATAACGATGTGTTTTTTGGGTTTCATGTCACGGTATGCTTATCGAGAGAACCACTCTTCAAATATTTTTTTTGCAATCGGCGCCGCGACACTGCTTCCTTCGCCGGCTCCCTCAACCAGTACCGTAACGGAAATTTCCGGCTGTCCGTCCACATAATTTTCCGTTGCCTTGATATCGTCGGGAATGTACACGTCGGGAAGCGGGGCAAATGCGGTGAACCATGCATGCGTCTGATCTTTCGGATGTCCGAATTCAGCCGTTCCGGTTTTACACCCGATGGGGACATGAAGACCGGGCGGCTGTGCCGAGGGAGACGCCGATTGTACCGTATCAGTCGAAGTTGTTTTTCGCACCTGGAAATTAAATAACGGCCAGCCGGTTCCTTCCGTCGCACAAGCCCTTTCCATGCCCTTATACACCAGATCAAGGGTTTCCTTTTTGAGTCCGAGGTTTTTACAGTTTTCCCGCTCCGCCCTGCTGTTGGTTATTTTTCCGATTGTCGGCCGGCATAAATATCCGCCGTTTGCCACGATATTTGTCCAGGTATTGACGGCGAGTGGGGTCGTCAGTAAATAGCCTTGCCCGATGGCTACGTGGTAGGTGTCCCCGAGGTACCATTCGTCGTTTCGTAACCGCTTATCCTCTTCCGAGTTAAACCGCTGTTTTTTCCACGCCGGATCCGGCATAAGCCCTCCCGTTTCGCCCGAAAGTTCGATTCCCAGGGGTTTTCCAATCCCTACTTTTCTTGCCCACTCCGCAAGTTTTGTTATCCCTATCCACTCACCCGCCTTATAGAAAAATATGTCGTTACTTCGCTGTAACGCTTTGACGACATCGACGATACCGTCCGTTTTTCCGTACTGAAGAAAGTACCAATTCGGAAATGAAAATGGACCGATAGTAATCACTCCCTTGTCCTCGACGGTTGTCGTTTTGGTAATCACGCCTTCCTCTATTCCGGCGATGGACGTAAGTATTTTAAACGTCGATCCGGGAGGATACGCACCTCCGACGGCACGGTTAAACATAGGGAGGTCCGGATTCGTCGTAAGTGCCTGATACTGTGCCGTACTCATCCCGAGGGTAAATGCATCGGGGGAAAATCCCGGACTCGAATACATGGCAAGAATTTCGCCTGTTTGTGGCTTTGCCACAATAACCGCGCCTTTTTCACCCGCCGGGAACGCCTGAGCCGCGGCTTTCGATAGCCCGGCATCAAGGGATAGGTAAATATTTTCTCCGGGGAGTTCTTCCACTCTTCCCAAGGTACGGAGGATCTTGCCGCTCGAATCGATTTCCACGAGCTCTCTTCCGTCTCTCCCGCGGAGTCGTTCGTTATAGACTTCCTCGGCCCCCATTCGCCCTACCCGATCACCCAACCCGTAGTTTCTGGTTTTGTAGTAGTCGCTTGCCAACTCCTCTGAAGAAAGTTCGCCGATGTAGCCGACGACATGAGCGAGCGCATCTCCATATATATACTTTCTGAGGTAATCCACTTCCACATACTCTCCCGCAGGAAGCCCTCCTCCGTGCATGAGTTTGTCACCTTCTTCCTGAGAAAGATACGACACGCACTCTGCAATTCCCCCCGCCTCACAGGGTTTTAACAGTCGATACTGGGCAATATTGGCAACAAGCGGCGTTCCGGTACGGTCAAGGAGTATTCCGCGCGGCGCATGACGAACTAAACTTCGCGTGCGATTGTTATCGGAAAGGTGCCGATATTCCCTGCCGTGAATAACGGTGAGATCAAACAATCGCCACACCAGCACAAAGAAACTGACACAAAGAATCGTGGCAAAAATAAGTGCGCGCCCCGCACCCACCCACCAGGGTGCATCTTCTTTCGGTCGCACACGACGACCTTGTCCGGTGATGACGCTATCCGAAAATGCCGATCCGAGTTTCATGTAACCATGCTACCTTTCAAAAAATTGCATGAAGATGAGCAGGAAAAATATTGAGTACAATGTGCCCCCGATTACCTCATAAAGGGTATGCCGTTTGAGTACTAATCGTGACCAGGCAACCAACGGCAATGCCAACAAAAAGAGCCACCATACGGCGCCAAACCATATAATCATATATCCGAAGGTTAACATATATACCGCCATATGGCCCGATATTTTTGCCCGGAGGGTAATGAGAGAAAATCCTGCTAACCAAACGATGAGGGAGATTCCAAAATCGGACAATGCGTTATTACCCCACATGAAGATAACCGAAAAAAATACCGCACATATCCCTAAAAACGGTATGAGGGATTTTACCCGTTTAGAACGGTCGGATATGTCCCAATTGACGTCAAGGCGTTTCATGGCAAGTCGGCGAAGGATCAACGATGCCAAAGAAAAAACACCGATATAGATCAGGAATGATACGAGTGCCGAGTCACGAAGCCCCGCCTGCCACGCACCGACACCCATAAGAAACATAACGAGCACCATCGGCTCGGTGAGCGTGGAAATCAATGAAGCGATCTGCATTGACACTATTATACCTTGCGCGCGGCAATCTTTACCTTTGCAAGAAGAACGGGATCATCAAGCAGTTTTCCGCACCCGCGCACGACCGCCGTTTGCGGATCGTCCGTAATCCATACGGGCATTTTAAGTTCTGTTGCAACGAGTTTGTCTATCCCTTTTACCTTACTGCCGCCGCCGGCAAGCACTATGCCGTGCTCCATGATATCACCGATAAGTTCGGGGGGGGTCTCTTCAATGGTTTCCGCAATCGCTTCGACGATCTCGTGGATAACGGGCGATATCGCTTCGCGAACTTCGGTTTCGGATAATCGCACCGAGCGGGGTAACCCCGTTTCAATGTCCCGTCCCCGCACAACCGTTTGCCGGTCGGTTTTATCCATCGGGTACGCGCTACCGACTGCTATTTTTACCTCTTCCGCAGTCGGTTCTCCGATGAGGAGTGAATGTTTGAGTCGAACGAACGACACGATCGCCTCGTCCATTTCATCTCCGGCCGTCCGAATACTTCTATTCACCACGATACCTCCCAATGAAAGGACGGCTATTTCCGTGGTTCCCCCGCCGATGTCGCAAATAAAACTCCCCCGACTTTCCTGGATGGGAAGACCGGCGCCGATGGCCGCCGCCATCGGCTCTTCAATAAGATACGCTTCCCGCGCTCCCGCCATAATCGCGGCTTCCGCGGCGGCGCGCCGTTCCACCTCGGTTACTCCCGACGGGATCCCGACGACTACTTTGGGTTTCGGGATACTGGGAAATCCCGCCCGTTTGGGTTGCATATGAACGAGCCGTATATAGTGGGTAAGCATTGCGGCCGTCGCATCAAAATCGGCAATCACTCCGTCTTTGAGCGGACGAAGCGCTTCAATGGTTTCCGGAGTCCTCCCCAACATGTGCTTTGCTTCGCGACCGATGGCGACCACCCGTTTTGTCTTGCGATGCCTGGCAACGACGGAAGGTTCCCGGATCATGATGCCTTTGTCTTTGACATAGACGAGGGTATTGGCGGTACCGAGATCGATACCGAGGTCGTGGGAAAGAAGACTAAAGATCCAGTCAAGCATGATGAAAATCATTCTATCACATCCGTGTATCGTGCCTTGCCCCGTGCGGTATAATACAAACCGTATGCTACGGAAGGAACCCCGCTATGTAACCCCTTCGTACGAAGAGTCCGGTGATGCGGATTTTTTCGATCCCTCGGAACTCGGTTATCCTCCTGAAATGGAAGCGGCAGATGCACAATATTACGAGGTTGGCATGGGAGTAGTACCCTCTCGTGAAGAAGTAGTCGGAAGAGTGACGACGTTCTCCGGAGGGATAATGGCGTTGGTTGACCAGTTTGTCCGCAGGGTATTGGTTACCCATAATCCCCGAACGGGAACGGTTCATTTTATGGAGCCCGACGACGATGCGCCGTTCGGATGGGACCAAGCGGAGCGCTACCCTGTCGAACAGACATGGAATCAAGGCGAGGTACAGGAAGAAGGAACGTTTGCCTACGCGGCAGAACAACCCGGTGCACGGGCGCCGTCGACCGATGTCTTTGCGATGTGGCGAAAAAACGGAGGAGAACCGACAAGGCGATCATCGTTTAAATACCCGCATCTCGGGCTTCGAAGGCATCCGGTCACGAATTCGGTTGTGGCAGGAGATCAACACCGAAGTACAGGCGCATGATGAGCCGGTTGGTCATAAAGCCGATGTTGGCTATCGACGATTGCTTGAGCGGCACGCCTTTAAACCGTAATAATCCTTCGTCAATGATTTTCAGTTTTCCTTCGTTATCGACGAGAATATTGGATATTTCAAATTCGCTTTTTTTGGTAAGAATACCCCGGTATTGATGCCGAAGCCAGGTCAGGAAACCGGGAACTCCGATAAAGTCCAAACTATGCCCCGTCTGACGCATCATTTCGCGATTTAATCTGGCCATATCGGCAAGCTGTGAACGGACCCCCTGGGTTTCAATTTTATTGGTAATCGCTTTGCCTTCAATTGCGTCCTGTACGATAAGATACCTTTCCGATTCGGGATCTTTATGAATCTCGGTGGGTACCGCATATTCGCCGAAATATTTTTTGACAAGCGCTATGTTTTCCGTGTCCTGATCGTACCCGGTGCTCATGAATCCTTTGCGCATCTGACGTGCCATTTTGATAACTTTCGGGGATCCGTCGGGCGCGATATAGGAAAACACGACATTGGTGAGTCCCTCACCAAGAGGAGTGGGATTGACGTACTGGGGATCAATCCCGCACCGACGGAAAAACTCCGCCGTCGCGGGCATGAACTCCGCCCGTTCCCGCCACAACGGGGGTGCAGGCTTCTGGGCTTTTTTGGCTTTTACGGCTTCGAGAGAATGTTTGTCTATTTCAGGCTTTCCCGGATTTTTCCGTTCCGGACTTTTTATCGGATTTGTTTCCGCCGTTCTTTCCGGCGTACGCATCGGGGACATCCGCTCCCGACGGGAGAAAGCGCCTCCTGAAGTTTCTACCATAATGCTATGGATTGTAGCACGTGACCGCGACGCCGAACATAGCAGTGCGCTTGCGATAAATGTTTATAGGCGATGCAATGAGACACAGGCAAATGATCATGGGGGTAAATGCTATACTATACCGATGACCGAATATCCTCCCGAGATCATTGAGGAAATCCGACAAGGTACGAGAAAACTTCCTCCCGGAAAAACCGACCGTCGCCGTCCGACCACACGAGAGTCCTATCCGGACGAGCTCAAGTCAGCGCGCGCCGCAATTCACGGCGAACTGCGACGACTTTTGGAAAAGGATCCGCTCTCAACCAAGGCACATATAGACCGCGTCATCAGACGGGTGAGTAAATTTGAGGATGATCAAATCGCGGCCGACATCGCCTCAATACGGGCAATTCTCGGTTGAGGATTGTACCGATACGTTATTTCTTTCTTCCCCGTTTCAAAATCGGTACAATTTGTGCGCCGAGCTTGCTACGGAGCGTCGCAAGATGTTTTGCCGCACTCCCCGCATCAACGGTATCGGCGGCTCCCTCGACCCCGCGACCGGTATGCACATCGTCGTCAGACATGCTTCTGGCAATTTCCGCAAGCGAAGTGGCGCCCTGAATTTGGGCTTTGAGCGCCTGATATTCACGACCGGTGAGCTTACGCTCACCGCCGTCTGCAAGATACACAATCCGCTTATCGGGATCGACATCTAAACCGATGGTTTCAATATACACGCGCGTCATGAGGATGCTCGAATTTATTCGGTAGGCTCTTCCGGCGGCTTCGTTTTGCCTTTGCCTCGGAAGTTTATCTTGGCGATAAGGTCCAAAAGCGGAATATTCTGTGTTTTTTTATCAGGCTTCCCGCCTATAACAGGCACTAAAGGAGCACCCTCTTCTGTGGTTACTTCGTGCATTGCCTCACCCTCAGTACGGAGTGCTACTCGGACACGCTTTGGCTTACCTATATCCATACGATGTATCTAGTATAACGTATTTTTCTCCCCGGTTTTTCCCAAATAAACGAGCCCAATGCTCGTTTTCTTAAGAAAAACCCCGACAAGTGATCAACCATATGATCAATTGCCTGTCGGGGCTCCCTCGGAATCCCGCCTCACGGCGGGGGTGTTTCGGTGGGCATGTATCCTGCCAATGTTGCAAGTGCTTGTTCGCTGTAAAAGGAACAGGATGCCCAATCTGAAGCAGAAATACTCGCCTCGGCGTCGTCAATTGTTGGTAACGACAACTGGAGTTGCTGTGCCATTTCCATAGCTTGCGCATACGTTTCTTTGCAGGAAGTTATCGCATTCGCCTCCTGTACCGCTCTTTTGCTGAAATATATGCACGACTCCCAATCTGATTGTTCACGATAATCACGTGCAGAAAGGATAAATGAGCTCTGCGTAACGACAACATCGCTTGCATGTAAATACGCTTCATTACATTCCTGTTGTGCGTTGAGCTCTCGTACTGCCTCATCCGCGAAGTGGCTACAAAATCTCCATTTCCCGTTACTTGCGTATGTCTTAGCCTTCATGACCAATCCATTATTGCTCTCTGTATCGGCATTTATTGCTTTACCAAGCGCATCAACGCACGCGGTCGCATCAGCATAGATTGCTTCAGCCATCTTTCGCGATACCGTATTAGTCTCGTGAAGAAGATCTGTCGTTTGATTGTACAGCAGTACTTTTTCACTTTCGGTTTGTGCAAATCTTGCCGCTTCTGCAATGAGTGATGCTTGCTTGCACTGGCTGTCAATGAAGGTTTGTATCTCTTGGAGGTCTAGTTCAGGCAATCGGGTTTCAGCCAGCTCTTGCCTTGCTTCATAATCTCCCCACGACACCTGTGTTTGCATATACTCCAGCGAGTATGGCTCGGCGCAGAGCGTTTGCTCATTTTTTTGCGCCACACTGACAACACTCCCCGCCTTCATTGATCGAACGGCAAACGTAAGCCCGATTGTCCCGCTTATCATCAAGATAAGGGTAATTGCAATTGCCAGACGATGCTTGTACCAAAAACTTTCTTGCGTTGTTTCCATTTTTACCTATTACCTTTCTTTCTGAGTGAGTCTGAGTTTGGATAATTTCTTCAATTCATTTCCCCGTAGCTCCGGGCACGATATGCCCAGGGATACGGGGAAATTTTCGGCTATCCGAACAAAGAAAGGTGTATCCCGAGAGATGTTAAGGTGCTATTTTGCACCGTAACCCGCCGATAATCGCACCATAAGCCATGTCCCCGCTGAGCGGGCGTAGGCGAACGGTAAGATATGGCGTGGTTAAAGAGCTTCCAGAACGGGGAAATTGCGACAGCAAAACATGTCGGTTTCCCCTGTCTTGGAGCTTAGAATTATAGGTTTTTTCCTTCAAAAAGGCAAAATGCCGGAAAACACTCACAATCTAAAAAATGATTGGATAGGGGTCTATTGTGTTGCTGTTCGTTGCGGTCGAAAATCTTCAGGATGTGCGCGTTTTGCGTCTTCGTGATCCCGTGCATAAATTTCTTCCATCTGAAGGCGCACATCAACTTCAGATACCTCATGGCATTTGATTCCAAGTTTCCTTGCGATTTGCGCGCGTATCACTTCAAAATCAATAACTTTTAACCTATCCCGCCAATGTACTTCGGGAAAACTCATATAAGCACATACTAATTTTTTTCGGTATACACATCAACCGATTCTTTCACTTGTGCAAAGTATGAGAGGGGTGTACAAAGATCATTCTTCCCACTCGAGAATTTTACGTATGCTTCTTCTTGGCACGTTGGAAAGTACCACTCCCGTCGTTTCATTTTGCAGAGTATATCTGCCCCTCTTCTTTGACTCCACAACAAACAACCCCTGGGTAATATCGGGAGTCGGCTCCGTACGAATGTCAGATCTCCCTATCAGGGACGAATAGACACCCCTCCTCGGCAACGCGGTTATGGTAACTATCTCACGTTCTCCCAGCACACCGTAGCGGGAGATACCATGCACAACAATAGTCCGACAAATTGTCGTTAGCAGTTCTTTCATGGAGTGTTATTGGAGTATATTCGTGCAATGGATATACAAGCTTTTGTTTCAGATAATCGATCCGGTGTACGGCATTTGATACGTATCTCTTTCATATTCCTACAGATAAATCGGCAACCATCACTTTCATCATAGAAAAGATCAGTAAAAAGACATATTTCGGATTTATAAAAAACAATTGATCCGATACGGCATGACCTTATGAAATATTTATATTTACAACATTCATTTCAATTTTTGAATACTCAAAAACTGGAAGGAATGGGAAAGAGAGTTCAGCGTGAGCTGATAAAGTGGCGGAAGCCACAACTCTCTTTCCCTGCAATCCCCGCCTGCCGGCACCAATCTTCTCTTCCCACTTTCGCGGGTCGAAGGTATGGTGCCGGCTATTCGGCGAGAACTTCCGCGTCGGCGGCCGTTTCCTTGGTGAAGGACGGCCGCCGTAGCGCGGTATTTGGTTTTAGTGAATGAAGGATTACCGACATTGCGCCACAGACTGCACGCAGAGAGAGGGTACATGGTGCACCTCTCTTATCGCTTATCGTCATAAGGCATTATCTCGGTACGCTGGATTGGGTCACCGTTTAACAGGTGGCCTAGTTGCTTCGTTATCATAACGAGAGTGCCCAGTCGCTCTTGACCTTTTGTATCAGCTCCCAACATGCGGGCGAGCGAAAAGACAGCGATCTGCGGATGCGCGTTGATTTCTGCGCGTTTGCCAGGCATGATCATACCGGTATACGATGGCGCATAGTCGTCCGTATGGATAAGCATGAACGGGAACACCGGCATATTCCACATGACATGCTGTCCGTTCCGCACCGGGTTCGCTTTGGTAAGCACCCGATAGTTCCAGATACCGAACGCCGCCATGATGTTTATCGCGCCGAACAAGAGCGTCCATACAAGGAAGAACGACCCGCCGAACATCAGTGCTTTCTGCCACATGTTTGCCCGGGCGATAGCCGCTTGTCGCTTGCCTTCTGCCTGTTCCTTGGCTTCATTCAGCTTGAACTCTGCCATTTGCCGCTCGGCGTCGGTCTGCGCATTCTGGTATTCCGCTTGCGCCTCAAGCACCGCTCTGTTCCCTTCCGCATTCGGTCCTGCCGACAAATCTACCTTGGCAGTACGTGCCGCGGCGGAACCAGCGAAAAAGATGAGCGCGATGACCCCCAGAAGTGCGATATATTTACCCATGCTACATGCCTCCTGCAAGCTCGTGCGCATGCACGGATATGTATTCTCCGAACGGACGCGCGAGCTCTGTCTTATGCTCTCGATCGTACCCGAGAAGCAGTTGTTGAATCGTCACCAACGGGACAAGGTCCCCACGACGGTACGTGCGAAGCTGGGATACGACGTGCTGTTTGAAATCCGCGGGTACTTCATGCTCCCTTGAGAAAGACATGAGACATTTCCCGAGAAACTCAATGGGTATGCCCATGTTACCCGCATCGGGAGCACCGGAGCCCAATGCCGGGGCAGTCTGCACCTGTTCCATGGTTTTGGCATACGCCGCGGCCATCATCAGCGTCGCTTTGGCAATTGCACGTTGCG
Source organism: Patescibacteria group bacterium (assembly GCA_049322955.1). Lineage (GTDB taxonomy): Bacteria > Patescibacteriota > Microgenomatia > UBA10105 > UBA927 > UBA927. Next base: position 463,209 of record JBMOPU010000012.1, on the reverse strand, counting down.
GTGCCGCCATGCCGTAAGCTGAGAAGAACAATAGCGCCAAGATACCGATTCCTAACGGCACCCCGACAAGCACATACGGCCAATACCCGGGTGTTCCCGTCGTCGCGCCCGGAGTACCGTTCTGCGGCACACCGTTAACGAAGTAGGTGTAGGAATTTCCGGGACAGCCGACCGCGCCGCCGCAGTTGGGTTCATACCCGGGTGGCATCGGTGTTGCCCCGCCGGACTCCGGATATTGCATCCATCCCGTGAACGGTGTTGCCGTCGGGGTTGGAGTCGGCGGGATAGGCGTCGGTGTTGACGTCGGCGGATTGCACGGATACGGCGTTCCCAGGCTTTGTAGTGTTGCACATGCCTGCACCTGAGCCGCCATTGCCGTCATCTGCACTTCCACGTCGCTTACGGGCGTTGGCGTTGTTCCACAGCTTGCAACTATCATCCCCGCTACGAGGATGAGAAGTAATCTGATGAGACGTTTCACCATCTCACGCTCCTTTTCTAGGGTCCGATGCCCACCACATACAGGGCGAGGACGAGTAGCGTAACGTTCCCCAACAACGGCATCAGGTTTTCTGCCTGTTCACGAAAGCTGTCGCCCAAAAAGATTGGCATCAGCTGAACAAATGCACAGATAGCCATGAATGCCGTTGCCGGTTGTCCGATGAATGCCTGGATGCTAATGAACGTCAGCCAGACAATGCCGCCTGCCGCGTAGGACAACACGTTCTTGTTTGTGTCCACGACAAGCACGCTCTCATTTTTGGTCGGCACCGAGTAATTCGCCTCACGCTGTAGGAACCCCGTGTAGATGAACGTCCACGCGGTGTAGAGTATCGTGAGGATTTGAACGAGACGGTCAGCTTGCGGAGAAGCCGACACCACCCAGAGCGACGGGCCGAAACCCGGCAGGGCGGAAAGCACGAGCGCCAGAACAAAAACCAAAAGCGCCCAGAGCTTGAGCAGATACTTCAGAAACTCTTTCCCCATCTGCGCGAGATACCCGAGCAGAAAGACGGGGTCGGTCAAATCGTGAAGATTCATTTCGTTCACTTACCCTTTCCGCCGAGAAATTCCTGCACGTCAAAGAATAAATCTTTCAGACCACCGCCGATGAGGGTTGTGATCTTGCTTTCCTTGAGCGCTTGGAACCACTCCAGCTTGGTGTACATGGTTTCGCCGATTTTGTTAATCGCCTCACGACGACCCTGCGCTTCGATTTCCTCAGCCGCCGCATGTCCACGGGCACGCAGAATATCTGAGGCAGCGTCCGTCACCGGTTTGGGGTACTTGATGTCAAGTAATTTGACGCGAAGCACGGTTACCCCCCACGCGGCGAGTGTTTCATCCCCGGAGATTGTTGCGGCAATGGATGCGTCAATGTTCGCGGTCGCTCCGGGCTGAATGACGTCATTTAACGTGTGGTTTTGGAATGCCTGTCGCACGTGCGCTTCGATGATGTCATCGGCTTCAATCTCGGGATCCTTGTCCGGCACGGATTGCAGAGTCAAAATCGGGTTAGAGAACCGAATGATACGCAAGACCTTCACCCGAATGTCCTGTGGTGTATCCCCTGCGACAGGAATGACAAACACCCGAGTGCGCTTGAGGTCAAACGTTGCAACCCGCCGGACAGATTCGATGGGCCAGAATACATGGATCACCCCTTCACCATGCAGTGTCTGAACCGCCTGCCCTAACCGGAACACAACGCCCCGATACTTGTTTGGTACGTATGCCCAGTTTCGGGGAAACATGAGCGCGTAGACGATGAACAGCCCGACAATCAACATGAACCAGAATGACCCCCTGTTGTCATATTCGGGCTTCGGTCCTGCAACGAAATAAAGCGTCACCGTGTACACAACGCTCATCACAAACCATAGAATGGTGGTAATGAGTGTCACGGTTCGCCTCGTATCAACGGACATGGCATCCTCCTTGCCTAAAATACCGAGCGCCCGCGAATAGGCTCATCTTCATCAAGCCAGTCTTCCTCGTTATCTTCGCGATGCGCTTCGGGAACGTCTGGCACGCCTTGGAGCTTGCGCAGAACTTTCTTTACGAACGGGAGGTCTTCGGGACCGTAGAGTTTCATCTCCACAGCGCGCATGATGCTTTCAGACATCTTTGCGGCCGCTTCAACGCCCGTTCGCTTCGACCACTCGGCGAGCTCTTGAATAATCTCGCCGGTATTGACGGTCACGTCGCCCTTGGAGCTGGTGAGCTTGAGGGCGGCAATCAATCGCTCCGTGACCTGTGCTGATAAGGCGGGGTCGCCTCCGTCGGTTGCATGCGTTGTGCTATGCGGTGTTTCATCGCGATTATGGTTTGACTGAGCTTGTCTGCCCAGACGGTACATCATCGAAATCACGACACTTAACCACAGCAATGCCGCAATGACTAGGCCAATCCATCGCGTCCACGATGGCCAGGTCAACGGCAACAACGCAACACCCTGAAAGTATCCGAACGCCAGAAATACGGCAAGGTTGACAAGGAGCAATGCTCCCCGAACGACCTTGCTTTGGTTCCGGCTCATGACGACGAGCGTGAAAACGGCATAGACAAGCGCCGCCATTCCCACGATGCTCAATTTTTCGGACACAAACTCGTGCAACAACCATCCGATGAAAAAGCTTACCGCCGCAGGAACTGCAAGCCAGAAGCCGAAACTTCCGACCGCTTGTTGTCTCGATGCGGATGCGGTCATGATGAGTCTCCTTACTGTTTCTTGTGCTCTTCTTCAGCCGCATGTCCGTGTTCCGCCAATATGCGGTACGCATCGGCTTTCCCGGTGGCTTCAATTTTACTGGCTTCACCCAGCGCTTCTGCTTCCAGTTGAGCGGCGAGTTTGTCACCTTCGGCGGTGAAGTTTTGAGCATCCGTGTTCATCTCGACTTCGATGGTCGTGTCGGCTTTGCTCATCGCCATGCCGCCGAGAAACGTCTTAACCACGGACATAATCGGGTCTTTGATGACCGCTTTCTTGACCGGCTGATGTCCGAGACCGCCGAGAAACGAACTGAGTCCGCTCATGATGGTCTGCATCGTGCCGCCTGTCGGAGCGGGAGTGACGGGTTTTTTATCGTCTGACATGATACACCTTCCGTTTCTTTACAAATCAATCTGTTGAATTAGGTTGATCCGCTTCCTATTTCTGTCAATGATGACATCACCCTGACGATTCTGTGACCTAGCCCGAAGCTAAGTTTCAGAGTGATAATGACATACTCAGGAAATTGATCTTCCCTCCGTTGTCGTGCGTATAACAAGATCGCTTCAGATACCTGCTATATCTGCACTCCTTTCTGTTTGGTGCCCATACGGACGAATTTCCGCATGGTGTGGGTACACGGTCAGTGCCCCGGAAGTAACAGACGCAACCGGTCACGGTTGAATCTGGAAATAGAGCGAAGAGTCAAGTGCCCCCTGCACTTGACTGAATTTAGCCATTGCTGATTCTAGTTCTCTTTCTTCTCCTCCTCTTTCTTCTCTTCTTCCTTCTCTTCTTTCTTTTTCTTCTTTTTCTTAGGCACGCGGTCATACTCCCTTTCGTCGTCTTCTTCTTCAAGAATTTTACGAATATCGGTCTGACTGTGTGCTTTGTTCTTGGTGGCCATTGCAATGGTCTCCTCTAAAATGGATTTTCAACAGGCCGTATAAAGCGCCTGATGATTTATCTGTTGCCTAACCCGTAACGGGTAAGGACTTGCATCCACCGTTGCCGGCGGACGGTTCATAATGAGAGGTTATGAACGGTTTTTGTCTTCGATGCATAATGTATAAACTACACTGTTTTGCATGATTCTTTCTCTCAAATTTCTGATTTTTGGTTATTGCCCCCTTACATGTGGAACATCCCCTTATCATGTATTGATCCTCTAACGGATCTACGTACTATTCAATTTTCTTTCTTTTTTTATCCCCCTGGATAATAGACAAAAAGAACGATACGACGATCGTTCCCTTAGCCTATTATCCAGTAAGCATACAGATATCCTTCCGTAGGCAAGCGTTCGTGTCTCGGTTCCCGTGTCCTTGAAGGTGTCCCATGTGACCTATAATGTATCACCCGGTGTATCTTCGTTCTCTGTTGTAACACCATTCACCTTTTACTCTTTTCTCTTCTTTCCTTCATTCACTTGTTAAGGTGCACCCTGACAAACCCGGCAACACCCTCGCAATTGAGGATTGCCAAGCCATAGCAGGGCACGAACTATTTCACATTCTCTCCGTCCCGCTTTTGACGGGAAAAGAAAACGTCTGGTCTTTATGAGGCCAGAGTTGTGCGCCCGCCTGTCCAACGGGCACACAACACCAACCTCAATTCCTCTTTTCAAACAACGCAAAAAGACCCACTTAAGGGCTTTTTCTTCCGCGATTGCGCGGATCCGCCGGCAGGACAGTGAAAGAACGGCGTGTATTGACTTTGCATGGACAGAACAATCCTCGGCAGAGGATCTTTTGGACAGGATGAGTATCCTATAACAATTTACTCTTCAGGTCAAGTGGAATAGCTCACAACACGTACTTCCTCAAGAAATTAGCCTCAAGAGGACACATGTGGAGTTCGCTTCAAGAGCCTATGCATCCTGCCTACCGAGCTTTTTAAGAAGATTTTTGAGCGTTACGCTGATTAGGTTCCCGCTCACCTGCTCACCGGTTGTCTCGGTAATCGTAACGCTTAGTCTGCTCGGAGAATCTCCGAATCGGTTAATTAGCCCCGCAATTTGCATCTCCCGCCCTGATAAATTTACGATTTCTCCGCTCGGAAGTCGTGCGGTGCAATTGACGACATCCACCATTGCCTCATACCCCCGTACCCGCGTCGTCACGGCAGAAGTCTCATCAAACGGTCGGGTTCTATTCTTGCCTCTCTCTTTTGCCATAGGAGCTGATTTTACCTGAATCCACCGATCCGCGCAAAAATGTTATACTACCCCGTATGGGAATTATCGCCTGGTGCAACCGATTGATTCGAGGGGGCTTTTACGTACTGTTCGGCCTTGTTCCCCTGCTTCTTACCCCGTGGAATTACGAACTCTTCGAGTACAACAAGATGATGGCGGTGTATATCGTCACATCGATTATCGTTACTTCGTGGATCATAAAATCCATAGCTCGTAAGGAACTCAAAATAGCAAAAACGCCGTTTGATATCCCCCTTATCCTCTTTGCCGCCTCACAGCTTGTCAGTGCGCTTTTTTCCATCGATTCGCATGTTTCCTGGCTCGGGTACTACAGCAGGTTTAACGGGGGTATGTGGTCGGTATTTTCCTACCTTTTGCTCTATTACGGATTCCTCTCAAATCTCGATGCATTTGCACCGCCTCCCGCCGCACCTGCAAAAGGGGCAAAACAGGTGGCTGTGGACCTTGCCAAAGCGGGGTTTGTCGTCGTACCTCGATTGCTCTCTCTGTCACTCGTTACCGGAGCGGCGGTTGCCCTCTACGGCGTGCTTGAACGACTCGGCATCGATAAGCATTTGTGGGTACAAGACGTGCAAAACCGAGTATTTTCAACTTTGGGACAACCGAATTGGTTGGCGGCCTATCTTATCGCGCTCATCCCCCTTCCCATGGCACTCTTCATACGATCACTTTTTCGTGAAAAAATCGCCTGGCCGGGAACAGTAATCGGGTCGATGCTGTCTCTGTTGTTTTTTGTCGTCCTGCTTTTTACCCGAAGTCGTTCGGGTCTTTTGGGGTTTGTGGTGATAGATATGTTGTTTTGGGGATCCTTGTTTGTGTCGTTCGGACTTCGGAGTATCGCGGCGTTCAAAAGCCATCCCCTTACCAAACCGTTTGCCATCCTCCATATTCTTTTTGCGCTGATCGTGTTTTTTAACGGCACGGGTACCCCTGCCGTAGATAAATTTGTCAGTCTTTCGGGCATTCGTGATCGGATCGCCGGGATGACGGCCAAACAGCAACCGACACAAGTCGCCACTCCCGCCGCAGAACTCGCGGGTCCCGCGCTTGAGGTGGGAGGCACGGAATCGGGTACGATCCGTAAATATGTATGGCAGGGTGCCATAAACGCATGGAAAAGTACCCTAAAAACCATGCTGATCGGCACGGGTACGGAGACATTCGCGTTCGCGTTTTACCAGTTTCGGCCGGCGGGCCACAACCTCACATCCGAATGGGATTTCCTCTACAACAAGGCGCATAACGAATACTTGAATTATCTCGCCACGACGGGATTATTCGGCCTCGGGAGTTATCTTTTGTTTATCGGCATGGTCATAGGGTGGTTTGTGAAAAATGCACGTCTTTCATGGTCTGCGGCTCATGGCAAAAAACATGACATGACCGTACTAAGCAATGAACTCCCGACCATACACCTTGCACTCTTTGCGGGCTGGCTGACCATTCTTATCACCAACTTTTTCGGATTTTCCGTGGTCGTCATCCAGCTGTTCTTTTTCCTTTTTCCCGCGCTACTGCTTGCCGTGCACCCGACGCCACGCAACACATTTACCCGACCGCTTTCGCTTCCGCACTGGAGCACCTATGTGGTGGGGATCCTGGGCGCTCTCACCGTAGTGCGTATCGGCACATTTTGGTACGCCGACATGCAATATGCGCAAGGATATCGGCTTGTTCGATCGGGTCTTTACGGACAGGCGGTCCCCGCGCTGATCAACGCGTTGCGCGTCAATTACAATGAGCCGTCGTATCACGACGAGTTAGCAGGTACCTACGCAACCCTTGCCGTTGCGGCGTTTGAAGGTAGAAATGCCACCCAGGCGGCACAACTTGCCACCCTTGCCGTTGCCGAAAGCGATACGGCACTGCGGACGTCTCCCAATAACGTCAATTTTTATAAGACCCGTACAAAGGTGTTTTATACCATTTCCGCACTTGAAGCCGCATTTAACGGGAAGGCCATCGAATCCCTGCATCAGGCAACCGCATTATCCCCCAACGATCCGAAGATTTACTACAATCTCGCGATCCTTCTGGGTCGGGAGGGGAAAAATGACGAGGCAATACAAGCCCTTATGAAAGCCAAGGAGCTGAAACCCAATTATCGCGACGTCTATTATGCCTTGTGGGTGTTTTACACCGAAGAGAAAAAACCCAAAGAAGCGGCCGCCGTACTTACGGAATATCTCACCAATATTGACCCCAATGACACGGATTTCCGGGAGCGACTCAAATGAAACCGATCGTGCATGTTCCTCAGGATGTGTTGGTCACTCCGGCAAAACCCGTCACGTCGTTCGATGATAAGCTCGCAAAGCTCATCAAGGATATGGAAGAAACACTCCTTGCCACCGTCAACCCCAAAGGGGTCGGACTGGCGGCGACGCAGGTGGGGGTAAGTCTGCGGGTATTCCTCACCAAACCCACACCAAAAGCAAAAATTCGCGCGTTCATCAACCCGGAAATTCTCAATAAATCCGAAACGCTCACCGACGGCATACCGGAACGAACCAATAAACTGGAGGGGTGTCTTTCTATCCCCAATGTCTGGGGCAATGTACACCGGGCGGCTTCCCTCACCCTCCGGTATCAGGATGCGCAGGGAGTTTCCCACGAGGAAGAATTCTCCGGCTTTTTGGCAACCATTATCCAACACGAAACCGATCATATCAACGGCATTTTGTTCACCCAACGGGTACTCGAGCAAAAAGAAAAACTCTTTCAGGTTGTTGAAAATAAAAACGGCGAAGAAGTATTGGAGGAAATTCCTTTACGCTAATGAACATTCTCTTCTTCGGCTCTACCAGCGATTCGGTGATCGTGCTGGAAAAACTCTCCGCACTCTCTCAGGTGACTATTGCCGCGGTGGTTACCCAGCCTGCACGACCCGTCGGACGCGATCAGACGATCACCCCTACCCCGGTGGAAACCTGGGCAACGGAACAGAGGATTCCCGTGTTGAGCTTTGCCTCCGACAAGACAAAACCCTGGCTTTACGAAAACGAAGAACAGGTTATTGATGCTCTCCAACCCATACAACCGGACCTTGTCGTTTCCGCTTCCTACGGACAGATGATTCCCGCATCCACCATACAAGGAGCGCGATACGGTGGACTGAATGTGCACCCGAGTATTCTCCCCCGCTGGCGCGGCGGTGATCCCGTTCCCTGGGCGATCTTAAGCGGCGATCATCAAATCGGCGTGACCGTCGTCACTCTTTCCCCGATGTTTGACGCGGGAGAAATCTATGCGCAGGAGAAGATACCGATAACACCCGCAGATACCAGTGATCCATTACGCACAAAATTATTCGGTATCGGCGCTGATTTGCTTTGTTCCTTACTGCCGCTCTATATTGCGGGCAAAGCAAAACCCATAGCCGTTCGCGAGGAAAAAGAAAAACCGCCGTATGCCAAGCGACTCAAGAGAGAAGACGGTTTTGAACCATGGGACACGATTGCCGCGGCAATGAGCGAGGGAACCGATGCTGAACGTATCGAGCGAAAATATCGTGCATTTCATCCGTGGCCCGGACTTTGGACAAAAATAACAAGCGTACGTGGTAATACGGGAGCATTACATGATCCGAAACGGTTAAAACTCCTTGCACTCCGGATAACAAATGGCAGACTGGTTATCGAAAAAGTTCAATTAGAAGGAAAAAATCCCGTGACATGGGAACAATTCAGTAAATCTTACCTTGCCTCTTGACACATTTCACGCGGTTGCCGTAGTCTGGATATAGATCCTAAGGAGGAATTATTTATGGCCCGCAAAAAAGTCCGCTCAACCCCAAAAGTAAAAGCAACGCTCCCCACCAAGATGGGTAAGGACTTGGGCAACTGGAATTTTGTTATCTTTTTGACGCTTGCGTTTGTTTTGGTTGTCGTTGTTGTCGTCATGATGAAGGGTGTTGCCCTTGATCTTCGCAGTCGTGCCGGCCTTGCCTGTCCCGACCCCTTGGCGGCATTTAACGGCAAGCTTCCCCAACCGTCCGAGTGTAACGGACAATGGAAACTGGGAAATGATGCCAAAGGGTGTCAGGTCTTCCTCTGCCAACCCGGACAGTAAGACGGGATTCATAGACTCTTCGCAATTTTGATAGGCTCGCCTTGTGTCTGTACGGCGATTTTTCCGCACAAAAAAGACGTGATCAGCGGTACGGTTGAAGGAAAAGAATATACTTACGCGGTTGCAACTGCTGTTGCCTTTTTATTGTCGAAGCGCACGCGCTTGATACAGCTTGTGCAGGCATGGACACGCGTCATGGTCCCGTTTATGGACATGGTGACCCAGTGAAGATTAACGCCGATAGTTCGCTTTGTGTGATTTGCCCGTCGCTTCCACTGACCTCCCGCGACTCCACGATGATGTTTGTGGGTGCCGCCTGAGACCGCATGCTTACTACAGATATCGCAATTAAGTGCCATAGAGGCTATACTATACCATATGTTGGGTGAGCTCTTCAACAATCCATTTGCATTCGTCTCCTGGTTGGTCGCCCTGATGGTGGCAATTACGATCCACGAATTTGCTCATGCATATGCCGCAGATCGACTTGGCGACCCTACTCCAAGAGTCCAAGGGAGACTCACACTCAACCCGCTTGCACATCTGGATCCGCTGGGAACGTTGATGCTTCTTATCGCGCGATTCGGCTGGGGCAAACCCGTACAGTTTGATCCGTTTAATCTTCGCCATCCGAGAAGGGATGCCGCGATCATTTCCCTGGCAGGACCGGTATCAAACATACTGCTCGCCACACTGTTATCCGTCATTCTGCGGCTTGCGCTCTCGACGGATGGCGCGATGCTTGCCTATGTGCTCATTCAGCCGGTAATTATCCTCAATGTGTTTCTTGCCGTGTTTAACCTGGTCCCGATTCATCCGCTCGACGGGTTCAAAATCGTCGAGGGCATACTCCCTCCCGAATATGCCCGACAATGGCATGAGTTGGAGCCTTACGGCATGATATTTTTGCTTTTTATGGTGTTTCCGGTATTCGGAGGAACGGCGCCGGTCAGCCGCCTTATCTCACCGGTGATCAGTTTTCTGCTTTCGCTCCTTCTTCCGGGCACGGGAGCAAGCGGAGTTATTTAGTGACCGCCGCCATGGGATTGGCTTTTTACCCGGGTATCGAACATCGCGAGCAATCCCACCACAAACAAGGTAAAAATGTCGAAAATACTGTTCCAGACGTCCTCAGCAGGTTCGCTGACGCCCTCTATGAAAAAAATCCCACCGCTTGCACCGTGACCGCCGTGTTCTGCAGACATAAGAAGCCTAGAGCATACAAAAAAGTGCCAAAATAAGCAATATGCCGCCGTTACGTATCAATCGTCCGATACGTCACTTGCTCAACTTTCAGCCAATAAGGAGTATAATAAAATCCTTTTTGATACACATGTCGTATTCCGGGCATATGCCAAAAACTGCAAGGCAATCATTCAATAAGGTAGAAACAATCATCGATGGTACAACCGATCCCCGCGCAATAGCACAAGCTATCACCACCTATATGCAAGGCTTGACGGATATGGCGTTTCCGCCGAGCCTCGGAAAAACCCTTGGCATGCCCCAAGACCTTGTCACGCTCAAAGATCTATTCACGAAACGGGCAACGGCAATCAGTACGCTTACCCAGGAAATTATTATGCAGATAAATACACGTGCCCGTGAAATAAACGATCGGAAATATGCATCGTTACAAAAAAAAGATAAGTCATTATGGCAACGTTCCGAAACTGGCAATGTGCTCTTTGGAGTCTTGGTCTGTGTTGATAAAGGAATATCAGGAGAAGCAATGGGTGTTGATATCGCCAATGTGGGGAGGGTGCTTGCCGGCGATATCGAGTTTGATTATATCCCATCCAAAAACGCGTTTTACCCCGTTGCCAGCGCGCTCATTAAGCGCCTTATTCATTACGGTCGCCAAGGAAAACACGTCCTGGTCGAACCGCTTATCGAACACACGTCGTGCGGCAGGCGCGGACAAATACTTGCAAACGAAGAAGCCCATGGTGATATTCCCACGCTCGGCTATATTTTTGACAACATTGAAGCATTGGCAACCGAATTTCCCGCCGATTCGCACATGGAAAGACAATTGCAATCAATTCGCGCATTTTGGCGCACGCTTCCCCGAAATCACGCCGCCGTTGTCGCTCCCGACAAAGGACTCTATGAAGGAATTATCCAAAAAATTGCACAGAGACAAGCATTGTCACAACTTTCCCGGGATATTACCATCGTAAGCCCTATCGAAGTGTACGAAAAAGAAACGGGTAATCTGTATGCGGGTTTGGATACACTTCCGGTACTCACCCATCCTGTTGTCATTGCTTCCGGAGGCTTTACTCCCGCCGTTCTTGAAACACTTGCCGCCGAGGGAAGTATTTTTTCCTTTCGTGCTTACAGAGATGCTGTATTTACACGAATCGAGGAAACCAGCACATTACGCCGGGGTAGCAAAACATTCCGGGATCTCCAAACAAACTGGATTGATTCGTTAACCTCACTGGTGGCCATCACCGAGCGATTATGGGATCTCTATACGTCGGAAAATCAACCTGTTGTTACCATGGTAAATCACTTTTTTCGAGCTTGGAAGCGAACTGACGTGAATAGTGCGGATCCAAAAGATCGACGGGTTATTCATCACTTCTTCCATATCGTGGCCTATTCATTCTTTTTGGACACTATCACGTACGGTCACGAACCGGGGACACGTCATATTGAACACTATCTGGCTACCGGTGACCATGAAATAGGATCGAAACCTCTTATCGCCCTCGGTCAGGGTGATCTCGATCGCCCAAGTGCCAGCGAGATGTTCACGGGATACTCCGTTTTGCTTCATTCCAGTCCTGGCCATGACGGAACACCGATACCCGTGGTTATCAAGATGGATACCGACAGGCCGGGGAATAAGCCCATGTCCACTGAAGAAACAAATGTTGCGTTTGACGACTTGAAAGAATTCCTGAAGCTCTGGCCCTATTTTCTTACCGGAGACATGATTCCCGTTCTTATGGTACGCGGAAAACATATCGGCGGAGTCTCCCGTCTCGGCCTTTCGATCATCCGCAGTTTTGGTGATATGTCGGTGCTTTTTGAGCAAAAAAAATCGCCACTTCCGCAGTTTGTTCCCGCCAATAATTCTCTTGGTGAAGTGGTGCTTGTTCCCGCGAAAAAAATTATTGAGCTCGGAATAATAGCGGGAAATGATCTAAAAAAACTCAGACAGTCGATTTCCCGTCTTGCAGATGATCACTCTGATTCGGCTATCCAAGAAGCATATTCCGCCGCTCAATGATATACTATAGCCAAAAGGATCATTATCAAGTATGAAAGCTTATTTCACCGCATCCATCGTCGGACGGAAATTTCATCTCAAGAACTATCAGAAAATCGGCGAAATATTGCGTGCAAGCAATGTGGAGGTTATGGACGAACATATCCTGAATGTTTCCGAGAAAGACATTCAAATGCAGTCAAAAGATGTGCGATTGAAGTTTCATCAGAAACTGGAGGATTCGATCAATTCCTCGGACTTCCTTGTCGCAGAAACAAGTTTTCCGTCAATCAGCGTGGGTTACGAAATAAGCATGGCGCTTGATCGCGGCAAGCCAGTCCTTATTCTGTACAGTGAAGGCGATCCGCCAAGTCTTTTTGCCTACCACGAGAACGAAAAGATCGTCAGCGAGAAATATACGCCGGAATCGCTTCCGGTCATTATTGCCGACTTTCTGCAGTTCGTTCGCGGTGAATCTGATACCCGATTCACCTTCTTTATTTCGAGTAAGCAGGCGGCATACCTCGCCAAACAAGGCAAGAAAAATCGGGTACCGAAGTCGGTGTACTTGAGAAGCCTCATTGACCGCGATATGGCAAAATAATGCCAATCTGGCATACTGCCGGTAACCTCAGGATTTTGTGAAATACCTAACCGTATAGAAGTGCATCATCGTGATGCATAACGGTTAGCTCCCGTTGCCCGCTACACTACGGGCATATGGCAAGCGCACTGCGACACTTTCATCGCACCGTCATCGCCCCTACGGGGCGCACGATCGTGCTTGGCGTGCGATTCAACCAGCTTGTCTGGACAAAATATTTTGATGCCGCATGGGAGGCAACCCCATTGCATGAAAAACTCACCTGGATTATGTTTTTGTCGCACACGATGGCGATTATTACCCTCATAAGCTTCCTCGCTTTCTGACGGTTCCGGACACTTGACAATGCCGTACAAGTTTCCTACGATAGATATGCCCGTGTGGAGTAGAAGATTATTTTCCTCCACAGAATCTTAACATTTGAGGTATGCTCTCTTTGATTTCCTTAGAGAGTCACAGGACAAAGTCCTTTTCACCTGAGGGTGCAAAGGCAGTCCTTCCGATTACATCAATCGGGGAAAATACTTCGACTCGACACGCGGCAGTACTTATTTTTCTTCTCTATTCGTAACTCCTGTAGTTCCCTATTCTCAATTGCTTTGGTAAAATCATAGGAAGTTGGATCGTGCAATCGTTACATGGTGACATTGTGTAAGAACAGCTATTCGATGTAACGGGTGTTACGATCTGCTATGAGGCCGCCTTAGCTCAGTGGTAGAGCAACTGTTTTGTAAACAGTAGGTCGTCAGTCCGATCCTGACAGGCGGCTCAATGATAGAGCGAATTAGTTCGGGGAAAAGCCCACTTGTTTTCCGCTTACGCCGCTCGGGGGGGCGATAATCCCTTTTGCCCATGCGCGGGCGATGGTAGAAAGAAAATAGCCGTCCGTATTGGTCATCACGACATTCGGCAATTGGTCGATGGGAAAGACTACCGCCCCGCTTTTGAGTTCATAGATATCACCGTTAATGGGTTTTTGCTTTATCTTGCTGGCCATATCGCCATCGATAAATGCCGCAAACAAATTCGGCTCGTTGTTCGTCATCCCCACATCGGGATTTACCTTGCCTAACGATACTTTGCGGTTCACCTTTATATCCGCTATCCCTAGTTCTTCCTGAATCTCTTTGGCGGTACGCTCGTCGAGTTTGGTTACTCCGTCAACCCCTAAATCCGAAAATCCCCCTACGGAATCCCATGACGGTTTGCCGGTTGCGAATTTTTCTCCCCGCAATACGATAAAATGCGTGGTTTTCCCTCCGTTTTCGACAAACACCACTCCCTTTTCGCCACTCAAGGGTCCGTTTCTCCAACTCACATATTCGTAAGTGTAACGCATGGACGGATTATCTTTTTTCGACACCTCAAATTTCGGCACCAAAGCAAATGAGCCGCGCGGAAGCGCAACCATCCGTTCTATTTTTATATCGGAAAGTTCGTCGGGACGATTGGCAAGATCCTCAAGAAATCCGTCATGGTTTGCTTTGCCTTTGTCGGGAAGCGTCAGCAATTGTTTTTGCAATTCGGGATCAGAGGCCTTAAACCAAGATTTTTCCCGAAGTTTTTCTCCGATACTCCGTCGCTCGGGTGTTGCCTTCTGCAAGAGGAGATCAAGCGTTTGTGCGTGCATTGCCTCTTTGGATAATTGTAATCCTGGATGTTCCATACGGAGTATTATATCGGCTTTATATGTTCTCGCCAAAACGGCGTGTCGACCAGGAGTTTCGGCAATTCCTTAAACGCCTTCTTTTGCAGAGCATACATGACATGGTTGCCGATGCGTCGTTTCCTTACCCAGCCAGTGGCAAGGAGTATTTTGAGATGATGCGCCACGAGGTTTTGCGGAATGGGAATCATGGTGGCGATATCTTCCGGCCAGAGCGATTCATGGGCAAGGAGGTACACTATGGCCAACCGATACGGATTACTTATGCCGTGGAGCAATGTGGCATATGGTGCGACTTTGTTCAACAGACGTTTTCCGGAGGTCATACGGGTATTATGACACGTGATATAGCTAATTCCCACCCGTCACCGAATAGTTTATAATACGTGGGTGTCTCAGAAGTCGCTTCCTTGCTCCACAAGGATGAAACAGAGACAAAACGAATTTCACAAGTTAATAAGTAGCTGAGGTGGTGGAGTGGACAATCACAACAGTCTGTAAAACTGTCGGCCGACAGGCCTACCCAAGTTCGAATCTTGGCCTCAGCACCCAAGTTCCCGCCACGGCAGGATTGATTTTCGCTCTAAAAATCGTCAGGAATCCCCTTTCCCCAGTAACTCACCTCTTGCAACTCGCCTTGTTTTTCCTATACTGGATATATATGGAAAATAAATCTTCAGAGTCCATGGAAACCCCGTCCATGATGACCTATGTTATGGGGGCTGTATTGGTGGTTGCCGTTGTCGGCGGTGCATGGTACTTCCGATCCAAGGGAACCAAACCCGCAATGGTCGAGACCCCGACGCAACAGGAGGCTATGGTATCGCCGACTCCCGGACCTATTTCCAAACTCGGATGTGATCAGCAATACTATAATCCCCGTGTTGGATTTCCCGACTACTATTTGTCCGTCGAAGGCGGTGACGTATCTGAAGCCAAAAAAGTCACCTGTGAATTCACCGCAAGCGTGGATGGCAAAGTAGTAAGTAAGACCACGGTAAGCAGTCCGCTTACGGATGCGCCCGCCCGCGGAGGTGCTACTTTCCGTTGTACGACAAAACCCGTTGAGCTTTCGGCAAACGTTCCGACGGTGGTCGACGTCAAGTTGACCGATGATCTGAATGCAACGTCAAGTTGCAGTGCAACCTTTACGTTCCAGTAATATCGGTTGCAATAACAAAATTGCAATATAAAAAATACCGCCGCGAGGCGGTATTTTTATACTCTGCCGCTACCGCCTATGTTGTCGATCCCAATGCATATACCAGCCAGGGCGGTTTATAGAACTCCCCCACGATCTGCTGTAGCTCATCAATTTCCATAAGTCGTTTTGCCTCTTTTTCCTGCATGCTTTTAAGTAATGATACAAAGACCGCTCTCTCGCGGTTGTCCAGATGGCTTATCGAACCGCCGATAAAATGAACCGCCTGAGAATCTTTCGTGTTTATCATCCGTATCAGCTCGTTTGCATTCGCAAAGACGCTTGTATCGATGGGGTTTTCTTTATCATCCCAATGCACTCCGTCCACTGCGGCGCACGTATTCTTCCCAAGCATCGTTGACCGCAAGGCACTTTTTAGTACCATGTCTTTATACATAAGCCCGTTTGATTTTTTTGCGATATCCGTAAGCGACAATAAAGATATAATTCTCCCCCATACGTGTTTGGTGCCGAACCCTTTACTCGGGATAATACTATCGTTGCTCACCCGCATGGCATCAAACAACCCAAGGCTTTCGGTAAGCGGCAGAGTGCATCCGATAAATTTTGCCTCCGGGAATACGTTCCGTACATTGCCAAAAAAATCGCGATAATATTCAACGGTTGTTTTATCCCTGTTTTTGAGCGGATGGGAAAATACCGCCGAGAGAAAATCCAATTTAAACAGACGCACGCCCATGTCATAGTGCGACTTAATATCGGTCATGATATGCTCTCGCACCTCCGGAACGGAAATATCCAGAATCATCGGGTACTCAGAGTATGCCCAGCGCCCATGCCGGTCATCTTCATGAATCGATTGCCGGACTTTATACCTGACAAATGATCCGTTCTCGTCCCGCAAAAAATAATCGGGATGATCCCGTAGAAGCGGTGATGTTTCCGATTTAAAAAACGGTGCCATCCATATACCGGCTTCCATTCCTGCGGATTGAATAGCCTCAATAATCGGCCGAAGGCCGTGAGGAAATTTATTGGTATTAACATTTTGTGCATTGTACTCGTGACCGAACTGCCAACCGTCATCCAAAATTAATCCGTCGATTTTATATGACGGCTTATATTCGGGATCCCGTTTCAACTCTTCATGCAGTACCTTTATCGCTTCGATCTCTTTAACCACCGCATCTTCAGAAACGTATTTACCCGCCCAATCCCATGTACAGGCGAGTGCCGCTCCGTCTAATCTGCTTCGTGTTTTCACCGGATTGTACTCGTCTATTTTTTTACTGTATTCGTTAAGCACGTCTATATATCTGTCGCCTTCGACCACAATATACCGTAGTTCCCTTTTTCCCTTGCGAAATACCCCGGGTGTTGCATTTTCCAAATGCACCTTCATGCTATGCCCATCACCTTTCCTGATAAAAATGCGGTTGGTTGATACAAAATCCGGCATCACTCCGACAAGAATCTTTTTTTTCTTTTCCGTTTCGAATATTGCGAAATTATATGCAACACGACAATCCGTATGGCATTCACCACCGCCGTTGGGCTCTATACCGGGAATTGTGGTACGGGGTTTTATCACGTCGGTTATCTTCACCGGCAAACCGATATCATTGTCTTTAATGACCGGGGATTGTGCGAAGGGGTGCCAGGGACCCAACATGACATGCGCGGATTCCGGATCGATTCCTCCAATCGTAAAGTCGACGGCAATCCTATCGGCATCACCGTCACGCTCCACCTTCTCATGCACCATTACTTCTTGCAGGTCTGATACGGGATGGTGCCGCGTTTCGGGTAATGAGGTTTGCCGTACTGTTTCGTGCATATACCTATCTGCAGATTATGATAAGTATAAACAGCGTACACCGCCTGAATATGTACGAACTCTTACAATCCGTGAGACCGATAAAATTCCATACTTCTGGTCACGGCAGTGTTCCATCCCGGTTGCATATTATGATCCGCACCGGGATACACGATATACTCGACGTCCGCATCACGTGCCTTGAGCTGATCTACAAAGTCATCATTCCACCGCTGTGGCACGGCGTCATCCGCGCTCCCCTGGTGTATCTGTAACGGTGCGGCGATCCTATCGGTAAAATTGACAAGCGTATAGAGGTCGACATCATAATTCCGTTCGAATTCGGCAAGTTTTTTCCGTAAGGCCTTTCCTTTATCATCAGCCTCATCGGTGTAATACAGAATGGAATACGGAAATGCTTTAGTGACGGGTGCCCAAAGAACGGTAGGATACGTTCCCCGCGTAATTTCCAAGACCGTAAGCGCTATCTGCCCTCCGTTGCTATGTGCCCATATACCGATTTGTTCACTATCAGCTTGGGGAAGTGAACCCACCGATGCCAGAAGATCAAGGGTGACCGTATAGGTCTGAAACCGTTCTTCAAAGACGTCGTTACTGGGGTTGTCGGATCCTCCGTATCCCAAAAAATCAGGAGCAAGCGAAATAAATCCGTTGGCGGCAAACACCTCGGCACTTCGTCTGGTTCCGACTCCCGAAGCAAAGACACTGCGGTCAACATATCCCCGAATCTGGACAATGACCGGCTTTTTTTCCGCCGCCGAAGCATCAGATGGCACGTGGGCAAGTCCGGTAACTTTTTTTCCGTCACTCATGAAAGAGAATTCATGTACGGTATATGCCGAGGTTGTCGCAACTGCGGTACCAAAAACAATAACACTTCCTTTTCCCTGACGCCGCGTCAGGCTGTCTATGGAATATTTATCGAGACTTCTTTCCAACACTTGGGTAATAGGGCTTATCACCGAGTTCGACTGCCGATCGCCAAGCAGTGCGTAGAGTATCCCTCCGGCAATAAGAAGCATAAGCACAAGACCGCCTACCATCCGATTCATACTGTTACTGTACCACAAGTACATTGCTTGTAATGGCATGGGTATCGACGTA
This sequence comes from Patescibacteria group bacterium, assembly GCA_049322955.1. Taxonomy (GTDB): domain Bacteria; phylum Patescibacteriota; class Microgenomatia; order UBA10105; family UBA927; genus UBA927. The sequence continues at coordinate 444,611 of JBMOPU010000012.1, read as the reverse complement.
TACTCAACCTGCATATGGAATCTTCACCGACTTCCGAACCGGTTGCGAGTCCTCCTGATACGGCTAACACCGCCCCGCCAAAATTGTCGCTTCGACCGATATATATGGCGCTTATTCTCATTTTCGGTATCCTTTTGGGCGCGGGCGGGTTATTCGCCTATCAGGAATATACCGCGTCACCCGTCATCACCAGCTACGAGGAGTGTGTAAAAGCCCGCGGGAGCGTCATCCAGGAAAGCTATCCCTCCACCTGTGTGACCCGTGACGGCAAACGATTCGTCCAACTAATCGACGGACCGGACACAAATCCCATGTATACGGATCCCCTATCCTGCAACACGGATGAGGATTGCACCATCGGCATACAATCGAACGGCTGTTGTAATTGCCCGATGGCAATCAATAAACAGCAGATTGGAAACGACGGGTGGATTCCATATGAATCAGCGAAAAAAATGCCCGCATCGCGCACATGCGATGCATCTGTCGCCTGTCGGCCCTGTGAAGCACCCACAACACCGGTGTGTTATAACAACGCTTGCACGTTTCAAGGCTCCATTTCGCCTCCCAAACAGGGTACGGCATATACATGCCCTGAAACGCCTTGGGTTGACTGCATGCCGGGACCAAACGAAGGAATTAAACTGGAATGTACCGATGAATACTTACGCTGGGCAAAAGCGAATTGCCCGAACTTTGAAGGTGCCGCCTATTAACCCATATGGCCGCATATAAGAAACAACCACCGTCATTGATCGGCATCATAGCGCTTTTGCTCATAACTCTTCTTACCGCGGGAGCTATAGGGGTTACCCGTCTTGATCTTCGGTCACGTGCATCGTTTTCTGATAATAACGCCGATGTTATCGTTGTCGGGGCAGGTACAGGAGGTATTGCCGCCGCAATTCAAGCGGCCCGAATGGGTGCACGGGTTATCCTCCTTGAGGAAACTGACTGGATCGGCGGACAGATGACCGCCGCCGGTGTAGCGAATATGGACGGAGGCAACTTTACCTGGACCGGGGGTATATATGCGGAGTTTATCGGAAAAATTCGGGCGCACTATCGAGGAAAGAACAAATCGATCGGCACATGCTACTGGAGCACAAGCTCCCTCTGCTTCGAGCCTGGTGTGGGGAAAACCATCCTTAACCAGATGATCGAAGCGGAGCCGAATATCTCACTTCGCTTACGTTCCTCAGTAGTCGGGGTGAACAGATCAGGAAAAAGTGTGACCGGGGTGAACGTGCGACATTTGGGGGCCACATCCCAACTCACCGCACCGGTCGTTATTGACGCAACGGAGTATGGTGACGTTATCGCGCTTGCGGACACGTATCGGATCGGAAATGGCACCCGTGATTCAATTCCGTCAAACGCCTGCATACAGGACATCACCTACACCGCGGTGATCAAAAAATATCCCGATGGGCCACCTCAGGATCTGCGAATCAGCGCACCGCCTCCCGGCTATACGGACGCTATCAAATCAATCTTCCGGAGCATCGTGAGCAAAACCGGAAATACCACATGGACGGGCTCGTACCCCGTAGCATGGCCGGTACACAATGCCTACCGAGGATTCCCAGACAGTGCATCCCCCGGCTCTTATGACGTTTCTAACCCTGTCGCCATCACAAAAACGGGTGTTAATTGGGCAAACGACTATCCTCGTAACGCGTACACGGATGCCGGCACTGCGTCGTTCCTTTCTCCCCGCTACATCACGGACAAGTCGTACCGCAAGCAGATTAACTGCGAAGCAAAGCTTCGAACAATCCAATTCCTTTACTATGTACAGACAGAGCTGGGTGAACCGACGTGGTCTGTTTCCACCGATGAAGGATATGATACGCCATATAACAGCGAGGAAAATACCTGTGACAACATACCAACATCGCTCAAATCCATCGAACGCCAACTTCCGGTTATCCCGTACGTTCGGGAAGGAATCCGAGGTATCGGTCCTCTCACCCTGACGGCCAAAGATATCCGCCGAACGGGATCCCCGCCCAGGTCAACGACAACCTATCCGTCAACAATCGGCGTCGGCGACTATCCTGACGATTTGCATGGTTGCAGGGAGACGCAATACCTGGAGACGTCAATGGAGTCTGCCGCGGATACGTCGGGATCCGGGCCGTTTCAGATCCCGCTCGAAACACTTTATTCCCGAAATATATCCGGCCTTCTCTTTGCGGAGAAAAATATTTCCGTAACGAGACTCGTTAACGGTGCAACCCGGCTCCAGCCTATCACTATGGTTACCGGCCAGGCTGTCGGGGCGTTGGCCGCATTGTCATCGAAGCGTCATCTGACCCCTTCGGAAGTCCCCGTCTCGGATGTGCAAAGGGAATTAGTCTTACGAGGCGCATACATCGTACCTTTTACGGATGTGGCTAATTCCATGCCTGAATTTTCGGGAATTCAGCTTGCCGCCGCCCAGGGCATCATGAATGGATATGGCAACCTTCAGTTCGGTCCGAACACGTCGTTAAGCCGGGATCAGGCATCCGCAGTGTTGTCTCGCGCGTTCGACATCCCAGCAAAAACTCCTGCAACGGAGACATTTACGGATGTCCCCAAAACGCATCCTTTTTTTTCCACAATCGAGGGAGTGGCCGCCGCGGGTGTCACGTCAGGTTGTTCACTCACTCCTGCACGATACTGCCCGGAACAACAAACCACTTACGGGCAGTTTGCAATATTTCTTTTCCGTTTGCTCAAGCAGAAAGATCCATCGTTTGTCACCAAAACACCGCAATCCCCGACATATCCTGATCTGCCTTCATCTCATATGAGCTACCCGTTCGCGGAAGGACTCGCAGCCAAAGGCATCAAACTTTATTGCGATTCATCGGCAAAAACATTCTGCCCGGACAGCCCGATCCCACGCAAACAGGCCGCACAGCACACAATCGCCATCCTCGAGTACCTGCAAGCAATTGCACAGACCGATACCGGGACTCCGCCCCCTTCTCCCACTTTTTCCGTTGCAGACCTCAACGGGGATGGAACCGTTTCCGTCGTGGACTACACTTTATTTATGACATACTGGTACGGCAAGATCGTGAATAAGGGAGACCTCAACGAAGATGGGCAACTGAACACCGTTGATTACACAATCTTCATGAACGAATGGGACAAACTTAAATAACTCCGAGTTTTTTGCCGACTTTTTTGAAGGCGGCAACTCCGTAATCAAGATCCTTTTTCGTGTGTGCGCTACTGGGCATCACGCGGATGCGTGCCTTGCCCAACGCAACCATAGGAAACTTGATCGGGGTTGCAAATACGCCTTCTTTCATAAGCTGTGCACTAAATTCCTTTGCTAAATTTTCATCCCCTAACATCACGGGGGTGATCGGCGTTTGCGTCACCCCGGTGTCGAATCCGAGTTTATTAAATTCGTTTCGGAGGTAGGCGGCATTGTCCCATACTTTTTTCACCAAACTCTTTGACGTGGAAAGAATCTTCACCGCCTCAATAACCGCCGCGGTATCGGCAACGGTAAGACCGGTCGAGAACAGATACGGTCTTCCTTTTTGCCGATAGTATTCAATGAGCTCTTTTTTACCGGCGATAACGCCACCTAACACCCCGAACGCCTTTGACAACGTTCCCACCTCAATATCCAGCTTGCCTTCCAATCCGAAATGCTTGGCGATTCCCCTACCGTCGCCCAATACCCCTTCGCCGTGCGCGTCATCCACCATGGTGATTGCGCGATATTTCTTGGCGAGTTTTACGATCTCGGGAAGCGGGGCGATGTCCCCGTCCATGGAGAAAACGCCGTCTGAAACTATCAAAATAATCGGTCGTTTTCCGTCGGATTTTTTGGTCTCGGCTACCTGATTGGCTTCCTTGAGCCGCAACTCCAGCTCCGCCATATCGTTATGCTTATAAATAAACTTCGTTTTCACCTGCGCAAGTTTTATGGCATCAATGATGGATGCATGATTTAATTCATCGGATATGACGATATCTTCCTTGCCGACGATCGTGGCGATGGCGACGATATTGGCGATAAATCCGCCGGGAAGCAGGAATGCCGCTTCCGCACCCTTAAACTTCGCGAGCGCTTTCTCCGCTTCCATGTGGAGCGCGGTGTTTCCGGAAATCGGACGAACGGCTCCTGCCCCCATACCGTATTTTTTGATCGCTTTAACGGCGGCATTGGCAATCCTTGGATTTTGCGCAAATCCGAGATAATTGTTCGAGCAGAAGTTCAAGACCTTCTTGCCGTCAATGGTAATCCAGGGTCCCTGCGGCGACTCCAACACCCGCACGGGCGTATAGAGTCCCTTTTGTTTCATGGTTTCGATGGTTTTGTAGTATGGCGTTAATGGGTCCATAGGCCTCCTTTATTTCGTACCGAGCTTTTTTTTGAGTCCTGCGATCATCACTTTGGTCATTTTCGGCAACGTGTATTCATGTTTCCATCCCCAATCTTTTCGAGCCTGGCGGTCATCAATGGCTTGCGGCCACCCTTCGGCGATTTTCTGCTTTATGGGATCGGGATCATAGGTCGCTTTAAAAGTCGGATACAATTTCTTAATTTCATTGACCAATTCCTTCGGCGTGAAGTTAATAGCGGCAAAATTGTATGCCGTCCACACGGTGAGCTTTTTTGCCGGTGCCGCCATGAGTTTCATGGTGCCGCGAATGGCGTCGTCGATATACATCATGGGAAGTCGGGCGTTTTCCTTCAAAAAGACGCTGTATTTGTTTTCCCGAAGCAGGCCGTAAAAGATATGCACCGAGTATTCCGTCGTTCCGTCACCGGGCGGCGCCTGATAGCCGATAAGTCCGGGATAGCGGAGACTGCGCACATCAACTCCCCACCTATTGTGGTAATACTGACACAAAAGCTCTCCTGCGTATTTGGTGACGCCATAGATGGTCGTAGGTTCGATCACGGTGTGTTGCGGCGTATTCACTTTGGGGGTAGTCGGTCCGAACGCGGCAATGGAACTGGGCCAGAACACCTGCAGTGAATAATCACGGGCAAGGTCAAGGACATTACGAAGCCCGTTCATATTCACGTCCCAGGCAAGGTCGGGATTCTTTTCTCCTCCGACCGACAATAGTCCGGCAAGATGATAGACGGTGGTAATGCCGTGTTTTTTGATAATTTTTTCAAGACCCGCTTTATCCCGCACATCGCCTTTAATAAGTTGCACGTCGGCTTTCGCATCCCCATGGGCATGATAGAGCGCATAGACATTGGTGTGCCCGTATTTTTTTTGCAATGCGGGAACAAGATCGGATCCCACTAAACCGAATGCACCGGTGACGAGTATTTTTTTCATAGTAAAGATAATAGTCGGAGTAGATGAATAAAATCATTCACACCAATCGTTGCATTTGATACAATACGTAAGTTCCGCCTGGGTGGCTCAGTGGTAGAGCACGTTCTTGGTAAGAACGTGGTCGCGGGTCCGATTCCCGCCCCAGGCTCACAAATACATCAATATAAGGTTACCGTTTCCTTTTTCATTATCCTCATGCTCGCGTATCTTCGTCATCCCATCGCACCCGTCGTGTATTGGTTTATCGGTATTGTGACTGCCGTACTTGCCGCAATTTGGCTTATTCCTTCCGCAGGGACGGGGGACGTAGGGGTGTACGAACAAATTATTGAAAATTTCCGACAGAACGGAATAGCACAACTGAGCACCTGTATCACCGTTACCTGTCCGGGACATACATGGAATTATCCGCCGTTATACCTCGTCATCCTGTTTCTCGGTCAATTAGTTGGCGGAAGTTTGCTTGATAACTTTTCCCTGCATAAAATGATTATTTCCCTGTTCTACGGGGCCGCCATGGGCGCGCTTGCTTGGTTTTCCTATGTCACCCGCCCGCATGACCGTTCTCCCGTACGAAGTATCATTCGCGGACTTTTTCTCGGATTCACCGGTTTAGCGCTTCTCCTTAACAGTTACGGATTGGGATACATCGACGTGTATATGTATCCGTTTATTATTCTTTGCTTTGTCTTTCTCCATAAAGAAAACTATCTCTATTCCGGTTTCTTGTTTGCCTGCGGATTTTTGATGAAATGGATGCCGATTCTGATGCTTCCGCTCATTCTGCTGTATCTTCTTCGTCGGGGTGTAAAAAGTCTCGGTTTGTTTTTGCTGGGGGTATCAATCCCCGTTCTTACGACGGGATTGCTCTCCTGGGGATATGACTTCGTTTCCGATTATCTGCGGGGTGCATCGGCAATCACCAACGACCCTTATTTTGCCGCATCTCCCACCCTTCCCTGGCTCTATACGATGGTTTTCCCGCAACGGATAAACGGATTACCGGACAGTCTCCTTATTTATCTTGATGCATCCACAAAAACCCCGGCAATCATGATGCAATATACCGCATTCAAATTCGCGTTTCTCGGCTACTATGCATGGGTGTTGTACACATTTCACCGCGTCGCCGCTACAAAACGTACGTTACGACCGCTTCTCGTCGCCGCAACGTACGCCTATCTTGGGTACTTTTTTATCGCCTCCGGAGTCCACGAAAATCACCTGATGATCGGGGTGTTGTGCGCATTACTTCTCAGCGTTATGTCAACGCGTCATGAAAGGCTGTATCGAAGCGTTGATAGTATGAGTGCAATCAGTATGCTGTTGTTTTACGGGGTTTCCGGTACGCCGTTTTTTCCCGTGGAGAAGGCTTCCATTGCCTATCCGCTTTTTGTTACCGTATTTCTCACCGCATGGTTTATCGCGCTGGTAATGCAGTTTAAAAAACAGCTCGCTTCAGCGTAAAAGTTCTTGTTTATACGGCTGTAATGCGGCATCAAATTTGCGTTTTCTCTCATCGGTAAGTATGCCTGCCCGAATCGCATAGACCATCTTCCACAGCATGGTACGAAGGGTGTATATCCGCATTTTTTCCTTAAAGAACGTCGGAAGTTTGCTTATACTCGTATAGCCTTCAATCAGCTTCTCCTCACGGGGGTAAAACGTTTTCCAGGTAGGAGCTGAGGCAAGATCAAGGACGGGATCACCCGCGACTGCCGCCTCCCAATCAAAAATGCCGGTGATCGTTTTTTCCCCGTCAAACATAATGTTATGGTCAGCAAGGTCGTATTGAACAAGGGTCGGTGAGGCGACCGTCATTACCGACTTGTAGGTATCAAACAACGCCCGAACGGGATCCGCCAGTTTTACGGGAATAACGGATGCGTCAACAAGGTATCGAATATCCTCATCGAGTCTTACGAGCATATACTCATACATGGAGCTTTTGGTACCGACAAGGACGCCGTTTGCGGCCGATACCGGATCAAATCTTCCGAATTTTTCATACCGAAGCGTTCCCCACTTTGCTATCGACTGTCCTATGGCAAACGATAATTCGTCATACTCCGTGCGTGTCCCGTGAAATGCTTTTTCTATGTCATCACCTTCCAGCATATCTTGTATCTGATAATCAAACGGATACTGACTGCGACTGATATCGACGAAAAGAATCCGGTTCACGGGAACCCCCGTTGACGCCACCTGGTCGGTGATAAGTTTTTCCACCTGCATATAGCGTTCGGGTTCCCCCCACCCGATATTTGCCCGCACAACGATGGGGCGAGCTCGTTCTTTCACCGTAACGATATAAATAACATGCGAGGTGCTCCAACTTTCCGGTTTATTCCAGGAGACCGCGGTCATACCGATACTCTCCCTTACAAGCGACGGAATCACCGCTTCATCAAACACCTCATAGCGTCGTTTCAGTGCGGCGATTTCCTTGTCGGATCGGTGCGCTACGGGATAAAAAATATCGGAAGTATTCATGGCGTTATATGACAAGAAGCATAAGGCCGATAATGACCCCGATGACGCCGATAAATTTCCGTACCGAAAATTCGTCACGGAAAAATATCGCGGAGCCTACAACCACAAGGCCGATCGATGACGCGTTCATTGCATTGATATATCCGATGTTGGGAGCCGTCACAAAACCCTCCTGCATAAAGTAATTAAATCCTCCTGACAATACCCCGATCCCCAACAGCACTCCCCACGCGGTTTTGGAAAGTGCGCGCCATTGTATCTTTTTCACTCGCATTTCAATCGCGATAAGGAACGATACGATACTCATCGTGTAAATAAGCCGCGGGAGAACTCCGACCCCGATCATGAGGAGGTATTTTGACGCCACGGAAAGCATACCCCAGCAAAAAAACGCACCCACAGCCAACGGCAACCAGGAAGGATGTACGTGGGACGCCGGTTTTGCCTTCCCGGTTATGGTGATAAGCGCGGATGCGATGATGATAATGGCAATTGCCGCTCCCGCCCGAAGAGTAAGTTGTTGATTGAATAAGGGGATGGCAACAAGCGTCGTAAATACGACATAACTTTTTGACAACACGAGACTGTAGCCGGGATTCGGCGCAATCTCGATGCTTCGTAAGGAGAAAATATTTCCGAGATACGAAAAGAAAAACGCCATGACGGCGATAACCGCCAGTTCATATATGCTCACCGACATGTCAGTTCCCAAAGATATTGCAGTGACCGCAAACAGTACGACGGGGATAAGAAACATTGCAAGATTCACAAACGGTGAAGGGATCTTTAAGAGCACGCTTTTTCGCACCAATAAATATTGGGCGACCGAACAAAGAAACATCAAAAAACCGGCAAGTATCCAGTGCATAGTGCGATTATAAAGGATAATCCGCCGTTTTGCGTATCCGATATATTGACAACCGTAACAAAATACCGTTATCTGAATAAACAGTATTAATTATTTTTTGAGGTTGTGTAGCGGAAAAAAGCTCATCGAAACGATAGCGCTATTCGTTCACAAAATATTTGTATGTTAAATTCTCCGACCCCCAATGAAGAAACTATGTTCGGTCAGGAACTTATTCTTAATCTCTATGACTGCGATCTTGCAACAATCTCCAGCGGAGAAAAGATAAAGGAATTTGTTATCAAGCTTTGCGATGACGTCATCAAAATGAAACGCTACGGCGAAGCGCTTATCCCGCACTTCGGGCATGATAATCCGATAACGAGCGGGTATTCACTGGTTCAACTTATTGAAACCAGTTCCGTAACCGCGCACTTCTCCGAATATAAAAAGAGTGTGTATCTTAATATTTTTTCGTGCGCCTGGTATGACCCCAAAGCAACGGAAGAATTCTGCAAGGAATTCTTTGGGGCCAAGCGCGTGGAAGCAACGCTTCTTAAGAGAGAGTGAGCCGGAAAATTAGGATAGCTTCAGTGCATTGCGAAACCACGCTTTGAGTTTCCGGACCCTCGCACGGCGCTCCAGCTCGTACGATACCTGCCGCACTGCGGAAAGAATCCCTGAGCGTACTTCGGTATCCTCGATAGGATCAAGGTGCCGTTTTTTGGCGATATCCCCATGGATTCCCGCGGCGATACCGACTACTTCGTCCAATAGAGTATCGCCCTGCGCCCCGAACACCATATCCCGTCCCCGGGAGTTCCGATAGATAAATACCCGATCACGCAGTCTGATACGACCCTCTTCTACTTCATCCGCAAGGCGAAGTACCACCCTCCGGTCATCAATCCCCTTGCCGACACCGCCGAAGGTTCGAATCAGGGTATTGGCAAGCGTAAATCCTTCTTCGCCGCCTTCTTCACGTATTCGTTCCAATGCTTCGCGCGCCATAGAGGCGCCATTATAACAAACGGCGTGGCATCACCGAAATTATTCACTGGCACAAAATGGACTTCTTGGGTATGATGGATCTATGCGTTTGTTCGCAATTTTTGTTGTTGCATGCTCGTTGTTTCTTACTGCCACGGTCTATGCGGCGGATAAAATAATCTCGCCGCTACCCGACGATCTGGACCTGCCTCGACTCGTCGCCGATTATCACCCGATCGTCACCTTCGGTGATCTTCTCCACGCTATTCCCGATACCGAGGGAACAATCACGGCAAGCCCCGCCGCAACAATTATCGAGGTTGCCACACCGTCACCCACGTTCGCGCCGACACTTTCCCCGACTCCTACTCCCACGCCTGAAGAAACGGTCATACGGGCTACCAAAAAGCGCAGTTATACCATTTCTCTCGTCGGTGATTCTATGGTTGACACCTTGGGTCCCGTGGGAGGCGGGCTGGCGGCACGATTAAACGCTATATATCCCAACACTACGTTCACGGTCATCAATCACGGGGTGGGAGCGGAAAACATCGATTCCGGATTACGAAGACTCACGAACGGTTATTCGTACCTTGGTATCGGCAGGAACTCGGTCGTATCCGAAAAGCCCGATATCGTCGTCATTGAGTCATTTGGCTATAATCCGTATCCGCTCCCCGACTTGAGCGACGCCTTAACGACGCACTGGCTCAGGCTCGCCAGCATGGTGGACACGATAAAGAGGGAACTTCCCGATGCAAAAATTGTCCTTGCCGCAACAATAGCACCCAATTCAGACGTATTCGGCGACGGCGCACCCGGCATATCGTTTTCACCGGAAGGCAAACGCACCAAAACGGCGGAAATTAAACAATACATTGAAAATCTTATTGCGTTTGCCAAAAGTCAGGGATTACCGCTTGCCGATGCGTATCATCCGAGCATGGACGCAAATGAAAACGGCAAAATCGGCTATATCAACCCCGGCGACCATATCCACTATTCAGACAGCGGACGATCCCTATTTGCCCAAATGGTGGCTAACACCATCATCGCAAAGCGCCTGCTTGAGTAACCGCCGTTTTTCCGCTATAATCCTTCCATGGCGAAAAAAGATCAACGAATCACCCTTGCGATGATCTGCACCGTGTGTAAGTCCCAAAACTACATCACCAGCAGAAACAAAATCAACACGACGGAAAAAATCGTGCTCAAAAAGTATTGCCGCAAATGCCGAAAACATACGGATCATAAAGAGACCAGCAAACTGGACTAAGGCATGCATAAAAATACCCTGCTTTTCTCGTCATTTTTGGCGGTTATTGCGGCGCTTCTTGTAGGATTCAATCTGGGGAGAAACATGTCGGGAGACAAACCGGCGACCGTTACCCCCACTCCCGTTACCAGTCCCACACCGACCGTTTCGTATCTGTCGTACTCTACCTGCGGTGTATCGTTTGAATACCCGGACAGCCTTACTCCTATGCAGAGTTCTTCAAGCGGGGTAATTTTGACGAATACGAATAATCCCGAAACATCGGTGGTAGTTATCTGTCAGGATGAAGTGCCGAGAGTTCCCCTCACTCCGGATAAAATGGAGGAAATGGTCGTACGCCAGGCATCGGGCTCCGCAAGCGTTTCCGCAACGCTTTACCATGATGCGTCACCGAAAGACGGGAAGCCGATCGATAAGTTTATTTTTACCCACCCCAAGACGGGACTTGATGTCTTTGTTGCGGGTTTCGGCCCGATATTTGACCGCATGATTACTTCACTTCGCCTGAACTAAACAACCCCGCTTTTGCCCATGCGGCAAAAACCCTGCTCATCCGTGCCCGTTCCCGCCGTTCCTCTCGTCCGAACAGATGCAGTAATCCGTGCGGCTGGCTCCGTTGGTATTCGAATATCACCCGTTGAACGGATGGTCCCAATGACGTCACCAAATCCCGTCGATGGGCATCCGTGAGCGTTTTCGGTAGCGAATCATCGGCAAATGTTCCTTCGGGTATATGGATTCCTGCAATCGCGCTGTTTTTGGTCGTCATCCGTTCCAGATAACGGGTCATTGCCGACCATGCGGCATCAAACGCTTTGCCCGTCATTCTCCGGGTAACGTGCCCGATGTCAACGATGACATTTGCGGGTATACCGCGATCCTGCGCATGACTTGCCGCCGCCTGTGCATGCGTGATCCCTCCGAGTCCAGTGTCATGATTTTCGATAAGCCATCGTGAGGCCCGGGAAAGCGTCGGCGTGCGTTTGGCACCTTTTTTGAGGAGTTCTATAGCGGCAGGCGCATGAATGACGTGATCCAAATCGGGAAAATCCCCTTTTAGTTCCTCCGGGTGCGGGAGGAATACGCCGATTGCGCGCACTTTCACGGCGTCGTACCACGGCTCACGTCCTGAGTATCCGGTTGCCCCATGCAGTTGCACCGGCGTTATTTTCTGTTCACGGAGGCCGGCCGCAAGCGCGGCGATACGCTTTTTCCCTCCGACACCCACTATTTCCGCAATCGTAATACCGGGAAATTCATCCGTCGGCACCACACGACTAAACTGCATGGAGTCTGTCCACACAGCGCCCATAAAATCCGTTGATGCTCCCACTTCAAACCTTGCCGCCGCCATAATCCCGCGATAATAGGCAAAATACCCTATATTGGCAAGCGACAAGTGATATTCCGCGTTATACTCAGGGTTTAATAAAACCGTTGCACTTGATAAAATAGGATACTTAGGCTCGTAGGTAAATGGTATACCAGGGGTCTCCAAAACCTCTATTGGGGGTTCGATTCCCTCCGAGCCTGCATATTCCACAAATCGGATCAACCGATCCGATTTGTGAATATAGAGAATCAAAGGAATCGAACCCGCCGGACTGAACGAAGGCGAAGGAGGCGCGACCGGAGGTCTTGCCACCAGGCAAGAACCGAGGTTGAGATTCCCTCCGAGCTTGCAGATACAAAAATGACTCCTTCCTGGAGTCTTTTTTGTATCCGAAGGTGTGGATGACGAACCCCCAGGGTTCGACGTCGAGACGATAACGCGGCACGTTGTTATCGGCGGAGACGGAGCGAAGCTCCTTCCCGAAGTGCCACCAGGCAAGAACCGAGGTTGAGATTCCCATTGACCCCCAGGGTTCGACGTCGAGACAATATTGCAGTATGCTGAAAGGAACGGAGGACTGCAATTACTTAAGCGGCGATTAAACTATGTCAAAAACAACAACCGTTAGCGTTATTCTTGGAGCATTGAGTTATCTCATGTTTCTGTTCGTCGTTGTACGGAAGGGATTATCGTACCTATTTGCCGTCAGTACGGCGCCCCTGCTTGTGATTTTTCCGCAATTGAATAGCCCGGATATCGGGATGGGCGGGTTGCCGCTTATGCTTCTCGGTGGTGTCATCGGTATCGGACTCTTTCTCATGGGTATTGCCGGAGTATTAAAACTCTGCAAAGTTCCGTTCGCAATCACGCCGTTCCTCGCAGGTTTTTTCGGTTTATCGGTCGTTGTGAATGCGGTAAATATCCTTTTGAAGGGTTTTTGACCGTGAACTTCCTTGGCCGTTATCGCTTCTTTTTTCCACTGCTTTATTTCTTCCCGTAGGTCAACAATTCCGATACGGTCACCAATCGATAGAACCTGATTTGGTACGCATTTTGTTTCTTTGCACGTTTTGATTATACTATGGTGTATTCATACGATATAAAAAGGAGCAAACAATGAAATGCCCCAAATGTGACGGCAAAATGGCAGAGGGATTTATCGGTGATGCGACGACCGATTTAAGTGTTATCACCAAACAAAACTGGGGTACCGGACTGCAAATTTTCGGCTCCTGGGGGCTCACGGATAAGAAAGAAATAAAAACCTACTGCTGTGAAAAATGCGGATATCTTGAGAGCTACGCTTCTCCACAAACTACCGACTAGCACGCGGTTTCCCTATGCACACAATCGTTAAAGATTCTCACATTCATGGTCTTGGCGTTTTTGCGACCGAAGACATTCCCGCAGGCACCCGTATTTTTGAATACACGGGTGAGTTGATCTCGCGGGATGAGGAAAACCGCCGAGAAATTGAAAACGATAAAACCGGGGTGACCTATATCTACCAGATCAATGATCACGAAAGTATCGATGGCGCCGTGGGCGGCAATGATTCACGCTTCGTGAACCATTCGTGTGACCCCAATGTGGAAGGCATTATCAAAGACAGGCATATCTACTACGTGGCGCTTCGCGATATCAAAAAAGATGAAGAACTGTTTATCGACTATGCCTTTGACAAAGATTCCAAACGCGAGCCCTGTCACTGCGGGGCAAAAAATTGCCGAGGGGTGATGAACGAGGCCTAGTCGCTTTTCTATCGTCCACTTTTCTTTTAAATATCCTATAATAATTGACTGCGTGCTCGTTTGCCTGTATAATTTCACTTCGCTATGAACGAAACACAAAAGGTACAACGAATTATGCATGTTATGCCGGTGAGCCAGGAGTATGGCTTTAGCATCATGTATGTCTCCCGACTCGCGGGAGTAAGGGAAGGAATCGCAAAAAAAACACTTCACACCGCGGATTGCATGGAGGTTAAACGTACGGGCGGACCTCGCCTATACCGCCGAGAAGTGGATCCAAAAACGGTTCGCAAGCTGTTTGATGCGGTAACAGAAGCGTGGCAGGAAGGTGATGTCCCGATTAAATGCCGTAGATGTCGATTTGCCAACACCGGACTTATGCAAACGGCAGTACGAAATAAGGACACCGTGAGCGGCTGTTTTATCCTTGAGACAAGAAAACAGGAACTCGCCGCATCCGAATAATTTACGCTCCGCTTTACTCCACACGCTCGTGATATACTGACAGTGGAATTATTCGCCACGATGAAAACGCCGCGCAATAAACCATCTCTTACTCGTGTCATCTTGATCGCTGTCGCAGTCGTCCTTTTTTGGCGAGGCGCCTGGGGACTCATGGATTTATACGTCTTCCCTGATCATGAACTTATCAGTTATATCGTTTCGCTTGCCGCCGGACTGGTAATTCTCTTTTTTACCCATACGATTGCGGATGCGCTTGACTAGCGGACATGATGCCAGTACAGTACGCGTATATGTTTCATAAAATCACCACAATTCTTCTCTGGAGCCAGGATTATGAGCGGTTAGCCAGATGGTATCAGGATGTGTTCAAAGTAAAGGTTATAGAGCAATTGGATCATCCGAATGACACCGGTATTTTAATGGAATTTCCCGATGGTCAGCCATGGCTCTGGGCAGGCAAGCATTCCGAGATAAAAGGCGTTAATAAAGACCCGCTCCGCATCATGTTTAACGTCAATGTGGACTCGGTAAGCGAGGCTTACGAGTATCTTAAGGGAAAGGGAGTGACGTTTATCGCGACACCGTTTAAAGCACCGACGTTTGAGAAATGGTTTGCCACGTTCTCCGATCCCGACGGCAACACCGTCCAGATTATCGGCGGAAAGTAGGTGCCGAGGGCACTTCTGCTATACTGTAGGGATGAAAAAACCGCAAATTCACTCCCCGTTCGGTAAATACATAACGATCCTTGAAGAAGCAGATCGGGATGTCAAAAACAAAGAGGAATTCGGATCATTCCTGATTCTTTCCCTGGTCGAGGAGATCGGCGAAATGGCCAGGGCATACTTAGCCAAACACGGCAGAAAACCCACCAACATCGCCGCACAACAGGACGAAACGTACGAACAGGAATTGGGAGATATCATTGTATCGGTTATCCGGTTTGCGCGCATAAAAAATATTGACCTTCATAAGCGCGTGATGTACACCTTAGGAAAGATTGCAAAGCGCCAGACCCAGCCGAAAGTGAAATAACCCTATGACGACACCATCCCACGCGGCAGTCGGTTTTCTCGTCACCCGATTTTTTGTGAACCAGGGATGGCTCCCCGATGGGACCGTGACTCCGTATATTCTCGGTATCGCGTTTGCCAATATTCCCGATATCGACGGACTTGTCTCGCTACGAAAGGTCTATGACCATCACAATACGTTTAAAAACTTCTCACACTACCCCGCCAACTGGTTTTTGGTTTTGGGATTGGTGTCGCTGTTGGCACTTCCTTTTTCGATCCGCTATTTCTATCCGTATATGGGACTCGCCGCAATCACCGTTTTCTTGCATTTTGTCATGGATACCTTTTCCATTTATCACGGTATTGCCTGGTTGGGACCGTGGGTAAAGAAAAAATACAGCTTCATCACCATGCTCCCTATCGTTCCCGCAAATACCCGTGAATGGGTACACTGGTACACGAAGCATTGGGTGATGTATCTTGAGATCGCGCTGTGGATCGTTACCCTGCTTGTCTTGTTTGCCTAACATTATGAATCTCTCACCATTTTCCGTCCTTATATTGGGGTTTCTTTTGGGGCTCAAACACGCGACGGATGCCGATCATGTGGTTGCGGTAACAACCATCGTGTCCCGACAAAAGAAGCTTCGTCACGCGGCATTGGTCGGCATCACCTGGGGTATCGGTCACACATTTATGATTATTGTGGTGGGGATCGCGATGATCGTTTTCCGTATAACAATCCCGGAAAAAGCACAGCTTACGTTTGAACTTATCGTCGCCGTCACCCTGATCATTCTTGGGTTCCTCAACCTTACGGGGATCATGGGGAAATTAGTACGCTCCCTGTCGCGGTATCATACCCATACGCATCCGCACGGGGAAAATATCCCCCCTCATCATCACGCCGGTGTTGATGCGTTTGTTATGGAACACGGCTTATTTTCCCTCGTCCGGCCGCTGATTGTCGGGCTTATTCATGGGCTTGCGGGCTCGGCGGCAGTAGCACTTCTTGTGCTAGGGAGTATCTCCGATCAGATCACCGCAATTGTCTATCTTGCCATTTTCGGTGTCGGTACCATCGTCGGCATGATGATCATTACGACCCTGCTTGGAATTCCCATGCTTGCCGGGAGCAAAAAATTCGAGCGGTTTGACCGGATTGCAACCGTGATTGCGGGGATAATAAGTATCGGGTACGGTCTGTACTTCGGCCTGGGTATCCTCGGTGAATTGCTGAAGTAACAGAGTTACTTCCTCGGTCTGCCCCAGCGTATCCAATTGGGATTAATTTCTCCCAATTGCACCATGTCATCGGCCATATCGAACAGATAGTGGCTCACGATCGCGCCGCAAAGCACCACTCCCGTATGCCAATCCACGACCATGGCAAACCCCGTGATGACAAAGAAAATTGCCGTGACATAAATGTTATGGAACGTAAGGCTGGTATTGTGTTTGTGTCCCGTCGCAATGAACTGAAAAAGTCGGCGCCACTGCCGTTTTTTTATGAATGAAAATATTTCCTTCGTATAGCTATCCTGCCTGCCGTACGTTAAGAAATAGTGGATATGATCTATATCAGGGAGCACACTGCCTACGGCTCCCACGATAACCCAGACAATGTTAAATTCGCCCCACAGCTCGCGAAGCAACCATACCCACAGGAGACCCAACATGACGTGATACGCCATATGACGGGCTTGCCAAAGGATAAATCCGAGCCCTTTGATACGAAGCATGGATCGGTACATATACCCAGTATATACCACGCTTTGACAAAAACGGAAAAAGGTACGATAGTGAAAAGTATGGCCGAGACAAAAAAATCCGGTTCATATATTCCCGGTGTCATAGGGCTTATCGCCCTCTTTGCCGGAGCCATGGCGTTTATCTCAATCCCCATGCAACAACTGATGCATGAGGATAAACCGCTTGCCGACTTTCGTTCTCTGAAAGCACTTGAAAACGGGAAAACGCTTCCCGAGCCTGCAGAGCAAACGGATGCAACGTTTCACGAAAAATCAGTCGTTGCCCCGAAACTTGCCGCCTTTGCCGCGTTCACCCGAGTACTGGGCATCGAGACGACGCCGAGTACCGATAAACGCATTGAGGTTGATCTTACCAACCAAAAAGTGTATGCCTATGAAAGCAATATCAAGGTGTACGAATTTACGGTTTCGACGGGTAAGTGGGGCAGAACCCCGACGGGCGAATTTACCATTTGGGCGAAAGTCAAAAGCCAGCTCATGAGCGGCGGGTCAAAGGAACTTCATACCTATTATTATCTTCCGAATGTTCCGTGGGTGATGTTCTTTTACAACGCGCAGATAGCGAAAATGCGCGGATTTTCGTTCCACGGTACGTACTGGCATGATAACTTCGGCACGCCGATGTCGCACGGATGCGTGAATATGAAAACGGAAGAGGCGAAGATTCTGTATGATTGGGCGACGCCCGTTGTCACCAACGATAAGGCATGGAGCACGCTTGCCAAAGAAGACAACCCGGGAACCAAAGTTATTATCTACGGAGAGGCGCCTCAGGGATAGGAGCGGTAATTTACAACTTCAAGGATTTGAGGTAATCGCGAAACTCCCCGTTCAAGTCTTTGTGCGCCAGCGCAAATTCCACCACGGTTTTAAGATACTCGAGCTTGTTGCCAGTGTCATAATACCGGCCTCCCTGTACCTCGCACGCATAGACGGGACGCGACTTCATAAGCTCACGGATAGCGTCGGTGAGCCATATCTCCCCGCTTTTGCCGGGACTCAGGTTTTCAAGAATCGGAAAAATATCCGGGGTCAATACGTAACAGCCGTGAGCGGCAAGATTACTCGGCGCTTCTTCTTTTTTGGGTTTTTCGATCAGTTTTTTGATCTGATAGACGCTATCTTCTACCTTGGTCGCTTCCACGATGCCGTACCGGGACACATCATCCTTCGCCACCTGAATGGCGGAAATGACGGGGTCACCGTATTTTTCAAACACATCGATGCATTGGCGTGCCCGGGGCGGTTTGCTGTAGATGAATTCGTCTCCCCAGATGGCGACAAACGGTTCATCGCCGATCACATTCTTTGCACACAAAACGGGCGTACCGTTTCCGTACGGGCCTTTTTGTCGGATATAGATAAAGTTTGCAAGTTCAGCCGTTCGCTTCACTTCGGCGGCAAGTTCTTCTTTCCCCTGCTCTTTAAGCGTTTGCAACAACTCGTTGGGATAATCAAAATGATCTTCAATCGATCGTTTGTGCCAACCGGTGACGATCACGATGTCCGTTATCCCGCTTGCCACCAGTTCCTCGACAACGTATTGGATGACGGGTTTATCGACGATGGGGAGCATCTCCTTCGGCATTGCTTTGGTCTGCGGAAGAAACCGGGTCCCGAACCCTGCGGCGGGGATGACTGCTTTGCGAATTTTGGTAGGCTTTGACGCCATAGAAAAAAAGGAGCTTAGAAGAAAGATCAAGTTCCGCTAAGCTTTCTCAATTGTATTCCGCTTTTATCGGATTTGTCAATTTGGTAAGATATTCATACGGATGAAACGCTTTCTTACCATAGCGATACTTGCCGGTGCAATTATCTGTGCCCCGCTTACCCCTGCATTGGCATCCGATGACCGCGCATACACTACCGTGCGTCTCAACAAATTCGGCTCGGTGATTATTAAAACGGGACAAAAATTCGGTTTCGACATCAGCGGTCTCGTTATTCCGTTTTTCACGCAGGACGGTGAACTTGCGGGCCCTGATCATCAGCCCACCGCCACTTGGAAAGCCGCATTTAGCGAATATCTAACGCCGCAAAATTATAAGGACGACGGAAAACATATCGATTGGGATGCGGGAGCAAACCCCATTTATTACACTTCGTATTACGGCGCCATCCTCAAAACCGATGCGGAACACTCCAATCACCCGGAACCGACTGACTGTTACATATCCACGACGTTCCAAAAAACACCGGACATTCCTTTCGCGCCACTTGATTTCCAAAAAGCACGGGAGGCAGACGGATGGCTGGGAATTAGCCCGGTTGATCCGAACGATAGCGGTATAGTGGATTTTAACCTTCCTTCTAAGACGATAGGCGGCATGAATCCTGCCGAAGACTGCAAAAGACATGATTTGGGATTCGAACGGGATCCGGTGGAAGTTGACGTCACCCAGTTTGCGCAATTCGGTGCCGGCACGGCGGTTTACGGGTTTGAGACCACTACGATCATGACAATCGTCCGCGAATTCGTAGAGGCCATCGGCGAATGGGTCGAACGTCAGGAATACGAGAAAGAACCTCATAAAGACGACGTTATCCTTACCGAGAAAAAAATGTTTCCCTGGTATCACGTCGGATGTCATGACGGCGGCTGTCCCGGAAACGAGGCGGGTGAATTTAGCGGCAATTCACCGGAAAGCGGCGGCTACACCGCCTTCACCCTCAGGGAAGAGGACAAAAAACCGCTCGAAGACGCATCGAAACAACCCTACGAGATCAGTGTTCTGGGTTTTAAACAGCGCCCGTTCCTGGCAAGTTACGATATCAGAAACCAATCGGAGGTCCGACAAAAACAGGCGGCGTGCTATTCGGTGCCGGACACGTCAAATACGTCTATGGGAAATCTCCAGGACACCGCGGCGATCGGAGGAAAACTGTTAATTCGTCCGGAGTGCAGTCCGATCGTACTCGCCTGCGGCGGCGAACCGCCGAAATTTACCGGTTCATCATCGTGTAACCAATGCAGTCCCAATATGTCCGGTTGGGCGGAATCGGGAACGGTCCCCGGAAATAAACTGCCGCAAAACCTCATTAATATGGTGGAACAAGTCGGACAGGCATTCGGCGTACCCCCCGCTTCAATCCTTGCGGCCATGTATCACGAGGGAGCGTTTGTATCAACGCAACTGGATCCGACCCTTTACCAATCGGGACCGTTTACCGGCGCGGATGCCTGGACCGATGAAAACGTCATCAAATGGAGCACCTGCGGTCAAACCATGCCGAATTGCCCGCTTGAGGATAATGCATTCGCAAATTGTCATGTAGGTGGCGCCAATTCCGAACAATGCAGTAAGGCAATCGTCGGAACGGGTATGATTCCCTATTGGTTCTGGGGAACAGGCGGCGGCAGTGACGTGTGGAACGCCGTCCAGAAAATTGATCCGAGCAGGACGCAGGAAACGATCAACCCGTGCAACCTGTTGGACAGCGTCGCCGCACTCGGCAAAGCACTCAGTATGTGGGGGCTGTATCCAAGGACGCCCGCCACCTGCTATAACAGACCGATGACGTCGGCATCCGCGGGCACCTGTTCTCCGTCTTCATGGAGCGACGACAAGATCGTCCAAAGTCATGTAGGGCTGTGGGTAGGTAGTCTGCCGTTTTGTCCGGACGGCACCATGCCGCCGCCACCCGAGTTCGGAGCAAATAGCCCGGACCCCGGCTACGCGGATAACAAGGTACTTGCACCGTACAAAGCGTTTTCATGCCAGTAGTGGCTCTTTACAAGACGCCTGTTTTTTTGGTATAGTATCCCTTGTCCCCGGGGAGGGGGCTTTTGTTAGGTGAACACTATGCAAAAACCGACAGCACCTGCCTTGCCGAATGTCGCACCGACGAAATTTTTTTCGGAAGTGGCAAGTGAACTGAGGAAAGTCACCTGGCCTACTCGGGATGAGACCGTTAAACTGACCGCGGCGGTAATCTTTATATCGCTTGCCGTCGGACTTTTTATCGGCGGATTGGATATTTTATTTGTCAATATAACGACGATGTTGTTTAAATAATACTTATGGATACACAACAGGAACCGAAAGAAGCAGTAAAAACCGAAGAAGTTACGGCAACCATGCCTCCCGTTGAGGAAACTCCTGCGGTCAATCTCTCGGAAAGCGGCAGATGGTATGTCGTCCACACCTATTCAGGCCATGAAAACAAAGTGGCGGCTAACTTAAAACAACGCATCGAAACCCAAAAGCTTACTCATAAAATCTTTGATATCGTCGTTCCCACGAGAAATGTCGTGAAAGTAAGCCACGGAAAGAAGGAAGAAATCAAAGAAAAGATTTTCCCGGGGTATATTCTCGTCAAAATGATTCTTGATGACGACAGCTGGCTCGCCGTCCGCACAACACAGGGAGTTACCGCATTCGTGGGCGCCGGAAACAAACCGACTCCTATTTCTGACCGTGAGGTTGATGCGATCCGCAAATTCATGGCGATGGAAGCTCCCAAATACAAGGCAAGCTTCTCCGTATCCGAAGCGGTCAAAATCGTGGACGGACCGTTTGCGGACTTTTTGGGAACCATCGAATCCATCGACGAAGAAAAAGGCAAAGTCAAAGTTTTGGTTTCTATCTTCGGTCGCGAAACCCCTGTGGAACTCGACTTCCTCCAAATCGCCAAACTGTAACGCCTATGCTGTCGGCGATCCTTGCCCGTTTTCGCCGCGAGTCAGATCATTTTGTGATGATGCCGGAAACGGCAAAACGACTGGCTATCTCCTACTTTTTACGAAGTGCCGCTTACCCCCTTCTCTCGCTTTTTAC
This sequence comes from Patescibacteria group bacterium, assembly GCA_049322955.1. GTDB lineage: Bacteria > Patescibacteriota > Microgenomatia > UBA10105 > UBA927 > UBA927. The sequence goes on along the minus strand of JBMOPU010000012.1, from coordinate 422,578 downwards.
CAGTGCCTACATATGGCAAACGGAGAAAAATATCCTCCTTCTCATTCTGTATTACATCGGTAACTTTGTCGTACTTCCTCCGGTATTTATCGCCAATAAGTGGTTGCTTTCCCGCATCTCTCTCAAAAAATTGTATGCCGCAAGCGTCGTGATGACGGGCATGAGCTCACTGATGGTGGTCTTTTATGAAGTGCACACTCCCTGGGCGTTCCTGGGGTATGGAATCCTTTACGGGCTGGCAAACGGCATCTACTGGGCCAACAGGAACTTTCTTACGCTTCGACATACCACACCGGAAACCAGAAGCTACTTTACGGGACTGCAATTTACCCTTTCCACCGTTTCGGGGATCGTTGTTCCGTTTATTGCAGGCTGGCTTATCGTCCTCATGACGCATCAGGCGATTGTTCCTTCGGTACAGGCGGCGTACCAGGTGTTAGTGGCCGCCGCATTCATCCTCCTTCTTATCGCGGGAGCGGTCGTGCGTGGCATAAGCGTTCACACACCGGAATTACTCAGCCGCAACAACAGGAAACCGTTTTCCTCATCCTGGAAACAGGCGCGATTTTTATCTGTTGCACTGGGGTGTGCCGATGTTCCGCTGTACGTTCTCCCTTCCGTCCTTATCCTCACCGCATTGGGAAACGAGGGTGTATTGGGATCGATAAGTAGCGGTATGGCCGGGGTAACCGCACTGATCACCTATATATTCGGCAGAAAATACCGGCAACGGGCATTTTATCCCGTATTCATCGGACTATTGTGGAGTTTTATCGTGTCGGGAACCCCGCTCTTATTCGGTATCAGCGCGTTTTCCGTTCTCTGGTATGTCATTGTCGCCAATCTTACGGATAATTTGATTTGGACCGCTAACGAACCGAAAATCATGGATCTCATGGATGAGGAGGTGAAGCGGTCAAAGGTCTCGCACTATGACGTGATCATCGATCGGGAATGGTTTATCAATATCGGGCGTGTCGGGATGTACGGAATATTTTTTATGCTTGCCACAATTGATCAAACGCTCGCCATGAGGGTAACGACGGGTGTAAGCGGAGTCATCGCACTTATCGGAGTTGCCATGATACAAAGAGAACACCGACGTTAACCGTTTTCTTTGCCCCGGAGTACTGTAGAAAGTTCCTGAAGTGCCTTTTGTTCATCCTCGGTGAGAGGTTCGGGATCTTTTCCCAACCATTTTTTTACACCGGGGGCAAGAAGCAGGCGAAGCCGCAGTATATTGAGCCGCTTTTGTGTTTCCTGGGGTAACGATGCAATCGCACGGTCAAGTGCAGGATCAAGAGGTTGGACGCCGCGACGGGTCATACGCTGGAATTATACAGGATCACGGCAAGGAAGCACTTACTGGTTTGACTTGACGTACACGTAGACACCGAAGCCTACTGCCGCCAGGATCATGACGAGCAGAATAAGCCCGAAGGGATTGCCGCCTCCCCCGCCAACAACGGTAAATGTTTTGCTCACCTGTGCCTGCCCGTCGGGCTTGGTGGCGACGACCAAGATACTCTTTGAGCCCGGCGTCAATTTCTTGGTGAATTTATAGGACCATTTGCCGTTTTTATCGGCATAGACTTCACCGCCGATACCGTCAGGATATACGGTAATCGTGATCTTTGCATCCGGTTCCGAAATACCCGTGATGGTCGGTTGTGCACCCGATTGTCCTTTGCTATCCGCAAAGCTTCCTACAGTAAGCGGCAGGCTTCGAATGGCCACCGAACCCGGTCCAGGGGTAGGTGTTGCAAAGAAAAATGAGCCGCTGGTACCGTCGCACAGACATCCCTGATCCTGGTCGCATTGACGGTTGCGGCATGCACGAATGGTGGCAAATACAGTCGTACAGACAAAGCCAAGCTGGCAGTCGGCATCGGTAACACAGCTTTTTCCGCATGCTTCCGCAACGGTCGGCGCTTTGGTGGGGGTCGGCGACACACTCGGACGAATGGTACTGGTCGGGCGCAATGTACTGGTTGCTCTCGGCGTCGCCGTCGGTCGTGGGGTACTGGTCGGGCGCGGCGTCGTTGTAGGCGTCGGCGTTGGCGTCCGCGTCGGAGTCGGTGTTCGCGTGGGCGTACTGGTGGGCCGCTGTGTCGGTGTTCGCGTGGGAGTCGGCGTCGCACACGCACTCATATTCGTAGTCCACTGACCACCCGACGAAGGACAGCAGTAATCCTTGCCGCCGCACTGTCCGATCCTCCCTTTCACATTACAAAGCTGTTGATCCCCGTCAGGATCATCCGTGTTGGTACAGTTGGTAATCATCCAGTAACTGCCGTTTTTGACGTTGGCACAGCCCGAGTCGTTACACGCGGCAAAGTTAATAGGACGGGTAGATTGAATCGAAGCAAGTACCGTTACGACGATGCCGATAATTAACAGTACCAAAAAAAGCGCCGTCTTAGGATCAACAAGCCGCCATACCCACGTCCGACGGACGGATTTTGATACGGAAACTTTGGATGATTTCTTTTTTGACTTTGCCATCTTTCATTATCATTGCGAATTTACCCGATCAAATCAAGTGGGAGTTACCCGATGCTCTTGACATCTCCCATGAAAGATAGCATGCTTTTTATTAATGAAGGAGTTTTTATGAAAACACGAGTTCATCAGGGCGGTTCATCCAAATTAGTACTTATTATTCCTCTTGTCGTGGCATTTATGACCATCATTGCCGCGGCGGTGTTCGGTACATTGTCCACGGATATTCGCAGTCGCGCCTCATATGACGGCGTCGCAAAATGCACCAGTGCATGCAACACCACGGGAAGAAACGCCGCATTCATCACCGATAAGGCCGCGTGTGCATTAGACTGTCCGGCGGTGGTGTCGGGAGAAATGACCTGCAACCAGTTTTGTAAGGAAAACGTCCGGGGAGCAGGCACCGTCACGAACCGACGCGGCGAAGAACGCGACTGGAGTGCGGGGAGCGTTTGTATGAGGGAATGTAATCAATGGGTTGCCGATCCCTGTAGTAACAAAGGTGCGGTTTGTAAGTATGCCGTCGGAAGAAATGCCAGTGAAGCGAAGTCACAATGTGCCGCCGCATGCAAGACCGTAAAATCAGGTGAAAAAAGCTGTGAATCCGCATTTTCCGGAGGCGCCCTAAGAGCGGTAAATAGCCAGGCCGTTCCCGTGCTTCTCTCCAGTTGCAAAAAGTATTTTGGTGATCAGACGCCTTCCGGTACACCATCTGCTTCCGGCACACCGGCACCGACAACGGCGGCAACATTTTCTTGTACGGATAAATGTAACGGCGTACCGAGCGCGTACCGGCCGACCTGCATGAGTATGTGTGCACAGTTCAACAACGGGACCCGTACCTGCCCTAGCGGCTGTTCCATGGCAAACAGCCAAATGCAATCAACGTGTACACAGTTATTCTGTTCGGGACAATAATCCCTTGCGGAACGGATATGCGATGTGTTATATTCCAATGTACCTCGTAACGCCGGAAGGCGCGTAGAGGGAGAAACCGGGACGGTTTCGAACAGAAAGTCACTTCTTTTTGCTTCGTTTCCGTTTCCCCCGTTTATATGCCAGCCAAAAAAGTCAAAACACTCTTAAAATTGAATTTGCCTGCAGGAAAAGCCACTGCGGCTCCGCCCGTGGGACCGGCGCTCGGACAACACGGACTCAACATCATGGAGTTCGTGAAGGCATACAATGAGCGCACGGCAAAACTTGACGGACAAACGATTCCCGCCGTCATTACGGTATTTGACGATCGCACGTTCACCTTTGTCACCAAACTCCCTCCCGTTGCCGCCATGATTAAAAAAACCTTGGGCCTGGATAAAGGCGGCGGCAAAGCCGGTCGTGAGGTGGCAGGCAAACTTTCCAAGGCACAAGTGGAGCAAATTGCCAAAGACAAACTTGCCGATTTAAATACCGATAATGTTGAAGCGGCCATGAAAGTCGTTGCGGGAACCGCACGAAGCATGGGCATTGACGTGGAGTAACCTATGGGAAAAATACGAGCAGTCACCCTCGGCGACGAGGCGGCAGAAAACGAAGCAAAGCGAAAAGCGGAAGCCAGACGCCAAACCAAAGCCAGTAAAAAGGCCAAGGTCGAAGGCGTGGGCTTAAAAGGCGGCGAACGAACCGTTGCCATGGAAGGCACGGACATCAAACCGGAATTCAAAAAACTCATTGAAGAAGTGGAAAGCGGCGAAACTCCCCAGGAAAGCAAGAAGAAAGCCGAAAAAAAGAAAGTCGTAAAAGCAAAAGTACGTTCCAAGCGGTATCAGGAAGTCATGGGCATGGTTGATAAAACCAAGCTCTATCCGCTCAACGATGCGATCAGTCTCGTCAAAAAAACCAGTATAACCAAATTTGACGGCACCGTGGAACTCCATGTTAACTTGAATCCACTTTCGTTGGGCGATAAGAAGGATTACCGCACCAGCGTGAACCTTCCCCACAGTACCGGAAAAGAGGTACGCGTGGCGATCGCCGATGACAAAATCATTGCGGAAATCGAAGCCGGTAAAATCAACTTTGACGTGTTGGTCGCCCACCCGCAAATGATGCCGAAGCTCGCCAAAGTTGCCCGTGTATTGGGACCCCGAGGCCTTATGCCGAATCCCAAAACCGGTACCGTAAGCCCTGATCCGGAAAAGCGCGCTAAAGAACTTTCCAGCGGACAGGTGAACATCAAAACCGAACCGGGAAATCCCATTATCCACATGGGCATCGGAAAGGTGAGTTCGAGTGACTCCGACATCGCCGACAACGTAAAAGCCGTGCTTGCCGCAATCGGCTCAAAAGTTGCGAAAGTATCCCTATCATCTACAATGGGACCAGGGGTAAAAATACAAATCTAAACCTGGATTGAAACTAATTCCCCGCATTACACGTACTATTTAGGATCATGGGTGTTTTTTACCTTGAATGAATCCTATAAAAGGAGGATTATGAATGATAGATTAAAAGATCGATTAGAAACAGGACTTGATCAAGCGTTAAGCCGCCCTAAAACCAAAGCAACGAAAGAAGAAGTCGCAAAGGTCAATCGATTTGTATTTGCGGCAAACATTGTTGGACCAATCAAAGCACTCTTTGACAGACAACCAAGCGCCACAGGTATACAAGTTATCGATCCTGCGGAAAGAGACGAGGTTACCCGCACCATGGACATAGCCCTGGAAAGATTGGTGACTGAAAATGCAACAAGCACATACCGACGGAAAGAGCGGCAAGCGAACAAATGGGCACGTCAATCGGCTCGGACAAAAAATAGAGGCACAGGAAACGGTTGATTAATCTCATTTTTCTGTTATAATAAAGTTATCCTAAAGACAGTAGGTTGAGCGAAGTGAAATTCCGCTAGGCGGGATATCGTCACTCAATAAGTCCTACCGAAGGAATCTTGTTTGCTCGCACGACTCGTAACGTTGTTACATTGCATGTTCCGATGTAACGAATAAACGATAGGCGAAGAAACGCATTCCCCGCTTTAGGCGGGGTATTTTTTTATTAGGAGGTACTATGGCAACACAACGAAAAATCGATACGGTAGCAGCTCTTACCGACAAAGTCGGCAAAGCAAAGGTTATGGTGCTTGCGGATTACCGCGGATTAAAGCACAAACAGCTTGAAGAACTCCGCCGAAATCTCAAAAAGACCAACGGTGAATTCATGATCGCCAAAAATCGCCTTATCCTCCGCGCTTTGGGCGAACGGGCAGATTCCATACGAGAACCGCTCAACAATGAAACGGCCGTCCTCTTTGCGTATCAGGATGAAGTGGCGCCGCTTAAGGAAATGTTAAAGTTCTTTAAAGCGGCGGGCGTCGGCAAACCTAAGGCCGGGCTCATGGGAGCGGTCGTCATGAATGAAAGTGATATTGCGAAACTTGCAACGCTTCCGTCACGCGAAGTATTGCTCGGCAAACTGGTAGGTCAGCTCAATGCCCCGATCCAGGGACTGCACTACGCATTACAGTGGAATATGAACAAATTAGTCTGGGCATTAAACGCTATTAAAGGGAAAAAGACCAGTTAACACATTATTCTGAAAGGAGGTGACACTATACTATGGCAAAATTATCGAAAGATGAAATCATGCAAGCCGTCGAAGAGATGACCGTTTTGGAACTTTCCGATTTGGTCAAAGCACTTGAAGAAAAATTTGGTGTCACCGCCGCTCCCGTTGCCGTTGCAGGAGGAGCCGCAGCAGCCTCTGCTGACGCAGGAGAACCCAAAGAAGAACAAACTTCCTTCAATGTCGTTCTTACGGATGCAGGAGCAAACAAGATCGGGGTTATTAAAGCGGTCCGCGAACTCGTCCCGACCTTGGGTCTCCAGGAAGCAAAGACGCTCGTCGAATCCGCTCCGAAAGAAGTGGTTACGGGAGCCGCCAAATCAGCCGCTGAAGAAGCAAAGAAAAAGCTTGAAGCCGCTGGCGCAAAAGTCGAGCTTAAATAAGAATTTCTTATTATTCACAAAGAGCCCCGCCTATGGCGGGGTTTTTTGTGCCAATGACTGTTTGACAACATACAATTAACCTGCAACAATACTTCCGCAATGGATAAATTCTTTTCATTCTTGGGTAAAGCGGTACTTGTCCTTGCGATTTTGGGAGGTGTCTCATACGGTGCGTATATGCTCGGAAGAAAGACACAGTCACCCGAATCGGGAACCGTAGCAACGGCCGTTACTCCCACGGCAGAACCGACGATTGATCCCGGCCTGATGCCGGAAAAACTCCCGGAAGAAAATAAGAAAACCACGATCGTCACCGCCGGTGTCGGTGCCGAATCGGGACTCAGCTTTACCAAATATCAGCTGACGGTTCCGCAGGGCTGGACGCCTTCACACACCACCACAAACGAAGGCACCTGGGTGGACACGCTCATTCTCACCAAGGGAACCACTACTTTTAAGATTTTTCAAGCCGCTACCGGAGGCGCCATGTGTCTGTATCCCGATGATGCCGACTTCGAAGGCCCGAGCTCGCGATATGACTCATACGTCGAGTTACAGACCGCTGACGGCGTCATGCTTCGCCGAGGAACAACAAACACCAACAACGGCACTACAAAGGGCTACACCGTATGTCAAAAAGGAACGGAAACCTACGGACAGCCGACGGGATTCGGCCATATGAGTCTTACCACCGGTCTGCCCGTTGATCCGACAGTCATTGCCGAAGTCGATGCGATGATTGCCTCGTTAAAGAAGCGTTAATCTACAAACAGTGCGTTCGTTTGCTCCACATCTTCGTTGATATCCTGTACTTTTTACTCCCGGTCCCGAATATACCTTCATCACACCGTGGTCGTATATCGAAAATACTTGCCTGTATGCCATCATGACGGTCAGTCGCGCGCAGGCGGAATTATCACATGTCGCAAAATAATATTTTTTTCCATAAGTTATCCACAATTTATTTTTTTTGCATAATATTTTGCGACTCCCTATTGACAAGGTTTGATGTTCTCATGTACTGTTGTGATCGGAAAAGATAATGTCCCATGATCGTATGGGGTTGCCTGCTCAGAAAGGAATCGTATTTCTTCTTCGTTTCTTTTGGAAGGAACGATGGAATGAAATAACGATAAAACGTATATGGCACTCGGTGATGAATGGCCAGATTTATTAACTGTTCGGGAAGTCGCAAAGATATTGCGTGTTTCTCCCCTTACCATCAAACGCTGGGGTAAGCGAGGCAAGCTCCCCGCCATCCGCATCAATTCACGCGGAGACCGTCGATATAAGAAGGAAGCGGTGCTGTGGCTCTTGGGTCAACAGCAAAAAGGCGCAATATAGTCCTTTTTGACGAAAATATTACTATAGGGTATAATATCCCTTACATCCAAGCTCATGCGCGTCATGAGCTTTTTTGTGTTGTAACCCTATGAGATTTTATAACCACGAGATGTTCGTCCGTGTGGACGGATTGGAGCTTTGGGACGATGTGTCCACTCCTCCCCCGCTTGCGGATGACCGTGCCAACACGATTGATACCCTCAAACCGAGCGGTATGGGACAACGGTCATTCTGGGAAAAAGCAAACGGCGCCCATTGTCTGACCGTCTATAAAAGCGCCCGGAAAGATAAAAGTATCATTGCCCGAACAAAAACGCCGTTCCGTGACGGATTGATTATTTGTGAGGGGTGTCCGATTCCCAAGGGAGCCGGCGGATGCCCTATCGAAGCGCGAGCGGTAAAAACGCTACCACGAGATCCTTCGCTTCATCTTGGTCCTATCCAACCGCCACTTCTTTGAGGATTTTGGCGGCCTCGGTAGGATCGATAACATTCACGTTAAGCCCCGTCCCTAACTCAAATCCCGCCCGATGGACAAATCGCGGGGTGATGCGGATAAACCAGTTGTCCGCATGGGATATGTAAAAGTTATACACAAATGCCCCCTCATGTACCGAGCGAACATTTCCTGCCGTTTGTACCGAGCGGATGCGACGTAACGCATTCTGAAGGACACGCGCAAGATCGGTTATTTCCCCATCGGTGATGCCGCTGAATTTCCCGCCTCCTGCTACTTTGGGTGCGATCCATACTTCAAACGGCCATTGCGAAAAATCAGGACAATACGTGACAAAATAGGTATTATCCTCCACGACGTTTGCAACGGGCTCCCGGGATACCGCATCAAGATTAATCTGTTTGGGGATGACCACGAGTTGCGAATGCGGGTGTTTAAGACTTGCTCCCGCCGCAAAACCGTGGTTACAGAAAATAAGCACCTGCCCGGCATCATCATGCGCCCGATACCGATCCCGGTATGCCATAAGAATCCGTGTAACCTGCTCTACAGGAAGATCTTCAATATCGAGGGTATCGTCGGTACTATGGATAATTACCTCATGAGTGTCGGTAATCGGATATTTATTCGGTACCACCCGCACCTGCCAACCGGGCATATCTTTTTCCCCACCGCCGATTCGATACAACTCGGGAGGCGTCAGATGCTCGTTCCCCACACAGAACGGACACTGCGGCGCCGTTTCTTCTTTTTTCTTTTTATCCTCCGACGGACGGGCGGTTCTCCCGGGGGCGATAATCACCCACCGACGCGAGCCGACATCGGGAACATATTTTGCCATCGTCATTTAAGTATCCCGTATTCCAAAGTGCGGATCAAGAGGAATGTCCCGAGGTAACAAACCGACGAAGGAGGGCAATTGCGACTTCTTTTGTCTCACGAGTCACGGGAACTGCCACAATACCGTTTTGGATTGCTATATCAGGAAGTTTTGGCTGACCATAATAGACGAACGACCCGATCGGCGCTTCCATGATAACGGGAATGGTAAGCAAGTCCTCCTCCCCGTTCACCTCGATAACGATCGGCAGGCCAGAAACCGATGTCATGGCAGTGCGGATGGCGGTGAGTGCGGTGTCACTGATAAATCCCGGGCCGCTTGATACATTCATGGTCTTTTTGGCTATCCCGGAAAGAAGCGATATATGGCGCGTAAAAGGCGAGCGATTGACTCGATGGTCTATCACCATAACCTTCGGTACAATACCCCGAGAAAGCACCGTGTAGGTCGTCATATCCCCTACGGTATAACACGGTACTCCGCTATGCGTTGCCCACCAGCGAGGAAGCGTGTTCTGATGCAATACCTCTCCTAACGGATACGAGAGTGTCGTTCGAAGCGAATCGGGCATACGTAATTTCCCCGTTTTATCGATAACTCCCTGTCGTATTCTTGTCGTGGAAATTGGCTTGGTATCATATGCCAGAACCATGGGGACGACGATAAGCGATAACGAAGCAAGCCCGCGACTGTTCCGTAGGGCATTAAGTGCGTCCGCACGACTCCGGGAGTCTTCCGACACCACAAGCGCATCGAGATCCGTTCGTGTCGCGGCCGGTTCAAACGGATCGTCAATAGCAATAATCGTCGCCCGTTTCGTATATCCGTGTGACGCCAACCAGTCGGTAAGTTCGGCTATCCGAAGATGCATCGGGCGAATACCCGGTCGCTTGTATCGTTTTGTATACGTATCGGAGGTAATTCCAATGAGTACGTATTCGCCTTCAAGAAACGCGCGCGACAAAAGAACCTCATGGCCGCGATGCAGTCCGTCAAATGTTCCGGCAACACAGAGTTTTGCAAATGACATGAGGCAATTATACCGCGTGGAACCCTAATCGTCCTGACCGTCGAAATCGACGTTTTGCGATGCCTCAGGATTAAGGGGTGCGGGGCTGAGTAACACAAAAATGCCTCCGCCTCCCGAAGCCATCCGTACCTCGTGAATACGATCTCCCTTTTTACGGATACCCCGACGGGTCAGTTCTGTTTTTATCTGTGTGAGTGTTTGGCCCGTTCCGTCGAGGTGCACCGCGCGGGCATCCGCAACGCCTCCGGAGGCAAAATGCATCCCCCGCAAATTGGTCGTAACCCCGCCGTCTTGAAATGTCCGCATCCCCACGCGGTGATGTCGCACCTGACCGCCAAAGATGTCGTCTCCGGCAAAGTGCCTATCGTACTGCGCGTTTTCTATTGACGCCTCGCGTCGCCTCGATGAAGCCATAAAAGAAATAGTTGAGCAGGTGAACGTATCCTAATACACGATGCCGTATATTGCAATCAATATTCTTGAAATCCCTCTCCTTGGTAATCTATGCTACACTCTCTATATGGATGACCTTGCCCCGCGCCTCGACTTTGCCAACCATCGCGCAAACGCAACTCCCCGGGATATACAAACACTTTGTAAGGCCGTGCTCAAGTACGGATTTCATACGGCCTTTGTCAATCCCGCGTATGTCTCCTATGCAAAATCCATCGTAACAACGAGTGCAAAAGTCGGCTGTGTGATTTCATTTCCTCTGGGTCAGGATGCGCCAAGTGTCAAAACCGCCGCGGCAAATCGAGCCGTCAGCGACGGCGCCGACGAACTCGACGTCGTCCCCAACCTCGGACGATATGTGTCAGGTGATACCCAGGGGTTTCTTGCAGAAATGACAGAGGTCATCGAAGCCGCCCGTATGCTGGGCAAGCCCGTTATCGTCAAATTTATTCTTGACCCCGGCTACTTTGACAATCTCCCAAATAAAATAGACGCAATGCAGGAAGTTGCCCGTTATATTGCACAGTCGGGAGCGGATTTTGTGAAAATAGGCTCGGGTATGGGCCCCCGGAACCCGACGGTTGAGGATGTACGCATCATCAAAGAAGCGGTACCTGAGATGAAAATAAAAGTGGCGGGCGGAGTAAGCACTAAGGAACAGGCAGAGGCATTTTTTGCCGTTGGGGTCGATCGAATCGGTACGTCACATGCTATTCCCATCGTATCCCCTTCCGTTGCAATCGATAACACGGAAGCGGGTGAGTAGCATTCAATCACTTGTTGCCATTTTGCAACCGACTCCAAATAGTATGCGGCATTTCGATATGCCAGCGGAAAATTTCTTCCCGAACCCGCGGATCGAGAAACGCCCTGGTTTGTGCTCCGCCGTAGCCTGATTCCCCGAAATGCACCATGATCTCCGTCGGCCTTCTGCGCTTTTGGATTTTCTCGAGTGCCGTAAGTACCCGTTTGCCGGTCACGTCCGGATCATTGAGCCCGTCGTACACGGCAAGTGCGCCGCGTGCGGGCATGCCGGTGTACTGCGTGGCGTGACGGTAGGGAATGCCCCGCTCATTCGCCACTTGAACGTAGGTTGCATGAAGGAACGGAATAAAATGCATCCCGAAATGGTAGGACAGATATTTGGCTTCTTCCCCGAAAAGCTGTTTCCAGACATCGATCTGCCGGTGCATCTCGTCCCGGATACGTTGTTCATGCTTACCCAGCGCTTGCGCCGCCCACCGGTTGAAGTGTGAACGGAAATGGCGCGAGAGGTGCGCATGTTCACCCTCTGCCTCGTGGAGCATGCGATGCAGGAGCCCCGCTTCCCCAAAAAGTTGCGTCCCCGTTGTTTCCGCAGGAAAATCACCCTCAAAAAGCGAAATATGCACCCCGGGTTCCGTACGGGCAATCCGGGGACGGTTTTCACGGACAAATTGTTTCACATCCTGAAACCGTCGCACATTCGTCACAATGACGTCACCGTGGACGGGAAGGCCTGTCCTCTCAATATTATCGAGCGCACGGACGGAATTGAGATCATCACAGCTGATGGCTATCGGAGGGAGGGTTTCCCGCATACGAAGCCACGAGTATAGCAAAGTGAAGCGAATTATACAACTATGGGCTATTATGCCGAGGCTAAAGTCTCCACTGCCGCCTCGACTCCCTCGGGATGCCCGAACAGGTAGGCGGTGGATACGATCCGCGTGGCGCCGGCGTCTTTGACCGATTTGACGGTGCTTTCGGTGATCCCCCCAACGACCTCAATGGGAAGATCCGGGAGATTCTGACGGATTATTTTCACCTTTTCGACCGCTTCAGGGAGGAACGTACCCCCGGTTGCCCCCGCCTCGGCGGACATTACCACGACAAAGTCCACTTCCTCAAGAAACGGTTCGACTTCCTCAATCTCGGTAGCCCCGTCCATCGCTATCCCCACTTCCACCTCATCGTACTTTGCCTCGGCAAGGAAGCGCCGCGGATCGTTACACTCGACGTGTGCGATAAGCCGCGTAAAACCCGCATCGGTAAGCGCGTGGGCATATTTTTCGGGATTTGCGCAAACGAGGTGCGCCTCAAAGGAAAGATGCGGCAATTCCGCCATAAGGTCGGGGAGTTTCGTAAAATCGGTAAGCGTCGCATCCGTACCCATGGTACCGTCTGCTATCGTCACATGAATCCACTTCACCTGCGCGGATGCAAAGATCACTTTGTTTGCAAACGAATCCCAATCTTTTTCCGCAACTCCCGCAATCACGTCGATATCTGCCATACAGACAGGCTACCAGGCGCGAGAAATCCTTGTAAAGGGGGAAATACGCCGGCGGGAGCATACACCCATGCTGTCACGATGCGCTCGGCGGGAAAATCACTGATTGACGCTTTGTTTAACGGGCATTCTGCACGTTTGCCGTCAGTGCGGCATACTTGTCGTCCATCGAGCGGAATTGTTCATCAGAGACCAATCCCCGACCCCACGAAACGGCCAAATGGGTCCGTACCATGGCAATCATGCCAATGGCGTCAAGGAGCACCTGGCGACCGAATCTGCGATCAGCCCGGGACAGACCGTCGGCGATCTTTGCGGCCACATTGGTCGCCGATCCGATCACGTCTTCAACGATTTCCTCGTTTTGTCCTTCCCGCATGTCATCAAAGGTGTCGTGCACCTCCATAAGTACCACAAACGCATCCTGCCACAGTTTCTGATCATGAAAATTTTGCATACCGGGTAGTGAAATTTCGACCATGCATGCTACGCGATGGTTATTTCAATCTCCTTTCCTTCAATCGTGTCTATAACTTGCCGGGAGTCTCTTCGACGCGCAATGAAGGAACGCGTGTCGAAATACTCCTCCCCGACATAGGAAGATTGTACCGTAGTTTGTGTGAAAAACCAAGAACGGGAGCGACTTATAGACCGGGAGTCGGAGCCGGAGAACCCGACGGCGTACCGACGTTGACGGCCCCGACATTGATCAGCTTATTGGCTTTTTCATCAAAAAGGATGGCAAGCCGCGCATTGGTATAAAGGATTACCCGGTGTCCGTTTTGTGCTTTCGAAAAAAACGGTTGATTACGAATTTGTTCCGCATCCTGGACGGTAGCAACCGTCGGCTCTTCCCCTTCAGGGAGCTCAATGAGCTTGCCGACTTTGCCTAAAACTTCCTTAATTTCCGCCTGGGGATTCCTGGTGCGCTGGGATAATTTCTGGTATTCGGAATAATAGTAAATTCCTGCCCCCGATCCACCGATCGCAAGAAGCGAAAGAATGACAAATGCAATGATCACCGGCCGTTTATCCATAGAACATTAGTATATACTACTTTTTGTCGTCACCCAAAATTATCAGGAAATCCGCTCCCGACGGCTTCGTTTCCCCCGCGGGAAGTGTACTCACCGCCATCCCGAGCGTTTTGGCCAACTCCGCCGCAATTGCAGACTTTGTCCCGCTCAAATCAACCAACATACTGGTATCGTAATCGCGTTTTGCCGCGTTATCGCGATCAACGATGACCGCGGATGCCACCGATGCTTTTAATGTCGCCTCATACGTTTTTGTAAAGCCGGTAACGTCAGTACCGTTGTAGAGTACAAAGGTATGGGGAGTTTTTTTATCGGGAGATTTATCGGCGACGGTTGCCGAGGGAGTACCTAAATTCACCGCGGCGACTTCAACGATAATGTGTTGGGACGGGCGGTATAAAATCGCTTTTTTTGCCTCCGTGTAGATCAATACCTTATCACCGTTTTCCGCTTTGGCAAAAAATGGCTGATCCTTGAGTTTTTCCTTATCCGTTACCGAAGCAAGTGTCGGTTCTTCTCCCGTGGGAAGCACGAGCAATTTGGCCACCAATGCCACTATTTTTGCCGTTTCTTCTTTCTGCCCTGCAGGGGTCTTTTGTAATTCCCGCTTTGTCTCCTGATACTTGGTATAAAAATAGACTGACGGAACGATCGCAATGACCAGAGCGATAACAATAAAAGCCGGGAGTGCCACTTTTTTCCCTATATGCAGTAATTTCTTCATAGTGGTACCATCTTACCTTCCGGATGCTTTGCATTGCAATACCGCGGCTACTTGGACAAATACCTGTATACTCCCATAATCGGCACGCCCTCCACCCGCACCTCGTATATGCTCGGAAACGGCGGCTTTTGTTTCTGCCATCGGAAATTTGAGAGGATGTATTCCGCTTCATCCAAACGTTTCACCGGCACGAAGCGGCGATCCTGTTTTTTCAGTATGTCGGCATGCGCCCCGATACCAAACGCGAAGAACACCCTAATCACAGGCCGCGGATCAACGGCGGCAATGTGTTCCAAACCCCGACGATATGAAACTCCCCAGTAATCCATATCAAACCGCCCCTCGGCTCCTTTTACTCCTCCCGCAAGCTCGTTAAAATACACGTATTGGTGAGGATGGTTCCGTATGATAAACAACGCCGTAACGACCATATTCACCGCCATTACGGCAACGACAGCAACCCTGGTCATCCGCGGAAACCGGAACACCCACCGCAATCCGTAGAGTGCGGTCATGACCATGGCAGGATACATAAAATAAAACTGGCGCCATCCGTCATACAACGCCGGACGGAACAACCATACAAGCACCAAAATGCCTATCGTCCAAAACATAAAAAACGACTGCCAAAAATTGCGCATATCACGAAGTGTCCGCCACAATCCCGCTATCCAAAGGGCTATCACACTGAGAGGCGTCGTGATTCCTATCCATACCGGCAAATAATGCCACGGTATATTCTTCGGACTAAGAAACCTGCCCATATAGAGGACATCCTTTTCATACACATCAAAAGCCGCCACAAACCGGACCGCCTCAATAAATCGCATGAAAGGATTGCCCCATAACGCCGGCCACCATGCCACGGTACATAGTGCCGAAACGATGCCGTAGATCGCAAGCGAACCTAATGCTTCCCGTTTTTTTCCGAGGAACGCCCGTATGCCCACGGCCAACCCGATAACATGAAGGAATATCCCTGCGACCCGTATATCGGTAGCCAGCGCCACCGTCAACCCAAAACTGACAGCGCGGCCGAACGTGGACCGAAGAACGTACCGGTAACCGAAGTACACCGCAATAATCCAGCTCGCCAAAAATGCGATATCTTTGGAATTATAAAAACTCTCGGCAAATATCCTCGGATGCAGGATCAGGAGCAACGCGCCCGTCAGCCCCCACCCCCACCCGCCGAATATTCCTGCCGCCAGCAAATACATGCACACGACCGAAATGAAAAACAGGATAAACGTTATGCTATGCCGGAGTGCAAAGAGTGCATACGGATCGGCTGTGCCCGTCACTTTTTCAAAAACGTACAGGATGACTTCAAATGCAGGACCGTAAAACCGATCTCTAAATCCATAAAGCGCCTGGTCACCTTGTGTAACATAACGGTAGGTAATTACCCCGTTGAGACGCGATACCGGCTCATCCCATCCGAGCCCGTAATCCTCCGCAAGACGGATACCGGCGATAACGTATGCCGCCGCCAGCAGGATAAGTATCGTTTTAATAAGTTTCGATCGCATACAACTTTTCCGCTTCGGAAAGTGTTGGGGACCAATCAAAAAACTCGCGTGCCTTGTTGCGGTCGCCTAACCGCCAGTAATTCACCGCGGATAAAAATTTAACGTCCGCTCGCTGTCTGCGTTTTTCAAGGTATTCGTTGATAACCTGCTGACTTTCCGCATACCTTCCCGACCGGGTCAGAATAACGGCATAAAAATAATACGATGATGACTCCGGCTTCAGATTAATCGCCTTGAGGATTGCCTTTTCGGCCAAATCATACTGCTTTTTTTCGAAGTAATACGGCGGCATACACCGCCTGCACCTGATGATGGGCAGGGTAAATGGATACCGCCTTGAGCACATATGGCTCAGCCTGATCAACCTTGCCTTGCGAAAGATACAGCCGCGCAAGCCATACATACCCGAAAACGCTATTCGGTGCGTTGCGTATCATGCTGTGGTAAAGGGTTTCCGGTGATCGCCACACCGTATTCCGTTGCACCGTCAAAAATCCGTACACTACGACGACAACAACCACCACCACAGCGGCAATCCGCCGTACCGCGATAAACCGGTCAAGCAGAGCCGCTATGAACACCGCAATTCCCATTGAAGGCATGTATGCCCATCGCTCGGCAATGTATTCTCCTCCCGTAAATATAAACTTCGAAAACGGAAAATATGCCAGCAAGAACCACCACGCACCGGCAAACAATCCCGAATGCCGTACTTTTTTCCATGTACTCCCCCAAAGCAATACGGAAAGTGCCGCCACACCGAGCCAAAACCGTCCGTCGGCAAGCGACTCAACTAACGGGAAATGATTGTACCGGTACGTTGCGGAAAGCCCTACGGGGATGATTATTTTACTTATATATAACCCACCGATTGCAATTGCCGTCATAATTCTGACCGGAATCTCCGCGTAGGCAATCGGATTGACGGCATAGGAGTGCAGGTTCTCAAAGGGAAACTTTCCCCCCAGTCCGATCCACCACATAACGCAATACAGGGCGGCAACAACCGCATACGGGGGTATCATACGAACGGTTTGTGCGACGGGAATCGCATTTTGGATACGTGAAAGTCCGATAAATATCACCGGTCCGACAAGCAAAAATTCTTTGGAAAGACAGGAGAGAAAAAAACTTACCGCCGAAAGAAAAAGGAACCGGCGCCGCGTATCTTTGCGCTCCGTTGCCTTAAGAAAAAAATACCACGATGCCAGAAAAAATCCGCTTCCCAAAAGCTCTTCACGCGCTTTAATAAATGCCACCGCCTCCGTATGAATCGGCATGCTCATAAACAAGGCTCCCGCCGTCAGTGCGACAAAAAACGATCCGGTCAGTCTACGCACGACGATAAAAAACAGCCACGTAACCAGTCCGTGCAACACGATATTGACGGCATGAAACGATACAGGGCTCTCCCCAAACACAATGAAATTGCCCATCATGCTCAGCGTGACGAGTGGGCGGTAGGTGTCGGCAAGCACCGGGTTGTCGACGTTGGCAAGCGGTTCAAACCAAATTCTGGGAATATACGATACCGATCGAAGTTCCGGGCGCTGGGTATAGTACTCATCGTCAAACACAAATTGTCCGGTAAGAGTATTGCCGTACAACACAAAACTGAAACCGACGCTCAACAATAACCAGACAATTGTGCTATATCGCTTCATATGCAATACCGACGATGATGACCTCCCCAGTATGTCGTATTTCACATATAAATCAATAGTCAGCACACATACCGTTGGACATGTTGTTCATATATCACCAGATGAGTTTATCAATAGATTGTTATACTAGTTTTAATATATATTATTGAATACAAATACTATTCTTTTTCGATCTGCGTTTTTTTTGATATTTTTTGATTTATTCACTTGTTTCTTCACCCGTTTCGGATATACTACATCGTGTTATGCATCGTCTTACCTCCCCGCGAATTTATCTTCCCATCATATTGGGAATAAGCATGGTCATAAACCTCGCGCTTTTTTTCCTCATCACCCAAAAGGAACAGCCTTCGACGGGTGTTGAGCTGGCAAATAAGTATCCCTTGCTCTCCAAGAGGATATTTATGGAAAGCCAAAATGATTTTCTTATTCATTTCGTTCCGCTCAGGAACGCCATGAACGAGTACGTGACCAAACAAAAGGAGGAAATAGGCGTATATTTTGAGTATCTTCCGACCGGTACGTCTATCGGCGTCAATGATCGGCTGGAAGTGCGGTTTGCCAGCCTTATCAAAATCCCCGTTGTCATGGCGGCCTATAAGCAAATCGAACAGGGCAACTTATCCCTCCACAACAGCATTGTCATCCAAGAAGAAAATATCCACAAAGGGTTCGGCTCGCTGTGGAAAAAAGGTGCCGGCACGACAATAACTCTCGAGGAAGCAATCCGGTTGAGCTTGGTTGAATCGGATAATACCGCGCTTCGTGCGATCTCTACTCAGCTTCCCCTAGGAGCGATTGAAGATGTCTTTAATAATCTTGATATTACGGTCGACAGCGGTGACGGCTACCCGATTATTTCGCCGAAAAATTACTCATCGATTTTACGAAGTCTGTACCTTTCTTCATATCTTGAGAGAAAGGATTCGTTTGAAATCCTGGAATATCTCACCAAAACCCCGTTCTCCGATATGATCGATGCGGGTGTCCCCGACGATGTTACGGTTGCCCATAAAATCGGCGTCTTCGATCCGTTGGGGATTTTTAGCGATTGCGGCATCGTGTATGTACCGAACCGTCCCTATATTATCTGCGTTATGGTGAAATCAGATCAGGCAACCGCGACAAAACATATGCAGATGCTTTCCAAAATGATATACGGATTTGTTTCGCGTGCCGACTAACTGACGTACCCTTCCCTATCGAACTACGCCGCTTCCCGAGGTTTCCGGCAACGGCTCATCTTCTAACTCAGGCGCCGGAGTGCCGTCGTCGCCCGGCTGTTCTTGCAACATATCCGGTGTAGGTGTTGCGGTGGGCAACACATCTGCTGATGATGCCGGTTGCGGCGCACTTGTTGGTACCGGATCACCGTTTATCGGCTTTCCGTAGGTTCTACGGATTTCCTGTACACCCAACGCTATCCAGCTATACTCAATATCCCGCGGCAACGCAGAATCCAATACGATGGTAAAGCCTTCAGAAGTAACTCCCGCTACCACAGCACGCACCGCATCACTAATAAATGCGCGATCCGTATCATCAGCGTATACCGGAGTAATCGTCACCACCGGCGGGTAGTCAAACTTTTTCTTGAACGATACTCGCACACTGGTTGTCGATTTCGGTATGACGGCGATACCCGCAGTATCAGAACTGACGACCAGTTGACCATGAATAATAAGGTTACTCATTATCGTTACTGCATCTTCAAAGAACGCACTTCCCTTCACCTTTATGCCCTGCATGAATCGGGTCAGCTGTGCAAATACCTCGGGCGTCACCATGCCCGACGGGGTGCCGGGTATTGTCGTATCGGTCATCACTCCGGCAACACTCGCCTGACCGCCTTCCGCAAGCGATAATAACGCATCATACCGTGCAGATAGTGAGAGTAGTTTATCGGTATAGATTTCGAGTCCCTCAATGCGATCCGCGGAAATAACCCCTGCGGTTACTTTGTTTGCGATAACCTCATCGGCAACCAATCGCGGGGTGATCACTTCAAGACCTGCAACCACCCTATCAGCCACAATATCACTGACATCCACGGGGACACCCTGCAACGCACCCGTTCCCCGTTGACGCAGGAAATACGAAAGCATCGCTTGTGCCGGGTCATCCTCGCTCCCAGCGGAAATTTCATCGCCCGTAACAAAAGGCGCGGACACTTCCGGCATCACCCCGTTGAAATATCCGTTTTTCGCAAATGCGATAACCTCGCCCTGATCCTCGCTTGCTTGGCTGGTCAATGCCTGCCCCACGATGGCGCCCGCTTTGGTCGCCCGCATTGCAACGCCCGGTACACTTGAGGCGGTAAGGTAATCGCCGGCACGGATGAGGCCGTTTTCCGCCGAGACGCGTACCGGAATCCGCCCTGAAAGTGCTACCCACACCGGAATCCCGCCCCCGCCCCCTGATTCGCCCAACACCATACCCGGCTGGGTAGAAACGATACCGAGAATATTCGGATCGTACGCCCGCCGCGACGGAATCACCCCCGCGTTGCGCGTAGGATCGAGCGATACGACCGTTCCTTTGGGTATGGCGCTATTTGAGGCATAATATACTTCTGCCAAATCGGCACCCGAAATCTTAAATCCGAGAAGGTAACTCCCTGCTTCCATAACCGTTCCGGTTGTGCTGGATGTCCCCTGCCCCCAACGGAACGTCACATTCCCCGCGTTTGCCCCGTTGGCAACCGTACCGCTGAGGATGCCATTTTTTGCACCCTTTGCCGTCGTTGCCACCACAATTGCGGTATCGCAGGCGGTTGAGCCTCCCGCCAAGTTACCCGCATGAGAAATATTTACCGTACCGTAAGTACAGGTTGCCCCCGTCGGTGCATTGAGTCCGACGCGAATATCCGGTGTGGATGAATTGCCGGTACTATACGTATGGGATACTTCGACCGCCCACGTTTCATTGGCGGCGACCGCAAACAGCAACTCATTGTCGTCCTGTAATGCGGCACTACTCGTGATTGTTTCATCTGCGGCTTTCCGAATGTTCACGGTCGCGCGATCGCTACCGCATTCCCATACCGCGGAGCTTTCATTCCACTTAAGGACCTGGTCATCGGCACAGCCCTGCAGGAGACCGATCCCTCCGGTTCCCGCTTCCAATCCCGACCCGCTACTCGTTCCTCCGCTTCCGTCACCGCTGGTCAAATCATTCTGGTCAACAAGCGCGGCGTCTTTACCGTCAAGACGATCAAGTTCCGTCGACTCGATGGTGGTCGCACCGGTAATAAGTGAGTTTGTACCGATCGTGAGCCCGCTGGAGGAGAAATTATACTCATCGGTACCGTTCACTTGGACATTAAACGTTTTACCAGTTAATACATTCAGATTGAGATCCCCCGAATTATCACGGAACAATCCGACATCCGTACCCGCCGGAGCCCCGGTGGTTTCCCTGAACAAGATATTGGAAAGATCCGAAAGATCAAATCCATCCGCATCGATGTCCGCACCCCACGGTGTTTGTGATCCCGTAGCCGAGCCGATACAGTCGGTCCATCCCGCATTCTGATAACAACGGAATTTATTGTCGGCAGTATTGTAATACATGTATCCTTCCGCCCCACCGGCAGGATCGCCGGTATCCGATTTCACGTCGAGTGCAAGATAATCCGGCGTGGTTGATCCAGCACCTCCCGCACCGATTCGAACGACGCTGGTCGTACCGGTTCCGTCTGCCTGCAAACCGATTTCCCCGGTTGTTCCGGTTGTTGTGATCACGAGACTCCCGTTTGCATCAACCTGCATGGTCGCTATCTGCGTGTCATCCGTATGGGTAAGCCGGAGTTGTGCGCCGCTTGAATCGACGATTTCCAATCGATTGTCCCCGGCGACACTGCTTTTGCCGATGCTCACATTCCCGTCAGCGCTCAAAAACATGCGGGGTGTTCCGTTTACTTTGAAAAAGAGCGGATAATTTGCGGTCGTTCCGATCTCAAAGAAATCCTGGCTTGAGTCAAATTCCAACTCCGCTACATTGACGGCGTCAACGGAGTACACGATATCCATGATGAATCCTTCGGTTGTCTTTAGATCCACAAACAAGTCATCGTTTTTGTATAACTCAAGAACATGCTCCGGGTTTGCCACCCCGACACCGATGGATCCGTCGATCAAGACGTCGCCTGTTCCGTTGGGATCAATCGTAAGGCTTTCATTGGTATCTTGCGTGGTAATAATCGCGCCTCCCGTACCGCTGTATCCGAGAATAAGCCCTTGGGTAGCCAAATCATATGTATAGGCGGTATTCGGATAAAGGAACGCGCTCTCACCGCTTCCCGTATAATAAAGTAACGTTTCTCCCCCGGGTCCTACCGGACCGGTCGGGCCCTGCACACCTGTTGTTCCCGTAGCACCCGTCGGACCGTTTGCTCCGGCGGTCCCGGTGGCTCCCGTTGAACCGGTAGGACCGGTGACACCCGCAACACCGGTCGTACCTGTCGCCCCCGTAGGGCCGCTTACACCGACACCACCTGTTGCTCCCGTACTTCCGGTGGGACCGATTGCTCCCTGTGCACCGTTTGTTCCCGTTGCTCCGGTGGATCCCGTGGGTCCCGTAACACCTGCAGTACCCGTTGCACCGGTAGCTCCTGTTGGTCCTGCCGCACCGGCTGTACCGGTGGATCCTGTGCTTCCCGTCGGACCGGATGCACCGACATTTCCGGTTGCTCCGGTAGAACCGCTGGGGCCGGTCGCACCCGCGGTACCTTGCGCTCCGGTCGTACCGGTTGCTCCCGTGGGACCTGCCGCACCGGCTGTACCCGTTGCCCCCGTAGCCCCTGTCGGTCCGCTTGCACCATTGCTTCCTGTGGCACCCGTCGATCCCGTAGGTCCGGATGCGCCATCGCCACCGGTTGCGCCTGTTGCACCGGTGGGTCCTGATGCTCCATTTGTGCCTGTTGCTCCTGTTGCGCCGGTAGGACCGGATGATCCTTGTGTACCAGTAGCACCGGTAGAACCCGTGGGACCATTTGCCCCCGCAACTCCTGTAGCACCTGTTGCACCCGTCGGACCTGATGCGCCAACTGCTCCTGTTGCTCCAGTAGATCCGGTCGGTCCGGAAGATCCAACGCCACCAGTGGCACCTGTTGCACCAGTCGGTCCGGAAGAACCTTGTGATCCTGTAGATCCGGTACTCCCCGTCGGTCCGCTTGCACCAACTCCGCCCGTCGCCCCCGTTGATCCGGTGGGGCCGCTTGCCCCGTTTGCTCCGGTGGCCCCGGTAGATCCCGTCGGACCTGATGCACCAACTGCTCCCGTTGCTCCCGTACTTCCTGTTGGACCATTGGCACCTGCGCTTCCTGTTGCTCCGGTACTTCCGGTTGGACCGCTGGCCCCCGCGCTTCCTGTTGCTCCGGTAGATCCCGTGGGTCCTGATGATCCCTGAGAACCAGCTGAACCAGTTGATCCGGTAGAACCAGTGGGACCAGAAGCACCTACACTTCCCGTGGCACCCGTCGATCCTGTTGGACCGGAAGCTCCATTTGCTCCCGTTGCTCCGGTTGTTCCCGTAGGACCGCTTGTACCTTGAGCACCAGCTGATCCTGTTGCTCCTGTTGCGCCTGTCGGACCGGACGAACCGACACTTCCGGTCGCTCCCGTACTTCCCGTCGGTCCTGATGCTCCAATTCCTCCTGTCGCACCCGTTGAACCGGTAGGACCATCCGCACCATCAACTCCCGCCGCACCCTGCGTGCCGGTAGATCCCGTTGCCCCCGTCGGTCCACCCGCTCCATTTG
>JBMOPU010000012.1:310301-398914 GCA_049322955.1 Patescibacteria group bacterium | reverse complement strand
GGTCCTGATGCTCCAATTCCTCCTGTCGCACCCGTTGAACCGGTAGGACCATCCGCACCATCAACTCCCGCCGCACCCTGCGTGCCGGTAGATCCCGTTGCCCCCGTCGGTCCACCCGCTCCATTTGCTCCCGTCGCTCCGGTTGATCCCGTCGGACCCGACACACCGATAGATCCCGTTGACCCGGTGCTACCGGTCGGTCCTGATGATCCTTGTGTTCCTGTTGCTCCTGTGCTTCCCGTAGGCCCACTGGCACCAATGCTACCAGTTGCTCCCGTCGAACCTGTCGGTCCTGACGCTCCCTGTAATCCGGTAGCACCTGTAGATCCGGTCGGTCCGGAAGCACCCACTCCACCGGTGGCTCCTGTTGAACCCGTCGGTCCTGATGTTCCATTTGTGCCTGTTGCTCCGGTGGCTCCGGTGGGGCCAGATGCACCATTACTTCCTGTCGCTCCAGTAGAACCTGTTGGACCGGAGGAACCTTGAGAACCTATTGAACCGGTCGATCCGGTTGCCCCCGTCGGACCGCTGGCACCAAATCCACCCGTCGCTCCCGTTGAACCAGTCGGGCCTGAAGCACCCACTCCACCGGTGGCTCCTGTTGAACCCGTCGGTCCTGATACTCCATTTGCGCCTGTTGCTCCTGTTGCGCCGGTAGGACCAGATGCACCAACGCTTCCTGTTGCTCCGGTGCCTCCGGTTGGACCACTCGCTCCGACTGATCCCGTTGCTCCAGTACTTCCCGTAGGACCTGAGCTCCCTTGTGTTCCGGTAGATCCGGTTGATCCCGTTGGACCGGATGATCCTTGTGTCCCGGTCGATCCGGTTGCACCGGTAGGACCGCTGGCACCTGCGCTGCCCGTAGCTCCCGTTGATCCCGTTGGACCTGATGCACCATTACTGCCGGTAGCACCCGTAGTCCCCGTCGGTCCGCTTGCACCCGCTGTACCGGTTGCTCCTGTGGGACCCGACACACCGATAAATCCCGTTGATCCGGTGCTTCCAGTGGGACCGGAAGTTCCTTGTGAGCCCGCCGAACCGGTTGATCCTGTTGCGCCTGTAGGACCGGATGATCCAGCATTTCCGGTGGCACCAGTTGAACCTGTAGGACCAGATGCGCCTTGTTCACCAACTGAACCAGTAGATCCGGTAGCGCCAGTCGGGCCTGACACACCTATTCCTCCCGTTGCACCTGTACTTCCCGTCGGACCTGATGATCCTTGTGCTCCTGCAGATCCTGTTGATCCGGTTGCTCCTGTGGGACCCGATGCACCTATTCCTCCTGTTGCCCCAGTAGATCCCGTGGGACCGGAAGATCCTTGCGCACCGATTGAACCGGTAGACCCTGTTGCTCCCGTCGGTCCACTGGCACCGACTCCTCCGGTTGCACCTGTACTGCCCGTGGGACCGGAAGATCCAATTCCTCCGGTAGCACCCGTACTTCCGGTTGGACCACTCGCTCCGACTGATCCCGTTGTTCCGGTACTTCCCGTAGGACCTGAATTCCCTTGTGTTCCGGTAGATCCGGTACTTCCTGTAGGACCGTTTGCGCCCGCGGCTCCCGTTGCCCCCGTAGAACCTGTTGGTCCTGATGCACCAGCAACGCCTTGCGTCCCCGTGGAACCTGTTGCGCCGGTGGGGCCAGATGCACCATTACTTCCTGTCGCTCCCGTACTTCCTGTAGGACCGCTTGCTCCATTTGCTCCCGTGGCGCCGGTGGGACCACTTGCACCGTTTGTCCCGGTGGCACCCGTACTCCCCGTTGGACCAGAAGAACCTTGTGCGCCAGTGGCGCCGGTTGATCCAGTAGGACCTGATGATCCTTGTACCCCTGTCGCTCCGGTTGATCCCGTCGGACCCGACACACCGATAGATCCCGTTGACCCGGTGCTACCGGTCGGTCCTGATGATCCTTGTGTTCCTGTTGCTCCCGTCGATCCGGTGGGACCACTCGAGCCAGCAACACCTGTTGCCCCGGTACTTCCCGTTGGACCGTTTGTACCTGTGGAGCCTGTCGCACCCGTACTTCCCGTCGGGCCCGATGCACCATTTGTACCAGTTGCACCGGTAGAACCCGTCGGTCCATTTGCCCCCTGTGTTCCTTGTGTGCCAGTTGCACCGGTTGCTCCCGTGGGTCCGCCCGCACCAATGCTACCAGTGGCACCAGTAGAACCGGTTGGACCATTTGTACCAGTGACACCCGTCGATCCGGTTGAGCCAGTCGGTCCTGAAGATCCAACGGCGCCAGTAGCGCCAGTAGTTCCCGTAGGACCGGAGGCACCAACGCCACCAGTTGCCCCGGTTGAACCAGTGGGTCCTGATGCACCTATTCCTCCTGTTGCTCCAGTAGAACCGGTAGGGCCAGAACTTCCAATACTTCCCGTCGATCCTGTTGCTCCCGTTGGTCCGCTGACACCAATGCTACCAGTTGCTCCCGTAGAGCCTGTTGGACCTGATGCACCGTTTGCACCGATCGATCCTGTCGATCCTGTTGGACCTGAAGACCCAATTGCACCCTGATTTCCCGTAGCCCCCGTGGATCCTGTCGGTCCATTTTCACCGACGGCACCGGTTGCTCCCGTGCTCCCTGTTGGACCACTTGCACCCTGCAATCCAGTTGCCCCCGTTGAACCGGTGGGACCACTGGCTCCTGCAGAACCCGTTGTACCTGTCGAACCCGTCGGTCCTGATGCACCTTGTACACCATTTGTACCCGTTGCGCCGGTACTGCCTGTCGGACCACTGGCACCGTTTGCACCGGTTGCACCAGATGACCCGGTGGGTCCCGATGCTCCCGCGGCACCTCCCTGTGATCCTGTCGGTCCGGTCGCTCCTGTCGGACCATCACTCCCGTTATTTCCCGTGGACCCCGTAGCTCCCGTCGGACCGGAATTTCCGCTTAATCCGGTCGCCCCTGTGGCACCTGTCGGACCGGATAATCCGGTATTTCCTGTCGCACCCGTAGACCCCGTCGGACCTGAAGTGCCCTGCACTCCCGTTGCACCCGTACTTCCCGTCGGACCTGATGCACCGACTGACCCCGTTGCTCCGGTACTTCCGGTGGGTCCCGTTGCACCCGCGAGTCCCGTTGCGCCTGTCGAACCTGTCGGTCCGTCACTTCCGTTATTTCCCGTAGACCCCGTAGCCCCTGTCGGACCTGATGATCCTTGTGATCCCGTTGCTCCCGTGTTTCCCGTGGGTCCTGATGCTCCCTGTGCACCGTTTGTTCCAGTGGCACCGGTACTCCCCGTCGGTCCACTGGCACCGTTACTCCCAGTAGCACCCGTTGATCCGGTGGGACCAGAGGCTCCTTGTGCTCCAACAACCCCCGTTGCTCCCGTAGATCCCGTAGGACCTGACGCACCTATACCCCCCGTTGCACCCGTACTTCCCGTCGGACCACTGGCTCCCGCAATACCGGTAGCACCTGTTGCTCCCGTCGTTCCCGTCGGCCCGTCTGCGCCTCCGCCACCGCCGCCACCCCCACCCGATCCCGTTGCTCCGGTAGGCCCGATCGGGCCTAACTCACCGACACCGGTAGCACCCGTCGATCCGTTTGCACCATCGGCTCCCTGCGCTCCCGCGGCACCCGAATCTCCTTTTATTCCCTGCACACCCGTTGCCCCGGTCGCCCCCGTCGCCCCGTCTCTCCCGGTACTACTATTAACTGAAGAAGGATAAAATCCTTGCAGTGAAAACGGTTGCGACGATGCAAGTTGTGAGGATTGATTGACCGAGCCGGTGCTAAATGATGGATTCAGATTTTGTATGTTTGTTATATTTTGTTCTATATTGTTTGTTCTTGATACAATACGAACCACTCCTTCTCCACTATAACTTTGCACCATCAGATTGCTCCCTAAACTCGAAGCAAGCAGACGCGTACCGGTCTCCGACCCGCCAACGCTATCCGTCGTCACCCCCAAAACACCTCCCGTTTCACCAACACCCTCAAGTGCCAGTTTCAATACCTCGCGTTGCACCATAACCAGCCCCGCATCAACGGTCTTGAGCGTCGGTTCGATCGCCAACGAAAGAATCTCCCGCCGGGCACTAAGATTCCCGACAATCTGGGATTTATCTAAAATGGTAGTCGCGGTGAAATGGCCGATGAGCTGTTCATTAACAATCGTCGCGTCGGTTAGTTGTGCGGGAAGAATCGCGCCGTCCGGTAGTTTTATCCCCATGGTGACCGGCACTAAAATCCGTACAGGCTCCTGACTTCCCAGTTTTGTCAGAAAAAAATCGAATGTACCGTTTTCATCACGCACGATCCCATGCTCACCGTTGGCATATCGTATGGTGATGTCGCCGGAAAATGTGCCGTTTTTTACGACTGCATGTTCTACATACGCGTACGCAATCGACCCGTCTCCGCGTTGCACCAAAACAATATACGGAGCATTCCACCCACTTTCTGCAAACACTTTTTCCGTTAATTGGGTAACCGCAGGCGCTCCGGATCCCGCATGTATTCCCTGAGAATCTGCGCTATCAGATCTTATTACCTGTGCTATAGCCACAAATACACAGCCGATAATAAACGCGAAGATAACCGGCAATATCGGTATAAAGGCGTTGCCACGACGAAAATCCCCGGCATGAGAAGGCTCCAATTCAGCGAGAAATCCGCGCGTTGCGGATTTCTGCCGAACAGATTTCTGAGACACGCCGGTATGCATCAGGGGCCACCTTCCTTATCCGTAATCACTCTTCCCCGTATATACGACAGCATGGTAATTCCGGCGCCGACCAGCGCGCACACTACGCCAAACACGATCCAAATATCCACGGATGATAAGCCGAATACTTTTGTCGCCGGAACCCGTAAGCTAATCGCCCAGCGCAATTCCGGAACGTACATATACCCCATCATGCCTAACATTCCTTCAATCATCGTTCCTTTTACCAACCCTTCCTCGCCGTTCAGCGCACGGCGAAGGGGGTCGTTCTCGGGGATCATCGTGCCGATAAGTTTTTCGTTCGGATGGCTGAGTATCACCCCTTTGCCGTCAACCACGACAAAAT
The DNA here is from genome assembly GCA_049322955.1 of Patescibacteria group bacterium. GTDB lineage: Bacteria > Patescibacteriota > Microgenomatia > UBA10105 > UBA927 > UBA927. The sequence continues at coordinate 393,886 of JBMOPU010000012.1, read as the reverse complement.
ACTCCCCTTGCTTTGCGGCCGCCAGCTCATCAAGGAGCATGCCCATCCGATCGAGATCCATCGAGGCGGAAACCACTCCGACAAACGTACCCTTGTCGAATAACGGCACCGAAAGGGTTACCACATACCTTCCCGCCTGATCAACTCTTGCCTGAAACACTTCCGACACATACGGTTTTGCCGTACTTTTGGTCTGTTGAAAATACTCACGGAAAGAATAATTCGGCTCGTCAAAGGTACCGTACGGGTAAAGCGCTACTCCTTTACCGTCCTCATCCAAAAACACCAGGCGCCGGATATTCGGATTGCTTTCGTATATGATTTTGCTGTACTTATTGATGAGGGAGATATCCGGTTTCCGTACGGATGAAACGAAATCAGCATTGCTGGCGGCTACGACCAATGACCCCTCCAACGACGTTACCGCATTAGTGAGACGCGTATGTCCTACATGCATTTTGCTTCTGATTTCGCGTTCCCGGGAAACCCAAATGTTCTGCTGGAGCAGATATACAACCAGAACGGCAAGTACAAATACCATCCCCATACCCGCAAATAATCCGTGCAGTAAAAGCCGATATCTGCGGGACAATTGCATCTGCAACGGCCACCAATACGGAAGAAGGGCGGTAAATGCGCCGACGACTAAGATAAAAAATGACCGGCTCCAGTACTGGAGTTGCGCGTACCACAATGAAACGGCAATATCGCCAAACGCCAAAATCCATGAGGAGAGTAAAAATAGCCCTCTATTTCTCGCATACCCAAACCAAAATCCGGTAATCAGGACACTCGATATGATGAGTGACAGTGAGCCGATAACCGCCGTGGGCACATCTAAAGCCATTGAGAGCGTTTGCACATGGGAATCCGCAGGAAAAACCAGCATCACCGCAGGTACCAAAAATGCAATCAAGGATACATACAACCCGACCGTGACAATACCGCCGAAGGGCATAGTTCCCGCTATCGCCACCATGAAAGCCAACGCCCCGTACAATGCTCCCCCTTCAATATCGCCGCTTCGCAAGAGTCCGAATGAGTTGAAAAATCTCATGACGGCAAGCAGTACGTAAAATACCCTGCGCCAACTTCGAGCACGCTCAAACATCCCGCTCAAAATCACCCCGAGCCCGCAGGCAATAAGGATGACTCGTACGTACGGATATATGAGGGGCAACCGGGGAAATTCTTCCCCCGTAATGGTAGTGTTGAACAGAAATAATCCCACTCCCGCAACAATTGCTCCCAAACCGATAAACCAATCAAAAATATTCGGAACCGAAATTTCATTCCTGTTTTTATACGCATGTTCACTTGCCGGCTGGAAAAACACGGCGTCACCTGTTTGCGGTAATGCCTCCAATGCGTCATCATCTGACCGAACGATCCGTACTTCTTCAGGAACCGATGCGTGCACGGGAGCAATCGATGCGGTTTTTTTGGATAAATGCAGGATGCGGGAAAGTTCTTCTTCGGGGATTCTGAATCTGCCTTTTCCGATACGCACCCCACGGATGCGCTTCTCTTTGAGAAATGCGTAAATACTGTTCGTGCTGAAGCCTAATATATCGGCAACTTCTTTAACGGTGTATGTTTTGGGCATGTCAGGCAGGCTCCCAAACCCTTTAGCCCGTACCAATGCGAAATTATTGCTATTCTTTACAAGTACTTACCACTCTTTTTACCGGTTATTACAAATATGTGAAAACCTATATACAGGTTAGCTTTAATTTTCACATGCTGTCAATAGGCGAAGTAATCATATCGTAATCATATCGTATTCCCGCATTTTTGCCGTACTGATAATCCAAAAAGAATCTCGCTTTATTTTGGCTCGCGATGCTATAATTGTGATACGATTTTTTTGCCGATGATTCCCGTCACTTATACCCTTACGCCGCAGATCCAAGAAGATCTGTTTGCCATCGATAAGCTCTATCGGAACATCATGCTGACTCCGCTTCCGATTTTTGTCGAACAACAACTTCGTTGGAAGGCGATGAACGAGCAGATCCACGGATCATTGGGACTCGCGGGCTTTGCGGTGAATGCTTCATCCGTCAGCCGTTTGCTCCTGCATCCGCCCAAGCATCCCACCCCCCTAGAAGCGCAGATTCTCGCCTATAAACACGCGCTTGAAGTTATCCGCTCGGATTGGACGGCGAGCACCAGAGAGCTCCGGCTTGCACATATCGGTGCCATCGGCATCATTACCGCACCCACTCTGGCACGAAAAATCATGCACGCACTGCACACTGAGGAAGCCGAACTCAATAAACTGCTTACGTATATCGGCTCACAAAAGGATCATCCTGTTATTCTCTCCGGCGTCGTTTATGGCCTCCTCATGCAGAGCCAGATAGGTATCCTTACTCACGGGCTTGTTCCCCGCATTATCGCCCGTTTGCTTATCGTTAAATACGGGTACGATTGCCGATCAATGGTCGCTTTTGAACCCGCGTGGTGCGCACACGCGACAAGCCATCACAAAGCCATCCAGAGCATCACGACGAACGAAAATTTGACCGCATGGATTGAGCACCTCGTAACATCGACTCGCAATCAGTACGAAACGGTCTATACCCACATGCAGTCTAGCTACGCGCTGGGCACCGGCACCATCAGGCAGTTTGCCTGGCGCCTCAACAACCGGGAAGAAAAAATACTCGAGTATCTCGAAAACCCGAGTGCAAAAATCACCAACAAAACAGCACAAACCTTGTTTCGCGTGTCTGCGGTAACTGCAAGCCGTGATCTTGCCAGACTCGGTGCATTGGGACTCATTCTGTCACACGGCAAAGGCAGAAGCGTGTACTATACCAAAGCATAAACAGGCTGACTTTGCGTCCGTTTGGTTGTCCCGCAAGAAAAACTGGTAAAATGGAGAGTCTTCGCTTCAATACAAGCTAAAACTAACTGATAAATACTTGTAAAAACTGGTAAAATAACCGGTAAATACCGGTAAAAATCAGGAGGATGACAAGATTTTCTTGTAGAGGGCGATGTATTCTTTCACCTGATGTTGCCAAGAGAAATCTTTTCGCATCGCGGCTTCCCGCATCTGGGCAAATAACCGTGGTTCATCAGTATACACCTGCATCGCTTCCTTCATTTTGGCAAGAAGCGCAGTACTCGTGTACGCGCCGAATACAAAGCCCGTTTTTTTGTCTTCCACGGTATCGGCAAGCCCTCCGGTTTTACGCACCAGCGGCAACGTGCCATACCGCATTGCAATCATTTGGGTGAGTCCGCACGGCTCAAACTTCGAAGGCACCAACATGACGTCGCTCCCGGCATAAATACGTCGCGCCAACCGCTCGTCAAAGGTGTGAATGAAGGCAATATTATGATACTTTGTAGCAAGCTTTTCGTACTGTTTCACCAGGCTTTTTTGCCCTGTCCCCAGCACCACCAATTGAAACGCCGTGGGATCGAGTTTTTCAACAGACCGGGCAATAAGATCGAGTCCTTTTTGCAACGGTTCCAGCCTTCCCACAAACCCGAATAGCGGCACTTCCGAAACGGGTAACCTCAGCGCCTGCTGGAGTTGTATTTTGAGTTTCGGCTTTACCTCTTTCACCGTTTTTTTATTAAACGGCATGGGCAACGACGGATCGGTGGAAGGATTCCAAAGTTCGGTATCTAATCCGTTTAATATGCCGACCATCTGATCCTTCCGTTTTCTAAACACCTCAACCACTCTTTTGCCGTGTTTTCCTGCCGCAATCTCCTTGGCATAGGTGGGAGAAACAGTCGTTACGATGTCCGCATACTCAAATCCCTCGGTCATCAGCCGTACCGCACGCCCCAGAGGTGTCATAAACGGGTGAAAGATGGACTTCGGGAAACCCAATTTCAATGAGATGGCAAACCCCGTTTCTCCCTGATACAGGAGATTGTGCACGGTAAGAATCGTTTTTGTCTTCAGCGACTGGATGGTTTCCCGTTCACGGTATGCGATTTTACTGGACTCACCGATAAGAAGCGGAATAAGCGCCGTATGCCAATCATGGCAATGAATGATGTCATACGGCCCACCCAATATGCCTTCCGAATAGAGCGAAAGCTGTGCCACCGCCTTGGAGAAAAAGGCAAACCGTTCGGCAATATGGTCATCATCATACTCGTTTAACAACGGATGACGGATAAGGAATACGCGTACATGCGTATGAGGAAGAATCGTGCGGAAAATAAACACCAGCTCACGCCTCCGGTCAAAATCTATGGCAAGTTGCCCGACACAGGTGACATTTTTTACCGGAATACCTTCATAAAACGGCATGACCACCGACACGCTCACACCGGCTTTCGAAAGCGCCACGGGAAGCGCGTAGCTGACGTCTGCAAGCCCCCCGCGTTTGTACAGTGTGGCAATTTCACTGGTCGCGAATAATACCTTCATCACTTTTCATCATAACACGGAAAAAGTGCGGCCGGGGATAAAAAAACGAAAAAAGAGCGATTACCGTTTGCGCGAAGCGATCGCCGCGGTATAGGCATCAACATACCCTTTCGCCATGGCGGCAAGCGAAAAATGACGTTCCACATGCTCACGGCATGCCGCCCTATCAAGCTCGTCAACCCGATGAAGTGCCTCCATTAACCCTTCCTCTCCTGTCGTCTTGATTTTCCAGGTACCGCGAAGCGCTTTGTTCCCCGCTTGTTGCGGTACCCCTTCGGGGGGATCAACGATAAACCCTGTCACTCCATCGCGCACGATTTCAGGGACACTTCCCCGATTGTAGGCAATAACCGGGGTTCCGCATGCCATTGACTCGATCATGACCATCCCGAACGGCTCATCCCAGGCAAGAGGAAACAAAAATGCCTTGCCTGAGCCGATGTATGCGGATTTGGCTTCCCCCTCCAAAAAACCCACCGCTTTCACATGCACATCGTCGATTTCGGGTGCAATTTTTTCCTCAAAAAAACCCTGCGATCGGTTGGCTCGGACGGTACTGGTGGCGATGGTGATGGGAATACCCGCTTTTTTTGCCACGGCAATTGCCCTATCGGTTCCTTTATCTTCCATGATTCTTCCGAAGTGAATAACGCCGTTACCGGCCTGCGGCACGAAGGCATACCGCGCGGGATCGATACCGTGATAGACCGTCGCCACAAATCGCAGGGGCACGACGCTTGACCGTTGGCTGTTACTGATCGATATGTACGCGTGCTCGGAAAATCGCCGATATCGAAAGTATTCGATGGTATCGTCCCGTTGCGGCAACGGGTCGTGGAGTGTATAGACCGTCGGAAAATTTGTTAACGCGTCAAAATAATGCGCGCCGAAATCGTGATAGGAGTGGATGATATCGAGTTTTCCCGCTTCCGCATCGGCGTAGGCACGCATAGTGAGATCATACTCATAGTCCCGCTTGATGATCTCGATTGCGGTATATTTTGCTTCATCAGGATCCCGATACCGGAATTGGTAGTACTGCGGTTCGGGCACAAGCATGGACGAATCTCCCGCCACAACAGAGGCACGGGTTTTTACGTCACCCGACGTATAGAGGGTGACATGGTGTCCCAAACGCAGAAGCTCTTCCGCCAGATCAACGGCTAACGGGAGCGGCGCAAAAATTCTTCCTTCACCGTATTTTTTTGAGGTGTATATGGACGGAATAAGAATACCGATCTTCATATCTCTATCCTAACAGAGGAGCTAAGCAAGCGGTAGCCTGCTCTTATTTTTTTAACTGGGGCACTTGGGGAGTTGCCTGGCCGTTCGGTTTTTTACCGAATTGGATGTATCGTTCTTCGAATTTCTTCCCGATTAATTCCCAGGAGAATTTTTCTTCGACACTCTTACGAGCATTTTGACCCATTTTTATACGCAACGATTCATTATCGAATAATTTGTTCACTTTTTCGACGATATCGGTACAATTACGCGATTTTACGAACAGCCCGTTATACCCTTCTTTCACGGCGAGCGGAATACCGCCTTTCCGCGTCACGACGACGGGGGTTTGACATGCCATGGCCTCCAAGATGACAAGTCCCAACGGCTCATCCCAAATACTCGGGGCAACAAATACGTCGGCACGAGAATAATACGGTACCAATTTTCTCACCCCCGCTCCTTTGTGCCCCACCCAATGGATATTGGTGAGATTTAATTGTTTGGCTTTTTCCATAAGCCGGGCTTTTTCGGGACCGTCGCCCAGAATCACCACTTCCCCGTGGATGTTTTTGGCCGCCCCAACAAGGTATTCTACTCCCTTATACTTGGTGAGTTTGCCGGCAAACACGACAACGGGCTTGCCGTGCAGGTTGAGCTCTTTATCCACCGCTTTTGCCCCTGCCTCGCTATAGACAAATTTTTCGATGTTCACGCCTCCGGGAATCACCCGGCATTTTTCATGGAAATTGTGCTTAAAAATTCTGAGAAACCAATCTCTGGTATAGCCGGAATTAGGAAATATTCGCTTTGCCCGATACATGGAATCAAACGTTCGTTGGTAATACCGGCGATCTTTTTCTAATGTCGGCAACTCGGAACCGTGAATGGTCACGACGTAATTGATGTTATACGTGTCTTTGATAAATGCGGCAAGCCAAGCGGTGGGAAACGCATGGTGGGCATGGATGATATCGGGTTTAAAATCTTCCACCGCCTTGATGGTCGCCCGCAAAAAAGCGTCATAGATTTCCCAAATTTCTTCACTGGATAAATCGGTGTACAGCTTACACTCCGCCCACTCGGGATGCCCGGTAAAAGCGACGGGAAACGGTAGTTCAACCGTGTAGAGCTTACATCGCTCAATTGCCCTGGTATCGGGGGCAAGGATCGCGACTTTATGCCGCTTCCCTATTTCGCTCGCCAGATGCCTGGCATACGTGCCCGAACCCGATCCCCAAAACGGAAACGTCTGTAAATACAGAATCCGCATGATCCTGCCATTATACCCTACCAATCGCGCAAGCGACAATAGCGCGCTGGAGGAATACGGAGAAAAGCGCTATACTACCCGGATTGTTTTTATAAAACCTATGCCGAAAGTCATTGAAATTGCCGACAGCGGGGCGACCCCCGAGCAACTTGATGAAGTGACCGACGCGTTTGTCAGTCTGAGGGTGAGTCGGGACCGACAGCCGACGCTGGTGTTTGAAAGTGATAATCAACCTCTCGAAACATATCAAAGAACATCGAACGGTACATGGTTGTTTGGGAGTGTCCCCGTCAAAGACCGTGACACCTTGCGGAATTGTTTGCAAACATTGCTCACCCGTCGCGGACGGGTGACCATCGGGCTTACCGAGGGAAGTGCCGCCAGAGAATGATAGCTACCGCGAAGGGAGTTTTTGCACGGCATTCCGGAGCGCGTAATCTTTTCTCCGACAATGCCGACTGATATATCCTTCCGCAGTGCTCCGCACGTTGGACAGTTGGGATTTCCGTATTGCGGCGGCGTCAACCTGTTGGGTATCTCCCCGATGTTGCTGTGCGGTGACCGCCATCCCCTGCCAGAGCTTACGATTATTAAAATACTTTGCTTCCTGACGCACGGTTATCGCGTAGCTACACTTGCCCATCGTTTGTATCGGACATTCGGTATTTTCGCATGCCATAGGGAGGAACTATAGCATAGTGTTCGGCGCAAAACTATCGTAACTTTTTTCACTCCGACTCCGGAGATCGAAGCTAATACTTCACAGAATTGTCTAAAGATTTGCCTTATGTACGTATGGCATCGCACAATAGTCTGTGATATATTAGCTGGCAAACGTATGGGCACACAAGGATTTTATTCCGCTGAAGGCACCCCGCTTTCCCGTCGGGATTTGGCGACGCTCCCCAAGGACACAGTTATTCGCTGTCACACCCATGCGCAACACACGGATGGGAGCATCGCACGTATGATTCGCTCTGCTGAAAAACATCATGGTACCGCAAATGTGCTCCCCAAACGCGCCGCTTCACTCGGAAAAGGCATTCTCGTCACCCCGAATGAACACGGCGATATGTTCATCGCAACGGATTATATAATCACCCTCACGTCGGATCCGCTCACGGTGCGAAGCAATTTCGGCACGGCAAAGCCCGAATTTCACGGCGGACGGAAAAAAAGGATACCGAGGGAAATCACCTGGCTTACTGCCCCCAAAGAACGACCGCGAGCGCCGTCGAACCGCTCGCTCCGCAGACTCAAACGAAGCGACTGGTTCAAATGAAACGTAACGTATGAATAAAACGGTTGAAAAAATAGTGAGAAAAGGACAAGAGCTCGTGATGAAGACCACCCGCCCCGTTCGCGTCGGCATCCGCTCGTTAGAACATTTGCTCCATCCGACTCGGTGGAGTTTGGGAAAGCGCACGCGTGAGCCTCGCGGTGAAAAATTCACCGGATTCTACAGAAAATGACTTTCTCTCTTCTTACTTGCGTCGCGTCGGCACTACGGCAACGATACGCGCCTCGCAAACCAACCAGATAAACCGAATCAACGCTATCTGACGTTTCCATCGCCACGGCTCCTGCAACAATCGCCAAAACCACTCAAACCCTATCGATCTGATAAATAATGGTGCACGATGAAGTTTATCTGCGATCATGGTAAAGCTTCCCCCCACCGCCATGCAGACAACGGGAAACGCCACGTGTTTTTGTGTGAGTGCTGTCGTTATTTTTTCTATGGCATATTCTTGCTTCGGCGCACCCAATCCCACAAACACGACAGACGTCTTCGATTCAATTATCTTTTCTGCAATGCGCGACCAATAGGATGCGTCCGGACCCTCAACTATGCCGTTTTCGCGGTAGAGTAGCTCTGGCCCGCCAATCGCCCATCCCGTTAACTTCGGATGCTCATACGTTAAGCACTCGAGAGCCTTGACTGCCAAACCATTGAAACCGCCTATAAGTCCTATTCTGACGCGCTGTTTTGCGGCAAGAGAAACCAATGACCTCATAAAATCTATCCCTGCTATCCGTTTCCGTATGCCGGCAGATCTTTCGCCCCGTTTTCCGAGATTCAATATTTTGGCCGCCATGATAACGCCGATACCATCCGGGAGCGTTATATCGGCCCGATTGATAAATCTCTCGAACCATTTATCATGCGTTGCCAGCACGATCTGCTCCGGATTCGGGGTGACGATAATCAACGGTTTTACGGTATTTTTGACTGTTCTTTTTGTCGTCGCGAAGGCTGAAGATAAGTACTTTTCGAGATGCTCTAGGATTTTTTCTTCCGAAGCGGCGGTTATCGAAATACCAAGAATTTTTTGCTGAATCAAGCTCATATAAAAATATTATGTACAAATATTATTTCTTGAAAAACGGCTATTCCCCGCGAGATGAACACTAAAATATATGGTCAATACCGGGGTATATCCTTCGGAAAATATCGTTCAACCGTTTATCACTATAAGATTATATCAAATCTGTTGATATTTACCGCATTTTTACCGTTTTTTGATGATTTTCTCAATATGTAAATATACTATGAGTCAATCAATATATGTGAGGTGTCTGCCGCGCTACTTTTTACTGACGCTCCGTTTATACAGCTCGATGTTTTCTATAGCCACGCCGGTACCCCGAACCACGCATAACAGCGGCTCGTCGGCGATGTGTGCGGGCACGCCCGTAATTTGGGTGACCAGCTTATCAAAGTTGCGAAGCAAACTGGTGCCTCCGGCCATCACGATCCCCTTGTCGATAATGTCCGCCGCAAGTTCCGGAGGTGTTTCCTCAAGGACGGATTTAATCGCATTGACGATGTGCGTCAAAACGGGAGCAATGGCCTGCGTCACTTCATCTCTGGTCAGGTTGACGATACGCGGAAGCCCGGAAATCGCATCACGGCCGCGGATTTCCATAACGTCCACGTCTTTTCCCGTACTTTTGAGTTGCTGTTCTTTGCCGAGTGCCTTGACAACACTCCCCTTGGGTAATGCATCGCCGATGGTTATTTTGATGGCTTCCGCCATGCGTTCGCCGATAATCAGATTGAAGTTCCGTTTAACCGCATTTGCAATGGCTTCATCAATCTTGTTGCCCGCCACCCGGGCGCTTTTATGCACGACAACGCCGCCCAATGAAATAACCGCGGCTTCGGTGCTCCCGCCGCCGATATCGACAATCATGTGTCCTGAAGCCTGTGCAATGGGGATCTTGGCACCTATTGCCGCGGCAAGCGGTTCTTCGATGAGATAGGCTACTCTGGCGCCTGCGGCGAGCGTTGCATCCACCACCGCACGTCGTTCAACCTGACTGGCGCCGGTCGGCACACAGATCATCACTTCGGGTTTCAATATACGGTTTCTCCCTACCGCACGGTCGATAAAATACGAAAGCATGGCCTCGGTAATCCGGTAATCCGCAATCACCCCGTCGCGCATAGGACGGCTCGCCATGATATTCCCCGGCGTTCTCCCCAACATGTCTTTGGCTTCATTTCCCACGGCCACAACCCGTCCGTCATCGGTCGTGACGGCCACCACGGTCGGCTCATTGAGCACGACGCCGCTTCCTGCAAGCCATACCACGCTATTGGCGGTTCCCAAATCAATGCCGAGTCGTTTTGTCAGTCCAAACATAGTTGTTTTTATCCGAAAAAACCGAGAGTTTCGTCTCGAGTTCTTTTAATAGCATTCTATCACAATGTGCGCTATACTTAGACCGTTTCATACACCCGTTTTATATGTACGCAAAAATCCGATCATTCTTGATACCTTTTGTTACCGTTTGCATCATTTTAGGTGTTGCCGCGGCAATTATCGCCTACGGACGCGGGTATCGTCTGGGACTTGACGGCACGGTCAAACCGACAGGACTTATCGTGCTACAGTCAGATCCCTCGGGCGCCCAAATAATCATTGATGACAAAGTCAAAACGGCGACGCAGGCAACGCTTACGCTCGCCCCCGGATGGTATGACATCACGATTACGAAAGACGGTTTTCAGCCGTGGCAGAAACGGATGAAAGTACAAGGCGAAGTGGTTGCGAAAGTTGATGCACTCCTTCTCCCTACCAATCCGTCACTCACTGCCCTTACCGCAACAGGCGTCGTCAATCCCACCCTTTCTCCCGACGGTACAAAACTTGCCTATATTATCCCTGATTCAACCGCCACGACGTCGGCGGCGCTCCCCAACACCAAGCCGGGCGTGTGGGTACTCGACCTTGTTGATAAACCGCTCGGGTTAAATCGTGACGCCCGACAATTGGCCAAATCCACCTCGCAATCAGTCAGCGGCATCAATTTCTCCAAAGCAACGCTTACCTGGTCGCCGGATAGCAACGAAGTCTTGGCCGCCGTATCACCGACGACACAATACCTGCTTGATGCAACACAACTTACGCCATCCCCCGTACCGGTTGCCAATATCAAACTATTACAAAATGAATGGAATGATATAAAAGAGCAACGATTTCAAGATCAACTGCTGACGGTTCCTCCCGAATTTACGGCGATTGCCACCACGGCGGCAAAACTCGTGTCGTTTTCGCCCGATGAGACAAAAATTCTTTATGAAGCAACCGCCACCGCCGAACTAGCGCCCGTTATCGTGCCGCCGCTGATCGGAACCAATCCCACCGAAGAGCTCCGCAAACTCACACCCGGCAATATTTACGTATATGACATAAAGGAAGATCGCAACTATCTCATCACTAAAACGACCGCGATACTTCCGACACCGGCAAGTAAGACCGCAAAAGCGCCCGCCATGGATATCGCGCAGGTACTTCACTGGCTTCCCACCTCACGACACCTCGTGATCGTTGCCCACGATAAGGTAGAAATCATGGATTTTGATGCGGAAAACAGACGAACCGCATACGGCGGACCGTTTTGGGATTCGTTTGCCGTACCATGGGCATCCGGAGGCAAACTGGTAATATTGACCAATTTAAACAGCGCGGCATCTGCGGTCAACAACCTCTACATCGTCAATCTTCGGTGATGATCTGATAACCCATCTATGGCATTTACCGTTTCTCCACGATGGCGCACCCATGAACGGACATGTGCGCTACGAACGATGCCCGAGCATGCATCCGTAGGAATAAATCCTGCACAGGAAGTGTGTAAAGGTTCACATCGGCCGCTCCGAAGTATTTCGCCGTTATTTGCGGCAGGGTTCGGACAAATCGGTTTTTCCGGCCGTTGCGAGGCGTGCGAAGAAACGGCGATCTATAAACCGCGACTCAGCAAATGGATCCTCTCGAACTCTTGATGCGCGTGGCAATAAGGAGGATCATGAAAAATTTATAGAGCCGCCATGGCTGACCGTTGACCCCGCGTGATCTTTCCGAGTTTGCCTTTTTGGCTCGATACAGGGGGTGTTGATTCACCGTTTTTGGGCATCCAGAAAAAATCGGAAAGCGACAAATTCCCGGTCGTTTTGTCGAAAGCGGTGGCAAACTGCACCCCGACCTGACGGGTATTCGGATCATAGATCATACGGATGACTGCAGGGTTCACCTCGGGATGCGCCTTTTCCACCTCACCGAGAAAAGTAAGGAAAGCATCACGGGTAATCTTTTGCATGCGCTCCCCGGTCGTAATCACGATGTCGCCGATATGCTTTATATCTTCTCTCACATGCGTCTGAAGGCCGCGTTTCCCAAGCGCATCATAATCATGCCAGTTCACAAACTCGAGAAGCCGCACCGATTCTGTGTGTGTCGGCTTGATCGCAAATTCCAGGGTGCCGAACGACAGATCCGGCTTGGCATTTTCCTGCCATAGTTCCATAGGCCAATACGTGGGATCGCCGATCACATCGCTGTCCCAATAGGGCTTGACCACCATCGTAGCAAGACGTACGGACTGGTCTTTGTCCATATTGACACTCCAGGCATTGACGTCATAGGAACTGCCGTTAATGAGGATATTGGGTCGATTTCCGGGTACCTGATCGCCTTGACTGGTCCATATCGCGGTCCCTTTACAGTAACGGATATCACTGTTCTGCACGGAAATAAACCCTTTGCGGTCGTTAAAGGTGGAGGCAATCGCTACACCCCGCTGTTGCTTGTACGCGGCATCCTGATACAGCCGAACCGTATCGACCACCATTTGCGCTTTTCCGTTGGCATAAATGCCGTCCCACTGTAGCCCGTGCAACGCGCTGTGGGTTATCGACAAATGGAGGGGCATATTGTTTTTGGTGTTGTGGAGCATAACTCCCTTGGTAAGCTGTGCATTCGTTTCGTTGATACCGTCGGGGAGTGACCCTTTGTGGTCGATCAACACTCCTTCCAGCGTGAGGTTAACATCGTCTCCTACGATATAGGCAGGTGACGGGACATTCCCGTCGCCGTTTTCCGTCTGTGCATATGACCGGAGTCCTGAGATTTTTATATCCTGTACCGTTGCCGTCGTTGTTTTTCCATCGCCATGAAATTGAAATGCCCGATCCAGATTGTCCGCCAAAAATATGGGGGGTCTCCCCACGTCGCCTTTGATGGTGAAATTGCCGTTAAACACGAGTCCCGCATCGACCGATCCGAACGCTTCGCCGCTTTTATATTTGTCCCAGGGCGCATTACTCCACGCGGCAGTATCCTTTGTACCCGACAGTCTGATTTTTTCTCCCGCAAGAGAACTAAAATCCAGCACAAACGGGTTTGTTTCTGCATTGTGGAATTCAAATCCGTCCTTGGTGTGTTTCACAAGATGCGGCGCATCGATGAGAAGACGGGGAAAGTTGATGCTATGCTCGTTATTGAGGGGATTTTTGATCACATACGCCGACATATTGATCGAACGGTCCAACATCTCAACCGTCGCCCGCACCCGATCACCCGCAACGACCGCGGCGATCGCCGCACCACCGATTTTCAGAAAATCCCGTCGGCTTAATGTATGCTTCCCTGAACCGGACTCACTCATATACCCAGTGTACATGATGGAACCGATGACGGAAAAGCATGAAGCACTCGTAGGGAGGATTGCTTGCTATCGGGAAGGATCGGTCATGTTAATCGTCACTCTTCGTGAACGTCGCATCAGGTCGATCAGATTGGCGTCACCAAAACTGTATATCGAAATCTCCCGGGTTGATAATGCGTCGACATCAACCATGGGAAGTGTAATTCCTTCGCTTCGGGTAATATCCCCCACCAGTACTTCAAGTCGGGCAACTTCTTTGTCGGTAAAATACAACAACCATCCCTCGGCATTAAAATGTCGAGGCTTCGACCGATGTGCCCGATAAATTTCCAAGGCGGCCGGATAACCGTCATGGTGCACATTCGCACAGATACTGTATTTTTGTTCGGGACTCATATTTGCTATTCGACAACGAAGAAGTAATTGTACTATAGGATAAGCAGATCGACAACAGGCGTTACCGCTGTTCTCTGCGAGGGGGAGAGGGTTTTTCTTTCCCGAGTCGGTCCAATGCCGCACGAATAAGCTCGGAATCGACGCCTGCCTGAAGCAGTTCTTCCATACGAGCCGCCTGGACTGATGATTCACTGGCAAGATAACTTGCCACTTCCTCTACTTGTGCGGCGGGAAACTTTTTCTTCTTGCGGGTAAAGGTGAATCGCGGATCGGGAACGGGTTTTCGGTTAAACATAAGTGCCCCCAGAAGGAATCGAACCCTCATCTTGCCCTTAGGACGGGCCTGCTCTATCCATTGAGCTATGGAGGCGTGAGATAAAAAACTGTCGAATAACGCGATCTTATTGTACTGATTTTTGTGCTACAATACCAACATTCGTGGTTTAACGGGGTGTAGCACAGTTGGTAATGCGCACGGTTCGGGACCGTGAGATCGAGAGTTCGAATCTCTCCACTCCGACAAAAAATGTACATAGCATTGTATAATGCGTCTGTATGGCCGGCACGAAATCAGTAACCCATGTCTCCGTCCGCGGTGAGCACGGACTTCCTGTCGTCATTCCCCTCTGGGAGCGGGAAAATATTCTTGCCGCGGCTCGTGAAGAAACCCAAGGCGAAATTACCGACGAGACGACCGATGCACAAGTGTTAGCCAGCATCCGGGCAAAAGCACATCGGGGAGTACGATTATGGGCACTCGGGCATGACGTGCCGTTTGTGCCCGACGAATGAACCGGGAACGACAACCCATCATCCTCCCCTGGCTATTTTTCCCCAAATACGCTATACTACCGAAACGATGAAATTATCATTCTCATCCAAAAATCAGCCCGATCTTGTCCTTGCTCCTGACGTCATTCTCGCTTCCCAATCGGTCGGCAGAAAGAGCCTTCTTGAAAAACTCGGTATCCGCTTCCGCGTTGCTGTTACCCGTGTGGATGAGGACAAAATCACCGATCCCAATCCGTTAAAAACCATCCAAAAACGCGCGATTGCCAAAGCCAATGAAGTGGTCGAGAATCCCCGTGTCTATATGGTGCCCGACGATCGAGAGGTTATCGTAATTGCCGCAGACAGTATGGCGGTTGTCGGCAAGAAAATTTACGGCAAAGCGATTGATAAGCCTGATGCGATGAAAATGCTCAAGGAACTCATGGGCAAATCCCATGTATTCACGACGGTCGTGCATATCGTCCACATGGATCACGGCAAGGTGAAAAAGACCTGGACAAAGGTCGCCGAAACCAAGGTCACCCTTCGCAAAATGACCAACACAGAGCTTGAAAGCTACGTCAATCGCTACGATTTCACGCGATTTGCCGCATGTTACGCCTTAAACGAAACGCCATGGGATTTGGTCACCAAGGTGGACGGTTCGTACACCAATGTCATCGGCTTACCGTTTGAAATCCTGTTACCGATCCTCCGATCAACCAAAATTATCGACCCGCCTCCCGTTACCCCGTAAATCGGGCGTCATTTTTTATCCCTATGGCAATGAAAGGTGAAGTTCCGCCGACTCATATAGGTTCTCAAATGCTCGCGGAGTACGCACACAAGGCATTTCGGGCACTGAGGAAAAATCCGTCGCGAATTATCGGTGTCACTATTTCCAAAAATCGGACTACGCAGGATTTCATCTTCGATGAACCTATCAATTTGGCTCCGGAAGACGATATTGATGCGATCATAGAACGGCAAACCGGCAAATCACGCAGTGCCTGGGAAACCGAGGGCTTTACCATCGATATCAACGGATCATAACACCTATGGGTATTCACTTTTACAACGGGAAAGAAGCCGCGATCACCGTTCGTCTGACCAAATCTCCCTGGAGGGAAACAGGTGACACCGTCATGCCGAAAGGACATCGCTTTTCCTTGTTTCAGGATGAGGAAGCGGTCATTCTCGGGTGGTTGGGAGATAATGAGGTAACGGCAAAACACGAACGAACTCGTGCCGAGGTTAAGACGCCGCAACCCATCACGGCAGGTGGACTCGACGGCACTCCCCGATCGCTCAAACGCTTTTTGGCGGCAAAACAAAAATCACTTGCCGGCGTTTCCATAAGTTTTTCGCCGGTTTCCCTCGATACCTGGCATTACCCGAACGAGGAGTAGTCCTCCGACATCAGTTTTCACCACCATCCTACGCACATTCGGCAACCTGAAATTCATGTTCCGCAATAAATTGTTCCAACGGACGCAATGTGGTATCGTATGCCCGCTTATTCCGTTGAAACCGTCTGCTGGTATGCGCATCGAGCATATCGACGAACACGGCATATCTGCCTGGCGAAATCACGAGTGTTTTCTGATCGTGACTGCGTGAATGTCGCATGACGGTCACAAGAAAATTCTCCCCAAACTCACGCCGTACACCCTGTATCGAGTAATACACGCGCGATGATCCCCAAGGATGCCGTTCCCGTTTCATATTCGCACAACTATATCGAAATACATACACAACCGCAAGCGGAAAATGTCACAGATGATCCGAAGTATTTTTCATAAATATCGGCACCTGAATATCATCGCATCTCATGGCTACATTGGTTGACAAAACCGCATCAAACCGATACACTCAAGTTTCCGGTTCTTTTTATGACCGGATCATAAAGGAGGATATATGCAATACCTTATTGAACGGGGAAAACGTCGCAAAAAAGAAGCAAAATTTATCGTCGAATATCATCCGCGAAGCAACATAGATAGGGCGTGGCGAGTTCTCAAGAACAAAGCGCTTCACGGATGGAGTACTCGGGTGATTTTTGAGGAAAGTCCGTACGAACACCCGGAAGGTGGCCGTGTGCAGAATACCGACGTACGAAACGGCGGATCACCGCTTGGGGGCTAACCTCTTGCGTTTAGCAATGTCAGCTTGCTATACTCCCCCAAATGGTTATTTCTGATGCCGTCGAAAATGAACCGGGAAAGCTGTGCCAATACGCGCATCTTTTTCATGTCAAAAATGTCGGCGATCGCTGTGCGCCGCTTTACATGACCGAAGTTGGAGTGGCGGCGGACAAGCGCGGACTGTGTGACTGGAGCAAGTGTCCGTTTCGCGGTGCAAGCGGAAGATTCCTCAAAGTAGCGGATGCATTTTTAGTCAATTCATTCCCACCGAGCACCGTTACCAAGGTGAAAAACCCCTAAAACAGCTTCTGTTGGCCGCGAAAGATAAGCTGGTTGCTTTCCCATCGCCATTCCCGCTCGGGAAGGTCAGAAATCCCTTCGCCACGTAAGGTCTCCCGAATCCGCATCCCCATCTCCCGATTGAAATCAGCATGGGTAACATCCCCATCACGGTATTGTCGTAGTGCGGTAGCCTCACTCTCAAGCATTGCCGCAATCCTACTGCGATGTTTTTCCAATCCGTCTTTCCTTTTTGCCCGCAGGGTCATACGATGTTGTGCCCCTCCTGCTATTTCGGACGCAAATACCAGGGTTTGTTCCCATCCGCCGGAAACTTCCTGAGGATCAAGAACCTCCTCCAGTTTGTATCGACGAACGCCCGCAAACATCCCTGTTCTTTGCTTATGCAACACGGGTTCATGGTGGTAATCAACAATATCTTTGCGTCGCATATAAAAACCCTCCCCGGAGGGGATACGATAAGTATCGGATTATATCGTAATGAATCAATTTATTACAAGAAGGCGTAATCCACGAACGTACGTCAGTGGATGAAGGGATATACTCACCCTAAAGCGCACAAGGCAGAAAAAAGCCATGCGAACCGCATGGTCTTTTAGTTCAATGCGTGGAGGTCTTCCGGGGCAAAAAGCAGGCCGATTTCTTTGGCGGCCGCTTCAGCACTATCGGATCGATGCACCACATTATGCGGTTTGTCGACGCCGAAATCCCGTCGTATGGTGCCGGGAGCGGCTTCCGCAGGATCGGTAGGGCCGCAGATGTCAAACACCTTCTGTATTGCACCTTCGCCGGCTAGCACCATCGCGACAACGGGCGTACTCATCATTTGCTTACTTAATTCAGGGAAAAACGGCTTGTCTTTGTGGTGGGCATACCAGGTATCGAGAATAGGCTGGGTAAGCTGAACCAGCTTCAGTGCGACCAGGTGCAATCCTGCTTTTTCGAATCGGGTAATAATTTCGCCGACCACATGTTTTTCCATGCCATCGGGTTTGATAAGGACAACAGTTTGTTCATTCATAGGACTTATGAGTATAGCAGATACGTTTTCCAAAAAAAATATCTTGATTACCTGACCTATGGGGGCGTACCGTGACTAGTAATCACGATGCCGTCAAAACGGATTACCGCAATCATCGGAGGACGAGAAACCGTTATCAATCTGGAAGTTCCCGGACGGCATTTCACCGACAGCGATAAAAGCTACAGCACCCGCGTTACCCAATACATTGAAGCGCGCATGCGCGGCATGGGCGTTGCACAGTGGCAGGAAGATTTTGCCACCGATGCCGCTAACCGGGATAATACCGCGCTCCAAACCCTACTTCGAGCCAGGCGTGGTGACGGACAAACAGGACTCACCGACTTGCTTTCTTCACGGCGGCCGCGACGCCAAAAACACCAAAAATACCCCCGCACAAGATAATCCGCCGATACGCTCGTGCTATCATGGAAATTGATGATCCCGGAAGCCCTGAAACAAATCCTTGTTTTTGACGATAAAGGGCACCCGCATCTGGCAGACGTCAGCGATATCGTTAACCGAAGCGTCGACCCTGAAAGTATCCGTCCTGCTCTGGAAGCGTATTTTCGCAAACACCATATGCGGGTAGCATCACCCGAGGAATACGAACACCACGGATTCCCGCGAAGACAGCCGCGTATGGACCGCATGATATCTTTGCCCAAGCCCCGGCACTTTCGGTAGCAGTGCTCTCTCGTTTTTGCCCTATTTAGCCTTGACAGTAGGGTTAATCTGAGCCTATAATCATTGCTTCCGGGCACAAATAACCCGGTTTTTTTATGCAGAACTTTTTCCCCTGCTATTCGCGGCAGTTACGGAAAAACGGTGCATGCACTTTAACAAGACAAAGGTATAGTTCGTACAACCTCCAAACCAATGATGTATTCCCCTACTGACCGTTATTCCCCCCTTTATGCGGAGCGTATTTGCTCCCCATAGAAAGGGGAATAACAACGATACAAATGGGGAAAGAAAATATGGAAATTGAATAAATGAAATTGTCATTTTTTCAACAAAAAAATTAAAAACATCACACAAAGGAGGTGATGCCAAGCACGACACAAGGTAGGTCACCATATGGGCTTATCTTGAAAAAGTCAGCTGTCAACGGAAGCCTGTTTCGCCTTCCAATCTGACAGACATTGCCGATCGAAACCATGGGTTGCCCGTGGTCTAGAGGTTGCCGTAAAACCAACAGAGGTCACCGGATTAATGACGCACGTCACATCCGATGGCAAACCCCGTTTCCATGATGAATGGAAAATGGAGGACAACATGACATTCACACAAAATAGATGGTTTAACGCCCTGCTGATTCTCGCGCTCATGCTGGGAACGCTGGGCATCACATCCGCGGCCGCCAAGTGCGACCCGGCGAAAAGCGATAATTGTCCGACCGAAGCGCCCGGACAGCAGGTCAACGCTAATGAAGACACAGGCGCAGTCGTGAACAACGGTGGTCAGACCTTGCCTGAGCAAGCGGTCGCTAACGGCGTCGTCAAGAAAACAGATGACACGGTCACGGTTCCCGTGGTCAATAACGGCGGACAGACCCTACCAGACAATGCGGTCGCTAACGGCGTCGTCAACCAGATGGAAGCAGGAAACGCTACCACGGCGCCCACATCACCCGGCGTCGTCAGCAGTGCCACGCAAAGCAACCAGCCTACCGGCGCCGATTGCTCGTCACTTCAAGGCGTTGTTCTTTCGCCGCCCGCCGAGCCAATCACCGCGCAGGAGCTACATGACCTGCTCAACTGGGACTGGAAGGACGGACCGACGGGAGGCAGAAACCGCATCCGCGCCACCAATGTGTGCATCAGCAACGGCGGCAACGGCAACTGGACCAACAACCTGCCCGAACCGGCGAATTCACGCGATGACATCGCATCATGGAAGAAACTTCAGCGCTGGGCTGAACTCTACAATAACGGTCAGTTGGTCATCTTCACGCAATAACAGCATCACAATGTACGAAGGGAAGTCACCGTACGGTGACTTCCCGCTTTTTCTTGTCCCGCGCTCTCTGCGTCGGGAAAAGAAAAATAATACCTTTGTCGGGGGGATATACGAAAAAATTGTGTTCCGTATTGTGGAGCATCACTTTTTTCTCGCGCTACTCGCTACATCCCCTGTCTTCTCCCGCCACACAAGCGGGACTGATGAGTCTTATTCCTTCGGGAATTGCAGACGAAAAGACAAATAACGGAGTGGTAACGGGGATCAGCGCTTCGCCATCGCGGGAAGCGATGTTTCGGGCTCAAAGGTTCTCCGACGGACTTCCTGCTCCACGCGTCGGAATATTTCCTCAACGGGGCGCATACCGTCAATTTCGATAATCGCTCCCGAACTCTGGAGCGCCTCATAGACGGGACGCACATGCGTTTCGTATTCGGCAAGGCGTACCGCATGCACCGCGGGGGTATCGTCAATGCGGCCTTCGTTCCGAAGCGCGCTTCGCCGATACGTTTCCTGATTGGTGGCATCGAGGTGCATCAGCATCAGCTTACTGCCGGTTTCTTCCGCGATGGCGCGAAATCCGTCCAGCTGTTCGAAACTGCGGGGTGAACCGGCAATCACGATGAGTTTTTTCCCTTCCGCAACCTGTTCGCGCACCACATCACGAAGCATCTGCAGGATGGGCTCGTCGGGAAGCTTTAGTCCCTGTTCCATCATGGAAAGATACGGCTCCAGTACCGGCCAAAAGCGATGGGTTTCCCCTTCTTCACGCACGGCACGGATAATGTGTCCGGTTGATATTTTGACCGCTTCGGGATGGGCTGCGACAAGAAGATCGGCTTGTGTGTCTTTGCCGGCGAGAGGTTTGCCGATGATGCCTAAAATGGTAGGCTGCACAGGAGGTCATTGTAACCTATAGTACAAGATCGGTCAAGGGGAAAAATTTGACATTTACGCTCGGGGTGCCTATGATCCGCACTATGAGACGAGCACGAGCGGAACATCCAAAGGACAATTATATTATCGTCACGGCGGTTTATCCCGAAAAGCCAGGGGCGTTTTTGGAAATCCAGCGGCGACCGCTGTCCACCGGCGAATTACTTGTGTCCGTCCCGATGCCGCAGGGCACCGATCGCGACTCGCTCCGAAAGGCTTGGAACAATTTTAATATCGCCGGTATGCATGTAGGGCGATCTGCACAACTCCCGTTTTTTGAAGCACTTGAATCTCTGGTTCCCGGGCTTTCCGAGCACCGAGGTGTACTTTTTGACACTACAGGGTAGCGATGTAGAGATCTCAGACAAAGAAGAGAATCGTTATACTGACAGCAACGCAATCAAGCTCTCGTCCCTTGGCTTATTCCACACGACGGCCATGTTGAGGTTGTTGGTCACGAAGTATTTCGTAATCAACGCATGGATGTCTTCTTTTGTTACCATTTCTACTTTTTTGATATAGTCTTCAAGCGTCATCAGCGGCATGCCGAAAACATCGCTTCTGCCGTACCATTCCGTCCAGAATTCGGGATCTTCGCTTTTGAATGCGAGGATGGTCTTTAACCGCTTTTTTGCAACGACCAGTTCTTCGTCGGTTACTCCCCCGTCTTTTGCCTTGGCGAGTTCTTCCATAATTGCCTTCGTCGTCTCCCCCACTTTCTCAGTCGCAACACCGGCATAGATGTCCCAACTGCCGACATCGGCATACGAGCTACTCCCACTTCTGACGTGATAGCAAAGCCCCCGCTTTTCGCGAATTTCCTTAAACAACCGTGAAGTAAAGGAAACGCCCATAATCAGATTAAATAGGCTCCAGGCAAATCGGTCTTCGCTATCACGGGCAAAACCACGAAGTCCGACGATAAGATGCGCCTGCGCCGCATCGGGTTTCGTCACCACGGTCAGTTGCGGTGCTTTCTGTTGCGGCGTCACCCGCTCGAAGTCACCCGTTTTTTTCGCGGGAAGTGCGCCGAACCATTCGGTCACCTGTGCGGTGATGGCATCACGATACGGGGTGACATTGCCCGCAAGAATCACGGTCGTGCGCTCAGGAGCATACCAGGTATCGTGATAGGAACGGAGTTCTTTGGCTCCGACACTCATCAAACTTTTTACCTCACCGATGGTGCGCATGCCGAGTTTGGTGTCGGGGTACAGGAGCGCATGATACGCTTCCTCCACTTTGCTCGCCGGCTCGTCTTCATACCGCTTCATTTCCTCCAAAATGACATCGCGTTCCTTATCTACCCATTCTTCGGGAAGTCGCGGATTGACGGCAAGTTCTTTATTGATCTCCAGCGCCAAATGCCAGTCCTCACTCACCACTTTATTGTGATAATTCGTGACATCGATATCGGTATAGGCATTTTGGAGTCCCCCCGCGCGTTCAATACTGTTGACGTCGTCGGTCGTCGGATATTTTTGCGTCCCTTTAAACACCATGTGCTCCAAAAAATGCGATATTCCGTTGTTTTGCGGTGTCTCGTATCGGCTTCCCACACCGACCATCACCGCCGTGGCAATACTTCCCACCCCTTCCATGGGAACGAGAATCAGTCGGGTGCCGTTTGGTAAAAGCTCGCGGGTGTGGGGTGTGGTATTCATAGGCTCTTATAGTACCAGCCAACGGTATTCTTGACCAGTGGGACATGCAGGAATTACAGGATTTTTCAGTGAATCACCTTCCTTTTATAAAATTGGGCCACTTTGATATAGATACTCTCGTTTGTTCCCAGTTGACCGTTATCCGTGCCCTGCATGTATAAAGAGAGTGTTCTTTCATAAGGTCACTCTGCCCACGACCGCAGTCATAAAAATAACGCGCACGGTTATTTTTTTATTTTTCGGGAAATGACAAACACAGAGAGACCAATTCATTTTCATATCGTCACCTCATCACCGGCACGCACCAACGCTTTTGCATCCCTATTAGGTGCGGACAGGGTGCACCAAGTGTTACCCCACTTTACCGAAGACATCATCAGAAAACCCGTCAATATGAATGTTGCCGAATGGCCGCTTGAAATGGCGGAACGAAAAGCCATGCAGGATATCTCCGCCCTCATGGTCCGAAGCTACATAAACGGCACCGTCGAAACCGGACATGCGGGAGACGTCCACACGGAAGGCGACCGTATCATCCGTATTTATTCCGACACCATCAACATCACCTATGACAAAGATATTTTTGACGATACCGCGGTCGTTAATGAAAAACCGAAAAATATCGCTCAGTGGATGTCCGATCGGGTCAACGGGGCCATGGGACTGTCGGGCAAAAATACCGAGCTTTGTACCGCGCTTACCGCCATCGATATGACGGATCCGACGGTGCACCCGACCACAGTGCTGGTACGCACCGCCGTCAAAATGAAACCGTTCACCATCCAGGACGTCCAGGAATTTGTCCGCCGCCACGGCCCGGATTCCGTCTTAAGATCCGCAAGCGGTATATCGTTCGTCAACGATACGGTCGAACTTTTTGATACTGAATCGCCGCTTCGTACCTATATCCAAACGAACCCCGACGAGCCGCCGACCCTCGTCCATGAGTACAAAACTTGGGGACACCTCACCCATGAGGAGCGGTTGCGCATTCTGTACGGCGCCGTCCCGCAGGCAATTGAACAACTCATCACTAATTTCCAGCCTGCCTATCCTTCGCACCAAGGCAGATCAACGGCCGAGCGATACGGGTTAAGCCGTCAGCAGGATACGCCGCCTCCGGCCACTCCCACTTGATCCGGGTTTCGAAATAACAGATACTAAAATCAAGAGTCTGTATCATAATTTCTCGCTTGCCCCGCCTTCCACTGATTGACATCAATGGATTCCGGCTCGCAGGCCGGAACGACAAAAAAATCTATGTCTCCTGATGACATTCGCGAACAAATAGAGGCGGATATCGTGGATCTTATTAAATCCAAAGTGGAAGCCGAGGAAATGACGGAAGATCGTGCACAGGCTCTTGCCCAACTTGTGCTTGATCGGCTAAAACCCGGCATGTCGCTTGAGGAGATTTACAAAACCTTACCGCACCTTGATGATAATTTTTCCGAGATTTCGCATATTATCGTCCCCTACCTTCGTGATTACGAGGAAGGCGTCACAAAGCCGGCGATTGCCCAGGTAAGCAATCTTATAAAAAACGGTCAGTATAAAGCGGCGCAAGAGCTTGCGGACCGGGTGATTACGGGGAATGTCAAATTAGTATGGACCGGCACATCCAAGTCCACGAAATCCGCTTCATCATCCTCCTAACCACACCAGATTGATATAATACAGTGTATTAGGATGTAGTTTTCTTCACCTATGAGCGGATACCGAAAAGAAACACGCGTGACCAGATTGTTCATCGGCAAGGGTGAGTTTGCCGATCAGGACCAACATGCGAGGTCCTGCGAGCAGGACGGCTGGTACGTGGCACAGGACGTCCATGATCCCGCGTACCATACCGCCATGCGGGATGTGGACAACGCGATCGTCGTTCTTCACGGTGCGGATGCGGATGCATGCATTCCGTTCGGCGCGGCGCATGCAATCGCTAAGGGGGCAAAACGGGTGGTGATCCCCCTCACGCACGTTCGGACAAAAGGTGAAACCCACCAACCGCTCCATAAACGGGCACTCAAACTGCTCCGGACATTTACCATCTTTCAGACATCCGAGGAGGACCTTGAAAAACTTACGGTAACCCCGACACGCGTTTGGAACGCGGTGAAGAAGCGTGCCGGCAAATAAACGGCATATTGTCCGTGAACCAAAAGACTATATCAATCTCTCCCCGACCAGATTCTTTTTGATGTTTTTTGACCTCTTCCTTTATAGTAGTGGCCTCCTTGACACCATACTCACGGTCACCTACTGTGGTTATATGGATGTTTCTTCCTCTGCCATGGAATCCTTTGTGGATGAACTTATTGCCAAAAAATTTGCCGCCACGCCTCTGGATGACGCCACGCATGCCGATATTAAACGGGAACTTACCGACAGATTGAATCAATATCTAACCCTTCGGACGATTGAGATGGTAAGTGCGGCTGATCCTACGGCAGTAGGTAAGCTTTCCGATCTGATTAAAACAAATCCCGCGCCGGAACAGGTGCAAACGTTTATCAATACCTACGTCAAGGAACCCGATATCCTGGTTGCCCAGATTTTTGCCGATTTTCGTTCCCTGTATTTAGGAGCGGAAGATTCATCGAACTGATATGACCGAACCGATTCCTCAACAACCGCATCCGGAAACACTGCTCCCGCAGTCGGTCATCGTGGGAGAAACGCCGATTCATCTTGCCACTCCCGTTAAGATCGGTGAACAGGAGATCACCTCGGTGACCGTTCTGCCGGCTGAAAAGCGCGCCAATGACGGCGTAGGAAGCATCGTGCCGCTTGTTTCGGAAGCAAGTCGCAAAAAGGGTGAAGAAGGGCTCATGGTCGATAAGCCGCTTACGAATCTCAACGATTTTGACGAAGTATCGTGGGATAAAATTTCCGGTCTCCAATGGACCGATGAAACGGGCGCCAATCATGTCATCGGCAAAAGCGAGCTATCCTTAACACCTTTTGCGGAAGTACCGGGAGAACAAGCGGTCGAACCGATAGCACCCGAACCCAAACTTACCCTTCCGGAAACTCCCCCCGTATTGCCCACAAAAGAGGCAAGAAACGTGTTAGAGAGCCTTACCGAAGATCCCAACACGATAACGATCGTGGGTCTTAAGGCCTACGAAACACGCGCGGTTGATCTTGCCGACCGGAGCATGCAAAAAATGGTCACTCCCCGTTCGCAAGAACACGCGGATGCGACGAAAACGTTATGGGAAAAAACCAAGGATTCCGTGCACGGGCTCCATGAACTGATCTTTACCACTATCTGGAAACAATCCGTCGGGGGTATTTATTTCCATGAAAAAGCCCGGCAATATTACCATGATCTCCTGATTGCGGCCGAAACACCGTTTGCCGAAGACGCGATCCGTCTCGCAGAAGCGAGAGCCAAAGCCGCATACGATAAAAAACTCGCCGATTCCAACTTCCTTGTTCGCGCGGGAACCCGTGCGGTGGACTGGCTGAAAGACAAGTTAGGGATGCGAACCGCAGTACAAACAATGGCACTTGAAGAAATGGGCGCCATGAAAGCCGCCGGAGAAATCAAAGGCCGGGAAACATTTGAACGGGAAGCCAAAGCGGTACGCATGCGATTCGGTGCCGACATGGAAAAGGCGGATCAGTTTATCAGAAAGCAACTCGGCGAAAAATTGGAGATATTGGACCCGGAAAACGCCGATCATGCTCCCCTTGTTTCCGGCATACAATCGTTACTCAAAGAGTACGCAAGCGGCGGCATTACGACCAAAGAAGAATTCGACAAACGAGCAAAAGAATTCTTCAATGCGACGCTAAAAAATACCCGCCCTGATATTTTTGCTGAAGCAGAACTATATAGTTCGAGTCTTTTTGATGCGGCAGAAACCCTCCGCACAAAGATGTCTCACGAAGGCGGACTCGCCAATTTGGACGAGGCGATAGATAGCATGCAAATCCGGCTGGGACTGGGCGCCATGGGAGAAGTCACGAGCATGGAACCGACCGCCGTCGAAAAAGGCGTCGGACAGATTCGCGAAATAGCAGATTGGCTGAATAAGAAGCATGTCTTGGTTCCCCTGGTCTTTAACGAAGCGACCATCGGTTCGGGCGTCGCTATCGCACTTTCAGCACTTAACTTTGTCAAAACCATGCCGTTTCGAGTGGGACCGTTGGCACTTCTTACGGGAAGCGCCGCGGGAGGAGCATTTGCCGGATGGCGCGAATACGGACAATTGCACCGTGACTATTTGACTCACCTTCGTGAAAAGGAATCGGGAGCGACATTTACCGAAGCACAGAAGAAACGCGCATGGTTTGAAAAATTTGCCGTACAACAACGCTCTGCATCCGAAATGATAACGACGCTCAAGTCCACTCTATACGACGGCGATCAGATCAAAGCGACCCTGACGGACGATGAACTCCGCAGTGCGTTTGCGACCGTGGCTGATCTCCACGCAAGAAAAGCGGTCAGTGAAACGGGTCCAAAACGTGTCGGTCTCATCCGATTTTCAAATAGGGAGGCTATCGAAAGTGAACGGGCGGCACTCGATATCACCGCAAACAAAGCGTTAGGAGACCTCGAAACCTATTTATCCGGTCATGCCGAACAGGCGGAGGGAGTACTCGGAGGCAATGCATTCCCCGATTTCATGGTCAAACTGACCACCGGTCAAACGCAGATACTTCGTGAAGGAGTGAACGCGCTGGAATCACAGGACGATCCGATTAAAGCGACGCTCAATCTTGTGGCATCGTATGCACCGGAGGCGGCAATCATAAAGCGACGTTGGCCTTTTGCGGGAGCATCGCTCACCGACGAACAGAAAGCCATGGGGCTTGATGCGATTATGGAGGAGTTCAAAAGCGAGGCGCGCATTGAGGCCGTTAAATACGGCGTCAAAGCGGGCGTCATAGGCGCGGCCATCGGCGGCACATTACACGCATTAGGCAGTTTGGGCGAGGTGCACGCAACCACGGAAACAACAGAACACGTCGCCAAGATTCCGCTTTCCACGCCGACGGCGGAACACACCGTTACCTTAGATCATGCGACGTACCAGATTCCGAAAGAGCTAACGCTTACTCAGCACGTCGAGAACGGACAAACATTGTATGACGCGAAAATTGATCTTTCTCTTGCCGAAAACGTTAACGGGCAATCGGATCATGTCATCGGCACAAATCTCACTGACGAACAGCTCAAGTCGACGCTGGAAAAACTGGGGATGACGGTCTCCGAGCCGCACAAAGCGGGAGAGGTTATCACCAGTGCTCACGATGTGGTGCAGATCCCTCATCTTACCGCGCCAAACGGCACACCGATCACGGCATCGCTTCCTGACGGCTATGACATGAAATACATTGAAAGCGCACATAACTGGCAAATTCTCGATACCAAAGATCACGTGATCGCCACCGTTAATATTTCCGATAAGGGAGAATTACTGGGGCAACCCGTCGATATTGCCAATTTGAAAGCAGATCTGGCCAAACAGGGGTATGAGATAACCACACCGCTCCATCACACGGTTGCGCTTGAATCGAATACGACGGCACCATTTGTTGAGACGAGCTCCCCGACGGGGCCCATGATCGACATCAAAGCGTCCAACCTCAAGGAAGGCGGATTATGGGATCATTTCTTAAACCAAGCGGAGGGTGATAACAGAATCGCTACGGCAAACAGCGTTAAAAACATGTTTCGCCTGTACACCTATAACGAGCATAACGCCAATATTACGGTTCCGGAGGGCAGTCACGAAAACTACATAAACGAACATCTGCGACCGGCAACCTTCGGCGACACCCAGGTACAGGAATTGGATTTGGCCAGGATTCCTCAGGATGCCACCATTCACGTACCGCGGGAACTGTTTAGCGCGGATGCCATAAAACACATCAGCGAAATGAATGATGCGGCAATCACGCATTACCAATCGCTCATCGAAAGCGGCAAAGCCCCGATGGAAGCGCTTCATACGCTGGAAACGGGATCACAGGACGATAAGGTGGAAGCGTTGTTACTGCGCATGGGCTATTTCGGACGGGATAGCGACCTTCCTACCCAACAGGAACTCGCTCCGCTTCTTGAGAAACTCGGCGCGAGTAATGCAGAGCAGACCGTTCATACGGTCGTGCCTTCGGCGGCAGAAACATCGGTGCCGATTCACCAGCTTACGCTGAATTATGTCTACGGAGAAGATCAACCGGGACAAATTTTTGCCAAAGAACTCACCGTTCCCGTTACCGAGACGGTAACTACTATTGCCCGCGAAGCGGGGGCACCGGAGGCACCTTGGTACCCCGTATTTATCCCGTATCGTGAAGTACTCGAAGCGGCTACCGGAGAAATTATCGAAGCAAAAATGAAACCGGGCGAGACGCTTTTAAGCCCATTCGGTAT
This sequence comes from Patescibacteria group bacterium, assembly GCA_049322955.1. Classification (GTDB taxonomy): domain Bacteria; phylum Patescibacteriota; class Microgenomatia; order UBA10105; family UBA927; genus UBA927. The sequence goes on along the minus strand of JBMOPU010000012.1, from coordinate 364,445 downwards.
GGAAAGTTCCTATGTGACCCGGGAATCCATGGAAACCCGAAAATCCCCGCGGCTTACGGAAAATCCGCAGGCAACATTACACCAGCAGGAAGAAGTGGCCTGGTATCTTTCGACGCTCACTCCCGACGAAATTACTACAGTCGAACAATTACTGACGGGTGACTTACCCCCGATGAACCCCGATGTTCGCGCAGTGGTGACGATTCCCGTATCACAGGCAGGCGGCAATATTTACCAGCGCTTATCACGGTATGTCGGACAAAAGGCAACCGACGGCACGCCGCTTGCTCCTGAAAAAACGGAATTTATCGTCTTTGACGCGCACGTCGCCTCCCCCGACGGCACCGTCAGTGAGACGCTTCCCGGCGATACAAAATCGGAAGTTACGAGGTTTATCGCAGACCATCCGGAAATGCGCGTCTTATATCTTACCCATTCCTATCAGGAAGCACCCACGTCAGGTCGGGTGAAACGGGATGTAACAAATGTTGCCCTGTCCCGTATCGCAACACTTCCCACCGATGCTTCCGATGTTGCCGTCATCGCCGATAACGGCACAGGCAACACCATCGCCGAGACGTATATCGCAAGTGCCGTAGATGCATTTGATCAGAATCCGTCACTGGATATGGTGAGCGGAAGTTATGAGCTTCCCCAAAAAGCCTATGAAGAGTTCCCGCTTCTTTTTGCCCAGCATCGGGCATTTGAATTGATGGATAGTCTGGTTCGCCATGGGGATACCGCAGGTGTTCCGGGGGTTTATAGCGGTAATATTGCCACAAAAGCGGGAAGTCTCGCGGCCGTCGGCGGATATAACCCCGACACCAGGATTGCGGAGGATCGTGAGATGGCATGGATGATTCATACGGCGCGCGGCAGTAGCGATACCACCACGGTACTACCTACCATGACGGCCACCATCGATCCAACCGAAACCGTCTACGCGCATTTGCAACAGCTTGGAAGTGCTGATCCCGAGACTCCGTATCAGACAAATGAGGTTTATAAAGATATGACCTGGGAAGATATGGCAAAACGGGCAAGTGAAACCTATTCAAAGGATCAGTTACAGACGCATCTTTCCAACATGTACGCCAATATGTATCCCACGCTGAAAACCACCAATCCCGAACGGTTTGATGCCTACTTTAAGCGAACGATGGATACCTTGGGGATATCCTATGAAATCACCGACGGACAGGTCATAATAACTGACATGAACATGCTGGAAGCAAATATGCGGGCACTCACTGATGTCGAGGCATTTGCCAAAGAAGCCGCACCGAAAATCGTTGAGGCAACCCAACCGGTTCCGGAAACACCAAGAGATGAGCTAACGACGCTTGCGGGAGAACAACCGGTTGAGCAACCGGTCATTGAAGAAGCACCAACAACAACGGGGATTGCCGCCGCAGAAAACACGGTTCAATCTGAAACACCTACCATGCAGGAAACCGCAAATATACAACAATCGGAGAAATCTGCAGAAGCGGTTGCATCATCACTCCCGATCGAGGAAACGCCTGTTATTGAAACACCCGTTACCGCCGAACAACCCACCCCCGCACCGGAGCAACTCCCGAGCGGCGTCGAAGACCGCATCAACTATGTGTTAAATAAATCGGGAGAAAATGCCGCAGGAGTAGCATTGACTCCGGGAGAACTCATGGATTACGTCAAAACTTCGGTGGAGCTTCCCGGTGCCAGAATTACCGAAGGAAAAATCATGATCGAAGGCGACACGGTCAAACTTGCCGATATGAAGGCAAAAACGATCGTGGGAGAGGCAAAGTTTAGCGGTACCCTCGCAACCGATCCCGCAAAGGGTCTCGTGGTGCAAAAAGACAGCCTGAATATTCATCTGCCTATGCTCGCGCGCCCATGGCAAAAAACCATTCATGAAAGCTTGGATCACTTTAACGACTTAGTATTGACCCATCTTGACGGTCGTATCGACCAAAAGTGGAAAGCAAGCCGTATCGATGTGGTCGGCGACAAACTTCAGGTAACGTTTGCCAAAAAACAATCGTCATAAGGGAGCGTCTTTCCCCTATCGCCCCGATTTGCACATCATCATATAAATATCCTATAATTTGTTCTTGCTATGGCATGGAAAATCGATTTAGAGCGCGTACGGGAGGCTTACAAGGAATTCGGTCAGGAAACACCCTTTTACGAATTTCAAACCGATGTACCCCGGCCGAATCTCAATGAATTGGTAAGACGGGGCTTCCTTATACGCGCCGGGAACAAAAATAAAGGCTACCTATGGACGGCATCGGTCGAATCCCTTCTTGCCGAAGCGGAAGAGAGAGACAACCGAGCGGCGGCACTGCGGGAGATGGCGGTTGATATCGGTGAACACCGACGGGGATTTTCATTCGGTACCCGAAGAATCCCTCGCTTGCCCGACAGTGACGGTAACCCCACCGATCCGAACAACATCGATCAGTCGTGATACGGGTTATCCGTCGGTAAGGAGTGATGCTATTTCCAGTCGGAGAAATCGGCGACCCGCATGGAGAAATCGATCCGTTTGCGTCTCGCGCGGCCATACTCCCGCAACCCCTCCCGGTTGCACGCGAAACTCCCGACGACCTCCCCCGATCTGTTCTTCATCCACACCGTCGCTTTCCACAAACTCGAACCGTCCCTCTTCTCCCGGAGCAGGACGCACTTTTGCGATGGCGTGATCAAAAATCACTTGCCCTTGCGGGGTAAAAATCACTTCGCCTCTCGTACGCAAATTTTTGGCTCGAATCGGAAGCTTGACGCCGTATTCAACGGGAATCGCTACGACTTCCCCGTCATATCGGGGATTACTGGGGAATAATCGGAGTGTGACGCGCCGTTCCAGATTATCTGACATTGGGGGCTATCATACGTCGACATTCGTGGGAATGCAAGACAATATAGGAGAAAATATACGGGTTTAGTTGTTGCTTACCCAACCCGTGCCGCGTTTATACACAACTTTCGTACGGGAACCGCGGGAAGCGTCCATTCTCCCATTGCCGAACCCTGAAAACATTTTTGCCCGCTCGGTTTCTTCCGGCGTCTCCACATGCGCATCCGCGGTTTCTTCAAGATGCTTTACCAACGCATCTCTGGCCTCAACATCTCCGCCCACTACCGCCCGCATCCGCGATCGACCTTTCGCATCGGTATATTTTTCAACGGGAAGTAAGAAGGCAAATTTCGAACCAGGTTCTTTCCGTGCACTCATAGAGCCCTATTGTATCAAAAAACATCAAATCGTCAATATTTATCCGTCAAAGAATTGCTTCCTATAGGCTTATCTGTTATACTCCCGCGACAATTATGGCCGCTAAACAGGAAACTCTCAAACACACCGTTTCGATCCATTTGGAGCCGGTGCAACATACCCGCGAAACGCTCGCATCCTGGGTTACCTGGATCAATGATCCCGACATCAGAAAATGGATGTGGAACGACCTCCCGACGAAAGCCGAGGATATCAACCAATGGCTCTACAACGCCGCCAATGACCCACGCAGACATTATTTTTCCATCGTGGCAGACGGCAAACTGATCGGCTTTGTGAACCTGCGACAGGACCATGCCCCGAGTACGACGGGTGAAATAGGGATCGTGATCGGCGAAAAAGAGTATCAAAGCCGTGGCATCGGCACCATGACGGTAGCGGCAATACATACCTATGCCAAAGAAGTCGTGGGACTAACGGGTATCCGGGCAATGATTAAACCGACCAACGAAAAAAGCATCAAACTCTTCACGAGCCAGGGGTATGTCCCCCAAGGAAATGTCACTATTGAAGGCGTGACGATGACTAAATTTGTTAAAAGCCTATAATTTTGCTATACTTCGTAGCCTTATGGCAATCAGAATTTTTCAAATCAGCATCCGCGGCCTCCCCGGTAACCAAAATCTCCCGGCTGAAGGAGCATCTCCCCGTAAAGAGGGATCACCGATCAGTATTTTCGGCAGTGCTGATAAAAAGAAAAACTACGGACGTGGCGGCGGTACCGCAAACCTCGGTATTTCCCAGCGTCTTGCCGAATGCCGGCCGTCGGTAAAATACGTCACTCCGAAAGAATAATCACCTTGTTTAAGCCATTGCCGCTAAATACGGTTCCACAAACGTATCCATGATCGCTTGTAACAGGAGTTCTTTCTTTGCCACGGGGAGTTTGCCCGGTACTTCAAACAAAAATGCCCGTTTCATGGACGGATGATCGTGTAATTCGTTGCGTATCGCCCACATTTCGAACGTGTCATCATGCGATGAATCTGCGGCCACCGCGCAGAATCCCCGATCCACCCAGTATCCCAAATCGATATCATCAATGCCGTCATATAACGGGATGCCCATCGCTTCGACCCGTGCGATCAGGTTCCCGCGAAGTTTTTCGATGGTCGGATCAAGCTCCCCCGTATCATCCCGCGAAGGTTGATAGTAGAAATAGAACCGGTCTTCTTCGAGATCTTCGTGAAACGAAAACAGCGTCGTGAGACTTTTATGCTCGAGCAAACAATCGGCGAGCAATTTTGCCTGCGGATAATCGGGATAATGCTTGACCCCGAACTGCCTGTTGAGATCAACATCATCCGATTTTCTGCTTTTCCCATGGAGGGCCTTGGGAAACGCTTCCATCACCCGAATATGCGATCCGAAAAGTTGCGGTTTTGTTGCCGTTCGTTGTTCGAGGATTCGTTTAAGCGGCGGAATAATTTCGTATTCGTCTCCGTGGATACCCGCCACAAACATGCTGGTCGGTTCCTTGCCGAACCGTTCGACGGTCAGGCGCGAGCCGTCCCTCCCGTAGCGGGTGAATTCAGCGGTTTCCGGCGTTTGGCGGCGCTCAACTTGCATGGGTCGGAGTATATACTTCCTCCCGTTGATTTTGCAAACAGACCCGACAATAGTTGCAAATAACTATCTCATAGTATATACTTCTGCCTCATTTCTTCGGCTATTTCGTCCCGTTATGAAGAAAGAATATGCCATTTGCCGCGCCTGCCCGATTAAACGCCGTTGCCACACGGAGCTTACTCCCACCGTATTGAACGCGGAAAGTAACGGCACCGTACCGGTCAATAGATATGAGGAATTGCAACCCTGGGAATGCCTTTCTTTTACCTGCACGGGAGACGGCGCCACCGCCGCACGCCAAGCCGCCGCAAACGGCCCTTTTTCGCAATACGAACTTATTGAACTCGACAACACCGTCCTCACTGAGCCTGCCGCTCCGTTTATTTCGCAAACCAAACCGCTACAAACCCGAGTGGTGACACCCGATCAGCGAATCTACTCGCAAGGAAGCGACGGCCGATACTATCGGGCACATCGCATCATAAATACCTGGTAATACCTTCGCCAAGTTGCCCATAAATGGCTTATAGTGTATAATCCGTGCTTACCGTTTCTGCGGTACGGCTATGCAAACATCAGGCATCATCTACTATCACGACTGGGACTACCGACCCGGTATTCCGGTGCTTACTCCCGCCCGAACGACCACAAAACTGCGTCGTACGCCGTCGCCCGTTGCCGTACCGAAAAACACGACAAATCACTCATGGGTAACCACCCTCGGTATCGGCATGCTTGCACTTGCCCTGGGAGGTCTTACGGGCCCCTTAACGCCGCGTATTCGACTTGAGGCAAGATATGCCGCACTTCAGGTACAACGAACGTTACCAACCTATCAGAAAGCCTTGGTACAGCATCTCGACGGGGTAATTTCCGTCGTTCGAACATGGCTCCCGACCGACCGAACGCAGATAGCTACCGAAACGACCCAAAAACCCGCAGTTCCCGCGGCGTTTGACCCGCTCAAAACGCCCGAAGGCGCTTCAATCGATCCCGTCAACAAAGACTTTTCGCTGATCGTGCCGAAGGTGGGCATTAACGCCGGGGTTATTCCTGCGGTCAATCCCACCAAACCGGGCGAATATCTGGCCGCACTCCAAAAAGGAATCGCCCACTCTTCCCTCTCGTACTTCCCCGACGAAGAGGGTACGGTGTATCTTTTTTCTCACTCCACCAATTACGACTGGTTTGTGGGTGATTTGAATGCCGTGTTTTACCTTTTGAAGAATCTTGAGGTAAAGGATACGATCCTTATCTATTACAAGGGCTCTTCCTATCGGTATGAAATCACCGGCAAGCAGGTGGTAAGTCCCACCGAAGTATCCTATCTTGCTCCTCAGGCAGGCCAAAAACGCCTCATTTTACAGACCTGTTGGCCTCCTGGCTCCACTACCGAGCGTTTGCTGATTTTTGCTGACTTGGTGGAAGAACAAAATGAGGCGATTTAACAAGACGGCATGAGCAAAGAACAGTTGCCCGACACCAAAACAAAGCGGCTCACCCTTACCGCGGTAGGGGCACTGGAAGGAGCGTTGATCGGGGCCGGCGCCTCCCCGGTGGGAATTGCGGTAGGTGCCGTTATAGGCGGCGTCACCGCCTATGCCGCCGAGCCGCTCGCACACGGTGCCGCGGAATATATCCGCACCGTGGGATGGCTGGCACAGATGGATCCGACGTACCCGCACACCGAATTTCACCCGTACGCCGAACCGCAACCACTGCCTGAACCGCCGCACGAACCCGTGGCCGGCTAAGCAATTGCGGGTTGGTGATATAATCACGTCCATGCAAAAAGAAACTCTCAAAAATTTACGCGAGATAGCCACAGTCACGGCTGTGGGAGCGGCAGAAGGGGCGGCAATCGGATTTGCCACCGGTATGGGTTTTTTGAGCTTGCAGGGCTACGCCGCGGGCGGAATCATCGGCGGGCTGACGGCACTGACCACAGAGCTTGTCGGGCGCAGTAAAAAGGAAGATATCACCGTCAAATATACCATCCACAAAAAAGGATCAGAAAGCAGTACCCACTCCAAATTGCTCCCCAACCTGTATATGATCCAAATCGCAGATAAAAGCATCCAACTCACCTGGGAGCTCATAAGACGTGCGTCACCTCGGGCTGATGTCGAGCAAATTGAACTTGAATTAACCAGCAAAAAAACCCTTAAAGACGGCACCACCGTTACCCGGAACAAATATACCGTACTGGACAAGCCTTTCGGTAAATAGCCTATAACACTTGACACTGATGTGTCGTTGTGATATAGTCCTCAGACTAGTTTCACAACTAGCGCAAACTATATAGTATGAAATCAAAACACACTATCGCACTTGTTTCGCTTCTCGGCGCCATGGCGCTCCTTGTGCCCGCCGTACATGCCTATGACGGCGAAAACTGCACGAACCAATACGGAACCTCGGTAGAATGTCCGACAAACAACGTTGTTATCAATAAAAAGGTGCGATACCCCACCAATGTTAATCTGTTTGTTGAAAATCTGACGGCCTACGATGCCGCGTATTCACCCAACAGTGAAGTGGAGTACGACATCGCCGTTACCAATACCAGTACCACTGACTATGCGACGGTGACCATCATTGACTTTTTACCGTCTCAGGTCTTGTTTGTCTCAGGTCCCGGACGATATGAGGCAAGTGCACACAAGCTTACGTATGAAATCTCTGATCTCAAGGCGGGTGCCACCGTACATAACCGAATTCTAGTGAAGGTGAAGGATATCTCGGTATTCCCTCAGGATCTTACCTGTGATGTGGTTAACAAGGTTACGGTCACGGCACCGGAAAATCGATCTGATGAAGATACGTCCAGCTTGTGTGTCCAAACCAAAGTATTGGGTGCCACCACCCTTCCGGTCGCGGGATTTGAAGACTACGCATATATGCTCCCCTTTATCGCTTTGGCTATCATTGGGTTTGGGATTCTTGCAAAAGGAGCTATTCGGCCCTGAGCTATCAGGACAATCTAAAAATGGTCTGCCGGCCAAAAAAACAAAGCAACTTATAACCAATAGATAACGCAACAGAAACCGGCAGATATCGTAGCCGGTTTTTTTGTGTAAAAAAATAAGATTAAGGCGTCAATATAAGGAGAACAAAGTAAGCTAGCACTTTTAATAAATGACTGATAACGATCGTCCCCAGGAGCGAGACGGGATCTTTATCTCGCCTCGCTTCCGGTGATGAACCGGTCACACGCGTGCCTAAAAGTTAGGCGCCCGTGGTTCTTTTGGTCTGTAGGCAGACAAACCAATTGCGGTTTTCTCTGCTTTTGGCCAAAAGGCACCTTAACAGAGAGAGTTGAATAGAAAAAATTGTGTTGCAAAAAATAGCATGATTTCTCCTGCAAATCCGTCAATACGGTGCGTTTTTGTCACCTTTTTCCTTTCGGATTGCCCCTTTTTGATACGTATCCCCCGCTCTGTTCCGATAATCATCGGCATAGTGCGGGGGATATAAAAGAATCAACAGATTCATATACACACAGAGGGGAAATAAAAACAAAGAAGAATTTATCGAGGGGATAAAAATTCTTTTTGAAACAACCAATCCAAACACCAACAAGAGAGGTAGAACAAACAAATACACCACCTTTATGTCCATTCCCGATAAAGGGGTTTACCCCGAGGGAATTGATTGGACTCATCCGCCTATTTAGGGGGTTGAGAAATTTGAAAGCGCCTCCGGCGCTCAACAATCCAAAGGCCGAGGCTAACGCTGAGGTCACACACAAACAGGAGAAACCATGTCCAAGAGACTTTGGGCTCTTTTGAGCCTGCTCGTCGTTGCATCAATGGTGCTCGCCGCATGTGGAAGTCAACCGACCGCCACCGCGACCGCGCCTGCAACCGCAACCAACCAGCCGACCAAAACGTCGACCATCGCGCCGTCACCGACCAACTCACCCACCGCAACCGAAATTCCGAACCCGGGTCTTGAAGAACTCAAAAAAATAGACCCGTTGTTCTTTGACGGTGGGGCTGTCGAATTCCTCGGACGCACGTTCGATGAGAACTCGCACGACCCGGAAGGGACACGCCATAACACGGAAGCCTACAGGGAAGTCATTCTCGTGAAGCATGATGGGTATTTCACCCTCGGCTTCATTGACGACCGCATGACCGTACAATTCCTGAAAGGCACCTACATCACGTGGCGCATCCCGACGGATGTCACGATAGATGTTGAAGAAGCCGTCAGCGAATTCCAGTATTTTGTCGGGGCGAATGCCGACGACCTGCTGAGCATCGCGCCGAAGGGCTTCCAGTATTACTATGCGACGCTTGACGAGTCACCGGCGCCCATCTACCAGAACTTACCGTTCACGGTCACCATTGACTACAAGGAGCAGGATGTGCCGATGGGTACGTTCATGCCCGCCGAAGACTGGGACGAACTCACCGACAACCAATTGGTGACCTACCAATACGGCGCCATCGAAACATTCACTTGCAAGGGCTCAACGGTGCGCACCATCGTGTTCGTGGTGAACTCCATGTTTTCGCCATGCCCGACCACTGACCGCGCGTCGTTCCCGATTTATTACGGAACGGAAGATGCGGTACAGCAAACATCAATTACACCCGCACAAGTGCGGAAGATGTGGAAGTGGATGTTCTCACAGGTAAACGTGTATGCAGAAGGCTACAACGAGGTCGAACTGTTCTGGAGCGGCGACCACGCAATTGGCAATATCATGCCGCTTGCGGAATTCGACGAGCACCATCTGCTTCCGCCCACGCCGACCAACACGCCGCCTGCAACAGCGACCCGCACACCACGCCCGACCATTACACCGACCATCAATATGACGGTGACAGGCGAAGTGCCGGTAAGCACAAGCACGGTGTCCTGCAGTAACAACGACCAAGATGTGACATACACCGTCACTGGTCCGTTGCTCGGCACGCCGTACTGTGCGAAAGGCTTGACCTATCAAGACGAGCCTGTCGACACGCTGGTCATTCCGGGCGCCTACGGTCAACTGCTCATCACGCTTGACCGCGTCGGCAACAACGGCATGTACGCCGTGCTCATCGACAATCCGGGAGCCTATGGCACCCCGACATTCACGCTCACGGGCACCAGCATCGCCGCAGGGCACGCTGAAAAAACCGCTACGAATGACGTGCTTCGCGCAGTCATGAACTCGAGTGTCGTAAGCCTCGAATATACCGTCGGCGAGTTCACTGTTTCAGCGGAAGCCTGGCTGAAGTAACCATGCAACTGAGACCGAATCAGTACCACCGAGTCGGTCTCAGACTAACTTTATCGTGGAGCAGAGCAATGAAACTGATAAGCTTACTTAAGGGTATCCTGCCGCTTTTTTTGCTGTTCGGCGGATGTCCGCTCGTCTCGGTTGAAACCAGCGGTGAATTTTACGTGGAGTGTCCCATCGGGGAAACCATGTCTATATACGTCGTGGAATCAGACAAATTCCCCGACGGATTCACCTGCAACACCACTGAAATGCAGAATGCAACGGCAACATTCACTGACGGAACGACTATTTCGATGTTCATCGAATACAATGGTCAATTCGTCAGCTGGAGCGTACCGCCCGAGTACACATGCGCCGCTGATTTCGGTCAAGGTGACGTATCCGTCCAACCAACGGGCAACCAATCACTCGAAACCAATCCGAACAGCGTTCACATAACCTGTACCTCCGGCACCACCACCATCATTATGGAGGGCATTCTCATACCATCCTTGCCTCAACAAGAGGCATAGTCAACACAAAAAGGACCAGATTTCGGTCTGGTCCTTATTTGACTTTCCCGATTTATCGGGATCAACTCTCTCACATTGGCTCGATGCCTGTTACTCAAATGTGAGTTACTAAATCGAGCCTTTTCCCCAGCCCAGCTCATAAACATGAGCCGGATTGAGGAAAACAAATGGTTTGACAAGTAAATAGACAGTTTTACCCTCGGAAATGAGTCCCGCCGTGTCGCACTCGCGGACGGCAGGCCAACAGTTGTGGTGTGGCGGGATTCTTTTCTGGGGCTAACACCTCAGACTATGGCGTATCGTCCACGGACAATCGCGTCCGAACGACGAATTACACCGTAGGCTCTTTAACAAGGCATACAGGAATAAGTAGCTTTTTTCGATTCATAGAGAAAAAGCGTACTTAGGCTTGTCCCGCTTCGCGGGACAGGAATGAGTCGCTCCTCCATGGAGTCGTTTTAGCTTACTTATTACAATCATCGCAAAACGCGCCTTTCGCGGTTCACGCTTTTCGTGGATTCGAAAATACCGCTTTGTGCGATTGATTATCTCTCTTTATATTTACGGTCACGCGAAGCGTGATCTCGCTCTGCGAGACAACCGGATCTCCTTTCGGGACGATTTAACCCCGCTTCTTTCCCCCACTCTGTACAGACACATATCTGTGCGGATCGGGGGAAAGAAATATCTTTTTTAAGATACCAATAATTAGTGGGGAAAATATCACACAAAACAAGACAAGAAAGAAAAAATTCCAGTACAGAAATGTATTGTTATTCGCCAAAGGGCAACATTTTATTGTTAGCCCGAAATCTTAGATCGAAAGGAGAAGAGTCATGGAATGGAAACCGACGCCTGCGGAAATCGTGATCATCATCGTGGTCACGTCAATCGTGTTTGCTGGAATTGGCGCCTATATTTTCAGGCCCAAGAAGAAAAAGCAAGACTAGTCTAACCGACCGCAAGGCCTGTTAGAAACACCAACGAAAAGGAGGTGGTCAATAGGGGTAACAACTGAATACTGTTCCAAAACAATCGAATCCAAATCAAACTAGATTACGAAAGAAAGGTTAAGGTACCACAATGCGTACAAAACGCAATCCCTACACGCTCTTCGTGCTTTTCATGACGTTGAGCCTGCTTTTCGCGGCATTCGCGCCTACCAGCGTGTCTGCCCAATCCAACCAGCCGCCCGCGGACTGGACGCCACCCATGTGGGTCATCGTCGCCGCTCAGGCTGATGATGCGCCGCCGACATTCAATGTCGACGGATATACCAGCGTGTCAACCGAGTTCATTCTGGAACGGGCCGAGGCTCTCGACCTGTTGGATGAACCTGTCGAAACCAAGCCCTTCGGGTCCGTGTTGGATACTACCCAATGGGAATACGCCGCACAGTTCCTGACCGGATGCGCGCCAGACTACCACGCCATCTACACCAACCGGCTGGACACACTCTACGTCTATCCGAAGAATCCGGTGCGCTGGGAAAACGGCGGAACGCTCAAGACCAAGGCTGATGAGGTTGTGCTGTTCTGGACCGGTAATTATCGTGACGCCGACCCGACCCACGGTGGAAAAATCGTGAAGTTCTGCGTCGAAGGCGACACTGGCATTTACCTCCTGCCACCCAACAGCACAGAGACGGTTAAAACCGGTCTCGCATACATCACGCTCAAAAACTGGACCGGCGAGACAGAGCCACGCAAGGGAACTCCCATGCTGGTCAAGGGCAACATCGAAGCCGAGGCTTGCGAAAATTCCAGCAAGGTCACCAAGCAAATTCAGGATAACATGGGCACGGAGGAACTCTTCGCGCTCCTCGACGATGACGTCAACCTGAATGCTGATGCTCGCTTCGCCTGGGGCTGGGATGCTACCGTTCACGCAGTCGCGGGCAAGACGCTCGTGTGGACGCAGACGGGACAAGTCGGCACCGGCTGGGCTGAAATAACGCGTGCAGATGGCAAGTCGCTGTACATCGCACGCCGCACCGGCTCGCTCAACGTGTACCACCCGTTCTCTGGCGTCAAACTCTGCCATGCATACCCCGGGTATAGCAACCTGACGGAAGCAAAAACCACGGCAAAAGCAGGCACCGAGTCACTCAAGCCGATGTCCAACGCGGAATTCGAAAAGTACATCACGGACAACCGAAGCGCCAAGCTGTTCGAAATGCTCGGACTGCTTCCCAGCGTCGTGTATGAACGCGGCACCCACGAAACCAAGTGGAACACGTTCATCGTGACAAGCGCCGGTGTGACCGACCCGAACCTGATGAAAATCACCGAACTCAATACGCTCGGCGGGTACCGCGTGCTGTATTTCGTCATGGAAGACAGCGTGACCGAATTTTCAGCCGACTGGGCAGTTTTCACCGTGAAGGATGCGTTCAGCCCTGCTGACGATTTCGACTGGTGGGACTGACCCACGCTAATATAAAGAGAGGCTCTGCGCTTGCGCAGAGCCTCTTTTACGGTTATTGAGTGGACTCCTTTTTGGAGACCGCTACATAACCAGGAGAGACCATATGAGCAATAGCTCAATGACACTTGTGTGTCATTCCTGTATGCCTCTCCCCGCTCTCCCGAGAGACACTTTCGGGGGCGCAGGGAGTACAAAACTCAATCTATGAATCATCATAGAAAGAAAGGAGTACCTATGAAAAAGTATCCGAAACCGACCGTGTCGGTGGTGATTCCGGTCTTTAACGGCGCCCCCTATCTGGAGGCGGCGGTGCAAAGCGTGTTTAAAAGTACTTATCAAAACTTTGAAGTCCTGCTCGTCGATGACGGCAGTTCCGATCACAGCCGCAGAATCTGTAGGGCGCTGGAAAAGAAATATCAGCGCGTACGGTTCTACCAATTCCCCCAGAACCGGGGGTTGTCGCGGGTACTCAATTTTGCGCTCGAAAAAGCCAAAGGAGAATACATCTGCCGCCTGAACCAGGACGATCTCATGTTACCTCACCGGATTGCCACCGAGGTTGAATATCTTGAGAAACACAAAGACGTGGCGGCGGTCGGATCATGGATACGATTGTTCACGGATGACGGGAGCGAGCAGATCGTCAAATTCTTAAAAACCGACGCCCAGATCCGCAAACTGTGGTATATCGTCAGTCCGTTCGCTGATCCCACCGTCATGTATCGAAAAAAAATCGCCATAAAAGCGGGCGGATACCTGCAGGCATTTTGGCCGGCGGACGACACGCATTTGTGGTATCGGATCGCCCAGTACGGCAAACTTGCCAACATCCAGCGGCCGCTCGTCAACGTCCGATGGCATAAAAATGCCGCGTCATGGAAACATTTCCGCAAACTCGCGGAAGCGACGTTTGCCATGCATAACTGGACGGATACGTATATCGAAAAGGCACCGTGGTATATCCACCTGTACTGGATTATCCAGTACATGGCGAGCATGATGTTGCCTCCGGAGTTTATCTGGGACTTTTACCGCGTCATGAAGCGTGTCATCGCGTTTTCGCTTGAACAGCGGGACTATCTGCGCCACTTGTATGCAAAAATGGCGGCGCTCAAAATGGTGACAAGCCAGCCGATGATTGCCAAACGTTCCGGGGTATAAAACAGGTACCATCGGCCGCTATCTGACGGAAGCGCATAACAGTTAAAGGTACCCCCGCATCGGACGGGACGGATCGCGTTGCTATCAACGATGAGGGACCATACATCTCTGTACGCGGCCCATTGTCGGTCAAATCCCGAACGCTGTACCAATAAAAAGGAGTTATCTGCATTGGTACCCTTCGCGAGAGTCACTTCGGTCAAAGACGGCAAGATATCGCGGGATGTAACGGAACCCGGCACCGCATACGTCTTCTCCGGATTTCCTCGTTGCACCGCCATGTGGTGCCACGAAGCGGGAAACTCCGTAATGCGGGTGTCATATAACCCCACCATCCCCGTATTTTTGCTATCCTGATGGATCGTATAGGATTTGGCACGAGTATCGGTAAGTTCGGGTACGGCAGGAACCAAAACATACGCCTGAGCAGGAATCGTTCCGCGTACGATGCTCTGCACGGTATCCCCGGCATAGGGTCGGTACCATTGCTGTGGTGCCTGGAGCGAAAGCATTCCCGGCACCTCCGGGTATCCCTGATACAACGAAAGGTACTGGTTCACGTAATGCCCGAACGGGTCGCCAAGCATGAATAACGGATACTTTCCTGAAAAGAGTGCGTACGAAACCGACCATAATTTTGCCGATGCGCTGTTAAACGGCAATTGGAGTGAAAATTCATTGTAGCAATCAGCGATATAACTCAGCATGCCACCCGACAGTCGCCGCGTCGTCCGATAGCCGCCACTCGTCTCGCAGGGACGATTGGACACAAACCAACCGTCAGCGGCGCTTCGATAATACGATCCCGACGAAAGGAGCGGCGGAATGGTGACATGGAAATTATCACCCGCCGGTGTAATCTCGGCAGTGTATGCCCGTTGGGGTACCGTCACTGCAAAAACCCTAACCGCATCAAAATACGAGAGCATCCCTCCGGTAAGGGTGAGTTCCTGCGTTTGTTTGCCGACGGGCACCGTTGCCATCCGTAAATGAGTGAACTGCTGACCGGTTATTTCCGAGGGAATAACTACCGTACCTTCATTCCCCATCGACAGGATCTGATGTTTGTTCAGACACATATCCCCTGTTTGTACACCGATACAGAGGCTTAATAGGTTCGGTTTCGTCAATTGCGACACATAGTTTGCCACTTGGGGAACTGCACCGGGGTTATCTACGGTTTCATTCACCTGATTTGCACGATACTCCAAACGGATTTCGACGTGTTTTGCATTTCCGTCGGAAACGGGGTACACAAGACAGGTAGATCCGTTCTGACTTCTCAGGGTCAGCTGACCTGATTGCGTACCCGTCACCTCATACTCATACCCGCCGGTTCGATCACCGAAACAATTCGGCATATCGGTAAGATGCAATGCCGACAAATTCATCGCAACCTGCTTGTTGCGGCGCAGTACCGTCACATTTACCGAGGACGACGGCAGATATACCGATCCGACTACCTGCTCTTCCTCACTCGTCAATACCGGCACAGGAAGCACGACATCGCCGATCATGAGGCGGATATCGCTCAATCTGTCATGTCCGAGAATATGCCAGTCTGAAAGATACATCCCCGCATCATTCGCTACCTCAAGAGCATCTCTGAGAAGCCGGAGCGGCAAACGAACGGCAGTAAGAAGGGTTGAAAATGAACGGACTCCGATATTCGGAGCTTCGATTTTGTAAAACGTGAGAAGAGCGTTTTCTCCTTCCTTCTTCATACGGATTTCAACCGCGGCACCCGACCCCGACGCTACCGTCAGCATGTTACCGGTTCCTGCGGAGAGAAAATCGGTCGGATGTGCCAATTGCATCCCCTCTTTACGGGGTTCCACGACTAAGTCTTTGTATAACAATGGATATAATAATGTATCAGAATCAACACTCGGTTGGAGGGTTACCGCATTGTTGGCGGCAGGGATCACTCCCGCAGTCGAAGGAACGGCGGCAACTGCGCTATCGGTAAATTCTACCGTCGTCATGTTGTCATTCACGCGATACAAAATCAATCGTGGCTTCCCGAGTGGTCCTTGCGGTTGCTGTCCGAGGAGTCTTGTGTACTCTTTTGCAATCGGCTCGAGATCAATCGGGTATTCCGCCGCACGGGTAACCTTGCCGGCGGATGCAAGCGTTTCGAGAAGTATTGACGAGTCGGTCGTATTAAATGACCCCCAATAGCGCATATTCCGTATCCGCATTTCAGGACTCACCGACTCATCAAACATGACCCAGGAAATCCGGTGACGAATCAAATGCGCCAAAAGCGCATCCGCACGTTTTTCCAATGCTTCCCCCACCACTTGGTTTGCATCCCGGATGATCGAGGACAATTCCAAAAACATACCGGTTGTTTCCAGACTTGCCGGCTCAAATGTTTTGTCCAAATACGGATTTTTGAGCATATATTGGACAAATGCCGAGCCCATATATCCCCAGGTATGCGAACGCCAATACAGTTGAGGATCATACGGCAAGTGCAGTACTCGCCCGTTTGCAGGATCGTTGTCGATACGTGTTGCCGCAGTGCGGTATGCCTGCGGCAACTGCACCATCAGATATTTCGGAAGAAAATCCCCGGTCAAATACGTGCGATACACCGACACCAGAGGGACTACCACAAGAAATATCCCAAGCACTGCAGAGAGAGTGGTTGCCGCCCGACGAATATGTCGTACGCCACGAAGAGTAAGCACTGTAAAGACGCCGACTGCTAAACTCCCCGCAAAAGCGATATACGGATGGAACTTGGTATCGCCGAACCGGAATACCACCTTAAAGTAAGGAATCTTGTTTAAAAGTGCGGGAATAAATCCCAACGGGGATTGTTCCTGCGATGAGAGTATAATAAATAACAAATATGTTGCGGGAATCCAAAATATCCTGTAATACTTTCTCTTCGCAAGAAATATCAGCCCCACCCCAAGAAGCGCTATCGCCGGAAAAACGCCCAAAACCGTCTGCCCCTGAACGCTATCAATATATTCCGTGAGGGGAAATAAGGGAGCACTCCGTTCGTCACTCACCCTTGTATAACGGGTGTAGAAAAAATTAGGATACAAAATGAGCTGTTTCCACAGGCTGTACGATTGGGGTGATTGGTTCAGCTGTGCTTCGTTGGTGTCAATAAACACCGGTGCAAGCCTGAGGCTCGCTGATTTTTCCCGTGTATAGTTGGCAAAGGGCACGAGCCAAAACGCATTAAGACAGACAAATACAAAAAACAAAAGGAACCCGCGCCTGCCTGCACCCTGAAATAGCACATACAGCCCTAATAGGATGCCGGTCGTAAAAAATACCGTAGCGGTAATAAAGCTTCCCGCAGAAAACAATACCGCCCCAATAAAGAATGCAATTGTCCGTATCCCAAGCGGTCGGTCATGCAGTACCTTATCAAACACCAGTACAAGAAGGGGTATCGATGCATAGCGCGTGATGTACGTAATTATCGGAAAATAGAATGTGGATATAGTGTTGAGATTGGCGGCATACATAAATCCGGAAAAGGCCGCCGCGATATCTATCGCACCTTCGTTTGCCTCGATATAACGACCCGCCAAACGCTTTACAAGCACATAGAGGGAGAGCACGCCCACCCATAAGCATGCCATGATATATACCTGGTCCCGCATGGGCTCCGTGACAAAGGGAGTCAACGCAAAAAGGAGAATCTGCCGCACCGCGTCAGTACTCTCACTATCTCCCGGCACTCCGATCCCCCGATAAGCACGCCAGGTAGAAAAAATCGTACGAAAAATCCCGTCGGTGCCACCCAGATATGAAGAATAATTATCCCATCCGATAAGCAGGAAATCAGGCTGAAGACCGGTAACGGTGATCCAAAAAAGAAATCCGACCAGAAAGACCAAACCGATATGCGCACGAAGCCAACGCGCGATGATCTTGCTCATAGCGCTATTGTATACCATTTCAGTCATGTACGACTAGGAATAATAAGCCGGATATATACAAACGGCTTTTGTATTATCAATATCGAAGAATAGAGTGCTAATTAGCAGTGAGATATATAAGATTGCTAAAATGCAGGAAATATACCAAATAGCGCACGCATAACGCCACCGTTATTCTTTAGAATGTAATCCGCGGGGTATTACTGTGGATCGGCCACCGCAGTGTCCGATGCATCTGACGATGATGTTTGTTATGGTGTGCCTGTTCGATTGTCATGAGACTTGCGGAAGCCTCTCCGTGTTCCGCATGATGCGTGCCGTGAGATTCCTCGTGCTCCGCAGAACCGCCTGGAACTTCGTCTTGGGATATTTCGTGATGGGCCATAGGTTTTTTGCGTCGGAAACTATCATTGTAGTAAAGGGATGAAAAAATAACAAGGCAACGGGTCACGATACCGGTATATTCCTAAAAGGTGATGCGGTGGGTGTTACTATGAAGCGGGCGTTTGCCGTTTTTTAACGGTTCGTCACTAAACTGACGTCCCCCTTTGCCTTCTACGGCAGTCTCCTTGCCCGATGAGGGCGCTTTTGCGGTCGCAACAAGTACCTGATGCGCCGAGAGATCGGGTACTGCAGGCTTTTTGGATACCCTCTTCTTTTCTACGGGCTGATTATGTTGTAACCCCACATTCCCCTCTCCGGCAAAGCCGGATCCGGCTTTGCCGGAAAATATATAGCTGAACCGCTGGTCTTTTTTTGGATACAGTCTATTCATCAGGTGTCCCGCGACCGATGCGGGATACGATAAGACGGATCCGATAGCCTCGGTCACCGGTTTGGGTAAAAAGGATAAACTCAAAACATCGCTGAACAGGTAAGTTGCCCATGCACCTTCGAGTATCTTCAACCCCTCACGCCGCTCTTCGTCCGTTTTAAACCGTTGCATAGCAATCTGACTTGCTTTGTATTCAGTAAATGAGCGGAAAAAAGGGACCGGCACCACGATATCTTTGCCCACATTCAATCCCAACCAATCCATGATGAGGAGTCCCACCCTGCTTACGTTATCCCGTTGATTAAAAAACTCCGCGTGCCCCAATTCATGCATGCCGACACCGAGCTTCGGATGATACACCGTGGCGACGTTTGCATAGGGGTTATAAAAGTCGGTACGCAAAAACTTTGCCGCCGCGGTCGAGAAAAAAGTAAAAAACGCTATTCCCAGTTTGCCGAATGTTTCGGCAACTCTTCCCGGAATATCTTTAAGACGCCAGGGTCTTCCCCGTACGGATTCGTTCCGGGCAAGCGCACGTTGCATATCGCCGATGATGGACGCATGCCCTACCCGCACCAGCACGTCGCCTTTCCACGGCACATCCTTATACCGATCAAACAGTTGATCCGCCAATTCTTTCGGAGGATTTTTAAACGCGCTGTCCCATGTCCACAACAATGTATGAACGGTGGGAACAGCAAGGATATGTCCGATCGTATTGGCGATCGAATCGTGGGTATGATACTCAATAGTCAGTGATCCCTCTTTGGTTTTTTGCTGATGAGTAATATCCGATGTAGTGGCACCAACGACAGCTTCGGGCATAATCGTGAAGATTTAGGACTGTTCCATGACTCCCAATACATATCCCTGATTCACCGCCCAACCGATGTATTGATGGAGCTTTTCGGTTACTTTGTAGGGAAGTTCGATAATTTCAGGATAGAACGATAGCATCTGATTCACCCGCACTTCCTGCATTTTGGCGAGTATCAACAGAATGATCGGATCAATCTCCTTGAGGATTGTCATGTTCTGGTCTTTGCCGTAACCCGCTGACCACCGTTCGCCCAATCCTGACGTTTTCTCGACGCCCGCAAGATCGGTTGTTTGCGGGTTGATTCCCCGCTCCATGAGAGACAAAAGATACCCGTCAAAAGCCGCGAGTGCCAAGACGGGAGCGGCCGTTTTGACGTATGCTTCCTTTTTTTCATAGGATGCGTCGGCGAGTGTTTTATCTATTTCAACGGCGGCAAGACCGGCAAACGCCTGTACGGATGTGGTCACTTCGGTATGAATACGCTCCACCAGCGCTTTCCTGTCTTCCTCGGGAAGCGTCGTGAGCAGTACCCATCGATCAAAAAGTTGTTTGTAGTCCATAACACAAATAAGTATAGAGGTATTATTCGACCGTTGCAAAACATCCTTGCTTCACGAGCGTGTATAAAACAATGCCGGGATCTTCATTTCCCCCGCAACAGATCTAATCCCACTTGTCCGAGTCTTTGTAACCAAAATGCGGCAAGGGTCGTGAATTTTGTCGTATAAGCCCCATCGATTTTCTTTACCCCTTTCTGGCTGTTGTATGCCTTCTCCAGGAGCTGTGAGGCGGCGCGCAGTCCGTCGGTGCCGTCACCTGCGACCGACACTTTTTCAACAAGCGGTGCGAATACCTGCGGGTTCTTTTCTATATTGACCAGTAGCGCGGTGAGATCGCGGGTAATGGTGGTTTCATTGGTTGGAAGGGTTGCCACTTTTTCGGCAATAGCCGCCACCAGTGCGGGGCTTTTTTTAGCCAACTCGGTGTCGATGACGCTCCCCTTTGCGGCAAGTTCCGCAAGATGTTCCCGTCGCAGACGCTCGGCAATTCCTTTTTGAATTCCCTGCTGTAACCGTTCCTGGTGATCCCGTTCCATTTCCTGGGTTCGTTTAAGGAGCATCCGTGCCCGTTCCTCATCCCATATTTTTTGTTGTGCCTTGCGCGCCGAATCCTGTGCGCGCTTTTCGCTCAAAGCCTTCGTCGTCGCGATGCGCTTCCGGTGTGCCCGAAGTATCTGATTTTCGAGTGACCACGGCCAAATTCCCCGAAGTTTGTCACGAATTTTATCGCCGAGTCCGGGAGCTTTGGCAACAATCGGCTCTGCCGCCGTAGGGAGTTTCCTTGAGGCATAACTGTCGACCGGAGGAACGTACGGTGCAATTCTCCCTTTTCGCACCTTTGTTTTCGCCTGGATCTTATTCGGATCGGGCAATCCGAGACGCGCCCAATCAACGAATTCGTTTTCACGCAATTGCAATGTTCCGTCAAGAAATGCCCGTACCGTAGGGATATCCTGCCACTTCGGATCTTGGGAAAGTTCCTGGATCATAAACAGTTCATCGGTTCTGTCAAACACAACGGGAACATGCGCATCCGGAACAATCGATTCCCCTTTCGGCTTTTTCCATTTGGCTACGGATTTCAGTTTTTCGTGAGAGGTGATCTTCGACTCGCGAAGGCTTCTTGCCCGTTTGCTTGCCTTGATTTGCTCCATTACTTCACGAAATCTCCCCGCCATACGCACGGTACAAACAGTCGCAAGCGTTATTTCCGTCGCCGTAATACCCACCCCCGCCACAACCGCGGCCGTTTCTATCGCATCCTTGTGTTTGCCCACCCACTGGCGTTTTTCGGGAGAAAGTTTCGGAATAATGTATCGATTGATAACGGTGATAATGCGGTCGGCATGTGCCGTAGGAGTATGTCGCTCGACAAATTTCCCGACACCGTACAGCACCCGCTCCACCACCGGTCGTTTTGCCGGTATCGTATTCGGTGACTCAGAGCGCTCTGGCATATGGCTATCATATCCCAATACCGAAAAAAGCAAAAGCAAAACACGCTTGACGCCGTCTTATCCTTTCTGCCTATACTAGAGGTATGCCGGAACCCGTCAAAATGGAAGGATTACCTCCTCAACCGAAACCCGAAACACCGAAGCCGCAGGTGGCGGCGCCAAAAGAGAAATCATCGGGCACCGTAAAAAGCAATGATCGAAGAAAAGCGGAAGCCAGAGGGACCCTCGAACAAATAGCCAAAGGCGTCCCCGTCCATGAGGCTACGGCGGCAAAAACTGAAGCACTGCCCTCCCGGGAAGCCGCAACCGCACTGCTTGCGGAAGCAAATACCATTCTTCTGGAACTCAAGGATATGCGTCTGCTTGTCAATGCCATCGCGACGCAAGCGGCGGATACGCCGCTCGGCAACGAAATGCAAATGGGTGCGCTTCGCGCGCTTGCGGCCATGGAAACGGATGGACTGCCTTCCGATACCGCACTCAAACTTGTCGAACTGCAAACAAAAATCAACGATCTCAACATCCCCCCCGCTAACCCGCAGGAAAGTGCGATACTTCCTATCCTCGAACAGTACAATACGTTACACCCGGAAAATCCGCTTCCTCCTGATATTGCCGACAGCATCAGAAGCGGTTCGCGGGACAGTGTTCCTGCGGTAGCACAACTATTACAGACCAATAACGAGCTTGCGGCCATGACCTGGAAACAGCTCACGGGCGTTGAAGGATTTACGAAGCTATCCCCCAGCCCGAACGTTATGCTGGATCTTGCGGGTATCCCCAAAACTCCCGAAAATATGAAAAAAGCATCAGAAATGTTCGGCGAAGTGAAAAAGGCCGAAAAGCCTCCCAGTCAGCTCTCCGACCAGGTCACCATGGGAATCGTCTATGCCGCGGTAGGATTGCAGGCATTTATCCAAATTGCTACGCCCGAATCGGCCGAACACACCGGCGGTCACTAATACCGCGACTTATTTTTCTTTTTTTGCAAAAAGCGAAGGGACGATGCGGACTTCCTGAAATAATCCTTCCCAGGTGGTGCCAAAAACCGGCAATACCCGTTTTCCGTTATACAACACCCGTCCTTCGGTAACACGGACAGAAGTAACGGCGGAAAGACAATCACTATCAAATAACCCGATGCGGAGTGTTTTCCCCTCCCCTACCACCGCCGAAAGCCGCCGCCGTGCACCCCGTTGCGTTGGCCACTCACCAAGGTTGTTGCGGGCACCGTCATCCTCCATGACCCGTAAATTATAGGTGGGCTTTTTGGGATCCATGAGGAGGGTCACTGTACGCATATTGCGACATACTATACCACGGCGGCACGAATATCGCATATACTGGAATGGCTATGATCGTTTTTATCGTCATCATTTGCGTTGAACTTATCGGACTCTACATCCTTTCCCGCAAACTCACCCAAAACCTGTTTATTGCGGCATTTCTCCTCACCAAATCGCGTCCCGTCGCCGTAGGATTTCTGTCCATTATATTTTTTCCGGGTACGGTCATTCATGAACTTGCCCATCTTTTTACCGCAGAAATACTGGGCGTTCGAACAAGCGGGTTAACTCTTGTTCCCGAGGGTATCGAAGAAAAAAATGTGCGGACAGGGAGTGTATCAATCGCCCAATCCGATCCGATCCGTCGGGCAATCATCGGTATTGCTCCCGTATTCGTGGGACTGGGCATTCTGGGATTACTTTCGTATTTTCTTCCCGGCGTATGGGAGCAGGTAGCTCTTGATGCGCAAAACGGCATACTTTTGACGAGTTACGGCGTGTATCTCTTTGTGCTTATGGGATACGCGTTTTTCGCAGTCTCCAATACTATGTTTTCTTCGCCCGAAGACCTGGAAGGATTTTGGCCGGTAGTCGGGGTACTTGCCCTCGTGAGTATTGCGCTCTTTCTTATCGGTATTCGCATTAATCTCACGGAAATTACGCTGTTCGCGGTCACGCAATTTTTACGCTCTACGGGTACTATCCTAGGATACGTGGCGCTTCTTAACATACTGCTTTTTTTCCTCTCCGTAGGTTCCATCAGATTGGTGGAATCCCTCACAAAGCGCCGTCTGGTACGATAAGATGATCGGCTATGAATTATTGTGAGATACCCAACCGATTTTATGCACATCTCGCACATCCATTGCCCATGGAGCATGCTTGAATTCATATCTGGACCATCGTATGCGTTGCTGAAAAAACGCTCTGAAGGAACGCCATCAACAGCTTCACAAATATCGCATTATAGGATATAATTCACCGTGACCTATGTCGCTATCCAAACTTTCTATTGAAGTACTTACGCCCGGACTCCCGATCGTTGAAAAAAATGGAAACATCACACTTCAGGGATCCCGCATCCGTGTTCGCGGACTTTCCACAACAAGCGGATCTAACGAAGCAATTATTACGCTTCATCCGAGTGTTTCCCCCGAAAGGTATGCGGAGATGGCCGCAAGCATTATAGGCATAACACAGGGAAGAACGGTCGAATACGAAATCCTGCAACCCGAGGGTGATGGTTGGATGGAAGGAGTACGAAGTGAACAGCCCGCCGATGCCTCGCTCGGATTTTTGCTACGAAAAAGATTTCTTCACCGACCGCGACCCCTCCTCTTCTGGAAACGCACTTAACGCCAAAGCGTTACTTTGCCGTTTGCGGTTACGTGTCTCGTGTTAATTGAGATCTATCGGCACGGGAGCTTCTATCGGGGGATCATTGGGGCCTTTTGTTGCGAGGTATTCAGCTCTTTCCGCATCTTCCGCACTCGCATAACAACGTCCTCCGTATATGTGCTCACACGGCCCCAGCGGTACCGGCTCGGCAACTGGCGGACAATAACCGGGAAGATAACATAACACGGTCTGACTGTTATTATAGTTGTGCCTCGCATTATTAACTTGTCCCATAGTTGAGTAGCATTTCTCTCTATAGGCATAAGGACATTTGTCTGCAGGTGTCGGGCTGACTGACGGTTTTATGCTGATTGACGGTGTTGTCTGTGCCTGCATACAGGCGATACATGCCGCTCCGCCGATCCCTCCCGCGGCAGGCGAGCAGGCGACGTCACACGCGTAGGGTCCGTTGGATGCCTGCGAGCGACGCTCGGTATTGCGTTGCGAGGCAACGATAAGCACAAAACCGGTGACAAATGAAAACAAGGCAAACAAGCCGAAGAATCTCATGGAGGGCAATAACTTTGTTGCCATATAAGTGCCTGAATATTATCTTTACGTTTCCGGCACCGTTTGTCAATGACTACGCTTTTGTGTGCCGTTTAATGCCATATACTCCCGTTTTCTGCCATGCACCGTCCTTATATTGATATGCCCGTTCCTTAAATTCCAAAATCGGATCAGACACCAATCGATATGCGAGGTCTTTCACCGCAAGCGGCAACCCGCCGTCTTTTTTGGTCACCCGTTCCATGTAGTTTCTGATCCGCAAATTATGCGCTTCGGGATACACTACCAGAATGGTTGCGTCCTTTTTCAAGACCCCGTCGGCAACTCCCCGATCAATGTGCTGGGTGATTCCTTCCGCGATGACAAGTCGCCTTGCGTCCTCCAGGTGCAGTTGGAACGTATCCAGTACCGAGAGTTTTTTCGGATCATAGATACCCTTCCTGGCCATTTGCATAATAAGCTTCGAAAAATACCACCACGAGGGAATATCCGAACCCAACTTGGCATACAGGCCCTTGGTGTCAATATTGCGCTTTGCGGCTTCAATATCAATTGTTTTTCCCAGGGCCGTCCCCAATAGTTTTTCGCCAATCACCGCACCATCACGAAGGAGCATATACAAAGGCTTGTTGGCAATGTCAAAGCAAAGCGCGGGAACTCCCGATTCGGCGAGCCCGTCCGTCATGGTTTTTCCGAAATACAGGCGACGTTTATATTGGTTGCGGTAGTGCGCCCGTCCCTTTATATCTTTTTCGTTTTTCACGGGCTCGGTTACCTTCTTTTCCAATATGCCGCCGACAATCGGCACCGCCTTTGCCCGAGCGGCGAGTTCCGGGGTAAAGTATTCGACGACGACTCCCGTCGGCACGGTACTTTTGAGCAGTTTATCCATCGTGTCGTCGACAACGGGTTCGTGTACCCCGTCCCAATCGACGGTCACGACGTTCACCCCCTTATATTTCACTCCGCGTACCCGCTTATCGACCCATTCGGTGGATTCCTTATTCAGTACCGCCGGCTTTTTTCCGTCCCCGAGAAGCATTGAGGCGAGATAATGGATGTCACGAACTGCGAGAGGTTCCGCAACGGACGGTGTGCCCTTTTCAGGGTTTTTCATGGCACGCGCGGCATCAAAACTCCCAAAATGAATTTCCGCCATACTGCCACTATACAAGAAACCACAACGATTGCCTATGAGCTATCCCCCTTCTCCATCCGTATTCTGCAAAAGCGACCGTTATAGAAGCATTTTTAAGGCTTCAAAGACGACCGTTTCGGTGCCGGGCGACGGAACCGAAAACCCATTTTCCATCAACGTGTCATTGTAGAAAACTTCATCTCCGGCACTCGTCGGAGTTATCATCATATCCTGATTATGGGTAAGCCAAAAGGACTTGAGCATCTCCGTTTCATGAAAGCCGTAGGTTCCTACACTCAGTTCTCTGGTCGCATGAGGAAGGCGCGCGGCTATCCGATAAACAAAGGGAAGTTCCAGCCGATTCGACTGCCCGAGAATACGAAGCAACTCGTAAGAGTCCGTTTCCTGCGATATCTCGACCGGCGTATGCATGACAACGGATACCCCGGACGGCATTTCAAACCATCCGAGATTTTTTCCGAGCTGTACTCGCAGACCGTCAAGTTTTTTTCTGACCGATGCTCCGGGAACGGGTTCGCGCGCTTCAATTGCCGGCATATCCCATCATTATATCAAAATATATCGAAATATAATAAAACACAACAAAGGACGGTTATCCCCGTTTGAGAACGGCAAAGAATGCACTTTGGGGTATTTCCACCGCTCCGATCATTTTCATTTTTGCTTTTCCTTTTTTTTGCTTTTTTAAGAGCTTATCTTTGCGGGTTCGGTCTCCTCCGTACAACTTTTGAATAACGTCCTTCCTGAATCCTTTGACATCCGCACGCGCGATGACCGAGCCGCCGATGGCCGCCTGAATGGGGATTTCAAATTGCTGTTTCGGAATGACCGCGGCTAAACGGTCCACAATATCACGACTTCGCACTACCGCGGCTTGCTCCAGCACCAGGAAGGAAAACGCATCAACCTTTTCTTTATTGACCAGGATATCTACTTTTACGACTTTGGCCGTACTCCATTCAAAAAATTCATAATCAAGACTCGCATACCCTTCCGTCACCGACTTTAACCGGTCAAAAAAGTCCACAATCATCTCTGAAAGCGGGATAAGGTAGGTAAATTGTGCCTGATCTCCCACATATCCCAAATCCACATATTCACCGCGCTTTTCGACGGCCAGTTGCATGATGGCTCCCACAAATCGCTTGGGACTATAGATAGATACCTGCATCATGGGCTCTTCTACCCTTTCGATATATGTCGGATCGGGAAGCTCTGTTGCCGATTGGATACTGACGGTGACCTGATCATCAACATGGGAAACAATGTGATTATGGGTAAAGCCCAATTTATGGTAATCAACACCTTTTTTGAGCGTCACCCGATACTCGACCGACGGGCTGGTCGCCAGCATGGTGAGATCAAACTCCCGAAGTATCCGCTCCTGTACCACCTCGGCATGCAGAAGCCCCAAAAATCCGCAGTGGAATCCGTTCCCGAGCGCAAGTGATGAGATCGGACGGAACGTGAATGCGCTGTCGGATAACTGGAGTTTTTCCATTGCCTCACGGGAATCCTGATATTCATCGGCCGCCATGGGAAACAAGCCCAAAAACACCATCGGCTTGGGCTCCTTGTACCCGGCAAGCGGCTCATCTGCGGCAACGAGATGCTCATTTTTGGTACCGCTCATATTCCCCACCGTCACCGTGTCTCCCACCTTGGCAAGTTTGACGTCCTTCAGTCCCGTGGCGATGTAGCCGACCTCACCGCATCTCAGATCGCTCACCGCGTGCATGGCCGGTGAAAAGACCCCGAGTTCAATCGGCGCCACATCACTCTTTGTCGCCATAAATCGCACGCGCAATGTGGGATCAAACCGTATCGAACCATCAACTATACGAACAAAAACCACCACTCCCTTATGCGTGTCATAGTGCGAAGAAAAAATAAGTGCCCGAAGCGGGTTTGCAGGATTACCGCTCGGCGGAGGGATTCGTTCAAGCACAGCGGCCAGTACTTTATCGACATTCATACCCGTTTTTGCCGAGATTTCAATCATCTCCTCATCGGCAAAGCCCAATGCGCGGAGTTCCCCTTTTGTTTCCTCTACCCTGGCATGCGGCATGTCAATTTTGTTTAAGAGCGGGATGATCGTCAGGTTGTGGAGCCGTGCCTGATGAAGATTCGCGAGCGTCTGCGCCTGTACGCCCTGGGTAGCATCGACAACAAGAAGCGCCCCCTCACAGGCGGCAAGAGATCTGCTTACTTCGTACCCAAAGTCCACATGTCCCGGGGTGTCGATAAGATTTAAGGTATATCCCTGCCACTCCATGCGGACGGGAGCAAGCTTAATCGTGATCCCCCGCTCCCGTTCAATGGGGTTACTGTCCAGCAATTGTTCCTGCATTTCGCGCCTGGCAACGGTTCCCGTCATTTCCAACAGGCGGTCAGCAAGCGTACTTTTGCCGTGATCGATGTGGGCAATAATCGCAAAGTTTCTGATGTGTGACTGGTCAGACATGGAGGTATTTTATCATGCGTGGCCTCATAATTCTGCGGCGGTTCTTTTTTCGTGTCCCTCTTAGCCGTAACAATACGACCTGAGGCTAATATTTTTTACTTCTCCTTGTTATTTTCCTTAAAATAGCCTATAATTCGCATTATGGCTACGACTCCGGAAACCTGCACATCAGCATTCGGCTGTAAAGGAACCGACGAGGCTTGTTTGGGGCAAGCCGACATCAACGATCAGATGGGGATGCTGTTAAACGGAAATTTTCATGAGCAAACATCCGAGGGCGTCGAAGGCTTCTTGAAAAGAAAAGAACAAAACGTCCTACCGCATTGTCTTCGTCAAGCAGCGCTACGAGCACGAATCAAAAAAGCCAGGGAAGAAGCCGCAAAGTTTTTTCAGGAATAATCATACTCGGACAGCCCGAGCTCTGCCGCGACCTCCGAATCTACTTCCCACCCGTCACCCGCGCCGGATCCGCTACGCCGAAGGAAACCGCGCGCCGCCAAATCCGTTAAATCGCTTTCCGACAAGTCAAACGCCTCACCGCCTTGCGGCAATGATCTCCCCTCTTTCTGAAAAAGTGCCCGTGCGGCATCACGAACGGTTTTGGTAACTTCTGCTTTTGCTGCCATATTTTTTTCCTCCCGGGGGGGTATAACGACCGAATCGGTATATTGCAAGACAGCGCGATTACGATGAGTAAAGATCAGCATTGATTGCTATTTTTATACTATAGGTTATAATACTCTCATGAGCTGGTTTTTTGAACGGCGAAGACGGCAACCCGTTGAAATACGTCCGTGGAGTGACATCATCACCGATGTCGCCCGTGCGGCGGCAGGCAGATCGCTCGTAGAAGTAGGAGCGCTCGTCGGCGATGACACCCAGGCTCTTTCAGTATTCGGCGCAACCGTGATTGCCCTGGACATAGATTCTCTGGCCATCCGCACCGGACGCAAAGCGGGAAAAATCGGTACCGGCGTGGCCGCGGATATGGCGCATATCGGACTCGATGACGAATCGGTTGATCATGTGTTTTTTGCCAACAGCATTCTCTTCGGTAATCCAAGCCAGGCATTCGGGGAGGCAAGAAGAATTTTACGGATCGGCGGCGGGCTGACGGTGTGCACCAATAGTTTTCCGCTTTCACCGCTTCCGCAACTTCAAAATTCCAATATGATAAATGCGGCAAAAAAGGAAGGCTTCACGATCGTCACCCAGCAGATTGTAGAAATTCCCGAAAAAAAAGGTATTCGCGGTGATCACCCCTTTCTGCTGTTCACCGGAAAAAGGCGGCGATAACTCAGTGCGTGTCTGCCGACCTCAGCGCATTTGCCATTGCGCTCACTTCTGCAGTCGAAAACGCCGCGTTTGCCGTACGCATATGGCGAATATCGCTTAAGAGTTCATAGAACCGCTGTCTTCCTTCCATGGAAAATTCCTTGCGATTTATGAGACTGCTATGCCAGGCAATATTACGGTTTGCCGGCACCACCAACAGCTGTGTGAATTCGGGAGAAACGGTAAGTAGCGGCGTATTTTCCCCTACTATTTTCCTTGCCTTTGCCACTTCAACTAACCCGTGGCGTTCAGGATCAGGTAGCGTATTGACGACGGAAACGAGCGCCTTTACCCCGCGGGCAAAACCCGTTTCGGAAAGCTGTTTATAGGAACGTTCATTTAACAGCCCTAACTTTGATTCCCCTACGCCCGTTATTTCCACGCCGTTTCCTTTTTGGACCAGAAGAAATGCCATATCGGGATTTCGGTGATGCCCCAGGAGCCGTCCCAAACCGAATGCGTCGGGGTTGTGCGCCAACGCCAGAAGTTCTTTTTCGAGCGCACTGCGTTGACCGAACGCCGGGTCGGCCTGGATAAGCATTTCAAAAAGCTTCCCGCGTAACCGCTTCCCTGCTCCCTCACCCGTCCCGGTTGATTCTTTGGCAATTTCTTCAACGAACGTATCCCAGCTGATGCGGTCAAATACCGTTTTTTGCCGTTCTTTATCGGGGGTGTATTCCTTTTCAAGCGTTGCCTGCTCCAACGCACGCCAAAGCTGAACTCGTACCGGATGTTCCGATACACTCTCTTTTTTTTGCGTCGACGGCGATGATTGTTCCCTCTCTGGCCTCATAATACGTCCTGTAGTATAATACTTTTCTCATCTATGAGCAAAGAAACGGGACCAAAATATATGAAGCGATTGGTATTATCGCTTCTCCAAAATTACGCAGGCGATCAGGAAGGGTTGGATCTGGAGATTTTTTACCAATCCGCGGGTGAAATGACCGGATTACACCGGCTCACGCTCGAAAAAATGCTCAAGGAACAAACCGGACAGGTACATATTGAAAACGGAAGAATAAAAGTCGTTCCCGATGCGCTACTTATCAGCAATACCCACCGGGTAAAACCCGATAAGGACAACGGCGACGGAAGAGGTGTGTCAAACGGCGTAAAGCGCTGGAATTGGCATATCAAACGATGAAAAAGGAACAGTCAAAAAGCCAACAAATACTTGCGTATCTTGCCAGCCAGCAAGGCTGTACGCTGGACACGGATGCCATAGCGAAAATGTTCGGCGTGCATTGGAAACAGGTACGTAACCTCGCCCAAATGAATATCGGATTTTGTACGGTAACCGATCGCGGACATACTATTGCCGTATCAGATGAAGCCCTCCTGCTCTCTTCAGCAACAAGTGACAGCCGCGAACCCCGCAGGCACCAGGGAAATCCCCGACCGCTCCGCGGCAAGGTTCACCATACGGATATCGATTCCCCGGAGGCGTGATACCGATCGAAGCGCCACAAATATTTCAAACCATATCATACTACTTGCATTATAGGCCATTTAAGGCCTATAATCCGTTTATGCACTCTCATGCCGAGCGATTGCACCCGATGATCGAGCCGGAGCAGATGACGTTTGAAAGCATCATCCGCCGCGTGCCCGAGGCTATCGCCATCGCCAAGTTAGAGGCCGAATCGGCGGAAATGGCAAAAACCCCCGAAGGAAAGTTCGTCGCCACGTACCTGTTAGCCACAAGAGGACTCCTCCACCCTGTTTTGGATGATCTGCAGAAAATCGGCGCTGATTTTCTTCTGCCTATAGGAGGTCAAGAGTATAATCCCGAACGAAGCATCGATGAGATCGGCACCATTATTGCCGAACAACTCGCGGAGCAAAACACAGATATCCCGGGCTTATGGATCCGTTCTGAAGAAAGCGCCAAATGGCAGAATGCAAAGGAAGAAGACGGACAGGTACAAGAGGGAAAGCGCTTTGCCGTGATTGATCCCTTGGATATGACCAGTTCGATACAGAAAAAAGATCGCGTGCAAACCACCGGTATCGCCGTCTATGACCGGAACGGCATCGTGCAAGCGGTCGGTATCGCCAGTCTCGTGGACCACGGTTTTATCCTGATCGAAAATGACAACGGGACCGTGCGTACTTTTAAAGCCGATGCACAACACCAACACGAAACAAACGATACCCCCCGACCGCTCCGGATAGCGACACTGACCCGGCGCATGCACAAAATGCGTCAGTTACCCCTTTTTACCGAACACGAGGGCATTTGGGCAATGGACTGCACGAGCGGCTACAGCATTTTGGGACTTGCCGAAGGCACGATTGATGCCGTGGTCGACCCGTTTAAAGGCAATCCCTGGTATGAAGTGGCAATTTGGATCCAGGCGGCGGAACAATTAGGATTTTCCGTATCCGACAAAGACGGCAATCCGCTTGCTATTGCCGCAGGAATACGAAGAATGATTGAACGACATGAGGGAGATTCGTTCCGCATACCGTTTGTCGTCAGTCGTACTCCCGAAATCCATGCCAGAGTACTCTCGCTTCTTCGTGAAAAAGAAGAATCCCCCGCATAAGCCCGAACACGATTATTGACTTCTCGCAAGCGTAAGGATCACAATCTAACTATGTTGTATTTTGCGGAACTGGCAAACAAGAAAGTGGTAAGTGCCGACGGCAAAACCATCGGGAAATTAACCGATTTTGCCTTTCTTGCCACCGATCAACCGCTCATCACAAAGCTTCGGATCGATACGAAGGTAGGTCACATCCTGGTTCCCGTATCGAGCATGCGATCCATTAACGACACCATTGCGCTCTCTCCGGGATACGAGACGGTGGGAGTCGCGGAAAACGAACTTTCCGTCCGCATTCATTTGCTTGACCAGCAGATTATCGATATTAAGGGCAATAAAGTCGTGCGGGTCAACGATGTCGTGATCCAGGACAAGCCGTATTTTGTGATAGCCGGTGTCGACGTCGGCATACTGGGAATAGCCCGCTGGCTCAAACTGGAGCAGTGGCTGAACCGCCAGGTATCGCGTTTCGGCACAAGTCTGCGGAGTGATTTTCTCCCGTGGGAAAATATCCAACCGATTGAACTTTCCCGGGGGAAAGTTCAGCTCAAGCGTGAAGAAGACAAGCTTACAAAACTCGCCCCCGAAGACTTGGCCGACCATCTGGAACGGTTGTCCGTCAAAAACCTCCGCCGAATTCTTGATCTGTTGCCCAACGAATACGAAGCCGAAGTGATTCAAAACCTCAATGTGAGCAGACAACGGGAACTGTTGCGGAGTATCCAACCAAAACACGCGGCGAGCATTCTGTCGCTTGTCGATCCCGATGAGGCCGTCGATATTCTCTTAACCCTTTCCGAACGCCGGCGAGCAATGATTACCCCGCTCCTTACTCCGGACGCTAAAGAGCGGATCGATTACCTGTTAAACCTTTCGACGACGGATATCGGATCGTTGGCTACCACGGAATTTTTCACCGCGGAACCGGAAGAAACCGCGGCCTCGGTTCGGCGCCGCATGAAGCGCGACACGACACTGGCTACCCCGCTTACCTACATATATGTCATCAATAAGAAAAAAGAACTCGTGGGGGTATGTAATCTGCATGAGTTGCTAATGGCAGATGGGGAAACCCCGATGTATAAATTCATGATTCCCAACGTTGTTGCCGTATATCTCACGACTCCTCCGGAGATTGCCATGAAAAAAATGATCAAGTATAAAATTTATAGCTTGCCGATCATCAATGACCGGAGAGGGCTGTTGGGAATAGTAACCATCGACGATCTTGTGGAAAGTATGCAGGAACGATTTACCTAATACCTATGCACTACTGGTTCGACAACTGGAAACGCCGCATTCTGCTTGCCCTCACCATCATCGGGCCGGGCATTATTACCGCGGTCGCCGATAATGATGCCGCGGGTGTGTCGACGTACACGATGGCGGCGGCCACCTTCGGGTACCAGATCTTCATTATCCTCGTTCCGATGACGATTCTTCTTGCGGTAACACAGGAAATCGGCGCGCGTATCGCCATCGTCGCGGAGAAAGGTCTTGCCGACCTTATCCGGGAACGGTACGGCGTACGGGTCGCATTGCTTATGTATGGCTTATTATTTTTCGTCAATCTCGCCGTTGTTGTGATGAATGTGGCGGGTCTCAAATCGGCACTTATTCTCTTCGGACTGAATCCGTACGCATTTCTGCCGGCGATTATCGTCGGGTTATTTCTGTTCGTCGCGCTTGCTTCATATAGCATCGTCGAACGGTTCTTCTTTGTGCTTATCGCTTTTTACGGTACCTATGTTGCCTCGGCATTTATGGCGAAACCGGATTGGCCCCTTGCCGTGCAATCGCTTGCTATCCCGTCGGGCGAATTGTCCCCGAAACTTCTCTATACCGGTATTGCGGTCATCGGAACGACGATCACCGCGTGGGGACAGTTTTTCATCAACTCATACATGAAAGATAAGCGTCTGACCGTCGAGCAACTTAAATACAGCCGACTGGAAGTATATGTCGGC
The DNA here is from genome assembly GCA_049322955.1 of Patescibacteria group bacterium. GTDB lineage: Bacteria > Patescibacteriota > Microgenomatia > UBA10105 > UBA927 > UBA927. The sequence continues at coordinate 330,057 of JBMOPU010000012.1, read as the reverse complement.
GCGATCATCACCGACCTCTTGTCGTTCTTCATTATGGTTGCCGTTGCGGCAACGATATTCACCCATCGTATCCAGATTACCGATGCGGCGGGGGCCGCAATGGCAATCCGCCCGTTTGCCGGGGATTTTGCGGGTATTCTGTTCGGCGCGGGCCTTTTGTTTGCGGGAATGCTCGGATGCGTCATCGTCGCACTTACTACCGCCTACGCCTTCTCAGAATTTTTCGGCTATTCGGGATCACTGGACGAAACATTGAGAAAAAGCAAATTGTTTTATACAACGCTCCTGATTCAACTGCTCATCGGCACCGTCATAGCACTTCTGCCGAATGTTTCACTCTTCACGATTACCCTTGCGGCCAACTTCATCAACGGATCAATCCTTCCGGTCATTTTCTTTTTTCTCTACCAGTTTGCCAACAACGAAGCGATTATGGGCACGCACGTCAATAACAAGGCACAGAATTGGTTACTTGCAGGAAGCGCGGTAGTTATCGTCATTGCCTCATCACTGGGGCTTATCGGTCAAATCATGGGGTGGTAACGGCATCTTTTTCTTTTTTCAGGACAGGGAAAGGCATTTTCTAAACCGATAATCGTCCCTAACGGACTAACCCTTCCCTGTATGAGCACGCAACTGAATGGTTGTGCCGAAATATTTCGCCGAGCTCAACACCACGACTGCTTCCCTCCCTCTCACCTCTTCTGCGGACATTTTCTCTTGCATTTGACGGCAATATATCCTATAATAATCACATGGCCGGAGAAACTCAGCCGATTACCGTGACTATAGACCATCCCATCGGAATGGATCCCCGAAGGACTATAAAGCTCTGCCTTGCTAATGGAAAAGCCCGGTGTAATCCTCCCCCTGAGGGTGGATCACACTGGTGCAGTCACCTTTTCCACATCGACGCAACCTCAGGAGACGGCAACAACAACTTTTGTCACCTCATCGGAAAAGACGGACATGCGAAGCCCGAACAGTTAGACCAGGCTCCGTGCGGGATGTGAGGGCAATATTTTCCACGACTTCAATACACCAACGGCTTTGTGGGGCAACTGAAAGAGCGGTATGGCATCAAAATCCCACTTCATCCTCTTCACGTTGACGGACGCTCCCCTGTTGAAGCCTGCGAAAATTGGTTGTACCGATCATACTGCGCATTTTCTTCCCGAATGAAAGCACCGCTTCGGCAGTTATCTTATCGGCTTGCTGGGCAGAAAACACCACAGGTTCCCCGTTGCCTTCCGCCACCGTTACCTCAGTAGTGCCGACTGCAGGAGTTAATCCTTTTCTCCCCGGAACGGGACAATGCGTCAGGATGTCGTGCTCTTCAAACCACGACTCTACCGCTTCGGCCTGACGGGCACTGAGCCATCGGGACCCCGGCCGGGGGGTGTGACGGGGAAACAAACGGGAAGCATTGCCCCAAAAACCGCGAAACCGCGCCTTACGCTCATGCACGGCATCCAGTTCCTGTGACTGCGGATGATGATACCGCCACCATTGCTCAAACCAGGATTTCTCTTCTTTGTCGGTCCATGCCATAGGCGTATAAAAATACCATAATTATCATTATTTTTTTGTGAAGAATCGTACAAACCACGGGATTTTTTTCCGTGGTACTGTGTAATCCCAAAACAAAATAGGAGGCTTGTGTGAAAAGTGCGGTTATCTCCAAAACAGGGGTCGTCGGGATAGCACATAGCCAGCTGGTAAGATTTTATTCCCCGAGCATTTCCTTCCCAACCTTGCGACGCGCATCATCTTCGACTTCCATTACCGATACGCCATAAAACGTTCTCGCCCGTTCCGGCCTATCCTCATCGCCTTCCACGTCTTCTGCACCGCCGCCGTTTCTTCCGTTTGATCCATGAGTATGCAAGAGCGTTCTAATTGAACGGGCGGCATTATTTACCGCTTTTGTACCGGCGATAGCCAACGATAAATCATCCGCTTCCGCACAATCAGGGAGCGGCTCGTGGAATAAGGGGGATGCGATCAAAACGCGCTTTTTTCCGTTACTTCCTTCATCCCAAGCCCGGTATCCCGTCGGGAGCAATCTTCCGAGAGCCCCCCGGTGCTCCGCCAACAAACGCGTAAAACAACCGGTCTGACCCAAGGGAAAACCGCATCCTTCCTTACGATTACACACGGAAGCATCAATCTGTTGCAAACGCTGACATGGCAACGGGAGGTGAGTATTCGACATTCAGCCTCACAATATACCTCCGTATATGCTCCTGCAATGCATCGGCGATATGTATGACTGAGTTGACATATCGGCCTTGCGCCCTATAATAGCCCGTGATGATCATCCCCGAGTTACGGCATCGCAGTATCACGAATGCGAATGTAGATGTCTTACGCCGTACGCTAAACGATAAACTCCGTCGTCTTATCAAGGAAACCCCGATGGAGAGGCGCGAAACTCTCACGATTGATATCAGCCGTTACGAAACGATAAACAATACGGGATTGTCTGCTCTCCTCCATGCAAGATCAGAAGCCTTGGCCGCAGGATTTACCGAAGTGCAATTTGCAGGCATGCATGAAACCGTACGGGGAAAAATTCTTTCTACGGGGCTCGCCGACCAGTTTGGTATAACGGTTGCCGTTCCTGCGAAGCAATAATGTGCTTACATCCTCTCTACCGTCGAAATACCCAAAAGGGATAATCCGTTATGTACCACTTGGGCACACGCCGCCGTAAGTGCTAAGCGATGCGGTGTTTCGGCTATCGGATGCTTCTGGTAGAACACATTAAACAACGAGGTCAGCCTATATAAATAGGTGCACAGTATATTGGGTGATAGGTTCGCGGCGGCATCGGAGACCAGATCGGGAAAAAAGCTCAAAAATCGCGCAAGAGCGCGTTCCTCAGTGTTGAACACCGTGTCCGCGGCAATACTGCCGTTACTTCCCGCTTTTTTCAACACACTGTTACAGCGGGCATATGAATACAGAAGATACGGACCGGAGTCTCCGTCAAACGCGACGGATTCCTTGAGATCAAACGCAATTTCCTGATCGGTGCCCACGCGCAGAAACGCATATTTCACCGCGGCAATCGCCCCTTTTTCGGCAATGTCATCCTGTTCTTCTTTGGTATATTTTGATTTATTTTGTTTTAGTATCTCATAGATTGATTTCTTTGCCTCATCAAGTAACCATTCCCCCAGTACCACCTGCCCGGTGCGGCTACTCATTTTGCCGTGCTTTAATTTCACCCAACCGTATTTTTTATGATATTCCTTTCCTTCGGTATCGGGGAACATACGGGCAAGTGCCGCAAATAACACCTGGAAATATCCTGCCTGTTCAGGACCCACCACATGCATGACAAGGTCGGGCTGATATTCATCAAACTGTGCCCTCCCCAACCCGATTTCCTTCCCTTCGTACGTGGCGTTCCCTTCTTTGGTGATAAATACCCGATTATGCAGGCCGTATTTTTCTCCCGGGAAAATGATTGCCCCGTCACTTTCGACAAAAATCCCCTTTTTTACCCCGTCTGCCACAAATGCTTTCCCTTTCTCGTAAAACTCACTCTCAAAGTAGAACCGATCATAGTGTGTGCCGACCCGCTTATATATCCCGTCAAAATATTCAAGGCTCCATGACCGTGTTTCCTGATAGAGAGGGTAGATAACCGGATCCTTGGCATAAATTTGCTTGTTGATGTCGCCCGTTTCTTTTTTTACCGTTTCATCCGTTTCATAGCGGGTACTTCCCGCGGCATATGCCTTCCCCAAAAACTCAACCCGGACATGAATTTCCTTGCCGCGCACGGAGTCCGGATTGCAATCGGCTAAGTGCGTCATCGCCCAAAGGCATTTGGCAATATGCATCCCCACATCACCTTGATAATTGGCGCGCACCACTTCGTGCCCGGTAGCTTCAAGGAGTCGCACCAGACTCTCTCCGGTCGTTATATTGCGCAAATGACCGATGTGGAAGGCTTTGTGCGTATTGGGATGCGCAAACTCTACCATGACCCGCTTCGGACCGGGGTTTGCGATACCGTCCAGCTTCAACACGATAGGTTGTTGCCTGCCCGCCTGAGGGTGAGTACCTGCGGAGCTTGTTCCATAGCGCTCCCCATCTTTTAGCACTCGATTTACTGAAGTGCTTAGGCTTGCTTCGGTCACAAAGAGGTTGAGAAAGCCCGGACCCGCCACCTCTATCCTATCAATATCCTGTAGCACGCTTTTCATCTCCGGTATCCATGCACTATTTTGATTGCTATCTGACATATTATGATCACCATCATCGTGCCTAACCGCTTTAATTGCCGAATCAAGAATGTTTTTAACCTGTAGTGCAACGTCTTTCGGAGATTTTTTCAGCGGTTTTGCAAGTCGCAGGGCAACATTGGTGGTGTAGTCGCCGAGCGTTGCGTCTTCGGTTGCCATAACCGCGGGAGGGACATCGACAACGTCCATAGTGGCAAGTACCTTGGTAAATAATTGTTCCAGTGCAAGTTTCATAGAATATATTCTATCACGCCCCCCTTTGGCGAGATTTTCGGCAAACCATATACACACCGTCATCCCTTCTTCTTTTCCTTCTTTCCCGATTTTCCCCTGAGCAAAAACACCAGGAGCCCTTTTTGTGCATGCAATCGATTCTCCGCTTGATCATATACCACGGATTGCACGCCGTTAAATACCGATGGCGTTACCTCATTTTCAAGATAAGCGGGCATATCGTGCATAAAAATCGCATCAGGCTTGGCTTTATGCATCAGGCGATCGTTGACCTGATATTTGGCAAATGCGGAAAGCCGGGTTTTTTTCTGTTTTTCGTCTCCCATGGAAATCCAGGTATCGGTATAGACGACGTCGGCATCTTTCACCGCGGCAACGGGATCGACCACTTCGGTAACTGACCCCCCATACGTTGCGGCCAGTTTTTTTGCCATTTCTGATATGGTTTTGTTCATTTTGTATCCTTTAGGACTGGCGGCAACGAAATGCATCCCTAATAAGCCGCAGGCAAGAGCAAGCGAATGGGTGACGTTGTTTTCCCCGTCCCCTATAAATGCGACACGAAGACCGGTCAGGCGTTTCTTGTGTTCGACCATGGTCATAAGATCAGCAAGGATCTGGCACGGGTGCTCACGGTCGGAAAGTCCGTTGATGACGGGAACGAGCGAATGCTCGGCAAGTTCCGTCACGGTCTCATGACGATAGACCCGCGCCATAATAACGTTGCCCATACGGGACAAGACATTTGCGGCATGTTCCACAGGCTCGCGCACGCCTAATCCGATATGCTCGGGTCCCAAATACAGGGCATGCCCTCCGAGCTGAAACATACCGATATCAAATGATGCGTGCGTCCGTAGACTCGGCTTCTCATAAATGTGTATCAGTGTTTTTCCTTTCAGCACCGGACGATTTTTGCCGGTTTTCTTGAGCTGTCGCTTCAGCTTTGCGGCAATCGCCAAGATATCCAGGATATCCCGGCGGGAAAGATCAGTAATGGAAAGAAGTTGTTTTTGTTTCATACGGTTATATCAATTTTTTATTCCCCATGGTAAGCGCGAGAATCGCTTTTTGTACATGCATTCGATTTTCCGCCTGATCATACACTACCGATTGTGCACCATCAATAACGGCATCCGTTACCTCCACCCCGCGATCGGCAGGCAGACAGTGCATATAAATGGCATCTTTTTTGGCTAACCTCATCATCCGTTCGTCACATATCCAGTGTTTGTATTTTGCCGCAATGCGCGTGCATTTTTTGGGGTCACTCGTCGTAACGAGCGGTCCCCAGCTTTTGGGATAGACCACATCCGCGTCGGTAAATGCTTCTTCCATGCTATGGGTCACGGCGACCGACCCTCCCGTTTGCCTGGCGTTCTCCGTCGCCTGCGCCATAACCTCGGGCATGAGCATAAACTCTTTAGGATGTGCCAGCGTAATATCCGCACCGAATTTCGTCAAAAGCAACAAAAACGACTGCGGCACCGATATCGGCTTGGTGTAGCTATTGGCGTACGCCCAGGACATGACGATTTTTTTGTTCTTTACCGTTTTTTTCTTTTCAAGAATCGTCATAAGGTCTGCCATTGCTTGAAACGGATGGTAGATATCGCACTGCATGTTAAAAACCGGCGCCGTCGAGTGTTTGGCAACCTCACGGATATACGCATTCCCTTCGCCCCAATCACAATGCCGTATGGCAATGCCATGCCCGTAGGAAGAAAGAATCTTTCCTATCTCTTTCGGCGTATCTCCATGGGCAATCTGGAGCTTGTCGGGGGTAAGATCATGCGAGTTACCGCCCAAGTGATCCATCGCCGCTTCAAAACTGGTGCGCGTCCGGGTTGAGCTGAAAAAAAATAACAGATAGAGCGTTTGATGCAATAGATATGGGGTCGGCTGTTTCAGGCGAAATTTCTTCTTTAGGGTGATTGCCAAAGAAATAGCGGCCTGAAGCTCTGCTTTGCTCCATTCCTGTTCTGCAATAAAATCTTTTCCTTTGAGTGATAGCTTCATCGTACTCCTTTCTTCGTCGTACCGGAGCGGGAGGCCTCGAGAACCTCCCTTTCCGGATTCCCTTCATTATGTTCTCCGCTGGTTGGCGAGCTTCATCTGCAGTGAGTACACCTCGATAAATCCCGCGCTGGCATTCACATTGTACTGGTAGCCTCCGGCGGTCGTAAATGATGCATGGTGCATCGCATACGGCGATTGCATGGCAACCACGGTCGCCGTACCTTTATACAACTTCACGGTTACTTCCCCGCTTACCATCTTATTGACGGTATCGTTGAACGCATTGATTGCCGTCATAACAGGATCAAACCATTTCGCACCATAACAAAGATATGCCCATTTGATGTCGAGCTGATTTTTCAACTCATTGAGATCCCTTGTCGATACGTATTGTTCGAGCGCCTTATGGGCACTGATAATGACGTGTCCCGCAGGCAACTCATAGACCCCGCGGTCTTTTAACCCGATCAACCGATCCTCGACCAGATGGACAACCCCGACCCCGTGTTTGCCTGCAATACCGTTTAACGCGGTAATAAGAGAAGCAAGTTTCATAGACTTCCCGTTGAGCTTTGTCGGAATACCTTTTGTGAAGGTGATTGTGACAAACTCTTCGGTATCAGGAGCATGCTTGGCAAGCGTATAGGTCGTCAAAAATTTTTCTATCTTGGGAATATACTTCGGGTCTTCAATCTCCCCGCCTTCCCAGGTCATTCCCCACATATTGTCATCAACGCTGTAGGGAAAATCGACGGATGCGGGCACGGGAATCCCGTGTTTTTCCGCATACGCGATTTCTTCATTCCTGTCCATGTTCCATTCACGAACGGGCGCGATGATTTTGATTGCGGGATTAAGCGCTAACATATAGCCCTCGAACCGCACCTGATCATTCCCTTTTCCGGTACAGCCGTGTGCCACGACATCGGCGCCCACCATGGCCGCCACCTCAATAGCCTTGGCCGCCGTTATGGCACGACCGATGGGGGTAGAAAGGTGATACTCGCCCTGATAACTGGCGTTTGCCTTAATCCCCCAACTTATATACTTTTCCGCGAATTCATCTTTCACATCCATGACAATTGCTTTCTTTGCACCGAATTTGCGCGCTTTTTTTTGAATGGCGAGAAGATCATCCCCCTGTTGTCCCAAGTCCATGGTAAGCGTAATCACCTCGACACCGTAGGTATCGATGATCCATTTGAGCATGACGCTTGTATCAAGTCCGCCGCTATAGAGTAATAACACTTTTTTAATTTTTCCTTTTTTCGCCTCATATGAGGCGACCTTTTGATACGTTGTTTGTTGTTTCATAGTTATTCACCTCCTTTCATCAACGCGGCCTTCATATCGTTCAGCTTCGCTTTTGCCTCGTGGAGGTGTTGTTTTTGCTTCCCGAGCCAAGTTATATCCTGATGCAGAGTTCGCGTAAGCTTTTTTAGTACCGTTTTCATACTTTTCTTGCCGGGGCTTCCCAGTGATTTCATCAACCCCACCATCGTATGCGGATCCTGCCAGGCCATCACCTGTTCTGCCGCGGGAGGAAAAGAGGTACGCGATTGGTCTTTCATGGCGCCAATAAGGGAAGAATGGGTGATCGTCCCCGTATTGCCGCACTCCTTTATCGCCTGTTCCACCACCGTTTTAGCCTGACGCAGAGGAAGCCTGGAGGTCTGCGCAAGTTGTTCCATAAGTACCGTCGCACCGATGCCTCCTGTGTGACACCACGATGCCATTGCTTTCTCATTGACGGTCATTGTCCCGATTACCCCGGAAATGAGCACGGGAGCGGCACTACACTCGCGCAAAACATCCATGATGATATATTTTGCCCACTGTGAATCCCGGTTATAGCCGATGAAGGATCCTTTACCCAGGGCGACAAGACTCATCAGTTGCCCGCTTACCAGTGCGGCTTTCCCTTTAACGACCTCCAGCACATCGGGATTTTTCTTCTGCGGCATCACCGAGCTTCCCGTACTATATGTTTCGTGTATCGTCACCATGCCGAATTCCGTCATCGAAAGCAGGACAAGGGTTTCTGAAACGGTCGAGAGGTGGTTCATAAGCACCGTTACGGCAAATGCCAAATCCGCTTCCGCCTCCCAGCGGTTGGTAATGGCATCGATCGAATGATAGTCGGGGCCGTCAAACCCCAGACACTCGGCCGTCATTTTTTTATCAATGGGATAACTTGTCCCGTACGATGCCATATTGCCCAACGGGCTATGGTTATACCGTTCGTACCACGCTTCAAAACGTTCGACATCACGAAGCAACATAGCCGCAAATCCCGACAATACATGCCCCAACGTCGTCACCATGGCATGCTGATGATGCGTAAAACCCGGCATGACTATTCCTTTTGTTTTTTCGGCTTTGGCAAGCAATGTCTTGATGAGCACCAGGGTATTTTCAATAACCGTTATCGCCCCGTCCCGCATGAAGAGTCGCATATCGCAAACGATCTGATCATTTCTGCTTCTTGCCGTGTGGAGCGTGCCCGCAACAGCGCTTCCCAACTCCTCGGTTAACCATGCTTCGACGTTGGTGTGGACGTCTTCCTTGAGAGGATCCAGGGGAAATTTGCCCGCATCAACAAGTTTTTCCAGTGCCGCAAGACCGGAAAGAAGTTTTGTTGCAGAACCCACGGGGATACATTTGGTTTTGGCGAGCATGACGACATGGGCGGTGTTCACCCAGACGTCATACGGCAATAGCGCCGTGTCGGCCATGGGAATATCGGCGGTATCACGCCCCGCGGTAAAAGACAGCACCGCACCTGACGGCATTTGTGTAAATGCGCTTCCCCATAACGTTGTCATCGGTTGAGTTTTCATAATTTTTGATACGTTACCGTGTCATCAAACCCACAAAAAATCCCCTTGGATCTCTCCCGGTAAAGACCGAGAGAAGTCCAAGGGGACGTGTGTTCGCGTGGTGCCACCCCAAGTTCGGAAAAGATTGTTTTGTAAAAAAACAAAAAATCCCCGTATATGCCTTGACGGAAGATATCTTTTCCCTCAACTACTGTTTCTTACTTGTCTCCCGCCGATGAGGAGGGATCCTTTCTTCAGAAACCGGCTCCGGTGCTCGACACCATCATCGCCTATTCACTTGTGCGAATACTTTACTACAGGATGTACATGTTGTCAAGTGATCAAAAGATATCGTAAAATATCTTCATTCCCCGACCAAAAGGGACGTTGAACAATGGAACGATATCATTCGCGCCTTCCATCAAAACACCAAGAAGCGATGCGTCTGTTTAGCGATGTGAGCCGTAACTACCCCGCATCGGTTACCGCCCAGGCGGCCGCCCTGGCCCTCGAAACAAAACGGAACAGACGTATTCCCACACTGTTGCGAAACATGCGATATGACGACGACGCAATCGAAACGATCGCCAAAGCCGCAGAAGCGGCGCACACATCGGCAAAGAACGCATCCGCACCGCAATTTGTTAACCGGGATATTCTTCGCGGCATACTGGATTCGGAAATATCATGGGTTGACCGCATGACCAGGCTCAGACGCCACCAACTGGAAACAATTCTTTCCTGGTATGAAAAATATGACAGTGAACAGGAATATGATCTTGCGGTAGAGGAACATTTTTTCCCCAACCAGTCGTGGTGGTAGCACTGAGGGAAAACCCCTCCCGAATCGTCACTGACGCATACCGGATGGCACAACCTTCCAACTGTCGCCATCGCTGATGATTTGAATATCCCCTTCCTGATCGGTACGTAGCACTCGAATATGATTATCTGCTAACAACCCAAGAACTATCGGTGACGGATGGCCGTAGGAATTTTTACCCACCGAAAGAATTGCCAGATCAGGCTGAAGCCGTTTTAAGAATGATTCGCTTATTCCCGTCTTACTCCCGTGATGCGGCACCTTTAGCACTGTCACCGGTCTTGTTGCTAACGGCGTGTTTCGTAGATACTCTGACTCGACGGCCGTATCGGCATCACCGGGAAGCAAAAGTGAAAAATCGCCGTACGTCATCCGAGTTACCAATGAACCTTCGTTCAGATTTGCGGTAGCACCCAGTACCGCACTCCCGGGTGAAACGGCATATGACGAGATACGGGTAATATAGGCATCCGACGGCCATAGGACGGCAATAGCAACATCTCCTATCTCCACCGCCGATCCTGCAGTCACTCGCCTGATCGGAACGCCTTCTTTTGCAAGTATGGTCAGCAACTGACTATGTAACTCGTTTGAGACGGGAGAAGGTGCCGTCACGAACGACCCTACTGAGTAACGGGCAATAACCGCGTTAAGCCCCTGCATATGATCCCGTTCCGGATGCGTCAGAAACACCAGGTCAATCGTTCTATCCCAAAAAGGCATGTGTCGGGAAAGACAACCGATCACTTTTTCATTGGGACCGCCGTCAACGAGCATGTCCCGTCCGTCGGGCAATCGGGCGTATATCGCGTCCCCCTGACCGACGTCACAAAAGACCAAATACAACTTTCCGTCGGGAAGTGACGTAAGAAAATGCAATAAAAGTACAAAACCTGTAGCAAATCCGAGAATACCGTATGCAAAATACAACGGCTTCATGATTCACCTCTTTTCATATTCATTAAATGAACAGTTATTGCATACAATCCTGTGATTATCAAAATATACAATCAAATACATAAAACCTATAACAAACAAAACAGGGCTTTAGCGACAATAATACTTCAGCCATGAGTAGATATGTTTTGTTATAGTTAACGACCAAGACTGCCTAATGGGAAAGAACCCATCAGATAGACCGTCCGGATAACATATTCCAATAAAATCCAATCAAACCAGGATAAGCTATAACTCAACGGAAACCACAAAAATCCCGCCAAAACGGTCAGCCAACCGAGAATCGTTAGGGGTGCGATGATCCATCCGATCATAAGGTTGGATAGCGGAGCGATAAATGAAATCCTCTGGAATTGCCAGAAGATAAGCGGAACCGTAAACAGTTGTGCCGCAAGAGTCAGTCGGATATTTTCCGTGACCGCCGCTAACACTTTGCCAGCTAAGCTTTTTTTTGCCCCAACGTTTTCCTGTCCCCCGCCAAAAAGAATAATCCCCAATGTTGCAAGCGCCGATAATTGAAAAGAAAGATCCTTACTCCACTCTCTGTTGATGATGAGCATACTGCATACCGTCACCGCCCAAGCCACGAGCCCCCAGTATTGCCGTCCGAATAAATGCGCCATGAGGGCTATCCCCCCCATGATAGCCGCCCGGACGAGCGAAGGACTCGGTCCCACAAACCAAACAAACCAGACAATACCCATAAGTGTACCTAGTGTCGCCGGGCGTTTGCCCCATACGGACGCGATACTTGTCTCCATAAGCCTGGCAATAATGGCAATATTCATCCCTGATAACGCCACGATATGGAGGGTGCCGCTTCGCGTTAACGCTTCGATAAACTCAGGCGAAAGTGACACTTTGGAGCCAAATAACAGCCCGGACATGAGCCCGGCATGCGGTTCTGGAAGTACCCGTGTAAGTACTCGTTCAAAGCCGCTGACGCTGAAGAGATCCATATTTTACAAAACAAGCCGTTCTTTGCATTTGTCAAAAAGAGAGGCCGACATCACCGTTTTTTGCACCAATTCTTCAAGTGATGAGTACGGCCGCGCGGCAATAATTTTTTCCGCGATAACTGATCCGACACCCGGCAGAGATTCCAATTCCGCGGCACTGGCGGTATTGATGGATATCATAAGCGATTTCTGCAAATCTGCAGGGGTCGCTTCGTCGAGAAAAGGGATGTAAATCTTGGCACCGTCTGAAAGAATTGCGGCCCGGTTCAGTGTTTTGTTGATTCGCGGCGTGTCGGCATCCGCCAAAAAACCGCCGGCGAGGGTCAAAAGATCATTCACCCGGGCGCCCTGCGATAACCGGTACACTCCCGGCGCCACAATTGCTCCTTGAATGTCGACAAGGATGCTGGTTTCTGAAGACAATTCGGCCGCTCCGGTTGCCGTTTCATTACCGTCACGAAATTCTATAGGAGAAACATCCTGATAGGTTTTTATAAAGATTGTTATAGAAAGAACTATAAAAAGAAGACTGAAGATTCCCAAAACAATCGGGACATGATAGATCTGCCACACCGCAGACACTGAAGGATCCCCTCCCTCGTGAGGCATATGCCATCATTAGATCACGAGAAAATACCAACTGCAGTACGATAACGCACGGAAACGAAACCCTCAGGAGAGGACAAAGTTGATAAGCCTTCCGGGAACAAAGATTATTTTACGGATGTCACCCGCTTCAATATACTTCCGCATTTTTGCCGAATCACGGACAGCGGCCTCAATTTTTTCTTGAAAACTAGCACTTTCCGTATCAATCACTATTGATCCTTTTGTTTTGCCATTTACCTGCACCACAACGGTAATACTCTCTTCGGTAAGATATTGCGGATCAAAAACCGGCCAAGACTGTTGGTGAATGGATCGGAACGCGTTCCCTTTTGCATCACCGTGTTCAACTGCCTCGGCACGCGACCAAAGTTCCTCGGCAAGATGCGGCGCATAGGGCGCCAGAATAAGCAGAAACATTTTTAGCAACGGCACAGGAAGAGTGCCACCATGGTCATTCACCAAATTTGTGAACTCCATCATGGCCGCGATTGCCGTATTGTAATGTCTTTTGGCGGTATCCTCACCTACCTTCTTGATGGTTTTATGAAGCGATTTCAGTACGACAGCACTCGTATCAATGGCAGTGCCAGATTCTAATGAGGCTGTTGCCATGCGCCAAACTCTTCCGACCCATCGGGACATCCCCTCCATCCCCGTATCCCGAAAATCTCCTCCTTCGGAGAAGGGTCCCATGAACATAAGATACATCCGCAGAGCATCTGTTCCATATAGTTTGATATACTCATCGGGATTGACGACGTTTCCTTTACTTTTGCTCATCTTGGCGCCCTCTTTGATCACCAGTCCATGCGCAAAAAAGTTTGGAAACGGCTCATCAAAATCAAGATACCCCCACTCCTTGAGCGCCATGGTCACAAATCTGCTGTACATAAGATGCAGAACACTATGCTCTGCTCCTCCGGTGTACATGCTTACCGGTAGCCATTGTTTCGTGAGTGCGGGATCAAATGGACTAGTATCAGCCGTCAAAGAACCGACGGAAGGATATCGTAAAAAGTACCACGAACTATCTAAAAATGTATCAGAAACATCCGTCTCTCTGGTTGCTTTGCCTCCGCATCCGGGACAGGTAGTTTCATAGAATTCCTTATGTTTTGCAAGAGGAGCAACCCCGTCATCTCCCGGTTTATAATCTTCAATAACGGGAAGCGTCACCGGTAGCTGATCATCCGGAACAGTGTACCAGCCCGGCATGTCGGCACGTTCTCCTTTGCCGGCCTTCTCACACGTACCGCAACGGATCATCGGTATGGGAGGACCCCAATATCGTTGACGACTGATGAGCCAATCTCGCAAATGATACGTAGTGACACGCTTTCCCCAGCCTTTTTGTTCTAAATGATCTTTCATCTTTTCGATGGCTTCTGTTATCGCCACCCCATCCAGAAAATCGGAGTTAATCATGATACCTTCATCCTCCTGTACCTGGTCCGGTTTCGTAATGGGACCTGTATTTCCGTCTGCACCCACAACCACACGGACAACCGGTAATCCCATGGATTGCGCAAACTCAAAATCTCGGAGATCATGTCCCGGGACACCAACAACAGCCCCCGTACCCACTCCCATCACGACGAAATCGGAGATATAAAGAGGAACCTTTTGTCCTGTAAGTTGATTAATACAGTACAAACCCGTAGCAACTCCTGTCTTTTTTCTCCCCTGCGCGATACGATCCTCGGAAGACATTTTTTGGGTTTCTTTTATATATTGGCGCAACAGAGCAAGATTTTCCTTTTTTATCACTCTTTCAATGGTACTGATAAAGGGGTGCTCGGGAGCCAAAACGATGAATGTGGCACCAAAATTGGTATCCGGTCTTGTAGTAAAACATATAACCTCGCCAATATTGTTTCCTTTTTCGTCCACAACGGGGTAGGTGATGTTAATCCCCTCTTTTTTCCCGATCCAATGCTCTTGGGCAACCAATACTTTTTCTGACCATTTTAGCTTCGAAATATTTTCCAGCAGTTTTCCCGCATATGCGGTAATTCTAAAAAACCACTGTTCTAATGCTCTTTTTGTGACAATATTCCCGCATCTTTCGCATTTTTCTTCAATCACCTGTTCATCGGCCAAGACCGTTTTACACGAAGGGCACCAATTCACCTCCGCTTTTGCGCGATATGCGAGTCCGTGACGAAACATCTGGACAAACAACCACTGCGTCCACCGATAATATCCGGGATCATACGTCTCCACCGTTCGGGACCAGTCATACATGGACCCTATGAGCGAAAGTTGACGATAGAAGTTCTGTTCACTGCGTTTCGCTTGTTCTACCGGGTGTTTTCCTACTTTAAACGCATAATTCTCACTATGGATACCAAAGCCGTCGAGACCGATCGGCTCAAATACATCATACCCTTGCATGCGCATGAAACGTCCGTATATATCAGTCCCGGTGAATGCATACATATTGCCGACATGCAAGCCTTCCGCAGAAGGATACGGAAACATCATGAGGTTATAGAACGGCTTTTTAGCCTTTGCAAGGTCAATGGTATAGACTTTTTCATCACTCCAGGTCTTCTGCCATTTAGCCTCAATTTCGACATGCGGATACTTATCTGACATAGACGTGCACTCCAAACGTGCCACTTAAGTATACCGAGTTATACGGAGGAAGCAAGAGGAATTTTTGGAATGTAGCGAATTTTAGCTTGTTTTGACAAGAAAAAAATAAAAAATCAATCATATATTTTATTCTCGGAAGGAAGATATACGCTGTCTGTTAAACACTTTTGATCCATAAATAATATATAGCACGTTCTAATAGGCTGATACAAAGTTAGCACTGATCAAACAGATTTGCCAACCACCCTATTTGCCTCTGATGGTTTCCGTGATTGAGGATAAAAAAACCGTAGAGGATATTCATTCGCTCACCCGGATCGCTTTCACACCCATTATATACTATAAGACTTATCACTAGTGCACTATAGGGCTAATACGAATTAAGGCTGTCACAAGGCTCCAAACGATAACCGCGTTTTTCCCTACATGTCATCATGACATTGCGGCATTACCATGAATTATAAATCAAAAATAATTGAGCAATGATATAAATTGATATATATAAATGAAGCTAAATATTATTATGCGGGAATTCGTGAAAATACTCATTTAACGCATATTTTTGGCACTTTTTTCCGAAAAAAATCTTGTATCGAAACATATCATCAGCCTCTTGACAGCCTTATTAGTAGTAGTATTTATTATATATATGGCTAGTGTAATCTGGGAGAATTTGTTGAATTATCTGAGCAAACTCATCGCCTCGTTTGATGAATACCTGGTCGTAGAAAACGCCGCCAAGCAAACCCGCAAAAACTACAGAAGTGATCTGAACGCATTTTTCTCCTGGTTTTGCCAATCACAACGGACAGCCGCCCCCGCTCACCGCATCGATTCCCCGAAGGATGCACTCCGCACCATCACCACGGACAGCATCGAGGATTTTAAGCGCTGGCTAAGAATTTCACATACGCCGCCTGCAACGATTAATCGCCGATTATCCGCCATTAGGGCTTTTTTTCGTTATGCGGTACTCACGGGCTGGAGTGAGCACAATCCCGCACAATATGTCGCAAATATCCCGTTGGTAAAAGCACAACAGGAAGTATTGCCTTCGGCGAAAGCACTTCCCGATGTGCACTTGCTTCCCGAGGTACACGCGTTACCCGCACACGTCGACGTCAAACCGGCGGTCGTTCCTCCGGTTATTCCTCCTCCGATCACTCCACCTCCTGTTACTGCGGCACAGCCTGCGCCCGTTGCCGCACAGCCGTTCGTCCCCGCACCGGGCACAGACACGATTGTCATTCCCGCCTCCGCCGAAGTCGTGGCGACGGCCGCAACCCCGAAACAGAATTTTTTACGCGCATTCCTCTCCCCGTACGGACTCGCCGCACTGTTGTTGTTGTTACTTTTAACGAGCGGATTTATTTTTTTCCAGATTACGGGACTTAACCAAAGCACCGCCCCTCCACAAGCGCAAACACCTACCACTCCTCCCATAACCATCGGCGGCAACAACACGACAACTCCTCCCGGTAGTCAATCAGGAAGCGCACAGGGTGCCACAGGGGCAACGGGAGGTACGGGAGCCTCGGGAGTAACAGGCCCGATGGGAAGCACCGGGGCTACGGGAATTGAAGGCAATATCGGCGAAACGGGACCGACGGGTTCCTCCGGAGTAGCCGGAGCTACAGGAGCTACCGGACCTGCGGGATCAACGGGACCGACGGGAAGTGCGGGAGCCACCGGGAGCGGCGGCGGACAGGGTCCGACCGGGAGTACCGGAGCGACAGGAGCGGTCGGATCTTCCGGAGCCACCGGAGGAGCAGGAACTGCCGGTCCAACCGGTGTAACCGGAGCGACAGGAGCAACAGGAGCCACCGGAGAAGCCGGACCGATGGGGAGTACCGGGGCAACGGGAACGGAAGGACCCACCGGAGCAACGGGAGCAACAGGGTCTGCGGGCGAAGCCGGTCCCACCGGAGCAAGCGGAGCCACGGGAACGCTTGGTACACCCGGTCCAAGCGGTGCAACAGGAGCCACGGGAGCAACCGGTGCTACGGGATCTGCCGGTCCGACAGGTGCAACCGGTGAGGCCGGCCCTACCGGTTCTACGGGAGCGACGGGAGAAGCCGGACCCACCGGAGCAACGGGAGGAACAGGAACTGCAGGAGCATCAGGACCAAGCGGAGCCACGGGAGCTACCGGGGCTACGGGGGCCACCGGAACGGCTGGTCCGACGGGGGCAACCGGTCTTCAGGGACCCACCGGTTCGACCGGGGCAACGGGAACGGAAGGACCCACCGGAGCAACGGGAGCAACCGGCGCTACTGGCGGTGCGGGAGCATCAGGCCCCACCGGAGCTACGGGAGCAACAGGATCGACGGGAGCAACAGGAGAAGCGGGTCCGACGGGGGCAACGGGAGCAACCGGCATAGCGGGAGCATCAGGCCCCACGGGAGCAACGGGGGCTACGGGAGCCACGGGAGAAGCGGGTCCGACAGGAAGTACGGGAGCCACCGGAGCGACGGGATCTGCAGGTCCGACGGGGGCAACGGGAGCAACCGGCATAGCGGGAGCATCAGGCCCCACGGGAGCAACGGGGGCTACGGGAGCCACGGGAGAAGCGGGTCCGACAGGAAGTACGGGAGCCACCGGAGCGACGGGATCTGCAGGTCCCACCGGAAGTACCGGAGCAACCGGTATTGATGGTCCAACGGGGGCAACGGGAGAAGCCGGACCCACCGGAGCTACAGGAGCGACGGGATCTGCAGGTCCCACCGGAAGTACCGGTGCAACCGGTGCAACAGGAGCAACGGGAGAAGCCGGACCCACCGGAAGTACCGGTGCAACCGGTGCAACCGGAGCGACAGGATCTGCCGGACCCACCGGAGCCACGGGAGCCACGGGTACCGCAGGAGCTTCAGGTCCCACAGGAGCAACGGGAGCAACGGGGGCTACGGGTGAGGCCGGACCCACCGGAGCTACAGGAGCAACAGGTACTGCAGGAGCTTCAGGTCCCACAGGAGCAACGGGAGCAACGGGGGCTACGGGTGAGGCCGGACCCACCGGATCAACAGGTTCAACCGGGGCTACGGGTTCTGCCGGTCCCACCGGTGCAACAGGAGCTACGGGGGCAACAGGTGAGGCTGGACCAACAGGAAGTACCGGAGCGACGGGATCTGCAGGACCCACCGGAAGTACCGGTGCAACAGGAGCTACGGGGGCTACGGGTGAGGCCGGACCCACCGGAGCAACCGGGGCTACGGGAACTGCAGGATCATCAGGCCCCACCGGAAGTACCGGAGCGACGGGAGCAACAGGAGAAGCCGGTCCCACAGGAAGCACGGGAGCCACCGGAACGGCTGGTCCGACGGGAGCAACCGGAAGTACCGGAGCCACCGGAACGGCTGGTCCGACGGGAAGTACGGGTGCCACCGGGGCTACAGGATCGGCCGGTCCGACAGGAAGTACAGGAGCTACCGGGGCTACGGGAGCAACAGGAGTAGCAGGACCAACAGGTTCAACAGGTGCAACGGGAGCAACAGGATCTGCCGGTCCCACCGGAAGTACCGGAGCAACAGGATCTGCCGGTCCCACCGGAAGTACAGGAGCGACGGGTGCAACAGGAGAAGCGGGTCCGACAGGAAGTACGGGAGCGACGGGTGCAACAGGAGAAGTTGGTCCGACAGGAAGTACGGGTTCTACTGGAGCAACCGGGGCTACGGGAGCCGCCGGTCCGACAGGTTCAACAGGAGCGACGGGAGCAACAGGTTCTGCCGGTCCCACCGGAAGTACCGGAGCAACCGGTGCTACGGGAGAAGTTGGTCCTACGGGAACCACTGGTAGTACGGGATCGACAGGTTCCGCCGGACCGACAGGGAGCACTGGTGCAACCGGATCCACTGGAGAAGCAGGTCCGACAGGTGCAACAGGTGCAACCGGCGCAACCGGTTCTGCCGGTCCCACCGGAAGTACGGGTTCCACGGGAGCAACAGGTTCTGCCGGTCCCACCGGAAGTACGGGTGCCACCGGGGCTACGGGATCTGCCGGTCCAACAGGAAGTACGGGTTCCACGGGAGCAACTGGTGCTGTAGGTCCCACCGGAAGTACGGGTTCCACGGGATCTGCCGGTCCCACCGGAAGTACGGGGGCAACAGGAGAAGCAGGTCCGACAGGTGCAACAGGTGCAACCGGCGCAACCGGTTCTGCCGGTCCCACCGGAAGTACGGGTTCCACGGGAGCAACTGGTGCTGTAGGTCCCACCGGAAGTACCGGAGCAACCGGAGCTACGGGAGCCGCCGGTCCCACAGGGAGTACGGGAGCAACCGGTGTCGCCGGTCCCACCGGAAGTACCGGAGCAACCGGAGCTACGGGATCTGCCGGTCCCACCGGAAGTACCGGAGCAACCGGAGCTACGGGATCTGCCGGTCCCACCGGAAGTACCGGAGCAACCGGAGCTACGGGAGCCGCCGGTCCGACAGGTTCAACAGGAGCGACGGGAGCAACCGGTTCTGCCGGTCCCACCGGAAGTAC
>JBMOPU010000012.1:307842-310201 GCA_049322955.1 Patescibacteria group bacterium | reverse complement strand
TCTGCCGGTCCCACCGGAAGTACCGGAGCAACCGGAGCTACGGGAGCCGCCGGTCCGACAGGTTCAACAGGAGCGACGGGAGCAACCGGTTCTGCCGGTCCCACCGGAAGTACGGGTTCCACGGGAGCAACTGGTGCTGTAGGTCCCACCGGAAGTACCGGAGCAACAGGAGCTACGGGAGTCGCCGGCCCGACGGGTAGTACGGGGGCAACAGGAGAAGCAGGTCCCACAGGAGCAACGGGTCTTCAAGGTCCCACCGGAAGTACCGGAGCCACAGGTATTGCCGGGCCGACAGGAGCAACAGGTGCTACGGGAGCAACAGGTGCTACGGGAGAAGCCGGGCCGACGGGTTCAACAGGGGCCACGGGATCTACGGGTGCAACGGGATCTGCGGGTCCGACAGGAGCAACAGGTTCAACCGGTGCAACAGGTTCTGCCGGCCCCACCGGAAGTACCGGAGCAACAGGTGCAACAGGAGAAGCAGGTCCCACCGGTTCAACAGGTGCAACAGGAGAAGCGGGTCCCACCGGTTCAACAGGTGCAACAGGAGAAGCAGGTCCCACAGGAGCGACGGGTCTTCAAGGTCCCACCGGAAGTACCGGAGCCACAGGTATTGCCGGGCCGACAGGAGCAACAGGTGCTACGGGTTCTACTGGAGCAACAGGAGCCGCCGGCCCCACCGGAAGTACCGGTGCAACAGGTGCAACTGGAGCTACGGGAGCCGCCGGTCCGACAGGAAGTACGGGTGCAACCGGTGCAACAGGATCTGCCGGTCCGACGGGTTCAACAGGAGCAACAGGAGCAACAGGTTCTGCCGGTCCTACAGGAAGTACGGGTGCAACAGGTTCTGCCGGTCCGACGGGTAGCACAGGTGCAACCGGAGCAACCGGTTCTGCTGGTCCGACAGGGAGCACGGGTGCAACCGGTGCAACCGGAGTAGCAGGACCGACAGGAAGTACCGGAGCAACTGGTGCAACCGGAGCTACGGGAGCCGCCGGCCCGACAGGGGCAACCGGAGCAACTGGTATAGCCGGCCCAACGGGTTCAACAGGAGCAACGGGTGCAACGGGAGCAACGGGTGCAACGGGAGCCGCCGGTCCGACAGGAAGTACGGGTGCAACAGGAGAAGCAGGTCCCACCGGAAGTACCGGAGCAACCGGAGCAACCGGAGCTACGGGAGCCGCCGGTCCGACGGGAAGTACAGGTGCAACAGGAGTAGCAGGACCTACCGGAAGTACCGGTGCAACAGGTGCAACTGGAGCTACGGGAGCCGCCGGTCCGACAGGAAGTACGGGTGCAACCGGTGCAACAGGTATAGCCGGTCCGACAGGCGCAACAGGAGCAACAGGATCAACAGGAGTAGCAGGACCGACAGGAAGTACCGGTGCAACGGGAGCCGCCGGTCCCACAGGGAGTACGGGTGCAACCGGTGCAACGGGAGCCGCCGGCCCAACGGGTTCAACAGGAGCAACGGGAGAAGTTGGTCCCACCGGAAGTACCGGAGCAACCGGAGCAACAGGAGCTACGGGAGCCGCCGGTCCCACAGGGAGTACGGGAGCAACAGGTGCAACAGGAGTAGCAGGTCCCACCGGAAGTACCGGAGCCACAGGCTCTACCGGTTCAGCCGGTCCCACGGGTAGTACGGGAGCCACGGGAGCGGCCGGTCCCACCGGGAGTACAGGTGCAACAGGAGCTACGGGCTCTACCGGTTCAGCCGGTCCTACAGGAAGTACGGGTGCAACAGGAGCAACAGGAGTAGCAGGTCCCACCGGAAGTACCGGAGCCACAGGCTCTACCGGTTCAGCCGGTCCTACAGGAAGTACGGGTGCAACAGGAGTAGCAGGACCGACAGGAAGTACCGGAGCCACAGGAGCAACAGGAGTAGCAGGTCCGACGGGAAGTACCGGAGCCACGGGCTCTACCGGAGCCGCAGGCCCCACCGGAAGTACCGGAGCTACCGGAAGTACGGGAGCTACGGGAGCCGCCGGTCCCACAGGGAGTACGGGAGCAACCGGTGCAACAGGTATAGCCGGTCCGACGGGTTCAACAGGAGCCACCGGAACAGCGGGTCCGACGGGTGCGACGGGTCTTCAAGGTCCCACCGGAAGCACGGGAGCAACCGGAACGGCAGGTCCCACGGGAGCAACAGGTGCCACCGGAGCAACGGGAGCCACCGGTTCTGCCGGTCCCACCGGTAGTACCGGAGCAACCGGAAGTACCGGAGCCGCAGGACCCACCGGAAGCACGGGAGCAACCGGAACGGCAGGTCCCACGGGAGCAACAGGTGCCACCGGAGCAACGGGAGCCACCGGTTCTGCCGGACCCACCGGTAGTACCGGAGCAACAGGAGCAACAGGTG
>JBMOPU010000012.1:0-307742 GCA_049322955.1 Patescibacteria group bacterium | reverse complement strand
CCCACCGGAAGCACGGGAGCAACCGGAACGGCAGGTCCCACGGGAGCAACAGGTGCCACCGGAGCAACGGGAGCCACCGGTTCTGCCGGACCCACCGGTAGTACCGGAGCAACAGGAGCAACAGGTGCCACTGGAGCCGCCGGACCCACCGGAAGTAC
Source organism: Patescibacteria group bacterium (assembly GCA_049322955.1). Lineage (GTDB taxonomy): Bacteria > Patescibacteriota > Microgenomatia > UBA10105 > UBA927 > UBA927. The sequence goes on along the minus strand of JBMOPU010000012.1, from coordinate 307,584 downwards.
CGGAGCAACAGGTGCCACTGGAGCCGCCGGACCCACCGGAAGTACCGGAGTCACAGGATCTGCCGGTCCGACAGGCGCAACGGGAGCCACCGGAAGTACGGGAGCAGTCGGTACCGCAGGTCCTACCGGAATGACAGGTGCCACCGGAGCTACGGGAACGGCAGGCCCCACCGGAAGTACGGGAGCGACAGGAGTTGCCGGACCGACGGGAGCCACCGGAAGTACGGGAGCGACAGGAGTTGCCGGACCGACGGGAGCCACCGGAAGTACAGGAACGGCTGGCGCTGTAGGCCCCACCGGAACAACAGGAGCAACAGGTGCAACAGGTGCAACAGGGGCAACGGGATCTGCAGGACCCACCGGAAGCACTGGTGTTGCCGGTCCCACGGGGAGTACGGGGGCAACCGGAGCTACGGGTGCAACCGGGAGCACGGGAGCCGCAGGTCCGACGGGTTCAACAGGAGCTACTGGTTCTACCGGAGCGGCAGGACCTACGGGAGCAACAGGAGCCACCGGGAGCACGGGAGCCGCAGGTCCGACGGGTAGCACGGGAGCAACAGGTGCTACCGGCGAACGCGGTGCGGCTGGCGAGAATTTATTTGATCAGACCAATAACCTTATTTATCCATATCCGGTAGTGAATCGCAGTATTGCTCTCGGGAGCACGACATTCTCCCCCAGCGATAATCCGTCAACAACTTCTACGGCAAGTGCACTCATTTATTTGGACGGCAGTACAGGCGACATAACATTACGGGATTCCGCGGTGGATCGCGACCCTGCAATGATATTTGATTCATCCAACGCAATCGATACGGATTTCTGGATTGCCAATAACAATGATGCGGATGGTGTCGACGACGATGTATTCCAGATCGGCAAAGGGCTCGTGGTCGGCACTACTCCCCTTCTTACCATGACAAGCACGGGATACACCGGGCTCGGAACAGCAACGCCAAACGAAATGTTGAGTCTGATTACGAGCACCGTCGTCGACCTTGCCGCATTTTATGACGGCATCAATAATAAAATCTTCCAGATCGCCGATGGCGGTGAGATCGCGTTTAAGCCAGCGGCGTTTGATACCGTAAAGACATGTAGCGGCGCGTCATGCGTATCCGCGGACACCGGGTCATTTACAAACAACACGACGGAAGCAAAATCCAATGCAGGAACACCGTTTGAGATCCTCCCGGCGGCGGCCGCAGGATCAGGATCGTTCTATATCGGACTCGATCATCCGTTTGATACGATGAACATTGATATCGTAACCGCCAATGTCGGCATGTCCGCGATGGCAGTCGAATATTGGAACGGTGCTTCATGGGCGACCGTAACACCGACCGACAACACATCGCTCCTCACCGTTGACGGCACGATCACTTTCACCGCTCCCACCGACTGGGCGACAACAACGATCGACAGTGTCACCAAATATTATGTCCGTATCAGAAATTCAACAGGTACGATTACCACCGCTCCTACGGCATACTTTGTCACACCGACTACCGGAACCCGGTTTGCCCTCTATGCCCAAAGCGGCGATACGGATGCGGCGATCTATGTGAACGATAAAGGAAACGTCGGCATCGGCACCAACAACCCGACAAGCAAACTCACGATCGGCGGTGCGTCATCAACGATCACCAACTCGACCGGAGACATCACCATTAACGCCGCCTCCGACGTCGTTGATTTCTCCGCAGATAGTCTTACCGATATTACTAATATTGATATTGCCGGTAACTTCGGTGTCGATGATGCGACACCTGATTATGGAGTTGAAATATCCTCCGCCGCTTCGAGTGACCCGTCATTTGCGCTCTCTGACGGGGATATCACTCACGGATTAACCACACTTGCGCAAACGGACGTCATCTTCCATGTTGTTCCCCTCTCCTCCAGCGCGGGCGGCGCCCAGCTCACCGCGATAACGGAAAGTGACGCGCAGGCATTAAGCATTCGCGGCGTTATCGGATCCACCACTCCCGCAAATACCACGCCTGCCATTAAGATAGTCGGAGGAAAAGCAAACGGCACAAGTATCGGCGATCTGGATGTCGATTCTACCCAAGGCGGTACCAACGCGGAAACCGTATTCCAAATCGCTAATAACGATGATACGGCAAGCTTTACCATGCTCGGTAACGGCAACATCGGTATCGGCAATCAAGTAACGCCGCTTGCCAAACTGCATGTGGTATCAAACCCGTTATCCCCGCTGTACACCACGGGTCGGGCAACCGCCATCTTTGATCAATTTGAAAACCAGGATATTATCGCGGCATCTGCATCGGGTGTTACAAAATTCAGAGTTGAAAATGACGGTGATGTGACCGGCGAGCGTTTTGTTGATATCGGCAATAGTTCCGGAACCTATTATATAGACCCCGCCAATGGATCGACGTCCGTGTTGGTCGACGGCAATATCATTAGTGACGGTGCGTTTAGTATCACTTCCAACGCGACAAACGGAAATATCACTATAAGCGCGGGAACCGGCGATATCATATTGGGTACCGCCGACGGTACGGGAGCAGAAGTCTGTGTCAGCGTGGACGGTGCCACCTGTACGGGTAAAATTGACGCCGCCACCTTTGATCCTCCCTACACCATCGATGGGAAAAACTATGCAACCTATGCGCCCAGCATGACGGGAATAAAAGAAGAAACCGTGGGCAACATATCGACTTCCACGTATGTCCCGGGTATCGGTTACAAGGCGGAAATTGATTTCGGCGATGTTCCGCTCGGATCTGATTTGTGGCTCTTCTCCCGAACCACCGATCTGAAATCAAACGCCAACCAACTGGTGGTACTGTTATCCCCCGCTTCAGCTACCCGCGCATGGTATGACTTTGATCCCGATGCACTCAAGCTGACGTTCTATACATCACGCCCGACAAATGTATCATACCGTCTCACCGCGCCTCGATTCGATTGGCAGAAATGGGCAAATACACGCGCTGATGACGATCGGACAGGTATGACACTCAACTATGACAGTGCATGGTTTAACGGCAACGGATCTCAGGGAACCCCTGAAGATCCGCTCGCGAACCTCTCCATAGAGGAAGTAGATCCAACAACTATGACGTACCGTATCAAGCATACGAACGGAGACATTATCGAAGATGCGGCCGCGTATGCAAGACTCATGGTCGCTTCCATGCAAACGGGCATCATCAATAGTATCAACGGCATATTCGGCCGGGTGGTAATCACCGAGGGCATCACCTCACCCGTCGCGGAAATTACCGAGCTACGCACCGATTCTCTTTCCCCGATTGCGACGGAATCAGGAGTACTCGAGGTTGACTTGAATACTTCGCAACGGCTGGAAATACAGAACACCGAAACGGACCAAACCGTTACCTCATTTGACGCCCTCGGCAATGCTAACTTTGAAGGTTCACTTACCGCCGGATCGGTTGTCGCCGACGGATCAATCACGAGTGAATCCGTGATCGCAGATGAAGCAACCGTCGCCGGCCAGTTATATGCCGACCGCGTGGTCACCCGGTTTGGAGACCTCGATGTGAGGTTCCAAACCATACAGGATTCGATCAGCTCCATCGGCACCATGTCGGCATTTCCTGCCGCCACTCCGACACCGGAAGCAAGCCAATCGGGCAACCTCGGTGATGCGGTGACAATAAGTGACGGAAACATCACCGTCAATACCAGCCTCTTTGTGCTCGGCGATTCCCTGCTTTCCAGCACATCCATCACCGGATCACTCCTGGTCGACGGCGTCATACGATTTGCGGAAAACACCATAGAGACTATCGGAGAAACACTCTACATCCAACGAAACAAACTCGCGGATATCAACATCCTGGACGGCACCATTATTGCCGATATCTGGAATCGGGTATTTATCCAGGGCTTTTTGGCAATCACCGGCAACACAACTGTAGGCGGCGTACTCGGCACCACCACACTTTCACCGCTGGAAGGCAAGGATCTTACGATCGATCTTACCAATCCGTTGCCCGATCCGTTTGCCGATCCGCTTGCCACCCCGTCAGCAGGATTTGGCGATCTCATCATTAAGGGTGCCGACAATAAAACAGTCGTCGCTATCGACGCATCGGGAAGCGCCACGTTTGCCGGCGCCGTGACGGCCGACTCGCTGGTCGCATCAGGGAGCGCTACGGTGCAAAAACTCAACATCAGTGCCGCCCCGACTTCTACCGAAAGTGCGGTACCGTCAAATACGGTAGGTACCGGTACATTGCCCGGGTACTTTACCGAAGTAACCGTCCTTTCAAGTCAGGTTGCGGCAGATTCGCTCGTGTATCTTACGCCGCTTTCCAGTACCGGCAACCAAGTCTTGTATGTCAAAGAAAAACTGCCGGGCGTTGGCTTTATTGTTGCCATAGATACATCACTTACCATTCCCGTACAATTTAACTGGTGGGTCATCAATTAACTATGAAACATCGGCACATAACACCCGCAGTATTCCGAACAACCGTCCGACACACGGTTCGTGCACTGATGCGGATGAAAACGGTTCTTTTTGTCGCCATCGTCATCGCCGTACCGTTTCTTGCCCTTCCGATCATCCGATCGGTTTCCGAAGTTCATCGGCCAATTATCAAAAAATCGCTCTTTGGAGATCGGTTCACCGCCCGCCACCTGACGGGTGGGTTGACCAGTCAACTGACCGCAAGCAAAAAAGATATTTCACTTTCCGTATCCCGCGGAAACGCAATGGCAACATTTGCCATGGCGGTTGCCGCGGCAAATACAACGCATACGGATACTGATGTGTCCTATACCACAAAAGACGGGATGCAAGTTCGTTACCAATCGCTCCCGAATGGCATGAAGGAAGAAATCATCTTGGACAAGCCCATGGGGAGAAGTACCTTTCTCTCGACCCTTTCGGTCGCAAACGTGCGCCCGGTCGTTACTCCTGAGGGACAGATTGTGTTTGTCGACCAAAACGGTAACTATCAGTTCCATGTCATGCAACCGTATGCCGTCGATGCCAACGGCACCATCACGAGGAATATCCGTTACCGGCTCACCGACGCAACAGATGTCTATAAAAAACTATCTAAAGATATAAATCAACATACTTATATATCACAACAACTCCTCGGACCGGTGCCGCAACCGTCAGGACCCGGTATCGCCGAACGCTCCTATATGCTCGTACTCGACATGGATCCTGCCTGGCTGTCCGATCCTTCTCGCGCGTATCCCGTCACCATTGACCCAACGGTTGTCCATGACACCTCAAGCGAATTTGCAAACGGCACCGCAAACCGAATCAAGGACACGGGATCAGGATCTTCACCCGTTCTTGAAACACCCAACCAACCGCATACCGCAGACGCCAACACCATAGCACTCTGGCATATGGACGAATCGGCTGACAATAGCTGTTCGGGCGGTCAGGACATGTGCGACACAAGCGGCGGCGGCAGGCACGGTGTCGCAACAGGAACCACCATCGATACCAGTACGCCGAAAGTCGGATCGGCATCGCGCACCTTAAACGGCACCAGCGATTACATCGAGGTAAGCAGTCCGTCGCTTCCGACCGGCGACTTTACCTACGAAGCGTGGGTCAAGCCCGACACGACAACGGATGAGATGATCTTCATGGCGACAGACGGCGGCGGCGGTAATGAATTCTATGTTCATATTGCAACCAATGTTATCAACGTTGCAACCAACGCTGTCGTCCGCCTCATCTCAACCCAGACAATTACCACTGACTGGCAGCACATCGCCGTTACCCGTGCCGGTGCCGTAATCACGCTGTATGTCAACGGAGTCGCGGAAACCGTCGTGGGCAACGATGCGGCACCCTTAAACTTCAGCACCTGCGGGCTTTTGATCGGTACGGACGCCGACGCCACCTGCAACGGGACGCTCGGTAACTGGTTTGACGGCGAAATCGACGAAATCCGTATAAGCGGCGTTGCCAGATCGCCTGCAGAAATTAAACTTGCCGCAAGCAGACGCCCGTATAGTACCTATACCTCCGATATCATCGATCTTACCGGCGGCACCTCGACGCTTGCCCAGTGGAACTCGCTTTCCTGGAATGAGCTGGGGGTCTCAACGGGCGACGGCGAAACACTCAAAGATGCGACAAGCTTGGTTGCCCAATGGAACTTCAACGAAACGAGCGGCACGACCGCAACCAATAATGCGGGATCCTGTGGCACATCCTGCAACGGTTCGCTTACCGGATTTAGTGCCACAGGAAGCCAGGATGCCGCGGTAGGATCAGGCTGGACGGCGGCCAATAAACGCTGGGGAGCAGGCGCGCTCATGTTTGATGAATCCGATGACGTGGTAACCGTTACCGATACGAACTCGTTATCGTTCGGCAACGGCGGAACCGATACCCCGATGACCATGGAAGCATGGGTTTTTCCTGAAACGATCGCAGAAACCGGCGATGGCAACTGGATTATGAGCAAAAGAAATGCCGGCGCCGGCGATGAATATCAACTGGCTTTTTATCAGGGAAGTATATACGCCTCTTACTTTACCAATAACACCAATAGCATCTCCCGCAATACCACCGCTATATGGCAACCGGGCAAATGGTATTACATTGTGGCGACCTATGACGGCTCGGAATCTACAAACGGGATAAACATTTATGTGAACGGGGTATTGCAAAACAGTACCGCTTCGACCGCCGGCACCTATACCGGAATGGCAAACGGACCGGCTGACTTCCTCATCGGTAAAGCGCAATGGAGTACGACATTAAATTTTGACGGCGTTATCGACTCCGCGCGAATATATTCGCGCGTCATGGCACAATCCGAAATTATCGCAAACTACAACGCCGGCAATGTTGAGTTACAAACCCGGGTGGGCGCCGACAGTTCTCCCGACGACGGCAGTTGGGAGGCATGGCGGCCGGTGACAAGTGAAACGGCAATTGAGACCTATGACGACGCGTATCTGTCTGATACCGCGGAAGCTAACCTTATCTCCTACTGGCCGATGGACGAAACGGCCGACAACACCTGCACGGGCGGCACGAATGACGCCTGCGACCAAACAGGAGCAAACGACGGCGCATCAACCAGCACGGTAATTACCGACGGCGCGTTCGGGAACGGGCGGCAATTTAACGGCACGAGCAGTTACATCAGCATTGCAGATGACGCATCGCTCCAGCTTGCCGACCCAGTTACCGTAGAGGCATGGTTTAAAATCGCGGCTATACCATCGGCCTTCCAATGTCTTGTACGGAAAGATACGGCAACCGGCACCCGCGCTTTTTATTCCCTCGGCGTGGATACTAACGGGAAATTTGTCGGACAGTACTATAACACGACCTCCAATATCGCGCCGGTAAGCACCAGTGTCGTCACCGACAACCAATGGCATCACGGCGTCATGACGATATCGGGAACCACCGTTTCGACCTATCTCGACGGTGAATTCCACGCATCAGGGACCATTACCGGCACCCAGATTGCCCCGAACGGCGAACTCGATATCGGCGCCTGTCCGCCGTACGTCGGACCTGTCGTACGGGGTAATTACTTCGGCGGCTCCATCGACGAAGTCAGGATCTATGATGTTGCACTGTCGGCAAACACGATCCGCGCCAAATATCTTGCCGGATCCACCAACCCGAACATGATGCATCCGTCATCGGATACGGTCGTTAAAACGGAAGGAACCGCCGCACAAAAAATACAAACGGGTCAGCTCCCCATCGATGCGGCAACGGTAGGCTATTGGCCGATGGATGAAACGGGCGGAAGCGGCGCCTACATCCATGATCTGAGTGCCAATGCAAATCACGGTACGCCAACGGGGACAACGAGCGGTAAGGGTGCCATCAAAACATCCCGCAATTTCGACGGTACGGACGACGTGGTCGATATGGGAGACGTTACTATCCTCGACGGCACAACACAAGGAACCCTATCAGTCTGGATCAATCCGGACACACTCCCCACAGGGACCGACATAAATGGTATCGTGGCAAAAGCAGACTATACCGCCGCGGGCAATGCATTTTTTCTCCGGCTGGAGGGAACCGTGGGGATGCGATTTGCGGTTCGCGATGCGTCGTCTAATCAAATCAGTTGCGATACCGGCGGGGTGGTACCAAACGCCGGTGTTTGGACCCACATTTATGCGACATTTGACACCAGTGACACTTGTTACCTATATGTGGACGGCGTGCTCCTGGGAAATTATACCAACTCATCATTTACTTCTGTCCAGAACACGACAACCACCCTCAAAATCGGGACGAGCAACAGTGCATCGGATTTATACTTTGACGGTCGTATCGACGAGGTGGTCATCAGAAATGTTGCGGGAACCGCTCTGGAAGCCGCCGAAGCATACCGTGCAGGCCGCGATCATACGATTTCCACGACACTGTCATCGACCGATCTTTCATCAAAAACAACACTTCCCTTCGCCGTTGCGGCGGATAAACCCGGCACCTACATGTCCGCCACCATAGGTGAATCCGGGTTTGCCAACTACCAGCCCGATGCAAGCACCATTGATCTCTGGCATCTTGACGAACAAAATCCTATCGCCAATGAAACGTTTCCGGGAACGACAATTAATGCACAAAAATGGGTGGAGACCGATCCCAACGCCAATAAAATCGCCCAAAACAACGGTATCGTCCTCACCGCAGGGGCGGCGGCGGCATGGGATTCGGCAATCGTATCCCAAGCGAGATACAGTCGGGAAATTGGTCAGACCATCTATGCCCGATTCCTTACGGGCGCAAGCGTTGCCGCCCCCAATCATATGATGATCGGATGGGCAGCGGATACTACGGGCACACCATCTTACACAAACATTCGGCATGCGCTTTATTTTAATGCGGGTGCCTTCTATGTGTATCAGAACGGGACGCTGTTCGGCGGTCCGTACGGATCGGGCTACGCCGCGAATACCCGGTATGAGGTAAAAATTACCCTAACGACAGCAAATACAGCAAGTTATGCTATTCGCGGAGGCGCATACACCAATTGGACAACCCTTCTTGCTGCGGACTCTTCACTCAACAATACAATCAATCGCGTCCAGGTGGCACAGTATCAGCACACCGGCACGTTTGAAGAAATTTCCGTCATCCCCGCCTATTCGCTCCAGGACGCCTCGGGAAACAACCGAAACGCCACAACCGTGGGTGTAACACACGTTCCCGGAAAAATCGGGGGTGCCAAAGCGTTTAACGGTGCATACGATTCCATGAACCTTGGCACCATCAATCACGTCGACAGTCTTTCCGATATTACCGCGGATGCATGGGTATATCCGACCCTCCAAACGGCGGCAACCCATTTCCGGGTGTTCAGCAAGCAACATGTGTTATATGTCGGCCAATACGGCGGACAAGTGTCGTTTTACATCGGCTCCGGTGCCGCATGGACGATTTCCGACACGACGGGAGGAACGCTCCCTATCAACCAATGGAGTCATGTCGCCTGGGTAAAATCAGGAACGTCCTACTATGTTTATATAAACGGCGTCCTTACCAAATCCGGCACGGGAGCACCCGCTTCGATGGCAACAAACAGCAATACCACATATATCGGCACGTATGACGGCACGTCTCAAAATTGGGCGGGAAATATCGATGAAGTACGGTTAAGCAACGTCGCCAGATCCGCAGACGAAATCCGCCAAACATATGAGGCAGGGCTTCGAACGCACCCCATCACGATTGATTTTGCGGCATTGCTTGATAGCGGCAATCTCATCACCGGGAGCGGCGATACGTCATTTACCGTTGATGCCACCGGGTACGGGATCCCAAGCAAAGGGGGAAATCTATATCTTGGCGACAAAGTCATTGTCCGCGAAAATTACGATGGCACGGAATATATCGCCCAAGGCACGGTAACGGCGATCACCGCGAGTACCGGAGCCGTTACCGTCGCATCCTGGGATACGGGAAGCACGTTCCCATCGGGGGGATTCACGGCGAATGCTTCCGTCTTTAAATGGCAACGGGAATATTGGAATATTACGGAACCATTGGATTCCCACCTCAACGCCGCAACATTGATGACGCTCCGGCTGACTGACGGCACGGAGGGGCGCACCATTTGGCTTGATGACCTACGAAGCAACGGTGATTATCTGACCACTCCGGGAGGTTCCACGATCACCAGTTCAACCGGCAACCGGTATATCCAATACCGCGCGATCCTCCATTCGTCGGATGATGCGGTGTCTCCGCAACTTACCTCGGTAACGCTTGATTACCGCACCAATGTCGCTCCATCCCCTCCTACCACCATCCTTACGGAGGGCGCCGCCAACCCGACAGGGGTCATCGATACCACCCCGGAGTTTTCCGCCATTTATGTGGACACCGACAGCGGTGACATCGCCAATAAATACCGCGTGCAGGTTGATGATAACAGCAACTTCTCCTCCGTCCTGTGGGATTCGGGAGCCTCAGGCACGAGCATGGCAAACTGCACCGCAGGCAACCGCTGTGCGGATGTTTCATACGCGGGAACCGCACTTTCTTGGGGGGCAACCTACTACGTCCGGTTTGCTTTCTGGGATGACGACAATACCGAGGGAGAATGGTCGTCGGAATCCGCATCATTCACCATGAATGCCGCGCAATCAGCGCCGACCTTGGACGCTCCTGCCAACGGAGCAACGAATCGTATCCTGACCGTAAGTCTGAAAACGACGGGAACTGATACTAACGGCGATTATCTCCGCTATAAAATCGAGCTCTGTACCAACTCCGGTATGACGGCGAACTGCCAAACCTTCGACCAAACGAGCAGTCAGACTGGCTGGAGCGGCCAAAATACCCAGACAAGTACGGCATATACCTCAAGTAGCCAAGCCACCTACACAATCCAAACGCCTCTTACCGTGAGCACCACGTATTATTGGCGAAGCTACAGCATCGATCCCGGCGGCACCAACACCTGGTCACCGACCCAAGGTGCCCCCTACTCCTTCACGACAACCGACGGAACGACCAATTTCACCGTAGAAGGATTGCAACTTGAGGGTATCAACCTGGACTAATGATCTCTTTGATGCGTTTATATATAGTAAAAATAGCAATGATAGAGTTGACAACGCGAGAATCGGATACTGTATCCTTGAAAGGAATGGTCACAAAGGTAGTGCGTATTCTGCCATGAAATCATCTGCCAAACAGGCATCACAAGGTCAAGTTTTTTCCGCGGTTATCGCGATTGCCGTAATCATCGGCGCCACCGGATTTGCCTGGTTTTGGATGCAAAAGCAGGAGTCCGCCAAAAATGAAATAGAAACACAGCAAGCCGCTCCCGAAGAATTTGCTCCGCCTCCCACACCGACGCCGACACCGACAAAACTGTTCCACGGCAAAGACACCTATATCGTGAGCCGCGGTGCACAAGCCACGGGTCCGAATGTTTCCGAAATCACCTTTGATCCGCTCGATCCTGCTGTAGGCGGACAACAGGTTATTTCGGTAAAAGCCTCGTACGGGAGCGCGATTTCCGATGTATCCGTCAAGCTGAGAACAGACACCAAGACGACAACGCTCAAACTCGAACTTGCCGAAGGCACCGATCTCGGCGGGACTTGGACAACAATGTGGACTGTTCCTGAAACCTATCTTTATAACTATTCGGCAACTATCGTGGCAACAAGCGGGAAGGAAGTGACCACCATCCCGGTCATTATCAGGGAAAGAAAATGAAAAAATATTCTTCCGTCGTCATTTTGTTTGTTTTATTCCTGGTAAGCCTCCGTTTTGGAGCCGCAAAGATACAGGCGGCATGCAATTGGACGCCATCCAACGGGACGGTAACCGCTACCACCTGCGGCGTTGACGGTCAATCGAGCGAAGCGTACGACTATTCAGCCGGCACCGACGATGGAACAAACGGTGTCACGCTCGTTATCCCGAACGGCGTGACTGTCACACTGAATACCGGTAGTGTGGGAACGCCGACCACGCTGTACGTGGGAGCGATCAGTATCACGGGAACAGGTTCGCTCGTCGCTTCATCCAATTATGTCCAAATCAAAAGCGGATACAAATGCTATGTAACGGACGCAGACGGTGACGGGTATAGCCCCGCACCGAATACATGTTACAGCACGTCTGCGGCAGGTCGCATCCGAAAATATTCATTAAATTACCGCGCGGGAACGGATTGCGGCGATAGTGCCGCCGCGGCAAACCCCGGGCAGACGACTCCGCAATCAACGACATTCACCAACGGCGTGAATGCATCGCTCACCGGAGACTGGAATTGCAACGGATCCGAAGTCAAAACCTATCCCACCGCAACCTATTCCTGTAGCGCGTGTACGAACGGCTCAGGCTACGCCAGCTTCCGGAATACGACAAACGGATTTCTCACGACCGTCCCCAACTGCGGCGCATCCGGCACCTACTATACGGTAACCAACTCTACGTGCCGGGATCCGGCGGTAGCGAACTGCAGTACGAGTGTTTCCACCTCAAGCGTCACCCAGACCTGCCTGTAAAACGGGAGACAATTCCTATTGCCGTTTGTTTCATTAACAGGTGTCAATCTCTATACCTGTCCTGACGGGATATCAGACATCGTTCCCTACGTGATGAAACAGGAGGCTGTATCGACCCTTTCATAATAGCCCGCCTTTCAAGCAAGGTATCGACGGATACTGAAAGATATATGTGCGGAAACACACAAGAGAAGCCCTTTTCAACGCCGTCGGAAACTGAAGGCTCGCAGGAAGCTTGCAATACGCCATGACTCACTCGGAACATACCGCATAATCTGATCCCGACAAGCCGCTACATTTCGCGCTACAGCGGGACCATGAGGTGGCAATTTCCGCATCGGACACGTTTTCTAACGACCCCTTGAGACAAAAATCTGCGCCGCTATTTACCTGGTAATAAAACATACTGGTACCAAGCTCACCCGGAAAATTTGTCATATATACGGTGTCACAGCCGGTGCCCCCCGCGGCGAAATCCTCTGAACATCCCGCAGGACACAGGGTATCACCGTCGGCACCGCATCCTGCTATATAATTCATCTTACCCACGCCTCCGTTTTGGGATGCGGGATAGGTTTTGTAATCGTTGTAATACAGCTGAAGCGCCGTTTTAAGCTGACCCAGTTCGCCTTTGCGTCGGGCATCACGGGCTCTCGTTCTGGCTCCAAGGAAATTAGGGAGTGCTAATCCGATGATGGTGGCGATAACGGCAATACTTACCAACAACTCAACAAGCGTAAATGCTTCTTTCTGCTTATTATTACTATTTAACATATATTAATATATCTTAAGGTTTCGTATTAGCACTGGCGATGCCGTACGTACATAGTATGGTGCTGTCGATACTGCAATCCGTTCCCGAGTACCCGTCCTGGTTAACACCGTCACCGGCATCACGGGTGTTTTCCAATCTAGCATACAGTTTGTAATTGGTGCCAGTTGAGACGTAATAATACGTTTGGCTATCGATAGGATCCTTCGGCATAAGCACCATATACAGCGTACCATACTGATCCTTAAATCCATTCGAATCTCCCCAGGGACAGGCCCCGGAATCACCGGCACCGCATCCCATAATGACACCGTTGGTGCTGGAAGGATACTGCCCCTTATCACTAAAATATGTTTCAAGAGCCGTCGCAACACTCCGAAGATCGTTCTTCCGTCTGTTATCCCGGCCACGCTTGGAACTTGATGCGTAGGTACCGGTTGCAATTGCCACCAAAATACTGAGGATCACCATGACGATCAGAAGTTCCATGAGGGTAAATCCCTTATTGCCGAAGCGCTGACGAATAAATTGCCTCATATACCCATTATGACCTATTTCTACCGTTCACACCAATAGCTGGAATCGAGCGTACAAAATCCCTGACAATTCGATTCCGCCCAAGATCTCGGACAGCCGTACGATGCCGGGTTACCCACATTATTACAGGTTCCCGAAGATACCGGCACGCCTCCCGCAAATGAACCCGGTCGGCACGCGTACGGACCAAAGTATGCGGGCGTGGGTGAAGGCGTCGGCGTCGGCGTCGACCCGGGATCAAAACCGGGAGCGGTCACGGTCGTACCCGTCGCGAGGCAGTAATTCCAGAATGCACCCCAACCGCATCCGTTTTGCGCGTGGCATCCCAACGTGGTGATATCAGGGTCACTCCAGTCCTGAAGTTTTGCGCAGACTCTGTTGCCGAGACACACATTCGTATCACTGTCAGGTTGGTACTTGTACGGTTCTTGGGTTGTCGGATCACAGGGAATTTTGGCAAGATACGGAGAAACAACGCTCGACGTGCTATTACAGCTGTCCAACACTTCCATGGAAGGATAACAACCGTTGTCATTATAGTATTCCTCAAACGCCCGCCGTATGTTGGCTATATCGGTTTTTCGTTGTGCATCCTGCGCACGAAACACATTCCGTTTCCAATTAACCAGCAAAAAGATAATGGCGAGGATTGCGATGATGACGACGACAATCAGCAGTTCCGCAAGCGTCCACCCGGCGTGAGCAGATGTTCGTTTATGGAAAAAATGTGAACCCGGAGCATGTTTCATGGCAAAATTGCCCTTCCTTTTGAGTATGGCAAAACACGGCGGCAATTACAACGGATCATACCTGCGGGTATGTTACACTGGGTCGTACGGAGTGTGTGTCGCATGATGCTTCTTTTTTCCGCTATTTTTTTGTCATTATTCATCCCTTCCGACCGACCGGTACTCCTTGAGGGATATTTTGCATTGGTGTTTGCGGTTTTATTGGGTCTTTTCCTTACACGGACGCCGACGATATCAATAAACGCCCGATTATTTTGGCTGTGGTGTACGGTGATCGGGTTGCTGACCGCACTAAGCATATTTTCTGAAAGTCGCGCGCTTTCGCTCCTTGCCGTGATCCGTGCGATCGAAGGGTTTGCGGCCTTTCTCATCGCTCCGATATTCCTTCGGGATACCCGTTTTCCGCGATATATGGCATTCCTCGGCATTGCGAGCTCAAGTTGTTTTCTTCTGCTGTTCTTTTTTCCGTTTTTTCGCGAATACATCCCTTCCTATAACGGATTACTTGCCGTAAACGGCCATCATCCCGTGATTTATACCGTCATGATGACCCTCCCGTTTTTTTTCACGGTGCCTTTTTCTCCCGCGGCACTCCGGGGCGTCATAAGCGTTCTCACTCTTACCGTGCTATTTTCCGCCGCACGAATCGCGTGGATGATAGTAAGCGGATTTTTCGTGCACCCTTCCTGGTCACCTCGAACGGGACGGAACGGTTCCGCGATACGACTTGGGGTCATCATTCTTTTGGTTTTTTTCGGCATCACCTCGCTTGTTACGGCATCTTTCACCGACGTGACCAAAGACAGGATACGAACGGCCGCTCCGATATTGGCCGGATTTACCAAAGACGCTAATCTGGTCATGCGACGGGAATATGCCCAGCAGGCATTCCGTGCGTTTTTCGCCAAGCCGATTACCGGTCATGGCCCCGGCACATTCTCGTTGGTATCGGTCGCGTATCAGTCACGATCGGGATGGTACTCCCGTTATGCGCATTCGTTTCCGCTCGAACTTCTTGCGGAGACGGGCATCGTGGGATTTGTCGGCATGAGTATGCTCATGATAACTGCAGTGTCCGCCGCATACCACGCGATGAAGACAAAAAAATATTGGCCGTACGGGGCCGCGATCATGCTGGTGTTTGTCTATAGCCTGATTGATGTTCCCCTCCAGAGTCTCCCCCACTGGATACTCTTCTGGGCGCTCATCGGCGTGATCGCTCCAAAAACGACAAAACAGACGTATGTGCCCGTCCGCACGGCAATTATTGTGATTTGGAGCGTCCTGGCGATATTTTCTGTAAGTTTTGCTTCCTCACGCCTTGCCCTCGGACAATCTGCGGAGAATGCCGCCTATTCACTTGCGCCGTATGATCCGGCAGTTGCCAAAGAGGAAAGCACAAAAAAACTGACCCAAAGGGAACGGCAAATTATACTCTTCTGGCATGGCGCAGACACACCTATCCTTATCGGTATGGCACATGACGATCCTTCATTGTTCCGTCGGATTACCCGTCTGGCACCCAAAGACAGCGGGTATCTCTCTCAATACCTTTCCCGCCTCACGGATACGGGGAATACCGATGAAATTATCGCGTTACTCTGCAATCCATCCTTTAATCTCAAAACCTCGTCATGCCCGCTTACATCGCACAAGTCATTCCGGCACTTCATCGGAGAAAAATCCCGTTTCCGGGAAACGCTTGCTCATTTAACGGGCAATGACGGATACGGGAAGTTTTTCTATTTTTTGGGCCTTACTACCTATACCTACACCGGAGACCGTGAGGTCGCGCTCTTCCTTTGGCAAAAGGCGATGGAACTTTCACCCGATTGGGCGTTTTATTACCTTGAGGTCGCCGGCGCGCAGTTTCATTGGTTCGGGGATACAGCGTCGGCACGACAAACCGTCAACCGTTGCCTGGCACATCCGTTGGCGCACGTCGGTTGTACCGATACACAAGACATAACCAAACTATTAGCTCCCGGGCTTTACAGTCGTGACATCATCATCATTCCTGCCATACAATAACCACATGGCAAAAAAAGCCCCCACGCTTTCGATTATTACGGTAACCAAAAATCGTGCACCGTTGCTTAAAAAGGCATTGGCATCGCTCGTCGGGCAGTGTAAAAAAGGCGATGAAATCATCGTTGTGGATGCCTCGACGGATGATACCCCCGCGGTTGTTGCTTCATTCAAAAAACGGCTCCCCTTGCGGTATATCCGTTACTTCACTCCGGGATATCCCGCGTTTTACAACAAGGCGGCAAAAGTCGCCCGCGGCGATATCCTGGTGTTTTTTGATGACGACTGCGTAGCGTCTCCCTCATTTCTTTCCCGTATCCGACACGCCCACCAAAAACACCCGGGAAGCGTAATCCAGGGACTCACGTATAGCATTCCGAAAGGGAATCTGTATGTCGATATTATGGGAGATCATTATCAGAATTGGCTTGCCATGATGACCGTTTCGGGAAACCGTATGAAGTCTTTTGACAGCAAAAACGCGTCGCTCCCAAGATCGCTGTTTTGGCAACACCGGGGTTTGTCTTCACAAATGCACCGGGGCAGTGAAGATATTGAACTCGGGATGCGGCTTCGCAGAGCGGGAGTTCCCATATATCTGGACCGATCTATCGTGGCCAGCCACCACGAGCGGACGACATTCCGAAGCTTTATTGCTCAACATCAACGGTTTGCGGCAAGTGAAGGGTATTTGGATAGAGTGCTTCCCCCGTGCGATCGCTTGGGAGTAGTACCCACCAAAAAACTTTTTCTTCACCTGCAAAGTTTTTTGAAACGGGAGCGAACGCTTATCGCCACACGGCAGTGGGGTCGTGCGCTCTTCGTCCCGTTTCTCTACGGCATGCTTGCAATCATACGGGTGTGGGGGTACGCTACCAACCGATGAGACCAAAAATTGGCATTATCACATCAAAAGGCGGACACGTGTATCAGATGTTTCGCCTCAAACCCTGGTGGATCCGCTATGAACACTTCTGGGTAACGCTCCCCGGCGAAGACGTCGCATCACTCCTCCGAAACGAAAACGTGTATTACGGGTACGCTCCGGAGACCCGTAACATCGTCAATGCAGTCCGTCATGTCGCGCTTGCCTGGAAACTTCTGCGGAACGAACGTCCGACTCATCTGATAAGCTGTGGGGCGGGTATCGCTCCCCCATTTTTTCTCGTCGCAAAGATACTCGGCATCTCCACAATATTCATCGAAGCGTTTGATCTGGTGAAAGCACCGAGTCTTACCGGTCGAATCCTTTCACCGTTTGTCGATTATCTTTTGGTACAACATAAAAGACAGCGTCGTTTTTATCCCCAGGCGCTGTATAAAGGAGCCATATTATGATTCTTATTACCGTAGGATCATCCATATTTCCATTTTTTCGTATGACGACGCTCGTGGCTCAGCTTGCCCATACCATACAACGGCATGAGCCGATTATCTTCCAATACGGTCATGCCGCACCCGACTTTTTGGACCGCCACACAAAAGCCCATGCATTCCTCCCCCACGCAACGTTGCTCTCCCATATCAGAAGGGCAAGGCTCATTATTTGTCACGGCGGACCGGCGACGATATATGAAGCGCTTTCATTCGGAAAAATCCCCTGGGTACTTCCGAGAGAACAGCGATATGGGGAACATTTGAATAATCACCAGGTGGATTTTGCTTATTTTATGGCCGGTCATCGGCTTATTCACCGTATCACCCCGCATACCCCGGTAACCGCAATATACGGGACCCGTACCAATATCGCCCCGATACGAAAAACCGATACGCGACTTATCGGGTATCTGACCGGCATCATTGAAAAAACCCTATGACAACCGAGCTTCACCACACGCACAAAAAAACGGCCTCCATTCCTCCGATTATTTGGCTTGTTATCTGCGTCGGGATCGGACTGGGTATCCGCGTATGGGCAAGCGTCACCCAACCGCTCTTCAGCGACGAAGCGTTTTCTCTGTATGAAATTCGCTTCTGGCAATTTCCGTATGATCCGTCGTATCCTCCCGGCTATCCCCTTTTCTTGAAGCTATGGACCGGGGCATCAGACGAACTGTTGTGGGCAAGGGTTCCCAGTGTGATTGCCGGCACCCTGAGTATTCTCGTATTTTGGAAAATACTCATCAGATATTTCTCTCCGCGTACGGCGGGTATCGGCACTCTGCTGTTGTCGCTTTCGGCGCTTCATATTCACTACTCATGGATTGCCCGACCCAACAGCATCACCGCACTTATCGAGCTCCTTTCGCTCTCCCAGCTCTTTGGTATCGCCGATCAGGTGAAAAAGAAAACGTTGCCTACGACCCGCACGCTGTTACAGTATTTCGTCACCAACGCCGTCGGCGCGTTCTTTTCCCACGGGTATAGCATTTTCCTCGCCGGATCATTTGCGACACTCGCGATTTGGTTTCTTCGGTATTTCACAAAAAAAACATTGCTTGATTCATTCCGAAGCGGCATCATACTCCTTTCTTTGCATCTTATTCTGCCGATCATGCAGTATTTTTTCATCCACGGGAGGGTCGGACCGCTTGTCGAGTCCGCGGAATGGATTCCCACATTTACCGTCTATTCGATTACGAGCGCATTTTTGGCGCTTTTTAACGGTGCAAAAACATTGACGAGTGAAATGTGGACCGCGGCTTCGATCACCGTCTATTTCACCCTGATGATTCTTATCATACTCGGCCGATTGTTCGCCTCATTCCTCAAAAAGCATCATCAGTTTGCGGCGTTGTTGTTTGTCGTTGGTATCGGCACGACGCTCGTCGGCGTCGGCATCCTTGACATTGTACTGGGGATGAATACCCTCCAACCGCGACTCCTGCTGTTTCTCCATATGCTCTACATCATGGGGCTTGCCGTAACACTTCCCGAGCTTGCCTCGGCATGGCGACGTCGCCTGCGTCGATATACCTATGAGACGCTTTTCCTGCTGGTCCTTCTGGCATTTAACGTGCGTTCGCTGATTAAGCTTAATCTCATGCCCTTTTACAACACACAAGAAAATATAAGGGTCGTCACCGCACTCAAAAATGCTCCCGATACCACACTGCTGGTCTTTCCCCGATATCAGACGCTGACGGTAAAATATTTGTGGGGATTAGACGATCCGTATCCGCGTGCACTCGTCGCGAATGATCGCATTCATGCATTGCCCCAAGACGCTTCGGCTACACAGATTGCCCAACTTGTCCCGTCCGAAAAACCCCTGACGATTTTGCTGTGGCCGTACGATGCGATTCTTCCGTCCGCTCCCCGTCACTTTGTTGAACGTGTTTCGCCGCGGTGCAAAAAAAATACCTACAGTAACCTTGCTATACTGAATTGCCCGCCCGACACACATACCGATGTTGTCTATGAAGAAATACGATAGTCCGCTCCCTACCAGCGCATTTGTGGCAGTCACTCTGCTGTGTAATTCCCGATGCATCCACTGTGATATCTGGAAAAACCGCGGCATTGATTTTCTGCCCGTAGAAACGTACGCAAAACTTCCCGCTTCCCTTGAAATGGTGGATATCACGGGCGGAGAACCCTTTCTTCGGAACGATCTTCCCCAAATTGTAGAGACGATTCGACATGCCTGTCCCAACGCGCGTATTCTCATTACCACCAACGGATTTCTCATTGAAAAAATTAAAAAATACGCACCCGCAATCGTCAAAAAAGATCCCGCGATCGCATTCCGTCTCTCATTGGACGGATGGGGCAAAACCCATGAGAAAGTGCGAGGCATTCCCAAAGCGTTTGAAAAGGTGATCGAATCGGTGCGGATACTAAAAGCAAGCGGGGTGAGTGATGTCGGGCTTACCTTTACCCTTATGGGATTGAATCAAAAGGAGCTCCGCCCGGTATATGACTTCTGCAGAAAAGAAAATCTCTCCTTCTCATTAAACGTTGTCCATGACTCTCCCATCTACTTCGGTAACGGCAAACTACACCTTCAGCCGAAGCCCGCATCGGTCAAAAAGGATTTTGAGTATTTGTTTTCCCGGCAAATGCAGAGTATGAATCCCAAGGATTGGGGAAAGGCGTGGTTTAACCGATACTCCTATGAGTATATGGTGCACCACCGTCGCCCGCTCCCCTGCGGCGCCGGAGAGAATTTTTTCTATATGGATCCGTTTGCCAATATTTTTATGTGTCAGATAAAGAATTGGCCTATCGGAAACCTAAAAAAACAATCTTTCGAACAAATATGGTACTCTAAACCGAAGCAAAAGCTCCTTACTGCGGCGCATGCGTGTAATGATTGTTGGATTATTTGCACGGCGAAAGATGCGATCAAAAAAAACAAATTGAAAGTCATGGGTGACATCGCCTCGTTTATGACGACGGGCAGACCGCTCCCGCTCGGTAGCAGAGTATGAAAAAATCTCCCACGATAACGGTGGTTATTTTGACCAGCGACCGCCCGGAGCTTCTTGCCAAGGCGCTCGACTCGATTCACCGGCAAACGGTGAAGCCGATCGAAGTGGTGATTGTGGACGGATCTACCCATCTGCACAAAGAAACCATCGCCATCATCAAACCTCACACCAAAACGCTCCATATCATTAAGCGCAATACGAAGCATTCCATCCCATACGGTCGTATGTTAGGGGCAAAAACGGCACACGGGGATATCGTGGTATATCTTGATGATGATTGTGTCGCCGATAATGACTATCTTTCCTATTTCCGTCGGCATTTCGAGCGTGATCCGGCTCTTACCGCCGTTATCGGCATGATCAGAAACACTCATGAGCGGAATATCTATTCCGCAACGCAATACGCGTATTATTTACGCGGACTCAAACATTTCTTTCCCGCGTTACAAGGCACCGAACCGCTTCGCTTCGGGAGAATTCTTGACTGCGAAGTGATGGGTATACGAAAACAAACCCTGCTTGCCTTTGGCTTTCCCGAACGACATCGCAGATACCGAAACGACGACGTGGAACTCGGTCTCCGGCTTATTGAGGCGGGAAAGCATATTCTGTTCGATCCGAAAATAACCGCATGGGCCACTCCCCGGCGATCGTTGATGCCGCTTCTTGTTGCGGCGTTTTGGAACGGACACTCGGATGCGTGCACCTCGGACATCTATAAGGTGAATCTTCGATCCTCGCCGTATCCGACCCGGTTCATTTCCTGGTTATTCGCCGAAGTACGCGGTAAAAAAGACTTTACATCCGTACAAAAAATCGCGTATTTCCTGCTCCTTATCGCCTTCCCGATCGTCTCGCGTCTCGGCAAGCTCTGGTACTATATGACCAAAGAGTATGAGAATCGCAATCATTAACGATACGCTGGATGAATTCGGGGGCGCGGAACGGGTAGCACTTACCATGCTCGAAATGTTCCCCGCTGCGGATTTTTTCACCTCATTTGCCAAGAAGGATATTATTCAAAAATTTTTCGCGCCGTTTGCCGCAAATATCCGTACGCCGTGGCAAATACTTTCGTTTATCGCAACGCACCGCTCGCTGATGCAAGTCTCTTCTCCCCTTCTCTGGCGTCATTGGAACCTGTCCCGGTATGACCTGGTACTTTCAAACCCCAGTATTCTTATGTGTAACATGGTCTCCGTGACCGGAGGTATTCATATCCAGTATATTCATACGATCCCCAAAAACCTGTTCGGTTTGGTTCCCAAAACGCCCTTACAACGACTGCTCCGGTATGACAACATGATCATTTCCCATTATCGGAACGCGATGCACAATACCCCGTATATCCTCACCAGCTCCGTGCATATGCAACAGACCATACGGCGCCTTTTCGGTATTACGCCAAAGGTCATCCCCCCACCAGTGCATATCCCCAAAACGCTCCCCGTAAGGAAAAAACCGTCATTTTATCTCACGGTGTCCCGTCTTGACCGCGACAAGCATCTCGAACTTGCCGTCAAGGCGTGCACCAAACTCCGTGTTCCGCTGATTGTCGTCGGGGTCACCAACGAACCGGCGTATGAGTCTTACCTGCGTGCCATTGCGGGTCCGACAATACGATTTTTGGGGTACCAGTCGGATGAAACGATTACGTCACTGTACCAGGAAGCGTACGCGTTTCTTTTTCCCTCAAAACAGGAGGATTTCGGGATTGCCCCCCTTGAAGCGCTGGCTCACGGCGTCCCGGTCATCGCCTACTACGGGGGCGGACCCAAAGAAACGCTTGTCGAAGGAAAAACGGGCGCATTTTTTTATGAACATACGGCGAAAAGTCTCATGGAGGTACTCATCCGCACCCGAGGGGTACGGTATGACCCGCACGTTTTGTACCGGCATGCCCGACAATTTAGCGAGGAACGGTTTAAACAACGTCTCACGGCCTACATAGCGATGACGAGAGGGAAAAAAAGATAATCTATTCGCTTGCTTCACGAACGCTCAATATTTTGGGATATAAGATAAGCCGGGGGAAAAACAACGGGAATATGCCTCCGGTTTTAAGCGTCACCGAATCCTGGTACTGGTATTCGCCGTCGCGTTTTTCGGCAAGTACGCGAAGGGTAAGATAGATATCTTTTTTGAGGGTATGACGCATGTTATGCACCCCGCCGTACTGATCAACCGTTAAGAATTTGGCAGGTTCCACCCGTTTTTCCAGTACCTCCACTATCGGCGTTCCCGCGGCATCGGGAACCGTGTCCCCGACGGAAATACCGGCGGCAAGGTATTCATCCATTTGCCCGTTCGATTCGGCGGGCGCCTGGTACAAAGCGTCGACGATCACGGGTTGTCTCGTATCCGGTAACGGCTCCGGAGAAACCGACAGGATGAACCCGTGCACGGTAAGCGTCCCGAAATTGACATTGATCCATTCTCCCGCCGCAATGGTCATCCCCTGATACGTATAGCCGTTGGAGCGCTGGCTGTAGGATGAACGGAGCTTCATCACGACGGAGATATCTTTTTTTTCGGTGAACGTGTCGGTGTTGTACTTGCGGTCAAATCCTTCCACTTTCACTATCTCCGCAGTCACCCGACCCAGGCCGTCTTTTGACTGCATCCCCGTCTTATACAGCGCGGCGAGACGCGAAAGCGGCATTCCTTCATCGATATATTGGATGTCCCGATCAATGACCCGCGCGCGCACATAGACCGTATCTCCCTTACTAAACAGGAACGATTGGGCAAATATGCCGAATGCCACGACCGTAACAAGAAGCAGAAACTCGAATAATCCGAACCGACGTTTTGCCGGCACTGCCGATGAAGATTGTTTCATATGATAGGCGATTTTTTATGAAAATAGCAGGCCCCGCTGAGTATAATAAACAGGAGTATATCATGCAAATTCGGTACCAGCGGTTGCATGGTACCGTTAACGGCAATTGCCGTAACGCCGCCGATAGTACCCGCTATGATATGCCGATATGCCGTCGTTTTGGAAACCCTCGCCTGCTTCCGCATCAATTGTGCAATCAGCATACCCGTCGCGATAAATCCGGCAGTCCCCAACAGACCGACCTGCAGAAACAGCCGCATATACCCGTTATGCACCGGTTCGGGAAAGAAAAACACCACCCCGTTGGTTACCCGACGATGTATCGAGCGAAGGTACATGAAGAAAAGGTCCATCTCAAGACCGACGCCAAAAACGGGATGTTCCCGGGCGGCCATTCCCGCTTCTTCAAGTAAAAGGATGCGTGTTTGGAAGCTACCGTACCGATCGAGCGTATAGGACGTGCGTACGATACGTGGCACGACAAAAACAAGCGTCACGATAAGAATGGGCACGATGCACCAGGAAATGACGCGTTTTGCCTCCTTCGTAAGTACCAGCGGAAGCCGCCATACTTTTTCGACAAGCGCAAGATACACGATAAATCCCACAAAAAATGATATCCAGGCGGATCGGCTTTGTGTGAGAAAAAACGTCCCCAATCCGACGACACCTGCCGAAAGCACCATCGGAGAATGAATACCAGGAATCGAAATAAATAAAAACGGCAGGATAAAAAACAACAGGGGTAAAAGGAAATGTGCCAAGGTATTGGCATGATAAAACGTCCCCACCGGTCGGAATATTTGACCCGAATCGGAGCTCGTATCATACGGAATATAATCGGGCGCAAGTTCCAGCACGGAACCGATCGGCCCCTGTTTGATAACCTGCATCAGGGTAATAATACTTTCCAAAAAAAGTGCGGCGACGATAATGTACAATCCGTGTCTATAGACGGCGGCAAGCCGTACCTGATGGATCAGATACCAATACACGATAAGCGGCTTTAAGAGAAAGAGCGTATGCAGATAGGATATTTCCGGACGAAGGGAACCGAAGGTTGTGGCCACAACGGATGCGGTAAAGAAAAAGAATAATCCGGTCGCCATGGTATCCCGGTATTTCGCCCATGCCCGGGAAATAAAAATATCCTGCAGGATAACAAACGCCATGAGCAGTACGCAGGCGTCACCGACCGTCACGATCACATCCGCACTGATGCCGTACGGACGGAACGTGAGGAGATTAAACTCTCGAAACGAAACCAGGTCAAACGGAATCTTTTTCCCCGCGGCAAGCGGCAAACTGGCAATATAGGCAAAGAGGAGCGTATTTTTCCACCGTTTGTGGATCATCCACATCACCAATCCGTACAACACAAAGAGAACGACGAATACCTTATTGTTGGGGGCAAAAAAACTCAGGCCGTAAAAAGCGAGGGTGGGAATAAGTGAATAAAGATAGGTCATGTTCACAGGATCGATTCTAGCATAGGGCAATACCCCGTTCGGGGCGAAGGTTTTATTTTGACCGAGTGTATCATAGAATAAGGCACGATGACGAAGCGATTCCTTATCTTCATCCCCTTTCATAATCCCTGGGAGTGGCATACCGATTACGCGAATCAGACCGCACTCCGGTTGTCCCGCTTTCATCAGGTGTTTTGCTTTCTCTGGGGCGATGCCGTCTCGATCAAAGAAATTATCACGGGAACGTCCGCGTATCGTCCCCTGAGAAAAAAAGGGGCCCTGTTTTTTTATCAACCGCTTGCCGTTATTCCCGGAAAACGACTGCTTGCCGTACAGTTTGCCAATCTTTTTCTGAATCTCATTGCCGCATATATTTTTTGTTCATTTCTTGCGTTTCGAAACGGTATGACGATCCTCCTTTGGTATTTCGGAATCTATGATCCCGCGTTTCTCCTGCTCCCCGTTTTTTTCCGCACCACCCGGACGGTGTACGATTGCGTTGATGTTCCTTCGCATCCCGACGCATCGGTAAGCAACAAGCTACAGGCGGCGGAAACGGAAATACTTCGTCGCGCATGGATCGTCACGGCAAACTCGACGACGCTGTATAATCGGCTCAAAAAAATTCGTGAAGACACGCACCATATTCCCCTCGGTTTTCGGAAAGAAATATTTCACCGTCCGAAAAAACATCCGCTCCCCTTTCCGAAAGGCTCCCATATCGTGGGATACATCGGGGCGATTGACTACCGATTGGATATTTCCTTGCTTTCCGAGCTTGTCCGTCGACATCGGACGTGGCGCTTTGCCATGATCGGACCGGTGTTTTATGATCATCTGTCGGAGCAGGATCGACGCAGGATAACCGCCCTCCTTTCTTCTCCCAATGTCTATCACGTTGCTGTTTCTGCTCACTATATTCCCGACCTGTTACGTCAATGCACGGTGACCGTTATTCCCTATCAGGCTTCGCTTGCCTTCAATAGGTATGCGTTCCCGATGAAGACGATGGAATATCTTTATGCGCAAAGGCGCGTCATAACCGGTCCCATTGTCGAACTGCGAGGATACGAACCGCTTATCCTGCAGGCGGGCAATCTATCCGAATGGGAGCGTCACATCACACGTGCCCTGGCTACTCCGCTGACATCTTCCGAAAAAACACGTGCCCGCCGTATTGCCACGTCTCATTCGTGGGAGAAAAAGATTTCAGCGATACGCGGTCTGTTGTTAGATGCTCCCGAGCCCTCTTACGGCCACACCACATCCCATAGGAACGTGAGCGGCTCATCACGAAGACGGATAAAGAAGTGACGGACCGGATGGCCGATTTTTTCAAACCAGAAGCGCTTCTGATATATTTTTCCCTGTCTGTTCGTGACGGGTGTGTCAACATTTTCATCGAAGGCATAGGTTGTTCCCCGGTACTCATAGAGCCTAACGACAAAATTGCGCGGCTCAAAGTTTCCGGTCGTATTATCCTTATGCAAGGATTCGATTGTCGACCGATAGCCGATATCAACAACGATATCCCGATAGTATCCCGGGCGAAGATACCACGAGGAACCGACGGCCTTCCACCCGCCTTCCTCCTGCATAAAAACAACGATAAAGCCGGGTTTTGTGAGTTTTGCCGAGGTGATTTTTACGGTGGTACCCGTCGGTTGATTGTGGACGACAACCCGACTGTACGGCAACATACGCGTGAGAAGGTAGGTCACACCGCCCAAGAGCACGCTCAGCACCGCTATTCGGAAAATTGCAGTGAGAAGACGGGAAATCGTACGCTCACGAACCGGTTGCTGAGGGAGATTACTTGTATTGGGCAGTCCTCCTTCCATACAATGGAATTGTATCGCATTCCCGATCATGACAACAGCTGTCCCCCCGCCACCGGTATCGCCCGTAACACAAGGAGAATCAGTTCTCCCGACGGTTGCGCCGCCCATGGTGGCACCGACCGCTCCCGCGACCCGCCCCGTTATTCCCGCTTTGCCTTTGCGCATGAGACAGCTCGGCCGCTACCTCCTCGTTGCCTTTCTTTTGACGCCGTTCACCTACCGGATGATCCGCAATACCACGGAAATGATTTCCGGTATTATCCATGAACGGGAACATATCATAGCCGGGCAGATTTACCTTTCGCCGATCGCGTATATAACCCGGCTTGCCCAGGCAAATGCCACATCGATACTCATCTTCAACCAAGAGGATTATGTGGCAACACTTCCCGAATCTGTGGGTGATATAGCAAGCCTTGAATCGCTCCGTATTGTCAATAATCCCATCACCGTACTCCCCGACTCAATCGGAAACCTTGTCTCACTGAAAGACCTTACGGTGCAAAATACCAAGCTCCGCACGTTACCGCAAACAATCGGAGCAAATACGGCGCTTACCGATATCTCTTTGCAGGGCAACCGCATTACAACGCTTCCCGACGCATTCGGATCGTTGCAAAACCTTGAGACACTCAATCTCGCGCACAATGATCTCACCGAGCTTCCTCCCAGTATCGGAAAGCTATCCAAAACGATTCTGCTTGATTTAACCGGCAATAACTTCCGCACGATCCCCCGCTACCTTCCTCCGAACCTCGAGGTGCTTTTTCTCGGGGGCAATCCCATTCCGCTCAGTGAATTGGAACAATTCCAAATCCGTAACGCATTAAACGAATTGATTATTTATTTCTAGCCATGCAGGAAGGGAATCCGCAAACCGGACGATCTGTTCGTGGCAATAATCGCACCCTTGCCACCCATCCCCATACCTTATCAGTTATTTTGCTCGTTACGATTTTTTTGGTTGCAGGGATACTTCGCTATTATCGACTCTCCGTTACGATCCGCTTTGCGGCTGATCAGGGATTGGATATGGTGAGTATATGGCAAATGCAGAAAACGGGTACGTTGCCTCTGGTCGGGCCTTTTTTGAGTCTGCCTGACGTGCATACGCCGCCCACCTATTATTTCTTCAACTGGTTCCTTTATACCCTTACCCATAGCGTCACCGGACTGGTCTATGCCTATGCATTAATAAACCTCGTCACCATGGCTATACTTGTTCGACTTGCGTATGAAATGAAAGGGATCCGCATGGCAATACTTACGGGAATTGTGTTTGCGGCATCGACAGTAATGATTGATCATAGCCGGAGCTTTTGGCAACCGTACCCGATACAGCTATTTCTTTCGCTGTCGCTTCTTTTTTTATGGCGGATGACCGTTAACCGCTCGGTACTATCGTTATGGGCGGGAGTATTTTTTTATGCAGTTGCCGTCTCCGTGTACCCGTCACCGATATTACTGTTGCCCCTGGTGTGCTGGCATCTTGTGCGGTGGTACAGAATCAACAGGGGCTTGCCGATCGCTTCGTCGTTAATGGTCACCGTGGGGATTTTGATGGTACCGTTTCTTCTTCTATTTTCCCCGCAGTTATATTTTGAATTCACCCGCGGATTCCCCACCCTGATGAATGTGTTTGCCCATCATGATGAACTGCTTCACGTATCACCGACAGTAAGTGTCATGCAAAATCTTACCGAACTTATCACTATTTTTTTGCCACCGATCGTCTCCCGTATCCGCACATGTTTGCGGCAACGATCGTTCTCATCGCCTTGTGTTTTGTTTTGGTATGGAGCCGTTCAAAACAGGTAGTCTCTCCGATCACCTCTTTTTTTCCGTTGTGGGCCATGCTCGCCGGTATCTGCGGTTTTCTTTTTTATCCGTTCGAGGTGCACGGTCACCGCGCATGGGCATTTCTTCCGTATGCATTTCTCGCGTTTGCCGATCAGGTAGATGGCGCGATCGCAAAAAAGGGGGTATTTCGCCTAATCGGCTTGGTGCTATTGGGCAGTTACATAAGCATAAATCTGCACGGCGGTTGGCATTATTGGACGGGAGAAACTGGAAATACCATCGCCCTTACGAAAGAGGTGGCGCGCTTTATTAATGACGATATGCGACAACGACGGGTTGCCGATACCGATGCGGGTTTCTTCTATAAAGTACCGAATGATCCGCAAAACGGCAGTTACGGCATTTATCGTATCCTTTTTTGGCTACTTCGTGACGGAAATCTTTCTTTTCCGCTTGATACTGCAAATATTCATTTTCCCCACGATTATTCAACACCCGTACTGAAACCGTATATGTATATCATCTGTCGGGGATTTGATTCAGATGAGAGCATACGGGATCATTGCGTCGGCGCGGTGATCATGGAGGAACAATATACAACACTGCGGATGCAACAATTCCAAAATATTACCGTCGTGGTGCTTCGCGCATTACCCTCTTCGGTATCATCGTTGCATGTTTCCGAATGACCGAAACCACGGTTTCAATCTGGTCGCTGGTGAGCGTACTTGCGGAAGGGAGATACAAACCGTCGCGACAGAGCATTTCCGATACGGGAAACGCTTCGTTTTTGAACGTTTCATAATACGGCGGCTGAAAATGCACCGGCACAAAAAATGTTCGTGTCTCAATGCCGTTTTTGGCGAGAACCGCCCGCAATGCATCCCGGTCCATCCCATACCGTTTTTTATCGACGAGAATGCAGTACATCCAATACACATTCGTGTACCCTTTGGGTTCCACGGGCACGGTAATGCCGGGAATGTCGCGTAATAGTTTGCTGTATCGTGCACCGTTTGTTCGTCGCTTTTTGACTAATTCAGTAACGCGTTCCGTTTGTCCGAGACCTACCGCGGCGGCAAGGTTCGTCATCTCATAGCTGTACCCCACATACTGGTGCCAGAAATGATGGGACGGAGTAAATGCATGCCCCCTGAGCAAACGAATTACCTCGGCGAGTTTTTTGTTATTCGTGGTGATGATTCCCCCCTCCCCGGTTGCAACGATTTTGTTGGCAAAAAGGGAAAATGCGGCGATATCGCCAAGTGAACCGACCGCTCTCCCTTTATAGGTCGCCCCGTGCGCTTCTGACGCGTCCTCAATGACCCACAGGCCGTGTTTCTTGGCCAGTTTGTTCACGGGGTCCATATCGACCGGTAATCCGTAGATATGGACAGGCATGATTGCCCGCGTTTTTTTCGTGATCTTTTTTTCAAGAGCGGTTATCGCCATGTTCCAGGTTATCGGATCGGCATCAACCAACACGGGGGTTGCCCCGCAGTATCTTACTGCGTTCACACTCGCGATCATCGTAAAGGTGGGAAGAATCACCTCGTCACCCGGTCCGATCCCGCAGGCGACAAGTGATAAATGTAGTGCAGACGTACCGCTATTGACGGTGATGGCATACTCGGTACGGGAAACCCGTTTGGCATACGCCTTTTCGAACCGTTCGACAAACGGTCCGCTTCCCGATATCCATGATGAGCGCATCGCTTCAGTAACATACCTGTTTTCTTTTTCCGTCAGATCCGGCTCACACACGGGAATCGTCGCATGTCGCATGATGACCGGCTCAAACTTGGGAAGATATTTGCGGATACGCGCCATCCCTTTAGCGGGAATGCGGTGTGGTGACAACATTTTTTTCATGGAGCTACTGACGCACTAATCGGAGGGCAGTTTTCGTGTACGTACCAAGCATTATAAGGAACCTCGACTTGCTTTGTCCATAGCGCCGATTGCCGTATCGGACGGGAATTTCTGCGATCCGCAGTCCGCATTTTTTGGCATACCAGACAAGACGCATATGATACTCCCCATACCCCCGATAGATCGTCGTAAGCGGTAATTTCGCAAGCGCGCTTTTTCGCACCGCATAATAGCCGCTCGTTGCGTCAAGCACGGGAAAACCGATATGCGACAACCAACGGTTAAACCACCGGCTCGTAACGTAGCGGATCGGATCGTTCATACTCCCGCCGGCAACAAACCGCGAACCAACAACCAGATCGGCGGTGCGAAGCCCGTCTAACAATGATGGCATGGAGCGAGGATCATGATTGCCGTCGGCATCCATACCCACAATAACCGTTCCCGTAGCCTCATTAATTCCACGAAGTATCGCCGTTGCCAATCCCCGTTCGTTTTTCCGCACCACAAGTTTTATGGAGTTTCCGAATTTTTGCCTGAGCGCGGTTGCCGTGCCGTCGGGGCTGTTATCATCGACAACGATAATTTCCGCGCTTCCCTGATTCCGACGTCGTATCGTCGTTCGAAGAGAGGGAATCAATCGAATCAAGTTTTCGCGTTCGTTATAGGAAGGAAGAATAATGGAAATAATCGTCGGATTCATTGTTGACTTACCGGTGCACACTTCCCTCTCCCTTGCCCGGGAGACTTCTCCATGCGCGGTACCCGGCCTTTACCGCTTTTTTTACCATTGTTTTTGCCAAAAAACGGAGCGGATTTTTCCCGACATACCATGTCGGATCAGCAACTCCATTTTCCGAAAAACAAAACATTCTGCTTTGGCAGGAAAGGCAGGTCCCGCAATGGTACGGCCATTTTCTGTCACAGCTATAGGTGTGCGCTAACGGCACCCCAAGGCGAATTCCCATACGGGTAACGGCAACCTTTGTATGCCTGATCCGCAGTGACGGCTCCAAAAACGGAGAACCGAATTGGAACTCATCGGACTGTGCTATTTGCATGAGTGCCACCATCATAAGTCGCAAAAATGCTACGGTTTGTGTGGGCACAAACCGTCCGTCATCAGCCGTTACTCCCGTAAATACGGTATCGACGGGAAGACGGGAATCATATCGGAGTTTTTGCGCATACATATATGCGGTATAGACGTGCCACATACTGCCGCCCCATAATCGAGGATTGGAAAGGAAATCGTTTGCGGTACTGTATTGCTCCAAAATCTCCTGTGGGTCCATACGACGCGGGTCACGGGACGGATATACGGACCGTAACGCGTCCTTTGTATATACGACGTGCGGCGGACGCCACACGTCGGGAAACCGTTGTCTGATTTCGTCCGATATCGCATGAACGGCCCGCACCTGCGGATCCCACCTCCCGCGTCCGACGACCAACGGGTAAGGAATGAGACGATAGGTCCGGATCAGGGCGTGCCACGCGACCGCGGAATCCATACCGCCCGAAAGCATCAGCACCACGGGTGATTGTTCCTTCGGCATACGAAAAACGTACCCGCGTCTCCGGGAAAGGTATGACTCCAGCAATGAAGTGAGCTTGGATTGTTGATGGGGAGCATGCCGATGCGATCGGGCTTTCCGCATAGAGCCCATGATATACTCTGCTCTGCGTATGTCAACCGAAAAAAAACAGCGCGATAAAACAAATCGGGCAAATACCTCCCGTACGGTGTATGCATTAGTCAAACGGCTTCCCTACGGTTCATCGGTGATCGCGCATGCGAAAACGGATAGCATGACCCCCACGATCCGTGTCGGTCAAAAAGTACGCATTACCCGGGTACCCGTCGATACGATACGGGAAAACGACATCATCGCGTATGTCCGCCCTGATAAGAAAGGTATCCTCGTGCACCGCGTTATTGAGAAACGTATAGCGCCGTCGGGGATGCAATTTGTGACAAAAGGCGATCGGCTCGACCGGCGCGATCCCTATACGACGCACCCCCGCCATGTTTTAGGCAAAGCCCGACCCGTAACGGAACCGTCCGCATGGGGTACCCGCATCGTCGTCATCGGCCTGTTTCTGCTCTGCTTCGAACTCCTGTTTCAGTTAGTTGACGTATCACGCTATTTTGTCGCGATCGGGAGGGCCAAACGACAGGCGCAAGACTGGTATGCAACCGACGCACGCAGTGCATGGACATCAACGATTGATGCGACGCTTACCTCCCGTTATCACCCGTTCCTTGGTTGGACATATAACGGCATGCAGACTCCCTATGTCAACACTGAACCCGATATGGCACGACGGACTATCGGCAACCCAAAGGAGGAAGCGCTCCCGGTAATCTGGTTTTTTGGCGGATCCACCACCTGGGGTATATACGCAAAAGATGAAGAAACAATTCCCTCCCGGGTAAGTCAAATACTCAATAAAAATAAACCGCGGGCAACGGTCGTCAATTACGGGCATATTTCCTATAACAGCAATCAGGAACTTATGTATCTGCTTCTCCTCCTTAAGGAAGGTAAACGACCGGATATCGTGGTTTTTTATGACGGGTGCAATGATTTGCGCACGTCGCCGGAACTTGTTCGTAACGAACAGACCGTACGGGATATGCTCGGCGACATGAATGCTATCGTATTCCCGAAAGCGTCACTCGCCTATCGAACGTTTCCCGGTCTCCTCAACGACTGGGGACGATCCATTGTCGATCGCGTTAAAATAATCCAGTATTCCCGGCAAATCCTCTCTCCGGTCATAAAACGATTGCGGAATTTGCCCGTGCACAAGGCTCCGTTACCGCCTACCGATGCCGAAATAGCCGCACATGCCGTAGAAAATTATCGAAAAAATGCCAATGTTATCGATGCGCTCTCCCGCGGATACGGATTCCGCTACCTGTTGCTTTGGCAACCTACCATATACGGTAAGTCCCTGACCGAAGAAGAACGGCGCTTTCCCAAAACCGATCCGGTCATTCGTTCGGCACATGACCTTGCCAACCAACGGTTTGCGCAAACCCCTATCCCCAACTTTATCAATATGAGCACCATCTTCAAGAAAGAAACCGACACGCCGATTTTTATCGACGAATGTCACGTGATTCCCGACGCTAATTCCACCGTGGCACGACATATCGCCGAAGCGTTACAACCGTTATTCAACGAATATTGACACTCAAAGCGACAATACGATAGCATGGGTCTTGGAGGAATATGTCTATGACCTATCGGAAACCGGCGGATCGCCGAGTCAAGATCGAGGTGGTGTTGGTTGAAAGTGCCTAACGACTGATCGTGTGATGACTCTTTACGTTTATCGCACGAAGAAAGCATATACCCATGAGCGCTGATCTTCTTGGAGCTCGTGTTGTGAGAGGTTCCGGTATCGTCAGCAAGCGCGTCGGAACCGAGTGGGTGATCCTGGAACCCAACAAACAATACGTCAGAAAACTCAACGAAACCGCGGGGTTTCTTTGGGCAAAAACAACCAGGGCGGTACCCGTTTCATCACTTGTCCGCGGATTGGCCGCAAAGTTTTCTATCCCTGAACGCGTTGCCGAACATGATGTTATCGGATTTATACGGCAATACCTTCGTGACGGACTGCTTATGATTGTTTCATGAATGTTTCCATCGTCATTCCAACCAAAAACAGGGCGGCAACCCTCGCCCGATGCCTCAAGCGTCTGGTTCCCCAACTCACCCGCACCGATGAAGTCATCGTGGTTGACAATGACAGCACAGACGATACCAAACAAATCGTCGACGGATTCGGGAAACGGTATCGCATTCTCTACCGCGTCGAGACCCGCAGGGGCGCATCGCACTGTCGCAATACGGGAGCACGTATTGCCTCGCGGGAAGGTATAGCATTCATCGACGATGACAGTATGGTTTCTCCCCGATGGCTCGCCGTCGTCCGGAGCACGCTTTCCCGAAGAAAGACAAGCGTTCCCGATGCGGTGTATCAAGGGGCTATTCGCCAACGGTATGAAACCGACGGATTAGCCGAACGTGTCAGATTGTCTCAATTTCACCGGGAGACAACCGCTCTCGGCATGCGACCGACTCCTCCGTTTCCGAAACTTACCGCGCTTATCGTCGCCAACATTTTTACCTACCGCGCCACACTATCCCGATTTCCCGAACCGTTTCTTGCCGATGTATTTCCGTTTATCGGAGAAGATCAGGAACTTGCCTGTCGCCTTATTCGGCACCATATTCCCCTCTTCTATGTCCATACGGCGGCGGTGACCCATGAGAAAAAAAACGCGCCGCTCGGTACCTTGCTCCGACAGGCATACCTGTATGGCAGGACAAAGGCACTGCTTGAAAGGATGTATCTGCACGATCCGACGTTTATAAACAATTATGGACTTCTTTCATCCCGTAGCATTGAGTCTGCTACCCTCCCTGCACTGTATCGGGGCGTCACTCCCGCCGAAAAAGCCGGGATATTCCTGTTTCACGCGGCTATGGCCGCGGCAAAGTCCGGAGGGTATCATATACATACGTTCACCCGTGTTCCCCAACCCGTATGACGACACCACACCCAACTCATTCACCCATATCCATGCAGAACGTCCGATTCTCGATCTGGCTTCATACGCTCCCCTTCGGGAGCAAAGTATTGCTTACTCTCACGCTTGTTCTTGGGACGGCCGCATTTCTTTCGCGATACACGACTGCGGGACACCTGCTTATCGGCGTATTGCTCTCAATGTACGGATTCACCGTACTCCTTGCCGTAACCGGCGGTTTCTGGATCAGAAGAAATCGGCTGACGGCGCACGGCATTGATTTTGATATCGTTGATTTTTTTCTTCCCGTACGCCCTCGCGAAAATAAACGTATCCTCAGGGATTGTGCGGACGGCGGCATACAATCAATGGTGCATCGAACACCCGGCGATACATGGGCATACCTTGATGTGGTGCGGAGTATTCTCCTTGCTATACGACGACCGACCGGTACGAGGCGTCGCGCACTGATATTGGGCGGCGGTACCGGATCAATCGGCATCGGGCTCATCACCCACCGGCTTGCCGACTCGGTCGATCTGGTGGAACCGTCGGAAACCATCATACAGGCGGCACGACGGTACTTTGTCCCCACAAAGGTCATACCCAAGATGACGTGGCACCAAACGGGAGCGATGCGATTCCTCCGAACTGCACGGGGTATCTACGATGTCGCCATCGTTGATATGTTTGTCGGAGTTCGTCTTGCCGAAGATGTCGCGGCCGACACGTTTTTTTCCGCTCTCCGAAAACGTATTTCTTCGCACGGCATCGTTATCGTCAATTTCGGTATAGTGCCCATACCGCTTGAGCGCTTCGCCGATGCACTCCCCGGTATGCGATTCCTCCTATGGCATCGGAACTGTATCGGTCTTTGGTCACCTGATCCGCGGGTTGTTCGCCTCATCCGAAAAGATCCTGAAATTTCCGCGTTTCATCTGCCCGGCTGACGCACCCGGTGCGATACTCTCCCCTACGGCTTTTGTACGATACCGAGACCGGACTCGCGGGGAACAGGAAAACAGATTTTTTGTTCGACCGGTATATTCTTCCACAGCGTATGCACGCCAAAGATACCCCCTTCCAGTTTTCCGTGTGCCGCAATATCGTGAAACACCATCAAGCCTCCGCGGACAAGGCGCGGCCAAAACATCCGGTAATCGGTAGAAACCCCCGTATATGAATGGTCTCCGTCAATGTATATATAGCCGTATTTTCTTCGCGGATATTGTTTTGCAAACGCACGGCTAGTCATCGGATAATGCGTGATCCGGGACCCGACTCCCAACTTTGCAAAATGCGCTTGAGCCACCCCTTTCTTCCAAAATCCCACGCCTCCCCAGCTTTTGCCGGGATGGCCGGCGCGGTCAAACCCGGGATCGACAAAATCCACATGCCCCACGGCATTGTCACGCGCGGCAAGCGCAAGGATTCCCGGTATGAATCCTTTCCGTGACCCGATACAGAGAATGCGTGCGGGGCGGAGGTTGCGAACCATCGCATAATGAATCAGACCGTAGCCCGTAAAACCCGTAACCGTGTCCGTATGTTGCCCGGCATCACCGCTGTAGTTGCGAATCAGTCTTCTACCGAAGGTTGATTGAAAAAGCGTCGGCTTCGCCAGGAGATCATAGATGAATCCGAACACCGTGAGACGTACCGATTCGTACATTGACAGCACTGATTCGCGAAACGCATGGATCATACCCCGCTATCGTACATGAACAGCTTGTTCAAACGCAACGGACTGACATCACGGTGAATCTCCGGTACTGACATAAAAACCGCTTATTTTTTTGAGGCATTTTTCGTCGTTGCCACCACGGAGAGGATATCACGGGTAAATTCGGATACGACACGTCGGGTGAGGTGCGGGAGGAAAAAGACTTTGTACAAAGACTTCTGCATATCGGGCAGGCCGTAGGAATCCGTCCGTCCGGCATAGAGCCAATATTTCTGCTCCAGCCATCGGGGTAATCTTCCGTTGGATAGCGTAGGAAACATCATTCCCATGGTAACACTCCCCGCATCGGTGATGATCCGTATCGCGTCTCCTGCGATAGCAAGATGCGTTATGCACCATTGTTTGTTCGCCGTTTGTCGGGAAACGATATCCTTCAGACCACGCGCCCCGACGGCATGGATGCCCGCCCAAACCGCCGCGGCGGGAATACCCGAACGTGAACCGGAAACGGTCGTATCCCGTTGCGGCAAGTAATCGATCGGAGAACTGATGCCCCGCATGAATTTGTTGCGATACAACACTATACCGGCAGGATACGGCGCCAATCCGAATTTATGGAAATCAACGACTACCGCCGCTATTTCAGGGTTTGCAAAAGGGGAAAACCCGCGTTCACGAAACGGCAGTACCAATCCGTTTAATGCCGCGTCAATCCAAAAATAAAATTCGATTCCCCGAAGTGAACTTCGGAGCTTCTTTGCCTCTCGGGTTATCGCCGTCGTATTATCCCCGGTACCCGTGGTACTGTATCCTTCCGTAAGGCATACGATAAATCCCCGATACCCGCGACGATACAAGGTGAGTACCCGGCGACGGAAATCTTCCGCATTCATCCCCCATGTATCCTGCTCAAGCGCGACGGCATAGGTGTCTTTTGCCGCAATCGCTCCCGCCTTTTTTACCGAATAATGCGTGAGCGGCGTGACCAACAAACAACTCTTACCCCTTGGCGCGACGAAGGATTGACCCTGCCAAAACGCATACAGATTTCCCTCCGTTCCTCCTGAAGTGATATATCCCGTGACATCCCGCGGGGCGTTGTATAAATCCGCCATTTTCCGGATCACTTCATATTCCATCGTCGTCGTGTCGGCATAGCGCAGGGAGGTTTCGTCATACGATCCCAAATGACCGGGATTTGCGTGAACAAGGGTCCGATAGGCATGAACCGAGAGCGGATGCGGTGAAGTGTAGAGTGACCCCATGTTATAACCGATCGGCCGGTCGGCGAGATTCCATCCGACATCGGCAAGACGTGCCCGGATAACCGTAGTCGAAAGCGGGCGCCGGGGAAACGTTTGCGGATCAAACCCGCGCGGATGTGACACCCGCCGGAGTAGGTGTCGCGCCGCGGTTTTGATGCCTGTCCTCATACCTTACCCTTTCTCTCTTTGCGTCGCGGTACAAGTTGTTTGGTGCGAGTCACATCGTCCTTTCGGGCCGCCACCAGCAACGATGATCCCCACGGATACGTCACTTTCCCGATTCCCAGCTCCTCAAGAAGTGTGACATTGGCAAACAGTGCGTTGAGTATCGGGTGCACCGGTCGGACATCGGAGCGGTTAACGGCCGAGGGCATCACCAATCGGTCAACAAGCCGTTTGATCGCAACGAGCGGCAACAGCAGAAAATAGGTGTAGGTTGCATACACGGGCACAAAACCCGCACGCGTGATACCGGAAACCATGCTTTCCCGCGTATATCGTTTGCCGCCTGAAACGGCGCGATCATGCGGACCGCGAAGGATCGGTAAGGCACAGTCGGTGATACAAAGTATTCCGCCGGGTTTTAAGATACGTTTCGCTTCCGCAAGCGCTTTTTGTTCATCGATTCCCCGATGGTACAGCACATCAAAAAAACAGACGATATCCATGCTGTTTGCCGCAAGACCCGTTCGGGTAGCGTTCCCGTCCTTCAGCGTAATGCCGCGCTTTTTGGCATAGAATCTGCCTTCAGGGTTCGGCTCTATGCCAAAAGGAGTGCCGTATTCTTCAAGCACACGGATCATGCCCCCCGTTCCCGCCCCGATATCGGCGATACGTCGATTCTTTTTTTTCTCCCCCGTACTCACGATTCCCATGCGGGCAAATAACCGTCGTACAAACCGTCGGCGGCATACAAACCACCAATGAGTATCCTCCACGCGATACATCGCCTCATACTCCGGTTTTTCCATGTGTTATGCGCCCCGCGGCGGCACCTCCGAAAATAAAACAATACAGGACAATCCCCGTAACAAAACTTTTCAGCATAAACATAAGCCCTTTTTCGCGATACACAAACGCCAAAAATTTCGCGACCAACAATGTATGGAGCAGGAGAGAAACGGCAAATAACATGACAAATACACCCGTAACCGGGGTGAGTATCCCCCGGGTAGCAAGAAGCGCCGCCGTACTTATCATTGCCGTCGCCGCGACTCCCACGCCGCTGATAGCCGTTACGGCTTCCTGGAGGGTTGTGGCAACCGGATCGAATTTTTTTCGTCTGGCATACAATTTTGTCCAGTAATACGCACGGAGGAAATATTTTTTCGCGATCGGCCAAAATGTTTCGAATTCGTGTCGAACCCGTACTTCGGGAGCAAAAATGATCGCGTAACGACGTGCTATCCGATAAGTAAGCTCAATATCCTCGACAAGCGGTGCCGGATATTCCTCGTTAAATCCCCCGAGCCGCAAAAACACCGCGCGTTTGATGGCCGCAATACGCGTAGAGAACAGAAAATAATAGCCGCTCTTGTCCCGCTCATTGATCCAGTAACTCCAGTCCCGGAGCGCCTTAAAGTTGGGGAAAAAGCTATCGGACCGCTGTTCCTTGACCCACACCCCGGTGAGCGCCACAACATCGGGATCGTCACGAAATATCCGGCAAATATTCTTGAGCGTATCGGGAAACACCTCGACATCGCCGTCAAGAAACACCACAAACTCCCCTTTCGCATGATCCACTCCCCTGTTTCTGGCAATAGCCGGGCCGCAATTTTTCGAAAGCCGAACCGTGCGCAGTGCAAAATTCGTTGTGTGTCGGGTTATGTTCCTTTCTTTCAGCCATGCGGAGTCCACCATGCACGCTTTTTCACTGCCGTCATCGACAACGATCACTTCAAACGGAAGCGTCATCCGGCTTTTTTGAATACTCGAAATGAGCCGTTCCAAATCGTCGGGAGCATTATGATACGGGATGATAACGGACAAATACGGTTTCATGGCTGATCTCACAGGGTACGCAACACCTTTCCTGCCGTCGTAATGACGTATTCCCGTTCGAGTGAAGTCATCCCGGCATAAATGGGCATTCGGACGATCGTGGATGCAACATCGACGGTTACCGGCAACGACGGCGTATTTACTCCTATACGTCTTCCCATCGGCGCAAGGTGGAGCGGCAGGTAATGCGAGGACACTTCTATGTGTTTTTTGCGCATAGCCGTGATAAATTTCGTGGTAAGCTGAGGAGAACGGAATTTGAGTGCGTAGATATGCCAATTCGGTACGGTCATTCCCTTGGGGAGCACGGGCAATTGCACTTTGTCCGCATACGTACTCCAAAACTTGGTATATTCTGATGCTATTCGACTTCGATTTTTATTTATTCTATCAATTTGATCCAGTTGTATATTTACCAATGCGGCGAGTATATCAGAAAGCATATAACTACTCCCTTCTCCTACCCAACTATATGCCGACACTTTTCCTGCCAAAAACTGCATGCGGTCGGTACCGATCGATCGGAACACTTCCATTGCATCGGCGAGCCGTGCATCGTCGGTAAGAATTGCCCCGCCTTCACCTGCCGCCACATTTTTGGTCCCATGAAAGCTGAGGGCACCGGCCGTCCCAAAGGTGCCCAGATGCTTTTTTTTGTACACGGAGCCGATGCAATGGGCGGCGTCTTCAACCAACCATAGGTTATGTTGTTTGGCCAAACCAAGGAGCGAATCAAAATACCCGCCCGCCATTCCGGCATAATGCACCGTGATAATACCCACGGTGCGCTTGGTAATACGCTTTGCAACCGACTGCGGATCCAGGCTGTACGATACGGGATCGATATCGGCAAACACGGGGGTGGCTCCCCGAATCATCACGGCGGTTGCCGTAGAAGCCAACGTAAAACTCGGTACAATAATTTCGTCCCCGGTTTTTGCTCCCAAACAGGCTACGGCAGTTTCCATCGCATGGGTACAGGAAGTTACCGGGATAGCGGCTGACGTCTTGGTAAGCAGTTTCAGTTTTTCACGCATCGCACGGGTGTACGGACCGTCCGCCGTACCGACCCCGGTACGAAGTGCCGAAAGCACCGCCCGTTCCGCTTTTTTGCCCCATAACGGTTTATGAAGTGGGATATGCATAGATAACCTCCAGGAGATCATAACGAGTGCGGGTACATTTGACAAGAAAGAGGCATATTCGTACCATAACTCACGTTATGGCGCTCCCGGAAACCGATCCCTCACGCCGACACACCGCGCCGCAACGGAATATGTCTGTTTGTAGAGAGTGTTCCGCAAGAAAGATCATGGGAAACGTCTGCCGCATTGCAGGTCTGGAGAATAAACAAGGCACGCGTCCTACACGGGAAGCCGCCGTACGTGAGGACATTTCGCTCACCGTCATACCGGCCGGCTGTGTCAACGGTTATGCGGATTTGGCGGCCCCTGCGGAGTAACCGATCTTTCGTATCACCCGTGCGGGCACACCTACTGCAACCACTGACGACGGAAGTGACTTCGTAACGACCGACCCCGCACCGATAGTGCTTTTTTCACCCAACGTCACGCCGGGAAGGACAATGGCACCCGTTCCGATATACACTCCTTCAGCAACCGTCACCGGCGCTTCTTTTGTCGGAAAGTGTTTTTGTAACGGGTGATCCGCATACCCGACGTTTATGTGCGTAACAATATTCACCCGATGTGAAAGTGTTGCGTCATCTTGGAGCGTAATACCGCCTCTTACGTCAAGAAGCACCTCATCGCCGAGAAAACAGCGGTTTCCTATACGAAGCCGCGAAAATCCGTAATGATACAGATTAATGAACCGGACATCACCGATCACGGTATCGTTGCCGACCCGACATCCTGCAAGCCGCATGAGGAAGACCCGAACCGGCGGAAGCGACACGTGGATAAGCCATGCATACCAGGTGTAC
Organism: Patescibacteria group bacterium; assembly: GCA_049322955.1. Taxonomy (GTDB): domain Bacteria; phylum Patescibacteriota; class Microgenomatia; order UBA10105; family UBA927; genus UBA927. The sequence goes on along the minus strand of JBMOPU010000012.1, from coordinate 265,359 downwards.
CACACATATCGTATCGCTTTTTTTATCCCGATTGCCGCAAGCGCTTTCATAGTTTTTTATGTAATCGTCGTCGAAACAGCAATAACTCCTTCATATAGTCTAGCGTATCGCGAACAATATGAACTGACGACTGCTTATCAAACCTTCTGAGGAACAATACGGGAACCTCAACGATCCGAAGCTTTGCATGTTTGGCATACACCATTATCTCGGTATCCCAGAACCAACCGGGGTGCGTCGCTTTCGTCAGCACGGGAAGAATTTTTTTTCGGGAAAAAAATTTATAGCCGGTTTCGGTGTCCATGCGTCCGGTACCGATAGCATAATCCGCTAACCATTGATAGCCGCGGCTTAACACCTCTCTCACTATCGCTTGGGGGCTGGTGCGATAAAATCGCTTGCCGATGACGACATCAGCTTCATTTTTGCGTAGTATGTCAGCCATCATCGGGATATAGACGGGATCCACCTCACAATCGATATCGATATATCCCACGACCATGCCTTTCGCCGCACGGATACCGTCCGTGACCGTTCTTCCTCGTCCGAGGTTAGCGGAATGAAAAATAGCCCGATACACTCGGCGGTTTCCCTGTTTTTTGAGGAACCGGGAAATAAGGAGCGGCGTATTATCACGACTGGCATCGTCAACAAAGATAATTTCGTAGGAAAATCGTGTCGCATCAAGGACACGGGTAATACGGGAAACACTGTCTTCAAATAACCCCGCCTCGTTATAGCAAGGAAGGATAAGTGATAATTCCACGGGCCTGCTCATTTCGAAGTTATAGTACGACGTTTTGACGGGACAGACAAGGAGAATCACTGACGGAGCATTCCCGGGATCCCCGGCACCGGAGCATAGAGTCGCCGGATGTGCGCCGTTGTTGCGGCGGGCAGGCTTTCTACCCTTGCAAGTCGACCTTCATAAATATACCGTGTGTTTGTTGTTTCCAGCGCGGTAACCACGGAGCCGAACGGTCGGGTAACATACGGCATCCACTGCCCGAACGGCACAGCGGAAACATAAAACGGATCCCGAAAGTAAATCGTCGATCCCACGAGATCAAAAACATATGCGTTTTTGGGAATCGTTCGGAGCGCATACGAGAGCACGGCATAATCTTCCGCATTGGTATAGCCCATCTTCACCCCGGTGGTTTGCCGGGTAAGATGCACCGCACCAATGAGCATACCGAACAGGAATACAATACCGACGATTCTCCCCAGGCGCGATGTATTGAGCCGGGACATCACGATACTCAAAAAATCCGCCGTATAGAACGCAACGAACACCGCGATCGGGATAAGGTATTGCGAATGTCGCATCGGATAGCCGTAAATAAACGTGACGACATAGGCAAAAAACGAGCCGGCAATCAAAAGCTCCCGATACGCTTCTTTTTTTCCGCCCGGTATGAAGGGGGTAACCAGCCGCATGCTGGCAGTACCGATACCGATGATCCAAAGAATATGCGTGACAATGAGACCTGCTCCCCATCCTTCCTGTCCGTACAACACCGTGTTGGGATAGAAAAAAAGATCGGGTTGCAGGGGAAATTGGATTCCCAGACGGTTCACCTCAAGGGGTAATCTGACTAAAGAATAGATAACCGTATCAACGCTATTTACCCCCAACCGGAACAATACCCATATCCCGAAACAAATGAACGGAATGATGCCGCCGAAAAGAAACGCGGAGAGCAGGCGGTTTTTTCCCTTCGCATCACCGGGCGCAAACAATCGCCACAACACTGTCACCAGACCCGCAACCGCTACCTGCGGCACCGTTTTGGGAAGAATCAATACCGAAACGCCATACAGAAACCCCGAAACCGCCCAAAGCGAGGTGCGACGGCTTCCCGTAAGCGCAATGCCGTGAAGCACCATAGCGACAAGGGCCACAAGCATCGCCATGGTATCCGGGCGAACTTCGATAAGCTTGTCTGCAGGCATCGGCAAAAAAGCCAGAAACACCGCCGCATACACGGCATACGTCGCGGTGCGTGCCCGGGAAAACAGCCAAACCAAACAGGCGCAAAGCAATACAAAAATGAAAAACGAAAAAAACCGCGCCCCACTTAATATCCCCACTCCTTCCACTACGGTAAAAAGCACTGACAACACGGCGTAAAAGAGCGGCGGCACATACGAAAGAAAGTCCCGATACGGTAATTTACCGTCGAATACATTATGTGCCCAATGAAGATATGCCAGCTCGTCCGCATCAAAATATCGTATTTGCCCCAACTGCATTTTTGCCCAAAGGAGCAAAAATAACGCAACAACGCCGAAAAAAATAATAAGCGAAGACAAACGTATGACCCGATCGTTTTCCGTTCCCATACTGCTCATCAATTTAACATTACCGGTATTTCCCCTACAATGAGAGATATGACGGCAAAGCGAACTGAGACGATACTCATCGGCATGATAGCCGCAGGGATTATTATTGCGAACTTCTGGCATGTTCTCGTTTCATGGATTGCCAAGCCTCCCGGAACATACTTTACGTGGATTGCGCATTATTATGCTGATTATTTTCTCTACGCATCCCAAATAGCCGAAGGCATACGGGGAAACATCTTCGTATCGCGAAGCCTTTTTACCAACGAACCCGTTGCCGCAACCTGGGTCTACTGGCCCAACGTACTTATCGGCAATCTCGGGAGCATGACGGGACTTTCGGCATTTTCTTCGTACAGCGCCAGTTTATTTCTCCTGATCATAACGTTACTTTTTCTCATCTATGCGGTCACCAAGCACCTGTATCCCACAAACCCGCTTGCCCGTGTCATCGGATTTTTGTTTGCCGTTACCGCATCTAATTTTATTTCGCTCCCATCATTATTCAAAACCGGGACGCTCACCCTCTGGCGTGACATGTGGTTCTCCCCCACCCCGGCGCTGAACCGACTGGGAGGGGTTCCCCATCAGGCCTTCCAGACCGTACTTATCCTTAGCGTTATTTTGCTCTTTGAGCGTGTGGTGACGGCAAAAGGACAACCAAAACATTCCGGCCGGGCATTTCTTGCGCTTCCGTTGCTTTGTTTTCTTGCCGCAACGCTTTCGCCGATACAATTGTTGCTTCTTTGCGCGGCTATACTCCTGACGACGATAATCCAAAGACCGTCACCAAAAGGTCTATTGAGTATCGGTGCAAGCCTTATGACTGCGGGAATCGGTGCGTACCTTGTGAACGCTTCGTTTGACGCCTCACCGGTGTATGCGGCCGCAAAAAATTGGGAGGCCGCCCAACGAGTGAGCGTATCACTGCCCGCAATACTGCTTGCCATGGGACCGGTCATTTTTTTCCTGCCGTTTGGCGTGCCCGCATTTGTTCGCACGCTATCACCCATAAAACTCGTGTTCCTTCTTTACGGAGGGTTGTCTCTTGCGGTGTTTGTTTCGCCCGTTCCAACGCTTCTTCACACCAGTCCTATCCGATGGATACACCCCGCATCCCTGCTTATGTATTACCTGATCGCGGCGGAGGGTTTGCTCATACTGTCAAGACAGCTTACCGATACGATGCATCGACGGTTGCCTACGCTTGAAAAAACAACGCTGATGACGGTGATTATGAATGTTCTCTTGTGCCTCTACTGTCTCCTCACCGTACCCGCGATTATTCAACAGGTGCAGTCACGAATGATCCCGGTGCTTTCGAGTCCGTTAAATTATGTACCCCAAGAAGACATGGCGATCCTTACCGCCCTTGCGCGAATGCCCGAATCTGCAGTGGTGCTGACGGATCCCGCCCTTCCCTATGACGTGATGATTCCCGCGATTGCGGGAAAGATTTCTTTCACCGGGCATCCGATACACACCTTGTACGGTTCCACCAAAGAACAGTTGCGAACCAGATTTTTTAGCGGACAGATGACAAGCGCCGAAGCGCAAAAATTTCTTGCCGATCATACCATCGGCAAGGTGGTGTATGCACACGCTACCGCAAAGCCGTACCCTCCGTATCCGTTCCTTCGGGAAACGTTCCAAAACGGCAAAGCCGCAATCTATGAAGTTATCCGCTAAATCACTGCTGTCCCGGGTTTCCCGGTATTCCGGCGTTTTGATAGCGCTCGGTCTTCTTGTAGCACATCTATCGATCATGGGTTCGTATGGCTTTACGTGGGATTTTCATTACCACTTTTTCGGCGGCGGCGCGTTACTCGGCATCCGCCCCGAAACACTTGAACCGCGGGCACTCCCGTTTATGGAACCTGACCCTCGTCGCGCGGTGTCTTTGCCGTACGGGGCAATCATGAGTATCCCGCCCGTGGCATCGTACCTGTTTTTTACCAAAACCGTTCCGATCCTTGCCCCGGACGTCGCCTATCATCTTCCGATCGTGTTGTGGGGCATTCTGGGAAGCGTTGTGCTCTTTGTGTTGCTTCGCCCGACCCTCGGGACAACGGGTGCCGTCATCGGCATGCTGTTTTTATCACTCACCCCCCGGTATTTCGGCGATCTTCATAACAATATGAAGGATATACCCTCAAGCGTCATTTTCGCCGTGAATATGTGGGCAATTTACCGGCTTTTTACAAAAAAACGCGTCATTGACCTCATCCTTTCATGTGTCGCGTTTGCCATCGCGTTTAACATCAAAGTGAATAGCATTTTTATCCCCGCGATTTTTACGGCGCTCTACGTGCTCGTACCGCTTAATACCAAAAAAGCGGTACCGCGATTTTTTGCCTGGTATCCGCTTGCCGCTCCCGTGTTTGCTTTTTTGCTCTGGTGGGTGTTCTGGCCCAATCCCGTGGCGCAGTTATGGCACGCGTTTTCCACTTTCGGTATCGGTACAAACAACATCGAGGTATTGCTTGACGGCAAATGGTATTGCTCCGGTTCGACGGTTCCCTGGTATTACCCCTATTGGTATCTTGCAATCACCACCCCGCTTATTATTTTCATTCCGTTTATCGTCGGAGGTGTGTTGGCGGGGATTGCGCTTTTTCGCGCACAAAAAACACCTGCTACACTCTCGCTCCTCTTACTTCTGTGGCTGTTTCTTCCGCTCACCCGATATGTTATTCCCAAAGTAGGTGTCATAGACGGGATTCGTCATTTCGAAGAAGTACTCTTTCCTATCGCGGCACTGGCGGCAATCGGTATGGAATGGATCCTCGGTCGGATATCGTCACAAAAACTCCGTTTTGTACTGCTTGCCGCAGTAGTTGTCGTGCTTACGGCAATAAACGTGACGCATCATCCGTATCAGATCTCCTATTTTAATAGCCTCGTCGGCGGTGTTTCGGGCGCAATGGGCAAGTACGATCTTGATTACTGGGGCACGTCGCAGAAAGCGGCGGTTCTGTGGGTCAACGAGCATGCCCCGACCAATGCAAGAGTGCATATCGTGATGAATGCGCCGGTGGCCAGTCAATATCTGCGTCCCGACCTCATCACCAATCTTAACCGATACGGGTATGACGAATCGGATTTTGTTATCCTGCTGAACCGACAATCGTTCCTTTATCGGTTTTTTTACGCGTACGAGTATCTTCTGCACCATACCCCGGCACACACTATTTCAGTTAAAAATACGCCGCTTACGTGGATTTTTGATAACCGTACGGCAAACACAACCCCCCGCCAGACCCCCTGGTGGCAGGGCGAGGACCCCTGCATTATTCCCTATTGGAAGCAATGATGCTTACCATCGTTCGAAGAACCGTTTTTTCCTGCCGTACCAGTACAATCCGGCAAATGTCCCGCTGACGAAAAGCCCCAGGAGCAATGCCGTGGGAATATACCGATACGTAACGGTGTGTTTTCCCCGGGGAACAAAAACTGTTCGAAATACTTCATTTGTCTTGTCTATACGAGTTTTTTTCCCGTTCACTGTCGCGCTCCATCCCGGGTACCACACCTCGGAACTTATAAGCGTCGAATCGCATGAACTTTCAACGGTAAGCGTGATGACATTGGGAGTGTACCGGCTTACTTCCGCGGTTCCGCATGAGCGGTCACTCAGGAAAAACCGCGGATACACGGTCGTATTTTCATACAAACGGTATTTTCTCGCGTCATCATCCCAAATAAGGCGGTACCGGGAGTTACCCGCAAACGGATCATGGTCGGGAGGCACAATAAGATATTTTATATTGAGAAAATCAATGGTTTCCGCCTGATCCGGCGACAGATACGGAACCTGCACGTCATGGGAAAGCATCGCCTGCTCCCCACGCTGTCCCACTGATCGTGCGATGTACTCGTAATACGGCCGAAGAATTCCCGGACTGTATCCCGTCGCGGAGGAGATGCCATACGACATGACGCCGTCAAAATCCAGCGCATCTCGCGCATCAAGCCACACGCCGAAGTTTTGTAATACGCGATACGGTGCGGTATCACCCGTGAGCAATTCGATCAGCGGTTTTTCATGGCGGGTTTCCGGCGTTTTTTGTAGCTCGATAAAGTGTTTGCCGAAAAAAAGCATTTCGAAAACCATGACTCCCACGACACTTCCCCACACCCACCGTGGAAGTCGAGAGCGATCCATAAAACGAGAAATCCCGATACCGACAAGTGCCGATAGACCGAATACGACAAGAATCAGATGGCGCGTGGGAATGCGTAAATAGTGATACATCGGAAGCAGTTTCCATGCGATATACTGCAAATCGATTCCGGCATTGGGCCCCAGTGACAGCCAAATACCCAGTATTGCCGTGATCACACAGACAATGCCAAAGGAAACAAGCAGGTGTCGGAGCGGCTGTTTTGCGCGTCGGAAAAACAACGCATACAGCGCTATACCGATAAAAATAAGCCCCGTTCTTCCGATAAACGCGCTGTGCTCTCCGAAGTTTGGCGGCGGACCCTCGTACATGCGCTGATCCCCGAAAAAGAACGGGTTAAAAAACTGAACCAGGCTCCGGATTTCCCAAGCACCGTACGAAACCCAGGAATATGGGAGGGAATACGTTCTGATACTCATGCGGAAAAATTCCTGCACGGGAACTAAATGAAATGCGGCAATGCCGATACCCAACACCCCCGCTATCCCCGCCCGAATTATCGGACGTATGGTTTTTTCCCGTATCGCGGAGACGACTCCGCTCACCCCAACAACGATGACGGTCATAAATGCCATGGTCTGATAGCCCGAAAGCAATTGGAAGAAAAAGACGGTTGCGGCAACACCTACCCTTCGCGCGATGTGACGCTTTTCCTGCTCTCCCATGAGCCGGAGAAAGGCATCAACCACCCACGGCATAAATGACGCCGCCGCAATGACATCCACGTGCCCGTTCCATGTTCTGGCCATGAAAAACCCGCTCAACATAAACGTGGTTCCTCCCGCCCATGAAGCAACCCGATTATTCACATGCCGATTGAGCAACAGACACATCCCCGTGCCCGCCCAAACGAGATGAAACGCCACATGCCAGGAATAGGCAAGCGGAAGCGGCACAAGCAAAAACAGCCAGTTTGCCGGATACCACACGTTGACGATCGGATCGGCAAGGAACGGTGTACCGCCGAAGAGGTACGGATTCCACAAAGGAAACACTCCCTGGCGAAGCCACTCGTTCAAAAATTCGCGAAAAAAGTAATATGCACGATGGATGTCATCCCCAAAGAGCATCCAATCGGAAGGAGGAACTATCGCCCGTCCGAAAAGCACCAGGACGAGCAGGCTGTATCCGACAATTTCTTTCACCATCGGTCGGTTGATAAACGCTTTCATGGGGTGTCGTACTCCACGCGATATACCGTCACCATGGAATTTTTATATACCTCCGATAAAAACGGATACGAAAGAGATTTGCCTGCATTATCCTCCCGTTCCTGGGGCCCGTAAAACACATAGGAAGCGCTGGTCATCCGTAGCCATTCGCGGGCGGTGACATCGGTCATACGCCCGCTAAAAAATTCTTTCACTTTTTCCTTCTTCCCTTCAAACGCCACCGTGTTGTCGTGACCCAGATAGACCGTATTTCCGCTGATAACGGGGATGTAATTCCCCGCGGTCGTTTCCGACAGAATCACTCCTTTGCCGCCGGTTACCTCTGCAAGGTAGCGGATGGCACTGACAAAATCTTTCAGCGGATACATGACATAGCTTCCCGTCGGAACAAGCGGTAAGGTGGCGCGGATTTTATGATCCACAAAATCCTTTTGCCAGAGCAGAGATGAATACATATGAAACAGCCCCGTACCGATAAGCAGGACGAGTATGATGACCGAGAGTTTTTTGCCGATACCCTTGGGTATCGAAAACAAGAAAACCGTAAGGATCCCCAGCGGGACGTGGGGAATCATTTCGGAAAACCGAAGCGGACTCTGTTGCGGTATATAGTTAAACACAAGAAGCAGTGTCCCCCACGCAAGCACCCACGCGATAAGCGGCAGAAGTGCGGTTTGCCACATCAGCAGTGCCGCGATCAGGCCCATGATTCCCAAGGGGAAAACGGGACCCAAAGCCCTGACATACTCGAGGTAGTCAAACGGTAACGGACGGATAATATCCACTTCGGCAAGCCGTTTCCACGGGTATATACTCGTCATAAGGGCAAGATATAAAAGCGACGGAACACTCATCAGCACGATTGCTCCGTACGGAACGAGGAGTGACTTTCGGTCTTCACCTGCGAGCACAAAATACCACCCCATAACGGCATAGATAAAAAGCAGTCCCGGCGGGAAAATCATGCCCAGTCCGAACGCAAGAATACCCGTCAACAAAAGCAATGACGTTTTTTTCAACCATGCTTTTCGGGTAACCGCCATAATGAGTACTCCCATCATCGCCTGCCCCGCCACAAGGTGCGGGATAAAACTCATTCGCTGGAGACTGTCCATAACCGACCACCATGCCATATAGCCACCGAACCGCCATGCGGCAATGTTTTCTAAGGTTGCGGGAACAATGCTCCCCCCTACCACCGCAGTAAGCTTTGGCCAGGATGAAGCCGTAACTGCCGCCAAAAACGCGGCAATTTGCCATGGGAACGTTTTTTTCCCGAATGCCTGCCGACACAATGCCACGATAATGACAAGGAGTGTTCCCGAAAGCACCAGGCGCGCGATATGATAGACATCACCCGCCCGCCATACGGGTACCCGAACCCATGCGCCGACTCTCCCCAACAAAAGATAAAACGCATGGATGAACGATCCGTCATGCGGTTCAGCCGTGTACCGTTCCACCACCGTCCATCTGCCCTCCAATCCTTCACGGATACGCGAGAGATAAAAGTTATAATCAGTCGGGAAATTATGTACCAACTCGAATTCGCGGTTGTTGTGAAGATCAGCTTTTCTCAAAAGCTCGTAGAGAGACGGTGCAAAGGAAAATAGCAGGAGCACCGCCACCACTATCCCCCACACGAATCCTTCAGCGTGCCGATCACGATTTTGAGAGGAGTAAGATGACATATCTTTCTATTCTACCTGAAAACAAAGTTGACTTTATACCCGGCTTGTTGGGATAATCATACGCATGAATCATTCACTGACCGATGAGGCTATAGACCCCGCGTTTCGTGACAAAGTATATCTTCAGGATTACTCGGCAAAACCGCAGATTTCCGGCGTGTCGATACTCAAAATCCGTAACTTTGTGGGAGAAAACGGCGATTTTTCCGAACTGTTCAGACTCACCGAAACGGGTGAATCGGAACTTATTCCTGGATTCCGTTTGCGACAGATCAACCGCAGTAAACAGTACACCAAAGCGGTAAAAGCCTGGCACCTCCATTATAAGCAGGACGAAATGTGGTATGTCCCGCCCGATGAGCATCTTTTATTGGGATTGTGGGACGTCCGCGACGGATCCCCCACCAAAGGTGTGTTGCAAAAGATTCCGTTAGGCGGGGGCAACTCAATAGGCGTCTACATCCCCCGGGGTGTCGCCCACGGTGCGGCAAATTTCTCCGGCAAAAAAGCAAATGTGTATTACTTCGTGAATAACCAGTTTAACCCCGATGATCCCGATGAACATCGGCTTCCCTGGGATGCCGCCGGCGCTGAATTCTGGGAACCTCCTAAGGAATAATCCGGGGAGGAGTAAGTGAATCGATAAGCGCGTCAACCGTTTTCCCGATCCCCGACACGGTGATCACTCCGTCGGGTAAGGTACCGCTCCCGTAGGGAGCCCATTGACTCGGCACCAATACCAAATGACGGACCCCCGCCTCGCGTGCCGCCTGGATATCGCCTCGTATGCTGTCACCGATCACCAGTACTTCCTGCGGTGCAACGCCCAGGGCTTCTATCGCCTGCTTCCAATGTTTGCTGTCTTTGTGTCCGTCATCGGGCACGATGTGTACGTGGTCAAAATGGGTTGAAAGTCCGGTGCGATGCAACTTCATGTCCGTCCAGTACTCATCGGCATGGGTCACTACCCCCATTTTTTCGGCGATGCACCGAAGTTGTGCCACCGTATCGGTGGCTCCGGGAAGAAGGGGTGGGATAATCGAATACAGCGACATAAAAATCGCGAGCCCCTGGTGGAACGTTTCTTCGGTGTTTTTACCGTACGTATCGACCAAACGATGCGCGAGCGCACTCCATCGTGCTTTACTCACCGAGTGGCTGGCAAAAACGGACGCATCTTCCTTGCGGAGGGTGGTGAGAACGTCTTGCGGTGACAATGCCGGTTGTTGGCTAGCCACGTATTGGACATAGCGCTCTTCAAGCTCGCGAATAACGGGGCTTGTCCCGACCAGCGTATCATCAAGATCAAATAACACGGCGCGGATGCCGTTTTTTGTCGCCCATTCTTTGAGAAGCGCCTGGCGGCGTACCGCTTCGGGATGGGTATACATGGCACATCGTGATTCACGTTCCGGAGCCATATTACAAGCTATTTTATCAATTTACGAAGCAAAATACAAAACCTGGAAAACCCGCGGCGTTTTCTCTATACTCAGTGCATGGAACCCCAACAAAACCCGCGGATTATTGTGCCCGCGCTCGTCGTAAGCGGCTTCCTTTTTCTCGCAGTCATCGCCGCGTTTGTCACGACAAAAAACAGGACGAGTACTATTGTGCTTCCCGGCGGCGTTACATATCTGGGACCCACCCCAACCAAAGCGCCTACGCCGGGGGCTTCCGGTACGACGATCCCCGTCCCCGAAAACGCGACATGGGAGGAACGCAAGGGAGTGCGTTATCCCTATGCATTTTCGTATCCTTCTTCCCTCTCCCTCGGCATGTTTCCCGATGATCCGTTCGACGCGGTGACGGTCTTTTATGAAGGAACTGATGCAAATGCGAATATATTTTTCCGCATCGAGGATAAGACAAAACAACAACGCCTCCCCAAATCGGCAACGCTCAGGGATTATGCCGCCGATTGGTGGCAAGACTATACCTGGAAAGGTGTAAGCGCGGTTACGCCGATAACGACCGCCAAAGGACTTTCCGGATTCAGGGCGAGCTATATCGATACACAGGGCAACACGCCGTACGACCATGTCTTTTTGAGCGTACCGGGCAATCCGAATCTGGTCATCTGGGTGAGCGGGAGATTATTTACCCCGTCGGTTTTTACCCGAATCGTTGACTCGATCACCTGGGGAAATAAGTGAGTCGGTGACTGCTTCACTTGGCAATTTTTTCCTGTTGCGCTATCAAGTACTATACAAGTGTGTATCCATTTCTGATTGCACTCCTTATTATTGCCGCGACCGTAGAGAACCTGTGGCCGTCGATTATTGGCTTTATGAAAACCCCGCCCGGCATGGTGTTTTTGGGAACTGTGCACCACCCGGCCGACTACTTCTATTATCTTTCCCAATTTGCTCAGCACGCATCATTTGTGTTTGCCGAAAACCTGTACACGAGTGAGCCCGTTGCGCCAAGCCTGGTCGGGTGGCTGAACGTTGTGTCGGGACGATTGTTTGCCGCTTTGGGGGTGGGGCAAATTTTCGCCTATCAGATAAGTCTTGTCATCCTCACAATCGGGGCGCTTGTCGCGGCATACATCCTCACAAAAAGCGTGCTCAAAACCCCGCGCGCAACATTGTTGGGGTTCTTTTTTTTCGTGCTCGTTCACGCGTTCCCCGTGATGAGAGAGGGAGTTTCGTCCTATGCCGACTATTGGAATAATTATGCGGTTCCCCGGGTACGGTTGGGAGGCGTCCCCCATCAGCTCGCCATCACCGTTTTATCCTGTATCATTCCCTTCGTATTTTTTCACCTTGCCGGTGAAAAAAGCACAAGAAAATACCTGTTTGCCGGCATGCTTGCCAGCGGTTTCCTGGGAAGTTTGCAACCCGTGTTATGGCTCCTTATCATGGCGAGTATCGGCTTTACCATAATCGCAAGACGGGTGCTGTTTAAAATACCGGTTACCCGGCGTATGCTTCTGTCGCTTTTCTCCGTCGGCGGCGCGGGGATGATTCCGGTGACATATCTTACGTTTCTCTTTCGGAACCTCCCGTACCGCCAACTGGCGGCATGGGAAGCGACGCAAATGACCGTCTTTACCGCTGAACACTTTATCCTCGCCACCGGACCTCTTTTTCTTATCGCCGTTCTTTCGCTGACCCTGCTCGGTAAAAGGCTAACCGTGCCCCTCCTCTTTATGATCCTCTTTACGGGCACATCCTTCCTGCTTTTTCTTTTGCCCGTCGGGGGGATCGTCGGTATTTCCCATGTCCGGTTTATGAGCTCGCTGGCAATTCTCGGCACGGCAATTATTGCCGCCTCCGGCCTCGATCACCTCCTCGCCGCAAAGGTTGTATGGCTTCGGGTCGTGACGTATGCGGTTATCGTCGGAATAAGCGTATTGCTTCTTCCGAACCATATAAAAACCCTCATGCTCACCGCACAATTTGCCCCAAATAATCTCTATCAGTACCTGCCGCAACGGGAGTATGCGCTCCTTTCGGGACTCACGGCACAAAGCACGCCGAAGGATACGTTTCTCCTCCCCTCTCCCTATAACACCATCTTTCCCGCAATAAGCGGGAGACGGAGCTACAACGGCCATCCGCTTATCACCATACATGCGGCCGCAAAAGACCGGGAGGTTGAGGCATTCTTTGCCGAGCACGCTGACCTTGCCGACATGCACGAGTTCGTTACCAACCGCGGGATTACCTGGATCGTCAGCACACCGAATCCGAAGCTGGCGGGGGCAGGCTGGGTACGGGAAATTTCCCGTTCGGACAGCCTTACTGCATACCAGGTGGTGAAATAGCCTTTGTGATATTGCTATAAGTCATATTATGTGGTATACTTTACCATTGAAATGAGCTCTGCCGAACTTCATCATGGTTCCGGTGCCTTTAATCACCACGCTCCTAACTTCAGTGAGCTCCACTACCACGTTCGCATCGACGCGATGACGGAAAACGACAAGCTGTACTGGCTGTCTGATCAGATTCTCAAAGAAGAACATCGCCTGCTCCGCGAGGCATATAACATGCCCCAGATTCGCCCCGAGGCAAAAATTATGTTCCTCACCGGAGGACCCAAGTCGGACGTAACCGAGGCGAGGGATTTTGACGGGAATCTTATTCATACCCGCCATCTGGATCACCCGCGCCCTATGTTTGCCGAAATACCGGAAGCGTTAAGCTCTATCTCACACTGGTTTGACCTCATGATTCAGAGTAAAGAAAACAATACCGCTCCTCCTTCACCGGTGGCGGCACTTTCGGAAGTATCGGATGTCGTGTATAACATTTCTCACTTGCTCACGCTTGATGAACCGTTTTACGGGGAATATACCGAGTACCTGAGACGTATTTCCGGTTCATTGGGCTTTACGCTCGATCAGCTTCTCACCATTGCCGTCTATAAGTACAATTTCCGCTTGGGACAGGGAAAGTCGCAAAAAAACATAGGGCTTGAAAACGAGATCATCGAAAAAGTGCTAAACAAAACGGGCCCCGGCGGCAAAAAACTTTTCAACACGCCCAGCGAAACGCAGTTCCAGCGCACCTTCCATACGCTCTCCGAGGTGCAAACATTGCTAAACACCCGCCTGGAACAACTCCGCCAGGAACACGAGTGGAAGAAAAACCCCGTCTCTTCTTCGTAACCTCCGCCGGTCAATTCATTTATCTTCTTTAAACGCCCTCCATCCTTTATGATAGGACTATGCAGAAAAATGCACGCCTGTCGCCGCCTTTTTTGGTCGTCATCGTGGTCGCGATTTTTTTGCGGCTCCTCCTCATCGCAAATCCCGGATTCGAGGCGGATATATCATTTTGGAAATCGTGGGGGCTGGCAACACGGGACTTCGGTATCGTGGAGGGCATGAAAGTCACCAACAACAACTACCCCACGCCGTTTGCCTACACCCTGGGAATCATGGTGAGTATGTATTCCCTGTTTGCCGATCCGCATCAGTTTCAGACGTTTTGGAGTAACACCAATCTTCTGTTTCTGGCAATAGCCAAGCTCTTCCCCATCATCGCAGATTTCGGCATTGCGGCAATTATTCTGTTCCTCGGAAAATCGCCGAAACGCTTCGGCATGCCGGAGCTACCCAAAACAATCGCAGGGCTCTCCGGCTATGAACTGCTTGCCGCCGTAGCATTGCTGAGCCCGGTAGTCCTTATCGACGGTGCGTGGTGGGGACAGGTCGATAGCGTCGGTCTTGTCATCTTTTTAAGCGCCGTTGTCTTAGCACTTTCCAATCGTCCGCTCTTTGCCGGCATGGTGTTTATGCTTTCGATGATGACGAAACTCCAAAACATGATTTACGGCCCCGTCTTTTTCCTGTTCCTTTGGCAATCGGGCGGTATGCGCGCACTCACCCAATCGCTCCTGGGTGCCCTCGCGGGATTTATCGGATTAAATGCCGAGTTTTTCCTGACAAAAAACGCCGACCGGGTGCTCGCGAGTCTTACCGAAAATTATGACTACTTCCCCTGGATGAGTCTTATGGCGTACAACCTCTGGTGGATTGTGTCTGAAGCCCGCGGACTTGCGACAAGCGACAAATACACGGTGCTGGGTATGCTCAACGCCAAGACGGTCGGGCTGTTGTTGTTTTCCTCGCTCTACGGCATGGCATCACTCCGACAGCTGTTGGAAAACACTCTCCTTGCCGCAAAATCAAACGGAGCGCCGCTCCTTCGGCGATTTCTCGAAAGCCTTATTCTTATAAACGGCGCGTTTTTTCTGTTCCAGACACAGTCCCATGACCGGTATGCGTACCCGATCGCCATATTCCTCCTGTTGGTAGCACCGTTTTACGTGACGGATATCAAAGGAAAATTTTCCGCGGTGCGTGCGGGGCTTTTGGCCGTCGGTTACGGGCTTTTTACCCTGTTCTACTTTTACAATCTCCACACCGCATTGGTGGTCAATTATCCCAAAAACGGTATTCCGGGGCTTTCACTTGTCACCCAACCCGTTTTCACGATAACGACGGCATTTGTCCTGCTGGGCTTATACGCGTGGTTTGTCCTGTCTCTCCTGAAAGATCGTCATACCCGCATTGCCGCAGGAGTTGCGTTCATATTCCTGGGAGGCGCACTTGCGACGCTGAACCTGCCGCTTCTTACCAAGAAACCCGTTTCCCTCACTTCCTACGTCCCGTTTGTCAGTGAACAGGCATACGGCACACGGCAAACGAATAAAGCGGTACAAAGCTCATTCGGCGGCCCGTACAAGTGGACGCGATTATCGGTGCAGTACCTGTTTTACGAGAAAGGCATCGGTACGCATGCGAACTCGAAACATACGTTTCATATCAACAAAAAGTACCGCACCTTCACCACCGATATGGGAATCGATACCGAAGCGGGCACCAAAGCATCGGCCGTTTTTGCAATCTACGGCGACGGCAAATTGCTGTTCCGATCAGAGGTTATGAAGCGGTTTGACTTACCCCGACATGCGAGTGTGGATGTGACCGGAGTCACCAACCTAACCCTTGAAACGACCGATGCGGGTGACGGAAACTATGATGATCATACGGATTGGTTAAACCCGCAACTTAGACCGTAACAATATATGAAAAATGGAACCCTTATCGGCATCGCCCTTCTCCTTTTTAGTGTTATCGGGAGCATGTGGGTGTATCGGGCGGAAGTCACCGCAACCGTTGACCCCAATGACAACACCTTCCAATTTGCTTTAGTCGAACGGACGAACCAAATACTCGATTTTGCGCAACAAAATTGTTCCGGCATTTTTACCCCGTTTTGCACCGTTTCGCTCCTTACCGATCATTGGGTTCCCAACTGGGCTGAAGGGTATAACCTCCCCTATTACTATTCTCATATCCCGCAAATGGTTATCGTTCTTTTCTATCGCCTGTATGATGCCGTCGGCGGGACGCTTTCACTTTTTTCGTTCTATCATTTCGGTATTTATCTTCTGCTTTGTCTCTTTCCGCTCTCGATCGCGCTTTCCTTCCGCATCCTTGGGATGTCCTGGTTCACCGCGGGAGTGGGCGCGCTCATTGGGGCGGGACTTTCAACCGACGGGTTATACGGACTGGATGCGTCATCCTATCTGTGGCGCGGCTACGGACTCTCGAGCCAACTGTTTGCCGCCGTTTGGCTTGCCCCCGCCCTCGCGGCAAGTTACCGCGTGATTACCGCCGATAAAGACAAACTGGGAATATCCTCATTTATCGCACCGGTGCTCCTGCTTGCGGCAACCACCGCGGGGCATTTGGGTATCGGCATCATCGCATTTTTCAGCATCGCTATTTTAACGATGAGCCCGTCCGTACAATCTTTAGCGAATAAGGAGTGGAACGGTTCGGCGGTGCGCGAGCTCAAAAAACGGCTGTTCCGTGCGGCGGTTATCTTGGGCGGCGTGCTTTTCCTGTTAAGCTACTGGATCCTCCCCATACTGTTGCATAACGACTATCACAATATTTCCGTATGGGACGGGATATGGAAGTTTAATTCCTTCGGTTATCGGGAAGTGCTTTCAAATCTTTTTAACGGCACGATCTTTGATTTCGGCAGATTCCCCCTTATCACCCTCATCATCGGTGTCGGATTTTTCGTCGCGTTACCATCATCATTTTTCCCGTTTGCCGTGCTTTTTTTGTTTTGGCTCCTCATGTATTTCGGTAGAACAACCTGGGGAGGGCTTTTTTCGCTTATCCCGGGCATGAGTGAATTTCACCTTTCGCGGTTTATCGTAGGCGTACACATTGCAGGCGTGTTGCTTGCGGGGGTTGCGGCGGAACGGATGCTGACACTCGTTGCAAAGCAAAAATATCTTGCAATCGGGATGATGAGCGTTTTCGGCATACTACTCACCATCTTTCTTTCCCCTCCCCTGCTTTCGTATGCCAAACACAATGCGTTTCTCATTGACCGGGCAAACAAGAACGCATCGGCACAATACAATGATGCAGACAAACTCATACATGCCCTAAAATCCCGAATAAACGAACAACCGGGACGGGTGTTTGCGGGGCGAGGCGGCAGTTGGGGCAAAGGCTTCCGTATTGCCGAGACCCCGATGTATATGCATCTTTCCACCTACGGCATCCCCGTGGTGTTATGGCTCCCCGAGACGTGGTCTCCAAATTCTGACATCGAGCAATATTTTTCCGAGGCAAACCCTGACCACTACACGCTTTTTAACGTCCGCTATGTGGCAACACCGGCAGATCTTCAAAAAGAATATATTCAGCCGTTTTGGAGGCTTCTGGAGACCGGAGAAACATGGAAATTATATGAAGTGGAAACCGAAGGATATATAAGCGGCGGGCTCCGTCCCGCAATCGTGAGCGCGGACAAACAAGATTACCGCAGTGTCGTACGCCTGTGGATGCACGGCGCCTATCTTCCGCAAAAACTCTATCCTGAACTCACCTTCAACAACTCGTATCCGAAACAAACGGGGCTTCCCAATTTCCGTATGCTTGATGAGGTTACGTATAGGATTCCTGACGGGAGTACACACAATCTGTTTGCGGAAGTCCCCCACTATGTTTCCTCAGGAACCGCAAGCGCCATTCCCCGGGTAACCGACCGGACATCGGAAAGCGATATGGTATTTCGTGCAACCGTCGAAGTGCCTCAAAACTGCGTTCAGTGCATCGTGGTGCTCCGACAGACCTTCCATCCGTCCTGGACGGCGACCATGGACGGCAAGCCGATTCCCGTGTTCACCGTATTTCCTTTCTTTGCCGCCGTTTCCGTGACAAGTCCGGGGATCCACGAACTTCGCTTTGCCTATGTGCCGTCGACGGGAAAACAATTCCTGCTATTGCTGGGATTGACCGGCGTTGTCGCGGGTTTTGTCGTGCTCGTTTGGAACAAGAAAAAGAGGTAATCTCCTATGCCATACCATCGGTCTTGGCTTTTTGTATTCCTGCTCCTCTTCGGCGCTGTTGTTGTGATGAACCCGCCTGCGTTCCCACAAAAAACCGATATATTGATTATCGCCCCTCACCCCGACGATGCGGTACTTTGCTGTGCGGGAGTGATCCAACAGGCACGGGCGCGGGGTAAAACGGTACGGGTGGTGAACGTAACCGACGGTGATGGCTACAAAGCCGCGGCGGCGGCGCTGTTTGGGAAAAAGGAAGCGGCACTGACGACCGCGGACATGCGCAAATTCGGGCGCATCAGGCGACGCGAAGAACTGCAGGCGCTTGCCGTACTCGGCCTCAAACAAAATCAGGTGACCTTTCTCGGGTACCCCGACGGATGGTTAGAGGAGGCATATGACTACACGGGGACAGCACCTCTTATGAGTCCCTACACCGGGAAATCACAAACCGATCACGGGACGCTATTCTCGCGCACGGCCATGCAGGGAGACATGCGGACACTGCTTGCTTCCGCCGCACCAAAACAACTCTATATACCGTCAGGACAAGATGAAGCGCTCGATCATCAAGTCGTGTATCAGGTCATTACGGACACCCTTAATGAAGGAGGCTACACCGGAGGTATTCTCTCTTACCGTATCCATACAAAAGATACTCCCACGATACGCTCCTCTGCTTCAACAATTCACCTTTCTCAGGATGAATATCACGCGAAAGAAAAAGCGCTCAAAAAATATAGATCACAAATGATGCTTGACGGTGAGTATCTTTCAACGTTTATTCACGAAACGGAAGTGTTTTATTGATTCCTTCGACGTTATCCTCCTTTTCCGCAGCCGCCGGGAGGTAAATATTCTCTCCCCTCAAAGATCGTGTCCTTGAAGTAATCGTACCGGACTTGCCCTGCCTCATAGTCTCCCGACTCTCCCCCGTTCAACAAGTCGCATGCACGGGTCACATACCAGGCGGCCGAATCGGCAAAATCCTCACCGCATTCAACTTCATTAACAGGCAAGCCCGAATATCCGGTAACAGGCTGATACCCGTAGGAGAATTTCCCGTCTTCTTTTTTACACCCTATCGTTTTCATATAGTCTGCGGGTGCCGGCGCGATTCCTTGTTGGGAGAAATTGGTGACAAGCGGCGCAACGTTAAGAATGTCCGCAAGCGGCCAATTATGCGGATACCAAGCGGCTTGCGTCGTTGCCCATTCATGCATGTATTCGTGAATCACCACTTCTGCCGTCTGACCGGCGAATCCATAATCCATGGTATTGGTATTGGCAAGATCGATTATTGAGTATGCGGTTCCCACTGCCGTATGCCCGGTTGCATTTACCCTCGGATACCATAGATGCCGCAGGGTATTATAATTGGCGCCTTCTAAAATATGCTCGGGAAGTAACGACAATGCCTCAAGTATTTTTTGTCTCCCGATATTGTTATACGAAAGTATTTTGATATCCTTCCCGCACACGCTTGTTTCTTCATACTTTCCGTCACGACAGGTCAATAAACAGGATCCGTCCTCTTTCATCGCGTTCTTACCTTCTTCATAAGGGCTACAGGAATCCTTCGCTGATGCGGCGCACGCACCACTCACACATCTGTTAGTTTCACACTCAGTCATCTGAATAACTCCCCCCTCCTGAGACAGCTCGTCGCCACTTATAAGTGGTGTCATGGTTTTATATAACACCGCGGCCTTTCCCGATTCAGATGTTCCACAATAAATATCTGAATAATCTTCTTTATACGGAGCGCAATCTATCGGCCATTTGACGGGGGTATTCTCCGTTGTTCCGTCCTCGCAAACGCGGTCGCAACGAATGTCGTTTGTTTTGGGTAACGTCTGACCCGGAGTACACCGAAGCCCCTCACGGGTGCATACAAACCCGTCATTCCGGGTCTGCAACGGGTTGCATTCGGAAGACCACATATAATCCGCCAAAAACCATTTGGGAATACAGTTAGAGTTACCGTCCAACGCGTCACACTCGGTAAATTCACCGCATTGCCAGATTGCCTCCCCGGTAGTAGCACTGACGATAGATTTCCTGTCATCACTGCATGCATAATCCCCCTTTGCACTTGTAAGTATGCCTAATCGCCATTCGATTTCCCCTTCAGCGTTTCTGCAGGATTGTGCGGGTAAGTAGATATCATCCTCAAACCCTAAAACCTGCCAGTCTTCATCGGGAGGAAGCGTACTGCAAAGCGGGGCATCCTTCTGTTCCGAATCGTATCCTATACACTTCCCGTTAGCACACCCCCGCTCATCACATCCGACGGTTTCGGTAGAACCATACAGAGAACCGGACAACACCCGTCGTATTTCCGCGTTTCCTTCCGCAGAACAGATCGAATCCGCATACCCTTCCTGCGGCTCGCAACACCCGCTTGTTTCACTACATTGAAATCCCGTCGCACACCCGTTTGTACAGCCGCCATAGGTACAAAATCCCGGCTCCAGAGGCGGCGGAAGCTCCGTGTAGGCAGGTAACACCAAGCCTTTCGTAATATACGGATATGCACCAAGTCCCAAGCGGATAAATGCGTCAAGCGACAGGATCTTTCCGACCGTTCCGCGGTATTTCCAAAGTTGTTTCAGCACATACATCGGAGGTCGTAAGAAAAGCGGACAGGTATTCCCCTCAAACAGCTCGTCCGCACTATCGGCAACATCTGCCGCATAGACACGGGAAACAAAGGGATTTGCGGAGAAACACCCCTTTTCTCCCGCTGTGATTATAATTTCCTGAACATCCTCTATCGCCGCTTCAGCGGCGCTTGTCTGTTCTTTCCCGATAGATGAATCCATAAGTTCCTGAAGTGAGCCGTTAAAATTCATGTCTGCGTTATCGGATGAGTGAATCGTAAATTGATTAGAGAAATGAAGATCCTGACTGCGGACAAAATTAATAAAGGTTTGTATTCCCTCCCCCGTACCTGTAACCTCCCAACGATGATCAGCCGGGGAATAAAGTATTCGTACGGCAACCTCGACGGGATTTATACGCGATTCGGATTCCAATAACTCCAACGAACTTGTCTCTCTTGACCACACAAAGTCGCCGTTCTTTTGAAGAATGCCGACAAATCCTGCCGTCGAGTTAAGCGGCGTTACCAATCGGGTAAAAATGGCACTTTTGGATCCATTCTTTATGGTCTGTACACGAATCGGAATATCCTGCAACGAGGCGTGTGCAAGCATATCGGCAAGTTGCCCTTTCATATTGCCCGGATCGAATCCGAATATGGTGATATCCATCCGAATATTCGGAATATTTTCAGCCTTACGAAGTAACGACATGAATTGACGGATTTCCAAAATATCACCGGAAATTGCCATGGTATTTTGATCACGGGTGTACACAATTTGAAGATTTGCCTCGGGAATTTCCAATAATGCCGCCTGTCGGAGGGTATTGTGACCGATGGGATTCCCTCTGTTTTCATTCGCCAATACAACAACTCCATCCGTACGCATAACGGCTATACTATCCCTTGTTAATGCCGACAAAAACTGATTTGGATTTGATGCAAGAGATATATCGGTAAATGCTACGCGCTGTTTCGGAATCCTCAATGGCTCGACATCAAGCAACGAAGCATCAAACGCGCCATGACCCATCTGATGCATGACTACTTTCCCATTCTCAACGGTTGAGTATGTCACCGTTTCAGGGGTGATATCCCGAATTAGCATCGTCTCCTGAGCAACAAACACATCGCCGACTTCATAGTATGCTCCGGCCTGCTTCAGTACGTACGGATACGTCTGCGGGTTACCTTTATTTTCATCTATCACGGTGATTTCCTGACTAATCGGAAAACCGCTTTTCATAAGCATTCGCGCAATCTTTCGTACGTCTATTTCCGTACCGTCGGGAATGGTCACCGTTACGGTATTTAACCCCTGTTCAAGGTAAAATACGTTCCGCTCGCGCTTGCCGCTCGTGGTGCGTGACCACGAAATGGGCACGTTTTCATCTTGTCCTACCCATACGGCGGCATACGGATAGAATAGAGTTGATAAACCGTTTTTATACGCAATGTCTTCTAGTGTTATCGGTTTCTCCTCGGCGGTAACGGCACGCCTCGTCCATAACAAGTTTCTCGGTACCCCGGCTGAAATAAGGGCTCGTGCCGCTTGCACAATATGTTCATCACTCAAGTATGAGGCGTTATCAGCCATATCAAATCGTACGTAATCCCCCACCTTTATGACTGCAACAAAATTTTGATAGTCTCTTCGTCCGATGCTTTGTATGATACCGCCATGACCCTGCGTGGTACTTGCCGGTAATCCGGTAATTTGTCCGGTGATATCATAGACTGCTCGCCAATCCTGTTGCCTGTTTTGCAGATATGAATTAAATGTTACCCCCTGAAATACCGGTAACAGCGCCTCGCGGGTGAAGTTGTTTTGTAGCATCAACGCCTCAACTTGATCAATACGATTCTCCAAAAGGAAGATACTGCTTAAGCCCATTTCCAATGCCGGATCGGAGCTTACAGCGGCGCGGAAGCCCTGATTCGCAAGTATTGCGATCACCCGTGCACGATCTTCAGGGTGCAACATGAAGTAATTGACTATCGCCGGTTTATGCTTTTCGTCTATCCAACTCGGCACGAGACTCTCTGATACATACGAACGCATGAGGTCATGAAGCATTTTAGTGATCGGCCCGTCAATACCGTTTTTACGTACGACATTGAGATATGAATTGAACTGCGCCATTGTCATATAGGACGGCTCATGGACTAGTGCATCTGCGGCATCTTTGCCGTATAACTCCAGAAAGACTTGGTACATACCCGGTCTTTTCCGCCACGTATATAGATCTGAGTACCACCGTAACTTTACGGTGTCTAATGTATCCTCGGCCGCTTCGATGACTTTGGTTGCGGCAACAATATTTTTAACCTGTGCATCATTCACGGACACATATCCGCTGGTTACGGTATTCAAGTAAGCGGTGGCAATGGCCTCAAACGCATATATATTGTCGGAAACAGTGAACAAATACTCCCCCATATCTCCGATAAACCGTTCAAGTAACCCGATGTCTGCAAGCTCCTTAGACTGGTTGATATAACCGAACATCATGCTCACAATGCTTTCCGTAATACGCCCCTCAAATATAGGCATCCCGGGGAAAATATATTTCTCGTAAAAGGCCACTCGCTCCGTTTCCGGAACGAGGGTTAAGGTATGAAATAACATATCTTGGAATTTGTGTCGCGCCGAGTCAATTTCCTCATGATGCCGTATATCTACTTCTTCACGAAGTGATGGACGAATCCGCACGATCAATCTGCTATTTCGCGCAACCAAGGCGGCGTCAAGTTTTGTTAATATCTCACCCATGAGATCAACTATCCGTTTATCGGGCATCACCCGATGGAACTGAGTGACATTTAATACGGCAATAGAACTGATCATAGAACCGACGGTATCAAAATCACTCCAGGGAATCTCTCTCGGATACTGGTTGTTAATCTCATCAAGCAATTGTGTCGACAAGGCAAGGATTTGTTGCGCAAGCGGTGAATCCCACCGCACTACATTATTGCTGATCTCCGTCGCAACACTGTTTCGAAAATCCTCGGTAAATCCATCTGAAAGTATGATTTCGCGAAGATCATTCAAGGTCTCTTGGGGTAATTCAGTAAGAATGGCATCTTCGTTTTTCCACAGATCCGGAAATGCCGACATGACTCGATCACGAAGTATCACCAATTCCGCTTCCGTATGCCTTCCTTTCCCGATAACGGCTGGTGCATTTTTACTATTCGCTCCCAAAGTATTTCTTATCCAATCCCAAACTACTCTCCACGGCGCTCTAAAGAACGGACTGCAAGTATTCCCTGACTCATCGTCCGCCGCATAGACGCGCTGTACTAACGGACTCATGGAGAAACAAGATCCAAGATTAACCTGCCGGAATGCTTGAGTAAGCGTTTCAATAATTCCCTTGCTCTGTTGTACTTCTTCCGCAGTTTGGGTTACCTTCGCAGTCCCCAGGGCAAAACCCTGCAATTCCTCAGGCTTACTCGCCATCGGCAACGTTCCGTTTGTTATGTCGTATCCGTTAAAATCTTCACGTTTATCAAGAATACTCGGATTACCATCGATAAAATTAATGAGCGCCGTGGGCACCGTCGGCCTATTGGACATCGCACCCGCTACACGCACCGGCGCTACCACTTTGGCGCCTATCTTTCCCGTCACATGTTCAAGATAGGCCAATACACCATTCGAAAAGTCATTCATATTAAATTGCTCGGCAAATTCTTCACGGGGATTTAGCGCACGAAGAATACGTACCGGCTTGCCCTCTACGGTGTTTTCGAGCACCAATGCCGAACCGATCAGCACCCGCTCCTCCCCTTCACCCGTCGTAAAGATAAGACCCGTTATCGGTTGGCTCATGATGTTGCATTGTTTTGTATAACAGGCGTTACCGATATCGCCCGCTAATTCTCCCAAAATGCCTTTGGTGGCAAACACTCGCACCACCACGGATTGATTTTCGCTTTCCTGCGTCAGCTTTAAGGCATCTTCGAGTTCTTTTGTGTTGATGATATCCAATAATTGTTTTTTCGCGTTTGCCTCC
This sequence comes from Patescibacteria group bacterium, assembly GCA_049322955.1. Lineage (GTDB taxonomy): Bacteria > Patescibacteriota > Microgenomatia > UBA10105 > UBA927 > UBA927. The sequence goes on along the minus strand of JBMOPU010000012.1, from coordinate 240,507 downwards.
ACCTTTTCAAGCAAATGGTCTTTGATAAATACATTTCGTAGTTCAATCATTTTTGCCAAACTTCCTACGGTAATTTCACTTGCGGTAAAGAGCTGATTAAAATCTTCCGCAAGCTGTGGGTACAAACGAAATACCCGATCAAACATCATCATCTGTATCACCTGCGGCAGTCCTTCAACCTGGTTCACCTTAATGCCCCGCGTACTCACTAAAACAGGGAGTAATGTCATCGTATCGGTGGCTCCATCAACGGCGGTGCGAAGCGTCTGATATTGTGCGATTTGCTTTTCAATGAAGTCTTTTGCGGATGGTTTTGCGGCGATTGCGGCCGTAAGATCGACAATCTTCTTATCAAGAAGCGAAAGTATGTTTGCTTTGTTTGAGGCAAATACCGTTGCCTCACTCTTGCCTCCATTCATCGCTGATGTAATGAGAGAGACAAATCCCTGATACACACTGGTGGTTTCCTGGGAATATTCAACTTTTTTGGAAAACCGCACTTTAAACTCGGCTTCTTCCGCAAAGGCCTCATCCAGTTTGGGAATATTTCCGGCGGCTTCTTGTGCTTTGAATTCACGGACAAATTCACCAATATCCAATCCCCTCGACGAACCGTGCCCCCAGGTGGCGGTTGAGAAACCGGTGATTGCGCCCACCAGCGCTTTTCCGACATTTGATTCCACATCTTCCGGGAAAATAGTCCTCTCGGACAAAATGCGGTTTCTGATCCGTTTCACTGCTGCAGAAAGCTGATCGATCCCTTTTCTTCCCGTCTCAGTGACTTGCAATGTACCGGGTTCGGAAAGGTAAGGACCCAGATGCGGACCCCTAAGTGGGCGGCCATTTGCCAAATGTCTATGGATAATAATCATATTTTCCTGTGCCAGGAATCCAAAAGTGGGAATATAATCTTCTATAAGGAGCCTCCAGTCGGCAAGATCTGTTCCCTCCATCCCCTTTGCGTTCAGTACATTGGTGAGACCGCGGATGTAATCGAGCCGCGCATCGCGCTGTACATTTTTCTGGATATACCCCAGTAAGTACTGAATGATTTCAGGTTTGAGGTTTCGATCATGCAGTCGAATAAGAAGTGTTCGTTTTGCGTCTCGAAGCGTGCTGTTGTTATCTGAAGCAAACCCGATAATTTCTTTTCTCAACTCGAGGTTCGGATTAAGCAAAAATCTCTCCAACTCAAACATTGTGGTGTTCGCCAACCTATCTAACTGCAAAATATAGTCAGCCAACATCCGACCGTAGGAACCCTGGCTTACCATTTTTTCCTTGGTACTACCAAGGAAACTGTCTTTAAACATCACAAGCCTCGTGCGGTTCTCCCGCGGATAGGAAAATACCATTTGCCAAAAATCCCGGTCTGCTTCATCAAACGTTTCGGCTATTGCCTCCATGTCCTGCTGAGATATCTCCGCCTGCTGGAATGCCGTCCGGAATAATCGCTCTTGTACAACGGAATTTACCGTCATAAGGCGCCGAATCGTGTACTGCTTGATCTCGCGATAGGATATATTATCCCCATCGCTAATCGCATTAATTTTTGCCTTGAGCTCTGTCGGCACCCATTTGCTGTCTTCTTTAGTAAATTCCGAATAATTCCGTATGAGATAATCACGATCGTTGATTGGTAATCCGTCAATAAAGGCATTCAGCTCGGGTTGAATTTGAAGAAAAGCGGCATCACGATCAACCGTATCGATTTCCGGCGCCTGACTCGTACTGCTTCGAATCTTGCTGATATCGACTAATCCCGTTATGGGGTCGATAAGCATTTTTGCCGCTTCAAGCTTTTGTTCAAGCCTTGTATTCTTGAATGACTCTTCCGTGTAGCTTTCATGAAGATCCTTCCAGGTTTGGAATCCCACCACGTAGCCGCTCTTTATGAGTGTCGCCAGAATGGTAAGGTCACCGGTTTTAATAAGGTGTCCAAGATTTCGTTCCATATTGTAATCACGACGGTTACCACCACCAAATCCAGGAAGGGTCGTCATGTCCTTGTGTGCATAGATATTCTCGATAACCGTCAATAAATCAGTAAGCAACTGTTCATTTTGTTCCAAATTCCCCATCTCGGGAAGCACGTCTCCGAAGCCGTAATCACTGATAAGTTGCGCCATACCGAATATCCGTCTTTGATTCTCGCTAAGCCCTCCCTGTTGTAATAATTGAAGGAAAAAGATGAATGACGGTGAGGCAATATGACCGCTTCCGTACTTATCATTGTTTCTATAGGTATAGGGACTGGTGAATGAGTTCGATAAGAAAGGATACCTATCCAGCTCGGCGAGAACGGTTTGAAAGATTTCATCGGAGTAGCTCCCCAACTCATTCAGCTCATCCTTTATGTCCGGGATAACAAAACCGAACAATGAAGGAAAAGTGAATAGTTGTGAAAGCCGTTCCGTAACGCGTATATAGGGAATTTCCGAATAAGTGTTTGCTCTTATCCACCGCGCATAATCAAGACCGGTAATTTGCTCGCCGTTTTCTTTAAAATCATAGGAAAAAATATCGTCACTCCCCGTGCGTTCAAGGTGCGTAAGCAAAGCAATCGGATTTGACACTCCCGCACGATAGAGTTTTATCGCGGCAGATGCCTTCGATAACTGCAAAAATGGCCGTCGCCACCAGAGGTACAACTGTGCATTCAGTTCACGGTTTTTTGCCCGACGGAATGCATTGTCTCTTGCCGTAAAATCAAAATTTCTTCGTTCTATTTTCTGTTTGTGTTGGTCAAGAACAAGCTGTTGTGTGGTTGTTCTCGCATTCTTCAAACGCTCAACCGCAGCTTTTGAATACGCGTCGGCTTCACGATCATCAATTGCAGGCTGAAGCGCAAAAAGCGATGCGATAGTTACCCTATCCCGATAATAGCGCGAACGATAAATGTCCAAGCGATTGAGCACAGGGTTAAAGATCGATCGGAAAAGATAAGCTAAACGCTCACGCGTGGTGAACGGGCGAAGATCAGGCATATTGTTGACTCTGCCCGCAACAAATGCTTCTACCCGTGTATTAATAAGCAACTTCACTTGTGTTGGAAATTCCCGGTATTCCTGCTCTTTTGCGAGCGCGGCATTTATCAAATCTCGAAATATTTCCTCCGGCATACCGGTATCTGACCACCGCTCCTGATACTGCATCGCCTCGATGTGTAATGAAATAGTCGACGCCATATCCCGTGCATCTTCCGAGGCAAAATATGCATCCGCTCTTTGTTCTGCTTCTTGAGGAGACAGCGAAACATCATTCGTATTGCGGCCGACTAAGCTGTTTATTTTCTCTTCCACCATGTTCCAAAATCTTGTCTGTGTCGGTTCGGCAAAATACACAACCTGCTGATTTCCCCACCATCGTAATACCCTGTTGATTATCTGCCTCCATAATGGAGCAGGTGTCGCTAAAAAGTGCAGTCGATCAATACGATTTCGGAGATATCTTCCCAATTTGGGGCCCGCCGCGTCTTCGAGCTGATCAACCCGTTCTTCGAGGTATATCGTCAGCTCTGATAGATTGTTTTGTGCGGCAAGTGATCGGACACTTCCTGCGGTATTGGGAAAAGAACCGTCTATTTCTCTGACTATCTCTTCGGCAATCTGCACCAATGAGTCATTTTGCGGATACGGTTCCGCGTAAAGACGCATAACATCGAGCCAATTACGAAAACGGTTCTGTTGGAGGCGTACATCACTTCGCGCGTCCGCAATCAATTTATTTATCGTTCCCCGGATACTGAGCCATAGAGGATTCATCCGCTTGCCTATCGACTCTATGACCTGAAGTATCCTATGAGTAGGAGTATCAAAGTATGCGTTCCGTATGCGGGACATTTTTTGTGCGTATCTTTGCACGTTTGCACGATTACGGGCTATTGTTGCTTTTCCCTCGACGGAATTTTCATTAACGCCCGCATTGATAAACCGGTCGAATGTAGCAGGATAAAATGCCGTATTACGCGCCGTCTGCGCGATTACCGTACGATAGAACTCAGAGATGGTCGGGATGTTTCTATCACCTCCCGCCAGATGTAGCATCACGTATGCTTCATAAAATGAATGGAAATCTGAAATCCGAACTTTCTGCTCCTGTTCAGGTGTCAGTACTTGACCATTAAATGAAAATGCGTCTCCCCAATCACCAAATTCACCCGCCAGCGAAATATTTTGCGCGGTGAGATTGTGCTGTAAAATATTATGCCGTACCATCAATCGAAAATTTTGGATAAGAAGTTTGTCAACCTCGGTCAGATAGTCCCTGATACTCAAATTTTTTCCAAGTTCAATGCTCAGGCGTTTTGCCGCGATGAGAAGGTGCGGTTCTGCAGTTTTTTTCAGTGAACCAAAAACTTTTGTAAAAAGTGGCTCATCAAAGCCCGGCGGAAGCGCATCAGTAATAGCGGGATATCGTTCCGAGCTTCCCATGACCATAGAAAATGGATTTAATTCTGAATTCTGGGTAAAACCCCCGAACAAATCAATGATGCGCGTGGCGTTTCTCCATGCAACAAGTATCTGAATAGGCTTGAATGCATCAGGCAAGCTGGTATTTTTTTGCAAAATATTTTGCAACGGCTGGACTTCTCCTTCATATATGAGCTCTTCCGGCTCAGTAATTGCAATCACGACAGGAGAACGCAGACCAAATTCACGTGCTTTCTCTGTCGCAGCCATTTCCCATGATCTTTCCGTGTAACCGCTTATATTTCTTCCTCCACCCGTCGGTACTAACTCGCCGTCAGAAATAAATCCTCCCCATTGTGAGTTGCCGGTATTCCCGACGCCTTTCACGTTGATGTCATAATAGGTAACGCCATCAATCATCTGGGGCGTTGCCGCGGCAATAATCGCTCTCCCTTGGGTGGGAAGTGCATACAGATGCTCTTCTTTGGAAATTGAGGCCAGTTTATCGGCAAGAGAAGCATTCAGTGCAACCGGTATCACAATGAACGAATATTCACCTCGTTCAATCGCTTGTTTCATCTCATCGGCGGTATCAGGATGCAATGAAATTACTTTTGTTTTAATCGGGATAACCTGCTCTTCCCGCAAGCCCATTTCATTAAGAAACTTTGCCCTGTCTTCAATCGGTAATCCGACGACGACCTGAGATATCGGATTTGCCGTATTGGCATTAACATTCACTTCTGTTTGCGCGACACGTACCGGTACGGATACACCTGAATTCGTTTGTTCCGTCTGCCACCTCGACTTTATCCAATCTCCGATCGCATCGGTCATCTTCATGAACAGGGCAAAACCCTGGTCAAACGCATAGAGTGAAGTTGCACTCACCGTCCGATAATCTTTTTTGTACGTTTGGTTGAGCGCCGAATTCGTCTGCGGGGCAAATCCTACGGACTTCCAAAAGTTCTTCGCGGCCTCACTGGTCGGCTGATTTACCGCTTCCGCACGATCGACGCTGAAAAGAGATCGGATAATTCCCTCAATTGCGCGAAAACGCATTGCCGTTTCCCCGTTTTTTCGGAACTCGGCGGGAACCGCTATCGTATCGATGTGAAAGAATCGTACGCCTTTATCCCGTTCAATAACGTTACCGGAAAACACCAGTGACGGGGCGTCTATGCTGATTGCATAGTCGGTGGGGGTGATGGCCTGCACGACGATATAGGAGGCATCTATGCCCAAGGTTTCGGCAAACGCCGTTTTTACGTCCTGTTCGGTGGGATAAGCAGTGTGATTTACACCTCCGACAAAGGTTATCAAACGCTCGGCGGCCTTTTCTGCCGCCACCGCCGCCGGTTCGGGCACACCCGTTTCTACCACCGCCGGCACGTTGCCTTCTATGCCAAACACCTTCACCCATCCTGTGGGAATCCGCTCCATAGTCCCGATCTGGACATACCCTTTCGTGACTTTCTTTAAGATACGCATGTCATTTGCGGCACCAAACGGCAATCGATCCAAAATGTCGGAAATTGACGTGGTAGCTCGAACCGACAACGATGCCCGGGTACCGTTTGCCGTCCGATACTCGATGATGATCCGTTCATCCGATTGCCACGGGAGTTCGGCAATTGAAGCCAACCTGAAGGAATCGGTGGGAGCAAATAGTGCCGCCTTCTTGGCAAAGTTTTCTTTGGCCCCGTTGGGAAGAACTATCGGTAACAAAATATCCGCTTCGTTATCTTGAGCAACCGGCGAGAATCGTACAAGAGCCACATTGCCCGTCGGACTCATATCTACGCGATACCGCCATAGTTCCGTTTCCTCGGGATCATTGGGGTTTTGTCCGAACACTACCTCATCGCCGAAGGCGATTGCTTTTGATTCCCCTACCGACAGAAGCACCCCGTTTATCCATGTGCCTTTTGGTGAACGATTAGTAATCGTAAGACCCTCTCCTTCCGGTTGCACGCTGGCATGATCGACGTCAAATTGGCTAAATAGCGTCTTATTCGGCTCGACGAATCGGTTGGTTCCCTGTTGCTTCGTGCCGATATGTACTCCAGGACCCGGCGTTGGTTGCGGCTGACGATCCTCTCCGCGCTCCACCAATCGCGGCATTTCAACTTCAAATCCGAATCGTCGCATCGGCTGTAGAGTTTCGGGCTCCTGCGCGGTTTGGGCAATCCCGTTTAAGTGTGCCCCCACCCTCTGCCAGTCTTTGTCGATCGGATAGTGCCCTTCGCCGTAGGTTACGACCGCAAAGCCCTGTTGACTTCGCAGGTTCTTTTCCTCAATAAAGTCCTCCGTCTGTTTTTGATCGACGATGTTTTCTTTTTGCGGCAGGTGGAATCGAATCGGGGCAAGGCGAACCGCCTCCGGTAGTGCTTCCCAATCAATGGCGGGCACTCCCAAAATCACATCCGTCCATCGGGTCGAATATGCGACATCCTGCTGGTTTTCCCGATGAATGATGCTTGCATCAGCAATGGCGGGGTTTCCCGTAAGCCCGCTTAACCGGTTGTTCACGATCACCCGGTCAGGAGTGGTGACGATAAAAATCGGCAACCTGGCAAGCAATAAGAATGTTCTTCGTACCGGCATCGGGACGTTGCGATTATTGACGAACCCATAGAGGAATCCGAGCCCCCATCCGCCGTCGAATATTTTGAGCTGTTTGCGTCCCAGAATATACGGGGCGACAAGCTCGAAGCGTACATCTTTGGGTAATTGCTGTTGTTCTGACAATAACCCGGCAAGTTCAAGCACAATACGTGCTCCCGTTGATTGACCGATAAACGTCACCCGCTTATGTCTGAAATCAAAGAAGCCGTCAAGTGCGGTGTAGAAGTGCATCGATTGTTGTAGCGCATCTTCATAATGGTACGGTTGTTTTTCGATATACGTGCCGTTTGCTCCCATGAGAGACGGTGCTACGCCCACCTGTCGTCTGCCATCAGTCGCATACGGAAGGAGTATCTCCTGCATAGGTTTTGCGTACACTCTGCCGTCGGCTTGGAACCCATGCTGGGCATACACGATTTCGTCCGCTTCCTGAATTCTCCGGGTAATCCAGTTAAGTCTTTCCGTTTCCGATAGACTGTCAAAATACGGAATATCACTTTCGCGGAGTTTAACCGACCAATTGACGGGCGTTCCCGTGGCACCGAATCGTCGTGCGTTGTCGCCTGTGTGATTGACCTGTCCCGTTGCATGCACCATCTGCCCGACCCGGCGCGTTGTTGCCACCGCGGCGTAATTAGGTGATGTTCTTGTCGTTGTCACGGCGCGTTGGTGGTCGGTACGCAATTGATCGGGAAGCGACGGACGGAGGAACGGAAGCGATCGTGTCTGACTTTGTTCAGGCTCGCGGGTATAGGTGACCATGAATTTATTTGCCGTGATTCTACGAACTGATCCCACGATATCACCAGCCTGGTTTTTCACCTGATACCAAACGTTGGCTTTCATTGCCGGCGCAACCTCGTTGGGATACGGAAGGACAATTGCCCGTAACCATGATTCCTGTCCGTTGGCAAGCCGGATATCCGCCCTTTTGCGGACAACTACCGGTCTCCCGTTTGTTTGTGCCGTCCCTCGTTCCTCGGGAAGCTCGATAAAGAGCGGGTTTGCCGTATTTGTCGGCCAGAGCATATCTAAAGGGGCAAGGTTTATTTCCCCATCCACCACCATCGTTGAACGTGACATGTTGATGAGTCCGTATTCGGGGATCACGGTGCGCGGCAGGGTGACGGTATATTCGGGGTGTGATTGCACCGACAATACCGCATGGTTGGTATCGTCGACCAGTATTTCATACGCCATGCCGTCGTTGCCGAAACGAATGACGTCACCGACAAACAGCTTGGCGCTGGTGCCGTCCGGTTCCTCACCGTTTATCGTGATCGGCGCATTGTTTGCCCAGGTGGCAACAATGGCACCCGATTCATCGATACGGAACGTTACCGGGTAGGCAACACTCTCAAGTCCGGGATCTCTTTGACGTGCTTCGCGGGTGGGAACCGGCGCATCGCGCAATATCGCCGTATCGGGCTCCAAACGAAGCTGTACTGCCCCAGACTGGATTCGTTCTACCGTTTCCTGTGCGGGGATGGTAATCAGGGTGACAAATTGATCGGATCGGGACGCGTTCGGAAACCACTGCTGGAAAAGGGTTTGAATCTGCTCGTTGGCTTCCTCTACGGTCTTTGCATTGACGAACAGATCTTCCAAAGCGTTTTTCTGCGTGTCGGTCAAGTCATTCTCAAGCCCGTTTCGCACGACCAGCATCTTGCCGTTTCGTACGTCCATGACTTTATATTTGTCGGCATTCCCGACAATACCCACTTCAGCATCGGTCGTTACCCCATCAACGATGGTATCGTCACGGGGTGCCAAACTAAATGCCTTGAGTTTGCCCTGTGATGCATAGAATATTTGGAGTGACACGATATTCGTCGTCTCGCGCGCCGAATTATTCGTATCGAAAAGAGACGGCATGATGAGGTTTAGTACCGAAAGACCGGTCGAGGTGTCGGGAACATTTGCCAATGCGCGTTTATTCTGTTCGTACGTGTTAATCGTTTCGCGAAGTTGCGCTACTTCCGTAGGTGTCAGACTTGCGGGAGAAGCCATGTCTTTTGCCAAAATTAGCGTCATTACTTCATTGGTCATCGTCAGCGTGTCTCCTGCAATGGTAATTGTTACACCGGGAAGCGTCGTTGTGTCCGTCACCGTCGCCAGCTCTTTGGTGGTGGTGGTATAGGCGGTGCTCTTGGTGACGATTTTCGCGTTCTCAAAGGATGATGATGCCCGTTGCACCGATCTTCCCGTGAAGCGTCGATAATACATGGCGAGCGATTCAAATTGACGGACAATCTGCGATTTCGGCTTCGGCCAATCATTTGCGGTACGTGTGATCCCTTGCTCCAGCTGATGTAACTCCTCAAAAATATCCTGCAACATCTGCTCACGAACGGCATCATTGGCGACCCCCTGTAATACGATGCGTGATTGCCCGGTGTTTTTATCCTGCAGGATGACGACGGTAGGAACATTCTTATCAAACGGAATGTCGGAAAGCACGGTGGTGAGTAATCCCGGATCACCGATATAATCGCGGCGGATAAAGGTGACATACGGTCCTTTCCCGGCAATTTTTACGAAATCACGCGTGATCGGCAAAACCTCAGAAAGCGCCGTGATAAACGATTCCAACCATGCAGGCACTACATGCCGGTATATATGTGCCAAACGATCAAGTAAGCCATATTCCGAATGCGCCTGTTCTATGGCGACGCGAATCGCTTGCGGCTTGACGGGTTCTCGAAGGGATACCGCTCCCAAGGTAACGCGGTCATCAAGGGAGCCCGTGGCAACCGTTGTTCCCAATGAGGGGAAGCCCTGCTTTCGCATGGCATAGGCAACTGCCATCATGATGGTTTCGTATTGGATATTGCGCGGCAAATCCTCCGCGCGAATGGTTTTTCGTTGATCCTTTTTGTTTTCGATAATCTGCGGCACCTGATGTACTTCGCTCACCAAACTTCCGAGTTGCCGCATGATATTATCCCGCACATCAAGTCCGGGATTACCGTCGACCACCACATGATCGTCGATGACAACCGGTTCGCGACTGTCATTAAACGCCATAAGAATCGGCGCTCCGACCTTACCGAACCAGTCATGGATTTGCGCGAGCGACCCCGTCGTACCCCGAACCACCGCAAATACGATGTTACTCGGTCGTGATTGGCTTACTGCGACGGGGTTTGTTTTTGCCGCAAGGTGTTTGTCGCTTAAGATTGCTTCCAGCTTTTCAATCCCTGCCTGATACGCTGTGTTTCTTGCCTCGGTCGCCGCGGCTTTTGATTTATAGACGGTATGCATGGCGGCTTCATATTCCGCCATCGCAGAGCCGATTTCGGCGGGCGTTATTTCCATCACTTCCCACGTACCGGTAAAGCGATTTATATACACAAGCTTCGCCAGGAAATCCAAGAAACGAGTCCACCGATTTTCCTCGGCGGGGGTATAGAACGCAACGGAAACGGGGATAGCGCGATGCCCCGGATAGCGGGCTCCCGGCATGTTGGGATCATAGTGGGCAAGCAATCGTTGTCCGCCGGGATACGGCTGGATGTAATCTTTACCGTAGGCGTACGCCAAATGCGCCGCCATAGATTTGATACCCACGATATCTTCAGAAATATCGGGATCAATGCCGACCGGCAACACTTGGGCTACCGCCCGTTTTTCACTCCTGCGTTGCGATACCGTTGAAAGCTGTGCTTCAAAACTATTTTGTTTTGCGTCTTCATTATCTTTTCCAACCTCGGCAACATTCGGGCGAAGATACGGTTTTGGCGGGAATTTCGAGAATATCACCTCCATGCCCCCCAGGAATAATTCCCCGATAACATTCACTAACCCTTTGAACTCATTGTTCATCTGGTACCATAGCGACCAATTTGAGGTCTCTTCCATGCTGATTTCGCGCAGTGTCTCTAAATCCTCCGAGGTCTGTTTTGTGATGACGCGTCGTATATCCGAATAATTTCCGTCACGACGAACGGTGGTTACCTGCGCCGCCGCACTGATATCTCGGGCATTATTGCTGAATTTTGCCAGAACCTCCTCGGCATTACCGCCGGAACGAAGATAGGAAATTAACCACGCCCAATGGAACGGAGGAAGCGTTGTTTCCTTAACGAAATGTTCCCGTATGGCGGCCCGCATCTTCGTTTCCGAGTATTTTTGCAATTCAATAAGTGCGGCGGCAAATTGTTGTTCCGCCTCTCCCACCGTAACGCTGGGGTTTAGGCCGATATGCTTCATGGCAACAACCGGCAGGACAAAATACTCTTTTTCACCTACCCGATACGGCGAATATTCCGCATTCAGTTTGGATTGCATTCGTTTCGTATCGAGCGGATAGTGGACGTTTAACACGACATAGTATTTGGTCGCCGACTCGCGATAGACGATCATATTTTGCAGTCTCAATTCGGTAAAAATATGATGGCCGAGTTTTTCAAACAAGGTTTGGATCAAGATGTCTCCCTGTTCGTACCCGTGTGCCTTTCCGACTAATCGGAGTGTCTCGTCAACGTTTACTTCAATGACACTGAACTCATCGCCGTATTGAGCACGTGCCGCTTTCAGTGTCGAGGGAAGATCGGCAAATACCCGTACTTTGACGTCAGGATCTTTTTTGTTATATTTTGCCTCGAGTTTGGCGGCCGTCCCGTCCAAAACGTCATCCGATGCCATGGCTGCGGTAAGCGAAGAAATATAGGAGACAAAGTCGGCCTGACCATAGAGGATCGTGTCCTGTTCTAGCGTGGCAAGTACTTGTGCATAACCTGCGTTCTGTGCACGCAGTTTCACCCGACGCGCGGGGTTTGTCAGCACATCATCCTGTTTCTTCGCTATCTCTTCATCCTGCTGGTAGGCAAAGCCTTTCGTCGCAAGATACAGGAGTTTCTTGGTCATCGGCGTAAAGAGATTGATGCCTGCGGCAAACTCCTCGCCTTCGCGGCGAAGTTCTTCCTCAGACTTGAGGGTAACCGGAATGAAGGGAAACACGTGTGATCGAGATCGATTAAACGCAACGTTCCCCTGCGCATCAGGTCTTGCCACCAAGGTTTCCAGCCGTTGCAGTCTGTTCTCAAGTTCCCATTTTTCCGAATCACTCACCGTCCCGATCATCATTACCGCAAACCGGTTGTCATTAAGACGTACAATCTGGTAATTGCCGCCTCCCAGGTTATGAATCAGGGTAACCACCCTTCGGAGTTCTAAGTCACGAAGCGCCGTCTGCGTTGCGGAGTCAAGTTTCGTGTCGGGAAGCGGCTCTACGTCAAAGACCGTCATTACCTGAGCTCCCAAGCCCTGAAGGAACGGAATTGCATGAATACTCCATACTGACTGCGGTGACTCGGTGTTGTTATGAAGCTCAACAATTTGATCCTGATCCGTCTGCAACTCTCTCCCGACTCCCGGCAACTTACGTGCATTAATATATTTTCTGCTTTCCTGGAAATAACCGTCCATCAGATGATCCGCGATAAAGTCCATGATAAACGCGTTTTTGGCGTTCGATAGATGCGCGATAAGTTGCACCTGTAATGACTTATCAGTGGTAAATTGTCGTGATAGCAGGGTTGCAATCGCCGTATGTTGTTCTTTGCGCGCACTGTTCGTAATATTTACGGAATGATCTGTTCCGCCAAACATACTGAACAGTGCCCTCGTACCCGGGGCAACAATCCCGATCCTGCTTACTTCTTGATTGGCAAATTTGATACGTTCAATAAGCGTATTCCACGTCTTGATAAACCAATTGTTGTCCCTATTGATTCTCGTTAAGAGAGTAATAATCGTCGCGTACGCCTGATCATCTTGTACCACGCTCCCCGCTCCGGGCTCGATCTGCACATAAAATCGTTTAAGTGACTCTATTTCTTCCGGTGTCGCTCCGATATGTTGGATCCGGTCTATACCGCGCTTATCGAACGGATTGAGATAATTGACGATAAACTGACGGTCGGCAAGCGTTTCGGAAGTCACCTCTCTGGAACGGGCAAACCGGTTGCGTATCCGAGTAAGTATGTTGTTTGGTTTGCGAACGTATTCATCCAAGATGCTTGCATTCGTATGCGTTACGATGCCGTTTGCTAGTTCAGACAACGCCCTGTTAAGTTGTCGGACATTTTCCGACGCGCCGCGACCGTCGACGCCGGTCGGCACGAGCGTCACTTCCGATTGACTGACCACCGCAAGCTCTTTAAAGAGACCTGCGGCGTTATCGCCATACCCGCGTAATGCATCCTGCATCTGCTCCGTGTCGATTGTCACCGAAGGGTCAACGGCAAGGTATAATTCGTTCGCGCGTCGATACACACGCACGTTTGTGACACCGAGACGTTCAAAGGCAAACCGGGCGAGCTTCTCAAACTGACGGACAATCATCTGATCTCCGTAAAGACTGCTCATCGAGTTAAGCATTTTGAGAATCCCCGGCTGGTCGAACCGGACAATCTTAAATCCGAGCGGCATCTCAACACGTACCGCCTCCATCCAGTCCTGCACATCTTCATACACGGCAACGGTCGCACGGGGATTCTTGGCACGGAAAGACTCCTGCATGCCCCGTGCGCTATCACGAAGGACATCATCAAACAGCAGTACCGCCATGATCCGTTTTATTACTCCGTGCACCGATGCAATTTGCGATGCGGTAAGCTCTCCGGCAAGCGGTACGCGAATGGAAGTGAGGATTTGTGCCGTATACGCGAGCATCGGATGGAAATCACTACCTGCATCAATGGTGGCATCATCCGTATAGATTCCTTTCTCCATCAGCGTCAACCAATCACCGCCATGATTACGTTCTTCAATAGGAAGCAGTTCGTCAGGTGCTTTAAACTCGACACGAATCGGCTGGTTTTCTATCCCTTGCGGCGTTTTGTATAACATGTGGGTTGTTGCCAATACCGCCTCAATCCTTTGCTGTACGCCGTCGGTTGCCGCGCCCGGCCGCGCGAGTATCATGTATTCATCGCCGCCTACGCGGATAACCTCATAATCAGGCCCGAGAGCTTCAAAAACGCTATCCGCAAACTTTCTGAGCAGATAGTCCCCAAGCGGCGTGTATCCGCCTTGTCCTGCCACGTCGTTTGCTCCGCGGAGGTTTCTGACATCAAGTCTCGCAACAACCGGATATCCGCGCGAGGTGAAGAGCGGAAGCGCGATTGAGCTCCAGACTCTCTGCGCTCCGATCCCGACCCGACGCAATTCGTCTGCTTCACCTTCCCCAAATTTTGCCATGGTCTCGCCGGGAAGACGTAAGGGATCGCGGGCCGTCGTATGTAAAGAGTCAAATAATCGTCTCGTGAGGAATTCAACGACATCCGGAATCCTACTTAACACCTGCATCACCGCAAATCGCGCCGAATCCGGAAGTGCGAGTTGTGCCGCAATCACGTCCGTTACCGTTTGAATCGCGGCAATTTCCAGCGGAATTTTCTCATTTATGAGTGTATCTCCGCCCGGGTTTGAAAGTGTTGCCTCAACACGACGGTTGGCTTGCCGCGTCGCCAATAACTCCGGAGAAGCAAGGGGTACCTGCTCAATGATGAATGACGGCAACATGCTCCTCAGCAAGCGAATAACTTCTTCCTTCTCCGCTTCCGTTCGGTCATTCGTGATGCGTTGATACTCGTCCGATCCGGTGATGATCGGGACGGCGTATTCGATCAGATCAACGATGCTGACGTCCTGAATTGTCGCATCACGAAGTGATTCGGCAAGGTCATCAGTGAGCAAGCCGAGTAATTCATCACGCATTGATCGGACGGCATCTCCGACGGTTGCGAGATTGTTAGACGCGACATCGACTGTGGCATCCGCAACGATTCGGAGCGAATCACCGACGACGGAAACCCGATACTCGCGATTACCCAGCGTAAATACCGAATTATCAACAAGATAAACGGCATCTCCTTGTTGTACCTGTCTGCCGTTTAACACGACGGTTTGCCCGTCGGTGGGATATGCGTTCATGACCCACACTCCCGACGGCTTGCCGTTTCGCCTATTCATCGTGATGGCAAATCGTGTACCCGCATCGGCTTGTTGTCCCTGATAAATGAGAAAGTCCATCGAGCTTGCAAAAAATCCGGTGCCGGGAGATGCCGGGATCTCCGCAATCAACTCATCTGTTCGGGCGGGAAGACCCGCTTCGGCATCGGTATTTTGTCCTTCCGCAGGACGAATCGGCGGCGTCGGCAACGGCATGTTCAATTCCTCTTCAACGGGAGTTGTCGAAGTTCTTACAAACGGTACCGATCGCATAAGCCGCCCAATAAATGCCTTTAGGGCATCTATCATCCCCATAAACCGTACGAAGCCTTGGTCAAACGCAAACAGCCCGTTGCTTGAAGGTTTCCCATCAAAATTGAGCGGAGCCTCTTTCACCGGCATATTCTTCACATCTTGCAAGAACGGCGCGAGATCCCGTGTTCGTGTGTTGTTTTTTGTGAGATCAAAATCCCATGCGGACAAATCAAGCATCACTACATCGGGATCATCGGTTGACACTTGTTTGATGCCCGTAAATGAAGTAAGAGACTTTATTTTTCTTTCCCAATCGCTCCGTAACAATGCGGGTATTTCTGCAGTGTTAACCCCTACATGCTGTACGTATTTAAGGAGCACCGGTATCCGCACAGTGGTATATCCTAATCGTTTCAAGGTGGCCAGAGCAGTTACCAAACTCATCATTGATGCCCCGCCCCCATCGACCATTGAGTTGTAGCGTTTTAACGCGGCAACACGTTTTTCTAACTGAGGTATTTCTTTTCGTTTTACAATTAATTCACCTACCAGGGTTTGTACTCTTTTAATTTCATCGTTCAGCCTGGTCAATGTCGCGTATTGTTTATCGGTGTCGGGCGTATCTGCTACCCGAGCGGCAACCGCAGGCGCAAGCGCCGCAAGCGTGCGCTCCAAATCCAGCCAATCCACATCGGAGTCGGGAACCGTAAAAGAGGCATTCGTTAACAATCCCAACTCCTCAAGATATGACCGTATGCGGTTCATGCGAATTGAGATAGACACCTCTGATTCCGCGAATTTCCCGTTGGACGCATCATTGATTGATGATAGTTGTACTGTGTAGAGGGAAACTTGCGTGGCTGAATCGATGCCGTAATGCAGTGAGTGGAGCTGATTTGCCGGGTCGTTCGGATCAGCATTATCCTTCACCGAGCTTATTTCCAATATATATGGACTTTCCATGTAGGAATGCTTCGCTTCAACCGACCGCACGCGAACTTGCTCGTCGCCCTGCCGCGTTGTTATCGTACCCACGGTTACCCAATCAACAAATGGGATCTGACCTGCGATGAATTGTTGCGTATATCGACGAAGAAACTCGGTAGGATGCGCAAAATCATAGCTTGTTGCCCGCTCCCAAATTGTTTGCACGGTAAGATTTTCAATCCATTGAGATTTTTCTTTATTTGCGCTTATCAGGGAATCAAACGTAAAGAGCGCATCGATAAACTCTTCAACATCAGTGATTACAAAGGTTTCTTTTGCATCACTCGTGGTGTAGGTATATTTTGTGCCGTCATGCGTGTAGGAAACGGTAAAGTGTTTATCCCATAAATATCGCATGAAGAACGTCCGCACCGTTTCCCATTTTCCATCCCACTCAGGATGATTTTTTTGTACCATTTCGGTAAATATCTCCTCGAGAGGATCGACAAGATCATTTCCCATCCGAAATGTTTGCCCTTCCGGTTGTAATTCAACTTGTTTTACTTGAATTGGCGGCGTCGGCAACGGCATGCGATCATTTTCCGCTTCCCCATCCGAAGCTACGGGCATCATGATGCGGTAGATACTGTCGTGCAGTTGCTGAGTCGTCGCCGCAATATCTTTGTGCACTGCAAGAAGCGGCAGAACAGAAAGAATAGATAAGATAACGGTGAGCGCTGATGCGCTTATATACGGGGCAAATGCCGCCGCATACAGTGTGACAAGCCCGAGACCGGAGGAAACCATGTATAACACCAGAAGTCCGATCATTAATCCCGGAAGAAGCGCATCAAGAATTCTTGCAACGGTGTACCGCACCGGGTGATTCGCCTCGAAATTGCTTCGCGCTTCCTGACTTATGCCGGCTGTTTTGGCTTGGGGGGTCTCAACGGTAAGAGTGCCGGTCTTTGTCGAATCAAACCGCACGGTAGCGGCATATAGCACCCTGTTTATGTCGTAACTCGGGGAATCTTTGAAAACATAATAATACGGAAGCGCCGCCGTGATGAAAATCCATGCGGCGGTAAAAATCGAGGCGAATCCGGGAACAATAAGGGGCGCGAACAGTGGAGCAATTACACTTGCGCTCGTAACAACCAAAAAGACGATGCCCGCATAGAACATCGCGTTAAACGTCGTGTTGAATATCGATCCGAATGCCGCAAGCCATGGGTGTGCCGCGGTAAATTGCTCCCTATTGTAGCCCTGTTGCTCTTGGGTCTGAACCGTAACGGGCACCTCGTTTGCACGTCGCTGTTCAGTATATTTATTTGCCAGCTCAGCCTGTTTTTCGGCAAATAGCGCCCGCACGCGAGCCCGGGCGTCCTCTGGCGTTGTTATCCCTTCATTCAAAAGTTGTCGCATGAGTTGGGTGGAAATACCGTAGCGAAGAATGGGCCCCAAATCCGGCGTTTCCTCCAAAATGCCGCCCATAATATATCCGGATTCCTCCCATGTGCGAAGCAATGTTTTTGCGTCAACCTCGGGCACTAATTTTCCGTCGCGGTACACCAACGGGATGCGATACGAGCGGATGGATTCGTTATTCTTTTGCTCTAATAACACTTTCTTTTCCGGATATTTTCCGTCATCACCTTTCGGTTGCGTCGTATCCGAAACGATCGCCTCCTCCCAAAGCGGCGTAAGACCGAGTGATCGGTTGAAATCGTCCGCTTCTTCGGCAACAGCCCGGGCTATTTCCCCGTCCAACCGATACTCCGACGGGAGATTAAACATAGCAATAATCGCTTCAACATTTCCCACCACTCGAAGTTGTTCGGCAAAGGTAAGGGATTCGATGTTCTGTGCAAGCGACGGAACATTTGCACCATCCAACGTCTGTCCGTAGGCGGTAACCCATATAAAGCCCGCATGAGCAGGCCCGCCCGCGGCTTTCGAACCGCTATGCACCAGTGAATGTACGCCGGGAAGCAGTAACCACTTGAATACTTCAATATCGGAGTCTCGTCCGAACTCCTGCACCACATCGACCGTAAGACGCACGATGTCGCCCGGATGCCCCGTGTTCCATGTCGCCACATACTCCGCAAGTTGTGAGAGCACTTTCTGATCACGTACCCCCGTCTTAGAAATAACCGTGAAGGACACTTTGCGTGCGCCTTTTGTTTCGATGGCATCGATATATCCTTTCAGTTTTTCTTCCGGAGTCACCGTTTCACCCGACGGCAAGCGGGTCTTCAATATAATACTCTTGGGATTTTTCCTAACATGTTCCAATACTTCCGAACCGTTTTCGTTGGTCGTCACTTCAATGGGAGGTTCGGCAAAAAACATCGTGCTGACCCTGTTAATCGCATTGGAACCGGACGAAGCGATATACACCTTCGCACGATCCAAGGCACTCATGACGCTTAAGCCGAAGGTTTGCGGCGTCACCAAAATAACCTGCTGTACCTCCCCGCCCGCTGTTTTACTTTGATATACCTTGCCGAACGAAAGATCATCAAGCACTTGGGTAAGCCGCTCTTCCGTCAGCACATTGGTAAAACCGTCTATCCAAAAACGCACCGCACGACGCAATCTGGCTACACCATCTTCGGCTTTTTGCACGGTTTCCCGTTCCGTCACATTCATAAGCGCTTCCAATTGCACGGCTTTTACGACGTCAGATTCACCCGATGCGATTATCCGACGAACTTCCTGATACACGGAGTCCCACGCGGCAGACTGTGTGAATTCGGAGTACCAGTTCCACGAGGTCGTCGCTCCGTTTAATGCGGCATTGCCCGGTTTCGGCGGATAGTACGCACTGGAGTCGCGAAGCTTAACCAACCGTTTATCGGTTATTTCATTTTCATTGGTTACAACAAGAAGGAGTGTATCTTTCGTGGTTTTCTGCAGGGGAAGTTTTTCAATGGCTTCTTGCGGGGAGGCAAAAACGGTAACTGCCTGCCCTTCAGTGGTTGCATTCACGGAATTTCGCACGACGACGGCCAATGCCGCGCGGATTGACGATATGATCACCGCGGGACTTCTCCCCGACAGCAGTTCCTGGTATTCGGCCGTTTGTTGAATAAATTGCATGGTCGTGTCAATAAACCCTTCGGGATTTTCCTGCGCAAGATCCGGCTGTGCGATACGCACCGCATCAACCGCCGCAGGGACAATCGAGGCAACTGCCTGTTCCACAATCTGCGCGTCCGTCGGCCGGGTAATACCAAACGAGGCAAGAGTTTGGTCTCCTTCGTTCCGCAATCCGACGGGGACATACACACCCAAGGCGGCCTGTGCCGTATAGAATCCGCTTGTCACTTGTGCACGAATCCGTTCGACTTCCGTCGCCTCGATAACCGCCATACCCTTCACCTCTTCCCTTCTCTCCTTAAGATAGGCAATGGCTTCGTCCCATTCCGAAACGAGCTCTTCGGGAACATCTGTCCGTTGTTCCATGCGCAGGATCGCATCAGAAAGCGCTACGACGGCATCATCTTGTTCGGCGCTATTTTTGATAAGCTGTGCTTCCGCCACCTCAACCGTTGCCTTTGCGACGGATTGGAATTCCGTGTTTGCCATGGTGTAGCGCAAGAAATAACCCTTGGCGAGCGCGATAAGTCGCTTGGCTTCGGCAATATTCGGCGTTTCTGCCTGGGCCGCTCCTAAAACGCGTTCCATAATCTTTTCGAAAACGATTAACTCCGCACGACAGGAAGAACAACCGTTCGGTTTGTACCGGGCGGAGGGCCTTGCGGCGGACGCGGCAGATTGCGCCGGTGTTTTGGCACGAAGCATGAGATCGGTGTCCCCTTTCTTTAAGGTAAGCTCACCTGCGGTATTTTGCGTGACGGTGTAGATTTCTCCGCGGTTTTGATCGCCGAGGAGTACCGTATCACCGGCAACCAGCCTTCTTGCTTCCTGTGTCAAAAGTTCCCGAACGCCGTTATGTTCTACCCAGGTACCGTTTTGCGACCCTACATCGGCAATAAATAATCCGCCTCTGCTCGTGCGGGTTACCACCGCATGTCTTCGTGAGATGGTATCGTTCGATGTCGGCGTCTGGTAGTCATTTGCGGCCAGTCGCCCGATTGTCAGCTCCGCAACAATGTTTGCGTTTTGTTTTTTGGCCTCCTCTTTGAGGAACCGCTCACCATAGCCTTTGAGCGCGGCTTCCTGCATCCCTATGATGCGGTTTGTTTCGCGTACGCCAAAGGTGTCAATGAGAAGTGTCCTGATGGCATCGCGATTGCGCACGGTTTTTCCGGTCTTTTTATCCGCAATATTAAGTTCATACCCGCCGTGATAATAGCGATCCTTACTCAGCTCATAGGCTGTCATAAACTTCACCATGCCCTCATCGCCGTAGAGTTCGGCAATTGCCTGGAGCAGGAACGCGCCCGTCACATAGCTCCATGAGTACGCAACCTGGTATTCTTTGTTGACATCATTTCCGAAAAGTTCCGTTGCCGTGGCGGGAACATACGCTTCGTTGTAATGCAAAAGTTTCGGATCGAGTTTCTTGGTATAGAAATGTGTGGCCGCAGGGCTACTCGGCGCGATACGTCGTTGTATGTGCACGGCGACCCCTTCGGTGAAATCCGCAAGCGGTGAGGAACCGAGTGTTTCGTGCGTGAATTCATGGGCAACGATTCCCATGTAGTCGGCGGTGTTCTTTTGCAATACCACAAACATGCCGTTTTTGGTTTTGTTGCTTCCGAAAAAGCCTGCAAGACCCGCCTGTGACGGCGACGCCGCGTCCGGTACGGCAAGAATCTCGGTCGGTAAATTATTGGATACACCCAGGTATTCTTCCGCCTGAAGTAACGCGGCTATCGTTACCGCGGCAAAAACCCGTCTATCCTGAAGCTCTCGTGCCGCCTCTTTCATGTCTTGCGGCATGTGAATCGTATAGGATTTCCCGTTAATCTCCGCACGGAGCGATTGCGCCAGAGGACCAATCTTTCCCGGATCAAAGAGGGTTTCTCCCGTTACTCCCGACTTGAGTAATCCGCCGTCAAAAGCGGTATTTGCCTTTATTATGTCCTGCGGCGTGTCGGTTGAAGGAGTTAACGTAAATCGCATCACCGACCCTTTTTCACCGAACCACACCATCGTTCCGTCAGAAAGCTCGATGATTTCATTGCGCAACGTAATCTCTTTCCCTGCCCGAAGCGTGCGGGTTTTTCCCGTCTCAGCATTTCTGACAATATATTGTTTGGTACTGTTGTTGCGATATCTTCCGCCGCCAAGCAATACCATGCCTTCGGGTAATGCGTGGAGCGTCAGTCCCGTTTGGGATATCTGCGACGTTTGCGTCGCCCGCTTGCCGGTAAAGCTAGGGAATTTGCCGCTTGTAGCCAGCCAATCAAGCACGCGATAGGTATCATATAATCCGAGCGCGATGGTATATGCCGGACCGATAAACGGACCGACAACAGGGACTGACGTCATAAGCATCGACCCGCCGTATCGGGTCAAACCGTAGCGGAAAAGACCGCCCCATCCTTGTCCCCAGGGAGACGCGTTAAGGAACGTGTAAATACCCCCGGTGCGGTAAATACGTTTTTGCTGTGTTGCGGTCTGTTGCGTCGTCGTGCCGGTTTGCGTTGTGCTCTGATTGTTATTCTTTGTTATATTTTCCGTCAGTTTGACTATCTTACTTTGCCGAATATCTGCGCGTCTCCCGTCGGGAAGTACCACATACCAAATGCTGTCTTTGACGTCACGTGACCATAGCCGGAGTGTTCCGTCCACCGTATGTTGACTGCCGTCCTGTTCGGTATAGGTTATTTTGACAATGCCTCCGTTTTTGAATTGTTGATCCCCGTAGAGTCCTGCGGAAACCAAAGTGATGCCATTTGTTTGCGCGGAATTCTGGGATTGGGTCGAGGTTACCGTTGCCGTAGCGGCACCCTGTGGAATATATCCGCCGGCAAACGACTCTCGCACCCAACGGACAGCGCGGAATGCATCATACACGAGTCCGAAACCGCCGAATGATGCGTTAAGTATCACCCGAGTCCCTATAAATGCCGCAGTCTCCCCTATTCCTCCGCCCCATAGCCGCGGATTGGCAACGTATCGATACCAGGCATTGTCATGCCGCCTTGTCCAGTGATCGGCAGGCTGTGCAAACAACCATCGCCATCCTCCCTCATCAATAAACCGGTGCCAGTCATACGAAGTTAATGCGCCCAATGAAAGCACTCTTGTTGCAACATACATAAGCGGACGATCATTCGGGGTCGCGTTAATCCAGGTACGGGGTACCGATATGCCGAGAATCGTTATGGTGCCGTCGTTACCCCAGAATGCTTCCGCATCGGGAGTAACGGTAGGAATACTCGGCGTTTGGGTTGCCCGTATGATTGCCCGCACCGGCCAACTCACCGCTCGCCACATGTCATGCATGAAGAGAATTTGCCCCGCCACGGGAATCGAGTACCGGGCAAAGAAAATAAACGGATCGCGGACAATATACATAGGCTTCCACGGCTTGTGACCGATACCAAAGAACGGATGCGCATTCCACAAATCCTCAAAGAAGCCTTCGCGGGAACCGTTAGCGATATTGATACGCGTTTGGGCGGGCAAGGCAAATGTCATGTCCTGATAGAAGACATACCCCGCAATCGGTCCTGTCCAGCCACCGAGTCCTGTTGAAGCAAGCAACAAGACGCGGGTAACAAGATAAATAGGCACGCGCTTGACCACTTCCGCGCCGGTAAGCCCGTTGGTAAAGATATTGCTGTTATAAATGATCCTGCGTACACCGCGGGCGGGTATGCCGGCATCGGGAGCAATGTCAGGACCCGCAAGCGGTTGAACCGCGGTTGTTACCAGTTCAGGATGTACCAGATTGCTCCATACGGAGCGAAGCGGAGCTGACGCAATCCGAATCCCATCCCATGCCCAAAATATTGCACTGGTGAGTATGCCTACCGGATTGCCTGACGCCGCCGGGGCTATACGGAATGCCGCCCATGCTATTAATTCTTCGATACGATCCGCAGGTGTGAGATCTCTATTTCTATTTACCGCCATCTGCAACAATGCACGAATGCCGGGAATCGGATTAGCCCCAAAGGTATAGCGGTATGCGGTACCGAACGTGTTGCGGAGTATATTCACCCATCCTCGCACGGTACCGATGTCATATCGGGCATCTTCCTCTGCCTGAATCCTCGCCGCAATCTTTTCATCAAGCTTTAAGGCATCCCATACCGAATGCATCATCGGATCAATCGTTTTCCGTAATCCGTCGTTATAGCTATTACGGGTTACCCCAAGCGGTGCCGCAAGCGTATCGAAGGCGGCTTCGGCATCGGCAAGGGCGGCTACAACCTCGCTATCCCGATGTGCCGCATCAAAATATTCTTCATAGTTGTTGACCGAATTTTCGGATATCGAGCGATTGGTGAGCTCAATGATACTTGCTTCGTAGTCAACGATTCGGGCAATCTCGATTGTTGTAGGATCGAGCGTGACGTTAAGCTGTGTGCCCAATCGGGTCGCGACATCCCGACGGAGCGCCGTATCGGCTTCGGCAATTTCGTCAAGATGATTTGCCGCATTGGCACGGAGCTCATTAAAGAGCGTATATGCGGTCAGGTAATCCTTCTTGGCAAGTGCCGCTTTCAACCGTTCTACCGGCGTATTTGCTTTTTCCTGTGCCGCCGCTTCCAATGTTGCGGCATTTGCATCGGCAAGAAGCGTGTAGGTTGCCTGTACAACTGGTTGGGTAACGACACCGATAATCGCTTCCGGCGTGATATCCCGGGTGAGTGTTGTCGCCTGACGGAACGCGTTGACCGCATCAATCGCACCTTGCTGAAGTACCGCCATACCGCCTTCCTGTTGGATAGCCTCGGCAAACAAGGTAAGCGACGTCAATCCTTCCGGAGTTTCATTCCATGTGCTTGCCGCCTGCACAAACCCGCCTTCATATGCCAAAAGGGCGGTAACCATGTCATGATGCACCGCAATGGTCGTTCCCAATGCCTGCGAAAGTCGTCCGGCAATACTTTCGCGGAGTGCCGTTTCAAGCTTTGTTGCATCATCGGTCTTCCCCTGATTTCTGGCATTTGTAAGCGCGACATACGCATCGTTATACGCACCGTTTTTCACCCCGGCAATGAGCCCGTCGATTATTCCCTGGGCAACCTGCGGTGATTCCGGTGTAGTCACGGGAGTCCTACCGAAGAAATTACGAACGCGATCCACGAGATTGCCGAATCGGGTTGCACTCATAAACGATGCGGGTATTCGTGCGATCCCGCGAAGTGCCGGTAGTATTCCGGAAATTGCACGGACAAAGATGTTCGGTTTCTCGCTTGCTATGACGCGATTTATCTGTTTCTTTTGGTAAGAAAGCGCGTTATCCGTATAGGTACCAAAGAGCCTGACCGCTATACTCGTCACCGTCGGTGCGGTTTGTTTTCGGGCGGCATCGACAAGCAACCCTTTATGGGTTTCATCGACAACCCGTACTGATCCCCCTTCGGAGAAGGAAAGCGTTTGATTCACGTTGGCGTTTTGGGCAATACCGAGATTGGTGAATGCTTTGGCGATTTTTGCATCTTTCACCGTTCCCGCATGTTTTATAAGAAGGGCGTTTAACGCACGAAGCAATGCGGCTTTTTCCGTTGTTGTTTCGCGATCAATGCGTGTTTGCGGATCTCCCTCGAGCGCGCGGTCGTTGAGCTGACTTATTACTCTTGCCACTGCTGACTCATACGCACGAAGCGCGGTGGCAATTGCATCGGTTTCACTGTCGGGAAGGTTCCCTAATCCGAGTCGTGCCAGCTCATTCTGTACTTTGCGTTTTGCTTCACGATCGAGCGCCGCAGTAAGGGTGTCGACCGTCGCATTCCCTAATGTTTTTTGTATTGCCGCCTGAGTTTGCGCAATTTCGTTGTTCAATTGATATGTTGCTTCAAATGATGGTGCGTTTTTGTTCTGGTCAGATACGAGCTGTGTGTCCGGGCCGCTGAGCTCAACCTCACTTCTTGATCCGCTGGTTTGAATCCTGATACTCGTCGTGCCGGCGGGGAAAGTTATCACGGTGGATTCACCGTTTATCAGATCCTCGTGGTCACCGGAGGCATCCGTCCATGACACTCGCATGCCCAAAAGAATGGTCTGTGCACCCTCCACCCCGTTTTTGTCCTTGCCGACGATGACATCCCCTGCACGAAGCGTATTTGGCTGTTGCACGCTCTGGGTAAGCCGCGGTAAGGTGCCTCGTCGGGCTTCCAACTGCGTTACCCCATCCTGCATCGCAACCGCGGTATTTCGCGCAAGTTCTACCGTGTATGACTCGGTCGGCGTCATACTGTCTCCCTGATTCACGCGGGTAGCGATCCGAATCGCATCCGGCACCGCATCGGCGGCGACTTTCGTAAGCCGTTGGATATCCTGCGGAGTGTTGGTTGCGGTAAATGACGTCTTCACCTCGTTAATACCGCGGATTACTTTCGGTAACACATTTCCCGCCAAATCATCCGCGGGATTGACGTAGGTATGCGCTTCCATCCCCTTTATCACCTCATACACGTTGGTGGCTTCGGTGTAGGGCTTTGCTGATGCGTCGACGGGCTTGGAAAAATCAAGGGCCTCGGGAATCTGTGAGGCAATCGATCTGCCGTTTGCTCGGGTGAGGTTACCGACCAGGCGGGATAATTCACGATTTCTTCCCAATCCGAGGAACCCGCCGTTTGCAAGCTTTTGGACATCGGGCATATTGATCACCTGCTCGATAGTTTCCTGGACGATGCGCGCCTGCCGGGCAAGTTCGACATTGGTATCCACTTCCACCGCACCCACCCGTACATTCAGACGCTTCTGCCCGCCGGCAAGCAGTGATTCCGCCTGCGTGCGCGCCTCTCCCTCGGGGAGGAACGAGGTAATCTCGCGGATTTTCTCCGCCATAAATTCGTTAAGAAACTGGAGACGCGTTTGCGTCGCCTGTTTCTGTGTTGCGCGGAAACCGTTTGTTTCCGCCATGGTTTTAAAGTCGATCATGCTCATTTCAGCATTGCGGCCACCGATAACGATAAGCTCCGCATCGGGTGAAAAATCACTGTAAACAAGCTTCGTTCCACCCTCGTTACCGCGGGCACGCAAGATTGCCTGATTCCACTCGGAACTGCTGTTTGCCGTATCGCCGAATACCCGAAGAGATTCGTTGTTAAACGACAGCGGGTTGACGCCGATATCCGCTCCTTTGTCATAGAAATCGGTGTAGAACCCCCGTCGTGCTTCAAACCCGAAGCCCTTAAGCTTTGCGATACTTTCGGCTTGAGCAACGGAAAGCGGCGCTCCTCTGGCGGCAAGTTTGACGGCATCAAGATCGGCAAGGGTGATCGGGGATTTTTCGGCAGGAGCACCGATTCTCCGTACGCTCGTCACGTTTTCGGATCGCACGGTACCGTCTCCGTTGACCACCCGGCTTATTATTTCTTCCACCAACTGGAAGCGCATCTGCCCGTTCACTTCGATCGGCTCGACATGCAAACGAACCGCCGCCCGCGCATGGATGCCTAAAGCACCGTCGGCGGCTGTCTCACCAAACGAATATTCAATCTGATGCAGATCGTTTCTGTTTCGTACTATTTGGATATCGGCATCACCGTATTTGCTGAGGAAGGCCTTGCGCACCTCAAGATTTGCCGCGCCGTTATTTGATGCATTAACTCCCATCACTCCCGCTTCTCCGTCGGCAAGCGCCTGTGTCTGCGTTTTGAGCCGAGTACCCACGGATTCAACACCGTTTACTTCATGAATCGCGGAAAGGGTGCGCTTCGGTCCTACTACCGTACCGTCAGGCAATGTCATCCCGTACATCATCTCGGCAACGGCGTCTGCCGAACCGATGGTTTGCGCATCAGGGACAGCCCCGCTCCACACGCGGGCTACTTCATTTGCTTCAAGCGACATGCCTTGGGTGCTTTTCGCGTACGAGTTCACTTCAAGAATCGTTATCGACTGCGCGTTGGTCGACATCTGCACGTCATTGATGTTTGAGGCAATCTGATCGTTGCCGGTAAGTTTTGCATAGAGCTCTTTTCCGACGGAGTTATAGACAAGATTTTGCATACCGTCGGAAATTTGCTTCCCTTCAAAGATGTTCCGATCCTTGGGAACCACCGTAAGCGTTTCAACGGGTCTCCCGTCGACATCCACTCCCATTCGGGCAACCGGTTCATAACTGTTCCCTACCACATCACCGTAGACTTTGCCGAGTGTTTCCATAACTCCGATATTTTCCAGTACCGTATCGCGGATACCGGTCATTACGGGATCTTTGGTGAAGTTTGCTTCCCGAATCCCGTTGACACGTTGTTCAAAGGCATCAATGGCCGCCCGCGCATTCGGATCTCCAAGCGCGCGGGTAAAGGCATCGGCGTCAACAAACTCGCCCAGTATCGCATCAATGTTGGCCTTTGCCTCAGGATGCTGAGCCGCCTGATCAAGCAGAATATCGCGATATGCTTCTGCACGGATATCCCGGCGAAGTACTAATTCACCGTTGTTTCTATATATATCTATATCAAAGAGTTCCCGAAGCTTCTGTGCTCCCCCGTCCAGAAGGGCGAGCGCTGACCGTTGCAGTTTGA
Source organism: Patescibacteria group bacterium (assembly GCA_049322955.1). GTDB lineage: Bacteria > Patescibacteriota > Microgenomatia > UBA10105 > UBA927 > UBA927. The sequence continues at coordinate 212,693 of JBMOPU010000012.1, read as the reverse complement.
CGAGCGGGCCGTTTGCGTTTGCGTCCCGGGTAATGACGCCGCTTTCATCGATATTCCATCCCAATGCCTTCTGCAGTACTGCAACATCGCGTTGCCCGTTTGGCGTCCTGGCATACACCTGACTATCGCCCGATACCTGGAACGAAAGTGCGGGTTGCCAGATGGTTTTGACTTCGTCAACGATAAACTCGAAGCCGTTGCCTGACTGCAGGTTATCGGTAAATTGTGCTTGGAACTCGGGGTGTGCTGATCCTTTGCCGTAATCGGCAATGAATTCGTAGGCGATTTTGTTGGTGGAAATGACAACATCCGCTTCCATCAGTTTGGCGAAATCCTGCGGAGACAAACTGCCGACGGAATCCGTCAGTTCAAAGTACTTCACGCCTTCGGCGTCAAAGATTTTCTTAAACGTCGCCTGCTTGTCAGGCGTCAAGATGACTTCTTCCGATTCCACCACCAACACTTGCTTCCGCTTGGTATAGTGGAACCGTTCCGCGGCGGTAATGGCGGAGGTTTCGGTTTTACCCGCTCCCCCGGGGGCAACTAACCACATACTGTGATCCCCGCGGGTGGCGGCGGAAAGGATATTCCCCACCTGATCTTGTGGTGCATTCGGCGTGTCTTTCGTGTAGAGCGGGAAACCTAATTCTTCCTGCACTTTTTGCAGGCGTTCGTTTGCCCCTTTGACATAGTTTTGTATAGTCCGATCTGCTTCTCCGGCATCAAGTTGCGCATAGCGTTTGCCGTTTTCGCCCTCAACGATTCGTGATGTAACCTTCGACGAGTCGTGGGTTTCAACGGGACGGGCGGTCGATGCAATTTTACGAACAAGCGCCGCTTTTGGCGCCGGTTTGAGCTTATTTGCTAACTGTTCGGCGGTGGTTTGTCCGCGGAAGACACGGTTGGCAAACTCCACCACTCTTCCCTGTAACGTATTTCCTGCCGCAATCGACTGTTCAAGTACGGCTATCTTGCGGGTAAGTTGCTGTTGGCTTTCGATATACGGCGTTAATTTGGCATTCTCGTTGGTAATCACGATTATCCGCTGTGATTCGTCGGTGATGCTGCCGTTTATTTTTCCCGTTTCCTCAATGGCGGCCAACACTTCCTGTGATCTCGCAAGTCCGTCCTGGGCAACCTTAATTGCCTCGGGGCTCGCTTTTGCCGCCAGCAGATCAGCAAGCTGTTGTCCTGCATCATTGACAACCTGCGCCTGTCTCGTCAATGCTTCGACAATAAGATCCGGTTCCTGCAAAAGTTCTACGCGGATTTTTATTATCCCCGCGTCATCCTGCGCTTTGGTCAGCGCTTCACGGGCGGCATCAAGATCGCTGGCATACTCGGCTTGCGCACGGGTATATCCCATGCGTTCAATCCCCGTTTTGGCCTTTTCAAGTGCCTGCCTGGCGACTTCGTATTCAACCGGATTGGTGTCTGCGGCCTTTGCCGCTTCCGCAAATCGCTGTTGTGCCGCCTCAAAGTCCTTAATTTGCGTCGCTTCACGATTGAGTGCTTTGGCAATGGAGTCACCAAGCTGTTGCATGGGCGTGCGCGGATTTTCCATGAGTGCTTGTTCTACCTGCACCTGTTGTTGTGCGATATCAATGCTTTTTCTTGCACCGTCTATCATCTCCGAGGTGATGGGTTTGACCACGCCGTCAACTTCAATCGTGCTTTTTATTGATCCGTCGGGGTTGACCATTTTATTCCAGGTATCGGCGGCCTGGAGAAGTTGCCGCTGTGCAAACGATTGTTCTGCGACATCTTTAGGAATCGTTCTGTCGGCAAGAATCTCGCTTACCGCAAATTGCGTCTGCGATAACGCCCTCCCTGACTCGACAACCGCTCTCCCCAAGGTTTGCAACACCTGGGTGCGGGCGGTCGCCTGATCGGCGAATTTCACCGTCTGTCCGTCAGAAAGCGTTACGGTATCAAGGTTGGTATAGTTTTTGAGCCCGTCAATAAGTTGCAAATCGCCGAGCGCCAATTGTTTTGCCTCAAAAGGGTTGGTGAATGTCGAGGGTCCCTCGGTGGATTGCTTGGCAAGATCAGGACCAAACGACATCCCCGCCATCATGGCGGTCGTCACACAGTTATCCCATTTTGCCTGACCGGTGGCGGCGGCGGAACAGGCGGTCAATGCCTGTAACCCGTTGACCACCTGATCGGTTCGCACCACCGCTTGCGATGCCTGTGTGGTGGGGTTCACTATCGCGGTTGCCGGCATAACGGTACGCGCCAGCGATACTCCCGCCATACTCATCGAGAGAATACAATCGGCATTAAACCCTGTCTGCGAACAGGTTTGTGCCGCCTGCGATCCGAACACGACGGTTCCCAACGCGTTCCGTGCCCGTTCGGCGATGACATTGGGAGCCTTTGGAGTGAATGCTTTGGCAACGGAGGTCGTCGCGTCGTCAACAAGTTGGGTGGTGATTGCTTCCGTGCCGTTAGTTATTTGCGATACCTTTACCAGTGCCGTTTCTTTAGGAGCGATCAAGCTCAGCCGATTAAGCTGAGATGCCCGTGCCGCCTGATTGAGCCCGCTTATTGATGAAGCGGTACTCCATGCCGCAAAGGCAGTCATCCCTGCACTTGTTAAACATGCGGCATCATTCTGATCTTCGCGGAAAGTACAGTTGGTTGCGGTATCGGCCAAACTCGTGCCGGTCATCTGAAACCCGAGCGCTTCTCCCGTGATACTTAACACCGAGGGAACCGTAAATGCCGCCGCGCCAAGCTGAGCAACACGAAGCGGTGGCGCCGCAAGTGCAAGTGCCGTGCCTACCACCTTAGCATCTCCCTTGACTTCCGCCCACGCGGTCCGCGCCGCATACTCACCCCAGTTGATTTCACCGTTTTGGTATTGCTGTTTAAGTTGTCCCTGTTCGATGACCGACTCCAGTTTTTTGCCGTCGGTGAAGGCGTTTAACGAAACCAAAAACTTATCGCCGTCGGATAAACCGTTATAGGCGTTTTGTGCCGCAACGGCATTAAAGTCGCCGTTTATGACCGAGTCAATCGATGATTCGATGCCGCCCGATGCCAAAAATGCCCGCACATCCGAGCTCTTCAGGTACGCATTCACTTGGTCATGAATATAGTCATCGGCAGACTGATTGATCCCTTTGGTGTCCAATTTTGCGGCAAGCTCAACCTTCTGTTCATCGGTGATGCTTTTTGTCAGGACATCGGTGAATAACTCAGCCTGTTCGTTTGCAATGGTTTCAAGTTTTTGGGTATATGTCTCCGCCCGATCTTGGCTGTTGTCCTTTAGGAATTCCGCATAAGCGGCATCCTGTTTTGCCTTGGATTCTTCAAGATTTTGGTAAAAGGTATTGAGTCCATCGGTACCATTGAGCACACTATTGGTTAACCAATCGGGATTGGTGGCAAAAAATTCCGCCGCGCCGTCGAGTTCATACTCACCGAGTTTTGCATTGACGGTTGTCGCCACCGCCTGGGCATACAGATCGGTAAGATAGGCTTTTTCCGAGGTGTCGCTCCCTGTCTTTTGGGTAGCTTTCCACGCTTCATAGGCGGCACTTTCTTCCGCATCTGTTTTAATCATGTTCACCCGGGTCGTGATAAGCTCGGGATTTACTTTCTCTGCATAGGTGATGACATTTTCCGCGGTTGCGGCACTCTGCATGTTCGTAAGGTTCGGTGTGAGGTTGTCGACAAGCCCGAAGGTAATGATAGGCGCCGCCTTCTGCGCCACGTTAAGGGCAAGCAACATGGGTTTTGCAAGGGGGTTGCTCAGATCATTATCAATTTTGGTCATATCGACATCCCCGGTAATGACCTGCTGAAAGAAAATCCGCTCACTCTCCGTTCCCGGCTCATAGTTCCCTTTGGCGATATCAAGATAGGCTTTATTGCCGTAAAACAGCTCCAGTTGATGCTCGATAAATTGCTCTTCCGGAGGGATGGTTTTATCAATTTCCGCGGTCTTGAGCCAATCTTTATAGGCATCGGAGGAGTTGACCTGTGCAAATACGGCGGCCTGATTTGCCGGATTAAGCGATAACATTTCTGTCTGTCCCTGTGCCTGGTATTTCGCAATATCAGAGTTTTCGGAAACAAACGGTTTTTTAACGCTGTTCCAAAAATTCTCCCATCCCGGTTGCATGTCGTACACCCACTGCGGGTACGTGCTGAAATACTCCTCTTTTATTTCCGACGGAACCAGCAGTCCCTGTGCGATTTTCGCTTCGATCAATGCGTCTTTCCCTTGCGCGGCATAAATAGGCTTTAGTTCTTCCCATATGCCTTGCTGATAGGCATCGAATTCTTTTTCCCATTGTTCCTCGGTTTTGATCCGGTCGGCATAATCCCCTCCTTTGATTTGTTCCGCCTTGTATGCGGACAGCGCATCGGCATAGGCACTTCCGGGATTTCCCATGGCAATAGAACCCGTCCCACTGGTGACTGCAACATCGTTTTGGGCGAAACGTGCCTGTAATTCGGTCTGCTGAGCAAGTGATACCGCGCCTTTGAGGGCGGTTCGGGCGGATTCCAAACTATTACACGCCGACGTCCCTATCACTTCTTTACAGATTGCCATTTCGCTCCCGGGACCGTTCCCCTTCACCAGGTTCACGATTTGTGATTGCCACCCCTCCAACAATCCCGCCTGATAGGAATCGGAAAGTCCTGATGCCGCAAGATGTTGTTGACGTAAGGCGTTGGCTTGCGCCGGGGTACACGTACCGCAGATTTCCTGATTGGACTGATACACATAATCTGATGCTGTTTTATAATCTTTGTATAACTTGGATATAGATGCCTGGTCAGCCGCCGTAGTCCCGGGGTACGCTAAGGCGGCGGCGGCATTTTTTTGGAGCCCTGAACAATCAAGACCGGAATTTGTTTTTTTATCCTCCACGCATGACGCGTACGCGCTTTCGGCCATGAGGTAAAGACTGGATGCCTTGTTCACCACATAGTTGTGATAGGTTAATTCGAGTTGGGCGGCGGTCGCGACGGGATCAAGTCCTGCGGCGGCGAGCGCGTTATTCGCCGCTTGGATGTAGCCTTCACAATTCGCATCATTTGCCTGCTGAGCCTTACACAGATCCCATTTTTCGCGGTTCTCAAAATAGGTATCCTGACTTTGATAGAGTTTCACCTGTTCCGTCACCTGGTTCTTCGCCATGTCCTGGTAAGCCTGGGACTCTGCGCTTACGCCGTATTTGGCATAGACCTCATTTTTACAGGAAGCCGAGGTTCCGCAGGCATAGACATCGGCGGCCATTTTATTGACCGTTTCGGCAAACGCCGCCGATTCCTTTTTATACTCCTCAGCAAGATTCGCACTGGAAGAAATAACGGTAAGCGGACAGCCGGGACACTGCTCCCATTTCCCTACATTCGGATTCTTGGGATCAGGGACACATCGCCATCGCTGATTATCATTCATTGCCGTCGCCGGTCCGTATTGTTCGCCCGTCGCCACACTTCCCTCACTGATGGGAACATCCCCTGCCCCGCCGCACGAAACCTTCGGCTTCGGCTTGGCACTCGGCGATGGCGTGATTGTTGAGGCGGGTTTAATCGTCACGGTCGGAATAATCGGAGTAACCGTCGGTTGTACGACCGCGGCAACCGGTGCCGTGGTTACGGTGGTCGCGGGGGTTTTGGGAGGCGTCGATGCCGGAGCGGCAGACTCACAAACGGCATTGAGCCCCGGTTTCCACTTCCCACCCGGGCAATTGCCGCAACCGTTTTCTCCACCCCAAATCGTACAGTCGGCACCCGGCTTGAGCGTCGGCTTTGGAGTAACCGTCGGCGTTGTGCCGGATTTGGCAACCGGCTTCGGTGTATCGGTCGGTTTTGCATCGCATTTCGCCCATCCAAAGATGCCACTCGATCCATATTGACATAGTTCTTTACAGTTAGGAAAGCAATCTTGTCCCGGTGCGATGGTCGGCTTCGGCGTTACGCGGGGGGTGGTTCCTGTAGCAAGCGGCGACGGAGTCGGCGTGGTTCCTTTCCCAAAAGTATTCTGGAACCAATTGACGACTGATGCCGTAAAGGTGATGGGAATTTCAAAACCGACTCCCGCCCCTACCCCGATGCCGGTTCCCGGAGGGGGCACCGGAGCACCCGACGATTGTCCGGAAGCGAGTTTTGGCGGAATAGTTGTATTCGCTTTTGGTGAGGCGGCTCCCTGGGCGATACCCTGATTCCATGATGCGGTGACACACAATGCACTACTCTGATATGTTTCATCAGTAGATTTTACGGCACTTCCTAACCGTGGAGAACACCCGCCGGTCTGCTTGTTGAGCACGTACACCAACTGCGATGAGGACGAATTGACCTTAATCGTGGGAATGGGCGTCACCGATATCGTACAGGTCCTCGTAGTCGGATTATAGGTGCCGCGCCTCCCGCTACATTCACTCGCCGTCATGCTGGTATATACCCGCGTCGTCACTACGGGGGTTACCGTTTTTGTCGGTGTCGGAGATTTCGTCGGCGTACGGGTTGCCGACGGCAAGGGATTGACGCTTCTGCAGGAAGAAAGTGCGGTACCGGTCAGATATCGGCACGGATCAGGTTTGGGAGTCGGAGAAATCGTGACGGATGGCGTGACTTTCGGCGTTGCCGTGGTCTTGGCGGTCGGCGACGCATACGCGCCGCTTTGCGCAAATTGCCGGATTTCGCCGGTTCGTTCTTTTTGGACTCTGGCAATGATGAAAAATGTGCTTCCCGCAAACAACATCAACAGCACCAGCGGCAATATTTGGGCGAATCCGTTTGTCTCATAAAAATGAGACCATTTTCTCTGTCTATGACAATCTATAAAAAAGTGGAACAGCTTGGTGGCTAATGACACATCCCGGCGGGCAGAAGAAGAAATAGTGCTGTCAAGATTCCGTTTGTTAAATAAACCCACGTTGCATCAAAGAGCCACCCGATGTCCCTAACCCGACGCCATGGTATGCATCACGACGTCGATTTCCACCGGGTGTCTATTATTACTATGATGAGATATCATATATGGTGTCAATAGCCTGGTTTGGGTATTGACAAATGCTTTTTTTCTCCCCAAACTAAAACCATATCCTATGAAGAAAAAAATCGTTTCGCGCAAAGCGCATCGTGTCAATAAAGCAGTCCGTGCACCGCGGGTGAAGGAAGGCTATCTGGTCGTTGTACGAAGCTGGATGTTGCTCGTGATGTTTGCCCTGATGTTGGGGCTGGGTGCCGTGGTTGGTACCTATCTCAATACCCAATCGGGAAGCGTTCCCACCGTTGCAGGTGTGCAGGTGGAATCAGAGTAATCGCGGCGTGTTGGAGCAAAAAAGAAGCCGAATGGCTTCTTTTTTTGTGGACTTGCTCCCGTGTTATACCTCTTAAGTGGACCTGAGCGGAGTCGAACCGCTGATCTCCGCAATGCGAATGCGGCGCTCTACCAACTAAGCTACAGGCCCGAAATAACCGTTCACCGGTAATACTTAGCGTTTAACCATATTTTCCGGTGAATAGTCAACGGTCACACGTCAAAAGTTATATGGGTGGACCCGAGGGGAATTGAACCCCTTTCTCCTCCATGCCATGGAGATATACTACCGGTGTACTACGGGCCCGTTCTGGGGACAAACGAGGGTTTTCCCCAACGTTTTTCCTCCAATGTGTTGCGACGGATCCGGATCGTACGGCACACCGTCGCAACAAATAATACCTTCTTGATTATACCATCTCACGAGGCAAATGCCATTGTGGTGCAATTACTTGAGGAAGGAGGTCGGATTAACCGGCGTCCCGTTTCTCCGCACCTCAAAATGCAAATGCGTTCCGGTGGATCGTCCCGTCGACCCCATCTTTCCTATCACCTGCCCTCTGCTTACTTTGTCTCCCGCCTTTACATAGATTTCGATCATGTGCCCGTAGAGGGTCGATAAACCGTCGCCGTGATCGATAATCGCGTGTCTCCCGTACCCGTACGTCAGGTATTGCACCGACAAGACGGTACCATCCCCTGCCGCAGTGATCGGCGGCTGACTGGGATTTGCGATATCAAATGCCATATGGTACCAGATCGGATACTGCGTAATGGCCCCCACGGTCGGCCATGCAAATTGCCCGCTTCCTCCCGCGGCAAGCGGTGATATAGAGTAGCGAACGGGAGCGATGGGAGCCGCCTCCGGCATAACGCCATCGGGAACGATAAGGGTCTGTCCTACACTAAGGGCAAAGGTATCAAGATCCGTAAAATCATTAAACGGAAAGTTCACGATTTTTTGTGATTCCGTTTTGTATTTTTTCGCGATCGAATAGACGGTCTCCCCTTCCCGCACCTTATGCACGATACCCGTCACCGGCGGGATTTTTACATCCTGCCCTATGGTCAAACTGTCTCTTTTTAGATCATTTGACCACTTAATACTATCAACAGAAACGCCAAATTTTTGTGCAATCGTTGATAGCGTATCACCGCTTTGTACCTTGTATGATATGATTTGATCCCTTGGTTTTTCCGATATCTGCGTCTGCACGCCGTATTCGGTAAGATCAAGCGATGTCACCACTGCGGAAGGAGGGGTGAAGTCCGCAAGCGCCCGTGCACTTCCCCCGGGGTAGGCATTGGCGAGAATCGGCGCCGAAATGATCGCCGCAAGCACCAATACGCCCACGGAAAAATGCAAAAATGGCCGCTGATAGCCGCCTCGGCGTGCCATCAAAATGTCGACCAGGACGTCTTTGTTCGTTTCAAACCATGCTCCGAAACGACGAATACGCCGTACCAGATAGTGGTACCATCCCTGCCGCCAAAGACGCACATCCTCAAGCAATAATTGAATCTTTTTCTTCATGAAAAACACTCCCTGTTTTCGTCACCGCAAAGATGAAGGGTACCACAAAAAAAGTGCGGAAACAAATGGAGCGGCGACCGTTTCGGAGGCTAATTATCCCTGCGAGAGACTTTCGATGAATTCGGCGTTATTTTTGGTTTTCCCGAGCCGATCAATAAGCATCTGCGTCCGTTCTTCATCGGAAAGAAGACTTAACATATGTCGAAGGGTGGTAACGCGCTTCATGTTTTCTTCGCCCAAGAGTAATTCATCGTGTCGGGTACCTGATTTGCCGACATCGATAGCCGGGAAAATGCGGCGTTCCTGGAGCGATCTCGAAAGATGCAATTCCATGTTGCCGGTTCCCTTGAATTCTTCATAGATCAAATCATCCATGCGACTTCCGGTCTCGACGAGCGCGGTACCGATAATCGTAAGACTGCCTCCGTCGGTAACCCGTTTGACGACCGGCTTTTCACCGGTAGCCGCTCCCGCCTGTTCTTCAGGAGTCAAAAACGGTTCGTTGCAACGGGCCGCTCCCAAAAACTTCTTGGCAGGATACAGAGCCGCCGGATCAAATCCGCCGGTTAAGGTTCTGCCGCTCGGATTGACCACCAAGTTATAAGCACGGGCAAGCCGGGTAATGGAATCCAAAAGAATCACCACGTCATGACCCATTTCGATAAGCCGTTTTGCACGATCAAGTGCTACTTCCGCAACTCTGGTTTGATGTTCCGGTGATTCGTCAAAGTTCGAAGCATACACCTCGCCTTTGACTGAGCGCGAAATATCCGTGACTTCTTCCGGCCGTTCACCGATAAGGACAGCCATAAGGTGCACCTCCGGATAGTTTGCGGAGATTCCTGCGGCAAGCTCTTTGAGAATAGTCGTTTTTCCCGCCTTCGGCGGACTCACCACCAGACCGCGTTGTCCGAAGCCGATGGGAGCAAGTAAATCGATAATCCGGGTGGAAAGCGGGCGGTCAAGCGTTTCAAGTTTTAACAGCTTATTGGGATACACCGGCACCAAATCTTCAAATCGCGGGCGTTTTTCCATCTGTTCCGCGAGAAGTTCATTCACTTTTTCGACTTTCAATAAGCCCCAGTATCGTTCATTATCCTTTGGAGGCCGTGCCTGGCCTTCGACCAAGTCACCGTTTCTCAGTAAGAATCGGCGAATTTGCGACTGGGAAATATACACATCACGCTCACTCGGGGTGTATTTCGGCCGTAAAAAGCCGTGACCGTCCGGCATGGTGTCTAATACGCCGCGAACGGTTTCCGTCGGGACATCGACATCGGGAGTAAATGTCGCCCCCGCATTTGCCGACTGGGTATCGCCGAAATCTCTTCGATAGCCGTCGTCTCTCCGGTAACCGTTATCGCGATTGAACCCCTGGTTGCCGCCTCGATGGAAATCTCGGTTGCCGCCGTAGCCGCCGCGGTCGTATCCGTACCCGCCGCGGTGCCGCGGCTCAAATCTGCCGCGACCGCGATTCCCGCCGTGATTCTGACCAAAATCCCGTCGTCCGCGGTCTCCTTGGGAAGAAGGATAATTACCTCTATCCGCCCCCGCATAGGGAGTTTTGGGTTGCAAAGGTACCGGATCATTTTTCGGTTCAGCGGGAACGGGAATATCATCCGAAACCCTCGGCGCACCGACAAAATCGTCGATACTGAGGTTCGTCTGCACTTGTGGAACAGGTGTTTCTTCCGGCTCCGCGACCGAAACGACCGGCGCTTTTATTGTCTTTTCATCGTCCGTCGCTTTGGTTTTCTTCGTGGTTGGTTTGCGGGTTGCTTTAAACGCCATATAAATAGTAATAGAGGCTAGCTATGGATTGTTGTATAAGACTAACTTGGTGACGACATGTCAATAAGTAACAAAGAATTCGCAAAGATTCTCGATGTAAGAATTCATGGGAAAAACATGACTGACACTATTGAGGAGTCGTATGCTTCCTCCTATTTAACCAAAACAGCCTCCGTTTGTCAAGAATTACTTTGCTATCTCGTAAATGACGGTATTGTTACTGCGAAACGCCTCGGTACCGAATGTCAGCCATTTTGCTTCGTCCATCGCCGTATATTTTTGTCGTTCAAGCGTTCCTACCACCACATAGGCAATCCTGTACGCGTTGAGGAGTTCTCGAGTAAGTGTCGGGTCCGTAGATTCGTAAAGGGTTTTGACGTCTTCTCGCCGCGGAGATACCACATCATAGGTCCCGCGCCATAACCATTCATGGACTGCCCATCCGATCGGCGTCGGTCTTCCGGTAAAGACCGAGAATCGCTGATAGTCGGTATAGCTATCACCGTCCGCTTCAAGGATTGTTTCCCCGTCACGACCTTGCATTGCCTGGCTTAACCACAATGCCGCCTGATAGTCGTCGGGATACTCACCCGCAAACCATGTCATTCCGTACAACCCTTCATACCGCGCAAGTCCGCCGAAATAACTTCGCACCGAGAAAAGCGGATAAATGGAAACGAGCACAAGTTGTGGCATAAGCAGGAGGAAAAAGAGCTTTCGGGCAATCCTCTGCCGGGCAAGTAATCGCTCTGCTCTGCCGGCAAAAGCAAACCGGCAAATGCCGTAGCCCGCGACAATGCTCAGCATGATAAAGGCCTGATACCCTAACTTAAACATGGTATTACTGCGAAAGTGTTGCGGATAAATATCCTTAAAGTAAAAGAATTCGGGGAAAATAAGCAGGAGTACTGAGAGAAAAATAAAGACAACAAGCACCTGCTCGTCATGAGTAAATCCTGTTCTCAACAAGTGAATTTTATCAAGTTTTAATAAGCTTTTTGCTGATTTTATTCGCTTTTCCCCGAGCAAAGGAGAAATCAAAAATGCGCCGGCAACATAGAAAAAGAATCCCCACAACAACCAGAACATCCATAGCTCACTTCGTTGACACTTCTCTACTCCCTCAAAAAGTAAGGGGCCGATTTTACTGTTGGCAACCAACCCGTTCGGACAGTTGACGGCAATGCCGTTCACAAACGATTTAAAATGCGCAAGAAACGGCATACTACTTATCCCCGCACTTGCTATGACAAGCATGGATTCCAAAATAAAACGTTTGCCATCAAAAGTATCTATTTTTCCCGTCCTAACAACCCAAATTAGAAAAAGAGCGGCTACAAAAAGTGCGCCGTAAATAGGTCCGTCAAGCGCGTTGGTCATGAGTAACACCCCGAGCAAAAAACCGTAAAATATAAGGCTCCCCAGCGGCCGTTTTACAGAAACACCGCTCCCGCTCCCGAACAGCGAAAGCACCAATGCGATGGCAAGCAACACAAACGGCAATGAGAGCACATGACCGTGCACATCGGAAACCACGAATGAATAACTCGGAAACTCATGGATTGTGTAGGGAATAAATCGTGTCGCGTTGGCGTACCAATACAGTTGCATTCCTTCCTGATATTTCGTAAAAAACTCGCCTACCCCCCATGCTAATTCCCAGAACGGTTTCACCTCTTCCCCCGTATACCCTTTCGTGAAGGCATAAATAGTCTGCATATTTCCGGCAAGCGTGACCAAAAATGCCGTCACAATGCCCCCCACCCATGGAACGAACCGCCTCTTTGCCGCAAAAACAGGGGTAGTTTCCATAAGCTGGTAGCCGATGGAAAAACTCATGGTAAGGGTGAAAGCAAAAAGGGCGGCAAGCATCATATTAAAGGTGTAGGCAAGCTCCAAGCCCGAAAGCTTCGTCAAAAGTGCCGTTACCAAGTGACCGAAGTAGTAGTAGTTAATGGGGTACGGCGGAAACCACATATCCGCAGGCGGGAAATATCTGCTGTTTAGTATGGATTGCATAAATCCGTAGTCCATGAATTTCTCAAGCCCACGGATAGACGGTTCATGTGCTTTGATCCAACTCCAAAACAACAGTGCACCGAGAAAGAACATCTCGTAGAGGACAATGCGTACTCCCAGCGGACTCCGACGTTCCTTCTGCGTACCTTTGGTCACCATCTGATACGTTCCGACGATACCCGCCGCAAAGACCAGAGAAATCGCCGCATATATCGTTTCTACGCGAAACTCCAACAGACGGGAAAGGCCCAGGATATAGACAATCCAGGTGACGATGCTCAGACCCACCGCCTTGCTAAAGAGATACCCGCGGTCATGCCAATGCGGAAATAACAGTTTGGTGACGGGAAACGCCGCGGCACCGATGAGAAACATCGCACCCCAAAAACGCAAAACAAGGAAGACGTCAAAAAGCGGCATATGGGATTCATTATATACTGCACCGACATCCGGTTCTGCAAGAAAAATCCTATTTGATACAATTGAAAACATGGAAATTGCAATAATCGGCGGCGGTTTTACCGGACTCACCGCGGCATATCAGCTTACAAAAGCGGGACATTCGGTTACCGTCTTTGAAAAAGAAACAACACTTGGCGGGTTGGCCTACGGGTTTCGGAAGAAAACCTGGGACTGGCATATTGAAGGCGCATACCATCATCTTTTCACCAACGATCGCGCCATCATCGGACTTATCAAGGAACTGGACATTGAAGACAAACTCATCATCAAACGCCCGATCACATCCACCATGTGGCACGAAAAATTCTATCAATTGGATTCCCCGGTGAATCTTTTTACCTTCCCGGGGCTTTCACCGATCGACAAAGTTCGGACCGCAATCCTCTTGGGATTTCTCAAACTCTTTCCATTTTGGCGACTCTTGGAGCGCTTTCGTACTGAACAACTTTTGATTGCAATCGGTGGGAAAAATGCCTGGAAGACGCTCTGGGAGCCTCTTATGTATGGGAAATTTCATATGTATGCGCCAAAAATTGCCGCCTCCTGGTTTTGGGCAAGGATAGTGAAGCGCACTCCGTCGCTATGCTATATAGACGGAGGGTTTCATACGCTTATCGAAGCGCTTCAGGACCGTATTACGGCACAGGGCGGTGTCATCAGAACCGGCACGCCGATTGAAAAAATCGTGCAAAAAAAAGACAGATCAATCGAGCTGACCTGGAAAAATGGGAAACAAACCTTTGATCGCATCCTTCTTACCGTTCCAACCCCCCTTGCGCTTCGCATCATGCCGGCGCTCAACGGCAACTATTCGAACGGGCTTGCCGAGATTCCGCACGTCCATGCGCAGGTACTTATTGTTGAGACGACAAGGCCGATCCTCAAAAATATCTATTGGCTGAATGTAAATGACCGGACGTATCCGTTTCTTGCGGCGGTCGCACATACCAATTTTATGGATGCGTCGCACTATGGAGGCAAACATCTCACCTATTTCGGAAACTATCTCCCTCAGGGTCATCCGTATCTTTCTTTCACCAAACAAGAACTCCTCAAAACATTTATGCCGTATATACGAAGACTTGCCGAAAGTGAGGGAAATGTAAAAATCACCGATGCGTTCCTTTTTGTCGGCCCATTTGCCCAACCGGTGCACGAATTGAGGTATTCAACACGTATTCCGCCTATCAAAACACCCGTTCCCCATACCTACCTTGCCAACATGGATTTCGTGGTGCCGTGGGACAGAGGGACGAACTATGCCGTGGAACTCGGGATTACCGCGGCAACCGCCATACTTTCGGAAAACGCGTAACAATATGAAACAGACCATCATGTCGTCACGGGGTGTGTTTTTTCTTGCCGTGCTCGCGGCATTTTTGTTTTCCTATGTTCTCATGGCTCGCGGATTCTCATACGATGCATCGCGAAACGAAATGCGTATCGGTTCAAAACTTTGGAGCGATTTCGGCGCGCACATCCCGCTTATTCGTTCGTTTTCCGAAGGACCGAATTTTCAGAGATTATTGACGTTGCGTCCCATAGAGTCGCCGCTGTATCCGGGAGAACCGATCCGCTATCACTTCGGTTTTTACGCATTCGTCGGACTTTTGGAAAAGATCGGGTTTCGTATTGATCAGGCACTTAATATACCGAGTGCTGTGGGGATGACACTTCTTCTCCTCTGCATTTATTACCTGGCTAAAAAACTCTTCCGATCGGTTCGGATAGGGCTTCTTTCGGTGATATTTTTTCTTTTCAACGGCTCACTCGGATTTCTTTCATTTTTTGCCCGCCATCCCCTGTCCCCTTCTACGGGTTTGGATATTGTGACCAATAGCGTATTCCCCGTTTTCGGCCCCTGGGATAACGGAAACATCACCGCCTTCTGGACGCTCAACATTTATACCAATCAACGCCACCTCGCGCTTTCTTACGGACTCCTCCTCCTTATTCTCCTGCTCTTATATGAAAAACCGAAACTTACCAAAACCTGGGGTGTCTGGCTCGGCATCCTTATCAGCGTCCTTATGACGGTTAACTTTGCCGTAACGGGGATAGCGGTGCTTTTTGTGGGTTGGCTATTCCTTTTGCGGAAAGCGCATCGGCCGGCATTATTCATAAGCTTCGGAATAAGTCTTGTTACGTACGGCATCGTGCGGCTGTTGGGGAACGTCACCTCGGTAATTACCTGGGAACCCGGATATCTTATGCGTGCCCCGTTAACGGTTCGTACCTTTTTACAATTTTGGGGGGGAAATATCGGTCTTCACCTGCTCCTTGTGCCGCTGGGGATGTTTTTAGCGCCGAAAGAAACGAGACGCACGCTTGCTCCTCCGGTATTGGTGCTGTTCCTTCTGGGTAATTGTTTCCGGTTTTCCTCCGATATGATCAATAACCACAAGTTTTTCAACTTCGCCGTTATACTCGGCAATATGTTTTCCGCCACTGCGGTTATCTGGCTGGTTCGGGTTATCCGTAGCCGAACACTCCCCTTCCTTCGCCACATCGTAAGTCTCATCATCGGTATGGTTCTTGTCTTGCTCCTCACGTTATCGGGTGTCATTGATTTGTTCCCCGTCTTAAACGACACCAGCGGGAGTGTTCCTGATATTGCGGCTAATCCTGATGCGGCATTTATCGCCGCAAATACAAAGGTGACCGATGTGATCGCCAATACCACCTGGTTTTACCACCCTGCGAGCATCGCCGGGCGATCACTCTACTCGGGATACACGTACTTCACGTGGTCCTATGGGTACGACCAGGGTGTACGGGAGGCGTCACTTATCCGCATATATGAAGCAAAAACAATCCAAAACCTCTGTCACGAACTCCGTTCGCACGGTGTTCACTGGGCGGAAGTCAACCCTGCACCCGAGTCATACCTTCACCCGAATCGGGAATTATGGCAATCCCTTTCGTATGCATACCGCAACGCGCAAACGGATCTCAGACTTTATAAAACCGCGGATATTTGCCGATATGAAACAAACTGAAACAGTAACCGGAACGGCGAAGTTTTTTGCTATCGCAGTGATGGTTTTTGCCGCTTTTTTTCGCTTTACGGGTATCAATTGGGATCAGTCGGCACACCTTCACCCCGACGAGCGGTTTCTTACCATGGTAGCGACGAATATATCCTGGCCGCGTACCGTTGCCGAATATTTTGATACGTCAGCCTCTCCCCTCAATCCGCATAATAGGGATTTTTCCTTTTATGTCTATGGCACCTATCCCGTGCATCTTACTAAACTTATTGCCACCCTTTCCGGACGCGCCACCTATGACGGCATTGCTATCGTTGGCCGATTACTGTCTGCATCCGCCGACCTTGTCACGCTATTTTTTGTCATCCTTATTGCCTATCACCTCACCAAAAGTATCTGGGCGGGCATTCTCGCCGGGTTTTGTTACGCCGTGTCCGTGATCCCCATACAGTTATCACATTTTTTTACGGTTGATCCGTACGTCACCGCATTCACTACCATTGCCCTATACCGCCTGATACGCCATAAAGTGGACATCCTGACGGGTATAGCCGTGGGGTTTGCCGTAAGCGCAAAAATTTCCGCCGTTCTTATCCTCCCGATTTGCGTCATTGCGTTATTCACCGGCTTTCATTGGAGAACTGATACCAAAAAACACTTTTCCCGCCTCCTGCTCCAAGGAAGTAGTTTTTTTATCGGATTTATGGCGACCGTACGGGTCGCATATCCGTATCTATTCGCGGGTTGGGCGATAAACCAAGATGTCATCAACAACTGGAAGCAACTCGCCTCTTTTGATGGACCGACGACGGGATTTCCACCCGGTATTCAGTGGATCGGCGTTCATCCATGGCAGGTACCGTTGGATCTGCTAGTTTGGGGACTCGGTATTCCTCTGGGCAGTATCACGCTCGGCGCATTTTGCTATTTCCTTTTTCGCGTACTCTCGGGGAGAAACAAAACGGCAATCGGCATCATTATTGCCTGGATTATTCTTGTCCTCACCTACCAGTCATTGCAGTTTGCAAAACCGATGCGATACGTTTGGACGGCCTATCCTTCTCTCGCTGTGCTTTCCGGATTATTTCTGTACGGAATCGCAAAAAAGATATCCCGATCATTGCCCCATACCGGAGCGGCAGGTATTTGGGGTATATTCCTCCTCGGAATCACGCTGTCTGCGTGGCCGACCGCATTCCTTTCGGTCTATACCACCACCCACTCGCGGATAGCCGCAAATATTTGGATATATACGACACTTCCCCGGGGAAGTGCGATCGCATGGGAACATTGGGATGATCCGCTTCCGTTTCCCATGCGCGAACTATCCCCTTCCGTATATCAACAGATACAGCTTCCTTCATTTGATCCTGACGACAAGGAAAAAATGCCCAAGATTGCCGATGTACTATCCCGTTCGGATTACCTCATCCTTTCCAGTAATCGTGCCTATGGAGCACTACTCCGGGCAAAACATCGGTTTCCGCAAACCAGTAGATTTTATGAAAATCTGCTTGCCGGAAAACTCGGCTACACGGTAGCCAAACAATTCACCTCGCGACCTACCATACCCCTTCCCATCCCTCCGTTGTGCCTCCGTATGCCATTTTTTTCCTATGGTGCGGTATCACGCCCGATTGAAGAGTGTCCTTCCTCCGGGATAACCGTTATCGACGATTACGCCGATGAAACGTTCACCGTATATGATCATCCGAAAGTTATTATTCTTAAAAATGTCCGGCGTATTTCATATAATGATCTTTTACCCCTGCTCTATGAGTAATACTCGGCCGTACACCATTGCATCCCTCTTGCTTGCGGGAGCCGTGACGCTGTATCTGTGTTTTTTTATTGCGACAAATCGGTACTCGTTGCCGCTTGTATTCCTTTGGGCACTTGCAATTCTGCTCGTTCTTACCGCGGGAATCCCCTCAAGGATACCCAAAATGACGTTTCCGCAATTGACGAAAAAAAGACTGTTTATTCTCGCCATCATGTTCCTCCCGATCGTGGTACGGGTACTCCTCTATCAGCCTGACCGCATCCACGGAGATGATCTGTTAACCGCTACTTTTTCTCAAAATTATCATCCCCTCACGACCAACTTCTTTTCGGGAATTCCCCCGGGAGACGCGTGGGTGGCTAAATTTCCCACTCCGTATTTTCTGTTCCAGAAACTCTTCCTCAGTATGACGGGCGCCAGTGTCCTTACGGTTAAACTCTCCGTACTTCCGTATATTTTCGTGGTCACTGTATGCACTTACCTTATCGCCCGCACGCTTTTCGGCAGGATAGCCGGTATTGCGGCGGTTATCCTGTATGCCTTTATGGCAATCAGCATCTACCATGAAACACTGGGACTGCACTTTATCTCAAGCACCGCGGTTTATATGCTCTTTTTTGTTTCTCTCCTGCGTCTGCAAAAGCGCTACACGCGCTTTCGTCTGGTAACGACCGGAATCACCGCAGGACTGTGTTATCTGTCGTATCCTTCCTCGTATATCGCTCTTCCCATCCTTCTTGTCGCGGTTATTCACGCGTTGTTTGCCAGGAAGGCCCATCCCGTCCGCATCATCACCTGGATAACTATCGGCGTCATCGTTGTGCTCGCCCCGTTTGTGACGTATGCACTGACACAAGAAAACTATTTTGCGGGAAGGATACAACAGGTGTCGCTTATCAACGGCACCTGGTCCGTGTATAAAACGGCCGGCCATACGGTGTCGGAAACGGGAAAAGTCATATGGGATAACACCGTTCTTTCGCTTTCATCTTTTGTGAAGGACGGGGTCGGCGGACACGGTGGCTATACGTTTCATCAGCAGGCATTTTTTCCGCCGGTAGGACTCCTGTTTTTTCTCTGGGGCACGGCGTTTCTGTTCATAAGAATGTCTCGGCATATCGCAATTTGGCTGATTATGCTTACCGTTGTGTTGACGTATATCACGGGTATGGTACTCACCATTCCTCCGCCCGCGTATCATCGACTGACACTCGCATTCCCCTTCATCGCCGTAATATCCGCATCACCATTTGCCCTCCTTACTCTGAAAAAACGGGTGCCGTTTTTCATCGCGATGGTCGCATTGGCGATCTATGCGGGCATCAATATTCATTATGTGCAAACGGCGACCAAGGAAGAGGCAATGATTGAGGATGCGGCTATTATCCATCATGTCAACGCATATTATCCCGGACGATCCATATATGTAGCCGCGTTTCCGTCGTTTGCGTTAGGATATTTCTTTCCGTTTTTCCCCCAAACCACCGCACCCGGGATCACCACGAAATACCATCAGGACTTTCTACGGTCAAAGATACCCGGCCGGTATGTTATTATCCTGACGCTCCCCGGAGAATTTAAACAGGATTTTACCGATACCTATCCTGAGGCAACCTATATCCCTTTTTCCGATAAGTACGGCATCATGATAAACCTGTAACCACGGTCGCCATTGCCTGGACACTCTCTTCCTCGGAAAAAATCCGCCGTATGTCGGCTTGCTCCCGACGGTAAGAAGCCGGATTCCGAAGAAGTGCTGTCACCGCGTCGGCAATTGCGGTTTCATCTTTCGGCGGAATGAGAATACCCATGCCGGTTTTTTGAATCGGCACCCGCACGCCGGGCAAGGAAGTGGCAATAACGGGCACACCCGCGAGCATCGCCTCAACTTGCACCATACCGAAGCTTTCCGTGCCGTTAATAGATGGCAATACCAATATATCGAGGCAACGATAAAACGATGCCATCATGTGCGGAGGAATGCTCCCCAAAAATATGACCGTGTTGCCATACTGTTTGACGAGCGATGAGATCTTCTTGCCGTACAATCCTTCACCGACCGGTACCGGACCTGCAACGGCAAGAATGACCCGTTTTCCCTTATGGGCGCGCCCGATACGTGACAGTGCCGCGAGTAAGTACTCTATGCCCTTTTCTGCGGCAATACGTGCGGCAAGACCCAGAACAATATCCGCCGATCCTATCTTTTTCCGAAACGAGGCAACGTCGCGTCTTGAAGCGGCAAAAAGAGGAATTGGCGGAACGATTGCAGTAATGTGTTTTTTCGTGAATCGTTCCCACAACCGGATAAGTCGGCTGTGCGTTGCATAATCGGTTGTATAAGTAACGACGCTATCGGCAAGCATCATGCACCCAAAATGGGAAACTTCCATGAGCGATTGGATGATTTGGGAAAAAAATCCCGCAGGCAACGATATTTCACAGTGATACACCGCGACAATCCGTTTGCCCAGTAACTTTGCCGCAACGACGACGATGATTGCCTCAGGCTGAGGCAAATGGACCACCACGACATCATGGCGCTTACTTAACTCCCACGCCTCTTTCCACCAGACTAGAGAAAGAAATCCCTTACTGATTTTTATGAGCCAAGGGACACGTCGGATATGAAGTGCTCCCTGCCGCGCGGTACGGGGTAACGACGGATCATGCCGCATGGTAAGCACCGTCACCTGATGACCGAGAAGACTCAGCCCTTCCGCCCATCGTTGCACGGCAAGCGTGAGACCGGACACATACGGGGTAAAATACGTAACCGTAAAAAGCACCTTCATGTGCTATTTCCTTTCTTTAAGAATCGCCTGAAGGGCATGCTCGAGATACGGATGCTTGCGTGTATATACGACATGTCGGTCAAGAAGATTATAAATCCAGTGTATGTTGGTTTTCAGGTTTGATCGATGCAGATGCGATACGATATCCCAGTTGTCTTCGATAAAATAATCAAATTTTTTCCGACGGATCACCTGTTCTTTATATTCATGTGCCTGTAATTCCTCGGTGTTTAACGTAATGCTGGTAAAACAATCTTCCAAATCCCACCGTTTCAAAAACTGTCGGAGATTCGGTTCCAAAAATGAAAAACGGCTTGTCACAAGATGTGCTTCAATAACACCCTCTTTGGTGAGCTTTTTGAGTAGCCAGGCACCGCGGGACGGAAACAGACTTGATTCATGCGCAACCGCCCACAATGTTTTTTGAATCGGTGTTTTGGGAACGAAAAACGTAATCTTCTTTTCACCGAAGAGGTACCGCTTCACTATCGCTATGGGAAGCCTGGCGAGCCGGGCGGGATTATAGGCGATCACCCCGTCAAAATCGAATCCCACGCGAATCGGTTTTTGCATATATCTTCATATAGTACCCGAATACGACTATTAATCAAATGTGCCACCCTTACTTACCCGAATATGTGCTCTTCCCACCACCGCGCTTAATATGTCATATGCTTCCGCCACACAGACACTGCGCCTTGTCCCATACAACACCACTGATTCTCCTTTTTTTGCAAAGTCCCTAAGCCCGCTCATGATTGCAAGCGGACGATGATAAATTACGACGGTAGCCGGAGGGTCAGAAGGAACAAAGGGTACCCGTTGAACATCGGTTGCCCGGCGAATAACGCCGTTTATCACCCGAGACGGTCCCCGCATATGTACGGGTAAATCATTAATTTCATCATCCGGTACTTCATCCCAATGAATGACAAACGCGCGTTCTTTCATACTCATATAACCAGCCGCATCGTGTTAGACAAACGCATGCATAAAAAAACGTACTCTCAGTGGAGAGTTGACAGCCTGCCCAACTATCAACCCTCCACACAAAGTACGTTTTCTCACCGCTTTCCCCTCTCGACACCGAAATAAAAAGTAGAGTATTTCCGGTACTCGAAAAAAGATATTAAGATTGAAATCTCGGTCATTGTATCGCCGGATATTGACCTTGTCAATAACATCTCACAATGAAAATGAAGCATTCATGTATTGAAACAAAAAATAAATTGGCTATTTTTAGCGCACCGATACAATCCAAAAGAAAAATTTTAGCTTCAAAAAAATATTTGACAAGATTTTGCCGTGTTGATATTTTGATTGACGGTATCATTCACGATTGCCCATTGCGAATGGTGCCATATATAAAAGGCATTACTATTCGTAGCTAGAATCCCAAACCCAATGCTAGCGGTAGTGATGCTTTTTTATTGGGGAAAAGATTGTTTAGTCAGCCACACTCCTCTTTCGCGGTTTGTTTGCTTCCACATGGAGCACCGTCTGATTGGTCAGCGCATACCCGACGCTTTGCAATTTTTTTTGTGCGGAGAAAGGAACAATGGCGCTATCTCGAGTCGGATCTTCGACATCAAACCACACATGACCGCCTTGATCCCATTGCTGGATGGTACTTAATGCGGCGGTTAACCACCGTTGCACCCGATCTACCCTGCTTCTTGCGACCGTCAGACGCAAATGATCGACTGGTCCGGCAATAACTCGCTCAACGGTTACTTTCCCGCTGAGTGAGCGCTCTCTCCTCTGCCCCGCACCGTCAAGAATCGTTACTTTCATGTTTGTGATAAAACATGCGAATCATAGCATACGGACAATCCAATCTCCACAAAAAAATCCGCCTCATCGGCGGACTTCCTTGATTCCGCTACTTAAAGAGTAAATACCGGAATGCTTAACCCCTTTTCCTTGAGCTTTAAAAGCTCACGGCGCACCTCTTGTTCATAAGAGCGGCGCTCTCTCTCAAAAGGGCTAACACGGGCCTTTTTGCCCAATCCTAAGGCCCTAAGGATACTTCCCAAACCCGTAGCTAGCAGTTGCATGTATTAAGTTAATCACCGCCCCACCCCATTGTCAAGTCCCATAATAATTTATGTAAATATTATAGGGTGTACCTATAGTATGAATATTAGATTTGGATTATTCTGACGCGATTTTATGTTTTTTAAAATCATTGTGGATAACTTTTGGATAACATTTTTACCGGGCAAACTCCCCTACGCCCCTGTAATCGGTTTGAAGAAATAATTGATGACAAATTGGGGTAACTGTAAAAGATCAGAAAGAGGCACTTACTTCATTCTTCCGAAGAATAGCTGACCTGCAGGGGTCTGATGGATCTTGGTCACGATAATCTGTATTTCCTGGCCGATTCTCTCTTTGGCATTCTCCACCACCACCATCGTGCCGTCAGGGAGATACCCTACCCCCTGCTCCCGCTCCCTGCCTTCGTGCGTGATTTTTATCGCAAACTCTTCACCGGCGACTAACGCCACCTTCATGGCTTGCGCGAGATCATTTACATTTAACACCCGCACACTCTGGGCACGGGCGATGTGGGCAAGATTAAAATCAACCGTAAGGAGGGCTCCGTCCCACCGTTTTGCCAGTGCGACAAGCTTACTGTCGACCTCTTTCACGTCAACGGCATCTTCACTGACCACCTTTACTTTCAGCCACGGATTCGCCCGCTGCGCCTTTAATTTGGCCACCACATCAAGCGCCCTTCTCCCTTTTGCTCTTCTCAAGGGATCACTGTCATCTGCGATATGCTGTACTTCGATTAAAATAAACTGCGGAATAACAAGGGTGCCCGAAATGAATCCGCTGTTGACTATCTGGAGTATTCTCCCATCGATAAGCACACTTGTGTCAACCATGATCGGGTGCTCGCCGATTGTTTCCTTGGTCTCGGGAGCCACGGTCCGATGAAACGGACGGGTGGTCATCTCGCTGAGAGCCGTAAGATTTTTTACTATCTCTCTCGCAAGCGCCTGGGTAAATGCCGTGGTCGGACGGACAATCGGGGTTAATGATTGTGCGGGCACCGGCGGATTTTCAACTTTTTTTGCCTCCTGTTTTTGTTTTTTCATGATAGATGCATTCGTCGTATCCTTCATTATTATATAGTATTTATGAAGAAAGCCGAAATCGAAGCGAGTAATTGGCGCACAACAATCTGCTACGTATCATTGTGCGGAGTAAAGCTGAATAATTACTGAAAACCCGATGGATAACGCGCAACGGCTATCCGAGAATTGCGGCTCCTTGTTTGAGATTTTTTATGGTTTTGGGCGAACACACCCGGGGAAACCCCAAACGCTTCGCTTCATTTTCCCGTCGCTCCTCACTTCCTACCCTGCGTACCTCTCCCAAAAGCCCCACTTCTCCAAAAGCCACCGCGTTGGGAGCAAATGCCTTATTGGTAAATGATGAAAGGATTGCAAGCGCAATAGCAAGATCTGCGGCGGGTTCTGACAGCTTCAACCCTCCACTGACGTTGACGAAAATATCAAACCCCGCAAGCGGCAAATTCAAACGCTTTGAAAGAATCGCAACAATCAGCTGTAGCCTATTATAATCAACGCCGCTTGCAACACGACGAGGCATGGCAAGTTGTGTTGCTACCGCTAATGCCTGAATTTCAACAAGCATAGGGCGGGTTCCTTCCATAATAACGGTGACCACAGACCCGGGGACATTCTTTACTCGATCCTGAAGAAATAGCGCCGAAGGATTTGCCACTTCTTTCAGTCCTTCGCCTGCCATTTCAAAAATCCCCACCTCCTCGACAGCCCCGAACCGGTTTTTGAGCGTACGAAGAATTCTTGCATTGGCAAACCTCTCTCCTTCCAAATACAGTACCGCATCCACCATATGTTCGAGTACTTTGGGACCGGCGATTGCTCCTTCCTTGGTCACATGCCCGATAATAATCATGGGAATTCCCTTTGATTTTGCCGCGGCGATGAGAAGTTCCGCGCTATGGCGAATTTGTCCTACCGATCCTGCCATTCCGTCAAGCTCACTTGAGGAAAGCGTTTGAATCGAATCGATGATGACGAGATCTTTCTCGGAAAAGCGTTCTACCGCGGCGACAATGTTTTCCGCATTGGTTTCTGAAAGAAGCGAAATATTCTTGCCTTCTATCCCCAATCGCTTGGCGCGAAGCTTCACTTGTTCTGCTGACTCTTCTCCGGAGACGTATAAACCGCCCACCGCGCCTAGTACATGCAGAAGCAGGGTTGATTTCCCGATGCCGGGATCCCCCGCCAAGAGCGTCACACTGCCCGGCACCGTTCCCCCTCCCATAACCCGATCAAATTCAGATAACCCGCTCTTCACCCGGTGTTTTTCGATATGCCGTACCTCGGAAAGCTTTTGAGGCGTGCCCGCTTGTCCTGACGGCCGTATCACACCACCTTTTCCCCCCGCAGATCCCACATCTTTGACCGTCTCAATGAGGGTATTCCACTGATCGCAATTGGGACACTTCCCGTACCACTGTGGTGTTTCGTAGCCGCACTGCTGGCATACATACGATGTCCGGAGCTTCATATCGAGGTATTGTACACGAAACGGTTATCTCATGCCTCAGGAGCGTTTCGTACCGGTCAAGGCATCCATAAATTGGCGCCTGGTAATGAGAAAACAGGTGCTGTCAACCGACTCACCGGGGTTATATTTGGCGCTTCCCAAAGGCCAACCGCCGAGTTTTTTCATATCAATAGCATCTTGCGGATCAAGAGCGTTTTCGGCGTTGTGGGTCACCCATGTGGTAACCGCGCGGACATCTTTGAACGCATCGTCCATGAATACCTTGGCGAGTGCCTGTTTATTCGCACTTAATTCTGCTTCGGCATTGCCTTCTTTGACGAATGATGCCGCCTCCACAATCATGCCCGGCTCATAGGCACGCATGCCTTTTTTGAGCAACCAGTCGTTTATCGTTCCCGTATGCTCAGGTGCATAGACATTCACAAAACCTGCAACATTTTCGGGGACGGAAAAATCCGTTTCTTTTTGACCGATAAGCCATAACGCTTTCACCCCTTTCGCCCACTCCTCATTGGTTTCGTGGGGATTTCCGGTGACGGCAAACATATCGCCGTTTGCGGAACTTTTCATTGAAAGATCGGTGAGGGTGGCATCAAACCGCTTGATATTACGTTCGGTAACGGGAACGATGGATACCGGCTCCCTGGAGAGTAGCTCCCGTATCTGCGCCCGAAACCCCATGCCCTGTACAGCTTCCGTCATATGATTCATTGTCATACAGAAACGGCTCAGCGTCAATACTACAGGTTCACAGGCAGGGGAAATTGCATCGCCTTGCATTCGACGGAATTATTTCCGCCACAAGATTCCTGGTAAGGGAGGATCGTTGGGAAGGAACTGCAGTGTTGCTCCAAATTCCTCGGGATGCTTTCGGCAATCGAACGTATGCCATCCCGACTCTTCTTAAGGGAAAGTCGTTGGGACGAAACCGTAGGTGTCGTCCCAGGTGTGTTCAGCGATACCCGATCGGCTTTTCGGTAAGTGCCATCGAGAGACTGATTTTTCGTTGATCCTGTTTCACGTCTTCGACTAAACACACGATCTCTTCGCCGACTTTCGGTTCCGTTCCCGGAGTCACTTTACTGATATGGATAAGCCCTTCCACTCCCGGGGTAAGCTCGACGAATATGCCATAGGGACTCGTGCGGGTGACTTTTCCTTTCACCTGACTGTCTTTCTCAAACATATCCAGTACATGTTCCCACGGGTCAGGAAGCAATTGCTTCACGGACAAGGTTACTTTTCCGGTCTTTTCATCCACGCCGGCGATTTTCACTTTCATGGTGTCGCCCGCTTTCATATACTGGTTCGGATCGTCAACCTTTTCCCAGGCAATCTCGGAAATATGGATCAAGCCTTCCACTTCGTGCTTGGTGCCTTCTTTTTCAACGGTAAATTTGGCAAATGCGCCGAAGGGAGCGACACCAGTAATGGTTGCTTCCACCGTTTTATCGACGGGAATGACATCAAAGAGTTCTTTTTGCTTGGCGAGCACGGCCTCTTCGGTCAGTGCCCGTTGCGAAAAGACGAGTCTGTTGTTTGCCGAGTCGACTTCAATGACTTTGACTTTAATGCGCCTACCGGCCATTTTATCAAGCTGTTTTGCAAGCGTTGCATCAAGCTGACTCATGGGGATGTAGCCGCGAATACCGCCATAATCAACGAGTACCCCGCCGCGAACGAGATCACGAAGCATGACATCAACCGCTTCGCCGCTCTTTTGTACCTCTGATAGGGTTGTCCATCGCTTCTCAAGAAGAGATTTTCGGATGGAAAGGACACTCTGCCCCCGATCATTTTCCGCAACAATCACTTGTGCGGTAACGGTATCCCCGACCTTGAGTTTTGCCAGCATATCCCGGTAGTTTTCTATTTCCTTGTCCATCACGACACCTTCGGTTTTACTGCCGGTATCAAGCGCAATTTCGCGCGCGGACATACGGGTTATGGTTGCGGTGACCGTATCACCTTTCTTGAGTCCCTTAAGCTGGTACCCTGTGCTCTTTAAGAGCTCTTCCATGCTGGAAGCCCCGTTTGAGGATTTTGTTTTCGGAGCCTTGTCACCCTCCGCTGGTGATTTACTGCTTGTAGATGTTTTTACCATTCATTCATTCCGCCTTTCTTTTAGGATTTGCTCATTATACAAGATTATGGGGTATTCCTCAACTCACGGCTTTGGTGACCAGTGCATCGACCTCGGTAAGAGCCCCGAGCAGTTCTTCATGCATTTCTTTGGCGGTTGCGGGATTTTTGAGCGCTATATCAATAAGTTCGGCATAGTCTTCTACGGTAAAACGCTGGGGATTACTCACGGCATCGTCCAAAAGGTATTGGGGCACATGGGCAAGCAAAATCGGCCAGACGAGTCGGTGCATGCCGACGGTAAGCTGTGCGTAGACATCATTTTTGTCCGTTTCGGAAAGGCTTGATTGCGAAACCGTAGTGATAATCCGGGTAAGAACCTCGTCAATTGCATCCATGCTTATGCGTAGGTAGTGGCGGGTACTTTTTGTACCACTTGTTGGGAAATATCAATTGACACTCCCCGCTTTCCTGCCCCCGCAAATACATCATAATACACAACCGGAGGACCAACAATTTTATCTTTTACAAAAAGCCCGAATGAATAGGCGCCTCCCAGAATACCTCCGGCAATTGCTCCGACGGCGGCACCCTGCAGTCCCAACCCGGCAACGGCACCTATTTTTGCACCCTCAGCCACACCGAGACCGACCATGCCGATCGCCCCTCCTGCTCCCAATACTTGAGCATGGGAAACAACGGTTGACGCAAAGTGGTCACGATAGGCCGTACGTTCGGCGGTTGCGGTTTTGGTCGTGTCTTTGGCAAACTCCCCCCAGGCTTTTGCTCTGGCGAGTTCAATCTGATAATATTTATCTTTTGGGAAATCCTTGTCTGCGGCAATCATCGGCCATAAAAACACTTTTCGCGCAAAATCGGTGATGCGTGCGCCGTATTCGGAAAACACGCCGCGGATGGTGGTCAAAACTTTCTGGATCTTCACCATGATATTTTCCTGTTGTTCTTTGGGTAATTTTTGAAGGAGGGCATCAAACTTGGTTTCGTAGGTTTCCAAAATGAGTTTCCTCTCGCCTTTGGTGGCCCGGCGTTCAAATATCGCCTGTACCTGATCGGCAAGCGTTTTCTTGGGAGCGAGTTCGTGGTGTACCGGCCGTTCTGCCATAGTGATAAAAGTATATCGTATTAACCGAACACTACCTGTATTGCTCCGTGTAACACATCTTTCATGCCGCTGGTTGACGTAGGATTAAAGAATTGTCCCCATAATATGGCTTCCGTCTGCGTTGCTTTGTGAAACGGCCGTTCATGATTACGTGCATTGGATGAAATGATGGTCGCCCCTAACCAGTCATACCACCGGACCGGTGGATTGCCGTTTTTTTCGGCAGTTTTATTAAAGTCAGTATGTGCCGTATGCCATCCCCACAATACACCCACATCAACACCTATCTTTCCGAAGCTTTTGACCCCTTCAACAACATTGCCGCCCAGGATACCTGCGGGAATACCGATCGCCGCACCGACAAGCCCGAACTTCACCGCATGAACAATTTCATTGCCCGCG
Source organism: Patescibacteria group bacterium (assembly GCA_049322955.1). Taxonomy (GTDB): domain Bacteria; phylum Patescibacteriota; class Microgenomatia; order UBA10105; family UBA927; genus UBA927. Next base: position 183,849 of record JBMOPU010000012.1, on the reverse strand, counting down.
GTGAGAATCACTCCGGTGACGACTTTATCCATCCCCCGGTTAATGAGTTCTTTGCCTCGCGGCATTACTGAAGTAGCACCTCGTTCTACCATAGTTAGAGCGTATTATACACCTATAGGCCAAATCCCACAAAAAATCCCTAGGGTCACTAGGGATAATTTGCCGTTTTATCGTTGAGTCCCCCGGCCTCGACCTATCTTCCAGGTTCCTTGCGAAACGAGTATTGTTGGCGCTAATGTGTTTCACTTCCCTGTTCGGAATGGGAAAGGGTGGTACCACATCGCGTAAGAGACCGAAAGGCTCAACGATAAAATCTTTTCTTATTATAAAGGTAATTGCAACATAAGGGAGAATGACCGACTTTTCGTGTCATTTTCGCCAAGAGAAACAAGGTGTTTTTGCCTCTCGGCAAAAAACGTCCTTTGTTCCCCACAACATCGACCGATTAGTACTGGTAAGCTAAACACCTTGCGGTGCGTACACTCCCAGCCTATTAACGTTGTCATCTTCAACGGGTCTGATAACGATTCTTCATCTTGGGATGGGCTTGGCGCTTGAGATGCTTTCAGCGCTTATCCCAACCGAATATAGCTACCCTGCGTTGCCGTCACAAATGATCGACAACAGGCACACCAGGGATTCGTCCCTCCAGGTCCTCTCGTACTGTGGAGAGCCTCCCTCAAGAATCTAACGCCCACACTGGATAGAGACCGACAATTGTGTTACCTCATGGTCGCCCATGAGTTCAGACTATCTCTTACGCATCTTCATTCCCCTATTGGGGAAAGTTGGAAGGGGGCGTAGCCCTCTTCCAAAGCGTTCTGACATATAGTCGTTGAGGGTTTCGCTCTTTTTCGAAACTCTGCCGTTTTACGGCGGAATTAAGAAAAAGCGCGATCTTCCCTGCTGATTGTCTGCACCGGATGGATTTTCACCCTTACGGGTACCACCGGATACTCAGAGTTTCCAGCAAATAGTCAGATTTCACCCGCGACAAAGCACACCTTGCCACGGATTGTTTTCGTTTTTTATAACAGTTTTTAGTATTCTCAATGGGGTTTTACAAAACATCGGAAAACTGACAGCTCTTTGTGATGGAGTCTATCTCATCACGGTCTACTGTCTTACGACGTTCTGAACCCAGCTCGCGTACCCTTTTAACCGGCGAACAGCCGGACCCTTGGGAGCTTCTCCACCCCCAGGATAGGATGAGCCGACATCGAGGTGCCAAACCGCCTCGTCGCTGTGGACGCTCGGAAGCGATCAGCCTGTTATCCCCGGAGTAGCTTTTATCCGTTAAGCCCGCTCCCTCCCACGAGGGATGCGAGGATCACTATCACCTACTTTCGTATCTGCTCGACCTGTACGTCTCGCAGTTAAGCTGGCTTGCCGCGATTGCACGACACGTCCTGGTTTCCATTCAGGATTAGCCAACCTTTGTACGCCTCCGTTACATTTTTGGAGGCAACCTCCCCAGTTAAACTGCCCATCTGACAGTGTTCTGTTCCAGGATTTTTATGCTGGAATAAGTAAGAATTCGCAATGCCGAAGAGAGGTATTCCACTGTTGCCCGAAGGCTCCCTCCTATGCTCGACAGTCAACATCGCGTCCTCAGTGTCAAATTACAGTAAAGCTTCACGGGGTCTTTTTGTCCAAGTGTGGGTAGGCCGCATCTTCACAGCCATTTCAATTTCGCCGAGTTATAGTTCAAGACAGTTGCTATGTCATTCTACCTTTCGTGCGGGTCGGAACTTGCCCGACAAGGAATTTCGCTACCATAGAACAGTTATAGTTACTGCTGCCGTTCACCGGAGCTTGAGAAGCTAGCTTCCATCTTACGAAGGTCACCAACCACTCTTAACTTACCGGCACTGGGCAGGTGTCAGCCCCTATACGTTGCGTTACCGCTTCGCAGAGACCTGTGTTTTAGTTAAACAGTTGCATAGCATCATTTACTGTGACCCGGATACGATCCGGGTAGGGCATCTCCAAAAAGTTACGCCCAGCTTTTGTTGCCGAGTTCCTTGAACTACTCTCACTCGCTTGCCTTGGTACTCTAACACCAGCGCACCAGTGTCGGTTTGCGGTACGGACAATTATGTGTTCCTCAACGAGGCTTTTCTTGGAAGCGAAACTATGTACGTTGCCCGCAGATTGCTCTTTGGACTCCCCATCGTACCTCAAGTTAAACATGAAAACGGATTTCCCAATCTTCACTACTTCGGCACTTAGCGGCATTTCAGCCGGCACACTCATTCCCCTTCGTTACCCCTTTGAGTCTTAATCAACACACAATCGGTACGGGAATATCAACCCGTTATACATCGAGCTACGCCGCAATAACGGCCTCGCCTTAGATCCGACTTACCCGAAGACGACGAACGTTGCTTCGGAAACCTTGCGCATTCGGCAAAAAGGATTCTCACCTTTTAACGCTACTCATGCCGGCATTCTCACTTCTATCCGCTCCACACTGGCTTACGCCATATGCTTCACTGCAAATAGAACGCTCCCTTACCACTGCCTTACGGCAATCTCTGTCTTCGGCGCTATGCTTGAGCCTCGATCATTTTCTGCGCCGCAGTTTTCATCCAGTGAGCTGTTACGCTATCTTTAAAAGGTGGCTGCTTCTAAGCCAACTTCCTGGGTGTCTTAAAACCGCGACCTCATTAACCACTTAGCATAGACTGAGAGGCCTTAGACGAAAGTCATGGGATGTTTCCCTTTAGCCACACGAGCTTAGCCCCGCATGACTGACTGCCTGGATAACGGTATCTGTATTCGGAGTTTCATAGAAAGACCTCGCTTTCGCTTGGCGTTTCTGTGAGTGCTCTACCCCAGTACCACTTCACCAGACGCTATACCTAAATATATTTCAGGGAGAACCAGCTATCTCCGGGTTCGATAGGCATATTACCCCTAACCACAAGTCATCTCACAGATTTGTAACTCTGACGAGTTCGGGCCTCCTTCCGGATTTCTCCGGAACTCACCCTGCTCATGGTTAGCTCACCCGGTTTCGGGTCTAATTCGACGTACAAGCGCCCTATTCGGACTCGGTTTCCCTACGCCTCCGCCAGTTTGATCTGGCTTAAGCTTAACGCACGTCGAAATAACTCACCGGCTCATTCTTCAATAGGCACGCGATCACCCCTTGCGGGGCTCTCGCTGTTTGTTAGTCGACAATTTCAGGTACTATTTCATTCCCCTTCCGGGGTGCTTTTCACCTTTCCCTCACGGTACTCGTTCACTATCGGTGCTGTTACGTGTTTAGTCTTGGAGGATGGTTCCCCCAGCTTCCCACAAAGCCTTCGTGCTCCATGGTACTTGGGAACTCCCTAGAGGAAAAACAGATTTTGCATACGAGACTTTCACTCTCTCTGGTCGCGCATTCCGGCGCGTTCTGCTACCTGTTTTTCTCCCATATCGGGAGCCCCACAACCCCACCCCTTGCGGGATGGTTTAGACTGTTCCGCTTTCGCTCGCCGCTACTGACGGAATCTCATTCGATTTATTTTCCTCACCCTACTTAGATGTTTCAGTTCAGGTGGTGCCCTACCTACTACTAACTTCAACCTTTCGGTTGCCTTCATAATAGGTTGTCCCAACGGGACGGGTTTCCCCATTCGGAAACCGCCGGATCGCAGGATGTTGACTCCTCCCCGACGAATATCGCTGCCAACTACGTCCTTCTTCGGCATAACAGCCCAAGGCATTCATTATCGACTTGTAGCGTTGCGGAGAACAAAAGATTCGTCTCGAAGACGACCCTTGTTCCCTCAACTAAAAATGGCCACGATAAGTGGGATTCACTCCCCCTTACGCGGCAACTACCTCATTACTTCATTACTTTCAATTCTTGTAGAGCAGGAATTTCACCTGTCTTACAAGAAGTCATTTGGCAATATTGTTAAAGAGCAACTCGCGCTCTTGTCGCGAGAGTATATACATATATATGTAGCTACTCCCGATACAAGAACATCGGTGGACCCGGGCGGAGTCGAACCGCCTGCCTCTTCATTGCAAATGAAGCGTTCAACCAGGTAAACTTCGGGCCCATTAAACGAATGGGCAGACCCGAAGGCGAACCCACAGTTCTTCTCCGTCGATCATGCTTAGGTAATGTGCAAAAGGGATAAAAAAATCCCGCCTTTTATGCGGGATCGGGACTCTCTCCTTGTAAGAAGTTCTACATCACACGCAAACGTCGCCCAAAAAGGTCGGTTTTGTATGAAGTGGTGATTCTCATGAAAAAGAAAAGTCTTGCCTCCGCATTCCGTATCGCCGATAATTGGCGAACAAAGGCAAAAGGTATTGTACTCAGCGGATAAAAAACTGTCAACACCCAAATCACTTCGTTATTCGATTAAAGGATTGTCCTGGCAATAAGTCCTGCCAAAGAAGCGCCATCCATTTTGTCTGCTTTTCGATTATCTCGGATAAATACGCCAAGCGCCATATAAAGCATTTTGCCCGTAGCGGTGTGGAGCGATGACTTTTCCTGCAACAGGGAAAGACGGGTCATCCCCTGCTCAAATAACGCTCCCACAATCGGTACCTGAGAAAAAATCCGCATATAACTTTCCAGTGTTGCGCCGTTGACCAAGTCATTGGTTTCCTCAAATCCCGATTGGATGGTGTCTGCACCCTTATCCGCCACTTCATGGATAAATCCCCGCTTGCCGGAAATTTTCTCTACCAGCATATTGCCTAATGCCGTCGCGTATTTATCGTTCATGACGTCAAGGATCTTTTTCATCGCCCCCATCCGCGCATTCAGACGAAGTTCCTCAGGGGTTAATACCTTATTCTTTATCATGGGAAAAAATCGCTCAAATGGCTTACTTGTTGCGTAATCAAATGCGGTAAAGAGCACCGCCATACTGGCAAATGCCCCGACTCGCTCCCATCGCTCTTTCGCACCCCCGATATCTTTTCCGCCGCGAAGATCGGTATCGACCTTACGGATATGTTCGCCGATATGCGTTACAAAAGAAATCGGATCGGTGAGAGATTCGTAGAGTGCCTCACGAAGCGCAGTACCCTGCGGGAGCTTGCGCGCTTTGTCATAGGGGGAATAGTCACCGACTTGGAATACCTGTTGCCAATGCTTTTGTCGGGATTCCGCATATGCTTTCTTCCAGATCGCGGCGCCATCCTGAGAGGAGGTTTTCTCAGCCGAGATGGGATTATCCTGCGGATACTGTATTCGTACGCTTAGTGTCTCTGCTGTCATAGCAAAAAGATGAAAAGCCGTTTATAACGCTTTTACGTTTCGTCCGATATGATAGCCGAGAATACCTTTTCCGGCAATGCCGCTCCCGAGCCGAACGGCGGCGGTTTCCAGCAAATGATCCGTCTTATCATGCATCCAGGAGACTGCTTTCCCGATAACGGGTACTTCTTCCATCACCCGGATCGCCGCTTCGACGTTGACGGGATTCAAAAAGTCAGCCGACGCGTAGGCAAGTTTCACCTTGCCATATGTTTGCGGCACCGTATGTCCGTGATGTGTCTTTGTCTTCCCATACAGTCTGTCTGCCAAAAATACCTGGGAAATGACGTTCCCCCACTCCGCAAGGAATGCGGCGGTTTCGGAAACATACTTAGCATCATCCATACCGGTCATGGCACGAACCCATGCATTTGCCATATTGGCATAAATACTGTCGGATGCCCACTCTTCAACGAATTCGGCGGCAAATTGCACGCCTTGTGCCCGCTTTGCCTGTTCGGTAAAGTTGGGTCCCTTTTCCTTAATTTGATGAATCCTATCATGCATGGGATTTCGAATCACGGCATCGACAAGATGACTTTCGGCAAGATCAAGAGCGGTTGATCCGATCAGGAGCGAGGAATTGATTCCCAGTCGTCGGAGACCGTCACCCGGCTGGGATTCATGCTTCTGTTCGCGAATGAGCAGGCGCTGGAACCCTTGTTCCGCCGGCGTATAGGCTCTGGTTGGTTGTGATTCTTTTGACATAGATACAACAAACCCAAACACAATGCTTGGGTACTATCGTGAAGTATACCACAAGAAGTGTCCTATAGCAATAGGCTTGTGTGGTTACGAGGTCAGAAGTCCAAAGCCAGCTCTGATCGATCGCAATGCCGTTTCCTGAGCTTTTTTCTCTTCCGGGGTAAGGTCCTTCATCGTGTGTCCCAGGAGTGACTGTATCTGTGCCGTATGCTTTTTAATGGCGTTGTCGTAACGTGCGTCGAATTCGTCAATGCCGGCTTCCAGTTTTGCTTTATCCTCATCGGTGGCATCAACAATGGCAACAAGAAGCGCCACTTTCTGCGCATCGCTAAACAGCTTGGTATTTTGTATCTTTTTATAGATCGTCAAGTCGCTCATCATACCCCCTTCTCTTTGTGTATTTCCCATGCGAATTCCCGTAATACACGTTCTCTCCTTTTCCCGATACCGTTGCTTTGCCACCCGACCATTCATTCACTTTGCGTGTTTTCCTCAGTTCACTAAAGTTTTTTGCAAAGGTGGTCATGCCCGACCATACCATCTCAAGACCTAGTTGCGTAACGGGATTGGAAAGATTAAAGACATTTCCCAATACCCCCTGCCTCTCGGGGACAGTTCCTGGGGTATTTTTCCCCGATATTCGTGCGGCTTGCATATCTGCTGAAGGCTTTTTTTTGAAAAAATCATTCATCATCATCTCCGAACCTTCACCCCCCAAGGGATATTTTTTTTGCTTAGGGCGCCGAAAACGACGACGCTGATGTTGCCACCTATCCACTTTGGGTTGATTTATGGCAGAAACCGCTGTTTTCATTTCCGCCGGGATGCTGTTGATAAATCCGGCTTCCAAAGCATCCGCGGTGAGCGACCGAAGCACATGAGGTGATTCGACTTGGGTAAAAATCGGCTGTGACCTATAGGCGATAAAGTTGTAAAGCGCCGCGAGTGCAACATCTTGGGTACCTTCTTTCACAAAATGGGAAATCCTGGGATGTTGTTCCGAAAGTTTTGCGAGTTTTTTGCCGGTATTTTCACCCATGATAAATCGCTCGAAGATAGGTCCTTCCCCCCGCCAGGCCTTACTAAACATATCATCCGTGGCAAGTTCAAGCCCCGCGCCAACCGCACCGGTCAGCGCACCACGAGCTACGCGCATCAGCGCGCTATCTCCATCAAACTTTCGTTTCGCCATATCATTTGCATCACGGATATCTTTGACCGTTTCCGCTACGGCTACTCCCAGCCGTTGAAAGAGCGACTGCTCCTTCGTCAAATTGCCTTCCTTGGCGGGCATCGCTTCTTGGGGCGGGTGCCACTGCGGTATTTCATGATGGTGTTGCATACTCTTCTTCTAGCGTATAGGAGATTCCCTGCGCCGTCAAACAACGTGCTTTACGGGAAACAATGATGCACTCAACGCTTTTGCCTTTTTGAGTAATGCATGCGTCGTCGGCGCATCAGTCCCCTCTTCTTCAAGTTTTTTTTCAAACTGCCGCATACGGTCTTCCACGGCATTTCGTAGGTACTCCTCCCGTTGCATCGATTGGTCGTCAAATGCCGAGAGAATGGCCGCAACCTCCTCACGGTATGAGGACGGCAATGCTTCAGGATCGGCAACGAGCAGTTCTTTCTGTTCCTGAGAAAGAGCCCGACTTCGCAGTACCTGATCACAAAATTGCTGTATCGATATATCCATTTATGGCTTTGCTCCTCCCTGTTGCATCTTGTAAAGCACCTTGGCAAATATCATGTTAAACGCAAGATCAGCTCCCAAGGGAATGACTCCTTCCCCTTTCATGATTTGTTTATTGGCTTTGCCGTACAATTCCTTGATAAATCCGCCGCCCGGAAGCGCACCTGCAAAACGAAACGCCCCTTCGATAAATCCCGGGCTTAAGAGCGAGCGTTTTACGGCCGTGGAAAAATTATGTTCATCAAAATTTCTCGTGGCATTGATAATCGTGTTGCCGATTTTACTGATCGCACGCGAGAGCGGCGAAACAAAGCCGATATTTTCCCGATTGGCCAGCTTCTGAGCCGACCAGTCCACCGTTTTTTCGACCCCATAATCGGTGAGATACTCCCAGCCTGCGTCAAGCATGCGCTGATTACCCGTTTCTTTTGAGATGTTGATGGAACGTCCCAGAGGGAGCGGTACTTTCGATTTGCCGCGATACAATACATCGGCAACCACTTCGCTCCCCAGGTTCATAGCAAATGACCCGCCCATATATACAAAACTGGTCAGAAGCTTTCCCAACCTATTTTGGTGATCATCATTGCCGACCCGCTGTTCCAGCGCGAGCCATCGTTTGGCAAATGTTGATTTATCCGGGAGGGAGGCGGTTGAAGTGGCGTCGGTATGCGCTTTGTCTGCAAGCGAAAGCGTTGCAGAGGCAAGGGCCGCTTGCGCCCCTGCCGCCCCGTCAAGCTCGCCGATCATCACGGGAGCCGCCACGTCAAACACTTCCTGCATATACTGATGAAATAACGTGTCAGCTTTTTTCTCGGAAGGTTTCGGGGCTTCACTTTTACCGACATAGACCCAATCGTTTTTTCCTTTAAAGTCTTTGATGATACTCTCTGCCATAGGTACGACTCATGAATAAACTGACAAAGTAATAGTTAACTTCTTATGTTATTTTGTTCCTTGGTCGAATGCATTCCCGCTCCCTACATACACAGTATCGGTATCCTGTCGATCCAGACCGGTAAGCAATGATTCAATCTTTTGTTTTACATCATCCTCATTGCTCAAAACAAATTTGCGCTCCAGGGCGAAAAACTTGCCCAGCGCATCCACCTGTTTTTCGGTAAGTCCTGGCACCAAATCAAGCAACATAAGCCTATCTTCATCCGACAGGATGATACTCGCTTCAATGAGGGTGACAAGCGCGATTTTTTTATTCATAGCATCATGGTGCCGCGGGAGCATCTGACGGCACAAAAACCTCGGCGGCTTTTGCCACTTCCGGTGTTTTCAGTTTATCGACTTTTTGAGAAAAATGCGTTGTGATAATATCTTTGGCTTTGACCGCCGTATCCCACCCGACTTTGACGTCTTCATATCGGTTGTGAAGATACTGCCAGACGGGCGGAATAAGTCCCGCCCATACTTGACCGAATAATTCCGCACCAAATGAGCCCAGCACAACCGCATGTGGGACATTCGGCGTCGGATCGATGATGGGGCCTAGCGAGTGAAGAAGCGTATGTTTGCCGATTGTTTTTGCCTTATGAACCGCTTTTTCCCCAAACGTTTTTGCCGCAACTTCCCCCGTTGCCGTGGAAAGTATTTTTTCCGCATCGGTCAACGCTTTACCGCTTTTTATCGCTTTTTCGTAATTAAGTACATAGTCGGCATCACGGATGTCATGAACAATATGTTTGCGCACGAATCGTGAGGCCGATCCCTCAACAGGCACTCCCTGTTTCAATCCCCGTTCCAAAGCCTTCTTTGCCGCGGCAGTGGCGGTGGATGCTTCAGCGTTTGCGATTCCCAGTGCGTCCTTCGCCGCACCCAATCGCTGTTGCGCTTTTTCGCTTTTGCGAAACCATTTTGCCCAACGCTCCGCTTTATTTGCCGTTTTTTGAGCCTTGATTGCGGCGGACTCCGCATACGCGGCCTTATGCACTTTCGTAGCAATACTTTCCAATTTTGCCCCTCCCTTTGCTACCGCTATCGCTTCGCTGGCGAGAGGAACAAAGGGAACAATGGCAAGCGCCGCTTTCACATCTTTGAATGCGATACCGAGCTTCTTTTTGGCCATATCCTTATACAGCCCGCCCAAAGAAGCAAGAAGCCCCATTTGTTCGGTGTTGGTGGCTATTTCTGAAGCCGGCATGTCCCTATTTTCTTCAATCCCCGACTTAGCTTCCCCTATCCGTTGCCCTAATTCAGGTGACACGGATATTCGCGATTCGGGTGTTTCCGGCGAAAAATCATTCATAGCTTCAGTATGGGCAGTTTTTTCCATTTTCGCAAGCTATCGTCACGGCCGCTTCGGCCGGGCAATTGCTTCCAATATCTGGTGATCTTTGAGCTGACGGTTTCCGTATGCTTCCGATGACCTTGACTTATTTATCTGTGAAAAATCTATGATACGCTCGGAGATATTTTCAAATACCGGGTCATGGGTAATGGCAACCACCGTCATATCAGGACGCTCTATTCGCAAACGCTGGATGATATCCATGACCTGCTGTGCTGACGCTTCATCAAGGCTTGCGGTCGGTTCATCAAGCACAAGTATTTTCGGATTTTTCAGAAGCGCCCGGGCTATGCCGATACGCCGAAGTTCACCGCCCGAAAAATGCTTGGTCGCTTTATCAAGTCTATCGGTAAGATGCTCCAAACGGAGATCCTTAAGTGTTTTCGTCAGTACCGCATCGGGAACCTGCTGTTGGGACCATAACAACAAGTTTTCCTTGAGAGTCATGCCTTCAAGAATCTGAGGGTTTTGATTGGCATAGCCGACAATACTCGATACCGATTCGGTTCCGTACTTTTTTATGCCGTCGATGGGGACGCCGCCAATCGTCACCGATCCCGATTCCGGCGTGTAAAGACCGACAAGATTACGGATGAATGTCGTTTTCCCCGTTCCGGACTCGCCCTTAATGGTCACGAATGATCCTTGCGGGATATCCAGGGAAACGTTATTGATGATGCCTTTATAAGAAAGGTTCTCGACACGAATATCCGTGTTCGTCAACTTCCCCACCGCAACCCGAGCCCGTTCCCGAGGGCCGTTTGGCCTATCTAACGCGTCGTATTTGCCGAGGAGTTCCTCCATGCGCTTGATATCCTGAATATCGGGAATAATGTTATCGACATAGAGTCTCGTCAAACCGGCAAATGCCGCACGAAGCTCCATCTGTTGATTCTTGGAGTTAATCACCCGTGACAGTGCATCGACACCGAAGTTAAATGCTCCCTCCCCCGACAGCTTGCCCGGTGGACGTTGTTTATTAAACTGCAACGCCTCGCTCATAAACGGCAGGGCGACATCCATCACGTCAAAGAACATATTCATCTGCCGTTGTCCCGCGAGTTTTTGGCGAAGACCCTTCCCCGCCACCGTGTCACGTTCCGTTAACAGATCAAGCATACTTACCGATCCGCCGGTCGCATTTCCTGATGTTCGCACCGATTCAAGACCGGCAAGCGTGGTCATGAGCTTCGTGTTCACTTTATCCATTTTGGCAAGTTCAGCCGCTCTATTTTCTTGCATAAGTTTCGCGTTTTGTTCACTGCGCATTAAAAGAAACGGCATTTTGATAAGTGAAGACATAAATTCCAATTTTCCGGTAACATATTGGCGGGGCAACTGGCTTAGTATGCCCAAAATCGTCGGAAGAAACTCCGTGTACGTAACACGAACCAGATCAATGGTCGATAATTTGCCGTTGTTAACAATCTCCATGATTTCTCCCGCGGGTTTGTCATGAAGAAACTCAAAATCCCGCATAAATAACGATTCGGCGATACGGGTATTGACGGCCTTCTGTAAATTCATTCCCTCCCGCACGATGAGTTTATGCGCAAATTTTTCCGCTTGTCTGCCGATAAACCAATGAGCCGTTCCTGCGACCCACGGCCAGGTAGCAGAAAGGAGTAGCCCGGCGGCTTTTTTCTTTGTTTCGGCGGGCAGACGCTTGAGGGTGCGGCCCAGCTCCTGTAACGGCGTTTGCCGTGCCTGAAGAAGCTCAAGTCCCCCTTCTACTTTTTCCGTAAATGCCTTCCGGGATTCTTCGCTTATCCACGGTTTCGTCTGGTACCCGCCGATCACGTTGCCGATAAGGTCGGTAGCTCCATAAATGCCGGTCACCGTCTGCCAACTGCCGCTTCCTAATTTATATGTTTTAAAGAGCTCCCCCATCACATCCCTGTATTCGGCAAGATCTATCGGAGAGACGGTTTCAATGTCGGGGGTATGCTCGGGAACCGTTTGCTGTCCGCGGTGACGAAGATACGCGGCCTCCGCTTGCTTCATCACGGCTTTATAGTCTTCTTTTGCTATGGGAAGTCCCTCTTTGGCCAGATCACTGCCTATCGTCTTTACCATTTGGGAAACGTCGGAAGCTTCAGGGGGGGTATTGGCGGCAATCTCTGAGGCGAGTTTTCCCGCGGCAACCAACGATTCGGGAGAAAAGTTCAGCCCTGATTCCTGAATACGGGGAACTTCCTGTCGTTTGCCGATCGCTTCTGCGGTCATATCCACTATTGTAGCGTATTTACGCGTATTTTCGTGTATCTTCGTAACGCACGAGCTGTTCCATCACCACAAACACAGATAACTTCCCAAGATATGCTGATCCAGCGTATGGCAACAAAGTGAAGAATAGGACGTTAGGATCTGTTGCGAGCCTTTATGGCATCTATCTTTTTCTGATAGTTGCTTACGTCGCCCCGTTCCAAACCTTTGAATCCGGCTTTTCTCCGTGCAGACAAAATATCATTCAATCCGTTTTGCATGTCAGTTCGTCGCCGCACCAAATCATCAACCGGTTTGCCGGCCTTTATCGCTTCTTGGATTTGCCGGGACAATTCCTGCACTTTGTTAAGCTCGGGACGACCGGAAAGCAAGGCGTCGGCACGTCGTAAATCTAGCATTGCCAACCTTTGTTTCCTTCGCAGTCGGGTCAATGCCTCGCCCTGATATTTTCCACTGTTGATCATCTGGGTAAGCGCATCCACCCGTTGCTTATAACCGGCGGCAGACTTGATAGATTCGGAAACTGCATCCACATTAATGGGGCCCTTACTACTCCCCTCTCTTCGGAAATTGAAACGGCTGACCAGCCGCATCAGCCCGTCTTTTGCCTTGTCACCGAGACCAGCAACTTTTTTGCCGAAGTTACCCATCTCGCCTACTCTCCCGCGGACTTTGTCGTTTAGGAGCGCACCGCCGAGACCGGCAACGGTGGTACCCAATACTAGGGCACCCCAATGGGTTGCAACATCGACTTTGGCCGAAGATAGCGCATCCTGTTCAATCTGGGCATATGCCGCCTGCTTATCCTCGGGGGAAAGGTTTGCCGTTGCTTTGGCGATAAGTTCGCTGTTGTTCTGATAAAATTTTTCTTTCGCGCCCTGGACGGTAAAAGACTTGCGGACTTTTTCTTTGAGCCCCGCAAACCATCCTTGTCGCTCAGGTGACATTCCTACTTCGGTCATAAGAACCTCCTTCATGTACAAACAATTATATATTTTCCTCTGCTAAAACCGACTCAACATTGGCAAGCACACTGCCCGCCGCCTGTTCAATCGCCGCTAATGCCTCAGGGTCTTTCACCACATCCCCTATAAGCTTTGCATAACTTTCGACGGTCATGCGTGACTTCGGATCAGCGGTCAAATACTCTAGGTCTTGCTGTGGCATATATTTTACCATAACGGGCCAAACGGTGCTCTGAAGTCCTTCAGCAATCACGGTGTAGAGCTCATTTTTCTCGGTTTCAGATAGTTGGGATTTTTCAATTTTTGCAATGATCGCCTTCAATGTTTCTTCCATAGTTCCTCCTAAAATTTATAGTAGCACACTTAGGCTTACATATTGTCCGCAAGTTTGCCTAAGGAACCGTCAAGCCATCCCCAGAGTTTCTGAAGACCCTTTCCGGCTTTATCAATCCCCTTCTCCATCCAATCAGCAGGGGCATCCCATTTCACTTTTGCCGCTTTATCAAGCATTGTATCGGCACCCGCTACCACTTTGTCCATATCGACATCTTCACCATGCCCTTCAAGGATACGACTTACTTTTTTGGCAAAGGCAAACAGACTCCACCTGGCAGGTTCATTTGCTTTTGGCGGTGGCGGCACGACTTGTTCTCGTGGCGGCACGGGCCTTGGTGCCGTCCGTATTTTTCGTTCAAACTTGGGAAATGCAAAATCAACTTTCTTTAATAGCGCACCCGCCCCGACAAGCACCCCTCCCGTCATCAATGCGTCTACGATAATGGAGCCGACCGCGGCACTGTGCGCATCCTTTCGCAGTCGCATCTCAAGAAGCGCCATATGATTTTCAGACATATCTTGGGGAAGTTTTTCCGCGATCTGCGCGTATTTTTTAAGATAGATATTGTCCTCTCTACCCTGGAGCGTCAGATGGTCGTGCGACCATTTTTTGAGGCTTTCAACAATCCTTGCCGCTCCGGAAAGCTTTTGAGTTTCAACCGGTGGTGTTACTTCCGTCATAGGTTAGCCGGTGCTCGGAAGTTCGGGAACTCCCTGCTCCGTAAGGGTCTTATCGACAGCCGTTAAGATATCCTGCATCAATGCTTCGATTTCTTTTAACGCTTGTCCGTCTTTTACGGAATCTTCGATCAGTTTGCCGTATGTTTCCAGATTGACCTTGGTCGGATTTGCCGCCAAATCATCGAGCTGATCTTTCGGCATGTATTTAATAAGAATCGGCCAGACGGTAGACTGCAGTCCCTCGGCAAGCGCGGTATAGACGTCTTCTTTCTCGCTTTCGGTAAGCTTTGACAATTCGACTCTCGTTACCACGGCGCGCAGTTTGTCATCCATACAAAACTCCTTTCATAAAACACTATTATGGCCTCGCTTTGGGTGTTGACGGTTTGCCTTCGGCAAACGGGCTTTTGATCCAGTTCACCACGCGATCAACCTTTTTCTTTGCCATACGTACGGCAATCTCAGGAGCGCTCAACACCGCTTCTGCTCCGGTGCGAACGGCTTTCGCTACCCCAAGTTCCCCTCGCATAATACCCGCCCCCGCGGCACGAAGTCCGAGCTTGATATCAAAACGGGCAAGCGCCAATCGCTTAAAGACATCCTTGGGCGGCCCGAAGGGGCTCATTTTACGCGGAAGCCATGTTAATACGTTATACGGGATATCAAGGGTTGCCGCACCGAAAGATACAACCGCCGCCTCTACTCTCGCTCCTACTTTTTGGGAAAATTCGGCAACTTTTCCGACCACACCAAGCTCTTTGCCCGCATACATGTGGTGCAGAATCTTATCCATGTTCTCGACATAGTGTTTATACACCCCTTTTCCTGAGGCGTTCTTTCTGCCCTCTATATCCTGCCGTATATCCCAATATTCCTTATTGGTTTGCTGAACTTCGGAAATAGCTCCCCGTACGGCTTTGCCGACGGCGCTTTCACTTATCGCTTCCTGAAATGTTGTTTTTTCAAATCCTTCAGCCATATTCCTCCCTTTCGATCAGGCAGTGTCAATATTCCCATAGTATGGGTGACGACTCCCCATTGTCAACTATATGGGCATATAGTACACCAATATGTCCTATAGGATCAAATCGTCGTTACTCCATTGAAGCTAAAATGCGCTCCAACGCAACCACAAATGCCGCGGTTCGCAAGTCGGTTTTATGAGTCACGGATGCCTGCCATACCGCTTCGGCGGCTGACGCCATTTTTCCTGCGAGCTTCTTATTTACCTGGGCTTTCGTCCAATGTTGCCCTTTGAGGTTCTGCTCCCACTCAAAGGCGGAAACGGTAACGCCGCCGCTATTGCTTAATATGTCGGGTATAACGGGAATACCCTTCTTATAGAGCACGGTATCCGCTTCCGGCGTCGTGGGGCCGTTCGCCATTTCAAGCACAACTTTTGCTTTGATCTTGCCCGCATTCTTCCCTGTTATGGCGTTTTCGAGTGCGGCAGGCACCAAAATATCAACGGGAAGCTCAAGCAACGCATCATTGGTCAGTTGTTTACCTTTCTTGAGATCGCATACCGATCCCGAACAGTAACAACCGGCAAGGTATCCGTTTTTCTTCTTACACTCGAGGGTGAGCGCCGGATTTATCCCCTCGGGAACATAAATGCCGCCTTTACTGTCGGATACGGCAACTACCCGAATTCCCGCTTCATCTAAAAACTTGGCCACATTGTAACCGACATTCCCGAATCCCTGTACAGCGGCAGTGAGGGTGCCGGAAAGTTTAAGCTTTTTAATAATCGCCTGCAGAACGAATAAGCCGCCCAGCCCTGTTGCCTCTTCACGTCCTTCGCTCCCCCCGTCTGCTATCGCTTTTCCCGTAAATGTTCCTTTTAATCGTTTTGCATTTTTTGCTGATATTGTAGCGCCGAAAAGTTTTGCTTTCTTCATTTGTGCCTTGACGTATTCATCTACCATCCACCCCATAATCACGCCGTTGGTATTGACGTCGGGAGCAGGTACGTCCGTCTCGGGACCGATGAGATCAGCTATCGCCTTACCGTAGGCACGACTCAACCGTTCCAGTTCGTCCTGTGACAGCGCTTTCGGATCGACGATGATGCCTCCCTTTCCTCCTCCGA
The DNA here is from genome assembly GCA_049322955.1 of Patescibacteria group bacterium. Taxonomy (GTDB): domain Bacteria; phylum Patescibacteriota; class Microgenomatia; order UBA10105; family UBA927; genus UBA927. The sequence goes on along the minus strand of JBMOPU010000012.1, from coordinate 167,577 downwards.
GCGGGAGATCTGCCACGGCACATTTCATCGCCATCCAAAAAGACAACGCTTTCACTTCATCAAGGCTGACGTTATGGTGATACCGAATCCCCCCCTTGTAGGGACCCCTGGCATTATTAAACTGCACCCGATACCCCTGAAATATTTTCTGTTCCCCGTTATCCATGGTGACGGGAAGGGTCACGTTGACGATTCGTTGAGGCTCTTTTAATACCGCTACTTTCTGATCGATATTTTTTATTTTCTTTTTTGAAGATGCAAGAACGGCGTGCGCCTTACCGAGTTGTTGCATCGCATTGTCAAACGGGTTATTTTGTTGCATATTGCCTCCTCTATAAAAAGTACTCACTATTTGTATTTATATTAATAAAAAAGCTCCGTTTTGATTTGCTCTTTCGGCACATTATGATCCAAAAGCGTTGCTTTCACCTCTTCGGTCATCGCTTTATTTCCGCAGATATAAAATTCGGACTCAATAAGGTTTTTTTCCTGCAAAAGCATATGTTCGGTAACGTGTCCGGTTAGCCCCTGCCACGCCGGCGTCGGACGGGAAAGTATTTGTTGCCAGGCAAAGGTGGGCACTTCATCGGCAATGCGATCAAATTCTTCTTTCCAATATACATCATGTTCATACCGCTGACCCCAGTACAGCATCATAGGAACGGTACTTTTTTTTTCGACCGCGTCAACTATCATGGCATGAAACGGCGCTATGCCGGTTCCGGTTGCCACCATCACCTTGCGCTTTGGAGTATCAAGGAATGATAAAATCCCTCCCGTCGGCGCGACAATCGTTGCGTGATCCCCCACCTTGAGTCCCACCGTCCATTGCGATCCCGGTCCCATGGGGCTTACATCATGCACCATAAGGAGATGATCAGCTGACGAAGGAGGACTTGCGATGGACATCGTACGATTGACACCGGGGGCAATCATAAGCATCATATTTTGTCCCGCCCGGAATGAAAGCGATGACGGGGAAACAAGACGGAAGGTGATGAAATACACTTTCTCCGTCACCTGTTCTTTTCTTGAAACTTCCAGCTGGATCTTTTGTGCCATACCGTGCGATGTGACGTTGTAACGAATTAACGATGTAACCCTTCAAGATATTTTTCCGCATCCATTGCGGCCATACACCCCTGTCCCGCGGCAACGATCGCCTGTCGATACCGGGGATCAACACAATCGCCCGCGGCAAATATGCCGGGTACATTGGTGGCAGTTTGGGGATCTAACGGAGAAAGCGATCTCACTACTTTGACATAGCCTTTTGCATCAAGGTCAACAAGTCCGGTTAAAAAAGCGGTGCTCGGTTTGTGACCAATTGCCAGAAATACTCCCTGCGTCGGGTAGTCGATAACCTCGTTGGTCTTGGTATCGCGGAGTCGGATGCCGGTCACTTCCGTCTCTCCCAATATCTCTTCAATCACCTTATTGGTCAAAAAGGCAATCCGGGGATCTTTTTTTGCGCGATCAAGCATAATCGCCGAGGCGCGGAATTCCTCGCGACGGTGAATTACGGTCACTTTCGGGCAAAACTTCGTCAGAAATGTTGCTTCTTCCATGGCGGTGTCTCCCCCACCGACGACGACCACCACCTTGCCGCGGAAAAAGAATCCGTCACAGGTGGCACACCCGGAAACCCCTTTCCCTTTGAGCTTCTCTTCACTCGGAAGTCCCAAATACATTGCGGAGGCCCCCGTGGCGATAATAACCGTTTTAGCCTGATACTTCTTGTCACCGACCGCAAGGGTAAAAACATCTCCCTTGGCAATTGAGGTTACCATTTCCTGTTGCACTTCGGCACCAAATCGCTCCGCCTGCTTTTTCATATCGCCGACAAGCGTCGGCCCGAGAATACCTTGGGGAAAACCGGGAAAGTTATCCACTTCCGTCGTGGTAGTCAGTTGCCCGCCGGGTTGCATACCGGAAAGCACAAGCGTCTTTAAGAACGCACGGGAAGCATAAAGCGCCGCGGTATATCCAGCGGGCCCCGAACCTACGATAGCGACGTCATAGAGTGTGTCTGCCATTTGCCCGTAACCATTAACTCGCCTGGTGAGTGAGTTCTTGTACCAAGGTCTCTTTACTCGTCACGCCGATAAATTGTTTTACCACGTTGCCGTTCTTATAAATCATGAGAGTCGGGATACTCATAATCCCGTATTTTTGTGCATTGGTGGGATTTTCGTCGACATTGAGTTTTACCACCTTTGCTTTTTCCCCCATGGCGGTGGCGACTTCTTCCACAATGGGTCCCTGTACCTGACAAGGCCCGCACCAAACTGCCCAAAAATCCACAAGTACCGGAACCGGTGATTGTAATACTTCCGCATCAAATGATTGGTCGGTTACGTCTGTCATAAGTTTCCTCCTTTGTATAAACCATTATTTCGGATTCTCAGTATAACACCCAATGTTTTTCTGTAAACCCCGATGATTATTTCCCGTATCAGCAGGCTTTTTGGCGAGGGGGTGCGGACTTTTACTTTATTTTTCTACTCGATATCCCGCCGCTGTTACGGCATCTTCCACCGTCATATCCACGGCTTCTGCGTCCTCGGTATCAACTTCAAGGGTTTGTTTTGCAAAACTGCAACGCCCAATTATTCCCCGGTCTTCAAGCTCTCCCTCGATAAGCATCGCACAACTTGCACAATGCATACCCGCTATCTGATAGGTTTTTGTGGTTTTCATTTGAGATAAAACGTACCACCATACATACCCATACTGCAACTGTATGCCAACTCATCCCCTTCCAGTGGCGCCTGAAACGTCAGTGTCTTCTCCTGTCCCACCGGCACGATTTCAGAAAGTCCCAAAGCGGGAATGGTGAATGCCTGCACGCAACCGCTCCCGCTTTTATTGACGAGGGTAAGCGTGATCGTTTCTCCTTTGGGAATAACCGGGTTATCCGTTTTATACCCGTTGAGCCAAAATGTAATAACCGGAGTTGTGGTCGGCTCCATTGTTGCAGGATTGGTCGTACAAAACGTGACCGTACAGAACATGCTGCGGAGTGCCGATGTTATCGTTATCGGCGATCCATATAAACGTAGCGCGGCGTTGAAATTCACCACTGCAAGGATGAGGACGAGTGTCGCGGCTACCACGCCAAATTTATCTTTCAATGTCGCTTTTATCACATCAATGGAAAGACCGAGTAAAAAGAATAATGGCGCCGTACCCAACACAAAAACCGCAAGGGTTGCCATCCCCCACCAGGGGCTCCCGGTGCCGGCGGCAAGGGCCATCATAGCCTGGGTGGTACCGCAGGGTATAAATATGGAAAATAACCCGATGACTGCCGGCGCAAATAAGCCGCCCGCTTTTGCCCTCCCCCGGATAAACCGGGTCAGAAAACGCGGGGGTTGGATAACGAAGTAGCGGAAAATGGGATGAACATCAAGAAACGATAGCGCGGTTCCCGCCATAAAAAGTGACGCCAACGCGATACCCACCGCCTGCACCCTCGGTGTTAATCCGATAAGTGATCCCATGTATCCCAATAGTGCGCCGAGAAGCGCATGAGAAATAAGTTTGGCAATTAAAAATACGGCAACTCCCATGCCGCGCGAAACGCGGGGATACTCCTCTTCCTCCCTCGTGAGGGCCGTGGTGAGGATCCCTCCCTGTACTGCCATACAGGTGAGCCCTCCTGCAAACAATCCCGTGGTAAATATGATCCAAAGATTCGGCATATTGTTTCTGAGTCTTGACAGTGTGTCAAAACATGGTAGGATGATTATATCCCCACTGGGGGGATAAAAGTCAAGAGACTTATTTTACTTACTCAGGAGGAAGTATGCCAAAAGGAATACCCCGAAATCAATCCGTACAGCAACGCATTATCCACCGCATGAAGATCGCCCGCGGTCATCTGGATCGTGTCATCGCCATGGTTGAGGACGGCAACTACTGCGTTGACGTGATCAACCAATCACTTGCCGTTCAGGCGGCATTACGAAGCACTGATCAGGAAATTCTGAAAAACCACATGGTTACCTGTGTTGCGGACGAAATAAAAAAAGGCAACTCGAAGGAAGTCATCGATGAAGTCATGAAGATTATGGAAAAAAGAAGAAGTTAATAAAGGAGGTATATGAAACTTTCGTATCCACTAAGCGTTGCACTCATCCTTGTTGCTCTGGTTATTGGCATGGGAATCGGTTTTGCATCTTCCCCTCCCTACCCCGCAACGATGGAGAGCGAGCAGACAATGGGACTTGGTACTCCCGACCGGTGGGTGGATCTTCGGTATATAAACGCCATGATTCGCCATCACCGCGGAGCGATGTTGCTTGCGGAGGTGGCCAAAAAAGAAAGCAAGCGGCCGGAAATCCATGGATTATCGATAGCCATTCTGGACAACGAACCGAAACTCATTGACGAGCTGTATTCATGGAAACGGGCGTGGTATAACGATACACGAAGAGTAACAGACCCCGCTATCCCGAATCTCGCCACCTACGATGAGAAATTTGACCTGCGACTGCTCAACGCCCTTATTGCACATCATGAAGCAGGTATTGCGATGACGTCTGAAATACGGATGAAGTCGTCAAATAAGGATGTATTAAACAACGCCGACGCGGTGGAATTATTTCTTACCGACAGTACGGCAACGCTCAAAAACTGGAGGACCACATGGTATCAACTACCGTAACGACAAAATTCTCGGTTGAAGGCATGCATTGCGCCAGTTGCAGTCAACTGATTAAACGGCGACTCACTAAACTTCCCGGGGTGAGTGAAGCCGAGGTGAGTTATGGAGCGGAGTCGGCCAAAGTTACCTATGATTCGGATACCGCCACGATTGATGCGATGAACACCAGTCTGTCACCGCTGGGATACACGCTCGTTCCCCAAAATGATGCTGGAACGCATCACCATAGTGAACCGGTAATGACACGAGAGGAGAAGCATGAAACATTTCACCCGTCTCACGAGGATCATCGCGAACATCTCGGGCTTACAGACAGCAAACAAAAAAAGTTAGATGAACTTGCATCACTTGCTTCCAAAACCGCATTTTCTCTCCCGCTCGCATTGTTGGTATTTCTTGTTATGGTATGGGATATCGCAGAGTTAGCCTTCCCGATTCCGCCATTCCCTATTCCCATGGAGGTTTTTACCCCGATACTCTTTCTCTTCGCAAGTGTTATTCTTTTTTGGATCGGACGGCAGTATATTTCCGCAGTAGGCCGCTTTATTGAATTTCGCGTCGCCAATATGGATGCTCTGGTCGGTATCGGCACCCTTACGGCGTATATTTACAGTAGCGCGGTGTTACTGTTCCCGGGTCTCCGATCAGCACTGTCGTTACCCGAGGGCACCTATTTTGACGTGACTATCGTGGTTATCGGTTTTATTACGCTGGGCAAATATCTTGAAAATCGATCAAAACTGCAAACCGGCGAAGCTATTGAAAAACTTATCGGGCTTCAGGCGAAAAATGCCACCGTCGTACGATCCGGACGGCAGATTGAAATTCCTATCACTGACGTTGTCGTCGGCGATATTCTCGTTATTAAACCGGGACAGAAAATTCCCGTTGACTCGGTAATCACCAAAGGGCTGACTGCGATTGACGAGTCCATGATTACCGGAGAACCGCTTCCCGTTGATAAAAAACCCGGCGATACGGTAGTCGGCGCCACGATGAATACCTATGGAGCAATCGAAGCGCGGGCGACGAAGGTTGGGAACGAAACCATGCTTTCACAAATTATTCAGATGGTACGGGACGCACAAGGATCCAAAGCACCAATTGAGCGACTTGCCGACGCGGTGTCGGCGGTATTTGTACCTGCAGTCCTCATTATTGCCGGTATTGCCCTTATCGGATGGCTATTGGTGGCCCCGCTCTTTATGCCCTCCGCATCGACGGTGTCCATAGGGCTCCTCGCGTTTGTCGGCATTCTCGTTATCGCCTGCCCCTGTGCAATGGGGCTTGCCACCCCCACGGCGGTTATCGTCGGCGTCGGAAAAGCGGCACAACACGGCGTCCTTATTAAGAATGCCGAATCTCTCGAAAAATTGAGTGGTGTTACCACCGTAGTGCTCGATAAAACGGGAACGCTCACCAACGGCAAACCGGAAGTAACCGATATCGAACCATCGGGAACCCTCAGCGCGACACGGCTTCTCCAAGTACTCGCATCGCTGGAACACCATTCCGAACATCCGCTTGCTCTGGCAATTACGAAAAAGGCAGAAACACAAAAACTTGACCTCAAAGGAGTGAAGGGATTCCGTACGCTTCCCGGCAAAGGGCTGACGGGAATAATCGGCAAAACGGTCTATTTTGCTGGAAATGCAAAACTTGCCGCCGACTTGGCACTTGCCCCGGATCATGCGGTGATCGAACGCTTTTCAGCACAAGGTAAAACGCCGATCATTCTTATGACAAAAGAAGAAATTCTCGGGTATCTGGGGATCGCCGACACGATAAAAAGCTCGGCAAAAGAGGTGGTCTCATTCCTCCACCGGATGAAGCTTTCGGTCGTCATGCTCACGGGAGATGCGGAAAAAACGGCGCGCCATATCGCAGAACAAATCGGTATCGATGAGGTCATAGCCGAAGTGCTCCCCCAGGATAAGGCAAGTGAAATTATCAGATTACAAAAACAAGGGAAACGGGTTGCTATGGTCGGCGACGGCATTAACGATGCACCCGCACTTGCCCGAGCAGATGTGGGAATTGCTATGGGCACGGGAACTGATGTCGCCATCGAATCCGCAGGCGTTACGCTTCTGGGAGGAAACATACTAAAACTCCCCCAGGCGATCCGCTTGGCGAAAAAAACCATGCGTATCATTAAGCAAAATCTTTTTTGGGCGTTTGCCTACAACGTGGTGCTTATTCCCGTCGCGGCGGGAGGACTATACCCGTTCACGGGGCTCCTGTTAAATCCGGGGCTGGCGGCATTTGCCATGGCGGCGAGCAGTATATCGGTTGTGGGAAATTCCCTGAGACTCAAAACGGTGCGAATTTAATGGAGTTCGTGACGAAGGGCTTCAACGTCTTTGATGGTCAACTGTCTTCCTTTGGTAGTGAGTATGCCCTTTTTGATGAGATGTTCCACCTGCAGGCTTGCCGTTTCTCTCGTCGTACCGATCCACGAAGCAATTTCCCGATGCGTGAGAGGAATCGTAAGCGTAATTCCCTCAGCCGTCTGTTCCCCGAAGTTTTCCCCGTAATACAAGAGTAAAAGGACGGTTTTTGTGTAGGCATCATCAAGCACTAACTGTGCCACCCTACTGATAAATCCCGAAAGCCCCGAGGCAAGTCGCTGACTGGCATAAAAAAGGGCATCAGGATGCTCCTTCAGGAAATTAACAAATACATCCTTCGGGCCGCGAACCACACTGACCGGAGTAATCGCCTCAAAATGATAGATGTTCGGCGTATCGTTAATGATCCACGTCAGCGGGAAAAAGGACCCCGGTTTATAGATGTGCACCATAAACGTCTCCCCCGAAGGAGATAAAAGATACTGGCGGACATATCCGCTCTTGAGGTAATACACCCCGTAGGGTAAATCTTCCGCACGAAGAATAAATTCTCCCTTTTTGTAGCTTATCGCCTGATAGTGGGAAAAAAACTCGTCAACGGTCTTGGTCACTTTTTGATCGGCTTTCAGCATATCGCACAAATATTATATTACCTCATGTCACATTGTGTATGTGAGATATATAACATTTTTTTGGATAAAATCATGTATACTATTTTTATGAAGAAATCACCTCTTGATGCACGGGTAATGTTCCTTAACCGCATTATTTTCATCCTTTCGATTATCGGTATACTGATGGCGATTTATGTGCTCCAAAGCTTTATTCGAAAAACCGGTATCGTGTGCGTCACGAGCGGCTGTGAACTGGTCCGCAAACATCCCGCCAGCTATCTTTTCGGTTCCATCCCCGTTCCAGCGGTAGGACTCGTCGGCTATACCGTCCTTACCGTTCTAGCCTTCGTGCGGACAACGGTGAAAAAAGCGCGGATTCTCAATGCAATGCTCGGGGTAGCGACCTTCGGAGTCGCATTCGTTTCCTGGTTCACCTATATCGAGCTGACGGTTATTAAGGGAATTTGCACCTGGTGTGCGCTTTCCGCGGTGAATATGGTCGTTGTTTTTGCCCTTCTTCTTAAGAGCCGCGCGTTAGAAAAACATTCCAACTAAAAGGAGGAAGCTATGTTTGATCTCACCGGAAAAGTCGCCTTAGTAACGGGTGCCTCAAGCGGCATGGGAAGAGCCACCGCGATTGCTCTTGCTCTGCAGGGTGCCAAAGTAGTTGCCGCGGCTAGACGCATTGACAAGCTTCAGGCATTGGTTGCTGAAATTAAATCCCGGGGCAAAGAAGCGGTTGCCGTACAGATGGATGTCACGAAACGGGCGGATGTTGATAACGCGGTCAGTGTCGCGATCAAAGAGTTCGGCAAACTGGATATTCTGGTCAATAACGCGGGTGTTTTAGACTACTCCCCCTTTCTCGATCTTAAAGAAGAATCATGGGATAACGTCATAGACACCAATCTCAAGGGATACTTTTACTGCGCACAGGCCGCAGGCAAAGAGATGGCAAAAACAAAATGGGGTCGTATTGTGAATATCGCGTCCATCGCCTCTGGAGGCGTCGGGGTTGGTTTCCCTGCAATCTCCCACTACTGCGCCAGCAAAGGGGGTGTTATCGGCCTTACAGAGGCACTCGCACAAGAATTGGGGCCGATGGGAATCACTGTAAATGCCATAGGTCCGGGAGGGGTTAGCACAGAGATGACGACCGGGATGAGTGATGAACAACTCAAAGCAACCACTTCGCGACTTCCCATAAAACGCATGGGTACTGCCGAGGAAATCGCCGCGGCGGTGGTGTATTTTGTCTCGGAGGAGGCCGCCTACACGACCGGGGCAACCCTTTATGTGGACGGCGGATGGCTGACTACCTAGACGTTCATCGATATTTCGATACGAAGTTACATCGAAAACAATGCGGCGTTGCGATGCAACGAATCTAGAGGTACAGGGCAACCGTCATGTTCCAGAAGATATGAACAAGAATGGGTGCCACAAGTGAGCCTGTATTATACAACAGCAGGCTGTTCGCAAACCCCAAAACGAAATCCGTGATGAAAAACATGACGAGCGCCATTCCCTCGAGCTTGAGTGAGAACGCGAGGATGGGAATGTGCAGGACAACAAACATCAGCGTGGAAATAACGGCGGCGTACCACAGACTCTTTTTCCCCTCCATAAGCCGGGTAAAGACAAATCCCCGACTTAACAGCTCTTCGGAAATCGCGGTCGCCGCGGAAAGCAGGATGAGCATACCGAGACCGTATTCACGAAACGCCGCAATTGGCATGATTTCGATTTTTCCGTATTTTATGGCGTTTGCGGCCAACCCCTCGACGGCAAAAACAAACCCGAATCCGAGTCCGATATAAATGCTTGTGAATAAATTCGTTACGGTAAGTCCCAATGAATCCAATCCCCGCTTCTCTCTTTTCACCACATACCAAAGTACCGGAAGCGCAAAGATAGCAGGTTTTACGATAAACTCATCTGCCCACTCGGGAAGGCGGAAGAAATAGCGGTAAAACGCCCAGGCGAGCACTATCCATCCCCACACGCGATACATGGACTCCGCAACGTCCACCGCAGGTGACAATGGTTGTTGTATTTTTTTCATCACTAATCCTACGATACTCCGCGCGCCCCATCTTTCGCAAGCGGTGCTTTCATTGCATCGAACCGGGTGTCGTCACCGTAACCGCACGCTCCATAGTACTAAGAATTCGCTGTACCACTTCTTTCGCCTGGACGAAGCTGAGCCGGCTGACATTATGCGGAAAATAGTGAAATACCAGGTTTCTCCCCTGCTTCCATGTTGCCCACACCGAAGTGGCGAACTCGTCACCATAGCGCTTGGACAGATGCGCATACGCGCTTCTGTTCCCTAACCTTCGCATGATATTGGGGCTTAATACTTTACCCACGCGAAAATGGGTGCTTTGATATTCACGCTCAGAAATAATGCGAAGGTCCAACAATAACTGCTTTAAAAATCCTTCGTACAATTTGGCAAACGGAAAAACAAGATATGAATAATCACTGAGATGCTCATTCGGGTGTCGGTCACGATCCTCAATGAGCAGTTGCCCATCAAGGGCAAGTTTTTTTTGCGTCTCGCTAAGATAGCGCCAAAGCAACGGATAGGTAGTCATCATACTTAACGAACAAACAGATAGCTTTCAATAATAAATATGATTGCCGCGATGATAAGTATCATCCGTTGTGTTGGTGGCGGCACGGGATCCGCCACCATCCGAAACCAGCTGTTGATATTGCCGTGTACGCGATACTCGCCTATTTGCCATAACAACATCTGCAAAAATACCGAAAGTACCAAGCCGCTCCCAATCGTTCCCGTTGAACTCGTCACCACAAAAAACGCGACCACGGCAAACAACGCACCGAACACGATAGACCGAAACGGTGATGGTGACAGGGCAAAAAACACCTCCGCCGCATCCAAAAAAAACAACCCAATAGCACCACCTACGAAAAACCATAATGCATCGAGAGAAGGCGCCGTGGCCCAACGAAGCAGACCGGCGAGCAACAGATAGCCCGCGGTAATATAGATGAATATCCGCGGTTTCTGACGGATCATTATTTTGATATTTTCCATATTATACCGTCCCTTCTTTTCGTAGCTCCTTCATTTTCCACATAAACAACCGAGCCTTACTGGTGGCTTGGGCATCTTTGACAAATGTTAACGCTTTTTCAAGAATCGCCCGGGGAACCGTTTTGGCAAGCCGAATGTAGAGAGATTTGTGTTTATAGTCCCCCAATGTTTCCGCAAGATAAATTCCGTATGCCTGGAACTCTCTCGAGATATATTTATCCTCCAACGGATTAAACTTGGTGAGAATGCTCCCAATTTTTTGCATGGTGTTTTTTATAGTGTGCCGGCCTTCATCCGGCAGACATCAGAACAAAGAACAGATGAACGACACTCAGGATGGCAACTTCTTCTAGTTAAACCTGTTCATCGCCTTGTCGATGCCTTTAAATAATCCCACACGAACTGCCTCAACGCCATGTTTCACCAGGTGTTTAAACTCACCGGCCTCACTGCGACCGAATTTCGAAAGGACAAAATCAATCACTGAAGACTGGTGTAGTTGTCTGTCGGCAACGATACCGCTCCCGCTTTTTCCCCTCCCGATCCCCAGACGAATGCGTACGAACTTATCGCTCCCTATCTCCCGAATCACGGAGTCGATACCGTGATGACCCGCTGACGCACCTCCTATGCGTATCCGGATTTTCCCGAGTGGCAGATCAAGATCGTCATGAATAACCCACACGTCTTCCGGCTGAATCCGATAAAACGACATGATTTTCTTTACTGCTACTCCGCTGGCGTTCATAAATGTTTCGGGTTTTACCAATACGATCTCACCCGTCTTTGCAATCAGTGCGGAGTGTTTTTTGGAGGGTTCCCAGAGAATATCCGCCCCACCCAATTCGTGGGCAAGTTTTTCCACAACCATAAAGCCCACATTATGACGGGTATCTTTATATTTGTCTCCCGGATTACCGAGTCCAACGATAAGTTTCATAATTTTTACCCCCGCAGTAATTGTATCACCTCTTCATCAGTAACCTGAGGAAATGCTTCATAATATTCGCCCACCGCACCGAAAGTGTGTTCGATCGACAACGACAAAAACACATCCGCTTTTCCCCGAAGGGTCGCGGCCGCAGTAGCAGAGACCACGGGAACGGCGACAATGATGGTTGCGGCGTGCTTCTTTCTCGCCCAGACAACCGCCGCTTCCATCGATGCCCCTGTTGCCACTCCGTCATCAATAAGTACGACTGTTTTGCCCGAAATAGCCAACGGTTTTTTTCCTTTGCGATATCGTTGCATTCCCTTTTTAATATCATCGGAAAGTAATTCAATTTCCCGTTCAAGATGCACCGAATCCATCCCCGATTTCTCCGCATCTCTCCGGTGGATAACACTGACTTTATCCGGAGCCAAGGCACCGATGGCAAATTCAGGATTGTGCGGACTACCGAGTTTTTTCACTACCAGTACATCAAACGGGGAGGCGAGCTCACCGGCAACACCTGCCGCTACGGCAACGCCGCCTCGAGCAAGCCCCAACAGGAGAAACGGCGCGCGGATATGCGGCCTGATATGTTCGGCAAGAAGAACACCGGCATCCCGTCTGTTTTTGAGTAACACGTGACCAGCACCCGACTGAAATTACCGCCAAGGTGCCGATCATGTGTTGATCAACACAGCACTTACTTCCCCATCTTGGAAAGTTGCTTTTCAGCAAGTTCTCCAACATAAGGAACCTTGTACGTTTCTCCCTGGAACGCTTTCCACATACACACGATCCACAAGATAAACGACGTAAAGCTTAACAGCAACCCAAGGAGCCATCCGATTATCGGAAGAAATCCGAGCGCGATGTTTGCCACAAACACTCCACCGAAAAGAATCGTGGATTGCATTGCGTGAAAGCGCACGAATTTACTCTGCTTTTCCAAAAGCAACATGATAATACCGGTAACGAATCCTAAGAGGTAACTTACCGCTCCCATGAGATTCTCATTTCCTTTATCTGCCATTTCGTATCACCTCCTTCCTCCCCGCGATGTATGCCATCAGAGGTCACGCAGGTCTTTTCCACCATACCATGTTTTTTTTCACATCGTCAATTGTTGATGACACCAATCAACGGGCAGTGGAAGGGATATGCCATACGTATGCGTTCAGCAAATCGAAAAAGGATGCCGCTAATACAACTGGTTGTCAAAAGGAGATTATGTCTTCCCCACTTTCTTATACAACGCTTCGAGCTTCGCAAGAACGGTAGGTTTGTGGTGTGTTATGCTCAACGCTCGACTTGCTTTCCCCATGGCATCGCGCTTTGCTTGGTCGGTTGCATACTCATCCATTACCGTGGCGAGCGTCACGACATCATACGTATCCACCAGCTGTCCGTTTTTGCCGTTAACGAGCTCGGGCAACGCTCCCGCATTTGCCGCTATCAGCGGCAAGCCGCATGAAATTGCCTGGAGCGCGACAATGCTTTGGGTTTCGACCGGAGACATGATGACAAAGACGTCTGCAAGCCGATAGAGATCAATAATCATGGGTTTTTGCACCTCACCAATCCAGGTGATATTGGAAAGTTTCAACGTTTCAGCAAGGAGCATCAAGGTTTCCCGTTCCTTACCTACTCCCGCAATAACAAGGTGGTGCGGCACGGTTGCTTTTGCCGCGGCACGAAGAATGGTTTCAATATTTTTATCCCTGTCTAATCGTCCGATATAGAGAAATATCGGCAATGCTTTCGGAAGCCGATATTTCGCTCGCAAAGGAGCCTTATTCCCTTCTCCCGGCGTATATACGGTCGTATCCACGCCGTTTGACACCGGATATATTGACCGTTTTCCGCCCATAATCGCTTCAAGCTCTGTTTTTGCCGTACGCGTCGGCACCATAATGACGTCATATAACGAATACAATATTCGCACGTAAAACTTCATAAACGGCACACTGATAAAACGTATGGCGGCAGGCGCCAATTTTTGAATCTGCGACCAAGAAAAATGCTGTGCCCCGACGGTGGGAACGCCGAACCATTTTGCAAGAAATAACGCGGTTACCCCAAGCGATCCCGGTTCCTGAATATGCACGATATCAAAGTTCTGAGTACGAAATGCCTGCCACAAAACACCAAAACCTAAGGGAAAGACGGTCATTGATTTATTGACCACCAGCGTGTCAACGACACCGGGAGTATAGAGGATCGTCAATCCTGCCGTCTTCAGAGCAATATAGGCATCAAGCGGCTTGGGACAAACGAGGGTAACCGTATGGCCTTGTTTGGCCATATATCGCGCTATGGAGTCCGTTGACGTCGCAACACCGCTGACCGTCGGTAAATAGACATCCGAAACAAGAAGAATCCGCATGGTTTAAGCCTATACAAATTCACCCGTTTAGGCAAATAATTCCTTGAGGAATTCTTTTAATTTTTTTTCATACCCTTTCAGTACCGGCCGCCGAAGCTTTTTTTTCTTGCCGTAGAGGTGCCCTCCCATAATGTATCCGGGCATATGTTTCATGGATCGATTAAATAACAGAATGGGAAAGAGGCTGACTATATACTGATTAAGCACTTTGAGTGTCCCTTCTTTTCGAAATCGGCGTAACGAGAGAACACACAGCGTTTCCCGTAGCATGTCCAAATGAATACCTGCCCTATACAGCCGTAATCCGAAGTCGACATCCTCATTATAGGCATGCGATTCGTCATAACCGCCGACTTCGTCAAAGGCTTCCCGGGTTACAATCGTCAACGGACCCGGCGTGAGTGGTTTCTTGAAAATCAGTGTTGCTTCGAGATAGGCGTTCCCAAGCAACGTATATACGCCATCCTTCGGATCATCGGTGTCTGAACGGAACCAGGTGGTAAAAAGACGCGATTTGGTTTGTTCGATAAAAACGGCAATACGCTGGGTAAAGTACGGGAGAAAGATGCTGTCGGCATCAACAAACACGAACCAATCCCCTTTCGCCGCTTTTGCCCCGAGATTCCGTTGGAGCGGTAAGCTCGGTTTTTTCACTTGGATAATCTTGAGACTCGGAAGTTTTGCCGTATATTTTTTGGCAACGGACACCGTTTTGTCACGCGAGGATCCGTCAACGATAATAACTTCAAAATTTTTGTCGGATTGGGCAACCAGTGAGTCAAGTAACCGCGGAAGAAATTTTTCCTCGTTTAGTGTCGGGATTATGATGGAAAATAAGGCCCGCTTCATACGTGTATGTCGCGTTCGTATTATACGAGGATTGGGGCTTTGGAGCAAACTTGCGGGGGGAGATGGCGTTATTTCTTTGTTTTTGTTTTTTGGTTGGCAAACATCTGCTTCACTTCCTCTACCGTGGTAACCTGCCCACTGCCTTTATCCGTACGGATTTTTACCAGACGAGGGAATCGCACCGCATACCCCGCTCCGTGCGTCGGCGACTTGGTAAGATCGTCACCCGCAAGCTCAACCACCACGCACGGGCTTACCCAAACGTCGGGAATAAGCGTCTTGTGCACGTCGTGATAAGCGCCGGGCATCGTTATTTCCTTTATGGCATGAAGTTGCTCTTTCAGCTCTTTCCATAGCGCATCGCTTACTCCGGTACCCACCTTGGTAACCGTCACGAATTGTTCACCCTTTTTGACCCCGACCAGGAATGCACCGATGCCGAATGCCGTTCGCTTCCCCTCGCCCAGATAATAGCCCATAACCACTCCGTCAATAGTATCGGTAAGCTTACCGGCCTTCCCCTCTTCTTCCTTAAATTTTACCCAGGAAAAACCCCTCCTCCCCGGCTCATACGGGCTGTCCCACTTCTTTACCATCGCTCCCTCTAAGCCGAGACGAAGCTGTGTATCATGATACGCACGGAGCGTGTCAGCGCTTCGGGTGACTATCTGCGGAGTTACCGCAAGAAGTTTTTTGGGGAGTATCGTTTTTTCCAGTATTTTTCTTCGTTCGGAAAGCGGCACGTCAAGCAAATCTTTACCGTCCTTATAGAGGATGTCAAAGACAAAAAACGTTACCGGCATGTTCTCTGCGGCAAGTGCTATGCCATGTTTTCTTTTTCGCGTTGTTGTTTCCTGAAACGAGACGGTTTTTCCTGTTTTGGGGTCAATACCGACCGCCTCGCCGTCGAGGATAACCTCATCCGCATCAAGCTCGTTACCGACCGCGGCAAGTTCGGGAAACATCGCCGTGGTGTTTTCCAGGTTTCTAGAAAATGTCCGTACCCATTTGCCCCGCTTAAAATGCAGTTCGACGCGCACGCCATCGTATTTCGGCTCAACGGCAACCTCACCCATCTTTTTAATCATGTCGTCCGCCGTCGGTAACCGCTGTGATAATTCCGCAAGTACCGGAGATCCCACACGGGCACGGATGTGCGACAGTCCATGGATTCCGTCACGTTTGACTGTTTCGGCAATATATCCGATATCCGGTCGCACGTTATATACCCATTCAAGTTCACGTCGGAGCGATTTATCCTTTGCAAGCATCCACGATAAGCTGTCCAGAATCGTCATTTCAGAAAAACCCAACCGCAGTTTGTCCAAGGGAATACGTACGATATAGCGGGCGGAAAGTGCATCGACGCTCCTGAGGAGTTCCGCAAGAAGACCGATCTTTTTTTCCTGGGATCCCGCTCCCCCTTCCGTTGCAATCGCATACAGGGCTTCAAACACCGCGGTAACACTCATCTGCTTCGGCTTGCCCCGATAGAGTGATTCCGCGACCTTGCCGATATCACCGAGTTTTTTGAACTGAGTGATGACTTCTTCCTGCGGTGCATCATATGCCTGGGCAATCGCACGGATGATAAATTTTTCCGCCATGCCGAATTCAACATCCTCATACAACGGACATACCCGTCCCTGCAGGAGATAACAGAGTTTTGCAATCTCATCGGCGTGGGCATCCGAAAATAGGTCGCTTAATATCTCCGTTATCGTATTGCGTGACGCAGTGGTTTCAAGTCGGGAAAGGAAATCTGCTAAGGAAGAAAACTGCATAGGTTATGCCTACCGAATAAACAAAAAATACGCGGCGGCGATAAGCACGAGAAGAAAGATACCGAAGCCGATCGCAACAGGACCGTCCGTCTCACCTTTTACCAATTTCGTTATCCCTTGCGCACACACGGTAAGCGCAAAAAATGTGGGAATAATAAGCAGTGCATAGATGATTGCTGACGTTGAAAAATCCATAGACAAGCCGAACACGGGCTAGGTGCGAAGCACGTATTTCGCCCCTTTTGTTGACCCCTCTTTTTTGACTATACCCTTTTTTAGCAAGTCCTTCAATTCGCGAAGCACGGTATCTTCGGACACTTGAGGAAAAAGCTCAAAAAAAGCTTTATTTTGCAAGAACCCCTGTTCCTGCATAAATTCGATAATTTTGATTTGCCGTTCAGTCAACGCCAGCTGTTGTCCGCCCAGAGATTTCTTAATCTTCAAGTCCGTTGAGAGCGATTTTACTTTCTCCTTAATGCGCGTGAGTTCAATGGCGAGACCCTCGCTAAAATACTCAATCCAGGCACTCAGGTTTCCCTCGCTTTTCCCCACACTTTGAAGCGCCTCATAATAGTGCATTGGGTCCCGATCGTAATACTCTTCCAAAGAGAAGAATCGTTTTATGTCGTATCCTTCACAAAAAAGTACCAGGGTTGCCACGGCTCTGGCAACTCGCCCGTTGCCGTCCAAAAAAGGATGAATGCGTACCAACTCATAATGCACAATCGCCGCCTTGAGTGCGGGATGGAGCTCCTGATCTCCCAACGCATTTAACCATGCGACAAAGTCAGACAGCAAAAAAGGGACCTCGACAGAAGGAGGGGGACGGAACGTAATTTCACCGGTTTGGGCATTCTTCACGACCACCTGCGTTTTGCGATACTCCCCCACCTGTTCTTCGGGAAGAATGCGGTGCGCAACGAGCGAATGAAGATGTTTTATCACCTCCTCGGTAATCTGCTTTCCCTGAAAGTCACCGATAAACCGAAGCACATTTCGATAATTTAAGACTTCCTGAATATCCCGTTCTCTCCCGACGATGGTATGCCCGGCAAGCACCTTTTCCGCCTCAGTTCTCGAGAGATCATTCCCTTCGATATGGGTACCGTGATGTACGGTCCTCACCAACGCTTCCTCACGGAATTTTGCTTCCCATGCGGGAACAAGGGGACTGTTTTCGATGACCTCTTTGGCCGCTTCAATAATGCCGATGTACTTTAAGATCTTGTTGGTTATCGAAAATTGAGGCTGATACATAGAATTTATTCCCGCACTATTCCTGTATAATACCCGCACCCTCTGTAAAACACAAGCAGAATACACCCTGTACTTTACTCCTTTTTAGCGGTACGTTACTATGAAGGAGTATGATTGGCGATACACCGATTGATCAGACTTCCCACCTCTCTGTCCCCCGCAAAAACGACTCGGATGACCGCGTCCCCCCCTGGCTCCTTCTGGTCCTATTCCTGGTTATCTGTATTCCCGTATTTATCAGCGTGTATTTCTCCTATCGCACGCCACAGAAACAACAACCGCCGACGAATATCACACGGCGTATTACCCCCACACCGGTACCAGTTTCACAGGGGTTTTCCGGTGACGAATTCATTCGCGGATGGTACTGGGGAAAGAAAGAAAAATTTCCTGCAACTCCCGACCATTGGGTCTATACGGAGGTTGATGGAAAGGATTGCTGGCACAGTCCGAGGACTATTTGCCGATAAGGATACGTTTCAATGTGAGGGGAATTTGCCGCGTGAGATCGGAGGCGTTAAAAAACGGACCTACCCGTCGATACAGATCATCTCCCGCAGTTTTATTCACATAACTCCCGACAAGCACCGCAAGAAACGGATCATTCGTACAACTTAACGCGGCAATAAGACCCGCCAGTACATCTCCGGTGCCGCCTTTGGTCATCCCCGGGTTCCCCCCGCTCACCGCATAAATTTCACCGGGCTGACAAACGGACGCGTCACAGGTTCCGCCAGAAACCGCGATATCCGTTTCGCCTTTCAAAAGGACAATGCAACGATAGGTTTTTGCGAATGCTTGCACCTTATCCTGATCGGTTACGGCTTCCTGATACTCGGGGTGTTCTTCGCACATTTTTTTCCACAGTCCGGCAAATTCCTGATGATGCGGCGTGACGATCGCGTTATACGGGATATCGGATAAGGAAAGCATTTGGAGTGCCCCGGCATCTATAATCCACTGCTTGTGCGGATAACGGGTAAGTAATCCGTGTGTCAGGGTTGCCGTTTCCTCATCTCGCATCATCCCGGGACCGATGAGGATGCTATCATCCTCTTCTATATACGCATCGATGTCTTCACGGGCAATCACCATGCCGTCCCGAAATGATGCTTTTATCTTCTGAACCAGTTTGTTGTTTTCGGGCACTGAAGAGTAGTGCACTAAATCGACGACTCGTGAAGCGACTTCCAACGCCCAAATACTGGCCGCATGGAAGAGACGGCTTCCGCCGATAATAAGCAATCGCCCGTTTTGCCCTTTGTGGGATCCTTTTTTGGGCAATTGTAAGGATCGCAAATGCTGTTGCCCTACCTTTTGCATAGCCGTATTATAACGAAATGATTCGGGCGATGTTCTGTAGCTCCCGGGGGACGGATTCTTTGTCGGCACTGGTGATGATGGTTTGTTGTTTTTGTACCACCGATGCGATGAGTTCCCGATGAGAAATGTCCAATTCGGAAAAAATATCGTCCAAAAGAAGGACCGGACGATCTCCCGTTTCCCGTTCTATGTAGGAGAGCTCTGCAAGCTTTAGCCATAAAACAACCAAACGTTGTTGTCCGCGGGAACCGAATTTGCTGACATCGCGAAAGCTTGCCCCATCCTCTTCATGTGATTGACTGAACAAGGCAAAGTCATCGCGATGCGGGCCTACTAACGTTGACTTTGCATACACTTCTTCCTGGGAATACTGATCGAGTCGCGCTTCGGAAATGACGCTCTTATCATAAGAGACCATAAACGTATGCCCGGTAATCGCCGTTGTATTCACAAATTCAATGAAGGCGACACGTTTTTCGGTGATATAGCCACCGGCTTTGATGAGCAATTGATCCCAAAAAAGCAACTGTGATCTGCTGGCTTTACCCTCGGCGATCAGATCGAGCAGTTTATTCCTCTGTCGTATCCCCCGCTCATAGGAAAGCAGGTTGCGCCGGTACTCCCGGTCCACCTGAACCAGTACCGTATCAAGATAGCGCCTTCGGATGCTCGGACTATCCGTCACGATCTCTAAATCTTCCGGCCAGAAAAGCACGGCACGGATATGCCCGATCATGTCTATGACGCGACGGGGAACACCGTTCACCAGATATCGTTTCAGGGGCGCCTTTTGTCCGGAGACCTCACCGGGCGTGATGATAATTTCCACGGTGGCGTCTTTTGTTTTTCCCGAAATTCGCGTTACCTCTTCACCCCAACGGATCATTTCCCGATCAATGGACGCTCGGAAACTTCTTCCCGTCGCAAGCAACATCATCGCCTCGAGAATATTCGTTTTGCCAGCCGCATTGGCCCCCACAATACAGGTGACACCGTTGTCTAATGTCCAGGAAACATTTTTATGGCTTCGAAAATTATGAAGTGCTAACGAGGTCACCATGTTGCATTAGGTGATAGTCGTCCCCACAAACGCCTGGCCGTCGAGGGCAAGCGCGAGATTGGAAAGGTTCTTGCCATTCACTATTTTTACCGTAACGCCCAGATCCTGCGCAAGCTTGCTCGCGATAGGATCAAACGGCGCATTCATCCCGGGTTTCCACACGTCACCCACCATTTTGCGATACTCTCCCCAGGATATATTGCTTATCGCGGTCGCGTCGGAGAACTTATTCGGATCCTTATCGTAGACCTGATCCACATTGGTCATATTAACGACCTGCGTGAGCCCGTAATCCTGGCATACGGTAACGGCACAATAATCCGTGCTCCACCCCGGCTTCCATCCCGCCGCAATAGCGACCGGGGATTGAATTTTTAAAATAATTTCATAGTGCTTAATAACTCGCGGATCGGCAAGATCCTGAAATATCGCTCGGATAAGTTGTGCGTTTAGTCTCGTCGCATGAACACCCAGCCAATCAGCATCAATGTCGCTTAAATCATGTTTTCGCACCTCACGTGCGGCTTGTTGATAGTGTCTCGTAATCGCTCCCCCACCGACTGTTATAAAAAATCTCCGATGTTTTTCGGAGACTTGCTGACGTATAAATTCATGAAAATCCTTAAGAAAGGCGACATCAATGCCGCCGTTGGGGACAATAAGTGAGCCGCCGAGTGAGAGTACAAAAACATCCGGACTCTGTGTCATCAGGTTTCTCCTTACGAAAATGTCGTTAGGTGGCTTTAATGCTACCACACTGCCATCAATTATCAAAGTTTCGCTCTCTACTGTTCTATTACCGTTTTTCCTTATGGGACAATACAAACCGCTTTATTTCTTTGCGGAATCTCTCTTCAGAAAATCGCATTGCCTGTTTTCGGCAGGAAAGCGGCGAAAATTTCGTTTTTTCGAATCGATGGATAGCGTCGATGAGACTCTCGACGGTCGGCTCGGTAAAGAAAACACCGGTTTTCCCGTCAATAACCGACTCTCTATACCCGCCCCCCCGAAACGCGATAACGGGAGTGCCATTCGCCATGGCCTCGACTGGAGTGATTCCGAAATCTTCGTCCGCGGATGTTGCCAAAAATCCTTTAGCCTCACTATAGAGCCTGCGAAGCTCGCTATCCGACACGAATCCCAAAAATTCGACGGTTTTTCCTGCAGTAGCAATCAATTTCTGCATCTCAGAGGCATAACCCGCAGGCGCTCCCGCAATTTTCAGCTTGATGCCCAATTTTGTCGCCGCGGCAACGGCAAGTGATAATCCCTTTCCCCCCACAATTCGCGAAATAATAAGATAATAGTCACCTTTCTTCTTCCCCTGCGGCGATGGCGGCATCGCCACCGGCGGATATATAACGACAGAAGTGCGCCGATAAAACTTTTCGATACGCCGTTTCGTATTGAATGAGTTTGCAATAAAGTAATCCACCCGCTGAGAAGCCTCCCAATCATATTGGCGCATAAAAAATCCAACAATCTTCGCGTACCATCGAACCAAACGATACCGTTGCCACTCGATACTGGTAGGATACCCGTATAGCCATCGCGGTGGCGTGTGACAATAACATATTTCGATCGCATTTCCCTTTTTGGTAAATCCCTTGGTGATATACCAGCTGGCGCTACTTATCACCACGTCATATGAGGAAAAATCAAAAGAGTTCCATATCAGCGGGGCAAGAAATCGGAGCGGGCTATGGAGTTTAGTGGAGAAAAACGGTATCCGATGCGCCCATGACACCCGAATATCTTTATCTTTCAGTCGCTCCCACGCTGGCCCCTTTCGCCAGAAGGCGGTGTAGATGGGAGCATCCGGCCACATTTGCGATAACGCCGCAAGGACCCGTTCCGCTCCTCCAAATTCGCCGAGATAGTCATGAACCAATGCAACGCGCATATTAAAACAGCTCCTGTTGTTCAACCACAGTCGGATTCGTCTGGCTGTCCTCACTGGTTGAGACATCGGGTTTTTTCACCCGTTCTTCAAAACCGATTCTCCGGATAAGTGATGGGAATCGGAATGCCGTAAGCATATCCCGCACCTCCTCTTTCTGAAGTGTCGGCACGCGCGCATATGTTGCCTCAAACACAATGGGGGCATCCGTTCGGATAGCGGCAAGCTTTTTACTGAGCGTCCCGCTTTCTTTCCCCGCTAATAATTTCGCTTTGAGGGTCTTACTGGAAATCTCGTCAATACGGGCATATATTGCCTCGAATGAACCGTAGGTAGTAAGTAACTTTATCGCCGTTTTAGGTCCGATGCCGGAAACGCCCGGATAGTTATCGGATGCATCCCCCATCAACGCTTTGAGGTCAACGATAAGCGACGGGGGTACGCCCATACGTTCATACACCTCTTTTTCTCCATACAACATCCCTTCCGATAATCCCTTGGTCGGCATATAGACTAACACCTTATCGTCACGCACGAGTTGTAATATATCCCGATCCCCTGTCACAATGACCATCTGATCTATCTCCGAGCCTTTAGCGGCCATTACAGTGGCCGCAATGGTACCGATCATGTCATCCGCCTCGAAACCGTCAAGTTCAAAAATCGGGAGACCGAATGCCGTCACCGCCTCATGCACTAACGGAATCTGCGAAATGAAGTCGTCTTCCATTTTCGGCCGCTGTGACTGATAGGTGGGCAAAAGATGCTCACGAAACGTTTTGCCCGGTCGGTCAAAGGCAACCGCCATATGAGTCGGTTTGAGCGCCGCAGTGAGCTTGATGATGACCGAAATAAAACCGTACACGATATTGACCGGACGTCCCCGAGGATCCGTCAGCGGAGGGAGAGCATGATACGCCCGATGCATGACGGCATTACCGTCAATAAGTACTAGTCGATTCATGGAGATATGCGCTAGAGTCGCTTCTTTTCGCCACCCAACAATGCGACAAAGTCATCGCCTTCCAAAGTCTCTTTTTTCACTAATTCTTCCGCAACTTTATCAAGATCCTTGCGATATTTTTTCAGCAGTTCGAGTGCTTTGGCATACGCGGCGTCAATAAGCTTTTTTATTTCCTTATCAATGACGGCTTGCATTTCCTGGGAGATCGACTGTTGTTCGTACATGGACTTCCCCCACTCCGTGATATCGGTTTGCGGTCCGAAATTAATGGGCCCCAACTCGCTCATACCAAACTCGGTAACCATATACCGTGCGATACGCGTCGCTTGGTTAATGTCGTTTGCCGCTCCACTGGTCTGTTCCTTAAAGATAATCTGTTCGGCCGCACGCCCCCCCATAGTCATCGCCATTTCTTCAATAAGCCGGGATTTTGTTTCATGAAGCCTATCCTTCTCGGGAGGCGCCATGGTAAATCCGAGTGCCATCCCACGGGAAACGATACTTATCCGGTGCACCGGATCCAAATGAGGGCTGTAGTAATTGACAATCGCATGTCCCGCCTCATGATAGGCAGTCATCTTGCGGTCAAGATCGCTTTGCAATCGTTTTTTTTCAGGACCCAATTTTACTTTTGTTGCCGCCTCTTCAATATCTTTCATGTCTATTTCGTTCTTTGCGCCACGCGCGGCGTGAATTGCGGCTTCATTGAGCATATTTTCAATATCGGCTCCGGAAAAACCGACCGTTCGCTTTGCGACCTTATCCCAATCCACCTGCTTATCAAACGGTTTTCCGTTTGCGTGAATGGCAAGGATAGCCTTTCGTCCTTCCAAATCGGGCAGATCCAGTACCACACGCCGGTCAAACCGTCCGGGTCGGGTGAGTGCGGGATCCAGTAAATCACCCCGGTTGGTTGCCGCAACAATAAGCACCGCGGTACTCGGTTCAAACCCATCCATTTCAACGAGTATTTGGTTGAGCGTCTGTTCCCGTTCGTCATGGCCGCCCATAACCCCGACGCTTCGCATCCTTCCGATAGCATCGATTTCGTCGATAAAAATAATCGCGGGCGCACTTTTTTTTGCCTGGGCAAAAAGATCGCGGACACGAGCGGCACCGACACCGACTAACATCTCCATAAACTCACTGCCGGCAATAGAGAAAAATGCGGTCTTTGCCTCTCCGGCCATGGCTTTTGCCAACAACGTCTTTCCCGTTCCGGAAGGGCCGACTAAAATCACCCCTTTGGGAGTGCGCGCTCCCAGAAGCTTATATTTTGCGGGGTTCTTCAAAAAGTCTACAACTTCTTCGAGTTCTTTTTTGGCTTCATCAACTCCCGCAACATCCTTGAATGTCACTTTGGGAAGATCTTTATTCCACACTCGTGCTTTGCTTTGACCAAACTGAAAAATATTGTCCTGCGCTCCCCTTGCTTGGCGAAAGAGAAAAAGGAAAAAAACGACGGTGAGAACAAGCGGTAATACATTGGCAATAATACCCATCCAGATGGCTCCCGCGGAAAGATCTTTGACGGCAATTTCAACGGTTTTCGGATCTACGCCGGATTTTTCAAGAAGCGTGACCAACGAGTCCTGTGATTCTTTAGTCGATGTGTATGTCGCTCCGTCTTTACGGATGACGGTGAGTTTTGTGTCTTCAACCTCAATGGTTTTTACCGTACCGTCCTTGACGTCGGTGATCACCTGAGACAACGGCTTTGCCTCAGCAAGCGCCGCCTGATTGCTGACACTGCCGAAGAGAGAAAAAAGGAAAAACAGCACAAACAATCCGATTACAACGTTTTTGAAATTGAGTTGCAATTGAAACTGAAACACTTTCTTGGTCTTCTTGCCGTTGCCGCTTTTGCGTGCGGATTGATGGGGTTTCTCTGCCATACGAGCCTCAAGTATAGCATGTTCAGCGGATTTTCGCCCCTATCGGCATGCCTTCACCGGAAAGGAAGATCGGCTTGTCCTCGCCGTCGACGGCGAGAATCATTCCCTGACTTTCCTCATCCATCATTTTTCGGGGAGCCAGGTTGGTGATAAAGAAAAATTGCTTCCCCGAAAAGTCTTCGGGTGTATATCCGAATGTGCGCACCCCCGTGAAAATAACTCGAGGAGTTTTTTCACCGAACGTCACGAGTAAGCGGATGAGTTTGTCACTCCCCTCTTTGTTTTTTGCTTCCAGCACTTTGCCGACCCGAAGTTCAACCCGGGCAAATTCATCTATGGAAACCCTCCCCTCCTCTTTCGGCTGGGGGTAAGCGAAAAATGAATAGGCGGTGGTAATTCCCGTTGCTTTTCGTACTTCTTCCATCGTCTTTGTCGCAACGGCGAGCGCCCTGCCTTGCCCATCGGCAAGAATTCGTTTGACAAGCGAAGGATTTTCTTTCAACTCCCTGTAGGCACGTCGTGCGGGCCCGAAGAAACTAAGCAGGCTTTCAAAGAGATATTCTTTTACTTCAACATCGGATACATCGCCTTCCTGATACCTTTTGGCAAGTGCCGCCACTTTTTCGGGTTCCCCAAAAAATGAGAGGTACGTAAATACCATATTGCCTTCGATATGGCCGGGGTCGGTTGCATGCACTCTTGCAGGATCGGTATAGGTGCCCATAACCTGTTTTCGCAATATTTCTTCCGACTCAAATATCGAAATGACATTTCCCAACGATTTACTCATCTTCCGCTTGCCGTCCGTACCCACAACCGTCGCCACTTCTTGGGGAATGTAAGCATCCGGAAGCGCAAAGATATTTTTCTTATAAATTTTGTTGAATCGTTGTGCTACATCACGCGTTATCTCAATATGCTGTTTTTGATCCTTCCCCACCGGAACCAGTTCCGCCTGATAAAGCAGAATATCCGCGGCCATTAACATCGGATAACTGAACAATCCGACATTAATGTCGTCTTCCATCACATCTTTTTGAAGTTTATCCTTATATGCATGTGCCCGCTTCAACAATCCCAAAGGGGTCACATTGTTGATAATAGATTGACACTCGGTGTGCAACGGCACATCCGACTGTCGAAAAAAGACAATATTCTTAAACGCTTCCTCACTCATGAAACCCCGAAGTAACGCCAATTCATTGATGACAAGAGCTTCGATATTGTGTTGCAACTGTTTCTTGTCCTGAATAGTCGTAAGTCCGTGCAGATCTGCAACCATAAGAAATGTCTCATGTGTCTGAGCGAGCTCAATAAATTGACGGACCGCTCCCAGATAATTGCCGATATGCAGACTCCCGTCACCGCTTGGTGTGATTCCTGAAAGTAACCGCTTATGTGTTTGTATGTTCATAGTTCCTCCTTATTGTACCTGACTTTCCGAAAATTTCGTACTCGCAAGGATCGATAGCTATCCATATAGGATGACAGCTTTTGTGCATCAACAACTTTATCAGTCATGATTGCGGAGCCAACAATGATGGCATCGGCACCGGTAAATAACCTGTGCAAAGTCTCAGGCGTTGATCCGCTTCCCACCACAATGGGAAGTCCCCGTCCGAATCGTCTGGCGATATGCAAATCTTTCATGATCGGGGCCACTCCCGTCCATGTTCCGGTAACGATAATAGCATCGGCTCCGGTATCCACCGCCTCCCGTACTGATTGTCGGAGCGGTTTTTTGGGATCCATCATGTGCGAATGTTTGACTTGCACATCCGCCAGTATTGCCACCGAGTCCTCCAAACCGAGCTTCTTTCTCTCTGCAACCGCTTCAGCTCCCCGCGCCGGCATCGGCCCGTATTGCGTCATAACGTCATCAACAAATGAGGCGACACGGACAAATCGGGCACCCGTTTCCTTGCAGATTACCAAAGCCGACTGGTACCCGCTCCAGAGTACATCTACTCCTACGGGGATCTTCACGGCACGAGTCACCGCGTGCACAAGACGTTTCATTTCGAGCGCTTCGGCCTTTTTTATAAACTCACGATGCGGTACGCTGTAATTGTTTTCGATCATAATGCCGTGCACTCCCCGCTCTTCCAAAATGCCTGCCTCGGTTAAAATTCGACGCCTGGTTTCCGCAATCGGCCGATGACCGTCATACCCGGCAAGCGGAGGCAAATGAATCATACCGATGATGGGTTTTTTGACGGAAAAAAGTTCCTTAAAAATATTCATACATCTCCTTTCTCTCCTGCGTGCACGTTGGATGCCGCAATATATTTTTCTAATTGTTCCCGACCCTTTCCCGAAAGAATAAGATCGAGCCCGCGTTGGGTACAGGCACGAAGCATTTGTCTGTGCACCCGGTGATTATTCATATCTAGCGCTTGCGGATCACCGAGACAATGCCGTACAAACAACCCCAACCCCACCGTCATCGCAAGGTATCGGGCACGCGTCATATTCTCCCCCGTTATGGCGCTCGTATTTGCCTCCATGATTGCATGGCGGTCGTTGGGAATAGCCAGCGCCTCGGGAACAAACGAACGGAGTGTATCGGTGTCGTAGAAATCCTCCGGTGATAGGACGAATGTCCCCGCATTTTTACCCTCTACCAGAAAGGACACGATGCTATCGTAGGGAGGCGGAGCCACCTCATCGAGCACCACGATGTGTTTCATAAGCGCTGGATCGAGCACATCCGCGCCACGTGAAGACGTCAGCGTGCCACAATACACCGCGCTGTTTTCGTACCGTTGAAAGCCTTTCTGTGAAAGAATCGCCAATGCGTCCACGATAACCGACGGATGGATTTTTTCATTTACCCCAATCATTGCGTGGAGCGGTGTTTTTGCAGACATCGTAAAGGACAACGGACCCACCACATGATTCACGGTCTCGCCTTTCAGCTTATGTGAGAGCGTGTGCAGTGTTCGCGTCATATGACAACTTGTCATAAGCAATTGCGATGCATGAAAGGTATCTCCTAAAGATGCCTCGGTCTGGAAGTCTGACCGGGCGCCGAATGCTTCGATTGCACTTTGTCCCGCCACCTTCGACGTATTGGGGTACGAGTGATGTTTATGCACCGGTGTATCTGCCGATAGAATAATAGCGGCAAGGGTCGAAAGACTGAAAAGCTTTGTGGCGTGTCCGTTCAGCGGATAGCCTTTATCCCCTCCCATCCCCCCGAACGCGATAACTGGATTCTCGCATTCCGTACGGACCACGGTATCCAAATGCACCGTTGCGGCAACAAGACCCGCAATTTCGGCGGCGGTAAGTCCCACATACGCTTCTTTCGTGGACATAGCGGCAAGCAGAGCCGTCGCCTGGAGCAAATGGGTGTCCTCGGGCATTTTATTTTTTAACCGCTCTCCTATTACCTCTCTCAAGGGAATATTCAATCCGATACAGACGAAGGTGGCAAGCGAAAACGCTTCTTCAAAGGTGAGTGATGCGCCCTGCTCGATCTTTCTCTGAATCCCGTAATAGCCGTCTTTTTCAAAGAGGTCCGACAGGAACGGTTCCACCGCAAAAATTTTTGCCGGTAACAATTCCTTGTATCGGGCGTTTTTTGCCAACTGACGAAGCGTATCATTGCTATCGATATGCGTCGTTATTCCCCCGACCTCCCGTATCTGTTGATACGGTTCACCGTGAAGTGAGATTGCGGCGACGTCACCAAAGACACCCCGGGGATTCGTGTTGTATAACTTCCTCCCTGGCAAAATTGCTTTGTACCAGCCGATGCAATGTTTCTTTTGTCATAAGAAACTCCTTTTCTAGGGCATAATAAAAGCCCTCGCAAATTATCCACCATAAAATGGTGAAAAATTTGCAAGGGCCTTCACAAAAGGCGTTGCCACCTTGCTTTTATTATCCTACAAAAAATCCCGCCAAGCGGGACGTCAGGTGAGGATAAATCTCATTCATGACGAGCTCCGTTTATTTACGACACTCGTTCCAGACTTTTTACGGTTTCGGCTCCGTACTTGATTTAAGAGTCAGCTTTCCCCGGTTCCAACCCTCCGGATCGACGCTTTTATTCACTTGTGGAGACCAGTATACCATATCGCGTCAAAACGGTATGACTATTTTTTGTTACAATACGGATATGGACATCGGCAGACTTTCCTATTACAGCCGCAGAGTGCACCGCGTGGCTATGCTTTTTGTTATCGTGCTGGGGATTATCCAAATGGTAACCGGCAGTATCATGAAATATCCGCAGATGTTCACAGGTATCGATCAGGGGTCAGTACGAGTGCTCCATTTTGATGTCGCCACCTATTTTTCCATCGCATTTTTTATCCAAATGGTAACAGGTCTTATCATGTATATTGCGCCCAAGCTTATTAAGGCATTTCGGAGACCCTCTTCTCCCCCGACCATATAGCCAGCTTTGCCAGCCTCTGGGTAACCTGTTATAATTATTTTGTACGACTCGTGCCGCGGGGTAGTGTAAAGTTGCACAGGAGGCTCATAATCTCCTAGGCCGGGTGCGATTCCCGGCCCCGCAACCAATAAAAAAGACTCCTTTTTCGGGAGTCTTTTTTTGTCATGTCCTCATTGGGAGGACTATCGAATGCTCGTTCTTTCTCGTACAATTTCCCCATGTGGACGGTTTATATTCTCCGATGCAACGGCAACAGCCTTTATACCGGCATTACCAACAATCTCGCAAAACGCACGCGTATGCATGAAAAGGGAAAGGGTGGTGCGTATACCCGCACCCATCCCCCGCTTGCGGTAATCTATACCGAATCATGCGAAACAAAATCGAACGCATTGCGAAGGGAATGGGAAATTAAATCATGGTCACACAAACAAAAGATTGAACGACTCCATCTTTCCCTATAAAAAATCACCCCGCCTAGGCGGGGTGATTTTATTCATAACGCAATTTCAGAGTTACCAATCTCTTCCTCCACGATCATCACCGTGATTGTCGCGTCGATCATATCCTCCGCGTCCGCCACGATCATCTCGTCTTCCGCCTCCGTATCCACCTCTGCCACCGCTTCTTCCACCTCCAAATCCGCCGCCGCTACCACCACCGCCACGGTATCCTCCACCACCCCGATTCTCACGAGGGGCCATCGGTTTTGCCTCGTTGACCACAATGGATCTTCCGTCGAGCTGTGTGCCGTTCAAATCCTGGATAGCTTTTTGTGCATCATCGGGATTGGTCATTTCAACAAATCCGAATCCGCGTGATCTTCCCGTAAATTTATCGGTAATCACCTGTGCACTTGCTACCTGACCCACCTGCGCAAAATGATTGCGAAGTGTGTCTTCCGTCGTATCCCATGAAAGTCCCCCAACAAACAATTTCGTTGCCATAGTTACAATTCACCTCCTCTTTACTTCCTATCTATCACGTACCTATTCAACTTTCGGGGAACAGTATACGAGCAGAAAGGCTAGATAGGGGTATTGTATCACGAAGAGAGGCCCAATACGTAGGTTGTCTTCCCGTCTCAATCTGATAAAATACATAAACTTGCGCCAGTGGCGTTTGGGTCAATGGCTCATCAGCCCTTGGCCGACAGTATCCAATATTTTGCCAGCGTAGCTCAGTGGTAGAGCAGTGTCTTCATAAGGCATTTGTCGCAGGTCCGATCCCTGCCGCTGGCACTTGTACGGGTGAATACCAAACTAAAAGAAAAGTCTGAGCCATTGTTGCCAGACGGGCAGTGTCCGTTCACCGCCGCTTATGCCTGCGCTTGATCCCCCCTGTGGCAACATCACGATCGCTTCACCTTCTTTTACCATGCCCAGCTGATCCCTCGCTACCCGCTCAACATACGAAGGATCTTTCATATCGGCAAGTTGAGATTCCAGCCGTTTATTTTCCGTGAGAATACGGTTCAGTTCACGCTCCCGGTCGCCCACCCTCCCCTTTTGTTGCCATAACTCGGCTATCGTCCTGCCCGCCGACACGGCTAATCCGAGGCTAATAACGGCGATGATAATACGGGCGATCTTCATAGGTTGTATTTTGGTCTTGTATATGATATTATAGGCTTCAATAACCGGGTTCCATACCGCCTCAATTTCCTGCCTCAATTGAACGGTGTATGTTGCCTTAGGGACATATCATGACACTTGATTTGAAATCGGCTCACAAGCAATTTGTGGAATATCTGTCCTCGCGGAAGCGGGCCCACGCAACTATCGTAGCATACAGCAAGGATATTGAGCAGTTAGTGGCGTTTCTTACGAACGTCGGCAAAAAAGACATCACCACCGTTACCAAAGAGGAGCTCGAGGCCTTTCTAAAAAAACTAGCGGCCGATAGCTACACACCGAAATCAATCTCCCGGAAGATCAACTCAATGAAGACGTTTTACCGTTTCTTAAAAACGTCAGGAAGTATTACCCAGGATCCCGCAACTGATATCGAACACCCGAAATATGAGGTGAAACCGCCGCGCATTCTCTCGAAGCTTGAATACCGTGCCCTCCGTGATGCATGCCGGGGTGACATCCGCACGTATGCCATCGTCGAGCTTTTCTTGCAAACGGGCCTCCGGATCGGTGAACTGGCGAACTTAGCCGTTTCCGATGTTAAAGATTCCGAGCTTCACATTGCCGCTCAGGAAGGGCATGAAGAACGAACCGTTCCGTTAAACCGTGCCGCAAAAGAAGCGCTTGATAATTGGCGTAAAGCACGAAATGCCGAGGCGAAATCTTCTTCTCTCTTCATCACAAAAACCGGACGTCCGCTTCTCATTCGCAACATCCGCACGGCAATTGACCGTTATTTTAAAGTGGCTGGTATCGAGGACGCGAAGGTCAACGACCTCCGCCACACCTTTATCGCCCATCACCTTATGTCGGGAACCGCGCTTACGACGATCAGTAAGCTTGTCGGACATAAACGACTTTCAACCACCGAAAAATATCTCGAATTTATCTCGGATAAACACACCGAACGCGTAAAGCTTGAAGAGCTCTAAACGCGTTTTCCCCCATTCGATACCACATACCCCCACCTTCGGCTTTTTGACACCTAAAGGTGTCCTGCCGTATAATAATCATGAAAAGCGTTTGAGTCCGACCAGTCCTCGGACAAGCTTTCAACCGAACAGGAAGTAAGTTGAACGGGTTGCCCGTCATAGCAGAAACGAGAAGCAAATAAGGTGGTACCATCCCGCCACGGCGGGGTCCTTATACAAAACGGTACCTTTTTTTGTGGTTAAATAGAGATATGGACAAAAACTTTGATCCGAAAGCGTGTGAAGATGCCATCTACCGGATGTGGGAATCCGGAGGGTACTTTGTGCCCAAAGAAGATCCAAGCGCTCCCCCTTTCTCCATCATTATGCCGCCTCCTAATGCAAACGATCCCTTGCATATCGGACATGCCATGTTTATCACCATTGAGGATATTCTGATTCGATATCACCGGATGAAGGGAGACAGTTCCCTTTGGCTTCCCGGCACTGACCATGCGGGTATTGAAACGCAATTCGTATTCGAAAAAAAGCTCGCTAAACAAGATAAAAGCCGCTTTAATTTTGATCGTGAAACGCTGTACCGGATGATCTGGGACTATGTGCAGGAAAATTCAGGAGTGGCGGTCAACCAGATGAAAAAGCTGGGGGCTTCAGCTGACTGGACGAAGTTTAAATTCACTCTCGATCCCGATATCGTGGCGAACGTGCTCGAAACCTTTATTTCACTCCACAAGGAAGGTCTTATTTACCGTGGGGAAAAACTCATTAACTACTGTACCAAATGCGGCACAGGCTATTCGGAACTTGAGGTGGAACATACAGAAGAAACAACAAAGCTTTATTACATAAAATACGGCCCGTTTGTGCTCGCCACAACCCGACCGGAAACAAAGTTCGCCGATACCGCAGTAGCAGTGCATCCTTCCGACAAGCGATATAAAAAATATATCGGTCAAGAGATCACGGTGGACGGACTCTTAGGGTCATTTACCCTGAAAGTAATTGGTGATGAGTATGTTGACCCTGAGTTTGGCACGGGAGTGGTCAAAATCACCCCATATCACGATTTTAACGACTTTGAGGTATGGCAACGGCATCTCGGAGAGATTCCTGAACCGAAGCAGGTCATCGATAAACAGGGCAAGTTGACGTCGATAGCAGGAAAATATGCCGGCATGAAGGTAAAGGCGGCGCGGGAGGTTATTGAAAAGGATCTTGATGCAATGGGGCTACTGGCCAAACCCAGTGAAGCCTACACTCATACGGTAGGCGTTTGCTATCGCTGTAAGACGGTCCTCGAGCCACTTCCGCTCACCCAATTTTTTATCAAAACTAAGCCGCTTGTCGAAGGGGCGCTTCGTGCACTTGATTCTGGGGAAACCAAGATATTAGGCGCGGGTCAGGATAAAATACTTCGGCATTGGCTTACCAATATCCGCGACTGGAATATAAGCAGACAAATTGTTTGGGGCATCCGAATCCCGGTGTGGTACAACGCACGAGGACATGAGCATCAAATACTGGTGAGTTTCCTTGATCACGAGAAGAAACAAAAACATGGTCCCCTCTCCCAATGGATTGACGAGTTCGGATTTGAATACATTAAAAGAAACCTCCAACACCTTGATGTCGGCACGTGGGCAGACGGCGGTGCGCCCTGGGTCGTAAGCATTGCCCAGCCGAATGATGACGGGTTATGGATCCAAGAAACGGACACGTTTGATACGTGGTTTTCGTCCGGTCAGTGGCCTGTCGTAACGTTGCAGACGAATGGCATTGCCGTATTTGAAAAATTTTATCCGACATCGGTGATGGAGACTGGGTATGATATTTTGCCGATCTGGGTCATGCGAATGATGCTTTTAGGCATGTACGTCACCGGGAAATCACCGTTTGCAACCGTTTATCTTCACGGGCTCGTCAGAGACGAAAAGGGTCAAAAAATGAGTAAGTCAAAAGGAAATGTCATCAATCCGTTGGATATGGTCGATAAGTATGGTGCTGATGCCATACGGATCGCGTTAATAATGAGTTCAACCCCCGGCCAGGATAAGGCGGTGGGAGAAAACACGATTCGCGGTATGCGTAATTTCTCTAATAAGGTGTGGAATGCCGCACGCTATGTGTTGCTGGAAAAACAACACGCGGGCACTGATGATACTCATCCGAAGGTTGGCGATACACAGTTCCTCAAAAAACTTGCCGATGTTACAGAGAATGTGACACAGCTTTTGGATTCATATCGTGTCGGTTTGGCCGCAGAAACAGTGCACAATGAGTTTTGGCATTGGTACTGCGATATCGCTATCGAGCAACGGAAAAAGGGAGAGATATCGCTTGCCGTTCTCGAGAAGGGCATGCTCACATTCCTTGGGTTACTCCATCCGTTTATGCCTTTTGTGACGGAGGAAATCTGGGGAAAGATTTCTCAAAAAAACACACGGCCACTTATTATTTCTCCTTGGCCGACAAAGTAAGACGACTAAAAACTTCCCGAGGTGGTTGATTGTTGCGGCACTCGCGAAGGCTGAAGAAGAGGAGCCCCCGAAGAAGATGCCGCGGTATTGCTAAAAGAAGCCAATATATCATTAAAGATAACTTCATCTTTTGTGAAATCACTGGTGATTCCCAACGGGGCAAAGTGATTAAATTCGATAGCAAGCGTTTCGGACACGGGAATCAACACACCGCGAATGGCAGTGAATGTGTATCCCCCGCCCGTTCTTCCCGTAAAATTACCGACATATTCATAGGCAAGTGTCCCTGCATACATCGCCTGCTTCATCGTAAATTCTCTCCCTGCGGCATCGGTAAGAATTGCCCCACGGAAATCAGGAAGCAGTTGTCCCTTTCCCCTCGGCGCAACCGTAAAACGGGTCCCGCCTGGGAGATAGGTACCGTATGATGCACAACTGGTGTTATCACATACGGGTGCTTTCACTTCATTCGGCAACTGATATGACAACCCGGGAATTGGTTTCTTTGTGGCCCCGCTCATGATCTGCTCAATTCGTTTCGTCGCGAGCGGTACGGGACTGAGACCTGAAGGACTCGCAGTGGTGGTTTCAGCAGTGGTATCTTCATTGGCGGGTGCATAGGTGGGGATAGCGATTTCATCACTGACTGTCGGGGCAAAAAACGAACGAATTTGTCCGCTAAGCCATACGCCAAGTCCGAAAAGGAGAACAATAAACAAAACCGTACCCGCGTGCACGCCGCGACGCATGGGTTTCTGATGCGGCGTCTCGGGCGGACTCGTATGATCATTTTTCGGGAGCGTGACGGACGCATGTTCATCAAAAACCTGTGCGGCTTCGGGAATAACATTCCGCGCTTCTTCATCTGATTGCGGATGTTCCTGCACTTGCCCGGAGTGAGGATCGATTATCGGCGTCTCCTCATACGTGAGTGACGTTTTTTGCGGCACTTCATTGTCCATACTCAGCTATTGTACCCTCATTACTTTCTGACAAACAAGATGGCATTAGGAATCCCTCTCCCCGGCCCTGCCTTATATCCCCCGCTCCACAGCGCCGTTGAACCACCGCTGTCGAGGTTTAATCCGTTTTCCAATCCCATGGTCTTCAACACGTGGGCAACCTCAACGACCGTCGCATTATGAACGACGCCGATATAGGCTACCGACCCTTTGTTGCCGACAAATCCCCGTGTTCCCTTGCTCCCTTTTTTGGGATCCGTATCCCCGCCGAAGGTGACACTGCCCCCGGAAAGGAGTAACGGTTGGTTGGCAAGCACGCCGTCGGGGCTGGTGTCTCTCCCCCATTCCAGCGACCTTCCGACAAACCGCATAGAGCCGGAGAGGAAAATTACCGCGGGAACCGTGCTATATACGTTATTGTCGGAATTGAAATACACTTTGTTCTTATTCATAAGAAGCGTGTCAAAAGAGTTTTTCTTTTCACTACAGCTCGGGTAATCCGCGGGGCAAAAATACGAACCGTTAATTCCGGCAAAGGCATTGTTTCTGGCTACATACTCACCGAGGGAAAGTACGGGACAATCTCGAGTACACGTCGCCTCAGATGCCGTATCCACAATCACACGGGTCGAGTTCATATCGGCGGCGACAATATCGACCAGATACTCTCCGATATCAAGTTTGACCACCTGACGACGATACCCTGTCTGCGGCGCCGTATTGTTTTCGGGAACATTTGCAGGAATGGCAAAACTTGCCGCAATTTTTGCTTTTGCCGCGGCGATATCGCCCGTGAGAAGAATAATGTCGGCTGAGGCGGTTGCCCATTGTCTTTCGGCAAGCTTGCCGAGTATATGCGCAAACCGTTCATCAAGGACTCTCGTATCACGGGTGAGCGCGCGCAAATCAACAAGCTCCTCATACACGATCGTTGCCTGGCGATAGGTTTTTTGGATATTCGTGAGTTCATCCTGCAATCGGTCATTTCGCACATACTGATCTTCGTTGGTGATGCGCGTAATGACGCCTATCAGGCGGTTAATTTCCTCCTGCGCTTGGTTTTTTTGTACTTCCAACGCACGGTTTCTTCCCTGCCACACCCCGATCACACTCGCAATCATGCCGACGACACCAAAAAAAACAAGGATAGCAAGGAGAATGGTCAGGAAGTTGCGGGATAAAACAATGTTTCCCGGACGAAACGGCGTCATATTTCCAGTGTAATACGACGGTATGGAAGAATACAATTTCGCAAAAATAGAGGGGATGCGCTTAGCCGCGTTCGAGGTAGGATCCCGTTTCCGGATCAATGCCAATGACATCGCCTTCTTTGATAAACAGCGGTACCGTGATCACCGCGCCCGTTTCCACAACGACGGTTTTGGTAGCCCCCGTTGCGGTATTTCCTTTCGCCCCTTCATCGGCTTCCGTTACTTTTAACCATACTTTCTTGGGGAATCTGACTCCCACGGCATCTTCTCCGTACACGAGCACCTGATAGGTATCATTGGGTTTGAGGTAGCGGATAAATCCTTCAAGAAGACTTTCGGCAATGTTATATTGCTCGTAACTGAAGTTATCCATAAAAACATAGGCATCGCCCTCTTTATAGAGATATTGCATTTCCCGGGTGTTGATGGGAAGTTCTTCTACCGATTCACCCGACTTATAGGTAAATTCAATAACCTTCCCGCTTTTCAGACTCTTCAGTTTTGCCCGAACAAACGCACTTCCCTTCCCGGGATTCACGAATTGAAAATCCATGATCTGATTGGGTTCGTTTCGAAACTCTATAAAATTGCCTTTTTTAAACTGTGCAGTGGTTATTGTTGCCATATGAGAAAAATAAAATCCCTTTCGGGATATATCTATTATCCCACAAACCCGTTCCGAGGGCAATTATTTGTTGTCCTCAAACATTTCGTCTGCCGGAAAAAAAAGCGTCTCCTGAATAGTTGCCGCTCCGCTAAAAAGCATCACCAATCGATCGACTCCGATTGCTATACCGCTACACGGCGGGAGTCCGACCTTTAGTGCTTCGATAAAATCCGTGTCATACTCGTAGACGGTTTTTCCTGCTTTGCGTATTTCACGGAGTTCATTTTCAAATCGTTCCTGTTGTTCCTTCCAATCGGTAAGTTCGCTATAGCAATCACCGAGCTCTAACCCGCCGATATAAAATTCAAATCGTTCGGCAAAACGGGGATCCGCTTCCTTCCGTTTGGCAAGTGCCGCCATACTTCCGGGAAAATCATACAATATGGTCGGACGGGAGCCCCCTAAGTGAGGTTCAATTTCATTCAGAAAAATTTGATTATACAGTGCTTCCCATGTGGTGTCAGATTCGACGGTATACCCTTTTTGCCGTGCGATGGCAATCGCATGGTTCATATCAAGGAAATCCACAAAATTAATGTTTGCCCATTTGGCAAATGCCTCAACCATCGTGAGCCGCTCCCACGGAAGGTCGAGACGAACTTGGTGCTGTTTGTAAGTAATAGGTTGCGTGGATTCCTGGCCTGCTCCGTTAACCCTGTGATAGATAAACCGAAGTAACGCCTCGCAATCTTCCATAATCGCTCGATAATCAACTCCCTTCCTATACCACTCGAGAATGGTAAATTCAGGATTATGCAGGGTTCCTTGCGTTTCCATGTTCCGGAAACTTTTGGTGAGGGCATAACAATCACCGAGCCCCGCGACCATGAGTTTTTTCAACGGCACTTCAGGGGAGGTGGACAAATATGCCGGCTGTCGGTTTCTTGATCGGTCAAGCAATGTCGTTTCAAAAACATCAAGATAACTCTCCGCCGGAGGATGGGCAATCAATATCGGCGTCTCGACTTCATGAAAATTTCGTTCCTCAAAAAACGATCGGATTGCGCGAAGCACTTTCTCACGAACAAAGTATCTCTGCCATAAATCGGGATTCCGGTGAAGCATTTGCCAAGTATTCATAGACGGGCGAAGCCACTATCCGTATTACAAGAATTATTTTCGCTTTCTCGCGGTTTTTTTTGTTGAAGTGGTGAACGCTTTTACGATAAACATGAGATACACGAATTCAATAATTCCCGCCGTATGCACAAAGAGGAAAAAAAGAAACCACCCTTTCTCATCACGCTTCGCCGCATGCCACAATGCCAATCCGGTCCATATTACGGACCAAAGAGCGAGGAGACCGAATCCTGCACCCCACATGTGTTCAAAATTAATCCTGCCGCTTCCCAAGTACCAGGGCATCATAGACGTTTAGAGAAACTTCATGACATTGGATTTCTGGCGAAGTTCCAAAAACCACGGCTGGAGTTTCTCGCTTATTTCGTTGCTGATGATTGCATTCTTTGCTTCCTCACGAAGCGCCGCCGGCTCAGTCGCGGAGAGCGTTGCCGCACTCGTTGCGATAAAGTTATCAATATCCGCTTCAGAAACGACTCTGTCCTTCGTCAGTAATCGTTCGACGGTCAGTTGTATGACAAGCTGGCTATTGAAATCCGCTTCCGTCATGCCCTGGAATTTCAGAAAATCTTCAAGGCTCACTTCTGTTCCCAGACTCGACAATATCTCATTTTGTTTTTTGGTAATATCCTCTTTTGTTACCACCACACCGTTCTTTTCCGCTTCACGCTTTATCAGGGCCTCGCCGATCATCCCTTCAAGGGTTTGTTGCCCGTAGCGCGTACGAAGCGTCGAGTTAAGTTGCCAGGCGAATATCGGCCGTCCGTCAACAACTGCGGCGACGACCCATCCTTTATTCACCGCGACAAGCACGCCCAAAAGAACAAAAAGTCCCACAAGAATCCATTGCCATGAAAAATGCTTCACTTTCGGCGAGTTCACAGGTGCGGACTCAAACTGAGGAGGAACGGGAACAGGATGCTTTTTGGCGGATGCTTTCTTCATATTCGAGAAGGATACCATAGTGGCGTCTGCGGTTCAAGACAAATAGGTGGTTTATTTACAACCCGAAGATAGGTATTATGGAGTCACGATTACCTAACATCCATGACTAAACCGCTAAAACATAAATCACAAACGCCGCTGTTGCTTCCCGCTCCGGCTTCATTTCTTTCCCGATTTTTCCCGCAATATACCCGATTATTTGCCGCAAACCCGTTTTTTCATCGGATTCGGCGGGTAACCGGCCTTATTCTCTGGGTTCTGCTTGCATGCGCGATCGGCATCAATATCGCCGCCGCACAAGACAATCGTAGGTTTTCATTAACGATTCCCTTCTTTGCTGATAAGTCCGATGTGCTCGGCGACTCTGCATCAACGCATCCTCCTGATCTTGAGGAACGAGTCATACTTGAGCGGCGGTACGACTATTGGACGGAGGTGTTACGTGACAATCCCGACTATCGGGATGCACATTATCAGGCGGCCCTCATTGCATTTCAGCTCGGAGACAATGAAAAAATGCGGGAACATATGGCGGAGATTAAGGAACTTGATCCGAATTTCTTGGGAATTCAATCGCTTGAGGAATTGAGCAACTCACTCTCGCCCAAAAAGTAGTTCATACGCCGACAAGGAATACCGTTCCTGTTGCGCCGGGATATTACTTTGCTTCCGGTTTCTTTTCTTCTTCCGATTTCTTTTCAGCAGGAGCCGCTTCTCCACCTTGCGCTGTGTCTTCTCCCGCGGCACTTTCGGTGGAAGCCGCTTCGGCAACCGCCGCATCAGCCGCCGCTTGTTCTTCTGCTTCTTTACTTACCAGTTCACCGACACGGGCAACGACCACCGACCCATCGGTAAGAATAGTGACGTCTGATCCGACATTTATATCGGAAACTTTTAATTCCTGTCCTACTTCGGCGAGCGTGCTCACATCCACATCAAGTTTCTCTGGCAAATGGGTGGGCAATGCTTCCACTTCTACCTCGGAGACTAACGTAAGCACTACGCCAATTTTTTGTGCTACAGCGGGAGCTTCCCCGGTAAGAACCAGAGGTACATTTGCATGTACTTTCTCTTTCAAGTCAACCTGGTGTAACTCCACATGAAGAATTTCTCCTTTGACCGGGTCCTTCTGCACCGTATGAATAAGGACGGGTTTTACACTTCCGTCCACTTTTAATTCCACAAGACCAGTTTCGTGCGCTTCATTGTATACTTTAACGAAATCTGAATGTGTTACCGACAAACTTTCACTTGCTATTTTTTTCCCATAAACGGTCGCGGGGACCAGTCCCTGTCGTCGCAAAACCGCGGCTTTGGTTTTCGTGATATCTCGCTTTGTGGCATCCAAGGTATGTTTTTTCATAGTTTTTTTTGAAAGAGCACTCGATATTCTGCATCTTTCGTAAGATCTGTATTGTACTCAAGTGAACCCGGTTTTGCAACTGCGCCCTCGCTTATCGCCTGCCACCCCTCGGGGTATGTCATCACCACCCGCCAAGGGAATGACGGTACCCCGGCCTGCTTCCGTAAGGTCAGCTGATAGATTCCCTGCTCGGCAAACGAAATTGCTTGCGGTCTCACCCAATGAAGGGTGAGCTGTCGTGTCTGGCGTGGAGCCACGGCAAAAGGAACATGAATAACACGGAGTGTCTCCTGTTGTTCGTTTATCCAATACGGAGCCGGCGGGGGCACCGGATTTTCGCTATCACGAAGTGGGACCTCCGTGCCGTCAAGGGTTATTGATCTGATTTGTGCATCAGGCGGTATATAAAATCGTGTGTATCCCTGGTAGGTTCCCGCCCCGTTCTCCACAACCGGCGCGCCATTATGGACACTCATTGTATATATGTGTTCTATGTCTCCGTTTTCTGCCAGGCTTATCTGCGCAACACCTTCTTTCTTTAAAAAGAAGTTTGATTTATTGACTCCGAGGTTTGCATCGACAACCGCAATGCCGTCACTGACACACGGTATATTATTGTAGGGTGCCTGACACCGATTAACCGATACTCCCCCGTCCCACCCCCACTGGGTAATAAGTGACTGCAGTTCCTCATCCGGAAAATAAAATTGAAGATCTCTTGATTGTATTGAGCGGGTAAGAACGGAAAGCAGTCCGCCGGAAGACAGCGACGCATCGGTCGTTATTTTTGTAAGGAGCGCACTGATAAGTGCTCCGAGAAAATCTTTTTTCTGTGTGCTCCCGGGGAAAAAATCGGTTTCCGTATAAAGAAGGGACTTTGCGAAGAAATTGCTTTCGGAGATGCGTTCATTAAAATCAAGAAGCTCAATAGGGCCGGTGAGGCGTAGCAATTCGGTAACCATCGGAAGACTTATTGCGACGACCCCGTCCACGGACTGTCCCAATTCTTTTTCATAAAACCACGCCGCTTGTGCACCGCTTACGGCAAACTGCGGATCCCAATTGCTGTCACGCAAATACCAGTGTTCCTGCCCCAATATTTCTCGAATGGGCAGTGGCGGATCAACATGGCCTTTAAGCTGGCCATCCGCGGTATAGACATCCTGCACATCCAATGTTTCTACTTTTCCATCAACGAATGAGACAACCAATAGACTTCCGATAAACCCTCCAGCAGGACGAAGTTCCATACTGTTTTGTAACAAGACAAGATATGTCTGCTTTTTACGAAATCCCGCTATACGCGGGTAAAGGGTGAGTAACCGATCAGTGTATCCCACGACGCTTCGAAGCGATGTCAGTTTCGTCACTCCCCTCGCGACAATATCAGACACCCCCTTGGCAGTAAAAGGGAAACGGGTTGATTGTGAAATTGAGTTAAGTTGGGCGGAAATTAGTGCAAGATGCTGGGATACGCGAGACACTTCCGTTGCGAGGTTAATAACATCAGCAACTCCTGCCTTTTGTGTTTTATCGTCGGGAAAGATCACGCCGGCCGCCACGACCTTGCTCGTCTGGAAAATGGTAAGCACTCCCCGTTCCGCCGCCGCAGTCTGCGAGAGAATAGAAAGTAATCTGTCCTGATCCTCAATGACACCCCCTTGACGCATAAAAATAAGAATCGGTGATCCGATGGTAAGAAGCCCCCGTGAAGCCTGAAGATAGGTGGTGCTATAAGAAATCAATGGTGTCGTCCACCGAGTATTTCCATCGATAAGGGTCTTCGCACTTAACGCAAGAAGTCCCACTGATGCCGAAAGTGAAAGAAAGTAAAAAATAAACGGTGTAATAAAGAAAAGGAAAATTATTCCCAAAACCACAGTAATTTTTTTGGCATTGTTTAGTAAAGAAGAATGAGACCGGACTTTCGTCCGCTGATAAATCTGTTGCATCTCGTTTGCGACACGTACACGGTCAAGGGACTCACGTTTTTCCAGTTCGTGTGTAGTCTCACGTGTCGGTTCCCGTGGGATTACACTCACCTTTTTGGGCTTCTTCGGTTCTTTTCGGGAGTTTATACTTATTCCTCTTCCGGTGAAAAAAAATGCAAATATATCCTGCACGTCCTGGGGCGTCAGCGATTTGGGGTCAAGATAGTATTGTTTAACGGAGAGCGGCCGTAATGAATGAAGATCTTCTTCATCGCCTTCATAGACAATGGCAAGTTTTTTCGCATGCTCCCATTTTGAGTCTTCAAAAAAAGATTTCACGA
Source organism: Patescibacteria group bacterium (assembly GCA_049322955.1). GTDB lineage: Bacteria > Patescibacteriota > Microgenomatia > UBA10105 > UBA927 > UBA927. The sequence goes on along the minus strand of JBMOPU010000012.1, from coordinate 124,576 downwards.
AGGAAGTGTCACCGACGCCGATCACATACAGCGGCGAGGACGCGGCTTCCCTATTCACTGCTACACGGCATCCATTCTGTTCAAAATATTCCCGCAACGGCTGTATCCAATTACTGTCCTGCGCCTGAATACGCGCTATAGGAAGCTGAGAATCTTGCGCGTTATTTGTGGAATGGTCTGCTTGGGTCATAGAGGGAAAATATCTCTAAAACCATTATGACAAACAGCCGTACCGAAAACAACAGAGTTGCGGCATGCCTACGATGTAATCGTATTGGCATCTCACATGAGGAACATACCCTTCACGAACAACTTCACGATGCGTCGAGTGCCTGATTGACAAAGAAGTCAGCCCTTCTGTTTTGCTCTCGGGGAATTGCCGTGTAGGTAATATCTCCCCCGACCTCCAACTCTAATCCTCTCACCCTGAGTAAAAGATCACGAAGATGTGAATCTTTTACTTTATACACTCCGTTGAGTTGGTTGACGACAAGTGTAGAATCCAAATAAAATTTCACAACTCTCCCCTTTTCTCTATCACCATATCCTGCGAGAAAAGTTAATGCTTCAATCACTGCAGTATACTCGGCAACATTATTTGTACCATCAGCTATCCTTTTTCCGAATCCCGCGATTTCCTTTCTGACTGATTCGTGACATTGGTTGTTCTCATCACATACACACGCCTCGACAACAACACCGACCGCAGAAGGTCCGGGATTTCCTCTCGCTCCACCGTCAGTATGAATAATATAGTTCATAAAAAACCTCCTTTGGTTTTTGACTACCCGGCTATTTCATAACCGTGTAGGAATGCGTGTTACTATATGTTCCCCGTTTCGGGGATAATCGAATTTATTTCCCCTCCCTCGCATATATGCGCGGAAGGACAAGAAAGGCCGTTGCCGCGAGCACAAAAAATTCAGACGCGATTGTTACCCAAGCCGCCGCCATATACCCGTACGATGGAACCAGCAATATATTGAGTAATATGCTCCCGATCATGCCGACACCATGAATAACAACGAGGGACAATTGCTTTTTCTGCGCGATAATAAACCACATAAAAAGAGCGGAAACAAAAAAAATCGGGAGTCCCATACTTAATACTCGAAGTGGCAAAACGCTGGGGGCAAAATCAGGACGAACAAATGTGACAAGCGGCGCGGTGATCCAAAGACCACTTGCAAGGAGCAGAGAACTTCCCAGCAAGAATTGCAAGGAGCGCTCAAAAATTTTTTTTTGACCGCTATTATCGGTTTGTTGTTTTTCAAGAAGCAACGGATAGACGGCATTCATAAAAAAAATCGGAAGCACCAACGGCAACTCAAATACTTTGTAGGCAAGCCCGTATATGCCGACCTCTTCGGTGGAACGGGTGAGGGTGAGAATTACGCTGTCGGAGTGAAAATAGATTAAATTAAACACCAGGGCAAACCCCAAAGGTGCCCCCTGGCGAAGTATCGACATAAACGTGTCCGTACGAAAAAGGGGAGTTATCGAGCCGAGATGGCGAGAAACCAAAAAGAGCGCAACAATTGCGGTAACACTGCTTCCGGCAAAAACTGCGGCGACACCCAGCAAAGGACCTGCGGTAGCCGTTGTCGTAGCAAGCACGAGGGCAACGGCAACCAAAAAAAATGATCCGATATTCTGCGCTTTTGTGGAGTAATCGTACCGAAGCATTTTTTGGAAAAGGGCATTGGTTGTGGTTGTTATCGCCTGGGCAATAATCACGGGCACAAGCAATACGATGCCGAACCGCACAAGCGGCGTATACCCGTAGGCAACGGTGTGAGGAAAGAGGGAAAGGACGGCAAGCGCCACAAGAACAAGCGTCGAACTAATAACTAAGCGGAGCCCGAGAAGTGTGCGCCAGGGTGCGGATGCTATCTGTTTGGTCTTCATTCCTTGTGAGGCTGTTTGCTGTAAATACACGGCATTCAACCCGAAATCGGCAAGAAGATAAAAAAATCCTACGTAGGTGGTAATTTTTACAAAATCCCCATATCCTTCGGGGCCGAATCGTTGGGCAATGAGCACGCTTACGATGACAATCGTGACCGAGCTCACCATGCGTCCGATCAGTTGACTTACGGTATTACCGGCGATTATTCGTCGCAGTGAACCGGCGGGGAACCAATCTTTCAACATGGGCTCATTGTAACAGATACCGGTGCGTTTCTTCCTCTCACGCTATGAAAATGTGTCGACACTCGCATGTCCGGACGCGATGCATACGCACGTGTAGTGGTAAGCCGATGCCGTTAGTCCAGAAAATGAGATCTTTTAGCGTTGCTACTGGATATAAATTGTCCCGCGATAACGGAGGCAAAGACACAAGAAAGCAATTGCCCTTGTTGAAGGGTTATCGGATAGTGGTCAACCACACCCAAAAGGAGGACGCCGCATAAGGAAAGAAGGGGGAGTGTCACGTCATCGAGATTGTGCATGACAGCATACCCTATGCGTCTCCTGTGTAAGAAACACATGCCCCCCAGAATAAGCAATACACCCCATCCGGCGATGCCGGCTTCAGTCATGAATAACACATAGATATTGTGCACCGGCTGTAAAAAATTTCCTGCTCTGTAGGGAGCAAAGGAGGGGAGCTCTATAAGAAAATTCCCGAGTCCTACTCCGAAAAACGGTGTTGTAGTCCACATATGGATTGCGGTTTGATGTAATTGCTGCCGAATCACGAGAGATTCGTCGGATCTTGCCGGAAGCCGTAGCATAACCAATACGATGAAACAAATCGCACTAAAAAAGGCCGCCACGGTAAGCGGATGGAAAGTCGCAATTTTTTTGTGTCGCGACAATATTTTTACGATAAGCCACGTGCCCAATACCATGATGACGCTCACGGCCCATGCACTCCGGCTAAATGAGGTCAGCAATCCCGCAACACTCACCATGAATGCCGCTATTGCAAGCCAAAAGGGACCCAACCATAAGTCGGTACGCAGGATACGAAGTAAAAAATAGGGGAGCGCTACCGCAACAAATCCAGCAAATACATTGGGGTGGGGGAAGGTCGCGTACGACCGAAGCAGTAGCGGACAATCGGTGCTATACCGGGTGCAAAGCGCAATCCTGGCAATTCCCGGAGTGTCAATCATAAATGAGCGTTCACCCAAAAACCATAGCACGCCGCCGACGGATCGTTGCAAAATAAACTGGGTCAATGCAATGAGTGATGAGTAAAGGACTGCAATGGCAAGCGGGAGGACAATATCTTTCATCCGCACGTTCGTCGCAATAATATACCATCCAAGCAAAAGGTATTCATAAAATTTTATCCACTTATATATCACCAGCGGCGTATTTGCCGCAACAGAAATGTTTCCGACAGTAACACCCACGAGCACTACTGCAGTTAGAGAGAAAGGGAATGGGATGGTTAGTTTTCGCAAAAATTTCTTTTGCCTCAAAGAGACCATCCACGTGAAAAACACGGCAAGCAACAGCACGTCGGTAAAATAAATGGTGGGCGAAAGATAATCGACTCTTCGTCCCAACACGTGGGTCCATTCCGGCCAAAAATGTATTCCGAGTTGCGTGGGTAAAAAGAGAATAAGAAGAAAAAATAATCTTCTATGCAGTGCCATTACGGCTATTATACGCTTTTGGGTTTGACGAGCAGAATGCGACCATCTCCTTCACCCATTGATTCCGTCTCAATGCGTTCATCACCGGAAAGTGTTAAATGAATTATTCTTCGTTCTGCCGGGGAAAGTCGGGAAAGCTCGACAGGTCTTCCCGATGCGAGGGCACGATCGGCCGCACGTTGTGCCATATGCATTAATGCCTCTTCGCGTTTTTCACGATAGTCACCAACATTTACGTACGCTTTTACCCATCGTCCGAGCTTTTTGGAAACAATCACCCCCAAAATAACCTGGAGACTTTCAAGTGTTTTCCCGTGATGTCCGATGAGGAGCCCCGTTTCTTCGGTGGCAATATTGATACGAAACGCGTCCGTTTCGTCGGTAGTTACGGAAACCGTACCGACTATTTCAAGCTTTTGAATAAGCTCTTCGACTACCCCGGTAACCACTTGTATGTCTTCCATAGTTATGCCTCCTTATTTATTTGAAGCTGCTGAATAATACCAAAAAGCCCGAAAACGTTCCAGTAGAGCGCCAATCCCAATGGAAACTGGTAGGCGAACATACCAAACATAATCGGTGTTATCATTGCCATTTGTCTCTGCATCTCAAGCGCGGTATCTTCCGGTTTTTTTTCTTCCGCATCTTTCCCGGTTGCATGCTTCACCAATCCCGGCGCCGGTGCGGGAGGCATCACCAATTTGCTTTGCCACCATTGAAGCGCCGCGGTAATAACGGGAATAAGAAGCAACCAATATCCGTGCGTCTGCCATTGACTGGGTTTAATCCCGAGATTTGTTCCGAAAAACGAAAGATCCAATGTACCAATTTTGAGAGAGGACGTGTACGCCACTTGATTAAGATCATTGACAAGCTTTGCAAGATCTCCGTTTTGCAAAACCTGATAAAACACGTTGTAGAGCGCGATCAGTACGGGCATTTGCACGAGAAGCGGCAGGCATCCTGCGGCGGGATTTATGTTATGCGCTTTATATAAATCCATTTGCGCCTGTTGCAGTGCTTTTTTATCGTCCTTGTGCTTTGCGCTTAACGCATCCAAATGAGGCTTAAGTGCCTGCATCTTTTTTGCGGATTTCATCTGTGCTCCCATGAGGGGATACAGAATAAATCGGATGGCAACGGTCAGAGCAATCACCGCAAATCCCAACGGTCCTGGAATATTGAGCCATTCAAAAAACTTGTAAAACACCATGAGAAGGTTGATGATGGGCCAAACGAGCAACTGATTCCACAGGGTAGGATTTGTCATAATATTATCGGGACGAAGGAACAGGATCGAATCCTCCGCGGGCTAAGGGGTGACAGCGCATGATCCTTCGCACCCCTAACCACAATCCGTAGATTATACCATAGCGATTCACCGCTTGATACATATACTCACTACATGTCGGTTGATACCGACACCCCGCTCCAACAAGCCAGAGCGAACGGAATACTCCGGTATCGGGAGAAAGATATTTTTGATACCAGCGTATGGCGGCGAGGAGTGTGGTTTTCATATTATTGATGCAACCCCGCCTTTATCAGGGCGTTGCGAACAAGGGAAACAACCTCTTGTTGCATGTCGGGGATCTTCCCCCGGACGACAATAATTCCGATGAAGTCAACGGTTATTTCCGGTAACAGCAAGGCTACCGCTTCCCGAACAAGACGCTTCATGCGGTTTCGCTTGGTTGCACGCTTATCAACTTTCACGGGGACGATACAGGCAAATGCGCTTTTTGCCGATGTTCGTTCAAAGACCAGTTCAAGCGAACCTTCTCTGATCTTTTTGCCGCGACGGAGCAATGGCAAAATGAGCCGAGAGGGGACACGCAGAGATTGTGGAAGCATGAAATAATTAGACAGTAAGCTTTTTTCGCCCGATAGATCGGCGACGCTTCAATACCAGTCTGCCCTTCACGGTTTTCATCCGTTCACGGAATCCGTGGACTCGTTTGCGCTTGAGTTTCTTTGGTTGGTAGGTTCGCTTTGGCATAGCAATAGTATACCGAATTACCGAGTTTTCTACAAGTCACGATAAAAGGAGGGTCACTGCGCACCACCAAAAGCCCTTACCCAGTGCTTAAACTGATCTCCCCGATCGGCATAATCACGAAATAGATTATAGCTTGCACTTCCCGGTGAGAGCAGACAAATTGCTCCTTGCGGAGTGTTGTCATATGCCAGTTGTACCGCTTCTTTCATCGTGTTCACGGTAAATCTGGTAATTGCCCCGGCCTGTACTTGGCCGATTGCCTCCCATATTTTTTCGCCGGTGTCGGGAAAAAGAATAAGCGTTTTTATCGGATGACTCCGCAGATATGCTCCGAGTTCGGCAAAATCCAGATGTCGATCGTAGCCTCCGGCAATAAGGGTGCTTGCATCGGGACCGAGTGCGGAAAGCGCATGAATCGTCGCTTGGGGAATCGTTGCGAGCGAGTCGTTATAGAATCGAATGCCCAAAAATTCCCCGACGTATTCGAGACGGTGGGGAAGTGATTGAAACGGGGTAATTGCCTGCGCAATCACTTCGGGTGATACACCCAGTACCGAAGCCGCGGAGACGGCGGCGAGAATATTCTCCTGATTTCCGAGAAGGGGAACTTGTGTCATCGGTATCACCGATACCAATCGTCCTTTTTGATTCACGGTGATTATCCCATCTTTTATCGTGACGTGGTGTTCGTCGGCCTTCTCCAAACCATACGTAATTTTCTTTCCCCGATGGGAGGCGGCAAGCGTACGAAGGATGGTATGAGCCGGATTATAAATTAACAACCCATCGCTTGTCTGATGCGCTATGATATTTGCTTTCGCATGCGCATAGCTTATGAGATCCGGATAGTAATCCAGATGTTCTGATACGATTCCCAACATCACCGCCACCTGCGGGCTATACCGGCAATCATAGAGCTGATGACTCGAAAGCTCCATGACAAACACCGTTTTTGATGTAGCGGTATCGAGGGAATCCAACATGGGGATACCGATATTCCCGACGAGGCGGACATCGGTATAGTGAAATTTCAAAAGGTGTGCGATAAGACTTGACGTGGTACTTTTCCCCTTGGTACCGGTTATTCCCACCGTAATCCCTTTGACTTTCGAAAAGAAAATATTAGTTGCGCTCGTCAGATGACCGGGTCCCTTCTTATATGCAATAAACTCGGGAAGATACGGGGATACGCCCGGGCTTCGAATAACCGTGTCATACTCAGCCAAATGCGAAAGGTATCCTTCTCCGTTATACACCGTCACCCCATCCTTTGTGCTTCCTGACATATGGTCGGGTGCAAATGTCCGATCGGCAACTCCGATACGAAGGTTCGGATAGTGCGTATTGAGCCATGCCAACACGCTTTTACCTTCCCGGCCGAATCCGACAATGAGTGCTGATGTGCCGTGTATTTCGTTCATGGTTGTGCGGTTTTCTCGTAGTTTTCTCGCGCTCTCTCCCAAGTAAGTCGAAGCAGACTCATATGCTCCGGCGGGAGATTAAAGGTATCACCCCACGCATCAAATACCCGTTCCTTGAGAAACAAGGTATCTTCTTCGGTAAGACCGAGATCACTTTTTATCGTAAGCAAGCCCTCGGGTATTTCCCGTGATTCTTTTTTATACCGGGAAATCGCAAGAAGCAACGAGAGTTTTGCCTCATCCCGGGTGCCCACACATTCAAAGGGTTTCACCGGGGTTAACCCGACGAGCTCACGGACATATTGGATGATATCGGGATCATGAAAATAATCACTCCCGAATATGCGAAGAAGATCCGCTTCGGCGATAAACGGAGAAAGGACAAGGTAGGTGAAGGCACATTTGGAGCACTTCCCGCACCAAATACCTTTTTTACTTCCGGCGTTGCAACTCCTGATAGTGGGAAAAAACTCCGGAAGCCTTGCAAAGAGTAACCCGATCTGAATATCGTTTAACGGACGAAGCATGCTAAAGTAGTTAGCCGCCGCGGGAAATACATCCGCAATATACCGGCGAAACAGCGTTTCAAAGCGGAAACTTTTGGAGTATTGATGATTTATTTCCATTCCCTTATAGACAACGTTTCCTTCGTTTGCACTTCTTTCGTTGGAGACAATCACCGAAGTATTTCTATGGAGAAATGCAACCGCTATACCAAGAAATGCAAGATAGGCGGAAAATGGGGTATGCCCGTTTAAATACCCCGACTTATTTAAGATCATAAGTTGCGGATCCATTACCCGCCTCACGATAAGAGGGGAGGAGAAGTGGGCGATAGCAACGGATTTTCGTGCCGCGTCAGTCGGATTAACAATCATGGTTTGGATTGTTCTATCGCTATTTTTTAACATTCCCAACGTCACTGCAGTATCCTTGCCGCCGCCGACGAGTACCAGATCCGTTGAGGCGATATCTGCGGGGGAAAACGGAATGCTCGGAGGCAACGCTTCACCCGTAGTACGAATGGTAAGAAATTCGGGAGCGGTGAAGTCTATGGCATTTCGATAGAAAAACTCGCCCAACCCATGGATGAAAAGATCGTACCAAAACCGCAGTTGCGTAGCGTCAAGATATCCCGCTTCTACTACAAATTCACGGGGGCATGCCGTTTTCCAATAGCTTACCGCTTCAATCAGCCCTAAATGGAACGCATAGGGGGCAAACGCCTCCTCGTGAAACTCACCCGTATGGGGAATGGTAGTGGATGCGCGAAACGGTATATCAGGCTCAAGCAGAAATTCATGTTCTATCGTAATCGCCGCATCGGATTTGGTTACGTTGTATCGCTTATAAATGAGTCGTGGGTGCTTCAACCGAAGCTGTTCGAAGGTCATGCCCCTTATTGTATCAAAATTACGGTGATACCTCCTGCCAGGTGACGGATAACTCCTTCATACTGTCGGGCATCGTAAGCAAGAGCTGAGGATTATATACGAATAACTCCGCGGCATTTGCGGTATTTCCCGAGCCAAAACCCTGTAGATCCCGTTGAAGAAGGAAGCCGTTTGAGACGAACATGCCCTTTCCGACAAATCGGGCAGTTCCCGCCGCTAAACTTTCGCCCGTATTGATGCTCCCGGTTTGAGTTTCGGTTGTCGCGATATAAATGCCCTCGACAACGGGGGTTGTGGAAGCGGCCGTCGTACCCACGGTATCCGAAACCGTGATTGTCCCGTTGACGATGAATGCGATAAAGCCGTTACCCGTAATATTGATTCGTCCGCCGATAGTTAAATTACCGTTCACAAGAATTACTATCCGCTCATCGGCACCCACCGACCAGGCGCCGCTGGTCGTCATATCTCCGACGACATAGTAGGGAGTACAGGTCGATGCCGTACAGTTTGACGCGGGTTGCGTAACCGCGGTGAGGTTATCAAACGGAGCGGCGGTTGTCGGAGTCGTCGGGGCACCGAACCGTCGGTAAAAATAGTCATAGTAATTGACGCTCGCACGGCTTGCGTTGACCTGCCAGTTGTCGGCAGATACGATAGTCGCTCCCGTTTCATACGGATCGCTGTCAAAATCAAAGCTTGTGCCGTACGTCATGATGCCGGGATAGCCGCCCGTCCCGTCGGTGATAAATACTCTTGGCGTCACCGACGGAAGATAGGAACGGATGGTTCCCGAACTATAGACGTCACCTCCCTGAGCTTGCACCCACGCGGTTCCTAAAGTGTATCCGATATCCCATCGGAGCACCGCGGCATTGGGCAGGTTGCGTGAAAGTCCTTCGGCATTGGTACCATTGTCAAGGTTTCTGGAGCAAGCCCGTACGTATGCCCAATCCGCGCTTGGGGGACTGGGATCTATCGTGTAGGTCCCTGCCGCAACATTGGCAAAGGTTACGTAATTTGCACCTGTTTGTGTTTGGGCGGCCGGTTGGCTAGCGGATGAGGGAGTGAACTGATGCACCGCGCCGTTCACTTCGCCGTCGGTCGTGGGAATTGCCCGGATGGCGGCACACGACGTATCGGCGGGATCTACTTGAACGGCTCGAGCCTGAATATCACCGATCTGCGGAGTGTTGGGTGTGGCCGTTGGTACCCCGGGCGGATCAGTTGGGTTTCCTCCCGGTCCTCCGGGTCCCGTCGGACTGGGATCACAAAGACGTGCTTCGGCGGCATTACCACAACAGGCTGAGTTAATACAGTACCTCGTTTCTCCTTCTATTCCCGGTGCACATCCTGACCAATCTGACCAAGAGGCATCGTCCGTACAACCCGTTGTCTGCGTACAACTCCACACCGCTCCACACCCGTCAGCACCATGATTACAGACAGGGAATGATCCCCATGTTGTATTTGGAAGAGTACTACAATTACTGGGTGGAGGCTGATCACAAGTTCTCGGTTGACAAGCGGTGGGGGTGATACCCTGCGTAGGGGTGACATATTGCGCGGATACAGAAGCGAACGGCACAAAGAGGAAAAGCAATACGATAAAAAACAATAACTTCCTCATTAAGAAAACTGTAACAAAAGCCGAACGAAGATGCAATTAGACTAAGGGCAGGGGAGGCTCTCTTTATGCTTTTAGGGATAAAACGTCTGGACTCCTGTATAGTGAATCATATTTGTTAACCCAGACGGTAAGACTCCTATGAGATAGCTTCCTGGGTTCGTTTTTTCGTCAAAAGGCTTATTTATCTGCGGATACAGGAGATCAATACTGGTCTGGACCTCCTGACTAAAAATATCAGTCAGATCTTTACTCACAAGTGCGGCCACATGAGGATTCGCCGGCTGAGTTTCAAGATAAAAAAGATTCGGATTCGTTTCCTGAAACTGTCCGTCAGGTGAAAGAAAAAGAGGCACAAGCTCACCACCAGTCACTGAGGAATCGGCTTCAATGTATCTCATAATTAATGGATATTTAAACCATTCATCATATGCAGACTTATCAAATCCCATATTAGTCACAAGGATATTTCGCTCATTTGTCGGCATCGGATTCCAGTTAGCCTTTTTTATAACGTAAATTATGTTGCCGTCTTTATCTTTTGTTTGCTGAACACCAAAATAATTAAACGGTAACGGCTTTTTGTTTGTTACCTCCGTCTTGTTTTCGTTACTAATAAGATATTGATTTGGTCCAGTAAGAACAATTTCGTAGCCTATCCTCGCTTTATCATTGCCGAAGAGTGCCACTCTATAGTAGGGATATGACGCATCAGGAGAAATCAGGTCTGGGTGTTCGGCTATATACAACATATCACTCAAAGCGGCTGAACTTGGTATATACGTACTGGCATCAGGCTTCGATCCGTCATAATACGCATCAAACGGTACTACTGGTGCGGTTTCGGGAGTTTTATAGTCCATACTGGTTCCAAACTCCGGCACCCATGCCTGCAGGTGCTCATTCCAGAGTAGTCGTCCTGCGGCATCGGTATAGACCAATACTTCACCGATTTTTTGTGCCTTTGCAGGATCGATGTTGACATCGGTGATCGACTCCGAATACCGAACGTCGGTGGTTACTCGAAACGTCTCGGCTCCCACCGTAAGGGCGACACGGGAGTCGGGGACATCGGTCGATGCATGGGTAGGTGCCTCTACTGTAGAGGCTACCGTAATCGGGGTTGCGGCACCACCCTGTTCCATGTTCACCCAACTCACCGGAACACCTTGTCCGTCAACCGTGACAAGCACCGGCCATGCGCCGACAAACCCTACTTTGTTTGCCTGAAACCGTTGGAAATTAAAGTTATCAAGCCCAACCTCAACGGCTACTCCTGAGTCAAACAGGTAATTATACGGAAGTTGTAAATCACGAAAAATTTGTCCGTCCAGATCTTTTGGCACCAAGAAGCTCCCATCAGATTTGCTTTGCACTAACCAGGTAAGCCCCTGATCCGTAGTGAAAAGTTTAAAATCGTATCCCTGGTCAAAGGATCGATAGAGCTGGTCAACGGTGGTACCCGTAAGGAACCCGGAGCGACTCATTTCCGCAACATAACGGTCAAATAATTGCCGGGTATATTCGTTCATGTTTTGGCGTCCCGCCTCGCCTCCGTAACTATACACAAGCGGCGATTCAAGAACCGATACCTCGGTAGGATATGATGCCCCTTGGATGGGAGCGGGGGTCTCGGGTGCGGAAGAAGGCGTTCCCACCACAACCTCGTTGCTGAGCGGCGTTACGGTAACTTGTGGGGGCATTTCCGTCGCAGGAAGCGCGGTCGGCGTGCCCGGGGGCACTTCGGTCGCTATCGCAGAGGCACAGCCCGATAAATCCATCGTGAGCCCGATGCCGCCTCCGGCAAATAGCCCAAGCCCTCCCAAAAAAAGCAGGGCGTTTTTGCCCCGACCCTTTTTCATAGCGGCACTACCCGCCGCAAGCCCGGCTATTTCAAGAATGCTTTTGATAAGCAACACACCAGCTTCCTTGTCTTGTGCCGTCTCGTGCGTAACGGCTCCTGAGGGCCGGTTCAGTTCCGCTTGGCCTTTCCGCAGGAGGTTAACAACCCCCATGACGCCTTCGATGCGCGGGAGTCTGTTTGTTTCCAGTTCAATGTCATGGTCACCGAATCGTACGTGGGTATCTCGTTGCATCCAATCGGGGAGTGTCTCGACCAACTTGGGGCGTCTCGCGTCGTTTATTAACGCTTCGTGTATGCTTTTCTCCGGTATATGTAGTGCCTCAGGAGCCACCATAATTAACCTATAGTAACATTATAAATCAACGGTTGTCAACTCTATTCCTATAAAAAACCCGGTGGTTAACCGGGTATAAAGCGACCTATATACTATAAAAAGAAAATTGTCCGATTGGAAAAATTGCTGTCGCGCATTACGTATATAGTATACATATATATACACAGACGTTGTCAAGACTTACTCTCGCGGATACTTCGGAGAAATAATTTCGCCAAAAACGGAAAACTTTTGAAAAAGAGCCGCACATCACGAAACGGGTCTTTTTGGTTCACGTATGATATATCACTTTTCATCCAGGCATCAAAATTCTCATGATACTTCCCCGTGAGTATGGCGGGGGAAATGATGCCGGGGCGCATTTTTTCCCGTGCTTTCATCCATTTTTTTAACTTCTTTGCCTCAGCTACGGGGAGCGGGCGGGGACCGATGAGGGTCATATAACCCTCCAGCACATTCACAAGTTGCGGCAATTCATCAAGCCCCGTATGGCTTAAGAACTTGCCCAGCTTCGTGAAGCGGGGATCGTCATGAATTTTGAAGGCGGGTCCCTGCGATTCATTCAGGCGTATATATTTGGGCTGTTTTTTTTCGGCACCGTTCACCATGGTACGGAACTTATACATCATGAAGGATTTCCCGTCCTTCCCGACCCGTCGCTGACAAAAAATTACCGGTGATCCGTCAATAAACAGGATGAGCAGCGCAATGCCGACTTGAAACGGCAACGACAGGATAAAGAGAGCGACTATGGCAATATAATGTAGCCAATACATGATCCGCATATGCGATACTATACCAATTTCCTTAGGGCATGCGCCAGCATGACATACCGTGCCCGCAGTGATAAAGTATTTTTTTGTGCATCTGGCGCCATCTTTTTCCCTCATCACGGGTCTGTTTCACTCATGGCACGTTACTGAAGAAGAATTTACTGTATCATATTTGATAGATGGTCTATTATAATACTCCCCATGACAACGGATACCCGGCATTTTTTTGAACTTTTGTGGGGAATGACCCAAAAGGAATTGCAGTCCCGCTACAAAAACACCGCATTCGGTTTTCTCTGGCTGATCATCAATCCGTTGCTTCAAATGATGGTGATCGGTTTTATTTTTACCCTCTTTGTACAGGAGCCGATTCCGCATTATTACTATTATTTATATATCGGCCTGCTTACCTGGAATTTTTTTTCAACTTCGTTAACCAAGGCAACTCCCTCGATTGTGTATGAACGTTCACTCGTAAAGAAGTCAGCGTTTCCGCGAGGTATTATTCCTCTATCCATCGTTGTTTCAAACTTTATCCATTTCACCGCGGGGTTTCTTATTTTTCTTCTTCCCACACTTTTGCTGGGCACGATGACACCGCTTGCGCCCGTGTATAGTGGTATTGCCCTGGCGTTACTACTCATATTTACTTCCGGAATTTCGCTTTTGACGTCGGCGCTCAACGTTCGATTCAGAGACGTTAATTTTTTTGTTCAGGCTATCCTGATCGTATGGTTCTACGCGACACCGATCGTCTACTCTTTTATCCAGTTACCCAAGGAAGTATTGTGGCTTTGGCGGATTAATCCCCTCACCTCGATTGTCCAGTTGTTTCAACATGCGCTCATCGGCGCTCCCGCGCCGGGCCCCGCAATGCTTGTGAGTAACATCAGCGTTATCCTTGGGGTTGCCTTTTTGGGAATACTGATCTTTGAAAAAGAAAGCAAAACATTTGATGACTGGTTATGAACACAACATACGATATTGCCATCGAGTTAAATCACGTAAGCAAGAAATATGAAATCCATCATGAAAAGCCAACGCTCGTGGAAAAGTTCGTGAAACACGATCACGAAACATTCTGGGCACTCCAAAAAATAAATTTGACGGTGAAGCGAGGGGAAAAAATAGGAATAATCGGGCCGAACGGCAGTGGAAAAACAACCCTGCTCAAAATAATTGCGGGGATTACCACTCCCACTAGCGGAACGGTAAAACGATATGGAAAAGTCGTATCGCTTATTGATCTAGAGGCAGGCTTCCATCCCGAACTGTCGGGTATTCAGAATATTTATCTGAACGGCATGCTGTTGGGTATGTCCAAACGGACGATCGATCAAAAACTCAACGAGATCATCGCATTTGCCGATATCGGTCAGTTTGTCGATGTTCCTCTTTATACCTATTCCGAGGGGATGATGTTGCGTCTCGGATTCTCCGTTGCAATACAATCCAATCCCGATATTTTTATACTCGACGAGGGATTTGGAGTAGGGGATGCCGAATTTCGCCGCAAATCCCAGCGCGTCTTAAAGCAGTTGATTAAAGAAAACAAGACATTTATCATAGCATCGCACTGGCTTGAGTATATTCGACGAAATTGCGAACGGGTGTTTGAGCTTAAAAACGGAAAAATCCATACCGCGCATCTGTAAAAAAATTACTATTCTCCATGAAGAAGCAGACCGCTTATATCCTTCCCCGAAAACAGAAAAATACCATCACAATGCTTTTACAAAAACGCCCGCTGGAAAACATGCCGGCGGTCGCAAGTATCGAATCGTTTTTATTGAAAACACGCGGATATATATTCCGCATGCCCCGACCCAACACGCCGGTTATCATGCTCTCTTCCGGCGGTCTGGACAGCACGGTCGCTAGCGACATTCTTATGAGAAAATACGGATTGCATATTTACCCGTTATATATAAAAAGAGGACATCGACGCGTTGCGAAGGAGCTTCGATCGTTTTACTTTTTTACCGATTTTTTCCAGAAGCAATACCCTTCGCAGTATCATCAGCCGATACTCATCAATGCACCGATACCGCCACGGGAAATCCGATGGAGAATTACGGACGTTGCGGACGCTATTTTCAATACTACAACGCTTCAACGACACGGGATCCCGATGTACTCATCGCTATTGAACGGGTATGCGGTCCAATATGCCCGATACCTGGAGTTAACCCGGGGAGTAAGGATACGTACCGTATTTAACAGTTTTATCGCCAAGGACGGGGTCGGTATGGCGTATGAAACATTCACCGCGCTTCGTTCGGTGACCATGAATACTATCGTACTTACCAACGATTCGTCATGGCAGATCGCCTCACTCGCGCTGGAAAGAGAGTGCGGATATTTTTGGGAAAAAGAAACGCTTATCCAATGGGCGAATCATTATGGCATGCCGCTTGAAAAAACATGGAGTTGTTACTGGGGAGGGGTGTACCATTGCGGGAGATGTGACGGATGTCGGACAAGAAAAGAGGCGTACGAACGGGCGGGAATATGCGATCACACGGTCTATTGGACAGACTTGCCGATGGGAATGGTCCAAAGTAAAATACACAACGCCACCAGAAGAATAACCGTTGCCCTGCAACACTCGTATGAAAAAAGCATTCAAAAAAGATAACGGCGTTGTGAACTTTATCAATGAAATTCGTTCACTCCAGCGTATCAGAAGAAGTTCTTACCAAACATTCAACGTCGACATGGGATCCATAGCCGACCACTCATACAATGTCACAATGATCGCCTTACTGCTTGCGGAAGAGGTCGGAGCGAATTTGCAGGAGGTAAGCCTCATGGCGCTCATTCATGATATTGCGGAATCACGGGTTGGTGATGCCAATTTCGTGCATAAGCGGTATCAAACAAAGGCGGAAACCGACGCCTTTACCGATATCATCCATCCGTTGCCGCCAACTATCCGTAGTATCTTTCTTACGCACTATCATACCTTTCTTGCCCAAAAGTCGCTTGCGGCAAAAGTGGTAAAAGATGCGGATATATTGGATCAGCTATTTCAGGAAAATATTCTTGTCGAACAGGGATATACGGAAGCAAAGAAATGGTTGAAATATTCCAAAAAACAACTTACTCTCCCGCAATCCCGGCGTCTCGCGGCAAATGCCGAAGCGGTGGCGAGTACGGAATGGTGGACACAGCTTGCAGGTATGCCCAAGCTTGCGGCGTCAAAACGCAGATTGTTACGGCATGCGGTTATGCAGTTTGCCGATCCATCAAAATAGCGATTTCAGAATACCCATGAAACCCCACCCGAAGCATCACACCGCACAAACGGTGCTTTTGGTGGCGGAGATGCTCGGATACGGCGGTATGAGTACGCTTGTCGCCGAGACATCCACTCTCCTCAAAAAAAACGGGTATCACGTACATATCCTCACCGTTACCACGCATCGTCACGATGCGACATTCAGAAAACGGTTTCAGGATGCGGACCGCATCTATCACATGCCGCTTCGCTCGTACCACGGTCCCGGAAATAAACTACGGATCGTACTTCAGACCCTCAGGCTTTTTTTCCGGATTATCACGCAAAAAAAGATTTCGCTGGTATTATGCGTCGGCCCAATCGCAACGGCCGCACTGTCTTTTCCCCTTTTGGTGTTACGCATCCCACGGCTGTTTTTTTTCATCAGTCCGTTGGACTTAGAACTAAAAAAGAACTTTGCAATGGACTCGGGGATTCTGAACCGGTTCAGATCATTGCTCTATTATTGGATTACTTGGATAGGCCTGTCTGCTTTTCCTACTATTCTTACCTATAGCACGTATGCCATGCGTCTCTTACAAACGTATTATCATGTCACAAAACCCATCCGTATTATTCCGGGGTTTATTTCCCCAACACAAAAAAGGAGACTGAACCTGCAGACTAAGAGAAGCGTACGGAAACGTTTTGGTATTCCGCAAAACGACTTTGTTTTTTTATTTCCCTCCCGATTTGAACCGTGGAAACAGCCCGAACGGGTATTTGCCGCACTGCCGTATCTTACGAGTCCGGATTATACGATCGTATTTTCCGGGTATGCTGACCACGCCCATCGAGAGAAATGGCTATCCTGGATTCGTGCCCGCAATTTAGAAAATCATCTTGTGTTTCTTCCTCATCTTCCCAAACATCTGCTTTCGCGGTTGTATCAGGCAAGTGACTGTGTGTTGTTTCCTTCGGTTAATTTAGAAATGTTCGGGTATGTCGCGTTGGAAGCGTTCACCTACGGACGGCCCGTGTTAGGCTCCAATGAAGGAGCCATTCCTGAACTTCTTACAAAAGTAGATCCGCGACTTATTATTCCCTCACCGGATCCGCTTGTTTTTGCAAAAAAGATGCAATGGATGATGCGGCTTTCGAGTCATTCGTATAGGAAACTGAGTAAGCGTTGTACGGAGGTTGCCGCCACATTCAACAAACCCTCTGCTACGGCATATTTTCTCGCGCTGATTGACCGCACAATCACGGGGAAGACACTGAAAGATTCATCATTTCGGTAATTTTTGCGATAGTTTTTTTTATCCGTTCTTGTTGTGTTGCTCCCCACGGCACGACCGCAAGTGTCGGCACTCCCTTTTTATGTATGAAAATTCCCGTCGTGCGATACCGCTTCATAAATATTCCGTGTTTATCCTTATCTTTATCATGATCGATGGTATCGATAATCAGGATGCTTTTTTGCCATACATGTAGGTATTTATACAAATCCGTATGCATCATCCACACCGCATGGGCGAGAGGTTTTTCAGATAACAACCACCATCGCGTGCTCCACACTGCCACAAAATCGTAGAGCAAGGTATGTATCCGCCGCACGAATGCAAAACGGAGAAAGGGGAGCGGACTATACACATAGAGACGAGTGACGTCGGGGCAACGCCCGGGTTTTCCATAGTTGTCTGATACCCGTTTTCGTAAAAATTTCGCAACGGCGACCAGAAAGTTTGTTTCACAACGACAGACATAGACAATGCGCCCGACTGTTGCCAACGCACTCATCTGTTCCTGCAACACCTTAGGGTGATCTTCAATCCGTTTAGTGGCAAGGATCACAATAAGAAATGAGTTTTTTTGTTTCATAGCTTAACTTCTTTCGTTTCCGTTCCGTGTAGCGTTCCCCAATTCGGCTGGGGAAGACGCTTTTGATATCGGTTGTATATCCACCAATATCGTTGCTCCGCCGGCGAAAGTGCAATGCGATGGGGCAGATGGCAGGTAATGTATGCCGGATCATAGAGACGACGAACTCCCCGTTTGTACAATAAGCGAAATAATTCTATTTCCTCGTACCCGTATACCTTAAAAGATTCATTGCATCCCTCAACGGCAACCACCTGCGATTTTGCCATCGCGGTACACCAGAAAAATTCGGTAAAGTGCGGATCGTTAATACTCGTATATTCTGCGTTATTCATATACCATGACGTGTGTATCGGTTTTTCCTTCACCGGAGGGGGACCCCAAAGCAATCGCATATTTCGTTCTTGTCGCCTATCATAGTAGGCAAGTCTCCCCGATGGCGTCACTACGGATGATGTTGCCAAAACAGGGCCACAATACCATATGCCGTCTCCCTGCGTTGCAAACGCGGATCTGATCTGGTGAATCGTCGGCGAAAGATGCACCACTTCGGGATCAGTGATCAACAGGTAGTGGCCCCGGGCTTTCTTCACCAAAAAATTTCTTCGTGACGCGCTGTTTACATATGCCTTCCGTGTGGGGTTTTTCATTTCGAAATACCGTATGGGGAACTTTCCCGTGTAGCGTCGTAGGAGCGAGAGAGGACTCGTCTGTTCGCTGTCATTGAGCACCAATAATTCCACCCCTCGCATATCCGACTGCTGACAAAAAATCGAGTGCAGTGCACGGTGAAACTGTTCGAGTCTGTCACCGGAATACGAAACAAGGAGAGAGAGGGTCAGGCTCATGGGAGCAATGCCTCCCGGAGAACCTCCGCCACATGCTGTGCAATAAAATTGTTTCCAAGCCCGTTAAGGTGGGCACCGTCAAACGGGTTTTTTTCCGGAAGATAAAGCGACTCAATAATATTTCCTCCGGGTTGGGGCGAACCGGATTCATCGGGCAATTCGGGCGGTATCATCCGCCCTGTCCGCAGGGAATACAAACCAGGATCACGTTGGGCGGCGATTACTTCATTCAAATCGACATTCGATTCCGACAAAGCTGCGAGCGTTTGTTGTATGGCGTGATAATCGGCGATGATCGGATCGTTGGTGCGACGGGGGTCAAAATAATATTCAAATGGCATCATGGTAATGATCAGTTTCGCATTTCTTTTTGAGAGGGCGGCACGGACACGCGGAAGATAGATTGCAAGCTTTTCGCGAAATGCGCGGTACATAACTTCACGGGAACCTCTGATCGGGGCACTGCACCCGAACGTAAATCTGTCTGATCCGATAATGGCGTTTGATGTATAGAGCAGAAATCGGAAAATATTACTTTTCTTAAACATCGGCGGGGATTTTTTCGCAAAAACACCCTGTAAATACAAAAGGTTTCGTCGGCCGGAGAATGGCACGAGCGTGCTACTGCGCACCGCATACAGACAGGCTTTATTCGTGTCATCGACATCATTTGCATTAAGATTCCACACGATGATGTCTGGTGATTGCTGAGGAATTAATTCGTCCGTGAGATAGCGGTATTCCTGGTCAATCCCGTATCCGGGAACCCCGGCATTTACTACTTCAGCGGGGATACCGGTGCTGTTGAGGATGGATTGTACGCGTGCCGGGTACGCTTCTTCATGTGATACGCCTTTTCCAAACGTGAACGAGTCACCGACCATAAGAATCCTCATTTTTGTTTCTCCGGCAGGAGACGCTTCTGGCGCATAGCGAAACCCTCGGTCGTTTGTTCGGTAAAAGAGGGAATCCGTTTCTTCCTTCGGGTACGAGGACGACGGACTAAGCCGATAGATACGCCGTTCGTCTAGCTGAAAGAACCCTTCTTCACCCTCGGTCCATGCCAGCCGACCATATCGGGGACGGATAATTCCCAATAGTATCTCTAGTATCAACAATGAACCGAGACAGGAAAATAGAACAATGCCCGTCCGTATAATCCGTTTTCTCATGACGATAAAGTTTCCTTCCGATGTGGTTGCACCGCGTTACTATAGTATAAATAAAAAAACATAGCAAAAAGCCGGCTATCTGTGTTGAAGAGGGGAAGGGGATAGGTCAGAAGCGGATGGATCCCAAGACCGCGGTGCCGTCAGCGGCGCCTCATGTGGGATTTTTCCCTCATGTCATGACCCCGTTATAAGAATGAACAGCGCAAAAATAAAAAGGAGCACGTGATACGCTCGCTCCGTGGTCAAAAATGATCCCGTTGCTATGAAATCTGTACGTTTGGATATCCATCGTACGACTTCAAAAAATAACACGGCAGTCATCACCGTAAATGCCGGGAGCACCTGCAGGAGAGAAAAATCATGATAAAACGCGAATGAATTAAAGACCAGGAGAAATGATATGCCGATGATAAATACGAGTCCGCTAAAGAGACGTATGCGACTACTGTGAGAACTGCGCCGGCCGATCAATGCGCCGGCGAGACCGCTTATGACGTACGGCATTGTGCCGTGACGGAATAGGTTATGGATAAGAAATAACAAAAAATCACCGTACGTTGCATACGGGGGTTTATTCGGACGTATGCCTCCGAAAAAATCAACTTCTCCGGCATTCGAAACCCGCCCGATGAAGGTCCGTAATAAATTTCCGCCGTTTATGGAGCCGGTTAACCATACGTTATGCGCAAGAAACCCCAAAAACATCCCTATCGGCAGAAAAAACAGGATATAACAGTGGGTATCAAGGCGCATCGACCGTTTTATGATCGCATAGTAGGCGAGTATGCAGTACGTCAAAAAATATCCCGGCCAATCAACAAGCATGGACACGATAAGCACCGCATATAACGGAAGCCACGACGGTTTCTCTCTGTCAAGGACTCTCCAAACAAATATACCAAGTGCAAGTATCGCAAGGAGGAGCGTTAACGGATCGTAGTTTATAAATAACGAATAACGAAGAAATAACGGATGAATTGTCAAAAGCATCGCCGACCAGAAACCAACGGGGAGAGTAGAGGCTTTCGCGATAACGACGTAGAGGCACAAAATGATCCCGAGCGAGGTGAAAAACGGCATGAGGAAAAATGCGTACTTTCCGATCACGCTATACACGCTATACAAAAGTACGGTATATAAGGTCGGATGGTGTGTATAGTAGTATTCGCCGTCTTTTGGAAGACGCAACAGCATGCCGAATTTACTCGCCACAAGACCGTTATTTTGCGCAATATTACCCACAACAACTCGATGAAAAATACCCAGTTCCCGCTGATGACTTTGGGGGGTCGTTGTTTCTGGATATCCTCGAAAGATAAATACTATGCCGGAGATAATCGTAAGAATCAACGCATACGTTACGAAGACATTCGACTGAATTGTCTTATTCAAGATAATCATGGGTTTCCTTTTGTTTCATCGTGCCCGAATGCACCATATTCCTTGCGGAAATCAATCCGTCGATCATTGAGTGATCCATATTATTATATTTATACATGCCGCCACGGCCGATAAGGTGAAGGTTTCGTATCGATGAAAGATACCGTGAAACGGTAGCAAAATGTGATTCGTACCCGACAAAATACATCGGATAAGAATCCGCCTCCCTTACCACAAAGCCATCAATAACCGCTCCGTGCCGGAGTAATCCAATTCGTTGCAATTCCTCCGTTGCAAAAGCGATAAGAGCTTCATCTTTTGCCCGCCATAATGAATCGGTACGGAAAACAAAATATTCGACGGATAACGCGCTTTGCCTCAATGAGGATTGCCGATCGGAGAAGTTATTGTAATTGGCGATTCTTGCCGCTTTTACCTGTTTGTCATGAATATAAATCCATTGATCCGGGAAGATATTGTTTCCCTTCACCAAAAGATTTACCGTTATATGATCCCGGTAGCGTAATGATCGGGAAGCGAGCAAAACCTTTTTGGGAGGAGGGGGTTCCAAGGCCTCAATACAGGAGGTAATTGGCATACTTGAAAACACTTCCGTTGCCGGTAACGTATATTCTTTGCCCGCCTTCGTATACGTCACGGACGCGATCACATCGCCTTTCACCCGCATTCGTGTAACCGAAGATCGTAACGCTACTTTTCCGTTCTTCCGGCGTATTACCTCGGCTATCTTCCGATACATCTGTCCCGCCCCTTTTTTGGGGTAATAAAATTCTTTCACCAAACTCTTGGCGTTGGGCGTTGTCCGTATATGCAATGCGGTTAATAGGAGCTCCTTAAAATCCAGATTTTTTATCCGTTGGCTTGCCCACTTTGCCGCAATTTCTTTGCACGGTATTCCCCATACCTTTTCCGTATAACTTTGAAAAAACATTTCATAAAGCCTTTTCCCGAAATGGGCGATCACCCAATCTTCAAAGGTTTTTGATTCCTTGCCCCTATAAGCAATCTGCGCTCCCGCATAACTTATCAGACACTTCAATGACTCAATAACTCCTATATTGATAATGACGTCCAGCATATCCAGCGGGTAATGGAAATACTTCCCCTTATAAAAAATGCGGGTGTGTCGCTTTACCCTTCGAAAATCCCGCCCGAGCAGTTTTTTCCACAAACGAAGCACTTCCATATTTTTTGTATAGAATCGGTGCGGTCCGATATCATACACGCGCCCCCGAAATGTACTGGAGCGGGCCAGACCGCCGGGCAATGCGTTTTTTTCTAACACGATGATGTTTTGTCGGTTCCCCGGTATAAGACGCGTCAACTCATATCCGCAGGCAAGTCCGGCAGGACCCGCGCCGATGACAATGAAATTAGATTTCATAAAAATACCCGTTTTCTCCTTTACGCAATGAGGAATAGAAAATTATATACTACCGCGTCCGCTTCACCAAAAAACTTGCGCGGATGAGCTCGTCATAGTTATTAATATTTATATTATGCCCGCGTATAGGATACCCGTATGCCTTGCCTTGTTGTGCCAATTGATTAATGGTGTATGTTATCTCGCGCTCCTTTCGCTGAGCATGCAAGGGCGTTTGACGAATATGGCGAAATATTTCAGATCGAAAAGCATAGACGCCACACCCGCGCATCGGATACGGCGGCCGTTTCGGTTTTTCTAAAATTTCCGCAATTTTATGATTTCGCAATAATTTGACGGAACATGTTTGTTGAAGAATTGTCGTTCGTTTTTCACGTATGACGGCCTCCGTTACGACCCCGTCGGATGATTGGAAAAAAGAAAGAAGCTCGGGGAGGGAATCGGAAACGGTACAATCGTCGCCATACATGACAAGAAAGGGATTCTTGCCTATATATTGCTCCGTTCGGAGAATCGCATCTGCTGTTCCCAAGAGTTTCGGCTGATGAACAAAATGGATTCTTGCCTTCAGGCTTCCCTGTATGTTTCGACAATATTCCATAATTTTATCCCCATACACGTGAATGACGATGTAAATATCTTCAATACCGAGGGATTGCATCTGGTTAATGACATAATGAAGGATCGGCCGGTCATACAACGGGAAAAGCGCTTTCGGCAGTACCGTGCTGAGATACCCTAACCGTGTTCCGGCACCGGCCGCCGGAATAACTCCGATGGTAAGTGTGTTCTTTGTCATTCGGTAAAAAGCTCCATGTTTTTTTTCACCCACCGTATCATATGGGTGATACCCGTTTTGGGGGAGACCAGAGGCCTCCAATGAAGATGTCTTTTGGCACGCGCTATGTCACAAACAAAGTATCGGAGATCTCCGACCCTTCCCGGCTGATATGATACGTTCAGCGGAGTTTTTACCAGTTTTTCTATAAGCGATAGCGTCTCGATGAGTGAAATTTTGGTGGGAAGACCTCCCCCGATATTGTAAATGCCTGCTTTTTGGTAGCGATAAAATCGCTCAAATGCTTTTACCAAATCGGTGACGTATAAAATATCGCGCACCTGTTTTCCGTTTCCGTAGACCGTAATTTGCCGTTGTGTCAGGGCACGAATGACAAAATTTGCTACCCATCCGTGATCTTCACCACCGAACTGCCGTGTGCCGTAAAGGCCGGTGAGGCGAAACGAGGCTACCGGCAGACGAAAAGAGTCCGCATATGCCTTCACCAGGGTATCACCCGCGATTTTTGATGCATGAAGCGGGGTGAGCACTCCGTTCCCAATCGGGAAGGATTCCGCAATTGTTTTTTTGGCATACGCATACCGTGTTTTTTCTTCCGTAAGCATTTGGTTGAGCTCATTGCCATAGACGTGAATGGTCGCACAGGAAACGGTCGGTATTTTGTATTTTCGCGCGCATTCAAGCACGTTGAACGTGCCCACCGCGTTGGTGGTAAAGTCCAACACCGGATCCTCTAGGGATATGGTCACGGCGGGTTGAGCCGCCGTATGGATAATATAGTCCGCGCTTTTTGCATGAGAAGCCAGCGCGGATAAATCGCGAATGTCTCCCTTCACCATCTTCACCCCTATCGACCGAAGCAGTGATTCGTTGTACTGCCTGGCGCTTGTGGCTTTGTAACCGGTTCGCATAAGCTCATGGGTCGTCAGATTGTCGTACGACACAACGGTTGCACCTTCTTTCCTAAAATATTCGCAGATATGTGATCCGGCAAAACCGCATCCTCCCGTAACGAGTAGTTTCATATTTTTAAAACAATCTGTTTGATTTCTTCTGGATAATTCCTAATCCTGCCGATTGGTCGACTAAAATTTTATTTGCCCCGCTTATTTCATTCCATAGTCTCCATACGCCATAGTCGGGCTGATTATTCATATGGCGAACAGTGACATCATGAAGAACCAAATACCCGTTTTTAGATAAACGCGGCCACACCCCCAGCACGTCATTTTTTACTCCTTCATATGAGTGGTCACCGTCAACATGGATATACTGGTAACGATGCTTTTCTCGTTTGATAAATTCCTTCGTGGTCATGATAAACGGTTGAATAAACGCGTCGAGTCCCAAAAACGAAAAATGGCTTCGCGGATTAATCCGACGCCAAAGACTCACCCCTCCCCATTGATTTGTTGCGTCCGACTCCCCATAACCCGCATCGACAAAATCCACTTTCCCAAACCCATTATGCTTACAGGCGAGGGCACAGATTGCGGGAACAAATCCCTTCTTCGAACCGATACACAGCAAGCGACGGGGACGCAAATTCGTTATCAGGGCGTAATGAATCAACCCAAATCCCAGTATCCCTTTTTTCGAATTTGCGTTTTGCAACTGATACCCATCGTAATACTCGATAAGTTCATGAATAAGTTCCGTATTCGTGAACATATCTCCGAAGAGCGGGTGGAGGATATAGTGACGGAACAAGATCCTTAGCCTGTCGCGTACTCCTAAGTCGCTCATACCCTGATGGATAAACGTGCGTTTCATCAAGGGTATTATATATGAGATATCGCCAAATGCAGTAACTCCTGTATTGCCTGCGTCGATTTCTTCATCCTATCAAAGACAACCTCTTCCGTGACGGGAGAAATTCGTTTGTCCCAAGAATCATAATCGGTCACCATAGCAATAGCCTGGTAGGAGAGTCCCGCTTCCCTTGCGAGAACCGCCTCGGTTGCCGTGGTCATATTAATCACGTCGGCACCGAGCATCCGGAACATTCGGGACTCTGCCCGGGTAGAGAATCTGGGCCCTTCGATGGTGACAATCGTGCCGCTTGAATGAAAATGCATACCACGTAAGCGGGCGGCTCGAACCAAAATAGCCCGAAGTTTTTCATCAAAGGGTTCCGCCATAGCAGTATGCGTCGGCCGGCTATGAAACAAGGTGTCATCCCGGTGTTTTGTCATGTCGATCATCTGATCAACAAAAACGATATCACCTGGTTTCATCGCCCTCCGAAGCGACCCGCACGCGGTGGTGGCAAGAATATGCGTACATCCTAATGATTTTAGTGCGAGAATGTTAGCGGCGTACGGAACATGTGTGGGGGCATATTGATGATTTTTTCCGTGGCGTGATATAACGGCGACCTGATGTCCGTGAATAACTCCAGTCAGAAGAGGAGAGGAAGGAAATCCGGCCTTCGTCTTCTGAATTTTCGTTTTCTTCCCGACGAGCCATTGATGATTTTCAAAACCGGTACCGCCGATAATGCCGATGTGCATACGCTTGTGAGGAAACGGAAGTATTCTATCATCCTTTAGGTTATATGACACGAAGCGGCCGGTAGCCGGGGAGAAATCGTAATAGATACCATAGGCCGTATGCGTTGATAAGCGAATAGATAAAAAATACCGGAAGGTAATACCGTGCCCAGTTAAACGGAAGAAATCCGCACACTACACTGATGATAAACAGCGCGCTTGTTAACACCGTTGCCGCTTTCTGATCGCTATCGATGAGCACTCTGCGTAATATGTGGTACATTCCCAGGAGCAACAGGGCTATGTTTATAATCGGCCAGGGGGAAATAGCGCCGTTTTCACAAGCTGATTCCTTGTGGCGGATAAATACGCAGGAGAGCGATGCCCCCATATCGTGCCAGGAAACGATCTTTGCGGGCTGATTCAACGGAATTTTCCGTTGGTAATAGAGCACTTCCTGCCGTATTGATATGTTTTTTACCGTGTTGGCGACGGGGTTTCTATACAAAGACGGATTCACGATATACCATGTCCACATCCCCGCATATAGCATGAGTATACAAGCGCCGAGGGAAAACCGAAGCTTTGCCGTGCGATCAAATAATCCATGAACAATCAAAAGCGGCGGGATCAGCATAAAAAAGAGCGCTCCGGTAAGTATGGTTGACGTACTGATCCCTCCTAAGATTGCCGACCCCATAAGAGCGGGCATTGATTTTCGTGCAATTCCCCGCTCAAACAGAATGATGCCCGCAAGTAAAAATGCCAGATAAATCGGATCGGGCTTTGCAACGAGCATAGTTGTGTAAAACAGCCTGCTTTGTACGATGATCAGAAGCAGAAGTATCGTCACCCGTATGTCCGGCACGATCATATAGATGATGTACCCAAAAAGGATCAGTGTGATAAATGCGAAGAATAACGCGACATGACGCATTGAAATTAAATACGGCTCCAAAGATGATCCGGAGATAGTTTCTACGTCAATTTGGTCAAGAAAGTATCGGTTATTATTTTGTAAGATTTCATCACGAACTTGCCCTACGTCGTTGTGACGGAGATGAAGATACATGCCATATATGTATTTTGACATCGGCGGTTGGATAAAAGCCGCGGGCTCGTCCCAGACGGGGGATACAAAATCAAATCGGATAAATGCATCCAGCACTTCCGTATCGTTAAAGTACATGATCTCATCAAGCTCATACGGAACGCTTTTGACCTTCACTGCAAGATTGACAAAAAGAGCCGAGAGGATAAGTATCAGGAGAAAAAACCTCAGGAAAACGCCCTGGGTGATGCGCCGGTATGTTGCGTGTATTTTCCGCATATTTCTATACTATAATAAAGTGCAAACGAGTAAAGCTTCGGACAAAGCGGATTGTTCACTGCCGCACCTATCCATTCATGAGAAGTACATCGCGGGTTACACCATTTAGCGGACAGTGCGTCGTGATTCCTCTCGCTTTACCGCTTTCTTCGAGCGCCGACTATGAGCGGACTACCGCATATTATCTCGCACGGGATAACACGGTCGTCCTGTATCGGGTATATGAGGGAAAGACTCTGTTTCGTTGGCTACGTCACCCCGAACCCATACTCTCCCGAAAAGGAACGGAATATATATATACCCCGCTTTATATAATTCCGTTTCATCGTTTTTCCAACATAGCTTCGGTGAATCATTGGATTTGCACGAAGCTTTTACTGCTGATTCTGCGATTTTTTTTACCAAGAACACATAAGGGGAGCGTGTTGTGGATGTTTTCGCTCCAATATGCCGTGTTACCGAGGTGGTTTGGCAACCAATTCTTTAAAATATATGACTGCGTTGACGGACCGCTCCGCATCAATCATCCGTCGGGTTTTCCCCATGTTGAAGATGCCGTACTCAGCGGTGCACATGTTGTTTTTGCAAACTCTCGCACCTTATTTACCCGGCTTTTCCCCCGGCACCCGCGGGTATTCCAAACTCCCGAAGGAATGTTTATTCGGCCGAAATTGACGCGCATATCAGAGCCGACCGACCTTCGCGGTGTTCCTCATCCCCGGGTGTTATTTTTGGGAAACATCAATATGCGTTTGGATTTTCGTGTTATTACGAAGATGTTGACCTCCTTGTCCCGGATATCATTTGTATTTGTCGGTGCGGTTGACCCTCAGTACCGCCCGATGCGGTCCCAGGATCTTTTCTCACATATTGCGACGCTCAAAAAATTTCCAAATGTTTTTTTTCTCGGAGCAAAGAGGAGGGAGGATATATACCGATACATCCGCCATTCGGATGCCGGCATCATCCCGTATGATACCGACGATGAGTTTGTGCGTTTTTCATACCCCATGAAAATACAGGAATTTCTCTATATGGGGAAACCGCTGTTGTCTGCGCCGATTCCCGAGGTACTTCTGCTTGAGCCTTTGGTTTCAATTTACCGCAACCAAGATCATGCCGCCGATGCGCTACGGAAACTGTTGTCTCATAAACCGAAAGAGGCGGAAATAAAAAAGCAAAAAGATATTGCGATTCGCAATACCCTTGAGGAAAAAATGCGCACGATCAGGGATATTCTGACAAAACATTTTCCAAATAACTTCTGATACAATAGTCTCGCTTGCTATGGTTTCACCAACATCCGCAATTATCGCCATCACGTTAAACTGCAACTCACGGTGCATCATGTGTGATATTTGGAAAAATAAAATTCCCAACGAACTTCCTCCGGAGTTTTACAAAAAGTTACCTTCAAGCCTCAAAGACATCAATATTACCGGGGGTGAACCGTTCTTACGGCAAGATATTGTCGAAATTGTCCGCAATATGAAATCTGCAGCTCCAAACGCGCGATTTATCATGAATTCCAATGGGTTCATGCCGCATATGGTAAAAAAACACCTTCCTAAGATTCTGGAAATTGATCCGAATTTTGCTTTTCGTGTTTCCATTGACGGTATCGGAGATGCGCATGATGCAATACGGCGGATTCCCGGCGGATATAAAAAAATAATGGAATCCCTGAAAATTGCCAAGGAGCTGGGCACCAGGGATTTGGGAATTGCATTCACGCTTATCGACCAAAATGTCGACGAACTCCCGAAAGTACAAAAGCTTGCCGATGATTTAGGAGTGGAGTTTTCCATGACGGTAGCGACGAACTCGGTTATATACTTCGGTTCGGGAAAGGAAAATCTCCGGCCGAAAAATCCTGAACGGCTTGAAATGAGGCTTGAGGAAACCGCACGGAAACATCTTGCGCGAATGTCCCCGAAAGAACTTATGCGCGGGTGGTTTATCAAGCGGCTCATCTCGTTTGTCCAGACGGGGAAGCGGGCGCTGGTCTGCGATGCGGGAACCGGTTTTTTCTATATGGATTCACTCGGCAACGTGTACACGTGTCATCTCAAGCCGTGGAAAATGGGAAATATCAAAACGGAGTCAATGGAAAAAATACTCGCAAACCAAACATACGCAAAACGCGTCGCCTCCTGCGATGCGTGTTGGATGGTGTGCACCGCAAAATCCATGATGAGAAAGAAAATATTCCGCGTGGCACTCGAAGCGCTCAAAGACAAAGGGCGTATTCATTTTCCCATACCCGATAAACCGAACTTTGGGGTGATTCTCCCTGCCTAACCTTGCAGAGTTCATACGCTCATGGATAAAAATCGATTCGCTTTCTCTTTCGGTACGCTCGAACTATCATTTATCTCGAGCATTCTCTTCGGTTCGCTCCTCATCGGGATATCCAAACTCCTGAGCTTTATTCTTAAAATCTATGTCGCACGAATTGGCTTAGAAGGTTTTGGTGATTTTTATTTTGCCACCTCCACGCTGACCGGACTCGTTACCCTTGCCGCGTTCGGCATCCCGATGAGTATAACCAGATTTGTCTCCTATTTCCGCGGGAATAATCAGGACAACAAAATACCGTCCGCAATCACGTCGGGGATGACACTGGTGACAGTGACGTCGTTGGCCGCAGGGATAGCGCTTTTTATTTTTTCCTCACCTTTCGCCGATGCGATCCAAGCACCCCATGCCGCCCGTTATTTTCGCGTCCTCTCGTCGGCAATCATCGGAGCGGGGGTTACGCTCGTTGTGCGGGCCGCTTTTTTCGGATTACTGAAGGTTCGTTTAGCCTACGCCGCGGAAGCTTCTGAGATCGTATTGCGATTCGTCGGGACGATTGCCGGCATGGCAATCTTCGATCATGCCATTACGGGCGCCTTAATAGGATATGCGGTAGGGACGGGTTTGGGTGCGGTGACGAATATCGTTCTCATGGCAAAAACACTCCCGCAAACAAGGTATATGCCGCAACTTGCGCCCGGTCTTTTACCGTATGCGATTCCCGTCGGCGCCTCCGAAATTATTACCGCCGCAACGGGCATTTTGGCACTTTCATTGCTTCAGGCACATGCGGGAGCTCAGGAGGTCGGATTATACGGAGCGGCGATTTCTATCGCGACGTTATTGCATATTATCCCCCAGATGGTTTTTGCCATCTTCCTTCCGATAGCCAGCGAGCGCCATGCGCAAAATCGTGCGGTTGCACCCGTCTATATGAAGCTCCTTGGCTGGTTGGCACCGGCAGTTTTTGTTCCCGCTCTCATCCTCTTTAGTATCCGTTCACCACTTATCATTTTGCTTTTTGGACAATCGTATCAGCAGGCGGAATCGATATTGAGCATTCTCCTGATTGCCTATACCGTGTATGCGTTATTGGTATGGCCAAACAGGCAACTTCTTGATATGGCCGGTTACACCCGACAGAATTTTTTGCTGACGATACTCAGGGCTATCACGATCATTATATTTCTGCTTTTCCAGAATACTATTAATGGCGCGCACCTTGCGTATGCGATATCGGCGGGTTGGGTGATAGAAGCTACGGGAAGTATTTTCCTCGTGCGACAAAAGCATTTACTTTCGCGCTGAGCGAAGTTTCTTCTGTATCGACAGATCAAGATACATCCGTTCGATCATTCCGCGACACGCCCAGAAAACGATTACCATGGGAAGTGATACGTGCATCATCGTGAACATATTTGCAAAGATATATAACCAGCTGATCGTGCTTATAATCACAAAAATTGCGTGGTTTTCCAGGGGAAGTTTTTTGTATAGCCTGAAATCCATCACCCCGAACATGATAAGCATCCACATCAATACCGCAAATCCGACAATGCCGTTTTCCGCAAGTACGGTGAGAAACCAATTATGCGGGTATGCATAGACGTTTTGGAGAATTTTATAGTACGGTTCGTACGTTCTACCTCCAAATCGTGAATAAACTATTTGAACGTTATCCTTATAGTTTCCGAGGCCTACTCCGAGAATCGGTTTTTGTGTAAAGAGCTCCCAAGCCTGACCGTACATCGTAAATCGCCGCTCAATACTCACCTGATCTTCCGCATAGTTTCTTACCAAAAACCGATCGAGAATTGTTGATCTAAAAAATGCTAAAGAGAAAAAGAAATAGAGGGTGCCGAGTGAAACGATAATAATCGTCGTATATTTTCGTATGATCGGAGAAAATTTTTTAAGAAGAAATGACACCGTAACAAGTCCCAACATGTAGGTAAGAAATCTATACCGATAATTCACCAGCAATATTGCGATAAACGAAAGCGCGGTAAGCAATGCAAACTGATATCCGGCCAGGTGTTTTCTCTGGGTTTTGGCGACAACAAAGAACATTGCGATGCACGGAATAAAGTACTCAAAGTCGATAACGGAAAAAATTCTTCCTCTATTCAGATCATGCAAAAAAACAAAGTTATCATACCGCTGAAACAGGAGAGAAACCAGTTCTTTACCGATCGCGTTATTCAAAAAAATGAATATCACCATAAAACTGGGGATAACTAGGAGTCGTGCCCACATAAGGAGTAGCGTTTTTGCCATTTCCCATGAAAAATATAGATAACCGAAAAAATAAAATAACAAGCCGGTGATGACAATACCGAAATCGTCAAGGAAAAAACTGGGGTTCGTCATAACCAATACGGAAAGCATCAGGCTCAGCACATAAGAACCCACCCTTACAAGCGAAGGTATGGCAAAAATATCAAAGCGCACTTTTCTCACGACAATTCCAACAAAAGTATATAAGAGGAGCAACAGTCCTACGCCTTTGACTAACCCGAGTGTCGTATTAAATTGCAGGAATGAAGGAAGCCTTAGCGGACCAAAAAAAACAAGCGACATCGCGATAAGAAATAATAATTCCCCCTGTCTGTTTTTTGCATATTTACGAAAAAAAAACAGAAAAAGAAGTAACACCAGCGGAATCATAAGTAGAAGCCTCGACGCCGTCGAGGGAAAATAGTTGAGTTCAAAAAGACTTGAGGTTGCTCCGGGGTCAAAGGGAAGATCGTTAGGAAATTCACTTTGATAACTGGGGGTCTGTTTTTGAAGCCCGTAATGCACCTCATTTATGGCACCCGGATAGACAGTGTTATCCATGTGTTACTCTTCTATCTTCGTGATCGTCGGACCGCTTAGATTGTAATGGGGGAACAGAAGCCACAGCTGATTACCCACCTTGATGTATTGCTCCTCACGATAGACGTATTGTTCCCCGCGTGTTTCAACGGCAAGCCGTAAGGTAACAAAAAAATCATCGAGAACGGGACTAAAGCGCTGGAGCACCTGGCCGGTTGCCGTGTGCACCTCCCGCTCCGCCGGTCTTCGTTCTTTCGCGATTATTTCCGCAATGGCATTGTTATCCCCGTCAAGGATTTTTTCACCGATTTTGAGAGCCTCAAACTCGTGCGGCCATCGGTCTCTATATCGTATATGGACGATAATATTTTTATATTGTTTGGCACCGCCATTCTCACCGGCAATGCTTGTTACCATACCGGGGAAGAATGTGCTCCCAAGACTTAAACTGATCGGACCGCCTATTTCAAGGGGTTCGCCCTTATATCGGTATTTTTTTGTCTGTGCGTTGTATCGCACATCCAGCTTTGCGGTAAGATACACGTCTTTTGTCGGTCCTCCCGCATCATAGACGTCCACCGACATAACCTCGGCAATTGCTTTATTTGTTGCATTAAATTCTTTATCGCCGGGACGAATCGAGCTAGCTAACCAATCGGGAGGGCGGGGAGTTACCCACCACCAATTTCCCGGGCTACCCTTAATACGAACGGTGACATAGGTGGGTTTCTGGATATACAGCTGGTAGGCAAGAATACCCGAAAAAATAATTCCTATAAGAACTATACCCACAACGGCAAGAAGGCGAGTGTTCTTTACTATGAGCTTCAATTTTTTCATATCACTTATATTACCAGTCGTTGGGATTTTATCAAGCTATAGAATTTTACGTACTCACGGGCTATTCTCCGAGCCGAATAATTTTTTCGTGCATATGATGCGGCCTGCCGGCCGATTCTGTCGCGAATGACGGGGTGCGCAAGCAGGTATCCCGTTGCACGGGCAATTGCTTTAGGATCGTTGGGGGGAACAAGATACCCGTGTAGTGTATCTACAAGTGATTCCGGAGTACCGCCGACGCTCGTCGCCACGACTGCACATCCCATCCACATTGCTTCAATGATGGATCGCCCGCAGGGCTCAGGCCAAATAGAGGGCGATATGACTATTTTTGACCGCTGATAAAAATCGGGAATATCCCGATACGGGATCGGGCCGGTAAATAGCACCTCATGGGGAATTCGTAGTTTTTGTAATTGTTTTTTATATCGCTCATGCAACCCTTCCCCGACAATAACTACGCTAACCCTACTAGATTTCGGCAATAAAGGAAGGGCATCAAGGAGGATATCCAGTCCTTTATACGGCATCAATTTGCCGACATACAGTATGTCGATGTCTCGCTTATGTATCGCCCGCGGCATTTTCCATCCGGATGATACACCGTTTCCTATAACGGAAATTTTTGTCTTATCGTTCACTTCCTTGTATCGTTTGGCGACATAGTCGCTGACGCATATGACATGTGTCAGTTTATGCAAAGCGGCGTAACTATTCTTTTGACGGATTCCTTCGGCAAATGCGGTCACAATGGAGCGATCGCGTTTTCTTTCGCTTCCGTATGAAAAATAATCTTTTTTTGGCCAAATAAGCGTATAGTCCTGGATGGTCGCGACGAGTTTTTTTTCAAGAAATTGCCAACCCGCAAGAAGCATGATGGCGGAACTGTCAACGGCATGAACGATAGAAGCGTTGCGAAAATCTTTATTAAAATAGAAAAAAAATTGCAAAACAAATGAGTACAATGGCAATAATGTCGTGCGGAAACGCAACGGTAATCGAAAAAGCCTGACCTCCTGTATCGTGACGCCCCGGAGCACTCTCCGCACGCCGTTTCCGGCGGTATAGATAGTTACCCGATGCCCCGAACTGACAAGCGATTCGGCAAGCACAAACGTAAGTATTTCCGCACCTCCCAAATACGAGACCGGCGATTTTAGTGAAACAAAAACAATATTCATCGTTGGTGTATGTTGCGCTTTACTATTTCTTGATAAAGACCGTATGTTTGTCTTGCGCAATTTTGCCAAGAATAGCGCACCGCACGTTTATGACCGCGCAGTCTATATGTACGTAAGAGAGGGGGAGAGTTGAGGAGGCTGGCCACACGTTGTATATCTTTTTTTGTGAGCAGGGGGTGAATATAGATGCCGGCAGTATCGACAAGTTCACGAAGCGCGGGAATATCCGACACGATAACCGGACAGCCGCTTGCCATGGCTTCCAAAACGGTAAATCCGAATCCCTCCGTACGAGACGGATGTACCAATGCGACCGCCATACGATACACCGCGGGAAGTTCCCGTTTGGTAATAAATCCCAGGTGACGTATAAAGTTACCCAAGCCGAGCCGTTCAATAAGCACCTGTTGATCAGCCGTCCACGGTGCTCCCACTTTTACCAAAAAAAGATTTTTATCTTTTTTTCTCAGCGATGCGAAGAGCGAAATAAGCGTTTCCATGTTTTTATACTCATGCGTCGTCCCCACATGCAGGATATACCGACGGGGAAGCATAAGGTCGATCTTTGCTTTACGCAGATCTCGTTCATCGGGCCGTTTTTTGAAAAAATCGTCAACGCCTTCGTGAATAACGACAATTTTTCCGGGATCTATGCCAAGCGTATGAACGATATCATCTTTTGTTGCCTGTGAAACGGCGATGATTTTTGCGGCTTTCTTTAAAAAACGTATCCTCCATAATTCGCCGAGTCTTTTTATGCGCTTCTTATATGTTTGCGGAACGTTGTGCATAACCCAATAGGGCACGATAAGATCGTGACAAGTGACGACTGTTTTTCGGGGATCTAATCGATACAGCAGATGCGCGTTGGCCTGGTCAATAATATGGTTGACATCCCCCTGATGCCATTTGGCAAAGAATGGATTAATGACAAAACGAAAAAAGTAACGAAGGAATTTATTGTTTGCCGCAAATATCCGTGAAAGAGCGGGAAGAGCGGTGAATTCACCCACGGAGAGATCTTTTCTTCTCATTGTCAGTGACCGATGCAGATTATCCGCATAGACCTCCATGCTTTCCCATCCTTCTTCCTTGTAATCCCGATACAGAGTCACACGCATAGTTGTATTACCTTTTTTGGCGCTACTAGGATAAAGCAAGCATCCACATATTTCCAGGGGAACATATTTTGAGTCACGAGATTATCTCTGGTGTTATAAGAGGCCTTTTCTGCGACGCATCATTGCATTCCGATTGCGGGATTTTCCCAAACGGCTACGCTTCCCTTCTGGTAGAGCGGAATAAGTCCGAACCCGTCAATGAGATATCGCTCGAGGGCTTTATGCTGATCGTCGTGAAATATCACGTAACGGATCTTAAACACATGGCTGAATTGCTCCCGATCTCCGTCATCTAGGTCATCGCATTGTGTCGTCGTCTGACACAAGGCCATTTTTTGAATCAGTTGGTTTCTTCTCGCTTTTATCCAGGTATCTTTATCGATCATGGACATGTACCCTCCTATTAACGGGATCCGATGGCGGATTTGATAATAAAAACTTATATCATTGAAATGCGAACCGATTGTTTCATAAATATTGCCCCGAAATCCGAAGGGAATTTCAAGCACGGCATAGTTACGGGATTGTCGCAATACTCGTAAATGCTCGTCGGGAATTTTTTCGATATCCACAACGGGCAGATTGCGTGGCAACGCTTCGACGGTAAGGAGGAATAAAAGGCTCACCATAATAATGCCTTTTTTTGTCTTGCCGTGAATACTGTCCAACAGATGTTTCGTTGCAAAAGCGGCGAATACGGCCATACTTATTTCCGCAATCACAACAAATCTGCTCGGCACGCGCATGATCCGAAAGAGAGAGATATGGTAAAACAACCAGGAAAAAAGCGGGGTGCTGGTGCCCATAGCAAAAAGCACAAAAACGATAAAAATGATGGCAAAGAGTAAAAGATATATTTTTTCCTGTGCTGTTTTTTTCTGAAAAAAAAGTATCGCGGAAAGGAGCATTGGAATAATGCCCAAATACACGATATTTCCTTCCCAGGATTTCGATGTATAACATCCGGGCAAGAGTTGGGAGACAATGATTGAGCAGGGGGGGGCGATAAAAGCAATGGGGGGGGCGTTAAATTCAGGGTACGTCGGAGCAAATTGCACATCGAACGTTTTGGTTATGTTCACGGCAATAAGCGGAATGATAAATATGAAAAGGAGCACCAGTGTGTGCGCATAGGCAATCAATCCTTCAAATAACTGCGTGGTTACTTTCTTTGTTCTGTCGACCGCAAGGTGTACAAAAACGGAGCCCGCAAAAAAGACCCCGGAAAAAATAAGAAAGTACGAAAAACTCCGATATTCCGTGTAGGCAGTCAGTGCCATGAATCCCGCGGCACCGAAATAATTTTTCCACTCATGCTTCCGATAAATAAAAAGCAGACTTAAAAAATACAGTGCGAAACCGTACCACTCGGTTGAGGCAAGGTCGAGATGTCCGATAAGTGCCCGAAAGATCCGATAATACGAAAAGGTGAAGATAACCGACCCTATACAAGCCGCCCACGTATGTTTTGTGAGTAATCGCAGGAAAAGAAAAAGCCCCAATCCCGTAACGATAAACGTGAAAAAAATTACAAAGTTATACCCCGCAATCGGTCCGAAAAAATGGGTGATCGGCATGGCGATTAAGCCGTGAATAAGTGATACATCCTGAGCGATATTGATCGGCGTTGGATAAAACAATAAATCGGTATATAAAGGAATCTGATGGAGGGATAGCAACGAGTATGCAAACCACCAAAGCGTCCATAGGTAAATAAACGTGTCACGGGTTCCGGGAAGGATACTGTTGAACCGGAGAATTAGCGGAAACGTAACAATGACCGTGAGAATAAACAAAAGAACACCTACCATGAAAAACCGGCCGTACGTATGCCGAAATGTCCGGAAAAATTTCATGTATTGTTTGCTCTCCACTGTATTAACGTACCACGGATTATGAGAGAAGTTCCATGCGTAACCGCACCAATTCTTCCAGAGTTGTGAGAAGTCTATCAATGCGAAAAAACTGTGAAGCTCCGTGTCTTCGTTCAAAATGATGCACGGAAACCTGCCGGAATCTTGCTCCTGCACGTTGGGCTTTCTTCACCAGTTCAACGCAAATGGCGCCGCTGTTGCTTGTCAGTTTTATTTTTCGAAGCACTGATGCCCGTATCAGGCGAAAATCGCAATCGACATCGTATATGGGCAACCAAAAAAGCCATCGGGCGACAAGACTGTACCAGTTCCCCAACACCACGCGGTAAGTCGGATCTTTGCGGGATATTTTTATACCGTTAACAAAATCAATCTCTTTCGTCATTAAGGGAAGAAGTATTGCGAGTTCCTTTACGTCATACTGGCCATCACCGTCGGTGTAGAAGATATACGGCTTTCTTGCCGCGACAAACCCGCTTCGTAATGCGGCGCCATACCCTTGGTTCCGCAGATGCGTAATGATGCGAAGTTGCGGAAGTGACTTTGCCAGGTGCGCCAATACCGACGCGCTTTCATCGGTTGATCCGTCATTTACCACAATAATTTCCCAGTCATTGCACAGCTTGCGAAGCACCGAAGCCGCATCAGAGACGAGCGTGCCGATACTTTTGGCGTCGTTATAGCAGGGAAAAAAAACGGATATACCGGTGTGCTTCATTGTCACAAAATTACTTATTTTTTATAAAATCTGCAAATAAGCTTACTTATATAGATAATTTCCGTTTTGGTCATATAGGGATGGATGGGAAGGGAAAGAATTTCTTTTGCATACCGTTCGGTCACCGGGAGCGGATGACGGGAATAGCGACGAAAAGGCTTCTGCTGATGAAGGGGAAGCGGGTAGTGAATAAGAGTCGTCGCTCCATGACGAAGTAAATAACGTTGAAGCTTTTCCCGTTGCCGTACACGAATAACATACAGATGGTACACATGTTTTGCCCCACTTCGCTCCTTCGGTAATTCAACTTCGGGAAGTCCGGCAAGCATCTCTCCATACCAACGAGCAATTGTTCTTCGTTTTTCATTCATTGCTTCCAACCTGGGGAGTTTGTCGCGAAGAATTACCGCCTGTAACTCATCAAGCCTGCTATTGAGGCCGGGAAGGATATGTATGGCGCGCTTGAGTGATCCTCGGTTGCGAAGGAGCATTGAGCGCGTGTACAGAAACTTGCGCTTGGTAATAATGGCACCAGCATCACCAATTGCCCCGAGATTTTTGGTGGGATAAAAGCTGAAACAACCCGCATCTCCGAATGTTCCTGCTTTTTTGCCATGATATCGAGCACCGTGCGCCTGACATGCGTCTTCGATGAGAAACAGATTATGGTTCTTTGCCACGGTCAGCACCCCCTTCATATCCGCCGTTTGACCGAAAAGATGAACCGGAATAATTGCTTTCGTTCGGTTGGTAACCGCTTTCGCCAATTGCCCGGGATCCATATGGTAATACTCATCAATATCAATAAACACCGGGGTCGCTCCGGTAAAAATGATGGCAAGTACCGTTGCCGCATCTGTATTTGATACGGTAATAACCTCATCACCCTTTCCTATACCGAGACCCAACAGGGCAATTTGAAGCGCCTCCAATCCGTTTGCGACGCCAATACCGTATCGGGATCCCATATGGCGGGCAAACTCGTTCTCAAAAGCAAGAACATTGGGTCCCAAAATATAATTGCCTTCAGAAAAAAAAGCGTCGAGTCGCCGCAAAAGTTTTTTGTTATGCGAGGCGTACTCTTTCGCAAAATCATTCATGGCAATTCTCATATTCATCTCACTGCTTTCAGGAATTTTTTATAATCGCGGATATATTCATCGGGGGTAAAATAGTCAGATGCAAAAATTACGAGCAGTGCATCCTCGCTAAAGTCAAACATCTCAGACCACACGAGGCGATCGATAAATACCCCCTTATGTGGTGTGGAAAGCGTGTAGACTTTTTTCCGTTTACCGTTATCCAGGAGGATTTTTACCGATCCCTGGAGACAAAAAAGCGCTTGCCTGGTGCGTTTATGCGCATGTTTTCCCCGAATGGTATTTTTTTTGATGTCCTTAATAAAAAAAACCCGTTTTATTGCAAACGGAAGCACCCTCCTGTGTTGTGTGGATAAAAGAAGCGCGTCGTCAAAGAAACGTGGTAGCGTCACCGTTCTCATAGGGTGAAAAACAACGGTAGTGTATCACGCGACGCGATACCCGAGAAAGGGGAGACGACCGACCCGCTCAATACGTAAAGCGGGAGATGCAAGAAAAAGGTACTATACTCTCATGGATGTATTTGTAAAAAAACCATGGATATTTCTGGTGCTTCTTCTCTTTCTCCAGTTCCCGCTTCTTTCTCCCTTATTGCAAGAAGGCTACTATCATAGTCATGATGACTTTAGTGTACAGAGGGTTCTGGAATATAAAGCATCACTTCAAAACGGAGATTTTCCGGCACGATGGTCGGATAATTTGCTGTACGGACACGGGTATCCGCTCTTTATATTCTATTCTCCTCTTGTGTATGCCGCCGGTGCGATCATAAGTATCGCTGGCTTGAGCGCGCTTACTTCAGTGAAGCTGTTAAGCGGGTTATTTATTATCGGTGGAGCGCTTGGCATATTTCTTTGGCTTAGGGCATTAACCAACAATACTATCGGAGCTTTCGTCGGAGCCCTGCTGTATAGTTATGCACCGTATCGCGCAACTGATTTGTATATACGCGGTGCGCTTGCGGAATTTGCCGGACTTTCGCTCCTTCCGTGGATACTCCTTCTGCATTGGAAGATGGTAAAAGAGCGCTCGAGGGTTGCATGTATCGGCACGGGGCTCCTTACCGGAGCGCTTGTTTCAACACACCACATAACAGGCCTTTTGTACGGGATGTTTTATTTGCCGTATCTTTTCTATGCATACATGCGTATTCGACCCCCGGTAAAGCCGTTTTTGCTTTGTGTTTTTATTTCCGTCCTTATAGCGCTGGGGGTAAGCGGATGGTATTGGATTCCGCTCCTTATTGAATCCCGATATATACACACCTCCACTCTCTACGCGTTTCCCCTTAACTTCTTTCTTTTAACGATAGGCGGGCTATGGCATTCACCTTGGGGGTATGGTGGAGTACTGGAACAGGATCCGCTGTCCCTTCAACTGGGGAAAACCATGTTCATCATTGTGGGTGGTACTATTGCGGGTATTCCTGTATGGATTGCGAAAAAAAATTTTTCTCTCCTGTATTGGGGAATGATATTTTGTGTGTTTGCGTTCCTCGAGCTT
The DNA here is from genome assembly GCA_049322955.1 of Patescibacteria group bacterium. Classification (GTDB taxonomy): domain Bacteria; phylum Patescibacteriota; class Microgenomatia; order UBA10105; family UBA927; genus UBA927. The sequence goes on along the minus strand of JBMOPU010000012.1, from coordinate 83,574 downwards.
CGACCGAGCGCGTTTATCTGGGATAGCATCCCGCTCCTCCATGTGCTTCGCATTCCCTGGCGAATCCACTTGCTCCTCATTACGATTGGCGCGTATATTTCGGCACTTGTATCCGTTGAGTTACTTTCATTAGCCCGTACCGCGAATCGAAACGATGCGCCCCTTATGGGATACTTCCTGTGTCTGTCTCTCATGATGGCTACACAGATATCATTTTTTAACCCAAAAATGTTCTACCGCGAATCCTTTCCACATGAAACAACGACATGGGACGATGAATATCTGCCAATATGGGTAAAACAAAAACCGACGGGGTCACCATCCGGAGTACGCGTGCTTTCGGGGAATGCGACGGTGATGAAACAAGAGCTTTCTTACCTCAATAAACAGGTTGAGGTATCGGTACGCGAAGAGGCAACACTCGGAATTCCCACCCTGTGGTACCCGGGCTGGTCTGTCCGACTCAACACACAATATATCACCCCGGGAGTGCATCCCGAATTCGGCACAATAACCGTCACCGTTCCCCCGGGGGAACACACGTTGCTACTGCGCTTTACCAAAACTTGGTGGAGACAATTTGCTGACATTCTTTCGGTGTCTACCCTCGCCGTTGTCATTATCGTCATCAGTGTTTCCGCACCCGTTCAAGATAAAAAATTTCCGCTTCAGCGTCGTCGAAAACACGGGAAACCGACGCCTTTTTCGTAAGGAGCTCAAAAAGCACATACCACTGATTTCTCCCGCTGAGGCAGTTCTCGTCGTAGAGAATTTGCTTGTGTACGACGACTACCCGAATGCCGCGTTCGAGAAGCGCATCGATTATTGTCGTTGCTTTCTCATCCGATAGGGTGCTGGTGGTGTCGCAGAACAATTCTTCGGCAATGCCCTCGAGTCGGTTTGAGTTTGTTTTGTTTTCCGCCAGCCAATGATAATATCCGCCGACAATGGGTTTTTGGTATTGCATCGGCAACAGATTATAGAACGTGGGCGATACGGCAAGATAATCCTTACGAAGGAACGGGACATCGAGTACCGCGGTTGTCGGCATTTTTGCAATCATAGGAGCGTAAGAGCCTCCGGTGAGCATACTCATGTCGGTGTTATAAAAATTCCCGGAAAACCGTTCCAGGATAATAAACCCCAGGGCAATCACAAGAATTGCCTTGTTTTTTCGCATTGCGTGAAGCACGGCGGTGATGAAAAAGGTAAAGAAGAGATAATAGATAATAAAAAACCGTTCGGACTCCCAAATGATAGAAAAGGGGAAAAATAACTGTAAGTATCCGTACAAGGATAAACCGCCGGTACGGAGAGGCTGTCCGAGAGAGACAAGCATAAGCGCGATGCTGAAGAAAAAGATAAGGAGCCAGTACCGATTTTTTTTCGCCCAAACGATCCATAGAATAAGAATCACTATTTCAAAAATCCCCAGATATAGGGAATACTCTATGCTTCCTTCGCGCAGGGGGGTAGGGTATAGGTACGGATATATGAACGGGATAAGATAATCATTCGGCGAAATGAGGTGGGCGGCGTCAACCAACCGCGGCAACCCGAATACCTTGTCGGAAAAGGGATATGTTTGCGCAAGTCTGAGATACGGTATTCCAATAATCAACCCCACCACTCCGATGCCCGTCGCATAAACCACAAATAACGGATTTCTCCAGAAAAAGGAAAACGATTGTATCCGTCGAATCCCCAACAGAATAATCGGTAACAGAAGCATCATGACGGACAGAACAATAAAAAAATACTGGACGCTGGAAAGGAGAAGTGCAATGCATACCCCGGCCAGACGAAGCAACCACCATGAGGTAATGCGCCGATCTTTGTAGGCCTCAAGAAGACAGGAAGCAAAGAGCGGAACGGGAAATACCATCATAAGGTTAATGTGTCCGCCCGCTTTTGCCAAAACATAATAAGACATCCCGTAGATCATGCCCCCGATAAACGATGCTACGGATGCATATCCGAGTTTTTTGAGTAATTGGTAAGTACAAATCGCGTTAAGAAGAAGCACGGTGATCACCCCGGTGTTGTAGGAAAAGACAGGGGGGAAAACAAAGGAAAGAAGAGCGACAAAAAAAGTAAAAAGTTTCGCCTCGGAACCCGTCGTCATATCAAACCCATCGGGGTACCAGAAGGCGGTCGTGTGACCATAGGGCCATCGCAAATGACCAAGGTTTTCTTTTACCAAAAGGGTGTAGGAATAATATTCGATGTTATCGCCTCCGTCACCGATAACCCTCGTTGAGAAGTGCAAAATACCGGGATAGGTAAAAATAATCGCAAAAAAAAGATAAAGGAGCCACACAAAAAGAATACTCTTACTCGCCCGAAGAAAAAGCTGTTTCATAGCCGCACATTGCAACCGATTAGAAGAGCATATAAATGAACGGACTTACGGGAGTGGCAGTGGTGAGGTATATCAGAACGCCAAAAAGGATCAAAATAATTATGGGGGGGATCATCCACCATTTTTTGTTTTCCCAGATGAATTGGGCGAGCTCTTTAAACATGCGTTTTTCGGACGATGTATCGGTTGATAACCAGATAATCGATATCCGTCCTCAAGAAACATTCTACGGCATCGCGCGGACTGCAGACAATAGGTTCTCCCCGTACGTTAAATGAAGTATTGAGAATAACCGGGGTGCCCGTCTTTTTACGAAATGCCTCAATAAGGTCATAATATAATCTGTTGTCCGTCCGATGTATCACCTGGAGTCTTCCCGTACCGTCGACGTGTACCGTGGCAGGGACCCGTTTTATCCCTATCGGAGTAAATGGATACACCATAAGCATATATTTTGCCGACTCCGAAAGCTTCTTGTCCGCATGGAAATATTCGTGCACATACTTGTCGATAATTACCGGCGCAAACGGTCGGAAAATCTCCCGGTGTTTTATTTTTATATTAATAAGCTCCTTCATTTCCGCCTTTCCTGCCGAAGCAAGGATACTGCGAAATCCCAGGGCGCGCGGCCCCCATTCCGTCCGTCCCTGAAACCACCCGATCACTTTCTCGTCCGCAAGATAAGTTGCTGTTTTTTCAACAAGCACTGCTTCATCTTCACAAACCTCGTATGAAAGCCTGTATGTGTCGAGAATGTCCGTAATTTGTTCCGGGGGATACGAAGGACCAAGGTTAGGGAAAAACCCCTTTTTTACCGGCTGTTTGGCCAATGAAACATACGTATGGAGTGCCGCCCCCATGGCGCCTCCTGCATCGCCGGGGTCCGGAGGAATATAGAGTTTTTTAAACGGGGTGCTCGCCAAAAGCTTTCCGTTCATTACCGAATTTAATGCGACGCCCCCCGCAAGACAAAGCGATTCTTTTTTGTGAAGTTTGTGCACTGTTGTTAACAGATGAATAACCGCGGTTTCCAGGGTTTTTTGCAAGCCGGCGGCAATTGCCGCGTATTCCTTCTGCACGCCGGATTCTTTTTGTCTCGTGGGAAGCCCGAAAAGATTTTCTAATTTCGTGTTATACATTCTGTCCGACCAGGTATAGGTAAAATACTCCATGTTTAACGTAAAACTGCCGTCATTGTTGAGCGTAATCAGCTTTTCAAATTGGCTTTTATATACATGAGGGTCGCCGTAGGCGGCATATCCCATTACCTTATATTCGGCATCATTCACCTCAAACCCAAGATATGCGGTTATCGCACTGTACAAAAGGCCCAGGGAGTGCGGGAATCGTATTTCTTTTTGCAGTTGTATGGTTCTGCCGCGACCGACTCCCACAGTTGTGGTCGCCCATTCACCAACGCCGTCAATAGTGACAATTGATGCATCCGAGAATCCCGACAGGTAAAAAGCGCTTGCCGCATGTGACAGGTGGTGGGGGATATAGCGAATCGGTCCGGTATATCCACATTCTTTCCTCATGGTTTCGGCAATCTTCATTTTTTGGGAAAACCAGGAACCGATATTTTCGCGGAATGCTTTAGCTCCCCTGGGAAAGCCGTCGATGTGTTGCGCGATAACCCGTTCAAACTTAACAAGAGGTTTTTCATAAAAAGCCACGGCATCAATGCGGTCGATTGTTATGTTTGCCCAATCAAGACAATAGGCGATAGCTTTTTTGGGAAATCCGTTATCGTGTTTTTTTCTTGTGAGGCGCTCTTCCGCAATCGCCGCGGTTATCTTGCCGTCCTGAATAAGAACCGCGGCACTGTCATGGTAATAACAGGAAATTCCCAAAATATTCATATCAGAACATTTTCTCCAGACGATTGCTTCCCGTCGGTTTTTGCCAGGAGGTTTTTTTGTTTGCCGTATGAAGCATGCTCGTGCCGCTCATTTTTACAAAAACAGCAACAACGCCAATTCCCAATACGTACGCGGCGGTAAAAAGAACCGCGGTAATAATTCCCGTTATTTTTTTGTTGAGTTGTTGAAGCGGTTTCATTGTTGCCTTCGCCTTTTTGTCGCAAGATAAATTAGTGTTTGTATAAACCGTTCTTTGTTCTGCGTCGGAAACGTATATATCTTTGCCGACGTTCCCGTTTGTGTAACTTCATCCGATACAAGAGCGATTGTACCAGGCTGAAGTTCCTGAAGCACGATGGGGTTTCCTTCCACCTGAGAAGGAAGCACAAAAAGCCGGCAATGGGACAGAAGCGCCTCTTTTTCTTTCCCGAACACCCACCCGACGAACGTTATGCCGGGCACGTCACCGGCAAGTTGCCGCAATTTCTTTTCATAACGGCTTAGGGTATGTCCGCCTCCCGCAATAACCAGTCGTAACCCGTGTTTATGAGGAAGTTTACTAAACCCCTCAATAAGCCATTCAATTCGTTTTTCCGGCACAAACCTTCCCATAGAGAGAATATATGAATGAGGGGAGAGGCCGTATTTTTGTTGGAGAGTGTTGAGCGGCGCACGACCGACGGGCGGCGTTTGCAAAGGATCGACAATGGCCGTTATTCCATAGGTTTCGGTAAGATACCGAGAAAGATCCTTCGACACGGTGATAACCGTGGTAGCAAATCGGATTGCCAAAAACTCCGCCGCATGAAGGACGGCTTTGGATATTCCTCCCCATTTGTTTCGTTCCCACTCTTTGGTGTGAATCGTTACGATCACCCGTTTTCCCAAAAGCCGTGCTACCGGCGCAAAAAGTGCCGGGCCCGTCGCCTGGTACCAAACGGTGTCGACGGGAGAAAAACAGGCGTGCACGGTCGCGAGAAATGAATGGCTTACCGCATCAAGGTGCACCGTATTAATACTCGGAAGTCTTGTTAGCGTTGTCGATTGATACTTTTTTTGCTTGGTAGGCGTCGCCCATGCACGAACATAACACACGACGGACTTTTTGAGCGCACGAAGCGCCGGTAGTCTTCTTGCGACATAAAACTCAACCCCGGAAGTTCCGGCAAACTCCGGCGGCATACCCTTAACGCCTATTATGGCAATTCGTTTTGATGGCGAAAAGAGGTTTTGGTATGTGGCATTATTTATCAATCGTACTGGCATAATATCCTGGGGCAGGAATATGAGAATACAAGGTTTGTCTGCAGTGCTCGCCGGCGGTCGCGATTGCCATACAATCACGAAGCACCGTCATCGCACCGGTGTCGTTGAAAAACACATGGGTTTCCAATGCGGCACGCTCAACCCAATAATAACTGAGCGACGGATCAAGTGCGGTTGCCGCTTTCCAAAACCTCTTTGTTTCCTCCGGCCGGGTCGTAAGATACCATAAACCAAGGCGGTAATAGAACCGCGCATACCGCACCTCGTGTGACCGGACCGCATCAAAGAGTTCCTGAAGTTTTTCCCCTTCAGCTTTTAGAAAGGCCTCAGGGGGGCGTTGGGTAAATACGGACGTCTCGATTTTTGAAGGAAAAAGAAACGGGGGATATGCCGAGAGCCAATCGGCAATTTTTTCATATTTCCCAAGTTTCACAAGCAAAGAAAAGTATTTTGCATGATTTTCCTCAAGCAAAGGATCCAGTCGTAACAGCGTTTCTCGTGTCACCAAAGCCTTATCCTGTTGCTCCAGGCGTTCCTGGGTCGCCGCAATGACAAGCAGTGTTTCAGGATCTTTTTTGTGAAACGCCGTGAGGATTGGCATGTCCGTCGGGACAAAGGAAGGGGAAGCCAAATAATACTGTGCCGCACCCGCATCAAACGGCGTAAGCAAAAACGCCAGGCGGGCATGTGAGGGAGAAACCGCCAAGACCACGCTTTGCGCCGTGTAGAGAATATAAAATAATCCTAAAATAAAAAGCGGGTACACATACAATCCGCCGCTTGCTTTCGCCTGCGTTTCCTTGTTCGCCCCAAGAACTATACCCGCAATGCACCAAAAAATCGCCCAAACAACGGCAAAACTGAGATTAAACTCAAAAAATGAATAGCCAATGGCAAGCAATGCGCCAAGCGCAAGACGACTTATCAGATTTTGCTCGGGCGGATGGATGCTGATAAAGCGGAGCATTCTCCAGGACACCCACCCCATAAGAACAAGGATCGGAAGGCCGCCCCACAACCCCTGTTCCGCAAGCACCTGGAGGATAAACGAATGCGCAAACCAGGAATATGAGCTCGGCCGAGATTGCAGTCTTCGGGAACCGAAGTAAAAGCTTCCCGCTCCCGAACCGAAAACTGGCCGTTCCCGAATCATAGTCATCGCTTGTTTCCAATATTCCTGTCTCGGATCGGCAAGTATGTTTCCTTTGCCGGCCATGCGGGCGGCAAGCCGTGAAAGAGGGGAGTACGAGAGAAGATTGTCGCGATACGAGGCGGGAAGGCTTATTCCCGCGATAAGGAGCGTTGCAAGAATAATACTTACTACGGCATACCGCCGTTTTCTTTGCGTGTGCTGTGTAAATAATCCGCTTCCCGCAACATACGCCAAAAGGAGTGCCCAGGCGCCGCGCGCAAAAGACAGCGCAACACCCAAAAGAAAGAATGCCCAAAGAATAACGCGCACGACGATTCCGGGCGTCTGGCTGTATAACAATAACGGAAACACCACAATGAGGAGATCCACGGCATGATTGTGCCCGTAGGAAGGATAGAGAAGGTTCATGGTGGGTAACCATGACGGTCTATCAAAAAAGAGAAATGCGGCGGTTGACAGTGATGCGGTGGCGCCGACGATAACGAGTGATCTTGCCGCTATTTTTGCAACTGCATTACTGCTCAACGAGTAGCATACGGCAAACAAGACAAAACCGAAAAGATACCGTATATAGCTTTGCGGCGCGGGGCCGAGACTGTCGGGTGAAAAAACCGGGAAAGAAGTAATAAAAACGATTATCCAAAGCACCATTGCCGCTACGGGAAGCGTGAATAATTGTTTTTTTTTGAGCAACACCACACAACTAAACACCGTCGTTCCCACCACGAGCACATCGACAATGTGTTGGCGCGAATCTCCAAGAAGCATCGTCACAAAAAGGACGCCGCTAATAAGGATGGACCAAAACGTGCTCGTTGCCATTGTCTCCTACTATAACACGCCTGTCGGGAGGACTCTGCTTGACTTTTTGACGGGACGACCGTACTATGTGGACAACTTATCCACTTTTCTGCCCGGGCTTCTGCTCAGTGAACTTCTATGGATCTTACGAGGCTTTGGAAATCGGTACTGGCGGAGATAGAGCTTTCTGTTTCAAAAGCGACGTATCACACGCATTTTGCCCATTCGGAGCTCGTTGCATTAAACGGCGAGGTAGCATCCATCGGGTTTCCGAGTCCCATCATGCGGACGCTCGCGGAAACACGGTATTACAGCCTCATTAAAAGTACGCTTGATCATAAAACGGGCGGCAACACGAGCCTGGTTTTTACGGTTCTGCCCAAAAAAGAATCGGAGTCGGGGAGCGTCGGACCGCTTTTTATGCAACCGATAGAAACCGAAACGACGGCGCTAATGCAGGCAAAGCGGCTCCACATTAATCCCGACTTAACGTTTGATAACTATGCGGTCTCCACAACAAACCAGCTCGCGTATGCGGCGGCTACCGCGGTCGCTAAAACGCTGGGCGGCGCCTATAACCCTCTTTTTCTTTATGGCGGGGTAGGGGTCGGTAAGACGCATCTTATGTATGCCATCGCGAACAGCATCCTTATGGTCAAGCCGTCGCTTCGGGTCGTTTATTGCATGGGTGAAGAGTTCTTAAACGAAATCATCGAGGCAATACAATCCAAAACAGCAAGACAATTTAAACAAAAATATCGAGGCGCACAGCTTCTGATGGTTGACGATGTACAGTTTATTGCAGGAAAGCAGACGGCCCAGGAGGAATTCTTCCATACGTTTAACGCGGTGCTTCGGGAAGGAGGACAGGTGCTCCTCACGTCGGACAGGCCTCCGCACGAAATCTCCCGGCTTGAAGATAGGCTTCGAAGCCGTTTTGAGGGGGGGCTTATCGTCGATATTTCTCCCCCCGATTTTGAGCTTCGCGCGGCCATCGTAAATATCAAGGCAAAGGCGCTGGGATTGAATGCCCCGAATGATGCCGCACAGCTTATTGCCGCAAACGTGGTGGACGCGCGTGCCATTGAGGGGTTTTTGCGGCGTCTTGCTACCGAGCTTGCCGCACACCCGCAACCCATTACTCCAGACCTAGTTTCGTCGCTTCTCAACACAAAAACCCTGGTTAACCGCGACTCAACGCCAACCAAAAGAGTGTCTTCACAAGAGCTCCTTGATGCCGTTTCTTCGTACTTCGACGTCAAGGCAACGGCGCTCAAGGGAACAAAGCGGGATCGTCCGATCGCCCGCCCAAGACAGGTGTATATGTATTTGGCAAAGACGGAGCTCGGGCTTACGTATGATGATATCGGCGGGAGCCTCGGGGGAAGAGATCACACCACTATCATGCACGGGGTGGAAACAATAACCCAGGAATTGTCCACAAACGAGAGCCTTCGTTCCGCGGTGGCGGGGATAAAACAAAAGCTATGGGCCTCGTCTTCTTAGGCTTTTCCACTTATCCACAAAAGTAGGGTGATTATCCACAGAATTATCCACAATCTTTGTTGGGGGGTTCACCCCTGTTTTCCACAATTGTAAAACTCCGTTTCTTCCCGTAGTTGACACACAAACCAAAAACCCATACACTTTTCCACGCGTTAATTCTAATACTATTACTGTAGAGATATATATGAATATCAAAGTTCTTCAAGAAAACCTTTTAAAAGCATTAACGCGGATAACGAGAGTGGTTCCTCCCCGGCCACAACTAGCGGTTCTCCAAAATATAAAGCTTGTGTCCACGAACCAAGGATTGGAAATTACCGCCACGAACATGGAAACAACCGAAACGATCTGGGTAGGAAGCAAAACCGAGAAAGAAGGGGAAGTATGCGTGTCAGCGCGTATCCTCACGGAGTTTGTGGCATCCCTTCCTCCTGAAACAGTGCATTTGGTTGTTGCCGACGAGACGCTCCATGTTTCGTGCGGGAAATTTACTGCGGAGCTTCCTACCGTCAATGCAAAGGAGTTTCCGCAAAAACCCGACCTTGCCGCGAAAGAAGCATCAGGGATTGATAAAGGAAAGCTCGGAGGCGTATTGTCGAGCGTTCTCTTTGCCGCGGCAACGGATGAGGGAAGGCCCGTATTAACCGGCGTTCGTATCGTCGACGAGGGGGAAAAAACGCTGTTTGTCGCGACCGACGGATACCGGCTTTCCCTTCGGCGCGTTGATCTTCCCGTAGGGAAACTCTCGGGATCAATTATCCCGGCAAAGGCGCTTTCCGAAGTCGTTCGCCTAAGCGGTGAGGAAAAAGAGGAAAAAGAAGTGCGCATCGGGCTTGCGGGAGGAAACCAGGCGGGCTTTATCATCGGAGACACGACGCTTTGCACCCGCCTCATTGACGGAGAGTACCCCAACTTTGAAAGAATCATCCCCAAGACATTTACGACACGGGCGCTTATCGAAAAAGAGCCTTTTCTTCATGCGGTGAAGTCTGCCGCTATCTTTGCCCGTGACAATGCGAACATCGTCCGCCTACAGTTGGACAAACAACAAATAACCGTTTCTGCAAACGCCGCACAGACGGGGAAAAATGCTGTGGAAATAGCCGCAAAAATTGACGGGGAGGGGGGAGAGATCGCGTTTAACAGCCGTTTTCTCCTGGACTTTTTAACGAATTTTTCCGAAAGCGAATTTTTATTTGAAATGACCGGCTCGCTTAACTCGGGACTCTTCCGGCCGGTGAAAGACGATGGATTCATCCACATCATCATGCCGGTTCGGGTAAGCTCCTAAATCATGCGGGCATCGTGCCAACACGCCGGGACTTACGGCGTGGCAGAGACGAAATAGAGGAGGTTTATTCGGCCGTTTTGGATATCATCATCGGAGTAACCGTCAAACACATAAACCGGCATAACAACCTGCGCTCGGTCGTTCCAGAGGTATTTTAGTGCCACGGACGTAATTGTTGCGTTTTTTATGCGGGGGCGGACAAGAGACGCCCCGACATCCACCCTATCGTATTGAGCGGAAGTAAGCACCCCCCTATTGTTGGTAAGCGCGACAACCGCCTGGCTTATGGGAATAACGGACACCGTGTTAGCAAGCAACACCGTAGGAGGAACCGCAGTACTTAACCCCAACATCTTGCCGGTCATGTCAACAGTCACCGAAAACAGTAATGAGCCTCCCGTGCTATCCACTACCGGCAACCCCGCAAGCATATAGGTAAGACCGACCTTCGTGATTCCGCCGCTCTGCACTTCTCCTTCGGGGTGTGTGCGGGTTCCGTCGAATCTGCTCACGATGGGGTTTGTAAAGGAATATTCCGCTCCCACGACACCGAGATCCCGGGCGGTGTCTCGCGCTATTTCTTCGGCACGCGCCTCGGTAAGCCCCTGACCTGTCTGTGTGGGGAGGTCATATGCCTGATACGAGACGCGCGGTGGAATTGCCTGGCCGGTTACCTGGGCGCTCGATGTTTTCCAAAACCTGACGCCCGAGTCCTGGCTCATCGTCGGATTGCTGAGCACTTTATTGGCAAGCCGTTCCGCTACCCCATATGGATCGGTCGGTAGCGCGCGATACGCAGGAACCGTTTTCACTTCGTCTTTTGGCGTAAAACCCACCACAAACACCGTTGACTGATTTTCCGCGGCGGGGCTCACAAGCGGCAACGGGTACAAGGATATGGGAATGGCCGTCGGAAGAGCGGGAGTGACGGTGGGGGTGACGTTTTTTTGCACGGATCGAAATGCCAGCGCCCCTCCCAGAAGAAGGAATAAGAGTATTGTAAGAATCACCGCACGTTTTTTTAAAAATCTCATACTCTTCTATTATATCCCACCCGAAACACACAGCCCGTTTGTTGCGGCCTGCGGAGTGACCGGATTCGTCTGGTTGAGCGGGGGATGGGAATGGCTCCCCATCACCTCAAAGTGTAGATGTTCTTGGTAAGATAACCCATTATGGTTGCTGGTGCCAACCAGATCTCCTTTTTCAACGCTCTGTCCCTCGTGCACCTTTATGGTTGCCATGTGGGAGTAAAGGAGGACATAGCCGTTTGCCGGCCCTTCCGTGATGGTGATCTGAATATAGTTGCCGTAGGTGCTTCTTCCACCGCACTCAGCACGGGAAAAACAGGTTTCCCCGACGCCGTATTGCTGTGATATCGCGGTAACCTTCCCTTTTGCGGTAGCATACAGCCCCACGTTTGTTTTTGGACTACATCCTTCAAAATTAAAGTCGATGGCGTTGAGCTGATTGTCTGAGTGGGTGTCTTCAAACGGCCCGTTGATAATACACCCGCACTTTACCGGCCACCCGTTATTATTGGTGGTTGCGGGCACGTCTTCGTTTGCCGTAAGCGAGGAAAAAAGCGCGGTTATCTTTGAACTATGGCTTATCTGGGTAATATTTAATGGCGAAGGGAATAGGAAAAAAAGCACGAGCACAACAACGACGACAAGTGCCACGAAAAGCGGCATATCATCCACTATTGCCGTAGGAATTGCCGCGGCCCTTCTTCCCGCTGAAAGTTGCCCGGGAAGCCTCGGATTGAGGAGTGCAAATGAAGTCACCCGATCAACAAGTCCGCTCAGAAAGTCGCCGAGGAAAGCGCCTGCGGATCCCAGGCCCAAAAAAGGAAATAGGGAACGCGAACGGGCACCTCCCGCACGTATTGATGCCGCCGCATTTTTTGCCCGATCCGCCACCCGAAAAATGTCCCAAGGGAAAACACCCGGAGCAAGAAACGCCCGGCCGGGAGGAGCCGCCGCATTTGCGCGCGCAAGTTCGTAGTAATCAAGAATGGCATTTTTGGTACTCCTCTCGAGAGGGAGACTAAGCGGGCCGCGAAAAACCGTTGAGAAAACGTCACCCAACACGCCTCCGGCGCCGCCCCCTTGGGGTTTTTGGGACAACTGCTTTGTAAGATCCTGGCCGATATGGGTAAAAAGAGCGGAATGAACAAACGATTCTCCCAGCCTGTCTGCAAACTGCTGGGTACCCGCAAGCATCGACCGCAACGTGCCGTTCACTTTTTCCCTCAGTACCATGTCACGAACCGGTTCTCCCACAAGCGAAAGAATGCCGTCGGCACCTTTTTGTAATCCGCCCGCTACTCCCTTGGCGCCGTCACTTGAAAAAAATTGCAACCTGCCGCCGCGGGATCCCGCCGCCTCTTCAAGTGCCTGAGCCGCGCGGGCAAGCTTTTCCGCACGAGCCAACGTCTGATCGAGGTTTTCCGAACCGGGCGCATGGAGAACGATATCGGCAAACACGTCAGGCCGCTTCATGTCTTCCGCGTTAAATAACACGGAAAACACCGCAACTTCTTCTCCCACCACGCGGATATGGTCGGTAACCGCGCCCGTTCTGGTTTTTACCGCCGTATCGACGATAGCCTCAATTCGTCGCCGTTGCTCCGGCGAATCGTTTTCCGAAACGCCGGCAATTCGCGTTGAAAGTTCGGTTCTGAAGCGCCCTTCTTGTTCTGCAGTTGATTGTTGTGCCGCAGTTGCCGCAGAGGCATTGACCAAGCGCTCCATCTCCCGTTCCGACAGAGACGGAACCGTTGCGCTAAACTTTGCGACAAGGTCATGAACGAATGCCCGCCTGGCGTCTTTTCCCGGTTTGTTCGCCGTTGCCTCCCGCAGTCTGGTTGCGGCCGTTTTTTGAAGCGCCGCGGTATCGCGTATTTCCTTTTCCGTTTCCAGGCTGTCCGGCCTCTGCGACTGGAAATTGGGAAGCTCCGTTATTTTTTCGATTGTTGCGGAAATAAGCGTAATGAATGCCTGGGTAAGTTCATCGTCTCCCGCGGCCGCCGCCTCACTTAAGGTGAGGGACGCGGCGGAAATTTCTTCCCGCAAATAGGAATACTGTTCGGCGGCCGCAAGCGCTTCGTGTACGGAAATAGCGCCGCTTTCCACATCGGAAAGGAGGTTTTTGGTAAATTCCTGCAGTGATTGAGCCTCGTCTGCCATACCCGTTATGTTATGGGCTTCGTATCCACTGTTTCAACAGTGAAAATCGGCCGGTTACTTGTAGGAGGAATTGTCGGCTGTTGCACGGTGACCGTATGACCGGTTGGGGAGGCGGTTACCGGTTGTTGGGCCGGTTGCGGCGGAACACTCTTCGGTTTCAGCGCCTCCTGCGGTTTGGTGGTCGCCACCTCATGCTCCTCGGGGCTTGCAATGACCCGCATGGCGGCGTGAGCGGGCCCTGCAAAAAAGAGCCCTTGTCCGACATCGGCCGCAAGCAGTAAATGTTTTTCTCCCTCGGAAAGATAAAAAACTTGTGCGATGGTTTCAATTGCCGCGGTCGACTGTTTGAGGAGTATTTGCATACTGCTGTTTTGGATAATCGCCTTGCCCATTTCCGTCGCCATGAAGTCTTCAACGTCCTGCGTGATGGTCGTAAGCCCCAAATAATATTTTCTGGCGCGCTTGGCTATGCCATAAAGAAACTGGGCGGAATCGGGATATTTCATCATGTACCATGCCTCGTCGACGATGAGGAGGCGGCGCTTTTTATTGTGACGAACCTTATTCCAAATAAAATCGAGAATAAGGTACATGGCGATCGGCCGCAATTCATCCTCCAGATCCCGGATAGAAAAGACGGTGAGTTGATTTCTGATCTCTATGTTCGTTTGCTGATCAAATATGCCGACCAAACTTCCTTTCACGAACTTTTCTATGCGATCGGCAAGTCCTTTTGCGAGCGTTTCTTCCATGCCGACGAGCGTTTTATACAAATCCTCCATAAGCGGAGGTTCTTTCCCATGGGTTGTGGGGTCGGGAGTGATACCCTTTTGCTTATAGGTGAGAATGAGCGCTCGATCAAGAAGCGCGTCTTCGGTTGGCGTGAGTTTTCCCATGACGACGCGGAAAAATCCGTGGAGCGATAAAACTTTTTGGCTGAGCTCCGTTTGCGACGACCCGTCGTTACCCAGCAATGCAAGATCAAAAGGGTTGAGTTTTGTTGCTGATCCGAAACGGAAACGAATATACTCGCCGCCGAGCGTATGAGTGAGCGCCTCATACTCATTTTCGGGGTCGATGACGATGACTTCGGTGTCAAACATCAGGCTCCGCATGATTTCAAGTTTGACCATGTAACTTTTTCCTCCTCCGGACTTGCCGAATACGACGGAATTCGCATTCTCGAGCGTGAAGCGGTCAAATATGATAAGCGAATCGTTGTGCTCGTTAAGCCCGTACAAAATTCCTTCATTTGCGGTAAGTTCACTGGTGGTGAAGGGGAAGGTTGTTGCGAGGGACGTGGTGTCCATATTTCGCGTCACCAGTAAGCGATCCTTTCCCATGGGGAGCGTTGTTTTGAGGCCTTCTTCCATTTGGAGGATGGATTTTTTCGTGACGATCAAAAGACTTCCCAAGGTTGCCTCAACCGACTTTGTCGTTTTGTCGAGATCTTCACGGGTTTTTGCGGGGATCGTGACATAAAGGCCGAACTGGAAGAAACGCTCCGACCCTTTTGCGAGTTCTTGCTGGAGGGCGAGCGCATCTTCTAAGGCAACCTGCACGGACGGTTCGATGACGCGACCCCGTTTCAAATCAGACTGAATGGTTGCCTCCATTTCTCCCACTTTGCGCTTGAGGTTTTCAAGAATCTCTTCGCTCCGGGTCGGATAAATATACATCGAAATATCAAGCGTGTGATTAAACGAAACGAGCGGTTCGAGCCAGTTGGCGGAAACAAAGCGAGGATAACCCGCGACAAAAAGTGAGCGATAATACCAATCGCCGATCTTCAGAAGATCAAAGTCCACTTCAATGGCGGGAGGAGCGATGACATCCGTTACGGCAAGGGGCTTGCCGGTCGCGGGAACGCCGCCTTTTGACGGGGGAGTGGGGTTCAGCAATTTGCCGACCATAGCGTTTAAGTCAAACGGATTACTCACGGGGCTCCTTTCCGGGGAAAAGTTTTGATACGTCCGGCGCAGGGCTTCCGGGGTTATACATGCTGAAAAACAGTTTGACGAGCGCATCGGATGATAACTGTGTCGCCTTGAGTCCCACGCGTGCAAGCAGTCGGACAATATGGTCCCGTTTCGGACCTAACACCATGGCGGCCTTATCCAAAATATAGGATTTTTCATAGGGAAGACCGGATTTTTTGGGACTAAACAGCAGGGACGAGGAAACTCCCAACTCGATGCTGGAAAAGGGGATAACGATATAAAATTTCTTATCAAGCACATCCTTTTCTTTCACCATGGACGCAACAAACAACCGGTAGCTGTGAATATTCTTGGTGAGTTTGGGGTTCGTTTGTCTTCCTTCCTGATCCTCAAGCAGTTTAAGATAGGCGGAAATATCCTTGTGTTTTGTTTGGATAAGGATCTGAATTGGGAAGGACAGGGAATTTAAGAGCCCCGCATAGGAATAAATAATCGCATCCTGTTCTTTTTCGGAAAGCAGTCCGAAATTCACCGCAGTCGTCGAAATAACGAGAGCGACCGAGCCGTCGCGAAAGAGTACAAGATCTCGCTCCACCGCCGCAATCTCGGTGAATGTTTGTGTAGAATCACGGATAGGCGTAATAGGTTCTGCCATAGGTCTAGGTTGTTTTGCCGAATATTTCCTGTGCGAGTTTTTCGCGGGTTAAAACCTTTTCGCTTTTGGCGATTATTTCAAGAACGGGCACGACCGCACCGTTTAACGTGATTTGTACGCGCGAAAAGGTAAATCGTGCGCGCGGATCCTCGATTTCAACAAAATACGTACCCGAGGCGAGCTGGGTTGAGGCGGCAAATTGTCCCAACTTGTTTGTTTTAAGTGCTCGCACCGGAACACCCTCGCTGTTTGTTATGGTGACGAGTATTCCGGGGAGGAAATTACCGGTATCGTCTTTAACGAGGCCCGTTACCACATTGGGCACGTTAGTCAGCCGGGGAAGACCCGCCTTGACCGCACCTTCCTGCGTTGTTATGACGTTCACCGCGCCGCGGGAGGCGGGAGTCAACGGAGGAACAGGTGCCGATGGCGGTGGTGTTGTCGCGGGAGGGGGCATCGGGGCGGGGGGCTGTTCCCTATGTCGTTTGAGGGCGATAAGTTCCTCCTCTGTTTTTGCTTTTTGGGTCATGACCTCAGTAAGTTGCTTTTGTAATTCAAGCACCCTTTCTTCGGTAACCGTCTTTGCGGACAGTTTTTCCTCAAGCGCCTTGAGCGTCGCCTCTAAACTTGCCATCTTTGCATGCATCGCGGTATTGGCCTGTGCGTCGGCGACCTGTTGCGGTGTCTGCTGGGGAACAACGGGGTGGTGTCCCGTTACCGATGGAACGGGCGCAGGAGCGGGTGATGACGCGGGGGCAGGGTGCGGTTTGGGGTGGAAAAATGACGACACGTTATCAAGGAATGAATGAGGCACCGGGGGAACGGCAAACGATGACGGAACCGCCGGCTTCGGCGCCTGCGGCACCGGCTGGAACAAATTGGACAACACGGCTTTTTGTGACGACGGTGCCGGGGAAACGATGGGAGACGGAGCGGGTTGTGCTACCGCGGCCGCAACCGGTTTTGGCGGAACTTGAGGCTGAGCAGGTTGTTTCACCGGAGTCGGCATTTGTACGGGTGCCGGTTCTTGGGTGTGGGACCAAATATATTGTGTGGGACTATAGACGCTTTTAAAAAACGAAAAGACCCATACATCCATCGGCCGCTCTTCAACGGGAATAAACGCAAAGCCGACACCAAGAAACGCAAACGCACCCGCAAGCGGCCAAGTGACGATGAACGGAAGCGGCAACTTATAGGCGATAACGGCGAGGATACCGCCCGCAATAAGATATCCGAACTGCTTCAGCGTCATGTCTCCGATGAGACGGAACTGAAAAGTGGTGACATTTTGCGGTACTGGATGTTGCTCCATACTAAAAATATTGTAGAGGGAAAACGAATGGGGTTCAATAGCACAAAGCGCATCAGGACCGTGAAAACTCCACTTTTTAAGTTTTCACGAACAGCGAAAAAATTCGTGTGATAAGATTACCTCATGAGCGGTACTGAACAGGTAATTTTAGAAATACAAAACAGTCGGGAAAGCGAAGAGTCTCCGCTTGCCATGGAGCAGGTGCTCGCATCGTTAAGCGCCGGGGGAGACCATCGGGGATTTTTTCAGCGATTGTTCGGCGGACATACCCCCGGCTCATCAATAAGCCTGGAGATAGTATCGGTGAATAGCGGTATCCACTTTTTTCTCGTGACTGCCGATCATCAACGCGCCTATGTTGAAAGTCAGCTTACCGCACAATACCCGCGTGTTTTGATCTCACCGGCGAAAGATTATATGCCCCATTTCCTTTCGCTTCCGCACGGCGTCGGACAGCTTGTCTATGGCAACAGCTTTTATCTGCCGCTTCGCACGTATAAAGATATCAAAGACCTTGATATCCTTTCCGGGGTCGTCGGTCAGCTGGCAAAGCTTCCTTCCCAGGAAGCGGTTGCTATTCAAATACGGCTTACGCCCGCCGGTGCCTCATGGCAACGATCGATAGCCTCTCTTATTGCAAAAGGGGTGCCCGACCCTCATTCCACGACGGGAAGAACAAAAGCACACCCGCACGCACGGCTTATGGAGGTGAAGATGAACCAGTCGGGGTTTCATGCGGCTATTCGCATCGTTACGGTGGCGGCGGCCGTGGAACGGGCAAAAAGCCTTCTTACGACGACTGCGGGCACCTTTGGCGTATATTCGTTGGGAGAAGGGAACAGTCTTGTGTTATCCGAACCGCAGTTTTGGCAAAAGACAAAGTTCGAGCAGGCGCTTATTGAGCGAAGTGATTACGCCAGACCGCGTTTCCAAGTGCTCGGTTCTTCGGAGATTGCGTCATTATGGCACCCTCCGGGTCTTGGGTTATCAATGATTAAGAATATTCGTTGGAGTGCGCGCCTGTTGGGCGAAGCCCCCGAAGATTTGCCGATTGCGGGGAGTGATGATGAGGAAAAACGGCAGATCAATTTCTTTGCCCGAACGGAATATAAAAACATGCAGGCAACCTTTGGAATCAAAAAAGCCGACCGGCGAAAGCATGTCTACGTCATCGGGAAAACAGGCACGGGAAAATCAACCCTTATCGCCAATATGGCGATAAACGATATGAAAAACGGGGAGGGCATGGCCATTATTGATCCGCACGGAGATCTGTGCGACATCATTCTTGATTACGTACCCTCACACCGGATAAACGATGTTGCATATCTTGATCCATCGGACACTGATCATCCGTTTCATCTCAACGCGCTTGAAGTGAAAAATCCCGCATACCGTGAATTAGTTGCCTCTGGCATCGTCTCGATATTTTATAAGCTCTATCACATGAGTTGGGGGCCGCGGCTGGAGTACATTTTACGAAACACCATTTTGACGCTCACCCACGTGCCGCAGTCAACGTTTTTGGACATTCCGGAACTTTTGACGAACGATCGATTCCGGGAGAAAATTGTGGAAAAATTGGATGACAGGGTACTCAAAAATTTTTGGTTAAACGAATTTAACAAGCTGTCCCCGCAAATGCGGAGCGAATCCATTTCACCGATACTCAACAAAGTAGGGCAGTTTTTGTCTTCGAAAACAATCAGAAATATTGTCGGAAGTCCAACGTCAACCATTGATCTTGAACACATGATGAATGAAGGAAAAATAGTGATCGTCAATTTGTCCCAGGGTAAGCTGGGGGAGGACAGCAGTGCACTGTTGGGCGCGATGATTATCACGAAAATGCAACTTGCGGCGATGAACAGAGTCTATGTCAGCGAAGAAAACCGACGGGATTTTTATCTGTACGTGGACGAGTTTCAGAACTTCGCCACACAGTCGTTTATCAAAATTCTTTCTGAAGCGCGTAAGTATCGACTGAATCTTTCGCTTGCGAATCAGTATATAGGTCAGATTGATGAAGACGTACAAAAAGCGATTTTCGGGAACGCGGGATCAATCATATCGTTTGCCGTGGGTGCGGCGGATGCACGGCTCTTAGGACGAGAATTCGGAGAAAAGTATGAAGAGGCCGAGTTGGTGGGATTGGGAAATTTTGAGGTTGTCTTGAAGCTTTCAATCGACAACAAAACATCATCGCCGTTTTCGGCAACGACGCTTCCGCTTCCCAAAAGCAGAAACCAGCAACGGGACACGGTAATCCGTGTTTCTCGCGAACGCTACACAAAGAAGGTACAATAGCACCCATGAAAATAGGATTGTTAGGGGGCGCATTTAACCCTCCCCATATAGGTCACCTCATGATTGCCCGGCAAGTGCTGGATTTTACCGATACGGACGAAGTATGGTTTTTACCCAATTACGGCCAAATCCCCCCCAAACCCGTTGCCGATGTGCACCACCGGCTGGCGATGACGAAGCTTCTCGCGCTTGAGAAAACAAAAGTTTCGACCATAGAAATTGATCATAAACTCGACGGAGACACAATAAACCTGCTCCCGTTTTTGCCGAAAGAACACGAATTCCGATTTATCATCGGGTCCGATCAACTGCCGACATTTCATTTGTGGGGGAGATGGAAAGATCTCCTCGCAACAATGCCCTTCCTTGTTTTTCCGCGGTATGGATTCCCGAATGAGCCGTTGTATGAAAACATGACGATTGTGGGGAGCGATCTTTTGGTAGGGAGCAATATTTCCTCCACAAAAATCCGCAAGCGGGTGGCAAAAGGCCTTTCCGTTGATCAGTTTGTTCCCCCCGCAATCAGCGAATACATAGCCGCGCACAGCCTTTATCGATAACTCCTTGTTTGTCATCTGGCGAAACGATAGAATATTACTAGGCGTACCTATCTGGCGCGCCAATTCGGTGTATTCTGCATATGGCAAACGAAGAGCTATTTAAACGTCTGACGGAGGCCGCAAAAAAAGCGGCGGAAGGAACCCCCACCGCTCGCCCCGTGGAGCAATCGCCGACCCCGGAAACTCCTTCGTCCACGCCGCCCGCCGCAACGCCCGAGATGCCGCAAGAAGGAACGACCGCTCTCCCCGAAACACACGACGTATCGCCCGAACGGTTTGCGGCACTCGTCGGTAAGCTTGCGGAAACAACGTCTGAGGCGACAAAACGGATTATCGGCAGTGAACATGATCTACCGAAAGATGCCCGCGTGTTTAGTATCGTCGAATCATTGCTGACTGCCGATGAAGCACAGCTAGCGAACCCCGAGTATATGCGCGGGGTTGCCGAGCAGTTGGTACAAGTGGCAAAAGATGCGGAATTTACGAGCCCCACCGCCGTTGAAGCACGGAAGTTTTTGCGAAAAATCGTTGCCGAGCATCCGAGCCTTGAGCGATTGCAGTATGAGGCGATGCCCGTTATACAAGGCGGGTCGGGAGGGGAGGATGCCGCGCAAGGACAGGATGACCCTGCGGCGGATAGTGATCCCGAGCTAACCCGTGAAGTGAAAAATTTGTATGACGAATCTACTGACACGGAGCTTATGGATACGCCGATTGCCAATGATCTTAAAGACTTGCAGTATCGGTTCCGCGTAGATCCGGGGGCCGCCTACGACGGGCGACTCACCGACGACGCGGTGCGACGCATTGTAGAAAAAGGCAGAAAAGAAGGTGTCAACGAAAAACTCGTCCAACAGGCGGTTGAACGGGTGCGTCATTTCGAGCGATTTACCGATTTGCGGATGCAGAAACATCAGGAGAAGCTTCGTGGCGGACGAGTGGTCACGTGGGGAGAGGTTATGGGCAATGCCCCCAATCCCGAGCTTCATCGGCCGGATGAGGTGTTTCCTGATTTCCGCTATATTCCGCCGTCCGATGTTGAAATGCTTATCCAGGGTGACGAAGGGGAAGCTCGTTGGTATTTCGATTTTATTGATCAGATTTATTCTATGGGTCGCGAGGAAACACGGCCGACCCTTACACAGGACCAACGCTTCCAGGAATTTAAAGACTTCCTCGTATGGAAGTACGGCAGTGAATATCACCTTGCGGTACAGCTGTATCAAAAACACTGGGATAGTCGGGGACAATACGAATATGCCGTCAAAGGGCTTATGTATAATCCCGGTGATGTGAAGGATCGGCTTAAAGCCATGAGTTTGTTGCAGGGAGCCGATCTTGATCATCTGTATAAAAACTTCGACCACTCCAACGAAGCGTACAGCTTATACGAACATGTGCTTTTTGAACTTATGGCGACAAAACGAGCAAAATACGGCGAAGCCATTAAGTATTTGCGTGAGGATATCACCTGGAACGGCAAGACCATGAAGCGGGAAGATATTTTGAAAGAACTCAAGGCAAAACAGCGGCAGGAAGGATTTGATCCGGAAAAAGGCAAAACCCAAAGCCCGCTTTCCGTTGAGGATCAACGGCTGATGCATGAGATTCAACAGCAAATGGATTTGGCCGCAGAAGGAGTCATGTTGTGGGATGACGATGTGCAAAGCTATACGGAACTCCATATTACGCTTTCCAAACTCAGAAATACCCGCGAGCAACTGTTAAAGAAAAAGAGTGAAGGAGTCGCGCTCACCGAAAAGGAAACGGAACAGCTTTCCGAGGTTGAACGTCTCTATCAGATTTATTCGCATCGCGAGGAAATGCTCAATGAAAATTTCACCCAGGAGCTTTTGGAAACGAGAGGGTTATCGCCGGTTGATATCGAAGTGCGAAAGCGTCTCGTCGAGTATTTGAAAGCCCAGCATCCTGATGACCCGAACTACAAGCCTGCCGAATATGAGGTGCGTATGGCGCTGTGGGCTTCTCGCACCGCCATGATTGGCTCGGGTCGCATGGCCATGATCGGTGCCATGATGTCCGTTCCTCCCGCGGTGGAGTACGGAACAAGTTCCGGAAAGCATGTCATGCGGGCACCCGCTTTCGAAGACATACAACGGATATTTAACCCTGAAACATTTGCCACCCGTTTTAATATCGGCGGCGATATGGGTATTACGGCACGAAGTATCTTCCGCAAGAATCTGCTTCGGACAAAAGGCATAAATCCCAAGGAACCGAATTGGTATAAGAAGATAAGCGGAGCCGCCGAAAGTCTGGGACATAAGTTCAAGCTTACCAAAACAAAAGAGTGGCACGAGGCCAAACATCACGAGCATGATAAAGAACGACAAAAATCCATGGAAACATGGGAATTTGCCGAAGACGCGACGGGTATATCATTCAGTGAGTTGTTGGGACCGGGCTTTATGGCTTCGGGGGGATTTTACGACGGCACCGCATGGCGTTTGGAAAAAGGAGTCGCGGATGAACTGCGCGGCAAGATGCTGAGTTTAAAGAAGCTCCCGGAAAACGCCGCGCTTTTGGATAATCAGGCGCTTTCCATTCAGCTCCTTACGGCAGGTAATGCGGGAGAACGACGTCCGATTCTCGATCGTATGTTACGCAGAAATCCCTCGAAATTCCTCGAACTTTTAGAGGAGGATACGGAGCGTATCCTTACCAAAAACAATATTACCCACGAAGAGTGGAAGAAGTTTAAAGAGGCGCTTTCGCTTGCCGAACTCAAGATGGCGCATGAGAAAGAATGGCAATTTGCCCGTATTGATTTAGCCGAAAAGAAAGATTTCGATGCCTTGGTGGCGCCGTATTTGAAAATCTTAAATCTCGATCCTGCACGTAATGAAAGCATGCGCCAGATTATCGTGGATATGCAGGCGGAGATATATCGGAGCCGCCCCGTTGAGGCATCGGGAACGAATTTCAGAAATAAGATGGACGCCATCGCCGCGCTGAAACTGCCGCTCACCATGAGCTTAACCGATTTCGACTGGAAAGAAACAAACTTTTATCAGCTGGGAACCGTCGCCATGCATCGGCGTATTCGTGACGTAGGAGCACAGATGCGCGCGCGCGACGGTCTTATGGAGTTCTTCTCAAATTCGGAAATGGTACTGTCTCCCAACGATTACACCAAGAGCTTACAGAAAATGATGGAAGTGCGGACCGCCATTGTTGACTACTCGGGTCCCGATGCGGCGGAAGCAACCGTCAAGGAAATGATGCGGGTGTTTTTTGAGATGAACAAAGGAAGACACCTATCAATGCAACTCGTTCCGGGTCTTATCGGTTTGTTACAGCATGTTGAACCGGATTTTCGCGGGTTGGAGAACAATAAAATTCTTCAGGCCATATTTGGCAAGGAACGGTGGCAACATTTGGCAAAAGAAAAAATTGCGCATTGGCCGCACTCCATTGCCGAAGCGGTGTCCTATTCTACCCGATATACCGGTTCACATGGAAACGTCTGGGATGAAATAAAGATATCGGAAATTATTCATACCGCCCATGACATGGGGCTTTTTATCAATCATCCGGAGTATCTGCAGGATCTGCAAAAGGAGTTCCGTACGTTACCTATCGACCGATTGTGGGCGATGGCGCGAAAATACTGGTGGGTACCAATTTTGGCAACCCTAGCTATTGCCGCAGAAAAGTCCCTTGAAGAACAAAAGGGAGGCGGTGGCGGGGGAGGCCATTAACCCTTTTGGTTGACATATATCCCCGAAATTCCTCACAGGTGACCCTACTTCCTTATGATTTCATGGTGCAACAAAACGCAACCAAGGCGAGGGAAAGATACTGAGTGTATTCTGTAACAAAAAGGGGAGTGTTAGTGACCGCCGCCGCCGGCGCCCGTAATCGCGCCAAGACCCTTTGAAGCGCCTTCTCTGGCAATTTGCATGCCCGATCGGTCGTCCGGTTTGTGGCGAAGCGCACTTGAAACGAACGACGCCTGATAGACGAGCGAGAAGAGTTGTCCGACGCCCGAGCCAAGAGGTCCGAAGATTGGTCCGACGCCGCCGGGGACAAGAGGCTCGGCCTTTAAGCCTTTTTGGATGCCTCCCACGACTGTCGGAATCACGAGCAACATGCCGAGTCCTATGATACCGGCCATACCGAATGTGCCACCGCCGGTTGAAAGCATAGGAGGAGCCCAAATACTCGTGGCGACATTTTGTGAAGTGAGAATTGCGGCGACCAAAAGGAGTACTGCGGTAATAGGGAAGACAATAATCTTGGAAAGCAAGTTTTTAAACCAATTGGCAAACGCATTGGTGCCCGGAACCGCCTCCATCATCAGATGGAAGGGGGCGGTAAGGAGAGAAATGATGATGTTTATATAGGCATCAATCAGCATGAAGACGAGTCTGATAAACCCAAAGATTAACACGATGAGGATGATTAATGTCAAGAGTATCGGGGCGGACACGAGCCCGGTGAATAATCCCTTGCCGCCACCTACCAGTGCACCGATAAGTCCGGGTACGATAAAGTATGCCGCGGTCGTTTTCGGATCAAAGCCGCCGGTTAACATTGCGGCAATATCGTCCCATGCCTGAAACCCGCTCCCCATGAAAAATTGCATTAATCCGCCGACGCCGCCGTTAAACAGCACGCTCGCCACTTTTTCCGTCGTTGCCGTTCCCGCGCCGATCTCTACGGCTCCCGTTCCCGAACCGACGCATGATCCGCCGGTGGTAAATAAGCTCACCGACTGGCCAAGAGCTGGTCCAGCCGCTCCCGAAACGATTGAAACGATCATCACAATGGCAAGATACATGAGGTCAATCATGACCCCGACGATCGCATAGGAGAAGGTGACCAAAAGCAGGGCAATGACAATGCGGGGGATCGCATTCTGCACCGTGACGACGGTCTTGGGATCGATCTTTTTCCGAAACATGACCATAAAGCCCACCACAATCAGAATTACGGCAAGCAACGCATATGCGATGTTCCGGAATGATTTCCAAAGTTCGAGAAGGGCCGCAAGTCCGGAAAATCCGATGCCCTGTGCCTGCGCTTTTTTAGGCATGAATCCCAATGTCTGTCCGACATCGGCAATATAGGTTTTCGTTTCGGCCGGAGGATTCTGATACATCGCAAGCGCGGTGGTGGAAAGACCCGCAACGGCACTATGCTGGTAACTTACCCCCTTGGGACAATTAGGATTACATTCGGAATCACAAAGACCCATACCCGCAATGACCATTTGTCCCATGGAAAATGTTGCGGTACCGATGTCGCCTACCTGCTTATTTAATGAACCGGCAACCCCTTTCGTGATAGGGTCCAGAAGACACGTGACCGGAGCAACAAACCATGAATCACACTCGCCGGCTCCCGCGGTGGCAGTCGAATCCGTTCCCTGCGCAAAGACCACGGAAGGAGTAACGACGAGAACAACGCTCAACAGCACCCCGATAATTGCTCCGAATACTCGTTTCATGTGTGTCTATTATCCGTAATACCGCGCGCCCAAGTCAATTACTGGGTGGGAAACTGTATGGTTGAAACGTCCACCCCGGTAAATACTTGTATGGTTTTGATAATAAGATAGGCGACGGACATGATGATAATACCGGTAATTGCTTGTGTAACGGTGCCGCGCGCAGACTCAAGTTTTTTCTGATCGCCTGAGGAAAAGAGAAAATTAAATCCTCCCGCAAGCAACATGACGAACAATGCAACTGCGCCCAATGAAACAACTGCTCGAATAACATTCGCGACAAGGGGAACGAGACAGGTGATTTGTGCAACACCGTCAACAGAACAGCTTTCCATATACCTATTATCGCTGAGGAACTCCCTCGCGTAAAGACCAAAAAACCGTTAGTATGGCTTCGGGAAGTTGATGGAGCCACCGATGATCTGGACGCCCAGGAAGTTTTGGACGAGCGTCATCACTGCCCATGCAGAGCCGACAATGATAAGCCCCACGATTGCATGGGTGATTTTGTTTCGTGCTTCCTCCATGCCGGCCTTATCGCCGCCCGAGGTAATCCACTTGATACCACCCAAAATGAGGTAAAGAAATGCCAGAAGCGCCGCGATGATAAGAACTGTTCCGACCAACGCGCTAATCAGCTTACCGATGTCGGTAATTTTAATGGTGTCCGGTTGTTTGACGTCAAGCGCTGCCTGGGCAAATACTTTTTCCATAAATGAATCCTTTCGTCAGAACTATATGGGCTTTATTATACTGTACCTTTCATTTTTGCGCAACAAAACTCCTTTTGTCAACCATGAGGAATGCTTGCCCTGACGAGTCAGTTTCCTACTACGGGGATGGGTAAGTTGGGAAAATCAATACCGATGAAATTGGAGACGATCATCATGACTGCCCACGAGGCTCCAACAACCACAAGACCGACAAGTGCGTTGGTGATTTTATCGCGTGCCGACTGGAGCTTTGTTTTGTCCCCGCCGCTAGTTACCCAGTCAAACCCGCCGAGCATCATGTATAAAAACGTCGAAATAAGCGCCAAAATCAAAAATACGCCGACCAGCGAACTGATAATCGACCCCAACGCGGAAGGGCCCGTGTCATTGCCTCCTCGTCCGAGTGAGCCGGGAAGAACCGGATTTACTATCTGAGCGAGATTTTTCATGGTAGTTATCTGTTTGGACTGAGTTGCTCTAATATCCCTCCGGGATTTGATATCGTAAAGTCCACATTGAGGAATGTTCCCGCAACCGCAAGTACAGCCCAGCCCGCGGTGACGATGATAAGTCCCACCAAAGAGTTCGTTAGTCTGTCTCTTGCCGCCTGGAGCTTTGCTTTATCACCGCCGGCATTAATCCAGTTGAATCCGCCGATGATAAACTGGAAAAGAAACCAAATACCCGCGGCGATAGTCATGACGCCGATTGTCGAAGAGACCATACCGGTAATCCCGGTCAGCCCGTCACCGGGGTTTGACCCAAAAGGACCAAGTCCCTGTCCGCCGATTTGTCCCAATTCCAATGCAAGTTGTCTCATACGAATTATTCACCCGGTCCGTAAATGGTCGGATTTAAGATGAATCCCGCGTTCCCGAATATAAGATATCCGAAGAGGGAGGCGATCGCAAATGATCCGACGATGATGATGAGTCCCAATAGGGATTGCCAAATCCGACTCCACGCCTCTGAGAGTTTTTTGCTGTCACCCGCGGCGTTCATATACGAATAGCCCGCGATAATAAAGTTAAAAAGCGCATAGATTCCCGCGGCGACAAAAGCCAGCCGGATGACATTGGTGATAAACAGCCCAACCGCACCGGATTGGATACTGCCGTAACCGGTGTTTGAAAGCGGACTCTCAATGGATCCTACGATATCTCCAGCTTGTGCGAGCAGTTTCATACGTGTTTAGGGACTCAACAATTTAAGTCCGGTGATGACTTCTATAATTTGAACAAGCCAAAACGAACCCAAAACAACCAAAAGTCCGGTAACCGCCCCGGTGATGGCCGTCTTGCCCTGTTGCGCTTTTTTCGCGTCACCTGCCGCTACTATAACGTTAAATCCGCCGAAAATCAACAAAATAAAGCTTATGATACCGGCCAAAACGAACGCGTTTTTCACGATTGCGGTAATCAGCATACCGAAGGTGGTAAGTCCCGGATTCGGGGCGAGATCCTGCAGGTTTTCCGACTGGGCCATCACTTGTTCAAACATATTTTCAGTGTACCTAAAATTGAGGCGACGCGTCAATTGTGGTAAAGTGGAGAACGCTTCATGATGAACGATGCACAGCTTATCACCAGGCTTTTTGCCCGTGACCGTCAGGCCGCGAGCGCGTTTTACCGGCAATATGCCCCGCAGTTGAGGCGCTACATTACCGGAAAAGTTAAGACGGGGGAGGATGCCGAGGAAATTCTCCAGGACACGCTTTTTTCATTTTTGGAAGGTATTCGTGACTTTCAGCAGAAAAGTTCGGTGCGCACGTACCTTTTTTCGATTTGCCAACACAAGATTGTTGATTATTACCGGAGGAAAAAATTGCGACATGTGGTGTTTTCACAGATGCCGCAACTCGAATTTCTCGTTTCTCCGATGCTCGGTCCCGAAGAAGAACTCGATGTTTCCCTGGTGAAGGAAAAAATACAAAAAGCGCTCGCCCGTATGCTTCCCATGCATCGCAAAGTGCTGACGCTCAAATATCTTGATCACGTCAGCGTTGAAGACATCGCGCGCCAACTCTCGATCAGTTTTAAGAGTGCGGAATCCCGATTGTTTCGGGCCAGAAGAGCCTTTGTTGAGGTGTTTTTATCGATATAACTATGACGGATGCCACCTATCAGAAATTTGTCCGGCGTTGGGAAGAGGTAGTGGACATACCCCCTCAAACATTGGGTCCGTTGACCGGCCTCTATAAGCGTATGACCAAACGGCTAAAAATCATGCCGTGGCCGTGGTTTTTAGGCGTAAGCCTGGTATTTACCGCGGGACTCTATGTTATCTTCGGGCCGGGCATTGCGGCCATCGTTACCTTACTACAACGCGGATTTTAAGGCCGTCGATTACCCATTCGCAGGTTTTTCTCCGCTTTTTCGACTACCATGGTATGGACCGGGTAAGTCAGCTTATTATTGATGGAGTAAATTTCGGGCGCACCCTTATCGGGTTGACGACCCGCCCATACCAAACCTATCGCATGATAGTGAGCCACGGGAAAAGCGGCGAACTGCTCTTTATCGGCCTCCTGCTGTCAGGGTATTTCGCGCTGGCAAGTGTTGTCAAAATCGCGGCATTCCGGCCGTTCCTCCTCACCCAGCAGTTTGTGTTACTTGCACTCGGTGCGGCAAGCGGGGTGTTGTTTGCCGCGGCAAGTATGGTGGTTATGGGATCGCTTTTCAGAAAGACCGCTTCTTTCTCGACCGTCATTCTTGCCTGGTCGTACACGCTGATTCCTACCGTTTTATGGTTTTTTGCCACATCAATGCTCTATGTGTTGTTGCCGCCTCCCCGGACAACCAGTGCCATGGGTATTCTTTTTAGTCTCCTGTTTATCATATTCAGCGCAAGCCTTCTTTGGTGGAAAGTTACCCTTTCATATCTGACACTTCGCTTCACATTGAAGCTGGATTTAGTACAGGCGATCATTGTGGGGATCGGGTGTGCGCCGATTATGACCGCATGGGCGATCGGCATGTATCGCCTGGGGGTTTTTAAAGTACCGTTCCTATGACACGACCTATGAAATCAACAACCGTATCACTTCGCACCCTGCCGTCTTCGGAAGCGCGAAGGAACAAACTTGAAGAGGTACGAGGGATTACCTTATCCCATACCGGGAAATTTACGTTTGATGAAGCAACCGCAAGCACGAGAAATTGCGAAAACATGATCGGAGTCGCGCAGGTGCCGGTCGGTGTCGCCGGGCCGGTGAGGCTTACCCATCCGGACGGGGATACGGCAGATTATTACCTTCCGCTCGCAACCACCGAAGGGGCACTTGTCGCCTCCGTTAGTCGCGGGTGCAAGGCAATATCGGAAAGCGGCGGAGCGAATGTGCGAAGTTCGCTTGTCGGGGCAACCAGGGGACCGGTATTTAAGGTGCGGTCCCTTGCGGAAAGCGCCCGCCTTGAGGCCTATGTTACCGATCAATTTTTGCGGTTAAAAGAGATCGCGGAGGCAACCTCGCGCCACCTAACGTTAAAAAGTGTTACCTCAACGGGAGTGGGGCTCTATCGGTATATGCGGTTTGTCTATGACACCAAAGATGCCATGGGTCTCAACATGGTCACGATTGCGACGGATCGCGTCGTACGACACATTGAGGAAGCAACAGAGACAGCGTGTGTGGCGCTTTCGGGAAATTTCTGTGTCGATAAGAAGCCGTCATGGCAGAATATGGTGAACAAGCGCGGGCGACCGGTGTGGGCGGAAACGGTGCTTTCAAAAGCGGTGTTATCCGATGTGTTGAAAACCGACGCCGTGCATGTTTTTGATACCTGGATGGCGAAATGTATGATCGGAAGCGCGGTAAGCGGCAGTATGGGATTTAATGCCCAATATGCCAATGTGATCGCCGCGCTTTTTATAGCAACGGGTCAGGATCCGGCGCATGTTGTTGAAGGAAGCCTGGGAATAACGACCGCTAACATTGTCAATGGCGATGCGCTCCATATCGGGGTTTATCTTCCTGATCTTATGATAGGGACGGTCGGAGGGGGAACGGGACTTGCGACTCAACGGGAAGCACTATCACTGCTTGGGGTTGGGGGAGGCGACGACGGAAAGCATGCCGAGCGATTTGCAGAAATCATCGGCGGTGCGGTGCTTGCGGGTGAGGTGTCGCTATTAAGTTCTCTTGCTGAACAGACACTTTCCCGTTCCCATGAAAAACTTGCGAGAGGAAAAACAATATGATCGGTATCATTTCATACGGCACCTATATTCCGCAACATCGGATCCGTATTGCGGACATTGCGGCGGCATGGCGGAAAGAACCGCAGGAGGTCGTGCGGTCGCTCGGTCTTACGGATAAGTCAGTGCCTGCATCGGATGAAGATGCGGCAACCATTGCCATCGAAGCGGCGCAGGCGTGTCTTGTCCCGTTTCAAGGGGAACCGGCGGATATTGATGTATTATTTGTCGGAAGCGAAAGTCATCCGTATGCGGTCAATCCCACCTCGACCATCGTGGGAGAGCTGTTGGGGATAGGCTCATCATACTTGGCCGCAGATATGGAATTTGCCTGTAAAGCAGGCACCGCCGCCGTGCAGGCCATCGCGGGACTCGTTGCCGCGGGACATGCAAAATACGGGATGGCTATCGGTGCGGACACGGCACAAGGGAAACCTCACGACTTTCTCGAATACACTGCGGCGGCGGGAGGAGCGGCGTTTCTTATCGGGAGTGACAATATCGCGGTACAGCTTCTTGCCGATACCTCGTATTCATCGGATACACCTGATTTCTGGCGTCGGGACGGGATGCGATATCCGTCGCATGCGGGAAGATTTACTGGTGAACCGGCGTATTATCAGCATGTTATGGGGGCGGCCACCCGGCTTTTTGGCATGACAAAAACAACCGCCTCTGACTACGATTATTGTGTCTTTCATATGCCCAACGGAAAATTCCCCAGAGAAGTGGCAAAACGATTGGGATTTTCGCCGGAGCAACTGGTACCGTCACTTACCGTGGATGCGATAGGAAATGCGTACTCGGCGACTGCGATGTTGGGGCTCTCCGCAATTTGTGACATCGCAACTCCCAATAAGAAAATATTTATGGTGTCGTATGGGTCGGGGGCGGGGAGTGATGCGTTTGTGTGGAAAACTACGGAAAAACTTACCGACCTTCAGACCGTTCGCCGTACAAAAAAACTTTTGGTGTCCGATGCAATCGCCAACAAACGGTATATCGATTATGTAGAGTTTTTAAAAATGACGCATAAACTATGAAAATATACGTAGCTGGAGCATCAACAACCGCCTTTGGAGAACTTTGGAGCGCCTCCCCGCGAGGGCTTGCACGCCAGGCGGTTTTTGATGCGCTTGCCGATGCAAAAAAAACCGCAAATGACGTACAGGCGCTATTCGTGGGCAATATGCTATCAGGGATGTTGGGAGGACAAGAGCATCTTGGTGCGTTTTTTGCCGAAGAACTGGGTCTTACCGTTCCTGCGTTTAAGGTGGAAGGTGCATGTGCGTCGGGCGGCCTTGCGCTTCATAATGCCGTTAACAGCTTATTAAGCGGTCAATATGATACGGTGGTAGCGCTGGGTATTGAAAAAATGACCGACCATAAACCGGAAGATGTGGCAACCGCACTTATGGGAGCGGGAAGCGAAGAAGAGCGCGTATCAGGGGCGACATTCCCCGGTTTGTACGCCATGCTTGCCCGTGTGCACATGGCACAGTATGGGACGACGGAAGAACAAATGGCCGCAGTTGCCGTAAAGAATCATTACCACGCGTCCTTAAACCCCAATGCCCAATTTCACAATCTGCTCTCCGTTGAACAGGTCATGAAAAGCGGAAAAATCGCCGACCCGTTAAAGCTTCTTGATTGTTCGCCGATATCGGACGGCGCCGCCGCCGTCGTTCTCACGAGTAAAAACTCAAAAGCCAAACACCATAAGCAAATTGAAATTGCCGCTTCCGTGGTGGCCACCGATTCCCTGGGACTTTCGCAACGAAAAAGCCTTACCAAGCTTTCGGCAACAGAACAGGCCGCCAAGCGTGCGTACGAAATTGCACATATTTCCGCACAAGATGTTGCCGTAGCAGAAGTACACGATTGTTTTACGATCGCTGAAATTCTTGCGACCGAGGATCTGGGCTTTTTTCCCAAAGGGAAAGCGGCCGCCGCCATTGAAGCGGGAAAAACGATGTTGGGAAAGAATCCTCAGGTAGTGGTGAACCCTTCGGGAGGACTCAAAGGATGCGGTCATCCGGTAGGAGCCACCGGGGTTAAACAAATCGTCGAGTTGGTAGAACAGTTGCGCGGGAGTGCGGGAAAACGGCAGGTACCCGGTGCCGCCGTCGGTCTTGCCCATAATGTGGGTGGGAGCGGGGCGACGGCGGTGATACATATTTTAAAGAGCGAGTCAGAACACAAGTGATTCCGTTATATAACGACAAATGAAAGGTAACGATTTAGCGATATAACTACTATGCACAGTCCGGTAAAAGTGTGGAGAAATCAAAAACGAATAGCGAGCTCGATCGGGAAGATCGGGACAATTCTTTCGTGGACAATCATCCGTGTTCCTCCCGGTGACTTTACCGATCAGGCACCGTATCCCGTGGTATTGCTTCAGCTTGCCGATAACACCACAATGGTGTGTCAATTGGTCGATTACGAAAAGCACCATCTGACCGCGGGACAAAAAGTTATTACCGTAGTTCGACGCGTTATGAACCCCGATACCGACGGAGTGATTCCATACGGTATCAAAGCCAAGCCGCTTGTATGAAAAAAGTTACCGTATCAGCCCCCGGTAAATTACATATTACCGGTGAACACGCCGTCGTGTACGGCAAACCGTCGCTTATTGTTGCCACGTCACTCCGTCTCTCTGTCACTCTTTCAAAACAGGGGGAAGTCTCACTTACCGCGTTACGGAAAAAAGACGCATACATTGATGCCATAGCAAACGCTTTTGAAAAGAAATACGCCAAGGTGTTAGTTCCGTCATGTTTTATCACCATTGATTCGGCAATTCCCGTGGGAAGCGGTATGGGATCCTCCGCGGCGCTTGCCGTAGCGCTTATTGGCGCACTCTCCGTTTGGCATAACGAGCCATGGAACGTACAGGCCATACACGACGGTGCATATCTTGCGGAAAAGACGAAACATAAAAACAGTTCGGGAAGCGATCCTGCGGTTTCCGCCCACGGAGGAATTCTTTGGTACCGGAAAGAACTTGAATTCTTAAAAACCCTTTGGCTCCTATCATTTAAAATTCCTCGTACCTTTTCCCCGTTTGTCCTTATTAACACCGGAAGAACCGAAAGCACCGGGGATTTGGTACAAATGGTGGCAGAACAGAAAACGCAAGACGAAGCGCGTTTTGCCGAGTTGCTTTCGCGGATAGAAAACGTAACCAAAGAGATAACTTCTGCGCTTCATGATGAACGGGAAGAAGCCTTTCGTGACGGTCTACGAACGAACGAGCAATTGTTGGAAACAATGGGGGTCGTATCGCCATCCGCGCAATTACTCATCAGGAATATTGAAAAAATCGGCGGGGTTGCCAAAATTAGCGGTGCAGGAGGGAGAGAAGGCGGGAGCGGGGTAGTATTTGCAAGCCATCAGGAACCGGCACTCATAAAAAAACTAGCAAAACAACACGGGTACCCCTCATTTGAGACACAGCTTGGCGGTGCCGGTGTGCAACGCGAACAGATTATCGTATGAACACCATAACCGTATCGGCACCGGGGAAGCTACTGCTCATGGGGGACCACGCGGTGGTGTATAAAAATCCGTGTTTAGTAACGGCGGTGAGCGAGCGGCTTTCGGTATCAGTTACCGAGTCTTCAGACGGTTCGTCGCACTTTTTGACGCCGGGAGTGAATGATACCCGCTTTATTGAAGCGGCACTTGTCGTCGCAAAAAAACATTGGAAACAATCCTTTGATGCGCTTTCCATCACCACACAAAGCACGTTTTCGGGCAATTACGGTCTGGGATCATCGGCCGCCGTTACGGTTGCCACGCTTTTTGCGATGGGGGAATACTGCCGAAAACCGGTGAGTAAAAAAGAACTTTTTAGTCTGGCATACGAGGCAATACTGTCCGTGCAAATGGTGGGATCTGGCTTTGATGCCGCATCGGCAATTTGGGGAGGCACGCTGTGGTATGACCGGTTGGGGAAGACGATTACCCCGGTTCCTCATGCCCCGATGCCGCTTATAGTGGGATTTAGCGGGGTTAAGGCCGATACGCCGACAATCGTTGCTGAAGTGGCAAAAAAGTATGAAGAACAGCAGGAAAAAGTGTCCCGCATCTTTGCCGCCATCGCCAAGCTTACGACTGATGCGAAAGCAAAGATAGCCGAGGGAGATTGGGAACGCGTGGGCAAACTTATGGATTTCAATCAGGAGTATCTGCGTGATTTGGGCGTAAGCAGTGAACAACTCGAGAGCCTTATTGTTGCCGCCAAAGGAGCGGGTGCGTGGGGAGCAAAATTATCAGGCGCCGGCGGAGGGGACTGTATGATCGCAATGGTGCCTCCGGAAAAACAACCCGATGTGTCCCGCGCGATCGAACAGGCGGGTGGAAAAGTTATCCACATTACTCCGCAAGCCGACGGAGTACGGAGGGAATCATGAAAGCAACCGCGGAAGCACCGGCAAATATCGCGTTCATCAAGTACTGGGGGAAAGCGGATGAGCAACTCCGATTGCCGCTTAATGACTCGCTTTCCATGAACTTATCAGGCGCATTCACCCAAACGACGGTGGAATTTTCCGAGCACTATACACGGGACGAAGTGCATATTGTTGACGCAACATTTTCACCGGAAGAAACCGCGCGTGTTACGGCAGGGCTTGATGTCATACGAACCAGGGCGAATTGTCCGTTCCGTGCCCGCGTAGTGACAAAAAACACGTTTCCCAAAGGAGCGGGTTCGGCGGCATCAGCCTCTGGGTTTGCGGCGCTCATGACGGCCGGATTCGCGGCCGCAAATGTTTCGTTATCTCAGAAAGAACTGACCCTATTTGCACGATTGGGTTCGGGAAGCGCGTGTCGGAGTATTCCTTCGGGGTTTGTTGTCTGGGAGAAGGGGACGAGTCATGAAACATCGTATGCCTATTCGCTCTATGACGAGAACTATTGGGATCTTTGCGACCTTTTGGTGATTGTGGATAAGCGTATGAAAAAAGTGGCGACGTCAGACGGCATGAGAAACGTCACGACCAGCCCGTATTTATCTTCCCGCCTTTTGGCAGTGCCCGCCCGCTTGAAACGGGCAACAGAAGCACTCGCCCGCAAGGATTTTGCGGCACTGGGGAGTATCATTGAAGAAGATTGTCTTGATATGCACCGGGTGATGCAAACGCAAAATCCTCCGCTTTCGTATTGGAGTGAAGTAACCCAAGCGATCATGACCGCGGTACCCGTGTGGAGAACGAAAGGCATTCCCGTATATTTTACGATTGATGCGGGACCAAACGTGCATCTTATCTGTGAGGAAAAAGACATATCACGGGTAAAAGCAGAACTCACTGATATTTCCGGGATTGAAGAAATTATTTACAATAAAGTGGCGAAGGGCGCGCGAACCATATCCGCGCATTTATTCTAAACCGTTATGACAAAGACGATACCCACCCATATTGCAATCATTATGGACGGTAACCGCAGGTGGGCAAAGGAGCAGGGACTTCCGGTGCTTTCCGGCCACCAGCGGGTTTCCGATGAAGTGTTGGAGCCGCTTGTTGAGCACGCCGCGGCGCGAGGTATTTCCTATGTGACGTTTTGGGCGTTTTCCACGGAAAACTGGCATCGTGACGCAAAGGAAGTCGAAGGAATTATGCGAATATTTCGCCATACGATACGGAAACGCTGGCAACGTCTGCATGAAAAGGGAGTACGGGTGAAGGTAATAGGCGACATATCCAAATTTGCCCCGGATATCCAACAAGCGTTGGTGGATGTCATGAACCAGACGGAACACAATAAAAAAATAACCGCCGTCTTTGCCCTGAACTACGGCGGCCGTGATGAAATACTCCGTGCCATCCGCGCGCTTCCCTCGACGCAGGGAATAACGTCAGAGGTATTTTCACAGTATCTGGATACCAAGGACATTCCCGATCCTGATTTTATTATCCGTACGAGCGGGGAACAACGGTTATCGGGATTTCTTCCCTGGCAAAGCACCTATAGCGAACTATATTTTCCGCCTTGGCACATGCCGGATTTTACTCCTGCGAGACTGGATGAAGCGCTTGAGGAATATGAAAAGCGGCAACGGCGGTTTGGCAAATGAATTACTGGAAGATATCGAGGATACTTTGCCACCCCAGAATCGTTCCCATTATCTGCACAATCCAGAATGCGGCAAAAATTAAGATAAAACCGATTATGGCGTTGGTAAGCGCGGTCTTTCCCGCGGCCGCCTTCTTGGGGTCCCCGGCGCTCATCATCATCGAAAAACCGCTGGAGATTATCATCAAAAGAAGTCCGATGCCTGCCGCGGCGAAGACATAGCTTAACGACTGTCCGATTATTTCCCCTATGCCCGCACCTTCAAACGCAAAACCTTCCGGCCCCTGAATATCAATTCCCGGACCGTTACTCCCGCCGCCTATAGAAAACTGTGCAAGTGTCTTTTGCATACCTAGTTAAGCCCTGGTATCTGTAATATATCGACGCCGATAAGTCTGAGCAAGAAGATAGAGAAAATAATAAGCAATAGACCCGAGACCGCCGCGGTCATAAGCTCTTTTGCTTCGTGAAGCTTTTCTGGATTGCCTGCACTTGTTATCCGCTGAAAACCGGAAAACAGGATCAAAAGAAACGCAACACCGCCTCCGAGTCCCGTGCCGATTTTCAAAAACGATGCGATGAAGTCATTCGGAGTTTCGCCGCCCAAACAACCGATCGCCGTCCACGCACCGCCACCCTCAAAACACGATTTGCATGTTCCCGCTTCACCGGAAGTAACAAACCGGCAGGCGCTTTCGCCGACGGAATCATCTGCGGAAGTTCCCGCACCGGCGGATACCCCGCCAAACCCCTGTGCGGAAATCTGCGGCATGAAAGCCCCCATGATAGGCAAAAGGGAAAAGGTAGCAACCAAAAACAAAGATAGCGACAGAATCGCCCGTTTCATGCCTTTAAGTGTAGCAAAAATTACAAGATAAGAAAAGTCGCGGCGACGTTTCTCCCGTCTGATACAATGGGAGGACGCATGAAGATTTTTCGGCTTTTTTCAGTATCTTTTCTCATTATTTGCCTCTTCCTGTTTCCGGCCGCGGTAGCGGCGCAAAGTTGCGACACCTCCTGCGGTGATCCCGACGAATGTCAGCGCAAGATAAGTAAATGTCAGGAAGAGTGGAATGCCATGGAAAAGGCGAAAGCGCCGCACGTGACGGCACTCAACAAAATGGAAACGGATATCGCCGCATTCCAGGCACGCATTAAAGGGATTGAAGGAGATCTCATAAAAAAAGCCGCCGCCATTGGGATTGCCGAAGAGGAATTATCCGATGCGTTAGCGCTTGCTTCCCGAAGAATTGCCGCATTGTATCGTCGCACCCAGACCTATAACCCGCTCTTACCGTTTCTGACCTCAACCAATGTAGGCGCGGTGCTTCGTGCGTTCACGTATCAACACGTCGTCATCGATGAGGATAAAAAGCTGATCGGACAAACGGCAGTATCTATCCGGGATCTGCAGACAAGAAAAGCGGAATTGGAAAAAGAGCGGGTAACGCTCGGTTCTCTCAAGGAAGATTTGGATCGTCGGGCCGCATCGGTACGAAAACTTGTCGGGGAAGCTTCGGCCTATCAGAGCAAGCTTTCCTCAGCCATTGCCGCCCTTTCCGCGAAACAGCAATCTTTTTTGGCGGCAAAGCTGTCGGGACTTAATCTTCCGTCCAGCTTAGGAGCAGGTCCGCTATATTGTACCGATGATCGAAAGTTGGATCCGGGATTTTCGCCGGGATTTGCGTTTTTTACCTACGGTATCCCGCACCGGGTCGGTATGAACCAATACGGCGCATTGGGCAGGGCGCAGGAGGGACACTCGTATGACAAAATACTTCGTGCGTATTTCAATTTTGATGAGTATCAGGACAAAGGGGGAATTACCATTAAAGTGAATAACGGTAACGGGGTGAATCAGGGATCTGTCATCTGGACGGGGAGTCTTGAAGAGTATGTCAAACGGATTTATGAGGTGCCGGCAAGTTGGCCTGCCGAAGCGCTGAAAGCACAGGCGATAGCCGCCCGTTCGTACGCGCTGTATTCCACGGATAACGGGAACAATTCAATTTGTGCCACCCAAAGTTGCCAGGTGTTTAAAACGGATCCAAAAGGAGGCGCTTGGGAGAGTGCCGTCAACGATACGTCGGGGAAAACGATGGTGCAAGGCGGCCAGGTGATTGCGGCATGGTTTTCGTCAACGGACGGAGGATACACGTTTCAAAACAACGACGTCTGGGGCGGAAGCCATCGTGCCTGGACAAAGCGCACCCGTGATACCAGCGGAGATGTCGGGAGCTTTGCTGATCTGCAGGCAAAAGCGTACGATCGGGAGTCCCCCTGTTTTTATGCGGCACAGGGGTTTCGCAGTCAGTACGGCAAAAGCGCCTGGCTCAAAAGCGATGAGGTTGCCGATATCGTGAACGTCATTCTCCTTGCCCGGAAGGACGGAGGCACGAAAGAGCACCTGTATCAGCCGGATAAACCGAATCCGGCGGGAACCGACACGTGGGATAAGGATCGGGTTAAGCAAGAATTGAAAAGTCGCGGTGGGTCACCTTTCGGTTCGGTCTCCAGCGTGAGTGTTTCCGGCGTTGACTGGGGCGTAGGAAGGACGACGGGGATTACGATAAGCGGCGATGCGGGCACCGTTTCATTTGAAGGAAGCGAATTTAAGGACTTCTTTAATCTGAGAGCCCCGGCCAACATTCAAATCGTCGGTCCGCTGTTTAACATTGAACGACGATAGCCCGTTTTCTACGGCATATAGCCAGGAACGGGTGAGTGTTGTACAATTACCGCGATGCCGACAGTCTTTACCGCTAAGGAGAAACCCCTTGTCGAGCGTACCATCATGTCGCCGCTCACCAGTTTCGCTGTGAGTCCCGAAGGCATAAGTTTTGAAACCCAGGAAAAAGAGGAAAAAGTCATACTCTTTCTTCGCCAACATCTGATTGTCCTTCTTGGTCCGGCGCTTTTGGTACTTTTCCTCGCTCTTGCTCCTATCGTCTTTTTTCCGTTGCTTTTCCGGTTTCTTACCCTGCCGTTTGTTGTACCGGTGAGCTACATCGTGGTTGGGACGGCATTCTGGTATGTCGTAACCTTCGGCTTTGCTTTGATGAGTTTTCTCCGATGGTTCTTTAACATTTATATCGTTACCGATAAACGGATTGTAGATATCGATTTCATTCATCTTCTTTATAAGGAGTTTTCCGAGGCCAGACTCGACAGAATTCAGGACATCAGTTACAAAAGTAGCGGCATATTTTCAGTCTTTTTTGATTACGGCGATGCGTCGGTGCAGACGGCGGGCGGGGATATGCCCAATATAGAATTTTTGGCCGTGCCCAAGCCGGCAAAAGTTGTCGAGGCGATCAGTGAATTGTTGGAAGACGGAAAAGCAGGACTATGACGCCGGATATAACCAATATTATCTTTATCCTCGTTAAATTTCTTATCCTCTTCGGATTGGGGCTCTATATCGTCTTTGCGACCGTTATCCTTCGCCAGGAACAACTGATGGCACAAGTGCTCGAGGAATCATTCGAACCCGTGCTTCGGGTTGCGGCGTTTATCCACCTTGTTGCCGCGATCGGTGTTTTTGCGTTAGCTCTTCTTATCTTATAGCCTCCCGCGTGATACGATAGATTTACACGTATGGCGGATTCGGTAAGGCCAACAGTTGCTTCGGTGGTGGGAGTTCCCACGGAAACGCGGTGGGGACAGGTCCTCCAGACACCCCACGCTTACGGTGTGGTCGAGGTTCATGCCCCGGACGGAATTGCGCGAACAAGGGGTATCCAGCTTTTGACCAAGCTCACCCGAATTTTCGATATTCCTCCCGTCTCGCTGGCCGCTCTTGTCGATATTGCGGAAACGACGATTCATGACGATGTGGTGAGTCTTGTTCTGCTTGTTCCCATAGGGCAAACGCTCTATATCGTCTCCAAAGGGAACGGTGCCGTCTATTTAAAGCGCGGTGATCAGCTAGCCAAGCTGTTGACCAGCGACGGATCGCTTTCCGGAAATATGCGTCCCGGGGACACCATTATCGCCGCCACGCAATCATTCCTCGGTACGCTTTCAGAGCAGGAAATCATCGGCGCGTTTGATCATTTACGACCCCATGAGGTGGCCGAAAAACTTACCATACGTCTGCACGAACGACAAGGAGGAGAAGGGGGCGCGGCGCTTATTTTTGAGATGGGAAAACCGCTTGATACGGAGCAGGAGGAAAAAATCGTCCCGTCGGCGACGATCGCCCCGACCGCAAAAAGGCGGGGAATGATGATACCTACCGTTAAGGCAATCATTCGTAGGATAACCCCGGCGTCTGGAAGGGCAAAGGCGCGGATTCTCATCCACAAAGTCCGTTCGCACCCCTCTTTCTCGGTAAAACGATTCATAGCCGTCATTGTTATTACGCTGTTCCTTGCCAGTGTGGCTTTAGGAATACGCAGACAACAAACGGTTCAGGTGCAGAGTGCGGTAACCGATGCGGTGGCGACGGCCAAGCATTCATTTGACGAAGGAATGGCGCTTCTGGAGCTAAATCCCGTAAAGGGAAGGGAACGGCTCACCTCAGCACGCGATACGCTCGCGCCTCTTATTGCCCGAAAATCCCGATCCGCCGAGCTGAGGGAGGCGCGGCAATTGTATGAAGAAGTGGTCAAAAACCTTACGCGCGCCATGCATAGCGTCGATGTGCAACCGGAGCTGTATTTTGATATGGGACTTTTGAAAAAGGACGCGAAGGCAACCGACATTTCCTTATTTGACGAGACAATCGGTATTTATGATGCCTTTGGCAAAACCGTATATACCCTGGGAGTCACCAACAGAAACGGCAATATCGTCGGCGGCGGTAACGGTTTTGACAACGCATCACATGTGGCGGTATACGGAGACAAGGTCTATGTGTGGACACCTACGGGTATTCATCAGATACGGCTTTCCGATCAAAAAACGGTTCCGAACATGATTCCGGCTTCTTCCGAGTGGGGAAGGATTTCCGACATGGCGGTATTTGGCGGCAATATTTACCTTCTGGATACCCAAAAGAGCAGGATTTGGAAGTATGTCGCAACGGAAAAAGGGTTTAGCCAGCTGTTCGAATACTTGAATCCCGATACCTTACCGGATTTGTCTCAGGTTACTAATCTGGCCATAGACGGTTCGGTATGGTTGGGGACGACAAACGGGACAATCATGCGATTTACCGCAGGGAAGGAAAACAGCTATACCCCACAAGGCCATGATATGCCGCTCGGCAAACGGCTCAGCGTGTACACCCATGATGAACTGAAAATGGTCTATGTATTGGATCACGATTATCACCGGGTCGTCGTGTTTGATAAAGAGGGGATGTATATGGCGCAGTATGTATGGCGTGCGGGCTTTCAGCCTACCGCGCTTGCCGTATCGGAATCTTCCCGCAAGCTTTTTTTGCTCGCAGAGGGTAAAATCTACGCCACGGACCTAAAGTAAGCCGATTCGTATGAAGCTGGTCAACAAAAAAGCCACGTATGACTATGAAATCCTTGATCGTTTTGAGGCGGGGATTGTTTTGAGTGGCGCAGAGGTAAAGTCGCTTCGTGCGGGACACGCAAAACTTGACGGCTCGTTTGTGAAGATTTTAGGTACGGCGGCATATCTTATTAACGCGCAAATATTTCCCTATATCTATGCCCGCCCCGAAGAGTATGACCCGAAGCGCACGCGCAAGTTGTTACTGCATAAAAACGAGCTTATATCCATAAAAAGCAAGATCGACGGCGCCAATTTGACCCTGGTTCCCTTAAGCTGGTATACTAAGGGTCCTCTGGTGAAGCTCGAAATCGGCCTTGCGCGCGGCAAAAAACAATACGAAAAACGGGAAAAAATGAGGAGGGAAGCACAGAAGCGCGAGCTTGAACGGGACTTCCGGGGGAAGGTAGATTAACGGGGATGCATGCATCGACGATGCGAGCACATTAAAAAACAGCAAGCCGGCGACGACAAAAGAGCCGTAAAAACTCTTGTCAATTTATAATTGCTAACACTCTTAGCGAGCTTGAGGAAAAGTACGCCTACTTAGTAGAACGACTTGCCCTTAAGCGATCCATGCAAGCGCGGGCATACGCCTTCGCAACTGCGTAAGATCCATCCTGAATATTCTTTTGTCTGGTGAGGGTATCAGGGTGTAAACAAAGCCAGGCCGTCAGGCTGTTCATGATCGGGAACAGCCGGAGTATAATTTCGATCAACCCTTTTCTCTGGTATTTGTCCGCTTTTTCCCGAGAAAAGAACCAAACGGACTACGCTTGTAGAAGTTTTTGATGTATTCCTTCGGACCCGGGCTCATTACCCGGCATCTCCACCCATTCGCGTCCGTCCCACTTCGACGGGACGAGATAGGGCAAGCAATGTTGCCTCCTTGTACAATGGTATGAGGAGGCTTTATTGTGGATTTTTTGGCTATCCTTTTCCCCAAGCGGTGTGTCGGATGTCGCAGGCCGGGAGCGTACGTTTGTTCCCGCTGTACAAGCACCGTTTTGGTTCTTTCCCCAACCGAAATGATATGTCCGCGTTGTCATAAACCCGCCGTCGACGGGGCCGTGCACCCCCGGTGCCGCACACATAACGGACTTGA
The DNA here is from genome assembly GCA_049322955.1 of Patescibacteria group bacterium. Classification (GTDB taxonomy): domain Bacteria; phylum Patescibacteriota; class Microgenomatia; order UBA10105; family UBA927; genus UBA927. The sequence goes on along the minus strand of JBMOPU010000012.1, from coordinate 40,330 downwards.
CGGACTTACATGTTTTTTCCGTTACCGCGGGGTGGTGCGCTCGCTTGTCCACGAGATGAAATACCGGCTGGTATCCGATGCGGTGTCAACCTTTGTATCAATGATTCCCGAAGCCATGGCGGCATCCGTCCACACGCGTATGGGGAACATGCCTATGGTGCTTGTGCCCATCCCGCTTGCTCCCCGGCGGCGGAAGCTCCGAGGGTTTAACCAGGCCGAACTCATTGCAAAAGCGTTGGGACGACGATGGGGGGTGCCGCTGAACACCACGTTGTTGCGCCGTGTCAAAGAAACAATTCCACAGGTAACGGTAGAGAAGCGGGACGTTCGGTTCCAAAACATGAAAAACGCCTTTTTTGCGGAACGGATGAAACGGTGCGACTACGGGGTGATGCTTTGTGATGACGTATATACGACGGGGGCAACCATGCAAAATGCCGCTGGTGCGTTAAAACGCGCTGGAATAAAATACGTGTGGGGAATTGCCATGGCGCGTTGATATGAAACCAAAGAATTCACTCATCGGAAAAACGGTCGCCATTGTGGCGGGGGGAGTGCTCGACAGACGCATGCTTCCTTTCATCAGCAAAGCAGACTATATGGTGGGGGTCGATAGGGGGGCGCTCTGGCTTCTCAGAAACAAATTTCCGATACATCTTGCTATCGGGGACTTTGATTCGATAACCTCCGAAGAAAAACGGCGTATTCATAACACGGCGGATATCTATAGGGAGTATGAACCGGAAAAGGACATGACTGATCTGGAGCTTGCGGTACGGGAAGTGTGTAAGGGATCTCCCAAAAAAGTACGACTGTTTGCCGTATTGGGAAAACGGTTTGATCACACGTTAGGCGCAATGCAGAGCTTGGCATACCTATCGTCGCACAATATTGATGGAGAAATTGTGGATAACTTCAATAAAATAAACATTGTGCGACGAGGCTCTATGAAGTTTTCACGGAGCATACCATATCGGTATCTTTCGATTATCCCGCTCACTCAGCGGGCTGTTGTTACGGCAACCGGCGTCAAATATCCGATCACAAAACAAAAAATGTTCCGCAATTCATCATTAGGCATCAGTAACGAAATTACCGGCCCGGCGGCAGTTATCGACGTTCATCTGGGAGCAGTTTTCGTGGTCCGCAGTACTGATTCAGCTAGGAGTTAAGCGGGTATTATTGGTATAATGATCGCCACGGAGAGTGGCCCGGACGGTAAGGGAACGGTTTGCTAAACCGTGACGAGCGTAAGTTCGTCAATGGGTTCGACTCCCATACTCTCCGCAGTGGTGTTTTCCCAAGGAAGGGTCGCATAGTGGACTAGTGCACTTGTCTTGAAAACAAGCGTCGGCGCAAGCTGACCGTGGGTTCGAATCCCACCCCTTCCGCCAATACGGTCGCCGCAAGCCCGCAGAAGAAATGATCGGTAGCACGGGAGGCGGTGATGACTATCTGCACGTCGAGAGATCATACAGTATGACCCCCGTATCTTCCGCAAGAAACGTGCATAAGGACTCGGCGGGAAGAGGTGATTTAGTGAGCAGAAACCGAAACCCTGCACGTCGCATTTCTCCGTAATCATTGCCATCGATTGCCCGGCGCAACGAATCGTTTTTCCGTTCGGTGCCGGTGGGGATCCGGGCAATATACCCTAGCGCCATCGGTTTTTCATGGATCGTCTGGTAATAGAGGGAATCGGACATATGATAGGCACCATCCACGACCGGGTCGTTCCCCGGAATATTTTGAAGAATTTGGACGGTATGAGGAGTGGGGCGAGCCAATGAAGGAATAGGCGCCTGGAGGTGGTCGAGAATAAAAACAGGGGCAAGGAGAAGAAGTGCCCACCGCCTTTCGTTGTTCCACAGTGCGGAAATGGCATACGCACTTATAACACTCAACGCGAGCGTTGCTATAGCCATCATGCGTACCGGCACGCCGGATATTCCCAGGATCGGGAAGAGCATGGTGAGATATTCGTACGGAAGTACGATCGAAGTATATCGGGTGCCGATACGGAGCATCGGGCCGAGACTCAAGAGGAAAAAGACGACGCACAATATATAAAAAAGTGTGAGGTGGCTTTGGACCAACGTCCGTTTGCGAAATGCGGCATACAGGATGAGCAATATCACGGACCAACCGACGTACACACTCGCCTCGAAATAACTCCTGCCAAGCTCGCTCCAATACATGCGGGTAAGATCGGCAAACCGCCATGTCACACCGGGTATGAAGGGCGCCATAAGGTCCAGCGAATACTCAGACGGATCATGACTGCCAAGGAGCGGATCGACGAGATGTGTTTGGATGAGATGAAACAACAGAGGCGCCGTGAGCAGTACCGACACCGCAAAAAAAATTATCCATGGGATTTTGTTGTGACGCATATCAGCTACAGTAAGACGACGTACGGAAAACAACCATAAGAGGGCAACCCCGGCGCAGACGGCGGCATAGAAAAAGTAATAATAATCGGTCAGAAGGATAAGAAAAAGCAATACCGCGGTAACAATGCCTTTAAAAGGGGTGGGTCTTTCGGTAAATACCAAAAAGGACAAAAGAAACAGCGGAATCCATTCCAACGACGTAAGCTGAAGATGTTCCAAAAGATGCGTAAAGTGATAATGCGAGAAGGTAAATATGAATCCTGCGATGACACTTCCTTCATAGTGTTGGGTAAGCCGATAGGCCAAGAGAAACAGCGTGTATCCGCTCGCGACGAACGAAAACACGACGATGAGATTATAGACTTGGTTTAGCGGCATAAGCCGTAACAACGGGATAGCCATAATGCCGTTTATGGGGTTTAGCGTATGACCGATGAGTGTCGTTCCGTGCGGATATTGAATCTGCGTGGTGAACCAGGGAGATGTGTGGAGCTGTGTAATGGCCTTATTGACCCACCAAATGTTCCAATAGTTTTGTAATCCGTCAATGGGACCGGCAAAGATATGCGTCGTAAATGTGCGGATGAGCGGATAGGTCAACAAAATAAAGCATGCCAGGTAAAATAACATCGGCCCCAGTCCAAACCAAACGATGAAATACAGTCGATGACGCATACAAATTCCCTTTGCCGCGCATAAGGCTATATGTTAATTATACGTGTCTATGCGTATGCCTGTCTCGTTTCGACTCGGCCACGACATATAATCTGGTACAATACTCCCCAGGTGGAGACATCCTCTGGCAACTTTGGGGTTCCGGGCATGTTCACTCCGCGCGGGAGAGGTCGCATAGTGGCTATTGCAGCGGTTTACTAAACCGCCGACCGCAAGGTCTCGTGGGTTCGAGTCCCGCCCTCTCCGCAACATAAATATATGTAACGTTGAGTGTTGATTTCCTCATGATGTTACTATCTGTTGATAACTACATACAAAGGTATCCTCAACACATACAGGTGCCATTACGCGCGATGCGCAAGACGATCCTTTCTGCTATTCCCGGCGGAGTGGAGAAAATAAGCTATGGGATTCCTACCGTGGATCTTTTCGGCAAGCACATGGTGCACTTTGCCGCTTTTAAAAATCATATAAGTTTTTTCCCCACACCATCCCCCATCCCTGTATTTCAAAAAGCGTTGGCTCGGTATAAGACATCTAAGGGGGCTATTCAGTTTCCGCTGGATAAGCCAATCCCGTATGATTTGATCCGACGTATTACCGAATTCAGGGTCCGGGAGGTAACATCAATAAAACGATAGCAAAAAAATTGAGGGACACCGACTGTATAAATCCTTTACTCTTCCGCAACGCTTTTTGCAATAATTTTCCATCGCTAATAACGCGCTTATTTCCGCTTACAATGCTGTTTCATTGCGCGGTGATTGTCATGTGTGTCGATATGTCCTTTCAGTGAATTCTTGTTTCTCCAGCTCTCAATGACAAAACGATAATCGTAGTCTCCTCGTTACCGCGATCATCGAACGACACGGGGAACGCGATCAGATTTAGGGTATGCGTATGGATATTCTTAAGACTAGCAATTTTTGAAGGCCACGATATACTAGATACATGCAACAGAACGGTTCACACTCCCGTAAGGAAGAAGAAGTATATGCGTCGTGGAGTTCTCCTTCGCGACTGTTCAAAAAACGGGATCGTGAGTTTTTTATCAATATCTTTGCCATCGTATTTCTTTTGTCGGTGATTCTTGTATTTGTTCGCGAGTTTGTGCTTATCGCGACCGTCCTTTCAATCGTCTTTTTAATTTATGTGCTCTCCACCGTTCCTCCCGAAGAGATACGTCATCGGGTAACGAGCCTCGGAATCGAAAGCGGCGGGCATTTTTACCGGTGGGAAGAGTGTGCCGATTTTTGGTTTGAGGAACAGTGGGGACAAACCATGCTTGTCCTTCGTCTATTCATGGCTCCCCGGGTAATCATTCTTTTGGGGGATCAGCCGAAGGATAAAATGCGGGAATACGTGGCAAAATATATCCCCTTTAGAGAACAGCCGGACCGCACGTGGGTTGATAATGCCGCGCGGTGGATAAGTGAAAAAATCCCTCTGGAAAAGCCTCAAGCATAGCGTGAATCGGCTCGTTTGTTGTACAATACGGAAGGTATTCGCGCCCATAGTTCAATGGATAGAATAGGAGCTTGCGGAGCTTCTGATACAGGTTCGACTCCTGTTGGGCGTACAAGCAATTTATGTCTTCCCGTTTTTTTATCGCCTTAAGTATTCTCCTTGCCGCGATCGCAAGCATTATCTTCCTCTGGAAGCAGGCATTGGTACTGTCGGTCCTCCTTATTGCGTTGGCACTTGTTAAGCGCCTGCTCCTTCCCATTGCGCGTGAGTTTTACTGGTATGCTGGACTGACAATCGGAGGAGCAATTGTAGAGATACTCATGGTAAATATCGGCCGCGCGTGGAGTTATGTTACACCGCAGGTTTTGAATATACCTCTATGGATGCCGTTGTTTTGGGGACTTGTCGGTACGACAAGTATCGTGCTTTATACGGAAATTTCCCGAAAGACCTAGACATTTATTTATTATCGTGAAAATAGCTATTTGCGGAAGTCTGACTTTTTATCAAAAGATGCGCGAGGCGGAACATGCCCTTGTTGCTCTCGGCCATACGCCGCTCGTCCCCAAAAGCCTGGATCTCATCGACAAAAAAGGTTTCACAAAACCGGTGACTGTTGCCGAGCGCCTTGCCGCGGAGATGCAATACGACTTTATCAGAGAGCACTTCCGGAAAATCGAATCGGCGGATGCCGTTTTGGTGGTGAATCCTTCGAAAAACGGCATAGACGGATATATAGGCGGGAACACGTTTCTCGAGATGGGGATAGGATTTTATCTGGGGAAAAAACTGTATGTGCTCTATGCGCTTCCTCATATGGGGTATGAGCTTGAGCTTGCAAGTATGCGCCCCACGGTGGTTGGTGGACTTGCCAATCTCTCCATTATTGGCGCCGAGGGGGTTTGAAGTATAATACGGGAGCACTGACGGAACCGGCGATCCCGGCACAGCCCTAAGTTGCATGGAAGGATGCCGGAGCGGCTAAACGGCCAGGTCTCGAAAACCTTGGGGGTCGAAAGGCCCACGCGAGTTCAAATCTCGCTCCTTCCGCCAAAGGAGCATACATTACTATGACCATTACCATTTGCGGGAGCATGCAATTTCATAAAGAGATGGCGGCAATGCGCGATACGCTCATAGCCGCGGGGTATCAGGTGTTTGTTCCGGGAGAACTGGATGATATCCACAAAAACGAATCCTATATGGATTCCGATGAAGAACGAATTACCGTAAAAATCGAATACGATTTTATCAGGGAGCATTTTCGAAAGATCGAACAAGCAGACGCCATTCTTATTTTAAATTATGAAAAGAAGGGGATTCCCGGTTATATCGGCGGGAACACGTTCCTTGAGATGGGATATGCATTCGGATTAGGGAAGAAGGTCTATTTACTTTTTCCGGTTCCCGATATGGATTACAAAACCGAAATGCATGCGATTCAGCCCATCGTTTTAGACGGAGATATCTCCCGTATCAGCCGCTAGGGTTGAACATCCGTCCCGTTTTTTGCCTCAACTTCGAGAAGCGTGCGGATAACCGTACCCGTCGGTCCTTTCAGAACAATGCGCCCCCCGTTATAGCCTTTCAGCTCGTTATTCTTTATTTTCTCGACGCCGGACATGCCGTCATAACTATTGGTGGAGTACAGGTAACTGCAACATTCATCGTACAATGTGTTACGGATGGTTCCTATGTCAACGACATTATTGGGACGGGTAATTCTGGTTAATGTCGGGGTAAATGTTACGCCGCGTATTGTTGCAAGCGCGCGAACATTCGGGTCATCCATCGGATGCGGCATAACCCCTATTGGTACCGGTACATTCGGACGGGTATTGCCGACGATACGCTGATGCAGTGCCACTTTCGGTATTTTCCCTCCGAAGACGGTTTCCAACAAATCGAGCAATCGCGCTTCTTGGGATTCTTCCCGTTGCATCGGCGTTATCCAAACGGTAGCACCCATGACATCTTCCGCAAGCGGCTTTTTATCACTTGCGATGATTGCCCCCCGTTTTGCGGGAATAACCGTTGTTTCAAGCATTGCTCCGTCGGTATAGTCGGGAATAAGCATGTCCCATCGCCAGGCGATTTTCCATCTGTTTTGTTCACGTACGAAGGGAAGCGTGATCGGTTGTGTAAATTTCCCCAATCGGCGGGTATAAAACGTAGCGGTGGCATGCAGGGTAAATGAATGCTCTTCATCGCGCATCGGGGAGTCGATAACAGGATCTATAAGAATTTCTTCAATTTCACCGCCCTCCATAAGCATCATGCCTTGCTTGCGGAATGCGTCCCGGGAGATTACTCGCTTGGTTTCCCCGCTCAGATGCTCATAGAGGTCTGCAAAAAATTTATTGTTAATTTCATACATCACCAAATTCACGGTATTGGTTGCGGGAGGGAAAAGCACGGGGATTGAAGAAGACAAATTGGCAGTAACCATGACGGCGCAAAGAAAAAACATCACACCCTTTTTGGTTTGGGAAATCATTGCATACCCGGTCATATAGAGGAACGGAAGAACAAGCACAAGATATCGTGTCCAAAAAGGGATCATGGCATACACGGCTACCATCGACAACGCGGTTCCCGCAATCAACACGAGGGGAATATCACGGGATTTTTTTCGCAGACCGCCTACAAAAGTCGCAACGCAAAAAAGAAACGCAAGACCCCATGAGGGGCTCCATTCGCTCGCCCGTTCCCAGAGGTGAGAGAAAAGATTCTGATACTGTCCCGTAAAAAGCGTCGTGATACTGCTCCCATATGTCGGGGCAATACTGCTTCCGCGATAAAAAGAAATCATCCACTTTTGCAGTTTCAGCCAATCAATAACGGAGTTGCCTTGCAGGAAATACCAGGCATACGGTAAGAGATACCCTGACACTACCCCGAAGGCAAACGGAATCAAGAGCCTACCCCGTCTGACAATACGCCAAAGATAATACAGGCCGATTGCTCCCAGAAGCGGGGCAAATAACGGCAATTTTACCTCGGCAAATAAGCCGAGTATGATTCCCGAGAGTACTGTCAAAAATAATTGTTTTTTTTTGCCGGTTTGCGGTATCGAAAAAAGCGCGAGGAAAAAAAGCACCCCAAAAAATGCCTGCAGGGCATCCATCATGGTCAGGGTGAACTGATTGGTGATAAGGGGGTCGGTTGCCAGTAAGAGGGCAACGCAGAGTGCGGGTATGGTGCCGCCCAGAATTTTTTTGGTTAATAGGTACGTCGCTCCGATGAGCAACAACGAAGTAAGCAGTCCGTACAAATGCCCGTTCCCCAACAGCACGATACTTCCTCCGATAAGATATTTGCCCAGCGGCGGCACTTCCGCGTTGGCGCTCAAAAGATCTCCTCCGTGAATCAGGCGATAGCCTTCGTACAAATACAGACCGTCGTCACCGATGACGCGGGATGATAGGGGGAGCTTCCAATGAGACTGTTCATACTTATCCTGCCAATAGCCCACATCAAAACGGGATAACAGGAGCGCTCTGTTGGCGAAGGCGACAAGGGCGATATAACAGGCAAGAAGCGTCCAAAGGATGATCCGAATGCCTTTTTCCATGTGATCCCATTCTAGCAGAGTGCCTGAAAGGGCGGTATAATACGCTTGTCGCTCTCGTAGTTTCGGCCAAAGGCCGATCAGCCTTTGGCTGACAATGGATATATATTGCTCTCGTAGTTCAATGGATAGAATGCGGCCCTCCGAAGGCTGTGATATGGGTTCGACTCCCGTCGAGAGTACCAAAAAGCTATACTATCTCTATGGATGATCAAAAAAGACTGACCAATCTTATCTACGAAGCCGCCAATGTGAAGCGGATGCTCCGTACCGGATGGCAACGATTGGGAGACAATGAAGAGGGAGTAGGCGAACATTCATTTATGACCGCCGTCATTGCGTACTTTTTGGCAAAAGAAATAAACGCTTCTGGTGATTCCCAACGAATGGTCTCGATGGAAAAGGTGCTCATCATGAGTATCTTTCATGATTTTCATGAGGGGCGCACTGGTGAGATGGATAAAATGGCAAAGCGCTATATGACGCGCCATGAAGATAAGGCCAACGCGGATATTTTTCAGGGAGTGGATGATGCGCTTCTTGCTACCTTGAACGAATATGAGGAAAAGCAAACGCTTGAGGCACAGATCGTCTATGAGGCCAATGTTATCGCCTTCGGTGTCGAGTGCCGTATCCTCATGGAAAAAGGCAATTCCCATGCAAAGGAATGGATGGATGCGAACTCACTCCGCGTTCGCCTTCCCGAATCAGTTGCCCTCATGCGCGCGCTTGCGGATACCGATTCTCAAGACTGGTGGAAAGATATTCGCGATGCTATCCACGAAGAATTCGCAAAATAGCCTTGTGTGAGGCAAGGATAAGGCCGAAAACCACAATACCGCTTCCGAAAATAAAAATCGCGTTCAATCGTTCACCCAGGATAAGGATAGACAATCCGACACTAATAACCAGCTGAATGTAATCTTTGAGCGACGCAGTGGTTGCGGAAATATGCTTAATGACCCATTGGAATATTCCGAACGTGACGACGGTAACAGGGATTGCGGCATACAGTAACAGGAAGAAATACGAGGGAGTGTAGAGCGCATCGGTAACAAACGATTGCCCGGTTGCGATCGCCATTATCAGACTAAAAAACGTCAGGGTGAGAAAGTTTATTTCCGTCATCACCACGGGAGAAAAAGTTTCCTGCGAAATAAATTTACGGGATCCTACCAGGTACAGTGTCCAGCTGACGACGGAAAGTAAAATAAGAAGATTTCCGGTGATGCTTCCGCCGATACTCCGGCCTTCATTCCAAAGCGGGAGAAGAATGATGATGAGTGTGCCGATAAGTCCGACGATTACCCCCAATATTTTCTCTTTGTGCGTCCGTTCGCCTATCAGGAAATGAGAAAAAAGCGCCGTAAGGAGCGGCGTACTGGTATTGATAACGGAGGCCGCGCTTGCGGAGGTGTGCACAATGCCGAGATAAAAAAACAGCGCATTTCCTATACTTAATAGGCTAAACGGAATAAGTGTCCGCCACATATTCGCCGGTTTGTGTGCCCGCAAAAACCAGGGAAGAAAAATAAGGGAGGCAAGTCCGAATCGGTAGAACAGGAGCACGTAAGGATGGAGCTCGGTAATTAGCATTTTGGCCGTAACACCTGCCGTTCCCCACAATATCGAAACAAGTATTAGCCCCAAAAACGCCTTTCTTCGTACGCTCATGTGGTGATTATAGCACCGTGATAAGCGCCAAAGATGGTATAATAAATTTCCTTGGAGGAGTGGCCCAGCGGCTACGGCACGCGCTTGGAAAGCGCGCGGGAGCAATCCCACGCAGGTTCGAGTCCTGTCTCCTCCGCCATAGTTTACAAACAGGTTCGAGAGAGAGCATTTGGGTTGGTGTGATAACCTCCAAGTTAGGTTCCAACTTATTGGCCAAACTCTTTACAGAGTCATAACCTGATTGTATCAAAAAGAATGCTTTAGATTGATCTACCAATAGTTTTCCGTCTTTTATCAATAGGTTATTACCGAGTTTGCTTAAAATATAGGTCTTGGTTTTGATATCACCCTTGGTAAACCAGTATCTTGCGAAGCAAGCAAATTTAAAGGTTTCTTCCGTCAAATATACCCAATTATTCACCTGAGTATCCGCATGTTTGATCTGCGAGGTTATACTTTCTGCCTCCGTGTTCAGTTTTTTCTTTTGAGCTACAAATTCGTCGTCTGAGAGGATAGAGCCATCCACATTGTCCGATCTGGTTTTGAGATTGACTAAGTTTTGAATTTGGGCAAGACATGCCACCTGTTGTTTGTGTAAATATTTCAGACGCTCACTTTGATCATTCTCGGTCACTGTATTGACCTCTTGGAGATACTTTATGGCCCAAAGGGTGAATTCTTTGGGTATTTCAAATTTCTTGAGTTCTTCATCTATGGTTTTTTCGATATTTTCAACCCTGATATGCTTCTCGGTGCATTCTGGGTGGACTTTTTTGACACAGCCATAATATATATAATGAAGCACCTTTGGTTTGATCATGTCCTCAATTTTGATGCTGCATTGTGGGCACGAATTGGTTAATCTTCCTTTATGGAACTTTAACTTGCAGTCAGGACAGATTACTTGCCACTTCTCCTGAGCGGTCACTGATCCACCGCATCCACCACATTTTAGAGCGCTTTTGTACGGAAAGTCATGCTTGGATTGGTGTGGCAGCCCCTTTTTTCCGAGCCTGATTTGAAGTAAATCAAATTCTTCCTCAGTAAACATTGGTTTGTGTTCGCCCATAACGGTATAATCTCTACCGTCAAATTTTCTTTTCATAAGACCATAATAATAGGTGTCGCTTAAGAATGCATAAAAAGAAGTTCTTGAGAATTTCTTGCCACCATTTACTTTTATATATCTTGTTTTAAAGCCCCACTTCTCATTTAGGGTGTGTAAGGCTTGTCCAGCGGTATGTGTACCATTAATTATGAGTAATGCCGCCTTTCGGAGCAATTGAAATCGTTCTTCATCTACAACAAGTATGTTTTTTCTTAATTGTTGGTCAAATTCGTTTTTATATCCTGGTTTAGCTAATCCAGACCATTCTTTCTTTACTAAAAATTTTTGTCTATTACCTCGTCTAACGACCTCGCTTAACTTAGCTGAATACCATTTTGAGTTTATAAAATCCATTTCCATAGCCACTATATCATCAGCATTATTGTTGTAGGATTTGTTTGGTGTAGTTATGCGTCGTAAACATCCATCATTCATTAGTTCTACAATCAGGTTGTGGTCATTGGTATTTCTGGTAACTCTGTTTAAGCTCCAAACGAGAATACCGTTTGCTTTACCAGTTCGGACATCATTGATCATCTGACTAAATTGTGGCCTACCTTTGTGGTATGCGGACTGAGCTTCTTCTATTACTTTGATGACTTTTAGGTTTTCTTTTTCTTGCAGGTCAATAAGTTCTCTTTTCTGCGCAGGAAGAGAGGCTGCTTGTCTATCATCACCCTCACTGCTTTTTCGGCAGTACATAATATATTTGATTGGTTTCGTGGCATCCGTATTCATACGATTATTTGGACTGAGTTAGATATTTGATATCTCGAATGAGATTTTTTGATATAAGCGAAGTAAATAATGGTGTAATTGGTAGGTCGGTAATATCAGAGACTATGACGCCTTGTGCCTCACTTTTTTGAATACGGAAAAGCATTGATCTAAAAGTTCCAAAATATATACCCACGACATTCAATTCTTCCTTTTCAGCAAATGTAATCAGATCAGATTCCTGTTTTGAAAATGATTGATGAGGAGAGCAGTATATAAAATAGTTGATGTCATGGTTCATATTTGATTTTGAATATAGATGCTCATTACCATAGTCCTATAGTCTATTATTATCAGTTTGTTTGATATTGTACATAGCTCGATTAGACGCTCCGTTTTCAACACTAAGCGAAAGAAAATACAGCTCATTTTCTTTGGGTATTGGCTTAGAAAGGTATTGGAAAAATCCCAGTAACTCCAAGCCTTTGGTATTAGCTTCGTCTTCGGTTAGGTCAACACCAAATTGGTTTTTATAAATTTGTTTAAACTCTGAGATCGCTTTTAAACTAAGTCTCATATGATTTCATCCGTCACTTCGTCATCACCATTACTGGTTTGACTGAGTGACTGATGCTCAGAAAGTGAGTAAAAGGTTTTATTTCCTTGTTTACGAGCAATGACACGGCCAACACCCGCAAGCCTTTCAAGTGCTTTTTTGACGTAAGTACCTTTATATGGACTATTTGGATTTACCAATGCCTCAATAATCATTTTTTGATTGATTGGCTCGCTTTGTTTTTGGAGAAAATTAAGAACATCTTCAATTGCCTGATCATGAGCGCTTTTTTGTATTTGAATACAGGCGTTAACGATTTTGAATTCCCTGTCAGTATCTATAAACTTTGGAATAGATATTGAAAATGGTTTTTGTTCCTCTGCTTCCCGGCACGCATTTTGTGTGACTTGAATGATGTTGAGTTCTTTATCTAATTCCAGCACCATGGCGGTATCTACCATGGCGTGAATATCGGATGATCCGCGGAAGGAGTCCGTGGATACTACATTCCCTTTTCTGAAATGGTGATTGAAAATGACGGTTATTCCAGCGTCATTCAGATGTTTAAAAAACCAGTGAAGTTTTGAAACGTCTGCAGAGCTGTTTTCGTCTCCTCGCATGAATCTGCGAAAGCTATCAAAAATGACTATTTTAGTGTCAAGATCACGACATTTCTGAAGAATTGAGTTCAGATATTGATTATTGTCCAGATAAATATCTGAATCTATGGAGAATGAAATTGGTAAATCTTTGTTTGAACCAAAATTAACCAACCGCATTTTAAGCAAACGCAGGCTGTCTTCCTTTGTGATGAGGAGAATGTTTGATTGCTTGGTTTTGTATTTTCCAAATACAGGTTTTCCCTCGGCAATATTCTTTGCCATTTGGAGGACAACAAAGCTCTTTCCACTTTTGGGTTTTCCTGCAATGCAGTTGATGCCATTTTCAAGAATTAAATGATCAACAGTCCAGATATCGTCACTAAAGTGCCTATCCATCAGTTCTGAAAAAGCGACACACTCAAATTGAGTATCAGTCACTTGGTCATGACTATATATGTTCTGACTGAGTGACGGATTGTTTCTTTTGGTTAACTCACGCTTCTCGATGGATTTAAATGTGTTAGCAAGTTCTGACCCAGAAAGTGGAGGGTGATTGTTGGTATTCCATGTGTGAATAAGTGGCCATATAACTGTTCGCCAATGTTCTGCTGGTTGGTATGCTAGCAGAGTGCCAATGATTCGAGTGGCACTATCATTTCTGCCACCCTCTCCTACGCCTTGAGCAATTTCTGCAATAGGAGGATTTGAATTATCATCATTCGCTTTGTCTTTTATAAGCTTTAGTAACCATTCCGGCGCTTCGACTATAGGAGTGGAAAGATTATTGATCCACTCATATCGAACGCCAGAAGAATGGAGGGAGGGAGGGAGTATGGCGTAACCACCCTCTCCTCTGATGTCGACATGAGGAAGAAGTTGTGTTGTGTTTGTTATCCGATACGCCTTCGGATAGCGGAAATAGATATGGATACCTGATCCGGTTTTGACCATGGGTGTCGGAGGAAGGTCAAAATCGTCCAGTTTATACCCAGCATCGCAATCTAAAACAAACACGTTTGATATTTGACCAGTCACTACCGCAAATCCATTCAGATTGGGAAACGTAATCCATTGTTGCACCTCATTATCAGTTGCTTGTCGTTTTTGATATTCAGTCCATTTAATCAATGGTTTTTTATCTGCTCCAATTGGTATTATTGAGAACCCAAAATCGAGATAAGATTTGGCAATTTTTAAATATTGTTCTGTAGTTATATTGTTCATATGTTTTCCTTTCAAGAAAAATTTTTTATTTATTATTTTTTGATAAAATGAAGTCGATAGAGATGGGAAAACCCTCATCGTCTGTAATTGCTGAAACCCTGCAGGTAGTTCCAATGAGTTCCTTATCAGAAGAGTTTTTGTATGATCTAAGAGGTTGGGTCAATGTCCAATATTCGTTTTTTGCTTCCCAAAGCTCATATGTGTAGTCAAGAATATATGGGAGTATTTTGGTGAAACCATCTCTAAGATTAAGTTCAAACCAATAAGCTTCTATAAAACCATGTTCTCCAACATAAGCACTTTTTACTTCAACGGAATTGAAGCTAATTAAAGTTGCTTTAAATGTGCCTCTAATATTTTTCATATTTTCCCTTTCTTGAAATAAATGTTTGTACTAAGTCAAGTAATTTTTTATGACATCGGGAAGTCAATGGGGCAGTTTGTGCGGAAGGCTGTCATAATAAGCCGTATGACATCGTTTATGACGTCATAAATAGAAATGAGCGATAGATTTGTGATTAAGGGATCGAGGAAATATAATGAGGTCAATGCACTTGCATCACTTTTTTCATCCAAATCAACTCTATTTGACGTTGGAAACCTTGCTCAAGACCAAAAATAGATTGGACAATATTGAGCTACCTCGAAGTAGTTATCCAAATTTTTCTTCTTTTGTGGATACGACCGTGTTTAATCGAAAAAGCAATAACAGCTTAAGCATTCTTTGGGATATCGCAAGCATAAGCACAGTAGTGAGAAGGCGTGAGATTATCAGACCGTTAAAAGAGGCAGATAAAATCGAGTGCTATAAGGACTTATTCAGTTCTTTTTCGAAGTATTTAAAATCCAAAAACGATATCAAGAGTGAAAATGTTGATCAAATTCCGTTGACAATAACGCTCAGTAACACCAAAACTCAGGCAAAGCATCTTGAATCGATTATCAATCAATATATATCGTTATTTGTGGATGATGAACTTGTTGGCAATGGTCGAGATATTAATTTCAATACGCATTTGGATATATTCAGGGAATATATGGATAAAGTATTACGGATTTATAACCCGAAGTACCTATTAATATCTCCAAAAGATCTGATGGGATTATTAAAAGAAAAATATAGTTTTGTGAACGAAGAATATACGGATTATAAATTTATGGAAATGGTCATGACGTTGTGGATTGCTCGGGTAATAGACGTGTATGACTTAGAGATTGAATATAAGGATAATAAATATAACTATAGTGTGACGATAGCGCTCAAAGAGACGAATTCATTATCAAACGAAACCATCAGGGAACGATTTAAATTATCAAGCACTCGAAGTCTTTTTGTGACGCCAACTGATAGATCATATACGTATGAAAATTCACAATTGATATTTAGGCTTACTGATGGATCAACTGACCAATTTGATTTCTCACGAGCTGACAAAAGTAGAAAAATGTTTGAAGCGTTTTGGGATTTGTGGAAAAAGGATAATACTGGTCGCTACACAATAAAACAGATATGCGAAAGTTATAAACTCGTAAACAAAGAAGAAATCGAGGTAGTTACAAAAATCGGTGAAACGGTAACCAACATTCGAAGCACGATTATTGAACCAAAGCATAGAATTAAGGACAATGTAGAATGGCAGTTTGACAGAAAGAAAAACTTGTGGATATTTCGAATACTGATGAAACGCAGTAATTAATGTAATCTATATATGGTATGAGGACAAAAATTCACAATTTCGATCCGGATAGGAAAATAGGGCTATTTAATATCATTGAGCAATTTTTCTTTCATGGTTATTCGACTGAAATAAAACCAACAAATGGTAGTAGAATCACAATGGTGGTCCGTGGCACACAAGGAACCGTTTCTACGGTATCAATCATGTATACCGATGCAGGTATATTAAACTCCAAAATATTCGGCAAATGCCTAACATGGATATTAAGTAAGAAAGATGAGGATCGAACTGATGATAGCTATTTTTATGTGTTTGTTCATTTTGATAAATCAACATATAAATATCGATATTTTATCGTTCCAAACAATGTCGTAACGCAGTATTTGTACTATGAACATAAAGCATGGATGGAAACAAAAGGCGCAACAAAAGAAAGCACGGTACGCACTTTCCGTCTTGGGCTTTTTTATGAGGAGTATAATTTCAACGTGCCAATGGCCGGATCCTATGAGGATAAATGGAATAACATAAGACCCTAATTTCATTATGATGGAACTATTCAGCAAATAATGCTTGGATAAGTTTTGTATCCAGTGACACGGATAACTTAGCTTTGAAGTGGATACATCTTGTATCCGTTGCCTACAACCACCCCAATCCTATTTTTTTCATGGACAAGACGCTCAACTATCCACGTAAGTCTGAATTTCTCCCGAGTAATTTTTAGTAATAGCGTTTTTGGCTACCGTTACTTATGGCTGAGGACATATGCTCAGGTCTCCCTGATGACACTCGAGTCTTTGTTTTACTAAGGATGGTAGATTATATATCCTATGCAAAATAGCTTCAGAATGAATGGTCTCGTGACCTCGAGATCAGATTTTGTATTCAAAAGGCGGTGACCCTGAATACGGCTTAGGCTATCTCTTAGCTCTAGATGAAAATGATAGTTTTTGAAAAATCTCTCCGACTACCAGTTAAAATAGTCTAAAGTCCACGTGTGGTGGCAGGCAATGACAACTTAAAAGAATTCGTAAGCCAAGGGAACACCGAAGATCAACAAACGGTGAAAGACGATTTCAGCTCACATATACGGAACGTATAAGAAGCCAATGTTGGAAAATCCATCCTAAAGCAAAGATTGAATACATATCAATCAACTGCTTGAATACCCATGGGGGTAAGGGGGAAATGACAAACGCTTCATGCCGGAACACAAGAATGACATTATGACAGTAATGACAACATTTTGGATTAATCTATTTATTTTGTTCCTTGTATTTGGGTTACATCTACTTCTAAAGTTTTAGCTACCGCATCCATTAGATCTTTACTCGCACTGAGCCTTGCTGTTCCACGATCAATTTGCTCTTTTCCTTGGGTCAGTTTTTCAAGGTCATCTTTATTCACATATTCCTTCATCTTTTTTATCGCATCTGTAAAGTTATTTCCGGCAATTTGAAAATTCATGAGTGCTTCACTTATTTGTTTATACTCTTTTAAAGAATTTGGTGTATTAATGTCAGAGTTTGCCGATGCTATCGCGGATTGAGTTTTTTCAACTTTATCCAGTGCTAGATACAAATCCGCTTTGCTCGTTGCTGTACTTGCTATCTTTTGAATGGCTACCTGTACGAGGAGCATTCCTTGTGCACCCGACTGATATTTTTTGTACAATTCTTTGAAATCTGTTTGTTTCTGTTCTAGGGTTATGACTACAACTGTAGGCGTAGGTGCTTTTGTAGCAACTACCTCCGTATTATTATTTCCCGTTGTTGTACTAGACGTACTAGATCCTGATGATCCAATTTTTATAAACACTCCCCAGAAAATGAGTATCCCGAGAACACGGACGAGGGTTGGAAATTGTGTTTGTTTCCAAATGAGATAGCTGATCGTAAATGGAAAGAAAATAACCGCCAAGAATACTTTCAGCAGACTGGTATTTGGTTTTGTCTGCTCCGGCTGAATGGAATCCATATATCCTCCTTTGGAGTTGTCAAACAATAAAAAGGGACAACCCGCGTATTCCTCAGCCTAGAAGCATTGGATCCGTTTGGGTTGCCCCTTATTAGATCCAATGAAAGCACCGCGATTACTCGCGGCACAGCTTCTAGGCTGATTCGAAGTGATTATATCACCGGCTAACCTAATTGAACACTAAATAGGTTGACAAAAGTTTCAATAGTTATAGACTGCAAACAGCAGATTCTGATTTACCAAACTGCATTGTTAATGTAACTAAATGAGTGCAAACTTAACCACATTTTGTTTAAAAGAACTTACTGACTATGCTGAGTTTGAGCGTCTTTGTGACGATGTGCTGTCGGTAAGCGGTTATCCAGAAATAGAGCCATTAGGAGGATTTAAAGATAAAGGTAGAGATGCAGTACATGTCGATAAAAAGAATACGACTACAGTTTTTTCTTATAGCGTTAGAGAAGATTGGCAGGCGAAACTATTTGAGGATGCAGACAAAATTGTTAAACATGGACATAAGTGTGAGAAGTATGTTTTTGTAACTACTTCAGATGTTACAGCTTCTGAGAGAGATTCATTAAAGATGATAATAAAATCGAAATACGGCTGGGATTTGGAGATTTATGACATAGAACGGCTAAGAAATTTACTTGATGCTCAACATCCCGAAATCAAGGGCAATTATCCTCAGGTTTTTAGAAATGACTTTTTTATAGACACCACCAAAAAGATAAAAAATAACATATTAATTTCTTGTGATAAAAGTGATATAGCGTTAGCTGATTGGTTAGTACGCAAATTAACTTCAGAGGGTTATTCGGTTTGGTATGAAAGATTTAAGCTTTTAGGTGGCGAGAAATATCCTGACGATATCGACACGGCAATAGATTCTAAAGCGGCGTGTGTAATATCAATATATTCATTGGAATCACTGAGTAACGCTGAAATAGTGAGACAACGGTCTCTTGCTGTGAATATTAGCAAAAAACAGAAGATTGAATTTCTAATACCTCTTAAGAAAGATAATCTGCCGCAAGATAAACTAGATGCTTTTTCAAGCCAACTTGTCATGATTCCATTTGAGAATTGGGCAAAGGGGCTAGACCAGTTATTAAAAAAATTAACATCTCTTAAAATTCCCAAGTCTGTATTGGACGGCAAAAATATCGCCGCTAACTTTTATTTGAACAGGGGCGTAATTACAGATAAAACGGAACAGCTAATCAGTAATTGCTTAACAGTTGAGAGAATACCCGGAGAATTATTAGTCAGTTCCCCTAAAACCAAAATTGATTATGAAGAGTTAACTCAATATTTCGATAGTTGGGCATTTAGGATTATTGGTGAAAAATTGGTGAGTTTTTCCTATCCACCATCTGAATTAGTTCAAAAGTATGATATTAATATCGAAAAAATTGAATGGACATCTACAGAAAAAATACTTGAAATTAATCCATCGTACTTAGTTTCAGAATTATTACGTAAATCGCTTCAAGTGTATTGTTCAAAAAAAGGCCTTGTCTATGACAAAGCAGCAAGGATGGTCTATTTTCCTTCAGGATTACTTAAAAACGATGCGTTAACCTACACAGCTCAGAGCGGAAAAATTAATCGTATAAACGCTTCTGGTATAAGAAAATACCGAAGGAGCGCTTCAAAAGAACAATACATATACTATTTAGCGCCTACGTTTTCAATATCTAAATCTATTGCTAATTCTTATACAATCCTTGTTAGAGCGAGGATTCATATTACTGATATCGTAGGAAATGCGCTTCCAGGCCATCAAGCTAACGGTCGTCGAAAAGATTTATGTAAAGACTGGTGGAATAGAGAATGGCTGACAAGATTGTTAGCAATATGTGAGTTTTTAGCAGTGGATAAAAAAATAGTAATAGGCACGAATGATGATGACACGATAATAATCGACGCAGAGCCAATAATATTAAGCTCCCCCAAAGGAATTAATGAAACAACTTTGACTCCTGAATCTTTTGAAAGAGAAGATACTGAAGTAGATAGTTTAGAAGGAGATGACGCATGAGTAACCCAATAGTAGTTTTTGATGAACCAGAATTAGAATTTCGATACGGTCAGAGAGTGATCGATCCGAGAGATGGATTATCCTTATTTGGTCCTTACGATTCTGATATTAGTACACACCCAAAAACTATCTCTTATATAACAATCGGTACAAAAATGGGGATTCAAAAATACTTAAATTGGGTAAGTATTATCAATAATCCAGCTGTTCTCGCACCAAAAGACCGAACACAAATATGGCCCCCTTACCCAGGTTTTGAAGCTGCATTTAACTCGGAGTTTTCGCCCAAACCAGTATATGTACATGAGATCGATGATAAAAATCTACACGCCGCCTCAATTCAAAGAAATGCAAGTGAGCGTGCATTTCAAGTAGTAGATTTGTACCTCGAGGGACTAGAGAAGCTAAAAAAGATGGATGAAAAAATTGGTGTTGTCATCTGTGTCGTGCCCGATGAAGTTTGGCTTAATTGTCGTACTCAATCACACGTAGTTAATCCAATTGGAACAAGAATCTCTCCAAAGGAATTAGCAAAGCGGAAATCCGGTCAATTGGGTTTAATTGAAAACTATGATCCTAACCAATATCTCATGTCACCTGATTTTAGAAGACAAATAAAAGCAAGAGCAATGGAATATGATGTTCCGATTCAAATAATACGCGAGTCAACACTAAAAACTGACGATAACTACGCCTTTGGTGAAAGGCGCTTAACACCATTGTCTGATCGCATGTGGAATTTGAATTCCACCATATATTATAAATGTGGAGGTAAACCATGGAAGCTTGTAAGTGCTCGTGAAGGTGTTTGTTATATAGGAATTTGTTTTAGATTAACAGGCGAAGGTAATACCGCGTGTTGTGCAGCTCAAATGTTCTTAAATACGGGAGACGGCGTTGTGTTTTTGGGTGAGTTTGGGCCATGGTATTCACCAGATGATAAACAATTTCATTTAACAAAAACAGCTGCCAGAGATTTGTTAAAGGGTGTTTTGGATACCTATATGAAGCTTGAGGGCAAACAACTAACTGAAATTTTTTTACATTCACGATCTACCATAAGCCAAGAAGAATTTGATGGATATAAGGAAGCATGCCCAGAAAATGTCAAATTAGTGGGGATTAGGGTTCGACCA
Source organism: Patescibacteria group bacterium (assembly GCA_049322955.1). Lineage (GTDB taxonomy): Bacteria > Patescibacteriota > Microgenomatia > UBA10105 > UBA927 > UBA927. Next base: position 19,504 of record JBMOPU010000012.1, on the reverse strand, counting down.
GATAAACTTGGACCTAGGCTGTACAGGAATGGTGAGATGCCAGTAATAAGAGGAACATTTTGGGAGTTAAATGATAGATGTGGTTTGCTTTGGGGAACTGGATTTAAAGAAAGAATAGCTACATACGATGGATGGGAAATACCAGTGCCATTAAGAATAGATATCCAGCATGGGGACGCATCAATTCAAAGAGTCGCTCAAGATATTTATGGTTTAACGAAACTAAATTATAATGCCTGTAAGTTGGGAGATTCTGGGCCGGTAACCGTTGGTTTTTCTGATGCTGTTGGTGAGATACTTATTTCAAATAAAACCGTTGCTGTAAGAAAACCGCAATTTAAATTCTACATATGATGCCAGAAACACAAAAAGACGCGCCGGGGCTATATGGAACACATTTTAAAGATTTATTACCCTTTGAGAAGTTTGAAGGTCCAGTTTCCGAATACTTTCAAATAGTAAATGATTCATCAGGGAAAAATATTGCTATATTAGATGCCGCGGGGGGAAATGGAAAACGATATGGCAATGGATTATTATATTTAGCCGGAAAGCCGGAAAGGTCTATCACTTACACTGTTACCGATTTAATGCCGGATGCACTTGAAGAGTTTAAAAAAGATGTAGCGCCTCGATTACCGGAGATTATCTCAGCGAATACAGTACAAGCAAATTTAGCTAAGCGATGGCAGTTTAAGGACGCTTCCTTTGATGCATCAATGATGACATGGGCGTTACATTGGTTTGGGAGAAATCATAAGCATGGCATTAAGGAACTAGTAAGAGTTATGAAGCCGGGAGCAGTTGGCTTGCTAACGACACTCACACCGTACGATGTGCTGCTCAAAAATCAAATCTTTCCTCAGTCAGTACCCATTGAGGAGTTAAGAAAGCTTTATCCGCAGGCTGATGATATTTTGGAGGGAGTATCTAGCGGAAACGGTTCACCAATTTGGAAGGTGCGATTAGATACCGAAATATCAAAAAAATTAAAGAGAAATCCAGATTTTGTATATATTCATAAACCATCAAACAGCGTGCTTGGAAAACGGACCTTGGTAGGATTCCAGCCAGATTATTTACCTAGAGTTCTTGAAGAAGAAGGATGTGAGGTATTAAGACGCGATAATACGAAGAATACAAATTTTCCCAATGAGTATTCATCCGGACCAAGAGAGAACACCTTACTGTATTACGTATTCAAAAAGCGGTAGTTGCTAATTTTAGGCTATAATTCAATTGCTCAGGAGGAAGCACGGCAGTTTTGAAATAGGTTATAACTTTGTAAATAGTTCTCCGCACTATTTGAAAATTAGAATTTGAAACGAAATTATTGAGCTAGAGCATTACAAAGATGAGTTCTGACTTTTTAGTGAAGAAAATTTATCTCAAGCCTGATAGTGGATGGGATTAGAACCTATCAAAATATAGATTGAGCATATTTATATGTCATTGTTAAAAGATCATCAACAACCGCAAAATGAGCCTGATAGAGTTCTTTCGTTGATTCCAGGGATTGTCCATGGAGGGTATAGTGCTACGGAAAAATATGCATTTGCTGCCCGTAGAAATGGAGATCATCGAATTGAAATTCAGCCTGACTCAGGTAATCCTATTTTTTCGCGAGGAATTTTTTGGTTTTTTGATCGTCTTGGAATTCCATATAAAAAACTCGGACCACTTGCCCCCCCAAATTCCGCCTTAAAACTAGGAGCTTCATATTGTATTGTAGAACCAGTAGGTAAGCATACCAGGTTTTGGTTCAGAGGGATTTTAGATAAGGAAGACCGTCGCACGCAACGACCAACGGAGTCAGGAGTATTTCTTGATTTTGATACACCGATTGCTGCAAGTATTTTGACTGATTCATTAAAACATGGCAATTTGGATAAGGTTTTGTTCCCTGTTCTCGCAGAATACTTTTCTATTGGTGCTTCAGATATGCAAGAAAATCTGTTCATGGTTAACCGTAGGCATCTAAACATTCTTCAATCTGAGAAGGATCCGTATAGCATCCCTATGGCATCGCTTGTTATCGGCAGACGAACGATGAATCGCGGTCCGCTTGCTATAATTCATGACACGCGAGACGAAAAGCAATTTGTGGATCAAAAATTTGCCGATGTTGAATACACTTGAGAGTGCGGTTCGTATTCACGGAAATAGGTTATAACACTGTAAATAGTTCTCCGCCAGAAAAGGTGCTCCGCCAAAACAGGGCGGAGCATTTTTTGATGAAAGACAGGATGAGAAGTAAGGCACGATCGGTGGTGAGTGACAATTCCGCCCGGCGGGAAGTCTTGTTTCCGCCGCAATTATGCGGGTGATTAGCGGGTTGGGTACAATGGGGCGAGCGTGTTGGCGATTGTATAGAGCATCATATTCGTCGGATCTGGTAGCGAAGAGGGAAATTGCACATCATTTTTTGAGTATCGCCGCGCTTTAAAGAGAAAATTTACGGGGAATGCGCCGGTGCGTTCTGTTTCATAGGGACTCACCATATCCCAGACGACTTCACCTTGTTTCGTAACTTCGAATATATGACCCCGGGGTCCATCAGTAATGAGGATGTTGCCGTTTGGCAACGGTTGGGAACCGCCGACGAGCGGACCGAAAAACGTGAGTTTATCCATGACGCCCTTTCCTCCGTCAAATGTCCATACCACTTCGTCGGTTTTCGGATTGACTTCGATAACTCTGCTACCGTAGCGGGGTATAGGGATGGGGAGACGTGCAAAGCCATTATCAAACGCGACAATATTGCCGTTTGGGAGCATGTTGGGATCATGTTGGGTATTTAATAGATCTTTTTGGGATTGCCAGATTATCTCGCCATCCCGCTTTCGTATGAGCATGATGGTATCGAGCGATCGCATGCTGGCAAGATAAGCTTCTTCACCGTCTAGCGGATTATGGGGAACATGTTGGATGCCGTTCACATATGTCCAACCCGCACGGGTAAGCGCCGGATCAATCACGCTGGCGTACCATCCACGCCGTAATTCCTGGGGGCGGGGAATATCGTTTTCAGGATGAAGATGTTCGTACGCATGCCATGACCAGACGATTTTGCCATCGCGATCTACTTCAACTATCTCGTCGGACCACATTTGTCCGTTCAACTCTGTTCCGGGAATGCCTCCCTGCACTCTTTTTGCAACTGCCGGTGGTGTTACTTCCCATCTGGCATAGGCAATATTACCATTGGGAAGTTGGGCAAAATCATGATGCATGGCTTCATCGATATGACGCCACACGATCTTACCGTTCCAATCCACCTCCTCAAGAACGCCGGTATTTCCGCCTCCGGGAAATTGATTCGACAATTGCGACGGCTCCATGGCAACGAGCAAATTGCCGTTTTTTTTCATTTGTGCGGAAAGTACTTGTCTCGTGGTTTTCCAGTCGTGTACCGCTCGTCCGGTGAGATCCAATAGATAGACAGAACCCCAATTATTCGGATCCGCATTCAGCGTATTGTTATACGGAGCGATGAGCGTGTACCCTACAGAAATTTTCCCTATATTCCGAATAGCAGGACTATGATAAATACTTATCGGATTGCGATATGGGCGGACAAACAAAGCATATATACCTTCATAAAGTAAAACGGTGGCCAACAATACGAGAACTGGAATGAATGAACGGGAAACCTTGGTTACTTTCTTCACCAAACCATGATAACAGTTTTTCATACATCCGGAATTCATTAGTAATGAAAATATCTCTGTGTCTGATCGGGAGGAGCCGATTCGCGTGCCTCTTGCGGGGCAGGATAGACAATCGAATGTGAGGCGGCGAATTGCGCATGGACGGAGAGGAGGGACTGTACGATATTGGGATATTTATCCGCCACGTTCCGGTTATCCCACGGGTCACTTCGTACATCATATAGTTCAAGATTGTTATGCTCGGGTTGGTCAATCGACTTGATATACAACTTCCACCGATCGGTTACGACTGCACGTTCCTTTACCGGTATCGTTGTCATATACGCGGGCTTTGTATCAAATCGTTCTGCAATGACGGGGTGTGAGTTTGTTGGCAACGGAATACCGAACATCAGTGGGGTAAGGTCGATGCCGCTTAGCTTTGTTGGTTGCGGAATTCCTAACATGGAAAGTATTGTCGGATACAGGTCTATTCCCTGTGTCTGGGCAGTGATCACCCGTGACGATAACCCGGGGAGTGAAATAATAAGGGGCACCCTGAGTATTTCCCCGTACAGTGAACGATGAAACACCCCGCCGTGTTCCGTAAATTCCTCGCCATGGTCTGCCGTAATGATCAGCATGGTGTTATTGTGAAGTTCCGGATCCAGCGAAGTAAGGATAGGCTGTAATTGTTCATCAAGCTGAAAAATAAGCTCATCGTAGAGACTTTTGACGTATGCCGTCGCCCGGGGATCATCTTTTTTATTATCATAAAAATACTGCCGCATCAGACAGTATCTCGGACAATCCATTTTGGTGAGCTCGTCATACAGCACCCGTGCCTCAGCCTCATCGGGAGTTCTCATAAATCGCTGGTAAATGCTCGCTGTTGCCGCATCATAGGGTGCGGGATTCTGCCGAAAAAAATCCCGGGCATATTGAATATATTCGGGTGAAAATGTGAAGTATTCGGTATCATTGACGGGTATTTCGGCAACAGTATCATCGGTAAATCGTAGGGTACGTGTACCGGGCAAGTAGGGTTCGTGAACAAAATAGGTATGAAGGAATAAAAATGTTTTTTGGCCTTTTTTGTTATTGCTTCGAAGCATTTGTATTCCGTCATTCCAAGTTTGAAGCCCTTTGGATCTGTCAAAGTTATACACAGGGTGAATGTAACTGAAACCTCGCCCGATACCGCGATCCAACGGCAATTCGTTGCTCATGGTAGGGCCGAAATATAATGTTTCATAGCCGTTTTTGCTAAGAGTTTCAGGAATGGTTTTCAGCCCCGGATTAAGCGGGGGGCCCTCCTTCTCGAGCATCCCATGGGTTGAGGGATATTGGCCGGTAAATAAAGAAAAGTGACTGGGAAGGGTGAAATAACTTTGTGCAAAGGAGTGGGGAAAGTACGTATTTTTTTTTGCAAACGCGCACAAGTTCGGTGCGGTGTTTTTTGCATAACCGTAGCAGGGCAAATGAAGCGCAGAAAGCGTATCTATAGAGATAAGGATGACATTGCAATTCTCACAAATGGGTTTTTTTGTCACCCGTTTTATTACATAGACAATCGGGGAGGATACGGAAAAGAGGGCAACAACGAGAGTGCCGATGAGGATTCCTATGGTAAGAAAAAAAATAGGTGTCCTTGCCGATTTCTTCTTCGATTGGAGTATGCGGTTCATACGTCACTGCTAACAGCGTACGTCTCGTTTGTTCGCAAAGTCAATCATACGTTCATGAAACTGACGGCACCATGGTTTTGTCGTCGGGCACCTTTGATACAATAGAGAAAGGTAATCATCAGATACATACGGAATATGACACCTGAAAATAATCACTTTGATGTCGTAATTATCGGCGGGGGACCTGCGGGGATGATGGCCGCACTTTCCGCGCGACGGCACTATCCCGACCTTACGATTGCCATTGTGGATCGTACCTTTGAATTGGGGAGAAAGTTTTTAACTTCAGGCGCGGGACGCGGGAATCTTACTAACGTCAATCTCAATAACGGTTCAGACGGATTCTTTCACGGGGATCGGGAGTTTATTTCTTCGGTTTTTTCGCGATTCGGTTACCACGATATCATGAGGTTTTTTGAGGAGCTTGGCGTTCCCACATACGAGGAGAAAAAAACCAGTCGGGGAAAGATTTTTCCGGCAATCGATCATGCAAAAACCGTACGGGACATGCTCGTTGACGCCCTTATAGAAAAAAATATTCGGATTTTTACCGATGTCATAATTCAGGCAATAAATCCCGGAACTGCCGGTTGGGAAATAAAAACGAGCGATACGGTATTTCACGCTCATGCGGTGATCATGACCCCCGGAGGACAGACATATCCGTCACTTGGTGCGGACGGATCGGGGTATGTACTGGCCGCATCGCTGGGGCACTCTATCATTCCTCCCGTCGTTACCGCGGTCCCGGTAGTATCGAAAAATCAGCTCTCCCATTTTATGCAGGGAGAAAAAATGGTGATGCAGGCAACCAGCATCATCGGGGGCGAGGAGAAAACCACGGCGGTCGGAGATGTCATGTTCACCCAATACGGATTTTCGGGACCGGCAATTTTTGATATTAGCCATGATTTTTCGGTTCGTATCAATAGAGAAAATCGGAAAGATACTGCGGTGAGGTTGTCATTTTTTCCGGGAAAAACAAAGGAAGAAGTCAGACAAATTATCAAAAAGCGACTCTCGCTCCACGGATCAATGCCGGTTGCGCATAGCCTTTGGGGTTTATTTACGCAAAAGACTTCTGCGGCAATATGCGCGGTGGCCGGCTTGCCGAAAGAATTACTCGCAAAAGATATGAATCCCGCGGAACAGGATAAACTCCTTACGGTGCTTACCGAATATATTTCGGATGTTTCCGATACCCGCGGGTGGAATGAGGGTGAATTTACGGCAGGGGGGGTGGACACCGATGAAATTGATCACCGGACGCTTATGTCAAAAAAGGCGTCAAATTTGTATTTGGCGGGCGAAATTCTGAATGTGGATGGACAGGTCGGCGGATTTAATTTATCCTGGGCTTGGGCAACCGGTTGGATTGCCGGTCAACTGGGAACGTAGGATAGTTCAATGAAGAAAGTAAAAAAATCATTCCAAACAAAACGGTCAATATTTCTGTTCATTATCGGCGGAGCCGGTATCGTTCTGATGCTTCTTTGCATACGAGCCTTTATCTTGATGACTACCGCATCGGTCGTTCCGCCCACTATTGAGAAGGTGAGCTACTATCGAAGTCAGGACGGAGACCTCATACTTTCGCTTCCCGAGCCGTTTTACGTTACGGAAACTGCCACCCAGCATGACGGATTAACCGTGGGGAGTATCGTTATCTCTTCCTCACCGGGAGGTGACGAGGCAATCAGCAATCTTACCATTCGATACGGGATTCCCTCTATCGATGGGAAGGGCGGCGCCTGTGCGGATGAGAACGGGACCTATTGGAAAAAAGAGAAGATATTAAATGCCTTGATCGACGTGTGCGAGCGCGAACAAAGTCTGCACGCGGGATACCCGAAGCACCCGATAAAACAGATTGAGTATGCTTTTTTCATCGGGGGAAGCGCCATAACACCCCGGGACTTTACTCTCTACAAAGAGATTCTCATCAACGGTCTTACCTTTATTTCCCGGTAATATATGCCGAAGCCTACCGAGGTGCAGATTGATGCGATACAAAATGAGCTGGAACGAATTTTTACGGACTTTATCACGCAACGGATTTCTCATTTCGAAGTATTAAAGAAGGAGTATCTTCCCGAAGGATTAAAGCCGCATATGCGTTCGATCTGCTGGTTGGCCGAACAGGTAATTCTCCAAAATGTCAAAAAATATGCCAAGGAATTCGGTATTGATAATTTTGCATATCCCACATCGGACATATCCCCGTGGGATGCCAAATTTACCCTTCCGAAACGCTCGGGAACACGGGAGGTGTTCATCAATATAAAGGTGACGGATAGTACCAAACCGATCAGAAAAAATGATATAGCTTCGGTAAAGGCATTGCTAAATTTTTATGGAATGCATGAGGAACCGCTTCTTTATTATGTGGTAATTCGCCTGAAGTTTGATGCGAATCTCGTGCGATTTACCCAACCCGTAACCGCCCGTTATTATCCATGGGTAAAGGATTTTGTCGTCAATCCCCGCAATGAGCATTTGCAGTCCGTATATGACGCGCAAATAGAACGACGCTCCGTTGCCGATTTTCTCACCATCCTTCACCAAAAGGCCGAGGCAAAAGGACTTTCCCTCGGTTAAAGCGATTCATAAAAGTTAGAGCAAAATTCATCAATGTCTTTTATTGTCGCGGGCGTAAGCCGAAAGATTTGATAAAATTTCTTATCGAGTTTTGCCTGTATTGCAGAAAAATCGAAATCGGAGCTCGTGCGAAGATTGTTCACGATTGCCTCTACCATCAAGGCAATTTTTTTCTTTTCGGCGGCGGGCGGCTCCTTATACGGTAACTTGCGCAAATAGTTTGCGGAAATATTGTTTGTTCGAATGAGCACCTTTCGCGCAAAGTACCAGGCAATCTTTGTATTCAGGAGGCCGAGCGTATAAAACAGCGTTTCCCTATCCCTAAAAAAGAAGTTTGCATTCACCCCGAAAAGACACCCCGGCGGCAGATAAGACGCGGAAAATCTGACGCCTACCGATGAACAGGAAATTCCTTCCCGGAAAAAAAATTTTTCATTGCGGACAAGATAGTTATCCGTTGTTTTTGCGTGATCCCGATAATTTTTTTCAATATAAAATTCCGGTTCGTAATAATATGCGCGTCGTGCGCCGTTTTTAAAATAAGGCACCCAGTCCGTATTTTTTGCCACCTCAGTTCTGGTTTTTAGGAACCGTTTGTCATTGCCCGTTGATATTCCCGTGCCGCCGCCTACGATATCTCCGAGGCGAAGTGGGGTCGTAAGATAGAGTTTCCGTATTTGCGGGGAAACGCCGATAAGAAAGGTACTATCGGGATAACTCGAAAAATCCTGTTGTCGGATATATTCAAGATGTCTCGGTTGATCATACTCTTGTTCCGACTTTACCCGATCGATGAGGCGCACTTGAAGCGCATCGTCGGAAATTTGAAAAATAATATCGCTTTCCTCTTTTTTTGTTGCCGTGAGGATACAGGTGCGAACATCTGCCGATCTCCCGTGAAAAAGTTTCCACGGAGCAAGCAACAATTCGTTGATTGCCGTAGTACGAAGTAAAAACAGGCGAAATTTTCTGTAATAATTATTGGTGAGAAACGAATCGGAAAGAATCATGGAAAATATACCGTTTTGACGAAGTGCATGAATGGCACGGTATGCAATCATGCTGTACGTGTTTTTTGCGTCAATTTCTTTAAACTGCTTTTTCAGACGTGTCCTGTTTTCTCGGATGAAATAAGACTCGTCGCCGTTGTAGGGAGGGTTGCCGACAATGAAATCAAATGTTTCGGGGAACGGGTTAGTTGCATCAAATACCGTTACATGAGGAAATATCTTTTTGAGCGACGACACTTTTTGCGTATCGATATCAAAGCCGTACAAATCGTGTACTGAAACGCCCGCCTGTTTCAGGGCATAGAGGAATACGCCGTCGCCGACGGCAGGGTCAAGTATTTTCATGCCTTTTTTATAAAATGGAAGGATCTTATTGCAGATATATTCCACCGTTTTTAGCGGTGTCTCATAAAAGCCGTTCACCCGATCTTTTCCTAATTGTTCTTGAGTAAATATACGAGGCATATCCGGATTCTCCCAATGTATACAAGGAGTGTACAGTTCGACCGGAGCGGAATCAAGCCTGTGTACGGGGACGAAAGATCCTCTCCTTAACAACCGAATTCACCTTCGGTGCACGGAGCAATAAGGGGAGCCGGTGAGTTTTTTTCGGCGTCTGATGATACTACCAGATATTCTTTTCCGTTTTCGGGATCCTCACCGGGATTCCATAAGCTCCAATAGTATTTCCATTCACTCCACCCGATACCAAGTTCTTTTACGTATATGCCGTTTTGTGCAAGTACTTCACCCGTTTGTCTCCCCAACATGCACACCATGCTATAACAGTGAACGATAATTTCCTTATCTTTGGGAAGTTTTTTGAATGCCGCAACAATCTGCTCCTTAGACATCGAAACCGCCGGTATATTTATTGCACCGATGATGTGTTCCTTGTCATACTCGCCTTTGCTTCGTAAATCCACCAAAAGAAATGACGGATCTTTCGCATCCATACGCTTCCGCAATGTGGACGGACTGACAAGCACGCTTGTTTCCGTTTCATAGTGCTCCCGAATACGGGATTCATCGCTGAGGAATCGGGGGGCAACCATCTGCACGAGCATTGCGCCCAAAATTCCGAAGAGCAATGAAAGCACTATGATAGGAAGGACGGGGAGGCGGGACTGAAAAAATTTTCGTACGGTATGCATCGGTAGCAAAATAATAGCATATCTATGCAGTATTTTGTACGGTAACTAACAATATGGTATTGCTACCCCGCATGGGTTTTCCGTGAGATACTACCCGTATGGGGAAAACAATCCGGCTTCTCTCGCTTATTCTCTTCTGCGGATATCTTTTTCTGGGATTTCGGATATTTCCCCGGTACGGAGTGCCGATCGATGAGTACTCCCAAATTGATCTCGGGAGAGTGAACTACGAACGCATTGTCACAGGTAGCCTCGAAATTCAAACACATTACGACCGACACTACGGACCGGCATTTGAAGTTCCGCTATATGTTGTGAGTCAAATCGTTTCACAAAAGACGGGTGCGAATGTCATTGCCGTTCGTCATCTGAGTATTTTTCTTTTTTTTGCGGTTTCCGTGCTTTGTTTTTATCTCTTTTTGGAACGGGTTTTTAAGCACGCATGGTACGGATTAGCAGGCTCATTGCTTTTGGCGCTTTATCCGCGATTTTTCGCGGAAAGTTTCTACAACTCGAAAGATATGGTATTTGTGGGAGTAACGGTAATGAGTATGTACCTGCTTTCACTATTGGAAAAAAAGCAGGCAGTCTATCTTGTACTGTTTTCCGTCATCACCGGATTCGGTATCGCCACCCGGGTGCAAGGGGTGCTGTTGTTTTTGGTATATAGCGTCACCCTCATCGGGTGGGGACGGGGGACGGTGCGGCAAAGGATGCAACAAACGGGAATATATATTGTCCTAACGTTGCTTACCGCATGGGCATGCTTTCCTCTTTTCTGGAATAATTTTTGGGACAATATCATAGGGTTTTGGCGGGTGTCGGCCAATTCCGTAGGGGTTGCAACCTATTACCTGGGCAGATTTTATACCAGTCCTGATTTGCCCTGGCATTATCATTTTGTATGGATTGGCGTCTCGGGAATGCTTTCGGTAATCGTTGTATCTCTCATCGGGATGGCATTATTCGGGTATCGTCTGGTGAAGGGGAGTAAAAAGAAAGATCAGATACCCGTGGCGTTGTTAGGAATAATCGTAGGAACGTTTATTGTTTCGGTTTTTATGCACCCCCGATCCTATGACGGCTGGCGACACATATATTATGTATATCCTTCACTGATTTATTTTTCGTTGTATGTGTTGTACCCGTTACACAGAATAAAAACGCCGAGTATACCGATGGTCGCACGTCTGGTCTGTGTCATTTTTTTTGCGATAGACCTCATCACTGCGACGATCTTCATCGTGAATAATCATCCTCGCCAATACGTGTATTTCAATATACTCGCGGGAGGGTACCGCAACGCGAAAGCCCGCTTTGATTTTGATTATTGGGGGATCTCCCTCCGGGAAATCGAAACATATCTTATACACAATGAGTGGGGCGATACACGAACGATTTATTTTGATCAAATTCTGCCGTTTAGCGAAAAAAGTATGATACCATCGCTGATGAAGAAAGGAATACATTCAGTTTCAAGTATTGAAAAGGCGGATTTGTATGTCGCGGTATTTCGTGATTTCAAAGAGCCGCCGCCGCAAGAATTTTTTGAAAAAGTCTACGCGGTGACGGTTGAAGATGCTGATGTATCCGCAATCTATGCACGAAGATAAAAAATATGCCAAGCCTACAACTCGCGAACTTTTGACCCGTTTGTATAACGATCGAAAATTTCGCGATGACGTTGCGCCCGATATTTTTCCCATGGCGATTACCGAAGAACAAGGAATCTACCTGGCAAATATTATTTCTGTCCGCAAACCGAATGTTTGCGTCGAGTTGGGATTTCGGTACGGCATATCATCTCTCTGGATTCAAAGTGCAAAAAATAAACCCGCGACGCATATCATTATCGATCCGTATCACCATATTCCGCATCCTCCCCATAGGGACATTATTGATGTGCATATCAAATCGCAACCGGGCGTTATATTTGAAGAAGAAAAAAACAGTCAGGAAAAACTCGCCGAACTTTCGTATGAAGGAATCAATGTGGATGTCGCGTTTATAGACGCCAGCCAGTGGTTTGACAGTGTCATCACCGATATGTACTTTCTGACGAGGATTCTCAGAAAAAACGGGATTATCGTTATCCGTAATATTTGGAGTAAGCCGGTACGGAAAGCGGTGATGTATTATCTCAAAAATCTTCCCTATACCGTAGTCGGCAGTGCTCCCTGGCAGGAATGGGTGATACGGCATGTTCCCATAATGGGAGAATTACTCCTTCGCGTGTTGGTTCGCCCGATAGATTTATGCGTGTTACAGCTAACGGAAAAAGATAACCGCACCTGGGATCATTATGTCCCTTTTTAATCATGATCACCTGTTTGTTTGAAAACGGACACGAAGCGCATTTACGGCATGTCGTCGTGCATGCCATCGTCGAAAAGGACGGTGCGTTACTGCTGGTAAAGCGTGCCCCGAATCTTTTGGAGGGAGGAAAATGGTCGCTTCCTTCGGGTTTTCTTGACCGGGATGAAACTGCGGCGGAAGGGGCGCTTCGCGAGTTATATGAAGAAACCGGTTGGCGGGGAACGGTATCCTCTCTGTTTCTCATAAAAACATCCCCGCATCGTCCGCATGAAGACCGGCAAAACGTATCTTTCCACTTTGTCGTTACGCCGACAAAAAAACGGGAAACGGAGACGCCGAGTCATCGGCAGTAACGTGGTTTCCTGTCGAAGCGTTACCTTCTCTTACCGCATTGGCGTTTGATCACGGGGAAGCGGTTGCCGCATATCTCCGTTTTCGGAAAGCATCGTTTCCTCTCCCTCTTATTCTCTAAAATACATACGGATGATCCGGAGGATCCCCATTAGAATTCCGACGGCATGTATGGTATTCTGCGCAGGCTTATGTCCGATATTGATGAAATCAAATCCAGACTGAATATCGTCGATATCATCGGCGAGCGGGTAACACTGAAAAAAGCGGGACGCAATCTCAAGGGACTTTGTCCCTTTCATAACGAAAAAACTCCTTCATTTACTGTAAGTCCCGACAGGCAGACATTTCATTGCTTCGGTTGCGGGAAAGGCGGCAGTGTTTTTGATTTTGTCATGTTAATCGAGCATGTGGATTTTGCCGAAGCCCTGGAAACCCTTGCCGACAAAGCGGGGGTAACCTTACAGCGGCGTCCGGCCGACACTCCAGAGGCAAAAATCAAACAAAAAATCCTTGAGGCAAACCATTTGGCGAGCGAATACTATCACTATCTGCTGACGCAACACGCGGTAGGAGAACACGCCAGAGCTTATCTGAAACACCGGGGAGTGACCGATAAATCAATGAAGACATTCTCTATCGGCTATAGCCCCAATACCTGGGACAGCGTAGGATCGTTCTTACGAAAAAAAGGCTACGACGATCGTTTGCTTGAGACTGCGGGTTTGGTGATACGGGGAACCCGGGGCTATTATGATCGGTTTCGCGGGAGGGTAATGTTTGCCCTCAAAGATCATCGGGGGAATGTGGTGGGGTTTTCCGGACGAGTGCTGGATTCCGAGGCAAAAGAGGCAAAGTACATCAACACATCGGAGACTCCCGTCTATGTCAAAGGAAAAATGCTGTACGGACTTGATGTCACCAAGGATTCGATTCAAAAAAATAATGAGGCGATTGTCATGGAAGGGGAGTTGGACGTCATTTCTTCGTTTCAGGAAGGGATTTCCAATGTTGTTGCCATTAAAGGATCCGCGGTGACGGAAGAGCATGCCCGACTGTTACGTCGTTTTGCCGAGCGGCTTATTTTTGCGCTTGATAGCGATCTTGCGGGAGATGCCGCGGCAAGAAGAGGCATTGAAATAGCGGAAAAATCAGGCTTTGATATGCGGGTTGCGGCCATGCCGCTGGGGAAAGACCCCGATGAGGCCGCCCGAGAGAATCCGTTACTTCTCAAGAAAGCGTTAAAGGAAGCGGTTCCTATCTATGATTACTTCCTTTCCTCGGCGCTCAAACGGAATGATCCCGAAACCGCATTCGGCAAACGAAAAATATCCGAGGAATTTATGCCAACTTTGTTAAAGATCGATAATCCGATCGTGCAGGGCCATTATATACGGAAGCTTTCAGCCGCTCTTGCAACCTCCGATGAAACGGTACGGGAGGGTATGGCAAAAATACGAATAAGCGGCAGTCTCCGGGGGAAGGAGAAAGAAAGTACTACGGAAGCGCCCCGGCTCACGCGGGTGGAAAAGGCCGAGTTGTATGTATTGGCGCTCCTGCTCCAGGGAAAAACGAGCGAACTGCTCCCGAAGTTTCTTGCCGCATTACCTCCCTCGGCATTTCGTTCGCTTGCGGTGAAACGGATCGTCGAGCATCTTGCGCAATTTGGGGCCACGCACGCGATGTTTGCTTCGAAAGATGTCGCGGAAACGTTACCTTCGGAATTAGTGCCGGTTTTTGATGAGGCGTTTATGTGGGATATTGCCCTCATTATCGATGATGAAACGCGATTTGATGCCGAGTGGCACAAGGCGATTTCCGAGGTGCGCCGGGCGCAGGTGAGGCAACACATGGAGGAAATAAGTAAAAAACTCCGTGATGAGCAACTCTCTTCTTCGCAACATGACGCTCTGCAGGCTGAACTCAAGGGGTTGGTTGACGAATTTGCCGCTCTGGAAAAAGGCGGGTAAATACGTTATAATGCGTCATAAGCGAAGCGCGATGAGACGGTTCTCATTGGCTCTCGGAGATACCCATGCAAAAAACTAAAGCCGCTGGTTCCAGTGATAATCTCATAAAGCAAGGCAAATCCAACGGATTTGTTACCCAAGACGACATCTTGGCATTATTCCCCAAGCCCGAAGACAAAATCACCGATCTTGATCACTTGTATGATCAATTAATCAGAGCGGGTGTCGACGTTTTTGAAACAACGAGTGCCGATATCGAACAGGAAGCCAGAAAGAGCATTGCCGATCTCGAAAAAGAGATCGAAGCGCTGGTGCGAGCCTCCGATGAGGGGATTTCCGATCCCGTGCGCATGTATCTAAAAGAAATCGGCCGCATTCCGCTTCTTACGTTTGCCGATGAGATGAGTCTGGCCAAACGGTATGAAAAAGGCGACAGAAAGGCAAAAAAGAAGCTTATCGAAAGTAACCTCCGCTTGGTAGTTTCCATCGCCAAGAAATATATCGGCCGGGGGATGAGTCTTCTGGATCTTATTCAGGAGGGGAACCAAGGGTTGATCAGGGCGGTTGAAAAATATGATTGGCGAAAAGGCTTTAAATTCTCCACCTATGCGACATGGTGGATCAGACAGGCGATTACCCGTGCCATTGCAGACCAGGCGCGTACAATCCGTATTCCTGTTCATATGGTGGAAACGATCAACCGCTTTGCGAGAATCAGCCGCCGCTTGATGCAGGATCTCGGACGCGAACCCACGCCGGAGGAAATCGCCAAGGCCATGGAAGTTGACGTGGTGAAAGTGCGCGAAATCATGAAAGTTTCCCAGGAGCCTACCAGTTTGGAAACGCCGGTCGGCGATGAGGAAGATTCGCATTTGGGCGATTTTATTTCCGACCCCGGTCCGACGCCGTATGATCAGACTTCTCGACAGCTATTGAAAGAACACATGGAAGAAGTGCTGGCAACCTTATCCGATCGCGAGAAAAAAGTACTTATTCTCCGGTTCGGATTGGAAGATGGCAGACCGCGAACGCTCGAAGAAGTGGGCGCACAGTTCGGGGTTACCCGCGAGCGTATCCGGCAAATTGAGGCAAAGGCACTTCGGAAACTTCGTCACCCGTCGCGCTCAAAGAAACTCAAGGATTATCTGGAATAAGTATCGTCTATGACAGATGATGAAAAGGTAGCACCCGCCCAATTCTCCCAGCGTTCGCAAAAATTTCATTTGACGGAGTTACTTATTGGTCTTTTCATCGGTGTTCTTATCGGCGGTGGATCGGTGTATGTCTGGCAACAGCGGGTATGGCAACCCTTGGTAGCATCTCTTAAGAGTGAGTATATACGGCAAATATCACTGACTGTACCGCAAACGCCGGTGCATGGGGTAACACTGGATACGAGATATCCCGTGACGCGCAGAATCGCATAACCGTGAGTGCGCCGACAACGGATAACGCCGCGGTTATTACGGTTACCCGTTAATGACAAGGTAATTGAAGCAAAAATCCCCCGAATTCCGGGGGATTTTTGTATGCGGATGAAACAAACGATGCGAGAAAAAAGATCGGAAGGGTACCGAGAGGATTACAGTGTTGCCGAGCCTCTGGCGGCACGGACACGATTTACTTTTGAGAGGTGTATTTTACGAAGCCGCAGGGTGAGCGGCGTAATCTCCAACAACTCGTCATCTTCGATAAAGTCGAGTGCCTGTTCCAAACTCATCTCGATGGGCGGATCAAGCTGGATCGCGACGTCGGCATTCGCCGAGTGAATGTTGGTAAGCCGCTTTGATTTGGTTACGTTCATATCAATATCTTCACTCCGGTTATTGATGCCGATAATCATTCCTTCATACACGGGAACTCCCGGACCGATTAACGCCTTGCCCCGTTCCTGAACCGTGGTGAGGGCATACCCCGTTGATTTGCCGGTTTCTATGGAGATGAGAACCCCGTTTCGAGCCTTTGCTTTTTTGGGGGTCATCGGGAAGTAGCCGATAATACGGGTGGCAATAATGCCGCTTCCCCGTGTTTTTGTCATGATATCGCCCCGAAAACCCAATAAGTTTCTCGTCGAAATTTTGTACACCATTTTGGTAACACCCCGTTCATTGGTATGCGTATCAATCAGTTCTCCGTGTCGTTTGCCCATTTCTTCCGTGATAATTCCGACAAGTGATGAGTCGAGCTCAATGGTAAGTTCCTCATACGGCTCATGGGTAACGCCATCAATTTCTTTGACGATAACTTCGGGTTTGCCTACCTGGCACTCAAATCCTTCACGCCGCATCGTTTCGAGAAGCACTGCGATATGCAGTTCGCCGCGACCCGAAACCAAAAATCCGTTGGATGTCGGGCTCGGCTCGATTTTAAGACCGATATTTGTCTGTATCTCGCGGGTCAATCGGTCGGCAAGTTGTGTGGGCGTGCCGAATTTTGATTCCTTTCCCGCGAAGGGAGAGGTATTGGGACCGACCAACACTTTGAGCGTCGGTTCTTCTATCTGAATCTTGGGAAATCCGGTGGGATCTGAAGGGCTTGCGAGTGTTTGCCCGATAGACATGGAACTGTTACCGGTTATCGCGATAATATCCCCGGTTTTTCCTACCGCGGCGGGAATCCGTTTCAATCCTTCGCTGGTGAATACTTCTTCCACACGGAATGATCCCTGAGAAGTGTTTTCATCGAGAATAAGCAATTGATCGCCTTTTTTGACTTGTCCCTGGCTTACCTTGCCGATAGCGAATTTTCCCTTGTGGCTATCAAAATCGAGGGTAGTGACGAGCATTTTAAACGGCTTTTCCGGGTCTCCCTTGGGAGCGGGGATATATTTGGTAATTGCCTCAAAGAGGGGAATAAGGTTTGCGGGTTCATCGGGATTTTCCGGAAGATGATCCCAGACTTTCTCATTTCTTCCTATTGCGTAGAGTACGGGAAAATTCAGATGTCCCTCATGATGGGCAAGGTGTAGAAACAGTTCCTCGACCTCATGGAGTACTTCGGTGGGACGCGCATCTTTTCTGTCAATCTTATTGATGACGACAACGACGGTAAGGTCGTGTTCAAGGGCTTTCTGGAGGACAAAGTGCGTTTGCGGAAGAGGACCCTCCGCCGCATCAACGATGAGAAGCGCGCCGTCCGCCATATTGATGACGCGTTCCACTTCACCCGAAAAATCGGCGTGTCCCGGGGTATCGATGATGTTAATCTTGGTCGTTTTGTAAAAAACGGAAGTGTTCTTGGCAAGAATCGTGATACCCTTTTCCCGTTCCAGATCGTTTGAATCAAGAATGGTCGTTGCGGTCATTTCCGCCTGATTTTCACGGAAGGTATGCGTTTGCTTCAGCATGCCGTCCACCAGGGTGGTTTTGCCGTGATCCACGTGGGCGATAATAGCAATATTTCTGATATCCGTTTGCATAGACGAAGTTCGAAAACGGGGAGATAAGCACGAGCACACGAGGCATCTTCCTTACCCACAGCCATTGACGATATCCCGTAGTATATCAGTTTTTGGGGTCACTCCGCAACCCTACACCGAGGTATTTGTCTCTTTTTCCGAACACATACCAGCTCATAAAGGCCACATAGGCGGTATAGACGGCTATCTGGACGATGTCCATGGTCTGGGTTATGCCGAAGACCGCCTTGATGAGATCACCGACCAATGTGGTTTTGGCGGGAATGAACGACAGGGTGACTCGCGCAAATTCGGGCATGATACCCGCCTCGGCAAACTCGTGGATGCCCCGGGCAAATAACCCCGCCGCGAACAGAATAAGCAACATACTGGTCATCCGGAACGCGAGGCGAACAGGAAGCCTGATCGCCGCGGTAAAAAGCCCGAAAGAAATGAGCAAACCGCCGATAAGCCCCCCGAAGAAACCGGTAAATATCGCCTGGGGATGCGAGGAGAAAAATATGGTGGACAAAAAAAGCACGATTTCAAACCCTTCCCGAAATACCGCGGTGAAAGCAAGCCAGAAAATACCGCGTCGCTCTTCCCGTTTCATGGTTTGGGTCATTTGTGAAAGAAGCCTTGTTTTGTATCCCGCAAAAAAGCGATGCAGGAAAAAAACCGCCCAGGTGATAAAAAGTGCCGACAACGCCATCAATATGCCTTCAATGAATTCCTCGACTTTTCCCGAGTATACTTCCCGTACTTTTACGCCAAAGAGACTGCCTGCAATAAGCAACAATACGCTGACGGCACTTGCCGCGAGTGTTGCCTGCCAGACCGTACGAATACTTTTTGTTTGCTTCAGCTTTACCAGTATGCCCAGCATGGTTGCGACAATGAGCGATGCTTCAATTACTTCGCGCAACGTAATAAGAAATGATGCGATCATAGAAATGCGCTCTTTTTCCACAAAAAAACGACCCTTTAGGAAAAGGTCGTCAGTTTTTTGTAATGAGGACGGGAGTGATCCTCAATCGATACTCTCCCTTTACGTGAAAAACGGTGTCATTGTGTATTCTACATTACCAACTTATCTTTTTTTACGCAAGGGCCCGTTATCTCATCGACGGAGACGCCACCGTGCGGATAGTGATAAAGAGCAGGGTATCGGTCGTCGTGTTCTTGAGACTATGGGGATACGCAACCGGTACGGTAACGAAGTCGCCTTGCTTCACCGATTGCCACTCACTTCCCACAAGCATTTCTCCCGTTCCCGAAAGGAAAAAATAAAACTCTTCACCGTCAGGATGCGTATGTGTTTCAAGCTGTTTGTCTGGTTCAAGCCACGCATAATTCATTGTGGCGATATC
>JBMOPU010000011.1:0-1777 GCA_049322955.1 Patescibacteria group bacterium | reverse complement strand
ACCTGGTAGTAGAAAAACTGCAAACTTCGCAGGTTGCCATGCACGCCAAAGTGATTGAAGTAGCCCGTCAGTTTGGTATTCAACAGTCTGAGCAAGTCGGGTAAACGGAGGTGACGGTGATCCTTGAGCCATAGCTTGAAGCGAGACAGGGAATTTCTCAGGCTTTTGTGAGCCGTGCGCTTCTCAACGTGCGGCTTGCCAGCCCGGTCTATTCCCCAGCGAAACTCGAAGCCCAGGAAGTTGAAAGAAGCATTCCTCCTCGGCCCGGTGGGGCTGAACGGGAGGATATGCGTTTTCTCGGCGGAGAGTTCCAGGTTGAATTTCTTCAACCGTTCCCCCAGCGCCTGATAGAAACGCTTTGCGTCTTCTTCCTTCTCGAAGGCGCAGACAAAATCGTCTGCATACCTGATGAGACAGGCTTCGCCGCTACAGTGCGGGATTACCACTTTCTGAAACCACAAATCCAAAGCGAAGTGCAGGTAGATGTTGGCAAGGATGGGAGAAACGATCCCGCCCTGAGGTGTGCCCGTTACCGGGTGGAGCACCTTGCCATCTGTTTCCAGCACCCCCGCTTTCAGCCACTTTTCGATGAGCCACAGAAACGATTTGTCATCCACTCTTTCAGCCAGCATTTTGAGCAGCCAGGCATGGTCAATGTTGTCGAAGAAGCCTGAGATGTCCGCTTCGACGACGTAGTTGTACTTTCCGAATTGCAGCTTGACGGTGAGTTTATCCACAGCGTCGAGAATTCCAACGTTGGGACGATACCCGTAGCTACAGAGCAGAAAGTCCTGCTCAAAGATGGCTTCCAGGATGCGTTTGACCGCGATTTGCAGCAACTTGTCTTGGGTGGCCGGTATGCCCAATGGGCGCAACTTACCATTTCCTTTCGGAATGTAGCGCCGCAGGACGTTCTTGGCCCGATAGCGTTTCCGTTTCAGTTCATCCACCAGTTGGTGGATGTTGCCGTCCAGGTTCTGCTCATATTCTGCGGCACTGACCCGATCCACACCGCTTGCGGCGTTTTTGCGGATGTCGCGCCAGCTATCCTTGAGCATGTCCTCGTTCAGCAACCTGAATAGGTCACGAAACCGGTATTCTGGTCGTTCGCTTGCCTTCTTTGCTATGGCTTGCAGTGAGGTTAGCACGCTTGCGTTCCGTTCCGACATGTACGGTTGTGTTCTCCTATGCAAACTGCGTATTCTGTTAGCCCCTTCCCATATTTCAGGTACTATGAGCTAATCTGACGCCCGATTGTATCTGGCTTCCCTACTTGACGTTTCGTTCCGCCTACCTGCCTTGCGGCAGGAACGTTCGGGCCTCCCAAGTTCTTGTGCGTTTCTTTCGACACATGCCACGCTCTTAGCGGACCCCGGCAGATCCTCGGAAAGCTCACCAAAGCGCTTTCTCTGTGTTGGCTTCTGGGCCGTTAAAACCATTGCCATCTGCATTTTGATGGATTGCTCCATCCGCAAGTAACGGGGCTATCTCAAGACTTCAGGAAGTACGGTCTTCCTTGTGGCCTGCGTCGTTCCCTGTGTACGCTTCAATGATGTTGTTCGTCCGCTGACGGCAGAAATTTGTGTCCCTGTTTCCAGGCTCGTTGAAGTTGCTGTCGTCCCTGCTTCAACGCCGAGATTTTCTCTTTCGACGGTATATCTCTAACCTGTTTTAGCGTTCTCCTTCATCACTGCAACACTCGGTACGAATGGCTGGTTAGGCCTTGTTCGACAGGGACTTTCACCCTGCAAGAAACGCCAAGCTTCGCTTGGCGCAC
>JBMOPU010000010.1:0-1846 GCA_049322955.1 Patescibacteria group bacterium | reverse complement strand
GATACGTCTTGGTATCAAACGGCAAAAATATACCATTGCACTTTGAAAACCGAATAGAACTTCCTGAACGGAAAAGCGGGCGACCTCGAAAAGGGAAAGCGGCGGATAATGCCAGCGCAAACTCTAATCGAGGAGAACAGCATGGCAAAGGCAAGCAAGCCCAATCCGAAAGTCCGCATGGAACGACTGCCACACCGTCGCGCAGTGGAACGCGTTCGAGAAGCGATTCAGCGTCTAAGGCGGTCGGCAAACGAAACACCTAATCAGGAGGCAGAAGATGAATACATTGGCCGCAGTCTACGCGCGCGTGTCGACCCTGCAACAAGAGCAGGAAGCGACGATTGAAAGCCAGGTGGCAGAGTTGGAAAAGTACGCTGGCGAGAAAGGCTATCGCTTGTCGAAGGAAAGCTACTTTCTGGATCAAGCGGTGAGCGGCGCAAAATTGGCGCGACCGGCGCTGGATCGTTTACGCGACCTGGCAGCGGAAGGTTTGTTTGAAGCGGTATTGTGTTTGAGTCCAGACCGCTTGTCACGGCAATATGCCCATCAGTGGATCCTGATTGAAGAACTGAAACGGGTGGGTGTGAAAGTGATCTTTGTCAACCAGCCGCCAGTAGAAGACAATCCACAAGGGCAGTTGTTGCTTGGGATCCAAGGATTGTTCTCCGAATACGAGCGAGCGGTCATCACGGATCGTTTGCGACGCGGGAAACTGCATCGGGTTCGGCAAGGAGCGTTGGTCAATCCTGTGCCTCCATACGGGTATCAGTACATTCCGGTGAGCGAGCCGAACGGCGGACATTGGGTGGAACATCCACTGGAAGTGGAAGGCGTCCGCTACATTTTCAATGCCTATGCCAAACGCGGCTTGAAAATCGGTGAAATCGCTGATGAACTGAACCAAAATGCCCAAAAACTGCCTCCGCGCGGGGTTCGTTGGGGATACAGCACGGTGCAAGCCATTCTCAAACAACCTGCATATACGGGCAAAACGCATTACAATCGGACGCAACGCTGTGAAGACCGACTTGGACAGCCCAAGAAGCAAGGGCGAGGGCTCAAACGCACGGGCGCTCGCAAACCTCGTCCGAAGGAAGAATGGATCCCGATGAATGTGCCGCCGCTGGTTTCAGAAGACCTGTGGCTGAAAGCGCAGGAGCGTCTGGAGATGAACCGCAAGTTTTCCGTGCGAAACGCCTCTCGTTTCTATTTGTTGCGCAGTCTGTTGGTATGCGATGTGTGCGGAAGGACGCTCGTTGGGAGCAGTTCAGGCGGAAACGTGACTTACCATTGCACCAATGTTGGAAAAAACCGTTCGCCCGATGTGCCCGTTCATAGTCGTTCCATCCGCGCCTCGATCATCGAACCGCTGGTCTGGCAAGCGGTGGTACACCTTTTGGATAATCCTGTCTTACTGGCAGATGCCTGGCACAGTGAGACCGAGTCTGCAATCAACGCACCGCAAGAGCAGGACCGTTTGCAGGCCCGTTTGAAAACGTTGGAACGTCAGTGGCAGCGCTTGTTGGATTTGTTCCAGGACGAGAAGATCGAGAAGGCCGAATTGCTCAAACGCAAGGAACGTCTCGAACAGGAACGGCAAACCATTCAGACGAGATTGGAACAGTTCCAGACGCTGGCGCGGCGCGAGTCGGCCAAAGAGACCATGTTGCAGGATTTCTCGGCCTTTTGCCAGCAGATCAAACAAGACTTGGACAATCCTACCCCTCAAGTCCAGCAGGAAGTGTTTCGGTTGTTAATTGACCACGTCGTTGTCGGAGAAAATGAGATCGTGATCAAGCACATCGTTCCGACTGACGATGATTGTCGTTTGAAACCAGGACGTAGA
>JBMOPU010000009.1:0-1849 GCA_049322955.1 Patescibacteria group bacterium | reverse complement strand
GCAAAAAGTCGAAGATCGAAAATGAAGAGTATTCAGGAATCAACTATTCTCCATAACAAATATGATGTTCAAAAAACCAAAATAGCTCTTTGACAAACTGTTTGATCCGGTTTGGGTAAGAATGCAGGCATAAATAGCCCGATTGGGGGCCTATAAGGGTAGCTTTTGCCACAGCTGCCCGGAATATATTCAATGCAGCGGCCTTCAGCGTCACGCAGTAGCGCACTGCTTTGAGTCCTCTCACTCGTAAGCGCTTGACTCCCGTTCGTCTGTCGAATTCCGACATGGTGGCTTCGATTCCTGCCCGAAACCGGTATCGATTTCGAAATTCCGAACTCTGTTCATAGGCCCTTCGTTTGGAAATTCGTATATCCTTATCCGTATGGTGTAGGTAATGGTATTTTTTCCCGGCACGCACCGGACAATTTTCTTTGTTTGAGCACACGCTACAGTGTTGATTGTCGAATGCCGCGCCGTAGCGCTCTTTACGTTTTTTGGTTTTAACCGGTGAGTGCCCCTGCGGACACGAGGCGATGTGACCGTTTTCGGATATACTGAACCCATCGAGAACCCCACCACCGGAGCAGCCACCCATGACCGGTGAGATGATCTCGGTTCCCATTTCAGCAGCCTTTTGTGTGTTGTCGTCACTGCCGTAGAGACTGTCAGCCAGGACAAGCTCTGGTTTCATATTCTTCTTGGCGGCTTCTTCCAGTATTGGGATCAACGCGTGCACATCGTGGTTATGGGCTGGCTCGACTTGGATATCGGTGATCAGATTCGGAACAGCTTCGGTCTTCTTTTCCGAAAAGGTCTCAAGTACCTGGGCCTGATATCCCTGACCTTTGTGACCGCTGTAGGTCGCATCCGGGTCAGATGGGTTCTGAAGCGAGTTGGAATCGACTTCTTTGGCGGCTTTAGGTGTTACGGTGTTGTCTTCAACACGGCACTGTTCCTCCAAAACCCGCTTGAGCAGCCGATATTCCTCCCGTTGGGTAATTTCGGAAACGCCCTCAAACTGCATCACCAGTTGATAGAGGTCGCTACTGAGCATATCGAGAGTCGTTCTGGATTCTGATGGCTTGACCCTCGAGAAACAACCAAGAGCATCTTCAGAAAGATACCTTTCGACGATGCTGTTATCTACGGATGCAAACCGCGTTGCATCATGTTTTTTCAGATAACCCAGGAACGCATGGATGGTCTCGGAGAAAAGCCGGATACGCCCCAACCTCCGCATATTGGATTTGATGTGAATCGAATCCAAACGCTGAGAGCTTGTATCCACTCCAAACACATCCACGAGCTTTTTCGTAATCATGTCGAAAATGATTTTATCCAGGTTATGTTGGACCACCAGATCACGATAGCTCCAAAGCGTTCTTTCAGCCATATAAACAGCTTTGTCATCTTGACTGGTGATATCTAATGCGTAATGCCACTGGATATTGAAACAAAGCTGCTCAACGGTTTGCATGTCCGTCAAATCGAAGGCCTGTTGGAACAACAACACGCCGATGACGGTATACAGATCTTTGGTTGGCCGACCAACAGATTTATCAAAATACGGAAACAACTTTTCTACGGGAAGGCTGGGCAGTATCTGATCGCGAAACAGTCCAGCCCAGGACGTATCCATGAGTTTTCGTCGCTTTTCTCCCAGAAAACTCCAGGGATCGAACAAAGGCAACTGATGTATGTTTTTCAGATGAATCATGGCTATATCCTATCTAATAGCTTTAGAATATAGCCAGAATATACCATTTGATTAGATAGATGTCAACATAATTAATTATTACCATATAGTTTTTTCAATGAGTTAGTGTTTCGACTTTTTGCGACTCCATCA
>JBMOPU010000008.1:0-2079 GCA_049322955.1 Patescibacteria group bacterium | reverse complement strand
CCTGACTTTTGCAGTTCCTGCATTAAAAAAGTGTTGTAATATCTTATTTAATAATGAATAGCGTGTGTTGGTTCATAACAAAAATCTGTAATGCATCTCCTTAGTGTTTTCGCTTTGTCTGGGCAAGAAGATGGCGAATCTCCTGCAAGGTACGCGACTGCTTTGAAAAATCAATCCCAAGATTCTTCCCAATCGCCTCAAGCACCGCATCGTAGTAATCAAAGACATAGAGGTTCTTCCCCACGCTCGTGCCGCAGGCACTCGCCAAGGCCTGTTGCATCGCTGCGGCGGAATACTGCCAGTCAAGGCGGTATTCCAAGAGGCGCATGAGGAGTAAACTCACAAAGCAGATGAAAAAGTGCGCGCGAATATGGCTCTCGGTGGAGAGGAAGACCGGCCGCGCCTTGAGCTCGCTCTTCATCACCTTGAAGGTCTCTTCAATGCGCCATAATCCCTTGTAGATTTCAATGATGTCATCGTCCGTCACGGTTCTATTCAGCTGGAAAAATCCATCGGGCGTGTAGCGGTACGGAGCCGCAAACGCTCTTTCTCCTTCCTCACGTCCAATGACATTGGTGCAGATGACATAGTAGCCGTCGAACTGCTCCTCCTTTTCGATCCTGGCTTCATCGAGCATCACCAGGTACTCAGTCTCGGGCATGCATTCGCCGGTGCTGCGGTCGAAGGGCACCTTCTTGAGGTACTTCGCCGCCCCATAGGCGCTTGGTTTTGCATCCTTCGAGAGCGCATAGATCTGTCCAGAGGCTTTCTCGACCGCGAGCGCGCGCTCCATGCGGGCACGCTGGGCATACTGCGCACTATAGACGACAATCTGCCGTTCGTTCACAAGGCTCTTGGTCCGTTTCCCTTTGCGGTCGGTCACCCATATCTCTCGGGGCGCAACGCGACTCTTATGTTTAGCCAGGAGCGTGCCGTCCGTATCGTAGACGGCAGTATAGCCCTCTTCATCCAGCACATACTCCTGAAAGGCCTTGTCGGCACCTCGCACCGAATAGCTCATCACATAGCCATGGTGCCCAAGGCGAAGCTTCGCAATGTTATCCCCACTCATCATCCCTTTGTCTGCCACCATGATGAGGTGGTGCATACCCAAATCAAGCACCGCATCATCGAGCATGGACGGCAGGGTCGTACCGTCATTGGTGTTGCCGCGATACAGCTCATAGCTCACGGGAAGCCCTTGGGCATCCAACAAAAGCCCCATCTGGACAATCGGGTTCGGCCGATGCTCCTTCGATACCCCTTTCGCCCGAAGACTATCCGGCTCATCGATTTCAAAGTAGTAGTTCGTCACATCATAGTAGAACAGCAGCGTCTGCCTCCCATAGCGCGTCTTCAGCCGCTCATGCAGCTGCCGCACGAGCGCAGGCCGCCACGCAAGAAAATAGTCGAGCGCGCGATACACCTCGTCGTGGGAATAGTCGGCTTCTTCAAAGAAGATCCCCCGATTCTCCCAGGCACCGCGCGTCGAGTCGGGAAAGAGGGCGCGACTGAATACCAGCATCTTGAAGATCGAGTTGAGGTTGGCTGAGAACTTTGTGCCGCGCCGACGGTTGTTGAGCAAGGTATCGATGCCCAGTTCGTGGTAGAGAAAGGAGAGTGCGGCATAGCCTATATTCTTTCGGCTGATCGTGGCAGGCTGTGCGGGGTCGAAGGGACGAAGGGCGGCATAAGGGTCCAATTGAACTTGCCGACTCTCCTTCTGTGCCTTCTTTTCTGCGGTCATCTGCTTTGCGACTTGTTTGAAATGCGCGATGGGGTCGGGATAGATTTTTTGCAGCTCGTCGAGATAGCCCAAGTCTTGGATCATGCGTTGCTTCGGCCTGCCGTCCTGGCGGTAGGCTTCGACGATCTTGAGGCGGGTACGGCCGGTTTTTTTCTCATAGAGGGTACCGAGGAACATAGCGGCCTCCTATGAGAGAGTATAGCACAGTATGTAATGCATTACAATGCATTACATACAATATCATGAAAAATATTGTAAAAAAATTTCTAGCAGCTTATGCGAAAAGGAATTATTTCTCTGTGCCTTTGAAAGAAACTGCAAAAGTCCGGAGG
>JBMOPU010000007.1:0-2080 GCA_049322955.1 Patescibacteria group bacterium | reverse complement strand
CCCAACTTCATGGTCCTTACAAAAATATCTATGGAAATCGTATAGATAAAAATGACAATCTTCGATTTAGGCACTACAGATTTTTAGAGGCCCGTGCAGTGAGAGGAAGTGAACTAGAGGATGGTTCTTTGAATTTTTCCAGGTCGGTGGGGTAGATCTAACGCGTCGTAGATTTTGATATGGCAATCTTCCGGTCTGGCCGTTTTTCGAATAAACAGCATCTTGCCGTCAGATCGTTTTATGGAAGTTGTTACTCTGAAGTGAGTGGAAAGTATGCTTCGAATGGTTGACCAGCTGGAGGTGATCCCTGCGTTTCGAAGCTGTAACCGAATGGAGTGAAGCACATGATAGGCAAGAACTGAGATAAAAAGATGCCCATCGCAACGATGTTCTTTCTGATGATAAATCGGCCGAAACCCGAGATCCGATTTCATCGACCGGAATGCGTCCTCCAAATCGACAAGGGTGGTGAAAATGTCAAATAATTCCTTTTCATTCTTGTCCGGGACATTGGAGCGAAGCACATAATATCCGACGGTATCATCCATCGGCTTCATGCCCCAGAGGATGTCCGTTGCATTGCCGGTTTCATCGGATTTTTCCACTACAATCTCATAGCGACGGGAAACTCGGCGATAGCGTTCCTTGAGTCTTCCGATTTTTTCGAGCACTTTTTCGTATTTCTTGGTCCCATTCTTTTTGGAGAGTGCCTTTTTGGCTTCCGTCAGTGCGTCTTCAAAGCGGATTTCAAATCGGGTCTTGATCCCGCTTTCTTTGATCTTTTTGGCTGTGGAATGGCAGTAAAGCTCGGTTTCTCCGGAAGTGTTCGTTCTGAAGCAAGCCCGGATCACCCCACGATCGTCTTCCCGGACCGTTACCATTTCCGTATCAACAGGAAGAGCCATTTTTCGTTTACGGGAGACAACGATGTAGGTGTAACCATTGTCCTTCAACCACTGCACGTTGCGATCCGTCCCAATACCGGCATCTACAACAACAGTCGGTTTTTGTTTCTGATGGAATTGCGAAAGGATTTTTTCCAACGTGGCGGCTTCGCTGACATTTCCTTCAAACACCTCACTTTTCTTGGGGAAGCCATCGGCGTCGAGCAGCAAACCCAGAGTAACCAACGGGCAATCGCTCCGTTTCTCCTTTGATAGGCCAAAATGGGCTTTTGCATTGTATTTGCCGCTTCCCTCAAAAAAGGTGTTCGTTAAATCATAGAGCAGAACCCTTTCCTCCAGGTTGAACAGGTGCGATTCCTTTTGTTGGAGATGCGCCTCAATATCGCTCTTGTGCTTGATCAGCATATCGGAAACTTTATAGACCCGGTCCTGGGAAAGCGTATCGAAGCTGGTATCCATCAACTCATCGATGGAAGTGTTCTGTTGCAACCAATGATGTGTGGCACGCTCAGAGCAAGGGGCCAGCAGACGAGCGGCGATTACGCCAATGGCGGCTTCAACATTGGGTTGGTTGAACCCCAACGCCACCAACTTTTTATCCAATTCAAGCTTCTCAATGGTTGATAGTACAACGCTTTCTCCACCAACGGAGCGCACCTTCTCATTTTCCAGGGTATTGATATCGACAGTCTGGTAATCGGGTTGTTCACGATCTATTTGAGGTGTTCTCTGACTACGGGTGGCAATAATCCTGCTGGCGTAACGTTGAGCGATTGGCTCGATGTCTTGTGATACCGGAAAGAGAGGTAGTTGGCCTGAGATAATGCTTTCGATTCGATTGGCAAGTTCTTTCCATCTTTCTTTCGGTACAGAGAACTCTGCTCCCAGGTTCAGTAAGGTATGCTGCCTGGGACCACGATCCGTACGAATGGTCTCGACGAGTTTATAGGTATCGTATTTTTTTCCCGTCGTATTGTGGGTGTGAGATGTTTTTCGGATGTACATGAAGGGTGTATATCATAGGGAAGATGCCATTTCAAGCATAAAATTTATATAATCATAAATTTTGGCACTACATTTACGATTTGAGATCCCCACCATTGAAATTATTGAATATTTTGACCACTGCCTCGTCAAAAATAGCAATTTTTTGGGAAAAAACCATGAAGTTGGGT
>JBMOPU010000006.1:0-2251 GCA_049322955.1 Patescibacteria group bacterium | reverse complement strand
GGGCTATTTGGGTTTTAAGGCACACTGCCAACTCAAAACCGCTATCCCATCGACGGATATGAATACATTGTACATCCAAAATAACTGACACCGCAAGCCAAAAATTGGCTGAAAGAGACAATCGGTGAGAGTTTTCCTGGCATGAGACGAGGGAAAGCACAGGTGCAGATACGAAATCCAGCATCCAGCGCAGAAGCAGGTACGGAAAGGCCAAGCAAATCATGGTGGACAGCGTCCCGTCGGATGAATGGTACGCTGCAAGAACATCGGCTTGCCGCAGCTTGGGCAGCACAGTTTTGGCTTAGGAGTTGAATCGCTCGATTCTGGTGCAGCTTCTGGCTCTTCCAAGTTCTCCGCATATTTCTGCCCCAGCTTTTGGCGCAAAGCAGCCAGGCGTTTGCGACAGCCGGGAGCAAAGAAGCCGAAGTAACGCACCTTAACAAACCCTTTGGGCAGTACATGCTGCAAGAAACGGTGGATGAATTCTTCGGCAGAGAGGGTACACAGCTTTGGCTCGCCCGTGTCCGTCGCTCGGTAGCGAAAGGTCACCCGGTCGTTCTCCAGCTTGACAAAACGGCGATTGCTGATGGCAACTCGGAAGACATAAGGCGCCAGGTATTTCAAGGCGGTACCCCCATTGCCTACCGCTTTGCAATGCACTACCCAATCCTGCTGCCAGACCTTGCTGGGCACCTGCGGGTAGAGGGGCGTCTTTTGCAAGGCATGCCGGAACTTGCCGCGGAAGATTTTCGAGAGCGCTTTCACGGGAAGCAAGAAACCCTGTCGAGCAGGCAGCCAGGCTTGCCCTGAGCTTCCAAGGGCTTGCTTATCTGTCGCCAGGCCGCCTGCCGGTACCAGGTAATGGATGTGCGGGTGATAGGCCAGGTTACGCCCCCAGGTGTGAAGAATACCCACCATGCCGATCTGACCGCCCACGAAACGGCTGTCTTTTGCCAGGTGCTGGGTGGCAGCAGCGGAAACCCAAAAGAATAGGTTGTAGATCAGCTGCTGGTTGCTGCGCACGATTTGGGATAGCGCCGCAGGCAGGGTGAAGGTCAGCATAAAATATGGCACTGGCAAGAGCAAATCTTGCTGTGCTTCCAGCCACTCCTGGGCTTGCTCGTTCTGGCACTTGGGGCAGTGTCGATTGCGACAGGAATGGTAACTGTATTGCTGCTCACCGCATTCGGGGCAAGTGTAAACCTGCCCTCCCAGAACCTCAGTTCGGCACTGCTCGATGGCGCGCATCGCCTGGCGGTGACTGAGCAGGATTTGGTCAGCGTACTTCTGGCGATAGGCAGAGCCGTACTGGCGAAAGATATCGGCCAGTTCTAATCCCACAACCCCGCCACGAGGTGATTGACCGCCTGCAGTGCCAGCTCTTCGCTCGGTTTGGTCAGGTGTGTGTAAATTGCAGTGGTGGTGGGCGAAGCATGTCCCAGGTAAGCCTGGATGATCCGCAAATTAAACCCGGCTTCCAGCAAATGCGTGGCGTAAGAATGGCGCAGGGTATGCACGGTGGCTGGCTTCTGGATCCCACTTTCCCGCAGTGCTGCCTTGAAAGCTCGTTGCAATCCACTGGCATCCATTGGACCTTTATCTGTCTGACGTGCTGACGGAAAAATCCAGACCGTATCTCGGTGAGTACCCCAATATTGACGCAACATCTCCAACACCGCTTGGGGAATCGGCACATAGCGATCTTTGCCACCCTTGCCGTGGCAGACATGCACCATCCCGCGTGCCCCGTCAATGTGGCCGACTTGTAAATATAATCCTTCCTGCAATCGCAACCCACAGGCGTAGATCGTGCTCAAACATACCCGGTAGCGCCTGCAACGTACCCGCGCCAATATCTGGCGCACTTCTTCCACACTGAGTACCACCGGCAGCTTCTTCTCCTGCTGCGGACGCACCAGGTCCAAGGTGGCCCATTCCCGCTGCAGTGTGCGCTCATAGAAGAACTTGATCCCGCATAAAGCCAGGGTCATTGTGCTGCGCGATGCTTTCTTGACGTTCTTCAGGTACAGATAATACTGTCGCAGCTCTTCTTCGCTGATCTGATCCGGCGGTTTGTTATAGTATTCCGCTAACTGGCGTACCGCCCGCAAATAGGAGTCCTGCGTCCTCTTCGCAAAGCCGTGTAGCTGCATGTCCTCCATCATTTTTTGCCGTAACTTGGTCATGGCTATACCTCCTGTGTGATATGAAATTTGAACTTCTCACAGGAAATATAACCTGCTTTCCAGCA
>JBMOPU010000005.1:0-2492 GCA_049322955.1 Patescibacteria group bacterium | reverse complement strand
TGTCAAGGGCAATCATATTCCCCACTAGCGGGGCAAACATATTCCCCACCTGCACAGGTGGTTTAGCGTTAATATAAAAAGCCTGCAAATTAGAGTCAAGCGTTTTGCAATTTGGGCTTAAATTTTTTGCGGTACGATTCTCCCTTCAGGATGATTTGATGTGAATGATGCGCCAGCCGATCGAGGATGGCATTGGCCATCAGCGGATCGGGAAAGATAGCAGCCCAATCGGTGATGGCTCGATTACTGGTTAAAATCATGGATTTGATGCCATACCTGGCATCGACAATGGCATAAAGATATTCAGCCGATTGCTGATCGATTTTTTTAAAGCCGAAGTCGTCGATCACTAACAGGTCGGTTTTAATCAAGCGTTTGATAAATTGATTGAGTTGATTTTTTAAGTCAGCTTTATTGAGTTCATTGAAAAACCGATGAAACGGATAATAGGCACTGGAAAAATGCATACGACAGGCTTGATGGCACAGCGCTTTCGCCAGATGGGTTTTGCCCGTGCCCGTTGGTCCGATGAAAAAGATTCCTTCTCCTCGTTCAATAAAACGACAGGTCGCTAGTTCCCTGATGTGAGCGGCATTGATCGAGGGATTAAAAGAGAAGTCAAACGATTCAATGGTTTGTTGGGAAGTGATTCCAGCCTGACTCAGCAGCCGCTGCAGCTTTCTCATATGACGGGTTTCGATTTCATCATTGAGCATGCTCGAAAGTAATTCTGAAAAGGATAGTTGATTTTGCTGGGCTTCCAGCAGTCTGAGTTCCAGGGTTTCGATCATTCCCGATAATTTCAGACTTTTCAGTTGTTGTTTTAATTGGGCGTGGTGACTCATCATGATCTCCTCTGTTAAATTAGTTTTCGTGACTAAAATAATCCATGTCTCGCACAAACTCCAGACTTTCCTGCGAGAGTTGGACGGGGCGTTGTTGTTGATTATGGTTTTGTATGATTTCAATCAGTCGCTTAAACAGTTTAGGATGAGTTGATAACTGTTGCTTTAGCGCTAACTCTGCTGCCTGTTCCACCAAAGGCGGGGAATATTTTTCAGCCAGAGCGACCAGGCCTTGAGCCCGTCTCATATTAAGGAACGCGTGTTGCTCAAGCAGGCTTCGGATCAGCGTTCCAAACTGGGGTCCGATCTGGTTGGCTTTTTGTTGTAACAGCCTCGGTAAACCTTTGTCCAGCACTGCCTGGAAATTAGGTGGAAAATCGTTGACATCGGTCTGGCGAAATCCTTTGGCAATAGCATGTTGCTTGATGAGTTGATGCTGGTGATAGATCTGGACCATGTTATGGGTCCCTCTCACCCATACGGTTTTGCCGACGAAACGATGGGGCACCGAGTAGGCTTTGTTATTAAATTGGACATAATGGTCAGAATGGACTTTAGCTTGTTTCCACTGGGACATATCGAACGGCTGGAGAGGCAACAGTTTTAGCTGCGGTCGTTCCAACTCACAAAAGGTGGGATAGGGTTTCCAATGAGTGGTGCCATGATCTTTTTGTCCATAATCATCGATCGCCCACTGCTGGATTAGTTGGTTGGCCTGCGCCAGCGTGAGGCTGGGATGAATTAACAGCAGTTTTCGAAACTGCTGGCGAACGGTTTGGACATCCCGTTCCACCTTGCCCTTATCTTTGGGATGGCTGACGCGACAGGGATCGATGAAGCAGCCGTAATGTTCGGCCAGTTCTTGGTAGGTTCGGTTGAGTTGCGGGTCGTACAGGCTGGGTTTGATGACGCCGTTTTTGAGATTATCCAGCAACAGGCGGTGGGGCACGCCGCCAAAGAATTCAAACATGTTGACGTGAGAAGCAACAAAGCTCTGCTGGTTTTGTGTGAATGTAAACTCCACGAATTTGTGACGACTAAACGACAGGTTAGTAATAAAGCCATGGACGGTTTTGTTGTGGCCCGTCAAAGGATCAAACAGCAGACCGACTGTGGCATAATCGAGCTGTGCTTCACTGCCTGGCTCAACTTCAAGACGACAGGTGGCTTGGTCCGCTGAGATAGCGATTTGATGGTTGCGGACAAAGTTTTTAAACGAACTGTAGCTGACCTTGTCCGATAGATCATATTTTTCACAGATGACTTCAAAGGCGATCTTCGGCTTGACCGGATTGAATTTAGCATTGACCAGATCGGTAATCTCTGGTAAGAAGCGTTCTAAGAGCTGTTGGGCTTGTTGCGGCCGTTGCGGTGGTGCTATCGACTGATTAAGCAGGTGAATCAGTTGCTCTTTGTCTGGCAACGGTTGCTGCAGTGATAATCCCAATTGTTGAGCCAGTTTGATATAGTGCCGAACGGTTTTGCGGTCATAGCCCAACGCGTTCGCAATGTGGGCAATTTTTTGTTGGTCATGCCAACGACGAATAATTTCGTAAATGTCCATAACCGTGATCTCTTTATATCCCATAGCTTTTCTCCATGTTTGGTGAAATTAAACAAACTACTTGGAGAAAAGATAATAAATAA
>JBMOPU010000004.1:0-2540 GCA_049322955.1 Patescibacteria group bacterium | reverse complement strand
GAGCGAGAAGAGATTGAACTGAAGAGTTTGATCCTGGCTCAGATTGAACGCTGGCGGAATGCTTTACACATGCAAGTCGGGCGGCAGCGCGGGGGCAACCCTGGCGGCGAGCGGCGAACGGGTGAGTAATACATCGGAACGTACCCAGTTGTGGGGGATAGCCCGGCGAAAGCCGGATTAATACCGCATACGACCTGAGGGTGAAAGTGGGGGACCGCAAGGCCTCACGCAATTGGAGCGGCCGATGGCGGATTAGCTAGTTGGTGGGGTAAAGGCCTACCAAGGCGACGATCCGTAGCTGGTCTGAGAGGATGATCAGCCACACTGGAACTGAGACACGGTCCAGACTCCTACGGGAGGCAGCAGTGGGGAATTTTGGACAATGGGCGCAAGCCTGATCCAGCCATTCCGCGTGAGTGAAGAAGGCCTTCGGGTTGTAAAGCTCTTTCGGCAGGGACGAAACGGTGGAGGCGAATACCCTCTGCTAATGACGGTACCTGAAGAAGAAGCACCGGCTAACTACGTGCCAGCAGCCGCGGTAATACGTAGGGTGCGAGCGTTAATCGGAATTACTGGGCGTAAAGCGTGCGCAGGCGGCTTTATAAGACAGATGTGAAATCCCTGGGCTCAACCTAGGAACTGCGTTTGTGACTGTAAAGCTGGAGTGCGGCAGAGGGGGGTGGAATTCCACGTGTAGCAGTGAAATGCGTAGAGATGTGGAGGAACACCGATGGCGAAGGCAGCCCCCTGGGTTGACACTGACGCTCATGCACGAAAGCGTGGGGAGCAAACAGGATTAGATACCCTGGTAGTCCACGCCCTAAACGATGCCAACTAGGTGTTGGGGAAGGAGACTTTCTTAGTACCGTAGCTAACGCGTGAAGTTGGCCGCCTGGGGAGTACGGTCGCAAGATTAAAACTCAAAGGAATTGACGGGGACCCGCACAAGCGGTGGATGATGTGGATTAATTCGATGCAACGCGAAAAACCTTACCTACCCTTGACATGCCAGGAACCCTGCTGAGAGGTGGGGGTGCCCGAAAGGGAGCCTGGACACAGGTGCTGCATGGCTGTCGTCAGCTCGTGTCGTGAGATGTTGGGTTAAGTCCCGCAACGAGCGCAACCCTTGTCATTAGTTGCCATCATTGAGTTGGGCACTCTAATGAGACTGCCGGTGACAAACCGGAGGAAGGTGGGGATGACGTCAAGTCCTCATGGCCCTTATGGGT
This sequence comes from Patescibacteria group bacterium, assembly GCA_049322955.1. Lineage (GTDB taxonomy): Bacteria > Patescibacteriota > Microgenomatia > UBA10105 > UBA927 > UBA927. Next base: position 1,311 of record JBMOPU010000004.1, on the reverse strand, counting down.
AGGGCTTCACACGTCATACAATGGTCGGTACAGAGGGTTGCCAAGCCGCGAGGTGGAGCCAATCCCAGAAAGCCGATCGTAGTCCGGATTGCAGTCTGCAACTCGACTGCATGAAGTCGGAATCGCTAGTAATCGCGGATCAGCATGCCGCGGTGAATACGTTCCCGGGTCTTGTACACACCGCCCGTCACACCATGGGAGTGGGGTTCACCAGAAGTAGGTAGCCTAACCGCGAGGGGGGCGCTTACCACGGTGGGCTTCATGACTGGGGTGAAGTCGTAACAAGGTAGCCGTATCGGAAGGTGCGGCTGGATCACCTCCTTTCTAGAGAACCCTGGTGAGCACCTACAGCCTATCGGTTGTTTGAGAGCGGGAGCGGGTCTGTAGCTCAGCTGGTTAGAGCACCGTCTTGATAAGGCGGGGGTCGTTGGTTCGAACCCAACCAGACCCACCACCTTGATGGGGGTGTAGCTCAGTTGGGAGAGCGCCTGCTTTGCAAGCAGGAGGTCATCGGTTCGATCCCGTTCACCTCCACCAGATCAGAGGTCAGGGATCAGGGATCAGATGGAAAGTCTGAGTCTTGATGCGTGATTTTTGGTCACGGAGGCTGTTGGTTCTTTAACAATTTGGAAGAAGTGAAGGTGCTGGTGAGGTAATCACGGTAGGGGTATGGGGATATCTGATCCCTGATCCCTGATCCCTGATACCTGACCGGCATGGGTAGTGATTGCGATCTTCGCTTCCATCCTGAACCAGCGATGGAAGGGAAACAAGCGAGTTGTGCCTGTAGCGTGGCCTGGCGGGAGCCAGGGGACAACGTTATAGGGTCAAGCGACGAAGTGCATGTGGTGGATGCCTTGGCGATCACAGGCGATGAAGGACGTTGTAGCGTGCGAAAAGCTTCGGGGAGCCCGCAAACAGGCTTTGATCCGGAGATGTCCGAATGGGGAAACCCACCCGCGAGGGTATCGACATCTGAATCCATAGGATGTCGAGGCGAACGTAGTGAACTGAAACATCTAAGTAGCTACAGGAAAAGAAATCAACCGAGATTCCCCTAGTAGTGGCGAGCGAACGGGGAAGAGCCTGCAAGAGATAACTGCCGCGTTAGTGGAACAGTCTGGAAAGGCTGGCCAGAGAGGGTGACAGCCCCGTACGCGAAAACCCGGCAGCGAGACTGAGCTTGCGACAAGTAGGGCGGGACACGAGAAATCCTGTCTGAAGATGGGGGGACCATCCTCCAAGGCTAAATACTCGTGATCGACCGATAGTGAACCAGTACCGTGAGGGAAAGGCGAAAAGAACCCCGGG
>JBMOPU010000003.1:0-3281 GCA_049322955.1 Patescibacteria group bacterium | reverse complement strand
TCCTCCAAGGCTAAATACTCGTGATCGACCGATAGTGAACCAGTACCGTGAGGGAAAGGCGAAAAGAACCCCGGGAGGGGAGTGAAATAGATCCTGAAACCGCATGCATACAAACAGTGGGAGCCCCTGCTTCAAGCGCTTTGCGCTTGAAGCGGGGCAGGAGTCAGGGTGCAGGGTACAGGGTACAGTGGGTTGTACGCCGCAAAGCGACGTGCTTTTACTGAAACCTGAAACCTGAAACCTGAAACCTGCCCCTGCTTCAAGAACTAGAGTTCTTGAAGCAGGGGTGACTGCGTACCTTTTGTATAATGGGTCAGCGACTTACGTTCAGTAGCGAGCTTAACCGGATAGGGGAGGCGTAGGGAAACCGAGTCTGAATAGGGCGATTGAGTTGCTGGGCGTAGACCCGAAACCAGATGATCTATCCATGGCCAGGATGAAGGTGGGGTAACACTCACTGGAGGTCCGAACCCACTACTGTTGAAAAAGTAGGGGATGAGCTGTGGATAGGGGTGAAAGGCTAAACAAATCTGGAGATAGCTGGTTCTCCCCGAAAGCTATTTAGGTAGCGCCTCATATGGACACTGCCGGGGGTAGAGCACTGTAATGGTTGGGGGGGTCATTGAGATCTACCTCGCCATAGCAAACTCCGAATACCGGCAAGTGATGTATGGGAGACAGACACCGGGTGCTAACGTCCGGTGTCGAGAGGGAAACAACCCAGACCGCCAGCTAAGGTCCCCAATGATTGGCTAAGTGGTAAACGAGGTGGGAAGGCATAGACAGCCAGGAGGTTGGCTTAGAAGCAGCCACCCTTTAAAGAAAGCGTAATAGCTCACTGGTCGAGTCGTCCTGCGCGGAAGATGTAACGGGGCTCAAGCCAATAACCGAAGCTGCGGGTTCAGGATTCAGGTTTCAGGGTACAGGAATCAGTATGACGCTGAAGTTCGATGATCTGGAGGTGTTCAAGCGTGCCTATGCGATTTCCTTGGAGATCCACCGGGTGAGTTTGACCTTCCCGTCGATCGAGCAATATGCGCTATCTGATCAAATCCGACGCGCGAGCAAAGGCATCTGTGCCAATCTTGCGGAAGGATTTGGCAAGCAAGCGCATTCCAAAGTGGAATTCAAGCGTTTCGTGCACATGGCGATTGGGAGTGCAGACGAGATGCGGGTATGGCTGAGATACTGTAAAGATTTGGGCTACATCGATGAGGTGGCCTGGCAGCGCTGGCGAGACGAGTATGAAGTGATCGCCAAGATGCTGACGGGGTTATCGAAGACACTGTAACCCGTATCCTGTAACCTGAATCCTGGACGGTAGGGGAGCGTTCCGTAGGCCAGAGAAGGTGGGGTGGGAACCCTGCTGGAGGTATCGGAAGTGCGAATGCTGACATGAGTAGCGATAAAGCGGGTGAAAAGCCCGCTCGCCGAAAGCCCAAGGTTTCCTGCGCAACGTTCATCGGCGCAGGGTGAGTCGGCCCCTAAGGCGAGGCCGAAAGGCGTAGTCGATGGGAAACAGGTCAATATTCCTGTACCGATCACAGATGCGATGGGGGGACGGAGAAGGTTAGCTCAGCCGGGTGTTGGACGTCCTGGTTTAAGCGTGTAGGCGTGCTGCATAGGAAAATCCGTGCGGCTAAGCCAAGGCGTGATGACGAGTGGTCTTTGACCGCGAAGTGAGTGATACCCTGCTTCCAGGAAAAGCCTCTAAGCTTCAGTCTGTGATTGACCGTACCGCAAACCGACACAGGTGGGCAGGATGAAAATTCTCAGGCGCTTGAGAGAACCCAGGAGAAGGAACTCGGCAAATTGACACCGTAACTTCGGGAGAAGGTGTGCCCCGAGTACGTGTAGTCCCTCGCGGGCGAAGCGGAAAGGGGTCGCAGAGAATCGGTGGCTGCGACTGTTTAACAAAAACACAGCACTCTGCCAAGTCGAAAGACGACGTATAGGGTGTGACGCCTGCCCGGTGCCGGAAGGTTAAGTGATGGGGTGCAAGCTCTTGATCGAAGCCCCGGTAAACGGCGGCCGTAACTATAACGGTCCTAAGGTAGCGAAATTCCTTGTCGGGTAAGTTCCGACCTGCACGAATGGCGTAACGATGGCCACACTGTCTCCTCTTGGGACTCAGCGAAGTTGAAATGTTTGTGAAGATGCAATCTCCCCGCGGCTAGACGGAAAGACCCCATGAACCTTTACTGTAGCTTTGCATTGGACTTTGACGGGACTTGTGTAGGATAGGTGGGAGGCTGTGAGGCGCGGTCGCCAGATCGCGCGGAGCCGACGTTGAAATACCACCCTGGTGTCGTTGAGGTTCTAACCTGGGCCCCTGAATCGGGGTCGGGGACCGTGCATGGCAGGCAGTTTGACTGGGGCGGTCTCCTCCTAAACGGTAACGGAGGAGTACGAAGGTCGCCTAGGCACGGTCGGACATCGTGCTCATAGTGCAATGGCAAAAGGCGGCTTGACTGCGAGACCCACAAGTCGAGCAGGTGCGAAAGCAGGTCATAGTGATCCGGTGGTTCTGTATGGAAGGGCCATCGCTCAACGGATAAAAGGTACTCTGGGGATAACAGGCTGATTCCGCCCAAGAGTTCACATCGACGGCGGAGTTTGGCACCTCGATGTCGGCTCATCACATCCTGGGGCTGTAGCCGGTCCCAAGGGTATGGCTGTTCGCCATTTAAAGTGGTACGTGAGCTGGGTTCAAAACGTCGTGAGACAGTTTGGTCCCTATCTGCCGTGGGCGCTGGAGATTTGAGAGGGCCTGCTCCTAGTACGAGAGGACCGGAGTGGACGTACCTCTGGTGGACCGGTTGTGACGCCAGTCGCATCGCCGGGTAGCTAAGTACGGAAGAGATAAACGCTGAAAGCATCTAAGCGTGAAACTCGCCTCAAGATGAGATCTCCCGGGGACTCGATCCCCCTAAAGGGTCGTTCTAGACCAGGACGTTGATAGGCTGGGTGTGGAAGCGCAGCAATGCGTTAAGCTAACCAGTACTAATTGCCCGTGCGGCTTGACCCTATAACCTTGTCACCACAACGCCAACCCCGTTGTGCCCCGACAGCACAACCCACAACAATCATTACCCCCAACACACTTCTTCCAAATCCCCTCCGCAAAAATCACCCCAGTTTCAGTCTGGTGTCCATAGCGTCTCGGTACCACCCCTTCCCATCCCGAACAGGACCGTGAAACGAGACCGCGCCAATGATATTGCCCCCTCCGGGCGAGAAAGTAGGTCAACACCAGACTAACCCCATACAGCAACGCCCCG
>JBMOPU010000002.1:0-24815 GCA_049322955.1 Patescibacteria group bacterium | reverse complement strand
CCCGATCTGCACTACAATGACGTATCCTTCACCGTTTTGGGCATCATCCTGGTACCTGCAGGCGTTGCCCTTTTCCTATGGGGAGCAAACACACTCAACCGTCATAAAACGACACTGCACCCCCGGCGCAAGCCGACAAAGCTTGTGGCGGCAGGACCGTACGGCTGGAGCAGGAATCCGATTTACCTCGGGTTTTTCCTCATTGCCGTGGGAACCGCACTATTGTTTGCCAACGTACTGGCATTTGTGGGTCCCCTTATCTTTTTTGCCTTCATCAACACCTTTATTATTCCCTTTGAGGAATCCATGCTGACGAAATCCTTCGGCAAAACCTACGCTTCCTACAAAAAGAAAACCCGCCGCTGGGTATAACTCTCTGCTGTAAGACAACAACAGCATGCGAATGCAGGAAAGGCACGGAATTATCGAATGATGCCGGAGAAAAGGAGCCCCATAAAAACAGCGGTAAGTAGCCCGAACACGCCGACGGTCTGCAAAAACAGCGTTACGGCTACCTTCTTCTTGCCGTCAAAGTAGAGCATGAGTGGTGCATAGCAGAATATATATCCCATGACCGCCGCCGATAAGGTAAAAAGCGAAATAACGGCAACGGGAGCAAGGAATGAATCTTCCTTCGGCGCGTATTGAGTCCCCCAACTCATGACCGAAACGATAAAAAGAATATATGCCGAAGCGGAAAGCGCATTAATTACGGGGTTTTTGCTCATTACTCCTTAAGTATAGCGCGCTTTTTGTATTTGGCAAATTGTCATATGAGTGTATCGTGGTCGTACAAACCGAAAATCGTGATATAATACTTTCGTTCTTAACATTCCCCTGTGGCGCAACGGTAGCGCAGCTTCCTGTTAAGAAGACGGTTGTAGGTTCGAATCCTACCGGGGGAGCTAGAAAAAAGTGAAGACCCGAAAGGGTCTTTATTTTTTTCTAATTCTTCGTAAAGATGAGAACCGTAGGTTCGCAGTCCAGCACTTTGCGAGTCATCGAGCATTAGTGCTGGTGAGTGGTTTGTAGCCAAACCAAATCCTACAGGGGGAGCAAGTACAGAAACGGGGCGAAAGCCCTTTTTTTGTATATCTTTGTAGGATGGTGAACCGATGGTTCGCAGTCCAGAAGTGCAAAATCTGATTCGTCGAGTAATCTGTCACTCCTAGTGAGAAGTTTGTATTCAAATCAAACGTACCGAAGACGCAAATTTCCCCCACCGCTCGGATGAATATTTCCGTTTATTTTGAGTCATTCAATTTCCCTGAAAGAAAACACCCCACTCATTTGTATTAACAGTAGATAACAGGCAATACAGATATGTATGAAGGGAGGTGAAAATAACATGAATAAAAAATTAATCCTCTTTGGATTAACCGCTCTTGCGATTGGAGGCGCAATAATCGCTCCCCAGGCAGTCCTGGCGTATAAGGGCGATCCAACAGTAAAAGGTCCCAATTATACCGAAGAACGCCATGCTGCCATGGAAAAAGCGTTTGAAACGAAAGATTACAACGCTTGGAAAACACTCATGACGGGAAGGGGCAGAGTCACTCAGGTGATAAATGCCCAAAATTTTTCCAAATTTGCGGAAGCTCACGAACTTGCTGAACAGGGTAAAACCGCTGAAGCAAATAAGCTGAGAGCCGAACTCGGACTTGGGTTACAAAACGGCGCAAGAATGAATCAAGGTATGGGTTATGGTCGCGGCATGAACCGCTAATCCAGCTCGCCTCAAAAGCTGATACCTCACTCGCAAACAATGAGTGAGGTTTCAGCGGAAGAGAAGATAAGGCATTGCGTGAATCGTTTTGCAAAGAGGGATAAAATATACATGCGTTATGAGAGAATTATCGACATTATCGGATTCGGAAGTTATAGAAATTGTCCGCACCCGCGACAAAGAAGCATATGCTGAGATTATTAAACGGTATCAGGCAAAACTTACAAGATATGCCAGCTATATCATGGGAGATGTGCAAAGAGGTGCAGATGTTGTGCAGGAGGGTTTTATCAAAGCGTATATCAACCTAAATGGGTTTGACACTAAAAAAAAATTTTCCAGCTGGATATATCGTATCGTTCACAATGAAGCGATAAATATGATATCGAAACTTCATCGACAGGTTCCAATGAATGAAGAGATTGAATGTGACAGCGGGATTGATCTAGAGGATGATTTCATACGAAGTGAGCTTATTAACCGCACACAGCATTGCTTAGCACAAATGCCGCTGCTATATAAAGAACCGTTATCATTATTTTATCTGGAAGAAAAATCATACGAAGAAATTAGCGATATATTACGAATTCCTATCGGCACGGTAGGAACCCGGGTCAATCGGGCAAAAGGAATAATGAAAAAACTATGTCAAAAAAACTAAAACCATCATCGGATAATTTAGAAAAAATAATCATGGCAAAAGTGAAATCAAATGAGATTGCCATGAAACCAAGATGGTACTTTATTCTCGGATCAGTGCTCATGATCGCGGGACTGGTGGCCGCGAGTATCGGGGCAGTATTCCTAACGAACTTAACCATGTTCTTACTTCGTCAGCACGGACCAAACGGTCAATATCGATTAGAACAATTGGTAAGTAGTTTTCCCCTGTGGGTTCCTATTCTTGCTCTTCTGGGTATCGCGCTTGGAATATGGATGCTCCGCAAATACGATTTCTCTTATAAAAAGTGCTTTTGGGTTATCGTTCTCGGTTTCATCCTTTCTATTGCAATCACGGCTTTTGTGATCGATAAACTTGGCCTAAACGACACTTGGTCCCGTCAAGGTCCAATGCGAAGATTTTATCAAAGACTATTGGAGGAAAATCCAACATTCAAACGAGGACAAGGGAGGGGTCAAGGAAAAGGTCCATTTTATCTGCAAGAACAGTGAGTTTGTAGTATTCTCAAAGAGAGACGTCAGAATACAAAGGAGGTGAGAAAAAGATGAAGAAACTAACCTCAAGCGTATCGATTCTTGTTTTTTTGCTTATTGCCACGCCGGTCATTGCGGCAAACCATGGTTCGGGAGCGCAAAGTACCGGCCCTCAACAAGGAGTCTCTCCTCAAGAGCAGATAGTGTCCCCCTCACCTACGGGAAATACGATCCAAAACCAAAATTTAATGAAAATTCAAAACAACGGTGAGGACTCCAAAATTCAAACAAGTACACAAGAACAGGAGTCGGAAGGAGATGACCAAGAGACTCAGGGCAAAGGCATGCCAAAAGATACCTCCCCGAGAAGCTCTATAGCTCAAAAACACATGAGCAATGTCGCTTCAAAGGTAGAGGAACTTTTAACAACCAAAACCATAAACGGGGGTATAGGCGAGCAAATACGACAGATTGCTCAAGAGCAAAAAACGGCTCAAACGCAAATACAGAGTGATCTTGCGGATATAGACAATCGCAAGGGATTATTAAAATCACTCATTGGACCGAATTATCAAGCGCTCAAGAATATGCAAAAAATTATGGAACAAAACCGTCTGCGTATTCAACAGCTCACTCAGCTACAAAATGAGCTTACAAATCAAGGAGAAATCACACAGGTACAAGAGACTGTTCAAGCGCTCACTGAGCAAAACACTGCTCTTCAGGATCAAGTCAAACTTGAAGAACAATCCGTAAGCGTATTTGGTTGGATGTTTAAGTTGTTTGCCAAATAACAAGTATATTAACTTGCCACAATCCGTTCTTTTTAAGAGCGGATTGTGGGAGGTGTGCTCAATGGGGAAGCTCATATCTTCGTAAATAGCAATTATACATTCGATCATTCTCCTCATCTTCGGAGCCAATTACCCTTGCTTTATCTCCCTTCCTTATTGTGATATACATTACGTATGGCAACATTATCCCCTTGGATTAACTTCAACGGCAACGCCGAAGAGGCATTTACCTTTTATCAATCGGTGTTCGGCGGAGAATTTGTGAAGGTGGTGCGATTTAAAGATATCGCCACCGCTGAATTTCCCGTGCCGGAAAAAGAGGCAAACAAAATCATGTATATCGCCCTACCGATCGGCAATGGCGCCATGCTTATCGCCAATGACGTTCCCGAAGTTATGGGGAAAGTAAATGAACGCGAAAATCGAAGTAAGATACTGGTAACCGCGGAAAGCAAGGAAGAGGCGGAAAGATTATTTAACGGTCTATCGGTCGGAGGAGAAGTCGAGGGACCTATGGGAGATGGTCCGTGGGGCTCCTACGCGGGGATGTTCCGCGACAAATACGGCATTGAATGGATTGTCGAATTTTCTCCTGCAACATAATATGAGTAGACTTATCACCTGCATCTGGTTTGCCAATAACAACGGTGAAGAAGCCGTCAACTATTATATCGACACATTCCGATCCGCCCCCGGCAATCACCATGCCACGCTCGGAGACATCACCAGAACGCCGAAGGCAACGGTAGAAGTGTCCGGCAGACCCGAAGGATCGGTGATGACCGCGGAATGCGAACTAGACGGAATAAGCTTTATGTTTTTAAACGGCGGTCCCGTTGATCAGTTTAAATTAAGCGGCGCGACCTCGTTTATCATTGAATGCGAAACACAGGAAGAAATCGATTACTTCTGGGAAAAACTCTCGGCAGTCCCCGAAGCGGAACAATGCGGCTGGTGCACTGATAAATTCGGCGTCACCTGGCAGGTTGCCCCGAGGATTTTAGACGAAATGATGCGGGATCCCCAAAAGGCAGATGCCGTCGCCGCCGCATTTATGCCGATGAAAAAGCTTGATTTGGAAACGATCAGGAAAGCCGGCCAGTAAGCGATCTTCAGATTTTTTTTGCTACAATACGTTCATGGCTTCAAACATTTCAGGCGGTGTTGCACACCAGCTTCCCTCAGATTTGCGCGAGGCACTGATGCGCGATAAAAAAGCATACGCCTTATGGGAGAGTCTGACCCCGCTTGCCAGAAACGAATGGATTTGCTGGACAATCGCCCCGAAGCTATCGAAAACCAGAAACGAACATATTGCAAGAGTAATTTCAGAGCTCAAAGACGGGATGCGTCGTCCCTGCTGTTGGATCGGATGCATTCACCGCAAAGATAAAAAAATTAGTCCGTCGGTGCAGTTTATCCTCAAGAAACGTTCCAATACAAAAAAGTAGGCTTGGCATTGTAAGTACAACGGGGCGAACAAAAAAACGAACATCACGGTTTCGATGGTATAAACCATCGAAGGAGAATCCCCATAAAGAACCCTGCACCCATGACCAACCAGATAAGTGAGAGCAATTGGTATATCACATAAATAGCGTTGTTATCCAACCGCTTTAGCCCAAAATCATATGGGCGATATTTCCGATCACCGAACTGCTGATGAATCCAATACACCATCTCACCCAAAAATCGGAAAACAACAAAAAGACTCAGGAGGAGCATCATCCACCGGAGTGAAAACACCCCGATAATTGATAGGATGATAAAAAAAGGTAGGATCACCACCGCATCTCCGCGAATAAAGATAAGCAGGGCTTTGAGCGGCCATGCGACTTCGGAAAAGAACCATTGAGTGTTCAGGGATATGTGTTTCATAGGTACAGGCTACCCATAGCATACCATTAGCCGGGCATTCCTTCCCCACCGTGCGGAACTCGGATGCCGTTCTGCTATACTCGAAATGCGCATAAGGAGGTGATTCAAATGAAAGGTTTCTTGGATTTTATTCGTGAACAGGGAGTCGTTGGACTTGCCGTTGGCTTTATTTTGGGAGGCGCCGTTTCAAAGCTTGTTGCGGCACTCGTCGAAGACATCATCAGCCCGATTCTTGCCCTCGGTCTTAGCAATGTCGAGAGTCTTACGAATGCCTACATCCAAATCGGAGCGGCGAAAATAATGTGGGGGAATTTTCTTAACGTATTCATCGATTTCATCGTGATAGCGCTCGTCGTCTATTTCGGCGTGAAGTTTCTTGGTCTCGACAAACTTGATAAAAAGAAGGCGTAGTAGTGATAGAAATAAGTAATTGTTTTACTCCATACAAAGATATGTTACCGGTGTGGAGGTTGAGGTGTCGGTATGAATATGTTTAAGCCGGTGAAAGCCACAACTGTTTCCGAATATCTCGCCTCTCTCCCTCCGGAGAGAAGGGAGCCAATTACCTTCATGCATGCATTCATCCAAAAAACCGTACCGTCACTTACGCCGCATTTTGCCTACAATATGTTGGGCTACGGAAGCTTTCCTTATAAAAATTATAAAAAGGAACTGATTGACTGGCCGGTCATTTCGCTTGCAAATCAGAAACAGTATATGAGTATCTATGTATGTGCCATCGATCACGGAACATATATTGCGGAGAAATATAAGAAAGACTTAGGGAAAGTGAGCGTCGGAAAAAGTTGTATCCGGTTCCAAAAAATCGAGGATATCAATTTTACGAAGCTTGCACATATTTTGCGATTTGCCGAGAAAACACCGGGACTGGTATCCGGGAAAAAATAGAATATCGTATGAGTATGCATCAACAAGAGCTGGAAAAACGCATCAGTGCATTGGAAAAACGAAATAGACGCGTGGAACTCGATAAAGGATGGGAAACAAGTATCGAGCGGAGACTACTTCTTATTGTTTTTACCTATATAAGTATCGGCGCATACATGTGGGTAATCGGGGTTACTTCTCCCTGGCTTAATGCGGTTATTCCCTCCTTGGGCTTTCTTCTTTCGACACTCACGTTACCATTTTTTAAACACGCATGGATGAGAAGAAAAAAAGATATCAATGAGCATTAATAAGGACTGGCACCTAACTCACCGTATGCCGAAAAATCCGACGCTTGATCATCGGGTTTCCTGGCATGTTGAGCATGCCCGGCACTGTCCATGCCGCCCGCTTGAAGGAAAAATTCTTTCGGAGATTAAAAAACGTCGCATCATCGTGTAATACAAGGCAGGCAAAACCACATCTATGCAACCACAGGAAAAAAAATACCGGGTGAATTCACTTGCACCGATTCTGGAGATCATCCGGCAAAAAAACCTTCCCCACATAAAGTACGTACGATCCACGCATTACTATGGCGAGCACACGGGCAACGACGTGGAAAAATTTGTCGAATACCCGGATCGTGTTGAGGTGCATACCCTGAAAGAAACGGACGGTAAATTTACTCTTGTCGATCATTTTCCCCTTCCTGACAAAAAGGCGGGGTTTGCCTGGCTTAAAGAAAAAGGATACAAAACCGCAAATATCGTGACGATGGAGTATGACGAGTATGCGTATGAAAACGGCGTCATCGGCACGTACCTTATCGACGGTTTTCTTCCGTCCGTTATTCTGTATTATCCGGGGGGAAAGCATGAACCTGTCGCCGCCCTCTTCGGTCTCACTGATGCTCCCCGTATCGACACCCCTTATAATAAATATCTTGCATCGCTCGGAAAATTACGGTCGGTACCGATTATGTAAGCGCCGTATTGCTTTTCCTCGTATAATATCCTCATGGGGAAAACGTATATTGATAAGCTGGCATTTATCGACATTCAGGATAAAAAAGTTCTCTCTACCGTAAGTTACGGGAAAGATACCTGGTATATTCCCGGCGGCAAGCGTGACGGCAATGAAACGGATGCGGAGGCGCTCATCCGCGAAGTCAAAGAGGAATTGAGCGTGGATATTCTTCCCGAAACGATCACCCACTACGGCACGTTTGAAGCACAGGCACACGGCAAACCTGAGGGTACTGTCGTACGTATGACCTGTTATACGGCAAAATTTTCCGGCGAATTACGCGCGGCAAGCGAAGTATCGGAATTCCGTTACGTCAGTTATGCCTGGAAAGAAAACAGCTCTCCCGTTGATCGACTGATTTTCGATGATTTGTATGCCAAGGGGCTCATTGTCTGAAATCGAGTATGGATGGTTTTCGTTTCAGTCCCATTCGAGACATGTCACGCCTTTCTGAGGCGCTTTTCCATATTCATATCTCCTGCCATCGGCTTTGCAAACAATCACTCGGCATGTATCTTCCCGTTGCGGGCAACATCGGCATATTCAGTCATTCCGAAAAAGAGTACTCACTTCTTACGCGGTTACAACAGGAATTAGTCGATCGGACAAAGAGTGTGTATGGCAAATATTTCTTACTGCATGAACCCGTTATATTTCCGGTCACCGGCGATATCCCCGAAACGACATATACCCATCTGTATATCCGTAAGCCGGACATCAAAAAACCGCACGTGGGAGATCTTGATTTTTATCTTTCCCCTCCTACCTATATGGATTTTAAACAGAAGGTGCAAAATGGCGCAGTTCCCGGAGCAAGACTCCTTGAGCGAGCGGACCTTGATCTTGTGGAATTATTCCATCAGGATATCGACGCATTGGGATACGTCGGCGACAAACAATGGCGGGAAAACGCCTGACACATATATCGTATGAACACCGTTTTCTTTAAAAGTACCGTGTGGTGGGGATTCCTCCTCTGGTTTCTCGGCTATGTGTTAGGAATCGTTTTTTTTATGCTGGTTCCCCCTTCGCTCATCGGCTGGTATGTAACACCGATCGGGATTGCCGTATCGGCATGGGTACTTTTAAAAAAAACCCGTGCCGTATCCCGGACGGATTTTTTTATTACCGGAGTGATTTGGCTTATTATCGCGGTGGTTTTTGACTATTTGTTCATCGTACAGCTGTTGAAACCCGAAGACGGCTATTACAAATCGGACGTGTATTTCTATTACCTGACGACACTCCTTCTTCCGACGCTCATCGGTATCAAAAAGAAGAATGCATCACAAAGATAAAATAGCCTGGCGTTCTGCGTTGTTGGGCATATGCTTTTCATTGCCGTTTTTTGTTACAAACGCGATTGTTACCCTCCGCATTAACCCGTGGTATTCGATACTCGAAGCATTTCCCCACGTCCGTAACAGTCCCTTTTTACCGTTAGTTCTTTTACTGTTTTTCCCCGTCGGCGCATATATCGCCGCAACGCCTTTGCTTCCCAAAAAGCCGGGAGCCAAATCCCGAATGATAACAACAAATTTTATCGTTACTTTTCTGTTGCTGGCGGCATTTACCATCCTTGTAACGGCATCGGGATGGGAACTGTACCGATGTGACGTGCTCAATATTCCGCAGTGTGATTAAATTGCTTTATTTTGTTCCGATCCGGTGTTAGGCTATAGGTATGAAGAAAAAAAACATCCCGGTTACCCCTTCGTATATTGATAGGTTTAAAGCAATGCCGCTTCTTATCAAACTATTTTTTATTCTCGGAGTCTATGCCGTCGTGCAAAGCAGTATTGATCTTGTTTCCGGAAAGCCGATCCCTTTCACGTATTACGGAACCGAATTCCCGCGCAATTATCCCGTCCTATGGCACCTCTACGCGGTGGGAATCAATCTTTTTTCGCTCATCGTGTTTATCAGGCGATCCTATCAATTGCTGAAAGCGTATATCGGCGTGAGTGCCGTTGTTCTTTTGATCTCATTGGGCAACTCGCTTTATGCGCTCTCGCAACTTCCCGAGGCGCAACGAACCGCGGTGGGTCTTGTGTACGGCATAACCTATGCGTTCGGTATTCTCATTTTTGTTTATTTTCTCCGTCAAAAACAATATTTTAACGAGCCCTGACATGAACGATAGGCATCTTCATGAGCTTGCCCAACCGATATTCACCGTGGACGTGTGTATTACCCACGGAGAGAATGTCCTTATGCTGAAGCGGAGCGAAACCAAAAAAGCTTTTCCCGGATGGCTTGCCCTCCCCGGAGGGCATATTGAGGCAAATGAAGATCCGCTTGCCGCGGCAATTCGCGAGGTAAAGGAGGAAACGGGAATCACCGTGTCACCTGCGGCACTCCGACAAAAATTTGTCGCCGTACACCATCATCTCGACAGGAAAGAGGTGTATATCGTATTCGGTTTCCTTGTAAATCTCGGCGTCCTTGATACGCCGGTTATAGGAAACCATGAAGGCACATTGGTCTGGATGGACAAAAAGACATTGCTTGTATCAGACACGGTACTGCCGCCCGTCAAATACTACCTACACCATCTATTGACGAAGCAGGGAATTTTATACAACAACAGCACATGGAGCAACGCGACCCTTGTTGCCGTCAACAGCGAAACCCTCGATTCGAACTCGTAAGGCACAATGCGGTTAATCCGTTAATTTTCCTTTCAGCTGATCGATAAGGTACCGATACGGTAAAAACTCGAATGTGATTTCCGTATCATGCGGGGTTAGAGAAGCGGCGAGTAACCCGTCATGATTTTTTGCCGGTTCTTTTTCGCCGTTACGAACCAGATACCAACCGGGATAATAATTCTGATTCACTATCAGCACATCGTCGGAAGGGGCTTTATTGAAATGAAATACCTGTTTTTGCGGACTCCAAAAGCTCAATGCGCCGGTTCGCCTGTTGGAAAGCATGTACCATTCCCCCCGATACAACGGATCATCGCTTCCTTTGGCAAATCGTCGGGAGGTAATGGAGTCATAGCAGTCAATGATCCCGGTATTTTGGCGGATGGCGGGATACTCAAGCGACCACGGGGTAAATCCGAAGGTGTACTGCATGCGATCGGGTATTTTTCCCGGCACGTATGAAAAGGAATCAAACGTATCCGATTGTGACACTTGAGAAAATGTATCGCGGGAAGCGGTCACCTCCGTATTTTTTATTGATAGCGGTAATCGTAAAAAATTGTTTGCCGCCAATACGGTAAGATCCGCGTAAATACCGAAACAGATAGCAATGAATATCACGATAAACCGTTTCGGATGAACGTACGTCCGTAATCGTTCGATTCCCAACCCCGCAAAAAGCGCAACGGGAATAATAAAAAGGAACCGGTACCGTTCCGCAACGCGGAAACTTTCCATAAACGGGAGATTTTGCATAGCGCCGAATAACGAAACGGGAATCCTGTCCCCCATCATCAACCATAAGGAGACTAACAGCCACAGGAATAATAACCGATACCGAAGCAATCCTTTTTTATTTTTCCAAAAATATCCCGCACCGAGAAGAAAGGGAATGATCCCTATATACAGCGACGCTTCATCGATATGCCATCTGATGCTATTTCCGTCAACAAGGCTCTGTTGTCGCGAGAGTAAGAAATAAAATAAATTCGCTATCGTATAGCCCGAAGACCCGGAAGGGGCAACGGGAAACTGATTCAGGAGTTGTACCGACAACAAAAGCTTGGGAGATATGAGTAGGACAAAGATTCCGATAAACCTTGCAAAGGAAGCGAGGATATCGCTTTTTCCGGCAAGCAGACTCTCCAAAAAAGAAACAATGAACAACAAACCTACCAAAAGCAACGGAATATGATAGTCAAAATAAAAGCTGACGGCACCGACCAGACCAGCAAGAATACTCCATCCGACATGTTCCCGCGCGCGGAGGAAGCAGTACAACAGATACGGGGTATAGGCCGTATTGATAAACACCACCATTCCCGTGGAAAGAAATGATCCCGTTATACCGCTAAACGAATAAAGAATCGACGCAAGACTACTGCCGTACCGTGAAATTCCCTGTTGCCTTGCCAAAAGGAAACATCCCAAAAAACCAATCAGTCCGTGAGCAAAAATACTTATTTTTATCCCCGTCACGGTACCGAACAATACCACGAACAGCGTAGTAAGCGAGAGTACGCCTATCTGCGGGTTGGCAAAATGCACCGATCCTCCGCACCGATACGGATCCCAAAACGGAAACTGATGATACTCCAGAAACGATTGCCGGGTAAATTCACTCCAGGCAAAATTCTGATCCCAATCCTGTATGCCCAGCGCGGGACCGGAATTCAGAACGGGTACATAATAAAAAAAAGTAATAACCGCCGCGCCTATCAACAACAACAAAGAGCGGATATGTTGCTTTGTCATGGTGGTGGATCACTTCCCCGTTTTATTCATTGCGATATCCCTGCCCGGGGAGCAACCGCAACGAGTAGTATCGAAATGATGATGCCGAGTACGGCGATCCCCATAAGCGTACCGATAATGACGAGCATGTAACGCGTCACTCCTTTTGCTTTCAGCGGCAGTTTTTTTTGCCACCCCAAACGGAGAATAAGCCATGACGGAAGCATGCTGGAGAGTAATAGGACAATAACGATAAATTTCTCCCGCTTCGTAAGCGGTGCGTCGACCGTCGTATTTTTGAGAACATTCCTCATAAAATAGAACGTATAGGCGATGCAGGCAACGAAAAAGACAAGTTGTAAGTCCACAGGCATACCCCTTTCTTTTCCTATTATAGACAAATTTTCAGGCAAAGACTTTACGACCGGGGGGTGCACACGCTACAGTAGAGAAAGGAAATACTTCTATGAAGAATAATTTCATTATGATCAGCGTATTCACGAATATGCTTCTCACGGGCATTTTTATGGGGCTTAACTCCTGGTCGCTGTCGCAGGGATTCGAAGAAACATTTATTTTTTTGGCGCTTGCGTACGGAATACTTTCAACGATCATAAACGCGGTGCTTGTCGCTTCCGCGTTTTCCCTCCGTTCCTCAAAAAAGCGACCGTGATACGCGGGGCTTTATTGCGTGAAGCGCACCCGAGAAAGAGCGGTTCATAATTTTGCGGTCAGAATACACCGGTTCGCCGTATCCCGTGTCATCAATTCGCGTAAATGAGGTGGCTCCGGGACCTGAAATCGGAGAATTTGTAAGAAAAAATCCGCTGTCGGTGATGAGTTCTTTGCCCTGGGCCGTGTAACGATACATATAAGGAAACGCCGCTCGTAACGTATCATAGGAAAGTCCGACTCCCAAACTCGCAACAACACCCCTCGGGGTAAGTATTCGTTTTATCTGATCGAAAAATTCCAGGGTAAAGAATCCGCTGTAATACGGATCAATAATACTGTGATCGAGCAACACAATGTCGTATTTTTCGTCCGTGAAACGGATGTAGTTTCGAAAATCGCGCATGAGTATGCGCGAACGGGGGTCCGTGGTAACCGCCTCGTATTCATCGGGGAAATATATTTCCCCCGCCTCAAGAACAGGTGCGGTGTTTTCCACCGTATCAACCCTACGTACTTTTTCGGAAGCAAGAAAACGGGCGGATGAAACACCGCTTCCATATCCCAATAACAGG
Source organism: Patescibacteria group bacterium (assembly GCA_049322955.1). Taxonomy (GTDB): domain Bacteria; phylum Patescibacteriota; class Microgenomatia; order UBA10105; family UBA927; genus UBA927. Next base: position 11,713 of record JBMOPU010000002.1, on the reverse strand, counting down.
ACACTTGCGTCGTCGCCGATGACGGAAAGCGAGGTGTCCGCCCAGTCCTTATGGACTTGTTTGTCCCATTCGTACCCGTAGTATTCATGTACGTTATTGACGGTCATCTCCACGGTTTCTCCGTCCGGCGTTTTCCATATTTCTACAAGCCCGGAAGGACTGTTTTTGCGAAATAATAAATCAGGCATTCGGTACAGCCGTTCGGTAAGAACGCCGGTATGGATGATCCAGGCCGCAAGGAAACCGAGCAGAATATACGGCACCAAAAGGACAAATCGTTTATTGGGAAGCATGATAAGTGCCGAAAACATTGCACAGAGAACGGCAAATACATAGACCGCCTGTTGTCCCAAAATATAGACAAACAGATATCCGTGCAGGAGACCTCCGACGACATTTCCGAGCGTACTGATCGCGTAGACATAGACGATATACCGCTCACCGCGATGGTACAGGAGGTCAATAATCACCGTGTAGGCAAAACCGGCAATACAAGCGGGGAAAAACGTTGCCGCGATAAAATACGCAATTACCGCCGCCTGACTAGAACTTACATAGACAAAGTAATCCTTACTCAGGAAAAAACAAAGCACAAACAGCATGAGCAGAAATTGTAAAACGGAAAATTTTTTCCGTAGCGCACTTTCCCCTTTTGTCTTGAATCGTTTTGCCGTACCGATATACGTTCCCACGGCAAGGCCGGCCAAAAAAACGGAGATAATCAGCGCATTTGAGAACGCGCTTGATCCTATGACATACACGAATTCGCGTAGAAGAGAAAGTTCAAGCATCAGGGAGACTATCCCTGACGCGAATACTGCTATGAATATATTCACCATACCTACCCGTGCTATCGTACCCGAGATTTTTCCATGTAGTGAGCGCTGATTGTTTTCGCCACAAGAATCACGGGAACCGTAAGAACGGCCCCCCATATACCCAAGGCAAAACTTCCTATGAGAACAAAAAGTAAAAGCACCATGGGATGAACACCGCTCGTTTTTCCGACAAGATACGGAGAAAGGAAGTAATCAACGAAAAAATTCAGTAACCCATACACGAGAATCATCACTCCTCCTTCCCACAACACGGAGGCTTGCGGCAGAAATCGTATTCCGTCAAATATTGCCACCGTGGCGACAATGACGGCGGCAACCGTCATTCCCAGCACCGGTACGACGGAAAGAGAACCCGTCATGATACCGAGGAGTACGGGAAATTGCACCCCGATCAACGAAAGAAGCAGGAAGGAGATAATGGCCACAACCGCCATAAGTATAAGTTGCGTTGTGGCGTATCCGACAAGAACATCTTTAATTTTTTGCGATAATGGAACTTCTCGTCGTCGGATTTTTTTCATAGTATACCCAACCAGTATAACGCACAATGATTCCCCTCTGCCATGACACCTATGCGGAAAATAGCTACTACTTGTTAGATATATTACAATGTCTGTGCGTACGGGTTTCTCGTGAGGCATGTGGTACGACGGATGCCCGTTTTTTTATAAATGGTACTTACCGTTTTCGGTAAAGGAGGTGTTATGCAAAGCAAACTGAATCCCTATATAAATTTCAACGGTAAGGCAAAAGAAGCGATGACATTTTACCAGAGTATTTTCGGAGGAAACCTTACCTTGACGACCTTCCAGAACGGCGGTATGTCCCAAAATCCCGAAGAGGCGGATAAAATCATGCATGCCATGCTGATTGCAGAAAATGGCATAACACTGATGGGATCGGATGCGATGTCCGGCACGGAACTGACGGAAGGAAACAATATCAGCCTGTCGTTAAGCGGCGATATGCATGACGAACTAGCCGGATATTACGAAAAACTTTCTCATGGCGGCATGATACAGGAGCCCTTAAAACAGGCACCGTGGGGCGATACCTTCGGTATGGTTATGGACAAATACGGCATCCGATGGATGGTGAATATCCTCGCCGTGAAAGGAACAAAATGAACAAAATAATCCCGCACCTTTGGTTTAACACTGACGCCGAGGAAGCGGTCCGATTCTATACGTCACTTATCGATGGATCCTCTATCGGCAATGTGTCTCGATACGGCACGGAAGGATTTGAAGTGCATCACATGCCTGAGGGGACGGTGATGACGGTTTCCTTTACCCTGGCGGGACAATCGTTTATGGCGTTAAACGGCGGTCCGGCTTTTACCTTTAATCCGTCAATTTCCTTTCACCTGAAATGTAAGACTGAAGCGGAAGTGGACGCTTTGTGGGAAAAACTTATTGTCGGCGGCACCGCGCTCATGGAGCTAGGCTCCTATCCGTTCAGCAAGCGTTACGGTTGGCTCAAGGACAAATACGGCGTATCCTGGCAGATTATCCATGTGGGAGATGCGCCCATGGCACAACGGATCACTCCGGTGCTGATGTTTGTCGGCCCGCTTGCGGGTAAATGTGAAGAGGCGGTGAATTTTTATGTCTCGCTATTTAAAAACAGCAAGGTCCAGATGATTTCCCGCTACGGCAAGGGCATGGAGCCGGACAAAGAAAATTCGGTAAATTATATGAGTTTTGTGCTGGACAATACCGAGTTTGGGGCCATGGACAGCGCACATGAACACAACTTTGCTTTTAATGAGGCAATTTCCTTTCTCGTCAATTGTGCCAATCAGGAAGAAGTTGATTACTTTTGGCAGGCATTGACGGCAAACGGGGGTGAAGCATCCGTGTGCGGGTGGCTCAAAGACAAATACGGCGTATCCTGGCAGATTATTCCGCGGCAACTTGGTACCTTGATGGCAAATCCTGATCCGAAAGTTGCGGGGAACGTCATGAAGGCGATGCTTTCCATGAAAAAAATCATTATTAGCGATCTTGTGAAAGCCGCCGATGCCAGTTGATACACGCAAACCACCGCTTCGAAGCATACGGGTGTGCGGCAGAGGGCACACGTATTATAAAAGCAGTGATTGCCGGGTATGTCCGAAGTGTTGGGGCGGTTATTATAGGGAAAAAAATCAGCACGATTTTCCGGACGGACTAAGTGCTCCCGCACTGCGTGCGCTTCACAACGAGCATATACGATCGTTACATGAGGTTTCCCAGCACTCTCGCAAGGCGATTCTTGCGCTACACGGCATGGGTCCGAAAGGCATACGACTCCTCTCGGCGGCCCTAAAGAAAGCGGGAAAATCATTCCGATGAAACTCTTTCATAAATTACTTATATACGCGCTATTGGTATCTTCGACCAATAATTTCGTGTGGTTTGCGCTTACGTATTGGGCATACCTCCAAACGAAATCCGTGGTGGCGACAGGAATCGTGGGAGGGATTTTTCTTGTCGCATCCGCACTTTCGGGATTCGGACTGGGAGCGATTGTTGACCATCATAAAAAGAAGGATGCACTTGCCGGTTCTGGTGTCGTCACATTGTTCCTTTTTATCCTCGGCACGCTCGTATATCATGCCGCACCGAAGGCGGTATTTACTTCTGTTGCAAGTCCGTTGCTTTGGGTCTTTGCAGGAATCCTCCTCTGCGGGGTTATTGCGGGAAGCATTCTTGCCATAGCGATTCCCACCATGGTGACGTTCTTGGTTCCGGAAAAAGAACATGATAAGGCGAACGGATTATTCGGCACCGTCATGGGGGTATCCTTTGCCATAACGTCGCTCGCCAGCGGCCTGGTGCTCGGCAACCTCGGTATGGGATGGGTGCTTCTTATCGCACTCTTTTGTACCTTGGGTTCACTTCTGTATCTTATTAGCATACCCGTCGATGAACCGACAATTGTACATGCCCAGAAATCCTCGGATAGAAGGATTGATTTACGGGGAACGGTTCGCGTCATACAACATATTCCGGGAATGTTCGGCCTCATATTTTTTACCACGTTCAATAATTTCGTGGGAGGCGTATTTATGGCATTGATGGACGCATACGGATTATCCCTGGTTTCCGTACAAACGTGGGGTACGCTCTGGGGTGTGCTCAGTTTTGGATTTATATTAAGCGGCATGTATATCGCAAAAAAAGGATTGGGGGAAAATCCCTTACGCACGTTATTTACCGTGAATATCATTATTTGGATCGTGTGCATATTTTTTACCGTTCAGGCATCTATACTTCTGCTAGCTACGGGATCCTTTATCTGGATGTTCCTTTTCCCGTTTGTTGAGGCATCCGAACAAACGATTATCCAAAAGGTTGTCCCGAAGGAACGACAAGGCAGGGTATTCGGATTTGCGCACAGTGTGGAACAGGCGGCATCTCCGCTGACCGCATTCCTCATCGGTCCTCTTACCCAATATTTCTTTATTCCGTTTATGACGACGGGTGCGGGAGTACGACTTATCGGGGGATGGTTCGGGATCGGAACCGGAAGAGGCATTGCGCTCGTATTTATCCTTGCGGGAATTATCGGGCTTGTTGTTACGCTTATTGCAATGCGGTCATCCTCATACCGCCTGCTTTCCGATCGCTATACCGCAAAACATTGATATATTCCCGTGCGGCACCCAAGTCTACCGCCAAAAACCGTATCGTATCAAGCAAACGATCAGGAAAATGCGTCAATAAGAAGTCGATATATATCTTGCATCTGCGCTTCCGTTTCCGTACCGGGTGCGATTCTCAAAAACGGCTTTTCATAGAGCGTATGCATGGCAACCGTATATATTCTTGTGGTATGAAATCCGAAACTTGTCCCATGCACCAGAGCGATGTTTCTTTTTTTGGCAAGAGACATAACCGTACGGATGTATCGGTCAAATGTCCGAAAAGGATGTTGCTTCCAAGAAAGCATAAGATAGGCGCCGCCGAAAAAGTCACATTCCGGATAGACCACGGTGATCCCCTTGCGGATGAGTTTGGTATTTGTACGAAGCAGTTTGGCAAGCAGATTTGCGTTTCTTCCGAGACGAGAAATATATCGATGCGCGATTATCCTGTTCGGCGTCGGTAATGCGGCAATTGTCGCATCGGTTCCGATGGTTCCCGCATGGTCCCGGTAGTCATACAATTTCATCGCGGTAAATCCCGTACCCCATACGACCCCTGCCGTTACCCGATCAAATCCCAGTTGGAGAAATTTGTTCTGACTTTCGACGCCAATGAGCGTCATACCTTTCGGGAGTCGTGCACCGCGCATAAGCGGGTGCATCATATTGCTTGCCGAGATATCGGCAACCACATACGTCTTCCCCGCCCGAGACAGACTCATTGCCGTTATCAATGACGGGATATCTGCTACCCGCATCAAAGGCTCGTTTCCGATCGTATCGACAAAGATTGCCGACGGCCGATTCGCGATAACCGCTTCCCGTATCGCGTCGCTATCCGTTACGTCAACGGGAACTATCCGTTTGCCGAACATCGACAGAAGCAATTGTTTTGTTTCAAAATAGCACGAGGTTCCCATGAGGATGGTGCTTTCATTCGGAGTCTCTCCCATAACGAATAACGCCGCCGTGGTAAGTGCCGCCATACCGCTTGCGGTTGCATAGGTGAATACCGGAATAGTGAACGGAACGGGAACATACTGCCGTCGGTACCGTTTTTCAAATACTTCGCCGAGAACATGCTGATCTCTCGTATAGTCGTTATAGTGCGCGAGTATTTTTCCCGGAAGCGCTCCTCTTTGATCGACCTGTGACTGATCGATGGCGGGAGATTGCCAATGCGATGATGTTACCAAACTTCCCGCAAGTGCAATAGTCGCATGGATATCGGCGATAAGTTGCCTCTTTTCCCGATACAGCGAATCAAGAGCGGTATGCTCGGTGACCGCATTTCCGTTCTTCGCAAATACGTCATTTCGTTCCCTCAGCGAAGAGAGCGTCCTCAGCATCGAGTCGGTTATATCCCCGGTGATCGATAGCGGTTTTCTTTTTTGTTGCTCGATTTTTTTGACAAGATCATCCGTGATAAAGCGAAAAAGTGCCGCATCTTCAACGAGATCCCGTCGAATTTTCTGAAGCGCGTCGTCGGATTGCATATGCCGAAAGTATACCACTCGTGCGTATCCGACTGATAGAATAGCCCTATGCAACGTATCGCTCTCGTCACCTACGAAGGAAAACCCGATCTTTCCGTTTCCGATGCGGGTATCGTTCCGCTACTTCGGCAACAAGGCATTGAGGTTTCTGTTGTCCCCTGGACTTCGGCTATAGACTGGCACGAATTTTCGCTGGTACTGATCCGCTCCGCGTGGGATTACCATACGCGATATCAGGAGTTTCTGAGGTGGATACAAATTTTGGAGTCACAAAATGTTTCCGTATGGAATACCCCCTCTACGCTCCGATGGAATACCGATAAAACATATCTCGACCGCATCGTCACCGACGATATCCGTATCGTTCCGACGATCGTTGTTCCCGACAAGCAAGCCTTGCCGGATAATCTCCCGTGGGATGAAGTAATCATCAAGCCGTCAATCGGCGCATCGTCGTACGGTGTACGGCGTATGAACACGTCTTCACCGCATGCGTGGCGCGTGGAGGCGGAGCGGCAATTGCGAGAGGGAGCGGTGCTTCTCCAGGAATACCAGCCGCAAATCAAAAACGGGGAACATTCATTTGTTTTTTTTGATAAAAAATTCAGTCATGCGGTGCTGAAAACGCCGCGTCCCGACGAGTTTCGGGTGCAAAGCGAATTCGGCGGCCGGGTAACACCCGTAATTGCCGATGAACATACCGTGCACAAACTTGAGCGGCTTCTTACCGCACTCCCGGATCCGTTGCTGTACGCGCGTATAGACGGATTGCTTGACGCAGGAATCTTCACGCTTATGGAAATTGAACTCTGCGAGCCGGAACTGTTCCTCAACACCGACGCTATGGCCGCGAACCGCTTTGCCGAAGCGATACTTCGGCGCATCGGGAGGTAACCGTTATCGGAGGTATTTTTCCGCAAATCGTCTGATCTCTCCTAAGACCGGCAAAATTCCTTTTCCTTTTTCCGTAAGTGAATACGCGACGGAGATTTTATCCACGGTCTCTTCACTTCGCAGAACAAGTTTTTGCGTCATGAGTTTTTTTAGCCGCGCGGTTAACGTCGTAGGGTTTATTTCGGGAAGCATACGTTCCAGTTCCGAGAACCGTTTTTGCCCGTCTGTAAGCGACTGAATAATCTGAAGAGTCCAGAAATCCCCGAGAATCTTTAACTCGGTCTTTGAACAGATTTGCTTCGGCTCATCGCGTGTTGACATACTACAAATTCTATAGTACTATAAATTCTATAGTAATTATATAAAATTATAAAACTTTTTGCAAAATATTTCCGAGGAGGCTTATGAAGTATTCCGATCTCGCACCGAAAGCAACCGTTGAACGGACAAAAACCGCGTTACAACAAAAAGGATATGAAGTGATCGAAGTGGCGAGCGGTACGGACGCATTAGGGTTGATTACGAAGACTATCCCCCGGGGTGCCTCCATCATGAACGGCACCTCGACAACGCTCGAGCAAATCGGTTATCTTCCGTATCTTCGGGAAGGAAACCACGAATGGCGCGATTTGCATGCGCTCATAACAAACGAAAATGACAAGGAAAAACGAACGGCGCTTCGTCGGGAATCGACAAGTGCGGATTTTTACCTCGGGAGTGTCCACGCAGTAACGGAGTCGGGGGATTTGCTCATCGCTTCAAACACGGGGAGCCAGCTTTCTCATCTCGCATTTACCTCTCCAAATATCATACTTGTCGTAGGAACACATAAAATCGTGCCAACCCTCACCGATGCCATGAACCGCTTGGAGGAGTACGTACTCCCCCTGGAATCCGAACGAAGTATCAAAGCCTACGGTGTACCTTCGCAAGTGAATAAGATACTTCTTATCAAAGGAGAAAACCCAATGCTCAAGCGTCATATCCGCATCATCTTCGTCAACGAGCGCCTGGGATTTTAAGGGAACCGTCTAGGATGTGATCCGTCGATACTTTGTGCGATGGGCAATGAACGGTACGATGAGTATAATGAAACGGGGCAGTTCCCCCACGTATGCGAAGTAAAAAATACCCCGGTGCAGTGATCTTTGCTGTCATTTGCGTATGCATCTTTGTGCTCATCCCGAAATCCCCCGTCATATTCGTATCGCAGGACGGAGATGATGCGAATCCTGGCACACGGCAATCACCGGTAAAAACAATTCAGCACGGTGTCACTCTGGCGGCAAACGGAGGAACGCTCCGCATCGCACCCGGCGAATACCGGGAAAGTATTCATATCACGGGAAACCCATCAGCAAAAAAAATCTCACTTATTCCCGATCGGTCAAAAAACGGTACGGTAAAAATCCTGGGGTCAGACCCCGCAGTACGGTTGCAATGGAATAACTGCGAAACAATGGGTTGTATCGAGATTCCTTTCTCACTCCGGAAAAAAATTTATGTCGCAGATATCGCTTCCGATGAAATTCCCTCGGCAGTTTTTGAGCGGACATCGGAAGGAACCTTCACCCCGCTCCCGCTTGCGAAATCTCCCAACGGACAGCCGTCAAAGGAAAAATATCACGACTCATGGTTCGGCAACGGACAAAGCGGCGGCACCCCTACCCGACTTATTGATCCCCAACTTGCCACTCTTCCCGATATTGCGGGCGCGGACGCATTTATTATGGACGGAGGCAGTCGGTGCGGAACATTCCTCCACATCCGATCAGTCATACAAAACGATCCGCGTACTCAATCGCTTTTTCTTGATATGCCGGTGGGGGCAACGACATACGGCATTCAGGAATCCGGTATCGGAAAACATATTAAATATTACGTGGAAGACGCGATAACACTCCTTGATGAACCCGGCGAATGGTATGCGGATCGCATACACGGGAAAATATATATATGGCCGAAACAGGAAAAAAATCCCGCATTGCTTCCAATAGAGATCGGCTCGCGAAAATCGGGTATCACGATCAGCCGATCACAGGTGGAAATTACCGACCTCCACCTGCTCAATTTCAACGGGCGGTACTCCGATCTCCCTGGTGGCGCGATTGTCATACATCCGTCTGCTTCGCTTGATTCGATACGCCTCAACGGACTTTTCATAACCAACACCCCTTACGGAATTTATGTCGAACCGGAAAATGGCGCGAGCATCAGGGGAATACAAATTCACGGCGGCGTCTTTAGCAAAATCAGCAGATCCCCGATTTTTATGAGCGGCAAGAGTGACGGTTCGGGGAATGTTTCCCGTATCGATATTGATGGCGTTCGTATCACCGAATCGGGCTATCCCTTTAACGAGCCTGCAATTTTTTTAACGAGAGTTTTTGACGCGCGTATTCGAAATACGGATATTTCCGATACTGCAAGTTACGGCATTCATGTCACCGGCCAGGAAAAACATGACAGAATAACCCGGGCGATTCGTATCGAAAACAACCGGATTAACAAATCCTGTCAAAACGCGTCCGCCTGCGCAGGGATCAAACTATTCGGCGGGGCGTTTGAAAAAACGGTCATTGCCAATAATACCGTGTACGACATCCCCGGCTGGTCGTATTGTTATGAAATGGAAGGAAAATCCTCAGGATACGGTATCGGGATATTTATCAGTAACGCCTCGGGTATCACGGTACGAAATAATGTATCAGAACATACCACCGGTCCCGCGTACTTAGCATTCACCAGACAACTCCCCGCAACACATAATCGTTTTTATAAAAATATTGCCGCCAATTCGCAGGTGGGCATTGCGTTGGACGGTTCCGGGGACGAAGATACGGACAAAGCGGCCGACGCATCGCGGCACGATCAGACCGTAATTTTTCAAAACATACTCAGAAAAAATGATGTCGGGATGCGCCTGGATCCCGGACAAAGAAACTTCATCACGGTGCGGGGAAACCTATTTGACCGAAACGGACGGGTCGGATTCCTGCAGGGGATCGAGATAACGGACCCAAAGAATCTGCAGGACATCCCAAAATAATGCGTCAGAAATACCCGCTTTCGATAAGTGTTTTTCTATCCTCTTCGCCGATCCACTCAGGGAGCGGTTGTTTCCCCGCCGGATACGATGGCAACGCCTTGCTGATTCTTTTATACTCCGCAAGTATCGCACGGATAATCCGCGGTGCGGCAGATACTTTGTTTTGTTTCTCACCGGGATCCCCGAAAAGATCATAGAGTTCATACTCCGTCCCGTCCTCACCACGATTTTCAATGAGTTTCCACCTCCCGGTAATGATTGCGGTCACCCCGTCACTCACGTGCTCTGCCAATATAACCGCATGGCGTACGGTTCCGAATGCATCCAGGCCGGAAATCGAGCGCGGTGAAATAACCCCCGTTATTTTGCTTACGGTCGGCATGATATCAATAAGGGATACGAGACGCGATGACGTACTTGCTTTTGTCCCCGGCACGTAAATGATAAACGGCACTTTTAACACTTCGTCGTAGAGTGTGCCGCCGTGCGAATACCCGTTATGTTCAAAAAACTCATCCCCCTGATCTCCGACTAACACAACAACGGTGTTTTGAAGGAAGCCATTGTGCTCGAGGTAAGCGATGAAATTCTTGAGAGAAAGATCAAGCTCATAGAGTGAGGCCGCATAGAGCGCGTGCAAATATCGCGCTTTCTCTTCGGGGACAAGGTCGGCAAACTGGTGCCAATATTCATCAACGATGATACTGTACACATCATCAAATTCGGCAACGCTCGATGCGTTTTCCTGGTATCGAAATAGCCGATCACATAAAGATCCCTCGCCGCCGCCGATCTGTATTGCTTCTGGGCGAAGGCTCACTAGTTTTTGATAGGTAAGCATACACAGATCGTCATAGGAAAGGCGGGATGTTACGGCTCCTTGGTAAAAGCGGCGGATATGTTCTTCCTTGGGCATGTATGGTTCATGCGCCATATAGGTGTGCATAAAATAAAATGCCGGCGAGCCGCTGTTGGTTGCTTCTTTTTTTATCGATGCCAACGTCGTTATCCAACTCTCCGGATCATCGGCGGCATAGGTGTTCATGAATCCCCGCCCCATCCCCCGGGTAAGCGGCAAATGGGGATCGTTTGCAGGACCCAGGAAGTGAGTCCGGTAACCGTTTTCTTTCATGACCGATGCAAGCGTGACCACGCCTTCGGGCAATACGCTTGCATACGGAAGATTCATAGTATGTGATGAGGGGTAGAGACCCGTCATCATGGAAATGTGACTGTCCTGCGTTCGGGATGCCGTGGCATATGCGCGGGTAAAAACGGTTGACTTCCCGGCAAAATCACAAAGCGACGGCATAGTGTTTTGAAAATAGCCGAAACAGGGAAGGCTTTTTGCCCGCACCTGATCAAGTGAAATGACCATGACGTCACATCCGGGACAAAGAGGACGCATCCTCAATGCGCGTATTGCCAGCACACAGCAGAGTGTTAGTGCAACGATACCACATGCGATAACAAATCCCCGTTTCATATACCGATACGCGAAAGCATTATTCTCCGACGCCGTCACCGGCGTGCAATGTTCCGACGTTCTTTTGCTATGATACAATGTTTGTTATGCCGTTTCCCGTAAAAAATATCGCGGATATTCCGGAGGAAATCATCCACAATAACACCACCCATCGAAAACGGTTGATTTCGGGGGAGGAAGCACATCGGGGGGATATCGCCACAATGAATTATGCGTGGCTTGAACCAGACAAACAGCTTGAAACACATACGCATCCTGACGGTGAAGAGTTTTATTTTTTCCTTTCGGGAACGGGAGAAATGCTTGTGGGAAGTGAGT
>JBMOPU010000001.1:2500-4289 GCA_049322955.1 Patescibacteria group bacterium | reverse complement strand
GGTGTCAATTTGCCGAGTTCCTTCTCCAGAGTTCTCTCAAGCGCCTTAGGATTCTCACCCTGCCCACCTGTGTCGGTTTGCGGTACGGTCACTCTTCAACTGAAGCTTAGAGGCTTTTCTTGGAAGCTTAGGATCAACCACTTCGGTTCCGTAGAACCTCGTCATCACGCCTCAGCTAAGCCCTCCGGATTTGCCTAGAGGGCACGCCTACACGCTTAAACCAGGACATCCAACACCTGGCTGGCCTACCTTTCTCCGTCCCCCCATCGCATTGAAGAGCGGTACAGGAATATTGACCTGTTTCCCATCAGCTACGCTTCTCAGCCTCGCCTTAGGGGCCGACTCACCCTGCGCCGATGAACGTTGCGCAGGAAACCTTGGGCTTCCGGCGAATGGGACTTTCACCCATTTTATCGCTACTCATGTCAGCATTCGCACTTCCGATACCTCCAGCATGCCTCACAGCACACCTTCACAGGCCTACGGAACGCTCCTCTACCACGCGCATGCTCCTTTAAATCCACTCGTTCACGCCTTCCTCTCGACGTGATGGGCGCTTGGGTGAAACCTCGCTACCGCGAGCTTTCACCAGCTTCCCTTCGAATGCCCTTAAAGGAGCATGCGCATCCCAAGCTTCGGTTACGTGCTTAGCCCCGTTACATCTTCCGCGCAGGACGACTCGACCAGTGAGCTATTACGCTTTCTTTAAAGGGTGGCTGCTTCTAAGCCAACTTCCTGGCTGTCTATGCCTTCCCACTTCGTTTACCACTTAGCACGTCATTTGGGACCTTAGCTGTGGGTCTGGGTTGTTTCCCTCTTGTCCTAGGACGTTAGCACCCCAGGACTGTCTCCCGTGCTCGCACTTCTCGGTATTCGGAGTTTGCTATCGCGAGGTAGATCTAGACGACCCCCTCAACGATTACAGTGCTCTACCCCCGAGAGTGATACACGAGGCGCTACCTAAATAGCTTTCGAGGAGAACCAGCTATCTCCGGATTTGTTTAGCCTTTCACCCCTATCCACAGCTCATCCCCTAGTTTTGCAACACTAGTGGGTTCGGTCCTCCAGTGCGTGTTACCGCACCTTCAACCTGGCCATGGATAGATCATCCGGTTTCGGGTCTACGCCCAGCTACTGAACGCCCTGTTCAGACTCGCTTTCGCTGCGCCTCCCCTATTCGGTTAAGCTCGCAACTGAACGTAAGTCGCTGACCCATTATACAAAAGGTACGCAGTCACCCCAGCACGATGGACTCTCGACGAGTCCACCGTGCTGGGGCGCCTTTCGTCTCGCTACGCGATCCGAAGTCACCTTCACTAGATGTACCCATCAGAATCTATTTCTTCTTTAGTTCTTTTGAGTCGCGCTACGCGCTCCTCGAAAGAACCGAAAGCCCATTGTGCTGGGGCTCCCACTGTTTGTATGCATGCGGTTTCAGGATCTATTTCACTCCCCTCCCGGGGTTCTTTTCGCCTTTCCCTCACGGTACTGGTTCACTATCGGTCGATCACGAGTATTTAGCCTTGGAGGATGGTCCCCCCATCTTCAGACAGGATTTCTCGTGTCCCGCCCTACTTGTCGCACGCTCAGTTCCACAAATCGAATTTCAAATACGGGGCTATCACCCTCTATGGCCGGAGTTTCCAATCCGTTCTTTTATCCGTTCTGCTAAATCGTGCAGGCTACTCCCATTTCGCTCGCCACTACTTTGGGAATCTCGGTTGATTTCTTTTCCTGCGGCTACTTAGATGTTTCAGTTCACCGCGTTCGCTCTACCCAGCCTATGGAT